>NZ_LIVU01000001.1:0-1087027 GCF_001905625.1 Micromonospora sp. TSRI0369
CACCCCGCGTAGGCGAGATCGTCAGTCGTCACGGGAGAGGCTACGCGTCCCGGGCGAGCGGCTCGGTGCCGAGCAGCGCGTCGACGAACTGCGCCGGGTCGAACGGGGCCAGTCGCCTTCACATTCGCGGTCTGCTCGTCGTTCAGGTCGATGCGCGACTGGGTGCCCTGCACGCCGTGCGGGATCAGCTTGTCACCCTGCACGCTCACGCTCACGCTCACCGGCTTGACGCTAGTGGTGGTGTCGGCCGCGTGGGCGGCGACGGGGCCGGCGAACACGCCACCGGTGAAAGCCAGACCAGCAATACCCAGGATGCTCTTACGCAGAATCGTGTTCATCAGAGGGCTCCATTCGGGGGATCGACGCCCACACCGACAGGGGATTCGGCGCGGGTGCGAGCACCGTCAGGCGCTCAAAAGAAGTCTTCGAGAGTTCGGCTGCTCGCGGGGGCGGGGGCCTCTACGCGGCGCCGGAAGAATGTCCAACGACCCGCAGCCCGGCATCATTCCCGGGCGCCTCACGCCACCGGCAAGCGGCGCGGGTTCACGTCGTCGGGCGCCTCACGCCACCGGAGGGGGCGGCGCGGGTTCACCTCGTCGGAACCATGCACAACGACCGGCAGCCCCGGACTGTTCCCACACCCGGCGCCGCCGCCGCGAGGGGCGGGGCCTTGCTCGGTCGGTCACCTGGTTACAACGCCACCGGCCCGCCCACGATTCCGCCACCAGAGTGCCACCCACCACCCCCGAACCGGACACTCACCCCACACCTCCCACACACGCCAGATGCAGCCGCGCCCGGCCCGCCGCCGAGCGCATCCCACCGTGCCCAGCCCGGGCAACCTCGCTCCGCCGGCCCGTGATCAAGGAGTTTGCGGCACCTTTCGGCACCTACGAGGACACAAACTCCTTGATCACCCCCGAAGGAGCCCTCCCACCCATCACAGGGTCGATCATGAGGTTAGCGGCGACAAAACGGACACCACGTGCCGCCAAGTTCATGATCGACGCCCTCGAGGCGGGCCGAACCGAGGGGCGGAGCGAGGGGCGGAGCGAGGGGCGGAGCGAGGGGCGGAGCGAGGGGCGGAGCGAGGCCACGCGATCTTGCAGTTTGAGCCCTCCGAACGTCCCATTCGCGCGGTTTACGGGGTACCGAAGTGCAAGATCGCGCGCTCAGGGGAGCCCTGGGCGGGTTGAGGCGCCCCAGGAACTCCCCCGAGAATCCTCGGTCGGCGATCTTGGAGTTGTGGCACCTCGCGAAGGCTGTCAAACCCCGACAACCTGGGCGCCACAACTCCAAGATCGGGGAGAGGGTGCGAGATCGACGAGGGAGTGCGGGTCAGCGGCGGCCGTGACGGGCGCGTAGGTAGTCGGACACCACGTACTCGCCCAGGTCGTCCAGGTCGGGGGTGAACATCCGGCCACCCGAGCGCCGCGCCACCGCGTCCACGAACCGGCGCAGTCCCGGGTCGTCGCCCAGCATGAACAAGTTGAGCGTGGCGCCGTACCGGGTCAGCCGGTCCACCTCCCGGATCGTCGCCGAGATGGTCTCCGGCAGCGGCGGCCAGTGGAAGTACGCCTCGCCGTCCTCCGGGTCCAGGTGGGCTGTGGGCTCGCCGTCGGTGACCACGAGCACCACCGGCTCGGCGCCCGGATGGCGGCGCAGGTGCCGGTCGGCGAGCCGCAGCGCGTGCTGCAGGTTGGTGCCCTGCTGCATGTCCGGCTCCACCGCCGCCAGCTCCTGCTGGGTCAGCGGCATCGCCTCCCGGCCGAAGCCGACGATCTGCAGCGCGTCCTGCGGGAACCGGGTCGCCATCAGGTGCGACAGGGCCAGCGCGGTCTGCTTCATCGGACCCCAGCGGCCCTGCGAGATCATCGAGTACGACAGGTCGACGCAGAGCACCACAGCCGCCGACGCGCGCCGCTCGGTCTCCACCACCTCGAAGTCCTCGACCGCGAGCGGCACCGGCACTCCGGGCCCGGCCCGGCGTACCGCCCGGGTGAGCGTGCGCACCACGTCCAGCGGCTGCTCGTCGCCGTACTCCCAGGGGCGGGACGCGCCGCTCACCTCGCCTGCCGCGCCCGCGGTGCGGAGGTCGTGCTGGCCGCGCGGGCCGGCGGTCAGGTCGGCGAAGACACGCCGCAGCGCGGTGCTCGCGAGGCGGCGCAGCGCCTTCGGGCTGAGCGTCAGCCCTTCCGCGTCGCGGGTGACCCAGCCCTGGCGGCGCAGCTCGCGTTCCAGCTCCTGCAACCGGCGTACGTCGTCGGCGGCGTCGCGGCCCAGCGTGCGGGCGACCGCCTCCACGTCGACGTCGTCGAGCGTGGCGCCGGACTGGTCCTGGTCGAGGGAGTCCAGCAGCTCGTCGAGTTCGGCGATCTCGTCGAGCGCACCGGTGGCCTCGCCGTAGCCGAGCGGCTGGTCGCCGCGGACCCGCTCGCCGCGCTGCCAGTTCAGGTCCGGCCGCAGCGACCGCAGGTGCGCGTCGAGCTGGGACAGCTCACCGGCCAGCCGGTCGCCGAGCGACTGGCGCATCAGCCCGGCCAGTTCCTCGCGCTGCCGGTCGGACAGCGACCGCATCAGCCGCTCACCCGCGGCGGCCCGGCGGGCCAGCACGTCGATCAGCTCGTCGACGTTAGTGGGCCGCTCCGGGAAGAACTCGCCGTGCCGGCGCATGAACTCGGCGAACGCGTCGGTGGTGTCCTCCGAGCGGGCGTGCCGGGCGAGCAGGTCGTTGAGGTCGCGCATCATTTCGGCGAGCTGCCGCTGTGCGGCCGGGTCGGCGGCGGCTCGCGCCGCGTCGCGCAGCCCGGCGAAGCGCTGCTCCAGCACGTCGCCACGCAACCCGTCGAGAATGCGCTGGTACGTCTGCCGCGCCTCGGCGCTGGCCCAGTCGTACCCGGAAAGCTCCGACACCGCGCGGGCGGTGGAGCGGGGCAGGTTGTCGAGCACGGCCTCGGCGAACCGGGCGTCGTCGCCGTCGCGGCCGCGCAGCTCGTCGCGTTCGGCGGCGAGCGCCTGGTCGAGCAGCGCCCGGGCCCGGGTGACGGCGCCGTCGAGGTCACCGCGGCGCAGCGCCTCGCGACGCAGGCGGCGGGCGCGGGCGGCCAGGTCGTCCAGGCCGCCCCGCCCCTGCGGGCCGCGCCGCAGCAGCTCACGAAGCGACTCGCGCAGGCTGCCGCCGGCGAGCACGTCCGAGCCGACCGCGTCCACCGCGGCGCGCACGTCGTACGGCGGGGCGAGCGGGTCCGGTCCGCCGCGCCACTGCCCGTACCGGAAGCGGTTGCCGCCGGCCACTGTCAGTCCCGGTCCCCGTAGACGGTGCGCCCGGAGTCGGTGACGTCCTTGCCGAGTCGCCGGGTCAGGTGCAGCCCTTCCAGCACGAACTCGATGCCGGCGGCGGCCTCCTCCGGGCTGGGCGCGTCGCCGAGCCCGAGCCGGTCGAGCACCTTGGCCAGCCCCGGTACGGTGCCGACCTGGCGCAGCAGCTCGGCCGAGGAGACCAGCTCGCCGGTCTCGACGGCGCCGCCCCCGGCGACGATCGCGGTGAAGCCGGACAGGTCCAGCCCGGCCAGGCGGGCGCGGAACGTCTCGGCGGTGGCGGTACGCAGCAGGTGCGCGAGCACCTCGATCTCGCGTCCCTCCTCGCCGCTCTCGAACTCGACCTTGCCGCGCAGCGTGGAGGTGACCGAGACGGTGTCCCCGATCCGGGCCACCGGCGCCTCCGGCCGGGACGCCGACCCGGCCCCGCCACCCGAGGCAGCAGCAGAGGCACCGGCCAGCAGACCGGAACGGCGCAACGCGGCGGCGGCCACTGTCTCCGCGGCGGCGATGGCGAACCGGGCGGACACACCCGAGCGCGGGTCCACCGACGGCGACTCCCGCACGTCGCGGGCGAACCGGGCCAGCACCTCCAGCACGTGCTCCGGCACGACGGCGACCAGATCCGCCTCCTGCCGGATCAGCGACAGCTCCAGGTCCAGGTCCAGCGGGTAGTGGGTACGGATCTCCGCGCCGAACCGGTCCTTGAGCGGCGTGATGATCCGGCCCCGGTTGGTGTAGTCCTCCGGGTTGGCGCTGGCCACCAGCAGCAGGTCCAGCGGCAGCCGCAGCTGGTAGCCGCGGACCTGGATGTCGCGCTCCTCCAGCACGTTGAGCAGCGCCACCTGGATGCGTTCGGCCAGGTCGGGCAGCTCGTTGACGGCGAAGATCCCCCGGTTGGTACGCGGTACGAGCCCGAAGTGGATGGTCTCCGGGTCGCCGAGCGTGCGCCCCTGGGCGAGGCGGATCGGGTCGACGTCGCCGATCAGGTCACCGACGCTGGTGTCCGGCGTGGCGAGCTTCTCGCCGTACCGCATCGAGCAGTGCAGCCAGCCGATCGGCAGGTCGTCGCCGGCCGATTCGACGAGCGCCCGGGAGGCGGGCGTGATCGGGTGCATCGGGTGCTCGTTGAGCACCGAGCCGGGGATCACCGGGGTCCACTCGTCCAGCAGCGCGCCGAGCGAGCGGATCAGCCGGGTCTTGCCCTGCCCGCGTTCGCCGAGCAGCACCATGTCGTGCCCGGCGAGCAGCGCACGCTCGACCTCGGGCAGCACCGTGTCCTCGTAGCCCACGATGCCGGGGAAGCGGTCCTCGCCGGAGCCCATCCGGGCGAGGAGGTTGTCTCGGAGTTCCTGCTTGACCGTGCGGTACTGGTGGCCGGCCGCGCGCAACGCGCCGAGCGTGCTCGGCAGCTCGGCGGGCGGAACCGGGAGAACCTGGTTGGGAGCGGTCACCCGATCCACGCTAGCGCGCTCCGATGACCGGCGGCGCCCGTCGCCACTGACGCCGCCGGAGCGCCGCTCACCTCCCGAGGCGGGCGCGGACCATCCGGGGCACGGCGGCCAGGCCGGTGACCGGGCGGAACGCGTGCGCGGCGGCGACCAGCGCGGCGTACTCGTCGTCGGCGAGGTCGATCTCGGCGGCGGCCGCGTTGCGTTCCATCTGCTCGACCCCGGAGGCACCAGGGATGGCCACCACGTTGGGGTGCCGCAGCACGTACGCGAGCGCGATCTGGCTCGGCGTGGCGTCGTGCGCGTCGGCGACCTCGCGCAGCGTGGCGATCAGCTCGGCGCCGCGTTCCAGGTTCTCCGGCAGGAAGTACGGGTTGGCCCGGCGTACCGCCCCGGCGGGCGGGTTCGTGGCGTCGTAGCGGCCGGAGAGGAAGCCCTGCGCCAGCGGCGAGTACGCGATGACGATGCGGCCGGCCTGCTCCGCGTACGGGATGAGGTCTTCCTCGGGCCCGCGGTCGATCATGCTGTAGCGGACCTGGTTGCTCAGCACCCGGCGGCCCAGCGCGGCCTCGGCGAACCGCCACCGGCGCAGGCCGTAGTTGCTGACCCCGACCTCGCCGACCAGTCCGACGTCCTGCAAAGAGCGCATGCCGCGCATGGTGGTGGTGTCGGCGACCACCGGGTTGGCCTGGTGCACCTGGTAGAGGTCGATGCCGTCGACGCCGAGCCGGGCGGCGGAGGCGACAGCGCGCTGCTGCACGACGGGGGCGACCGGCAGCAGCGGGAAGATCTTGCTGGCGACCACGACCTTGGCCCGGTCGTCGCCGAGCGCCGCGCCGAGGATGCGCTCGCTGCGGCCGAAGCCGTACAGCTCGGCGGTGTCGAACAGGGTGACGCCCAGGTCGAGCGCCCGGCGCACGATCTCGGCGGCCCGGCGCTCGTACTCGGGGCCGTAGCCCCACTCCTTGGAGCCGAACTGCCAGGTGCCGAGACCGATCTTGGAGATGGGCTTGGGGGTGTCGAGCCGCACGTAACGCATGAGGCCGAACGTACCCGCGCCGCTGCGTGCGCACTCCGGTCCGGACAGAATGGCCTGGTGACCTACCTCGCCAGCGACGACCGTTACCACGAGATGATCTACCGGCGCAGCGGCCGGAGCGGGCTGAAGCTCCCCGTCATCTCCCTCGGCCTGTGGCACAACTTCGGTCCGGACCGGCCCTTCGAGCGGCAGCGCGACATCGTCCGCCGCGCCTTCGACCTCGGCATCACCCACTTCGACCTGGCCAACAACTACGGCCCGCCGCCCGGTTCGGCCGAGGAGAACTTCGGCCGGCTGCTCGCCACCGACCTGAAGCCGTACCGGGACGAGCTGGTGATCTCCAGCAAGGCCGGGTACCTGATGTGGCCCGGCCCGTACGGCGAGTGGGGCTCGCGCAAGTACCTGATCTCGTCGCTGGACCAGTCGCTGCGCCGCCTCGGGCTGGACTACGTCGACATCTTCTACTCGCACCGCTTCGACCCGGAGACGCCGCTGGAGGAGACGATGGGCGCGCTCGACGCGATCGTCCGCTCCGGCAAGGCACTCTACGTGGGCATCTCCAACTACGACTCCGAGCAGACCGAGCGCGCCGCCGAGATCCTGCGCGACCTTGGCACGCCGCTGCTGATCAACCAGCCGTCGTACTCGATGATGAACCGCTGGACGGAGAGCGACGGCCTGCTGGACACGCTGGAGCGTGTGGGCGCCGGCTGCATCGCGTACAGCCCGCTCGCCCAGGGCCTGCTCACCGACCGTTACCTCACGGGCATTCCGGCCGACTCCCGGGTGCGTACGAGCGTCTTCCTCAACGAGAGCGACCTCGACGAGGAGACGATGGCGACGGTCCGCGGGCTCGCGGCGGTGGCCGAACGGCGCGGTCAGACCCTCGCGCAGCTCGCCCTGGCCTGGGCGCTGCGCGACCCGCGCATGACCAGCCTCATCATCGGCGCGAGCAGCGTCGCCCAGTTGGAGGGCAACGTGGCCGCGCTGGACAACCTCGACCTCGCCGGTGACGACCTGGCCGAGATCGAGGGCCTGCTCGGCTGAGTCACCAGATCCGGCGCCGCCCGGCGCGGTGGTTGCGGACACCGCACGGCCGCCCGGGCGGCGGGCCGCCGGTCCGGTTCAGCCGCAGCCCCACAACTGCCGCGGCGAGCAGCGCGACGACGACCGCCGCCGCGCCGACGACGAGCGGCCGGGACAGCGGTCCGCCGTCGGTCACCGTCGCCACCGGCACCGCCGGCTCGTCGTCGGTCGCCGCCCCGGCGAGGGTACGCGGAGGCGACGCGCTCGCCTTCGGCGCTGCCGGTGACGCGTCCGGCTCACCGCGGGCCGCCCGGAAGATGACGTCCGAGCAGGAGTAGTAGGTGTCCTGGGTGTCCGAGTTCTGCCAGATGACGTAGACGATGTGCCGGCCGGTGCGGTCGGCCGGCAGCCGGCCCCGCATCTCGTACGCGCCGGAGCGGATCGGCGGGTCGGTGACCTGAAGGAACGGCTTCTTCTCCAGGTCCGCCCAGGTCAGCCGCTGCTGCGGCGAGTACGAGCCGGTGGTGACGTAGTACCGGAACGTGCCCTGGTGCGGGATGGTGGTGCGGTAGCGGAACGTGTGCCGGGCACCGGCGGTGAGCGTGGTGGCCGGCCAGTCAGCGCGCGGCAGGTCCAGCCCTCGGTACGCGGACAGCCCGCCACTGCACAGTTCCCCGTCCGGGATGAGTTCCCGGTCCCGCCCGTCGACGCGGGCGACCCGGATGTTGTCCCACTCGCGTACCGCCGCGCCGGCGGCGATCGCGGCCCGGCACGCGGGTGTCTGCGCGCGGCCACCCTCCGGCCCGCACGCGGCGGCCCGGCTCAGCGGGCTGGTCGGCGCACCGTGCGCGACGGCCGGTGTGGCGCCGAGCGGCACCGTCACGGCGACGGCGGCGAGCGCGGCGAACGCGCGGCGTGCGGCCATGTGATCGACCTCCTGCGCACTGGTACGGCCGCGAGGCGTCAAAGGTTCGATCCGCGCCGATCGGCCGGGCCAGTGTGACCGAACGGACAGGCGGGGCGGCGGGGCGCGTACAGGGGGACCTACAGTGACGAAACCCTGTGATCGAGGAGCGTCCCTTGCCCGAGCCGGAACCGTCCCCCGAGCCCTCCCGCGCCGCCGCGGCGGACGGGCCCGCGACGGGCGACGTCCCACCTGCCGCCCAGCCGTATCTGCTGGTAATGCCCACCATGGAGGGCGCGCCCACGCCGGTGCCGTGGCCCGGCGCGGAGGGGCAGCCCGGCTGGGCGATTCCGGTCACCGTCCCGCCCGGCACCCAGGGGTACGCGCTGTTCCTCCCGCTGGTGCCGGCGACCGGCCAGCCGAGCGCGGTGCCCGCTCAGGCGAAAGCGCCGGCCGTCGAACGCTCCCCGGTGGAGGGTGCCGCCCACTCCCCCGCCACCGGCGACGCCGCCAAGCCGCAGCCGGCTCCCGCGGGCGCGGGCGTGTCCCCGACCGGGGAGGGTCCGACAGGGGCGGCTGATCGTGGAGAGCCCGTCGCCGCCACGCCGGACGCCGCTCCGGCGGCCCGGCCTGCCGCCGCCCGAGCCGACGGAGCCCCTTCGGCTGCCGAGGACGCCGCATCGGCGGGTCCGTCCACCTCGGGCACCGGCACGGCGGCTTCGGCCACCGGTTCGCCTGCCGCCCCGGATTCGTCCCCGTCGGATGCGCCGAACCCGCAGGCCGGGTCCACGCCGCAGGCTCCCGGCGCGCCGGGGACCCCGAGCGCGCAGCCGATTCCCGGCCCGTCGCCCGCGCCGGGCACACCGCACGCTCCGGGCATGTCGCCGCCTCCCGGTCGGCCGATGGGCGCGCCGCCGTACCCCGGCCCGGGGTGGACCGGCCACCCGCAGGCGCCGGTCTGGGCGCCGCGACCGCCGACGCCGCGGACCTCGTTCCTCGGCGCGCGGTGGCCCGGCCCGAAGAAGGCGACCGGCCGGGCCGCGCCGCTCGCGGTGCTGGCCGGCGCGGTCGGCAGCGCGGTCTTCGTGCCGCTGGGCCGGGTCGGCGTCGGCTGGTTCCTGGGGTGGCTCACGCTCACTGTCGCGGTGGTGCTGGCGGTCCGGGCGAAGACCGCTGACCTGCCTCGCGCCGACCGGCTCATCCGGGCCGGGTGGGCGGCGGCCGCGCTGGCCCTGATGGCCGTGCCGGCGTTCCGCAACGCCTGGTGGCTCGTGACGTTCTGCGTGCTCGGCGCGCTGGGCTGCGCCACCCTCGCGATCATCGGCGGGCGGCTGGTGCGGTCGATCCTGTTCGGCCTGGTCGCCACGCCGTTCGCGGCGCTGCGCGGCCTGCCCTGGGTACGCCGGCACGTCACCACCTCGGCGTCGGCGGCGACGGTCAGCAAGGTGACCGTCTCGGTGGTCGCCACAGTCGTGGTGCTCGTGGTCTTCGGCAGTCTGCTCGCCTCCGCCGACGCGGCGTTCTCCGAGGCGCTCGGCTCACTCGTTCCCGAGACCGACATGGGTTCGGTGTTCAGCTGGGTGTTCCTGGCAGTGGTGGGCGGGCTGATCGCGGTCGCCGCGGTCTACACGATCGCCGCGCCGCCCGACCTGTCCACCGTGGACAAGTCCGGCGAGCGGCGGATCGGCCTGCTGGAGTGGGCCCCGGCCATCGGAGCGCTCGTCCTGCTGTTCGCCGGGTTCGTGGTGGTGCAGTTCACGGTGCTCTTCGGCGGGCAGCAACACGTGCAGCGCGTCGCCGGTCTCAGCTACGCCGAGTACGCGCGCAGCGGCTTCTGGCAGCTTCTCTTCGTCACGCTGCTGACGGTGGCGGTGCTCGGTGGCGTGGGCCGCTGGGCGCGCCGGGAGCGGCCGGTCGAGCGCGTCCTGCTGCGTGTGCTGCTGGGGCTGATCAGCGCGCTGAGCGTGGTGATCGTGGCGTCGGCGCTGTCCCGGATGTGGACGTACCAGAAGGTCTACAGCTTCACCGGTGAGCGGATCTTCGTGATGGCGTTCGAGATGCTGCTCGGCACGGTCTTCCTGATGATCATCCTGGCCGGCGTCCGGTTCAAGGGCCGGTGGATTCCCGGCACCACTGTCGCGCTGGCGGTGGCGATGCTGCTCGGCCTGGCGGTGCTCAACCCGGAGGACTACGTCGCGCGCCGCAACGCGCTGCGGTACGAGCAGACCGGCAAGATCGACGCCTGGTATCTGCGGGCGCTGTCCGCCGACGCGACGCCGTCGCTGGCCAAGCTTCCCGACCCGGTACGCCGGTGCACGCTGAGCTGGATCGCCGACGACCTCGCCGAGCCCGACCCCTGGTACGCCTGGAACCTCGGCCGCCAGCGCGCCCGCAAGGCACTGGAGGAGGTCGGTCCGCAGGCGGTCGGCGGCCCGAAAGACTGCCGCCGCGCGGACCAGTTCGACCTGCCGAAGACGCGGAGTCCCCGCTGACGTACCCGACCGGGCCGCGGATCGCCGCGGCCCGGTCAGGCCGGGCCGCCGCCGAAGCCGATCTCGTTACCGTCCGGGTCGCGGAAGATCGCCTTGCGGACGCCGTTGTCGTAGGTCTCCTGGACCGCAGGCGTCAGACCACGGCCGGCGATCGCCGCGACGCGGGAGTCGAAGTCCTCGACGAAGACCGTCTGCATGGCGTGACCGGCGTGGTCGGGCCGCACCTCGACGTAGAGGTAGCGGTGCTCGGCAAGCTCCCACACCGCCTCGTGGTCGTTGGGCAGGAACTGCGGCGGGGCGCCGAGCAGCCGCTCGTACCAGGCCGTCGACACGGCGAGATCGCGGATCGGGACGCCGGCGAACAGGTCGACAGTCATCCGGCCAATCTAGCGGCGTCGACGTGCCCGCGTGGGCTCACGCCGTACCGGCGCTTGAACGCCGTACTCAGGGCGAACGAGCTGCCGTAGCCGACCCGGCGGGCCACCGCGCCCACTGTGGCGCCGGGCTCGCGGAGCAGGTCGGCCGCGAGCGCCAGCCGCCAACCGGTCAGGTACGACATGGGCGGCTCGCCCACCAGCGCGGTGAAGCGCCGCGCCAGCGCCGCCCGGGACAGCCCCACCTCGGCAGCCAGCGACGCCACCGTCCACTGACGGGCCGGGTCGTCGTGCAGCATCCGCAGCGCGCGGCCGACCACCGGATCCGTGTACGCCCGGTACCAGGCGGGCGCGGCGGCGCCCGGCCGGGCGAGCCACTCCCGCAGCGCGGCGATGAGCAGCAGGTCGAGCAGGCGATCCAGCACCGCCTCCTGGCCGGGGTCGTCCTTGACGATCTCGTCGGCCAGCAACGGCACGAGCGGCGTGTCCCAGGACTCGCGGCGGACCACCGCCAGCGACGGCAGCGCGTCGAGCAGCCGCCGCCCGACAGCGCCCCGCACCGGGTACGTGCCGGTGAGCAGCACGGTCCGGCCGTCCGGCCCGTTGCCCCAGGTGCGTACGCCCCACCGCGTCATCGCGAACAGCTCGCGCCCGTCCGGCGTGGTGCAGCGCTGGCCCGGGTGCACGACCACCTGCGGCACGGTGACCGGGTCGTCCGCCACCGTGTACGGGGCCGGGCCACGCACGATCGCCACGTCACCGTCGCCGAGCCGCGCGGCCTCCCCTTCCGCGGGCACGATCCAGGCGTCCCCGCGCACCACGGCGACCAGCGTGAGCGGCGCCTCGTCCCGGATCAGCATCGACCAGGGCGGCGTGAGGATCGAGCGCAGCAGGAAGGCACCCCGCGCCCGGGGACCGTCGAGCAGGCCGGAGACGGCGTCCACGAGACGATTGAACACAGGATCGCGCGTCCTGGCCATGGGCCGTCTCACCGCGCGGCGGTTCGATGAACACATGCGACTCGTACAACAACTGACGCTGGTCGGCGCCACAGTCGGGGCCGGGCTGATGGCGGGCCTGTTCGCCGCGTTCGCGTACGCCGTGATGCCGGCGCTGCGCGGCGCGGACGACCGCACGTTCGTGGACGCCATGCAGCGCATCAACGCCACCATCGTCAACGGCTGGTTCCTGCTGGCCTTCCTGGGTACGCCGGTGCTCGCCGCGCTCGCGGCGGTGCTGGCGTGGCGTGGGGTGGCCCGGCCGGGGCTGCCGTGGATCGTCGCCGGGCTCGCCCTCTACCTGGTGATGTTCGTCGTCACCGTGGCGGTGAACGTGCCGCTGAACGACGCGCTGGCGGCAGCCGGTTCGGCCGGTCCCGGTGCGGCACGGGAGCGCTTCGAGTCCGCCTGGGTCACCTGGAACGTGGTTCGGGCGGTGGCGAGCACTGCGGGGTTCGGCGCGCTGTGCTGGGCGCTGCTGCTCGCCGGCCGGGCGGCCGGTTGAGCGGATTCTGGCCGGTTCAGCCCATTGCCGGCACCACCCGGATTGCTGGCACACCGCCGTTCGCCAACTCACACCGCCGGTGGGCCGGCGGTCATCAGCGGGGGCCGAAGACCGTGCCCAGCTTGGACAGCCGAGCGTTGTCCAGCTCCCACTGCAGCACGGTATCGAGCGTGTCGAGTGCCCGCCCCTCGACCAACGCCTTTGTGCTCTGCAGGCCGTCGACCACCTCGGGCAGGGCCGCCACCACCGCTGCGGTGGCGGTCCGCATGGGCTCTTCGGCGCCGTCAGCCACGGCCCGGATCAGGTTCACCACCGGGATGCGGGCGGTGCCCGCGTACCGCCCCGCGATCCGCTCCAGGCCGGCCGGCATTCCGACCCCCGCCTCCCGCGTGGCCGCGGACAGCCCGGCGAGGATGAACTCGGCCAGTTCGCTGCGGCCCACGGCGAGACCGGGCAGCACCGCCGCGACCGCGGCCCGGGTCGCCGTCTCCACGGGCGTCTCGGCACCGCCGTCTTCCGGGGCGTCCGCTTGGTAGGCCAGCCGCCGCCGACCCGCGGTGCTCATCTGGAACAGCACCATGAGCGTCATCGCCCGGTAGAAGTCGCTCACCCCGTCGGCACCTGCCAGCGCGGCCAGCCGCGGCACCGCCCCCGGGGTGGCGGGCACCACCGAGCCCTGCGGGAACGCGTCGCTCGCGATCGCTGCGATCAGGTCGCCCACACCGTCGAAGGTGTGGCCCTCGAAGGGCACCACCTCGGCGGCCGCGCGAAGATCGGCGGCAGGACGACGGAAACCACCGCACTTGAGTCCGGGAGGCGCGGGCAAGGACGGCGCGACGGCTGTCTGCCCGCCGACGAGCTCCGCGCGGATCCGGTCGGCCTCGGCCCGGTCGAGCTCGTGCGCGAGGCCCTCCCGGGAGAAGCGCTCGATCGCCTTGTCCGGAAACTGGCCGCACGCCGAGTTGACCTGCCCGCCGTACTTCCGGGCAATTGCCGCAACGGCCTTCTTCTCGGCCGGTGAGACCTCCAGCGGACCCTCGTAGGGCGGGTCCACGGCCAGCGAGTGAACTCGCCACCAGCCGGCGAAGCGACCCTCCAGCGGGTCGGTCGGCACCTCCCGTACCGCGACCAGCAGGTGGCCGCGCTCGGCCAGCTTCTCGGCGACGGCATGGGCCGAGACCTCATCCGGCACCGACACGACGAAGCGCATCTCACGAATCACGGCGGAGCATCCGGACGAGCGCCATCGAGAAACTCCAAGCCGGTCATCGCCGAAGTCCAAATCACCGACCAGGGAGTCGTACCCGTGTTCAGATCCCCACCGACACGACAATGCCCCCGCCCGAAACGGACGAGGGCACTTCAGGAGTACCACCGGTTCGCACAATGGTGCGGTCGGTGGAGCCGAGGGGACTCGAACCCCTGACCCCCACACTGCCAGTGTGGTGCGCTACCAGCTGCGCCACGGCCCCTTGCGTTCGCGCCCGTTCGCCCGGGCACGGGAAGAACTATACACACGCCGCCCCGCATGGTCATCTCGCGGGGGTCCCCCACCGAAGGGGTCAGTTCAGCGCCACGTCCGGCGGGAAGTGGGCCACCGCCGCCATCATGCCGCCCTGCCGGCGCAGCACCATCGGCCAGAGATCATCCGGCCGTTCGACGAAGGCGTCACCGGGCAGCGCATCCAGCACGAACCAGGAGCCCTCCTCGATCTCGCGCTCCACCTGCCCGGCGCCCCAGCCGGAGTAGCCGGCGAACACCCGGATCCCGCCGACTGCCTCGCGCAGCTTCTCCGGGTCGACGGAGAGGTCGATGGTGCCGACCGCGCCGGAGACGCGGTGGAAGCCTTTGACCGGCCGGACGGGGTGCCGCATCCGGGCCAGGCAGATGGCGGAGTCGGGCTGTACGGGACCGCCCTCGAACAGCACGGCCGGGTCGCGGGCCAGGTCGCTCCAGTCGCCGAGCACGTCGGCCACCGAGACCTCGGTGGCCCGGTTCAGCACCACCCCGAGGGCGCCGCCGGGTTCGTGGGCGACGAGCAGCACGACCGTACGGTCGAAGTTCGGATCCTTGAGCCCTGGTGTCGCGACCAGCAGTCGTCCGGTCATCGACTCCATGGCTCGGCCACCGATCGCCTGCCCCTCACTCTGCATGTCCGACACCCGTCAGCCGTGCGCCCGTACGGGCCCGAGGCCGTCGACCGTCCACCCTGTCAACGCCATGTCACGCACCATAGCTTGCGTTCCGCCCGCTGGTTAAGGTCTGACAGGCGGGTGATCGCCACGTATCGAGGGAGGGCCGGATGGCGGCGGAGGCCGAACTGGCGGTGATCGGCGGGTCGGGTCTCTACGCTCTGCTCGACGGGGTTGAGCACGTGGTGGACACCCCGTACGGCGAGCCGTCAGGCCCGATCACCGTGGCCGAGGTGGGCGGTCGCCGGGTGGCGTTCCTGCCCCGGCACGGGCGCGATCACCGGTACCCGCCGCACCTGATCCCCTACCGGGCCAACCTGTGGGCGCTGCGGTCACTGGGCGTACGCCAGGTGCTGGCGCCCTGCGCGGTGGGCGGCCTGCGGCCGGAGTTGGGTCCGGGCACGTTCGTGGTGCCGGATCAGTTGATCGACCGCACCACCGGGCGCGTGCAGACCTACTACGACCGGGGCGCGGTGCACGTGTCGTTCGCCGACCCGTACTGCCCGGCGGGGCGGCGCACGCTGCTGGACACGGCGGCCGGTCGGGGCGTGCCGGCGGTGGACGGCGGGACGGTGGTCGTGGTCGAGGGCCCGCGCTTCTCGACGCGGGCGGAGTCGCGCTGGTTCGCCTCGATCGGCGGCACGATCGTCAACATGACCGGGCACCCGGAGGCGGTGCTGGCCCGCGAGCTGGCGCTCTGCTACACGTCGATCGCGCTGGTGACGGATCTGGACGCGGGTGTCGAGGCGGGCGAGTCGGTCACCCACGAGGAGGTGTTCCGGGTCTTCGCCGAGAACACCGACCGGCTGCGTGGGCTGCTGCTGGACGCCGTCGCCGCGTTGCCGGCCGAGCGGGAGTGCCAGTGCGGGAGCGCGCTGGACGGAATCAAGCTGCCGTTCCCGCTGCCCTGAGCGTGGGAAGCGCCCGAAAAGTCGGCTACGGCCCGATAGATTCGGCTGGTCGGGGGACCGGGCACCGGACTGTCTCCGGCATCCGCATGGAGGACGGGGGCAGCCGGCGATGGCGACGGTGCGGGAGGCGACCTACGACCTGCTGCGCGCCCTCGGGCTGACCACCGTCTTCGGCAACCCCGGCTCGACCGAGGAGCCGTTCCTCCAGGAGTTCCCGGCCGACTTCCACTACGTGCACGCGCTCCAGGAGGCGTCGGCGGTCGCGATGGCCGACGGCTACGCCCAGGGCACCGGCCGGCCCGCGCACGTCAACCTGCACACCGCGCCGGGCACCGGCAACGGCATGGGCAACCTGGTCACCGCCTGGCACAACCGGACCCCGCTGATCGTCAGCGCCGGCCAGCAGACCCGCGAGATGCTGCTGATCGAGCCGCGCCTGGCCAGCCCCCGGGCGGTCGAGCTGGCCCAGCCGTACGTCAAGTGGGCCCACGAGCCGGCCCGCGCGCAGGACATCCCGGCAGCCTTCATGCGGGCGTACGCCTCGGCGGTGCAACCACCGGCCGGGCCGGTCTTCCTCTCGCTGCCGATGGACGACTGGGACCGCCCGGCGGACCCGCCGCCGCAGGTGCGTACCGTCGCCACCCGGATCGCGGCGGACCCGGACCGGCTGCGGAGCTTCGCCGGCGCGCTGGCCGCCGCCCGCGCCCCGGCGCTGGTGCTCGGCGCGGCGGTGGACCGGTCGGACGCCTGGCCGGACGCGGTCGCGCTGGCCGAGCACCTGGCCGCCCCGGTCTGGGCCGCCCCGGCGCCGGAGCGGGCCGTGTTCCCGGAGCGGAATCCGCACTTCCGGGGCGTGCTGCCGTACGCGATCGGGCCGCTGTCGGAGGCGTTGCGCGGCCACGACGTGGTGCTGGTGGTGGGCGCGCCGGTGTTCCGCTACTACCCGCACGTGCCGGGCGAGTACCTGCCCGGCGACGCGCGGCTGCTGCACGTCACCGACGACCCGGACGAGGCGGCCCGCGCCCCGGTCGGGGACAGCCTGCTCGGCGACGCCCGCTTGACCATGGCCGCGCTGCGGGAGCTGCTGCCGACGACCGACCGGCCGGCGCCGTCACCGCGCCCGCAGCCGGCCCCGCCCGAGCCGGCCGACCCGCCGAGCGCCGACGCGTTGTTCGCCGCGCTGGCAGCCGCGTGGCCGGCGGACGGGGTGCTGGTGCAGGAGTCGCCGTCCAACCTGGCCGCGCTGCGCCGCCGGCTGCCGATCGAGCGGCCTCGCTCGTACCTGACGATGGCCAGCGGCGGCCTCGGCTTCGGGCTGCCGGCGGCGGTCGGCCTGGCGCTCGCCGAACGCGACACCGGGCGCTGCCGCCCGGTGGTCGCGGTGGTCGGCGACGGCTCGTTCCACTACTCGGTGCAGGCGCTGTGGACGGCGGCGCGGCTGCGGCTGCCGCTCGCCGTCGTGGTTCCGGTGAACCAGCAGTACGCGATCCTCAAGGCGTTCGCCGACCTCAAGCACACCCCGGGCGTGCCCGCGCTGGACCTGCCCGGGCTGGATGTGACGGCGGTGGCGCACGGCTACGGCTGCGCCGGTGAGGTGACCACGCTGGACGGGCTCGGTGCGGCGCTCGCGGCCGCGCTGGCCGCGGACCGGCCGACAGTGCTGCCGGTGCCGATCAGCACCGACGTGCCGCGGATCCTGTGAGACTCAGCCGGGCCGGACGGTGAGCGGGGCGCCGCTGGCGGCGTCCAGCACGGCCCGGCCGCCGAGCGGCGCGTCGAGCGTGACGCTGACCGGCTTCAGCACGAGCTGTGCGGTGCAGGTGCCGGTGGACGTGACCACGGCGCCGCCGATCACCACCACGTCCGGCCGTTCCAGCACCAGCGGGGTGGGCGGGCCGTCGCAGGCTCCGACGCCGAGCACGTAGTCGATCCGGTTGCCCTCGACCGCCCGCAACTGCTGCGCGGACACCAGGCCCGCCGGGAGCGGCTGGGCCGGCACCGCGCCGCCGGGGGCCCGGCCGGTCACGCGCGGCGCGACAGCGATCCGGGCCACCGGTACGGCCAGCTCGTCCACGGTGAACAGCCAGGCGGGCACCTCGGCGCGGCCCCGGCTGGTCAACACCGGTGCGCTGCCCAGCCGTACCTCGGTCACGGTGAGCGGGACGCACGGCGTCGGCGCCGAGGTCGACACCGGGTCGTTCGGGCCGGGCCGCCCGGTCGCGGCCGGCTCCGGCGCGGCCGGGCGCCCGTCGCACGGCGGCGGGTCGCCCTGGCGGAGCTGGGCGTACGCGTCGGCGGCGCTCATCAACGGCACCCGCAGCGTGCCGTCGGGGAACCGGATGGTGCCGTCCGTCGGCACGGCGGCCGGGATCGGGATCTGGTCCCGGTACCAGCCGGCCCCGAACGCCACCTTCGTCTCGTCGGTGAAGCCCGGGTCGCTGCTGAGCACTGTGGCGTCCTGGAGCGGCACGTACCCGTCGCGCCAGCCCGGCCCGGGCCGCCAGCCCGCGGCGACCTCCTCGGCCCGCTCGGTGAAGGCGGGCCGCTGGTCCGGGCCGGTGGGCGGCGTCCGGACGGGAGCGGCGCCGGGCGTGGCGCAGGCGGAAAGGGCCAGCAACGGGATCCCGAGCAGGGCGAGCACACGACGCATACCGGTTGGACGCGGGCCCGTCCCGGCCGGTTCCCCCGGGCTCAGTCCTCGCCACCGAGGTCGGCCTGGTACGCCTCCCAGAGCAGGTCGGCGCCGTGCCGCCGGTGCCGGTCGAGCGCGCGCAGCAGGTCCACGGTGCGGGCGCGCACCTGGGCGGCGGACGCCCCGGGCAGCCGGACCGCGTGCTGGAGCGCGGCCAGCGCCGCCAGGATCGCGGCGTGCTCGGCGACCAGCAGGCGTACGCCCCGGTGCAGCCGCGGCGCGGCGCGCACCAGGTCGGCGTAGTGACCGCCCGGCCCCTCGGTGACGCGGACGTGTTCGGTGAAGCCCTGCCGGACGGGGTCGAGGTCGGTGAGCAGGCGCTCCCGCCAGCGCGGGCCGCCGGTGGCCCGCGCGAGGGCGCGCAGGTCGCCGGGAGCGGTGGGGAGCACGGAGATCGGCTGCTGGATCGGACTGGTGACCATGGGACACCTCCCGCTGCTGGGCGAACCCGTATGGCGATGGTGGACCCGGTTCGCGGCGCTGTCCAGCGGTGGAGGACGCCTCATCTGCCGCATTGGCAACAACTGCCCCGGCAGCCGCAGGAGCCTCAGACGACTGTGCGCCCCGGTCCGTCGTGGACCGGGGCGCACAGGCCGTGTAGTGGAGGTGCCGGGAATCGAACCCGGGTCCTTCGCCGGTTTGTCAGGGCTTCTCCGAGCGCAGCTCGCTGTGCCTCTACTCGGCCCCACCGCTCACGCGAGCAAGTTGGTGTGACGGGCCCAGTCGCTGATTGATCTCGCCGCACGGACCCCGCGACCGGGTCCGATTGGCCAGCCTTCTAGCTGATGCCGGCTAACTGGGTCGAAGGCGCTCCCAGGCCGACAGACTTGCTACTCGCCTCAGGCGGCGAGAGCGAAGTCAGCGCGAGTGTTCTTGGCGCTTATTGGTTTCCGACGACCGATTCTCGAGACGACGTCGGCTTCCTCGGCTCGCTTCCCCTGTCGCTGCGTACGAAGTCGAAACCAGTCACCCCCTCGTAGCGCTGCCCCTGTCGGCAGCACACCAAGCGTAACGCCTGGCGCAACCGGATTCATCCCGAGGCCCGCCCGACGCGGGCAACCGGACGAACCGGACATATCACTCGGCCCTGCCCTTGCCGCGCCGGCCGACCGCCCGGGCGATCTCCTTGGCGGCGTCCCGCTTGGCGAGGTCCTGGCGCTTGTCGTACGACTTCTTACCCCGGGCCAGGCCGATCTCCACCTTGGCCCAGCCGTCGGAGAAGTAGACCTGCAACGGCACCAGCGTCAGGCCGCTCTCCTTGAGCTTGCCCAGCAGCCGGTCGATCTCGATCCGGTTGAGCAGCAGCTTGCGGGTGCGCCGGGGCTCGTGGTTGGTCCAGGTGCCCTGGGCGTACTCCGGGATGTGCATGGCGTGCAGGTAGATCTCGCCGTCCCGTTCCTGGGCGAACGCGTCGACGAGCGACGCCCGCCCGGCCCGCAGCGACTTGACCTCGGTGCCGGTCAGCGCCATGCCCGCCTCGTACGTGTCGAGGATGGCGTAGTCGTGCCGCGCCTTCTTGTTGGAGGCGACCACCTTGCGACCCTTTTCCCGTGGCATCGGCGCCACCTCCCTTCCGGTCCGTCGCCGGCCACCGGCCGGCGAGCGAAGATCATGCTACCGGAACCACAAGGGCCCTCCCGCGCGGTTTATTCCGTGCGGGAGGGCCCTCGTCGGAGCCGGACGGGTGACTAGACCCGCAGGTAGAAGCGGAGCGTGACCCAGGCGGTGACCGCGCTGACCACGCCGCCGACGGCGGCCATCAGCGGGAAGGTCAGGAAGATCTCGGACCAGGAGATCGGGGTGATCAGGCCCTCCAGGGCCGCCATCGAACTGCCGGCCGCGAGCACCTTCACCGCGATCAACGCGAGCAGGCCGAGGAGGGAGCCGAACAGACCGGCCACCACCGCCTCGAGCACGAACGGCGCCTGGATGAACCAGTTCGACGCGCCGACCAGCTTCATGACCGCGACCTCACGCCGCTTGCTGTAGGCGGCCACCTGGATGGTGTTCGCGACGAGCAGCAGTGCGGCGGCGGCCATCACGATCGCGATCGCGAGAGCGCCGTTCTGGAAGCCGCTGAGCACGCCGAAGACCTTGTCGAGCAGTTTGCTCTGGTCGACGATCGTGTCGATGCCCTCGGCGGTCTTGTACTTGTCGTAGATCGCCTTGTACTGCTCGGGGTCGTTGAGCTTGACCCGGTACGACTCGGGAAGCTGGTCCGGCTTGACCGCGCTGACCAGGTCCGGGGCGTCGGCGTACATCTGCTGGAAGCGCTCGTACGCCTGCTCCTTGTTGACGTACGTCGAGTCCTTGACCAGCGGGTCCTGGCCGAGCTGCTGACCCAGCGCGTCGACCTGTTCCTTGGTGGCATCGGTCTTCAGGAAGATCGAGACCTCGACGTTCTCGTAGTAGAGGTCCTTCATGTCGCCGACCTTCTGGTACAGAAGGCCGCTGCCGCCCAGCATGAAGAGCGACACCGCCATTGTGATGATCATGGCGATGGTCATGGTGACGTTGCGCCACAGCCCGACCAGTACTTCGGACAGGACGTACTTCATCCGCATCGGGATATTCCTCCGGCTCTCCGGCGTGAGGGTTCGTCGTCAGGGTCTACGGAACGTCGTCCGGCTCAGCCGTAGACGCCGCGGGCCTGGTCGCGCACGATGCGGCCGCTCTCGATCTCGATCACCCGGCGCCGCATCTGGTTCACGATGTTGGAGTCGTGCGTGACCATCACGACGGTCGTGCCGGTGCGGTTGATCCGGTCCAGCAGGCGCATGATCTCGATCGAGGTGTCCGGGTCCAGGTTTCCGGTGGGCTCGTCGGCCAGCAGGATCAACGGCCGGTTGACGAACGCCCGGGCCACCGCCACACGCTGCTGCTCACCACCGGAGAGCTCGTGCGGGTAGCGGTGCTCCTTGCCACCGAGACCGACCAGCTCCAGCACCTCCGGCACGACGCGGCGGGCCACCGCCTTCGTCTTGCCGATCACCTCCAGCGCGAACGCCACGTTCTCGTACGCGGTGCGGTTCGGCAGCAGGCGGAAGTCCTGGAAGACGCAGCCGATGGAACGCCGGAAGTGTGGTCGCTTCCAGGAACGCATCGACGTGACGTCCTTGCCGTTGACGACGACCCGGCCCTTGTTGGGCGTGACCTCGTGCAGCAGCAACTTGATGATGGTGGACTTGCCGGAGCCGGATGGACCGATGAAGAAGACGAACTCGCCCTTCTCGATCGAGACGGACACGTTGTCGAGCGAAGGCCGGGACGCCTTCGGGTACGTCTTCGTCACTTGCTCAAGCTGAATCACGGGTCGGTAGTCTACGCGGTGTAACCGCAGAGCCAAGCCCCCAGGCCCGCCGAAGCGGTGCGCGTCATCGATTTACCCGGTCAGAACGAGATCGATGACGCGCTCAGTCCGACCGTGATCACGCACCGTCAGCGGTGAGCTGCTGCTGCTTCCGCCAGCGGATTCCCGCCTCGATGAAGCTGTCCAGGTCACCGTCGAAGACCGAGGACGGATTGCCCGTCTCCTGTTCGGTACGCAGATCCTTCACCATCTGATACGGGTGCAGGACGTACGAGCGCATCTGGTCGCCCCAGGAGCTGGTGCCGCCGGTCTTGAGGCCGGCGAGCTTCTCCTCCTCCTCCTGCCGCTTGCGCTCCAGCAGGCGGGCCTGGAGCACCCGCATCGCGGAGGCCTTGTTCTGCAGCTGGGACTTCTCGTTCTGGCAGGTGACCACGATGCCGGTGGGGATATGGGTCAGCCGCACCGCCGAGTCGGTGGTGTTGACGCTCTGCCCACCCGGCCCGGACGACCGGTAGACGTCCACCCGGACCTCGTTCTCCGGGATGTCGATGTGGTCGGTCTGCTCGGTGACCGGCAGCACCTCGACCCCGGCGAAGCTGGTCTGCCGGCGGCCCTGGTTGTCGAACGGGCTGATCCGCACCAGCCGGTGGGTGCCGGACTCCACGCTGAGCGTGCCGTAGGCGTACGGCACCTTCACCGTGAAGGTGGCCGACTTCAGGCCCGCCTCCTCGGCGTACGAGGTCTCGTAGACCTCGGTCGGGTAGCCGTGCCGCTCGGCCCAGCGCAGGTACATCCGCAGCAGCATCTCGGCGAAGTCCGCGGCGTCCACGCCGCCGGCTCCGGCCCGGATCGCCACCAGCGCCTCCCGGGAGTCGTACTCACCGGAGAGCAGCGTGCGGACCTCCATCTCCTGGATGGCCTTGGTCAGCCCGGCGATCTCCGACTCGACCTCGGTCAGCACGCCCGGGTCGTCCTCCGCCTGGGCCAGCTCCAGCAGCACCCCGGCGTCGTCGAGCCGGGAGCGCAGGTCGCCGAGCTTGGTGATCTCGCCGTTGACGTACGACAGCTGCGACGTGACCTGCTGCGCCTTGGCCTGGTCGTCCCAGAGGTCCGGCGCGGAGGCCTCCTGCTCCAGCCGTGCCTTCTGCTCGCGCAGCTTGTCGAGGTCGAGCACGGCCTCGATGTTGCGCAGCGTGGCGTCGAGTTCCTTGAGCTGTTCGGCGTAATCGGCAGCGGTCACGACAGACAAGACTACTGCCTGGTCGACGCGGGTGGTCAGCCGACGGGCGCGGTCTTGAGCCAGGACAGGGCCGCCTTGTGGTAGGCGACGGCGAACTCCAGCGCGCTGGCGTCGTAGCTGTCGCCTTCCTTCTTGGCGTTCTTGACCTGCTCCCGCACCGCCGCCAGGGCCTCGGTGTGGTACTCGTTCGCCGAGGCGTACAGGTTCTTGAGCTGGCTCGACGAGTGCAGGTCGCCGAACGCGATCCGTAGCGCTATCGGGTTACGGATGGTGTCCTTGCCGGGATTCTCCGCCAGCCAGCGGGAGAATGTCCGTTTACCGGCCGCTGTCAGCGCGTACGGCTGGCTCATGCGCGGCCCGGGCTTGCCGAGACGCACCAGACCCTTCTCGGCCAGGACCGGTAGCTCGCGGTAGACCTGACTGCGGGTCATCGACCAGTACGGCGCCAGCCGGCGCTCGGCCGCGGCCATCAACTGGCCGCCAGTCATCGGGCCGTCGTGCAGCAGGCCGAGCAAAGCTGCTGCCGTCGGGTTGACTCCGGAATCCGCCATGCCCTCTAAGCTGCCACTTTGTCGGCTCTGGCGTCCAGGATTTGCCTATTTCGGCACCCGATGACTGGTCCGATGTGCACTGTCGGATGAGGAAGAGGGCCCGCCCCGGCCGGGACGGGCCCTCTCGAAGCCACTCAGCCCATGTGCGGGTAGGCGTGATCGGTCGGCGGAACGAACGTCTCCTTGATCGTCCGGGGCGACATCCAGCGGACCAGGTTGTGCCAGGAGCCCGCCTTGTCGTTGGTACCGCTGGCCCGGGCGCCGCCGAACGGCTGCTGCCCGACCACCGCGCCGGTCGGCTTGTCGTTGATGTAGAAGTTGCCGGCCGCGTACCGCATCTTCTCCGCCACCTGGTCGACCACCCGGCGGTCGGTCGCGAAGATCGACCCGGTCAGCGCGTACGGCGCGATCGACTCGGCCTGGGCGACCACCTCGTCGAAGCGGGCGTCGTCGAAGACGTGCACACCGAGGATCGGGCCGAAGTACTCGGTGGTGAACGTCTCGTGCGCGGCGTCGGAGCACTCGAACAGCGTCGGCCGGACGAAGTAGCCGACCGAGTCGTCGGCGGTGCCGCCGGCCAGGATCCGGCAGGAGTCGTCGCCCTTGATCAGCTCCAGCGCGGCGGTGTGCCGGCCGAACGCCTTGTCGTCGATCACCGCGCCGCCGAAGTTGCTGAAGTCGGTGACGTCGCCGTAGGTCAGCGAGTCCGCGGTGGCGGCGAGCCGGTCGCGCAGCCCGCCCTCCCAGATCGACCGCGGGACGTACGCCCGGGAGGCGGCCGAGCACTTCTGCCCCTGGTACTCGTAGGCGCCCCGGATCAGCGCGGTGTGCAGCGCGTCCACGTCGGCGCTGGTGTGCGCGACCACGAAGTCCTTGCCGCCGGTCTCGCCGACCAGGCGGGGGTAACCGCGGTAGCGGGCGATGTTGTCGCCGACGGTCTTCCACAGGTGCTGGAACACCTTTGTCGAGCCGGTGAAGTGGATGCCGGCCAGGTCCGGGTCGGCGAGCACCACCTCGGAGACCTCCTCGCCGCGCCCGGTGACCATGTTGATCACGCCGGGCGGCAGGCCGGCGGCCTCGAACAGGCGCATGGTGAAGTGCGCCGCGAACTGCTGGGTCGGGGACGGCTTCCAGACCACTGTGTTGCCGAGCATGGCCGGCGCGGACGGCAGGTTGCCGGCGATCGCGGTGAAGTTGAACGGGGTGATCGCGTAGACGAAGCCCTCCAGCGGCCGATGGTCGAGACGGTTCCAGACCCCGGGCGAGGACAGCGGCTGCTCGGCCAGGAGCCGCCGGGCGAAGTGCACGTTGAACCGGAGGAAGTCGATCAGCTCGCACGCCGCGTCGATCTCGGCCTGGACGGCGGTCTTGGACTGGCCGAGCATGGTGGCCGCGTTGAGCGTGTCCCGCCAGGGGCCGGCGAGCAGGTCGGCTGCGCGCAGGAAGATCGCGGCCCGCTCCTCGAACGGCAGCGCCCGCCACATCGGAGCGGCGTCCTTGGCGGCCCGGACCGCGGCGCGGGCGTCGTCGTGGGTGGCGTGCCCGGTCACGCCGAGGACGTGCGCGTGCTTGTGCGGCTGCACCACGTCGATCGACGCGCCGCCGGCCATCCGCCGCTCACCGGCGATCGTCATCGGCAGCTCGATCCGCTCGGCGGCCAGCTCGGCCAGCCGCCGCTGGAGCCGCTCCCGGTCGGCGCTGCCGGGTTCATAGTTGTGAACCGGCTCGTTGATCGGCTCGGGTACGGAGAACACGGCGTCCATCACAGGCTCCTGGCGATCTCGACGGCGACGGCGAAACCGGACCCGCGGGCACCGGCCGGGCGGCCGGACGCCGGGGCGCCGCGGGGTGGGCGGCGGCGGGACCTGGCCCGATTCTGTCACGACAAGCCCTCGCCGGAAGCGCCTCCCTGGCACACCGGACGGCCAGCCCATCTCCGGACCGTAGGCCCCAGCCCGCCCCATTCCGACGAACCATCGGACAACAGCCCTCTTCTTCGAAGATTCGTCGGCCCCCCACGCACTAATTGATCCACTCCACCTCGGGGAGGTGGCGGTATCCGAGCATCCGGATGGCACCACCTCCCCGAGCTGCAGTCGCCACACGACCTCCCCCGAGGAGGACGGGCACGCCCCGACTCGCGGGTATCGGCCACTGATCCACTCCACCCCGGGGAAACGGCGGTATCCGAACCCTCCGGATGCCACCACATCGGCGAACTGCAGTCGATCAAGGCACAGACGGCACGTCGCAGGCCGCGAGCACCGTCCGACCCCACGACCCAGCCCTGCCTCAGGTTCCCGCGCACCCCGCCTCGCGGAAATCGGCCACTGATCCACTCCACCCCGGGGAAACGGCGGTTTCCGAACCCTCCGGATGCCACCACATCGGCGAAGCGCAGTCGATCAAGGGCACAGGCGGCACACGGCCCGCCCGAGGAACGGTGGTGCGCCGCGTACCCTGGATGACCGGTGACCTGCCCGGCCCGGCGCGGGGAGATCCGGCGACCGTCGAAGGGAAGACGATGAGCAACCAGCCCGGCAGCTCCACGGCCGCGCAGACGGATCAACCCGAGGCCGTCGGGCCGACCACGGGCGACGGGGCCGCCGTCGAGACCTCCGCCGTCAAGGCGTCCTCCGGAGAGGCACCGACAGGCGAGGCAGCGTCGGGCGAGGCACCGTCGGCCGTGGCAGCGCCGGGCGAGGCAGCGTCGGGCGAGGCTTCGACGGGCGAGGACGCGGCCGGACCCGCGCATGCGGACGAGGGCACCGTCACCGGCGGGCGGCCGGAGTTCGCCCCCGGCGCGCTCGTGCTCGCCCTGGTCTCGATCGGGTGGCTGGCCGCCATGCTCTGGTCGACCCGCGAGGCCATCCACTCGACCGCGGCCGGCGTCACCGCGATCAGCCTCTCCGCGTACGCGCTGCCCGGTGTCATCACCGCGGCGCTGGTCAGCGGTGCCACCGTCGCCCTGGCCGCGACCAACCGGCTGGGCCGGGCCACGCTGCGCTTTCTGGCCGCCGTCGGAACCGGCCTGGTGATCGGGCTCCTCGCCGCGGTGGCGATCAACCTGACGTACGCGGACAACGCCACCACGAACACGATCGCCGGAACCACGGCGGCAGCCGCGATCATCGGCGGCGCGATGGCGGGCGCGCGTCAGGCCCGGGTGGTGGGCGCGATCACCGCCGCGACGCTCACCGCGCAGATCTTCGTGGTGCTGTTCAGCCGCGTCCGCGACCCGCTGTCCGATCTGTTCGGCGCCGGGGAGACCCAGCAGTCGGTGCTCGACGCCGCGAAGTGGGTCTCGCGTACCGAATCGCTGCTCGCCGGCCTGCTCGCCGGCCTGGCGGCGTACCTCTATCTGACCTGGTCCCGCCGCCGGGCGGAGCGCCGGGACGGCGTGGCGTCGCCGCTGCGCTGGCCGGCGTACCTGGTGGCCGGCGCGGGTGCGGGCCTGCTCCTGCTGCTCACCGAGGTGATCATCCGGATCGGCGGCCGCGGGCTGCTCGACCTTGCCGCCGCGCTCAGCGAGGCCGACGAGGTGGCGCAGACCGCGCTCGGCACCTCGCGGGTGGACAACGGGATCTGGGTGCTCTTCGTGGGCGCGCTGACCACGCTCATCGTGTTCGGCCGCACGCTCGGCCCTCGCCCGGTCGAGGACGAGACGGACGAGCCGGCGGCGCCCTGAGCGGCTGACTCAGCCGGCCTCGCGCAGCAGCAGGTCCAGCTCGGTCACGTCGTACCACTCCAGCTCGTGGTCCTCGGCGCTGTCGACGGTGAACTGGGCGTCGGGGTCGCCGGCCTGGGCCTCGGCCACCACCTCGACGGCAGCTGCCACGTCCTCGACCGCCTCCGCGCCGTCCACGTGCAGCGCGGCGACCGACTTCACAGGTACGGGCCCGGCCGGCCGGACCACGCTCGACCCCAGCTCGCCGCCGACCCGTCCGACCGCCCGGGCAGGCAGGTCGGCCGACACGACAACCCGTCGCCGGGGCGCGGCGGAATCGCTCCGGAGCAGGAACAGCGCGTCCTGGGCGGCCCGGGTGAAGGCCACGTACTCGAGTTCCTCCTCGTCGCCCTCGGCGTACCACTCGCGCAGTTCCGGAGTGACCGCGTGCGCCGCCTCGACGGTCAGCCCCTCCTCGCGCAGCCGGGCGAGCATGGGTACGGTCGCCGGCAGGTACACCCGGACAAGCTCGTCGGTCACCGGTCACTCCCGCACTCAGGCCAACCGCCGGCGGACGCCGGCTCCGGGCGCCGATCATGCCGTACGCCAGGACCGTCATACACCCGGCACCCGCGCGGGTGAAGTCTCCCGCCGGTGTGTCAGGCGAACGGGCCTGGGGCGATGTCAGCCGGTGATGGCAAACTTAGGCAAACGAAGCCAACCCCGGGAGTCGCCGTGGAGTCGAGGTTCCTGCTGCTGTCCGACGTCGCCGCCGAGCTGAACGTCTCGGACTCGCAGGTCTACCACATGGTCCGCAGCGGCGAGCTGCCGGCGATCAAGATCGGCGGCCGGGGGCAGTGGCGGGTCGAGCGCTCCCGGCTGGAGGAATACATCGAGCGGAAGTACGCCGAGACGGCGGAGTGGGTACGCGGGAACCCACTCGGTGAGCGCGACGAGGAGTGACCACCCGAGGACCGTCGGCCATTGACGACGGTCAGGCCAGTCCGGGAAGATGAAGCACTGTCGGAGGCAAACGAAGGCAAACGCAAGGATCTGAGATGGTCGACACCCGCCGTCCCCGCGCACCCCGCCCGCCGGTCCGTCTCCGGCCCGCCCCGCCGCTCGATCCGCCGTGCACCGACGAGGACCCGGTCTGGAGTCCGCTCGGCCAGCTCGCGCTCGACCTCGCCGACCCGCGCCGCCGTGACCCCGCACGCGCGGCAGCACGCCCGGCCGGACGCGCCCCGGATCCGCCTCCGGCCTGGCCGCGCTGGTCCAGCTCACTCGACCGGCCGCCGACCCTCGCGCCGCCCCCGGATGGCCTTGCCGCTCCGCCACCCGCCGCCGACACGTCCGGGCCGGTGCGCACCACGCCCGGACCCACCGGCGCCACGCCCGGACCCAGTGGCACCACACCGGGACCTGGCGGCCCCACGCCTGGAGCCGGCGGCGCGATGCCCGGATCCGGCGGCACCGCGCCCGGATGCGGGAGTCCCACTTTCGACACCGGCACTCCCACCTCGGCGCTCGCTTCCGCCACGCCGGAAGGAGCGCGTGCGGCGCACCGGTTCGTCCGCACCTTCCTGGAGATCGTCAACGGCTTCCGGCCGCCCGGTCAGCTCCGGCCGCTCTGCCTGCCCGAGACCGTCGCGCTGGTGACGGCCGAGCTGACCCGCGCGGCACGCCGGGTGACTCCGGTCCGCCGCCGTACCGCCCGGCCAGCCCTGCTCCTGCGGCGGCTGCGGGTCTGCGAGCCCCGCGCGGGCGCGGTCGAGGCGACCGCCGTGTTCGTCGGCGCCGCAGGCACGAGCTGGGCCGTCGCCCTGCGCCTGGAACGCCGCCGCGGCACCTGGCTGTGCCTGGTCCTCGACGTCCTCTGACCCGCGATCCGCCCTCCCTGCCCGGGCACGCCACGCCACGGCCCTGCCTGCGCGATCTTGCACTTGCCGACCCCCGATACCGGCACGAATCGGTCACCACGGGGGCCGCAACTGCAAGATCGCGGGAGAGGGAGGGGAGGGGGAGTGTGCGGGAGGGACGGCGGGGACGGCGACGGGCCCCGGCCGGAAGGCCGGGGCCCGTCGGGGCGCTTGTTCGGGGTCAGTTGCCGCCGTTGGGCGAGCCGTGGCAGCGCTTGTACTTACGGCCCGAGCCGCACGGGCAGGGCGCGTTACGGGACGGGCCCTCGCCGCCGTCGACCTGGCCCGGGGCGGCCCGCCGGGCGGTGCTCGCCGCGACCGCCTGGCCGCTCGCCCCGGCCGGCGCCCGACGCGGCGTGGAGGCGGCAGGACGCTCCGACTGCTGGCCGATGCCGAGCGCCGGCGCCTGCTGCTCCGGCCGCTCGATCACCGGGACGCCGCGACCGGCCTCGCCATCCACCGCGGGGGCGGAGTACTGCAGGCCCTGCTGCTGCGGCGCGCGGTTGAGACCCTTGGCCCGGATCTCCACCGGCTTCTCCAGCAGCTCCACCTGCTCGGCCTCCGGCTCGGCCTCCTCGACCTGCACGTCCAGGTTGTAGAGGAAGCCGACCGTCTCCTCCTTGATGCCGTCCATCATGGAGGCGAACATGTCGAAGCCCTCGCGCTGGTACTCGATGACCGGGTCACGCTGGGCGTACGCCCGCAGGCTGATGCCCTCCTGGAGGTAGTCCATCTCGTAGAGGTGCTCGCGCCACTTACGGTCGATCACCTGGAGCAGGACCATCCGCTCGAGCTGGCGCACCGCCTCCTCGCCGAGGCTCTCCTCGCGCCGGTCGTACGCGGCGTGCGCGTCCTCCTTGAGGCGGGCGAGCAGGAAGTCCTGGTCGATGCCCGAGCGGGAGCCGACCTCCTCCTCCAGCTCCTCGACGGTGATGCCGACCGGGTACAGCTGCTTCAGGCTCGACCACAGCTGGTCGAGGTCCCAGTCCTCGGCGTAGCCGTCGCTCGTCGCGCCGACCACGTACGCGGTCACCACGTCGTCGATCATGTTGCGGACCTGGTCGGACAGGTCTTCGCCGTTGAGCACTCGGAGGCGCTCGGCGTAGATCACCTGGCGCTGCTTGTTCAGCACCTCGTCGTACTTGAGGACGTTCTTGCGGATCTCGGCGTTCTGGCCCTCGATCTGGGCCTGGGCGCTCCTGATCTGGCGGGTGACCATCTTCGACTCGATGGGCACGTCCTCCGGGATGTTGAAGCGGTCCATCACCGCCTCGACCGCGCCGGCCCGGAAGCGCTTCATCAGCTCGTCCTGCAGCGACAGGTAGAAGCGGGACTCGCCCGGGTCACCCTGCCGGCCGGCGCGACCGCGCAGCTGGTTGTCGATCCGGCGGGACTCGTGCCGCTCGGTGCCCAGCACGTACAGGCCGCCGACGGCGGCGACCTCCTCCGCCTCGGTGTCGCACGCCTGCTTCCAGGTCGGGAGGATCTCCTCCATCGCCTTGGCGTACTCCTCCGGCTGCTCGACCGGGTCGAGCCCGCGCTGGCGGAGCTCGTTCGCGGCGAGGAACTCGGGGTTGCCGCCGAGCAGGATGTCCGTACCGCGGCCGGCCATGTTGGTCGCGACGGTGACCGCGCCCCTGCGCCCGGCCTGCGCGACGATCTCCGCCTCCTTGGCGTGGAACTTCGCGTTCAGCACCGAGTGCGGGATGCCGCGGCGGCGCAGCATGTGCGACAGGATCTCGGAGTTCTCCACCGAGACGGTGCCGACCAGCACCGGCTGGCCCTGCTCGTGCCGCTCGGCGATGTCCTCGACGACGGCGTTGAACTTGGCCTTCTCGGTCTTGTAGATGACGTCGGGCCGGTCGAGCCGGACCATCGGCCGGTGCGTCGGGATGGTCACGACGCCGACCTTGTAGACCTTGTTGAACTCGCCCGCCTCGGTCTGGGCGGTACCGGTCATGCCGGAGAGCTTCTCGTAGAGGCGGAAGTAGTTCTGGAGGGTGATGGTGGCCAGGGTCTGGTTCTCCTGCTTGATCTCCACCCCCTCCTTGGCCTCGATCGCCTGGTGCATGCCCTCGTTGTAGCGGCGGCCGTGCAGGATGCGGCCGGTGAACTCGTCGACGATCAGGACCTCACCGTCGTTGACGATGTAGTCCTTGTCGCGCTTGTAGAGCTCCTTGGCCTTGATCGCGTTGTTCAGGTAGCCGACGAGCGGGGTGTTCACCGACTCGTAGAGGTTGTCGATGCCGAGGCGGTCCTCCACCTTGGCGACGCCGCGCTCGGTGATCGCGATGGTGCGCTTGGCGTAGTCGACCTCGTAGTCGCCCTCGCCGTCGGTGCCGGGCTGGAGCCGGGCCACCAACGTGGCGAACTCCTGGTACCACCGGGCGGAGTGCTCGGCCGGACCGGAGATGATCAGCGGGGTACGCGCCTCGTCGATCAGGATCGAGTCGACCTCGTCGACCACGGCGAAGAAGTGGCCGCGCTGAACCAGCTCGTCCTTCGACCAGGCCATGTTGTCGCGCAGGTAGTCGAAGCCGAACTCGTTGTTCGTGCCGTAGGTGATGTCGCACTCGTAGGCCGCGCGGTGCTCGGTGGCGGGCCGGTTGGGCAGCACCACGCCGACGCGCAGGCCGAGGAACTCGTGCACCCGGCCCATCCAGGCGGCGTCGCGCTCGGCCAGGTAGTCGTTCACCGTGATCACGTGCACGCCCTTGCCGGCGAGCGCGTTCAGGTAGACGGGCATGACCGAGGTGAGCGTCTTGCCCTCACCGGTCTTCATCTCGGCGATGTTGCCGAAGTGCAGCGCCGCGCCACCCATCACCTGGACGTCGTAGGGGCGCTGGCCGAGCACCCGCGAGGCGGCCTCACGGCACACCGCGAACGCCTCGGGCAGCAGGTCGTCGAGGGTCTCGCCATCCTCGAGCCGCTCCTTGAACTGGTCGGTCATGTCGCGCAGCTCGTCGTCGCTGAGGTTGACGTAGTCGTCCTCGATCGAGTTGACGGCGGCAGCGATGGCCTTCAGCCGACGCACCATGCGGCCCTCGCCGGCGCGAAGGAACTTTTCCAGAATCGACACGGATCAACGCTCCCCTAGACGGTCTCGAACCATCGTAGGCGCTCGGAGGCGACGATGGTCACTGGTGGCGGCGGTCCGGGCTCCGGAACCCGACATAACGCCGCGACCGTGCGCCACCGGCCGCTAATCGGGTTACGCCGTGCGCGAACGATCCGGCACGATGGCTCGAATGGAGCCTGTGGAGATCATCGAGGACGGCCTGTTGCTGCGCCCCTGGCGCGCGGAGGACGCGGACGCGGTGCACCGTGCCTGCCAGGATCCGGACATCCAGCGCTGGACCACCGTACCTCGCCCGTACCTGCCCGGGCACGCCGCCGAGTTCGTGACCACGTTCAGCGCGACCGCCTGGGCCGAGGGCACCGGCGCCCCGTTCGCGGTCTGCGACGCCACCACCGGTGAGCTGCTCGCCTCGTGCGGCCTGGTCTCCGTGGACCGCGAGCTGGACTCGGCCGAGGTCGGCTACTGGACCACGCCGTGGGCCCGGGGCGGCGGCGTCGCGGTCCGCGCGACTCGCGCGCTCGCCCGCTGGGCGTTCGACGCGCTCAAGCTGCGTCGGCTCACCTGGCAGGCCGAGATCGGCAACCACGCCTCCCGGCTCGTCGCGCTGCGCGCCGGTTTCCGGATCGAGGGCGAGTTGCGGCTGGCCCACCCCGCCGAGGGCGGCCGTCCGGAGGGCTGGATCGGCTCCCTGTTCCCCGGCGAGGTCGCCGCTCCCGGCGACCCGGTCCCCTACGGTCCGGACACGCTCCAGGCCCGCCGCGCGGCGGTCTTCGGCCGGCCGCAGCCGGTCCTGTTCGCCACCGCCGGGGGCACCGAGCTGCGGCTGCGCGCGTTGGAGGAGCGCGACCTGCCCGAGGTGACCCGCACCTGCCAGGACGAGCAGACGGTGCGCTGGACCACCGTGCCGCACCCGTACCGGCCGGAGCACGCCGAGGGCTTCCTGCGCGACCTGGTCCGCCCGGCCTGGGCCCGGGGCACCGCCGCGACGTTCGCCGTGGCCGACCCGGACGACAGCTACGTCGCCTCGATCGACCTGCGCATCCTGCCCAACGACCCGCTGGTGGCCGACGTGGGCTACATGACCGCGCCGCACGCCCGCGGCCGGGGTTACCTGCCGGCCGCGCTCACCGCGCTCTGCGCCTGGGGTTTCACCACGCTCGGCCTGGCCCGGATCGAGTGGCGGGCCAACGTGGGCAACACCGCGTCGCGGCGGGCCGCCGAGAAGGCCGGCTTCACCGTCGAGGGCACGCTGCGCGGCGGCGTCCAGCACCGCGGCGAGCGCCAGGACGCGTGGATCGGCGCGCTGCTGCCGGAGGACCTGGTGTGAGCCCGGAGACGATCGAGGGGTACGGCGTCCGGCTGCGGCCGTGCCACCTTGCGGACGTGCCGGACATGGTGGCCGGGTGCGCCGACCCGGAGACCCGCCGGTTCATGCCCCTGCTGCCCGACCCGTACGACGCCGACGCGGCCCGCTGGTGGATCACCGAGGGCTCGCCGGCCGCGTGGGCGGCGGGCGGGGCCGCGTACACGATCGCCGACCCGGCCACCGACCGGCTGCTCGGCAGCATCGGTCTGAGCCGGCTCAGCGCGGAGCGGGCGAGCTACGAGATCGGCTACTGGGTGGGTCCTGCGGCGCGCGGCCGGGGCGTGGCCACAGCCGCCACCCGGCTGCTGACCGAACGGGCGTTCGCCGCCGGGGCGGCCCGGCTGGAGCTGCTCACCCGCACGGAGAACGTGCCGAGCCAGCGGATCGCGCTCGCCTGCGGCTACCGGCACGAGGGGGTACGCCGGGCGGCGGGCGCGAGCGCCGGCGGCGTACGCGAGGATCTGATCGCCTGGGTGCGGCTTGCCGACGACCCGCCCGGGCCGGTCCCCCGTCTGCTGCCGGACCTGCCCGGCGGCCGGCTCACCGACGGCGTGGTGACGCTGCGCCCGGTGGAGCCGGCGGACACCGACGCGATGTACCGCCTGCACTCGCTGCCGGAGGTGGTGGCGAACCGGGTGCCGCCGGTGACGCCGCAGCGGGCGGCGCTGGCGCGGCGCTGCCGGCTGGCGGCGAGCCGCTGGCTCGCCGGCGAGGCCGCCGACCTGGCGATCCTCGACGCGGCCACCGGCACTGTCGTCGGCGGATGCGCGCTGTTCTACGACGAGCCGGGCACCGGACAGGCCATGCTCGGCTACAGCCTGCTGCCCGAGGCGCGCGGGCGCGGGCTGGCCGCCCGTACGGTCCGGCTGGTCGCCGGGTGGGCGTTCGGCATCGGGGTGGCCCGGCTCTGGGCCGGCACCCGGCCGGACAACGTCGCCTCGCAACGCGTGCTGGAGCGGGCCGGTTTCCGGCGGGAAGGGCTGCTGCGCGGGCGGCTGCCCGGCCCGGACGGCGCCCGGGTCGACTCGGTGGTCTACGGCCGGCTCGCCACCGACGAGAACTGAGGACGGGCCCTCACGCGTGCGTGGGGGCCCGTCACCGGTCAAGGGGTCACGCGTCGAGCTGGATGATCCCGTAGTCGTACGCGTGCCGCCGGTAGACCACGCTCGGGCGGCCGGACTCCTTGTCCTGGAACAGGTAGAAGTCGTGGCCGACCAGTTCCATCTGGAACAGCGCGTCGTCGACGGTCATCGGTTCGGCGGGGTGGACCTTCGCCCGGGCGATGTGCCACGGCTGGTCGTCGGGTTCGACGTAACCGTCCTCGTCGGGACGTTCGGCGACAGCGGTGGCGGCGCCGTGGCCGTCGCGCGCCGCCAGGCCGGGCCCGTCGAGGTCGGCCACCGGCAGCCCGGCGGTCGCGGCGGCCACGGAGATCGGCGCGTGCCGTCCCCGGTGCACCCGGCGGCGGTCCGCAGCGCGGCGGAAGCGGGTGTCCAACTTGGCGATTGCGGCGTCGAGCGCGCTGTAGAAGTCGCTCGTGCAGGCCTCGGCCCGGATCACCGGGCCGCGCGTGACGCAGGTGATCTCCACTCGCTGGCAGTGGTCCGCCTGGCGTGGATTGCGCTCGTGGAACAACTCGACGTCCACGCGAATGAGCTTCTGGTCGTAGCGTTCGATCTTCGCGAGCTTCTCGGCTACGTGCACCCGGTAATGGTCCGGCACTTCGACGTTACGGCCCTTGACCACGATGTCCACGTGACCTCCCTTGTTCGGACGGTCGTTCGGTCCGGAGAATCCGGTCGACCCGCCCGGGAGGGCCCCGCTCGGCGTCGACCGGTGGTGTTCGGCTACGCCTCCTTCCAGCGCCGGGGGAAGGTTGGCATCCTCTCTACCCCCGACACCGAAACGCTAACTCCTGTACCGCCAACCGTCACCCCTGGTTGCCGAAAGGGGTTGCGGAATTTAACACCTCATACACCATGGGGTGAAACGGATACACGAAGCGTCACCGAAGGTGCCGCTTTTGCGTTGCGGCGAGCACGGCCGCGGCCTTTGGCGTCATTCCCGCGCGGTGCAACATCCGGCTCACGGCCGCCAGCGTCGCGCCGGTGGTGACGATGTCGTCGAGCAGCACCACCGTCCCGGCCGGCCGGTGCCCGGCAGGCGGGCGGCGCAGCCGGAACGCGGCCTCGGCCGCGGTGGCCCGTCCGGCGCTGTCGAGCGTCACCGAGTCGGGCCGGGGCAGCGCCCGCAGCGGTCGCAGCACGCGTACCGGCCAGCCGGCCGCGCGCAGCCGGGCCGCCGCCGGACGGACCAGCCGGTCCAGGTGGTCGCCGTAGCGGGCCCGGGCGGCGCGGGCGGTGTCCGGCACCGCCACCAGCGTCACCGGGCCGGGCTGCCCCACCGCCTCGGCGACCACCTCCGCCAGCAGCGCGCCCAGCGGCCGGGCCAGCCCGTGCCGGCCCCGTTCCTTGTACGCGAGCAGCGCCTCGCGCAGCGCCCCGCCGTACGGGCCGAGCGCGACACAGGGCGGCAGGCCGGGTGGGGCCGGATCGGGCCGGGCCGGCGCGGGACGCAGCGACTCCAGTTCGCGTACGCAGGCGGGGCAGAAACCCTGCCGCAGCCGCGCCGATCCGGTGCCGCAGCCGGCGCACCCGGCGGGCAGCACCAGGTCGGTCAGGTCCGACCAGAGCCCGCCCAGGTCACGCACGGGCAGCTCAGTAGAGGAAGAACGGGGCGGTCGGGTTGGTCGCCCGGCTGCCCGCCGGAACGTCGAGCACCTGTTCCCGCTTGACGAAGTCGAACGGGTTGTTCCGCCAGGCCGCTCCGTCCGTCTCGAACATGAACGAGAACGCGGCCAGGCCCCGGTCGCTGCCGCCCGGGTAGCCGGCGAGCTGGGTGACCGGGGCGCCGATCTCCACCGCCAGCGGGGTCTCCCAGACGCCGTCGACGCTGAGCTGGTGGATCGCCGAGCGCCGGTCCGCCTCGTTGCCGGCCAGCGCCAGTTCGTTCTGCGCCACCCAGTCCACCACCGTCACGCCGGTGAGCAGCGTGGTCACCCGGCGGGGCTGTCCCAGGCGCACCACGCCACCGTCGACGCTCACCGCGGCGACGTAGAGCGCGCCACCGCTGACCAGGGCGATCCGGTGGCCTTCGAGGGAGCCGGAGACGGCGGTCACCGGGCCGGGGACGGACAGCGGGATCTCACTCATCCCGCCCACCCCGTCGAACCGGTAGAGCCGCCCGTCGGCCGCCACCAGACCACCCGGCCGGGCCTTGTTCAGCGACCGCAGCCACGTCGGACGGCTCATCGCGCGGAACGTGCGGTCGCTCGCCGTGAGCGTGGCCACCGGCTCCGCGCCGGCGCCCACCTTGAGCCGCTTGCGGTTGTCCGTCCCGGTCACCACGAGCGCGGCCAGCACCTGGTCCTCGGCGCGGGCGAGCGCGGCGGAGACCACGTTGCGGTTCTCCTCCGCCGGCAGCGGCACGGCGGCCCGCGGCTCGTTGCCGAAGGCCAGCGGGCGTACGGCCCCGTCGTAGACGCCCAGCCGCATCGGGTTCGCCCCGCGCGGGTACGCGGCGGCCGAGACGCGCTCCCGCTGAAGGTCGACGGTCAGCCGCTTCTGGTTCTGGATCTTGAGGTCGACCGTGCCGTCCAGGTCCGACAGCGACCAGGCCAGCTGGGTGCCGAGCCGGTTCAGTCGCTGCTCGTTGGCCCCGGGCATGTTCAGGTTGATCTCCCAGTGCCCGTTCGTCCCGGTCGCGTTGTTGATCAACTGGGTGCCCTCGGGCAGCCCGGTCACCCCGGCGGCCAGCCAGTCCGAGGGGCGGTCCGCCAGCCACCTCATCACCTCGGTGATCCCCCGCTCGGTCGGCGCCGCGGAGAGCAGATAGCGCTGGTCCGGCACCAGCCGGGTCTGGTCCGAGTTCCAGAAGTAGACGGTGCGGGCCTGGTAGTACTCACGCATCGCCGAGTCGCTCGCCAGCAGCACGTTCGGCGCCTCGGTGATCAGCAGTCCGGTCCCGGCCGGCTCGGCCCGGCGCAGCTCGAAGACGTACTGCGTGTCGCTGGCCACCGGCGGGCCGAGCGTGCCGTCGGCCCGCAGCACGCCGACCTGCTGCACCTTGAGCGTCACGGTGCTGGTGCCCTGGTTGTTCGGCGGCGTGCTCTCCGGCTTCTCCCGCAGCCGCACCACTGTCAGCTCGACCTCGCTGGTCTGCGGCTTGCCCGGGAGCAGGTCGCGGGACTCCTCGGCGAGGAACTTGCGGGCCCGGGCGTACGCCTGGTCGCGTTCCCCGGCCGCCGCCGCCCGCAGATAGTTCTCGATGAACGGCACCGGCTCGCTGCTGTCGGCCGGTTCGGGCGGCCGGGCCGCGCTGCCGTTGAGCGCCCCGCCCTGCGCGGCCGGCACCGACCCGTCGACCTGGACGTCGGTCTCACCCGGGATGCCGCAGCCGACGAGCGCGGCCGGAAGCAGGGCGCCGGCCAGCAGCAGGGCCAGGGCGCGGCGGCTCACGGCCGGACCTCCGCCCGGTCGCCGTCGGCGGCGGGTTCCACGCTCAACGCCCCGGCGCCGGCACCCGGGCCGATGGCGAGCAGGCCGCCGTCGCGGGGACCACCGAACGGCACCGTGGCGTCGGCCGGCACCAGCCGCAGCGGGGAGGTGGTGAGCCGGTCCCCGGCCCGGGCCGGCAGCGTGAGCCGGAACTGGGCGCCCTGGCCGGGCGCGCCCCACGCCTCCAGCCAGCCGCCGTGCAGGCGGGCGTCCTCCAGGCTGATCGACAGGCCGAGCCCGGTGCCGCCGGTCTGCCGGGCACGCGACGGGTCGGCCCGCCAGAAGCGGTTGAACACCAGCTTCTCCTCCCCCGGCTTGAGACCAACGCCGTGGTCGCGCACGGTGATCGCCACCGCGCTGCGGTCCTGACCCAGGGTGATCCGTACCGGTTTGGCCTCGCCGTGCTCGACCGCGTTGCCGACGAGGTTGCGCAGCACCCGCTCGACGCGCCGGGGGTCGACCTCGGCGATCACCGGAGTGTCCGGCAGGTCCAGCTCGATCGTGACCCCGACCCGCTCGGCCAGCCCGGCCAGCCGCTCGGTCACGCGGTGCACCACCGGCACCAGGTCGGTGGGCTCGCTGTCCAGCACCGCGAAACCGGCGTCGAACCGGCTGATCTCCAGCAGGTCGGTGAGCAGTTCCTCGAACCGGTCCAGCTCGGCCTGGAGCAGCTCGGCGCTGCGGGCCACCGCCGGGTCGAACTCGTCCCGCTCGGCGAAGATCAGATCGGCGGCCATCCGGACCGTGGTCAACGGCGTGCGCAGCTCGTGCGAGACGTCGGAGGTGAACCGGCGTTGCAGCCGGGACATCTCCTCCAGGCGCAGGATCTGCCGTTGCAGGTTCGTCGCCATCTGGTTGAACGAGGCGGCCAGCAGGGCGAGGTCGTCCTCGCCGGAGACCACCATGCGCTGGTCGAGCAGGCCGGCGGAGAGCCGCTGCGCGGTGCGCGCGGCCACCCGTACCGGGGTCACCACCAGGCGGGTGACCAGGGCGGCGAGCAGGCCGAGCAGGAGCACGAGCGCGACGCCGGTGGCGACCACCGTGGCCCGGGCGTCGGCCGCCGTCGCATCCTGCCGGGCCAGGGGTACGAGGTAGTAGAGCTCGACCTGCCCGAACTTGGTGGGCACCGGGGAGCCGTAGACCAGGTATTTGGTGCGCTCGCCGCCGAGCGAGCCGGTGCGGATCTGGTGGGCGACCTTGCCGGAGGCCACGGTGGCTCGCAGCTCGTCGCCGATCACCGTGCCCACCGGCACCTCGGGCGTGGTACGCGGCTCGATGAACTCGGCGAAGTTGTCGGCGGTGATCGCCACCACGACGCCGCTGGTCTGCGTCGGGTCGCCACCGGCCAGGTAGTTCACGGTGCCGTCGATGGTGTTCTGGAGCTGCGCCTCCTGTGGCTGGCTGTAGAGGTTGAACTGCTTGGCCGCGTACTCGCTGCCGTTGCTCAGCCGCAGCCGCACGTCGGTCTCGGCGTTCTCCAGCAGGATGCTGGTGATCTTGTCAGCGATCAGGTAGGCGAAACCGCCCACCAGGAGACTCGACGTCACCAGCGTGATGGTGACCACACGGACCTGGAGCGACCGCCGCCAGGCCTGGTGCACCGCGGCCACCAGCCGGGCGACCCGGCCACTCAGGGCGAGCCAGAGCGCCCGCACGGCGTGGAACCGGCGGGTCTCGGGGGTCGGCGTGTCCGGCAGCGGGGTGGTCACCACAGTGCTGACCAGGCTATCCGGTACCCGCCTTGTAACCCACGCCCCGCACGGTCAGGATGATTTCGGGTCGCTCCGGATCCGGCTCGATCTTGGCGCGCAGCCGCTGCACGTGCACGTTCACCAGGCGGGTGTCGGCGGCGTGGCGGTAGCCCCAGACCTGCTCCAGCAGCACCTCGCGGGTGAAGACCTGGCGCGGCTTGCGGGCGAGCGCGACCAGCAGGTCGAACTCCAGCGGTGTCAGCTTCACCTCGTCGCCGTCGCGGCTGACCGTGTGGGCCGGCACGTCGATGGTGATCTGGTTGCCGGGCGGCCCGATCGTCAGCATCTCCGGGGCCACGTCCTCGCCCCGGCGCAACCGGGCCCGCATCCGGGCCACCAGCTCCTTGGGCTTGAACGGCTTGACCACGTAGTCGTCGGCCCCGGACTCCAGGCCGAGCACCACGTCGACGGTGTCGCTCTTGGCGGTCAGCATCACGATCGGCACGCCGGACTCGCCCCGGATGGCGCGGGCCACGTCGATGCCGCTCATGCCGGGGAGCATCAGGTCGAGCAGGACGATGTCGGGTCGGTTGTCGCGGAAGGCGGCCAACGCCCGTTCGCCGTCCGCGACGAAGGACGGCACGAAGCCCTCGCTGCGCAGCACGATGCCGAGCATCTCGGCGAGGGCGGGGTCGTCGTCGACCACGAGTACCCGGGCTCTCATGGGGTTTATCGTTCCATCCCCGTTCGTCTGGAGGGTTCGGCGTCTCCACGGCACGGTAGCGCCGAGCGGGCCCGCGCACCACAGCAGTCGGCGTGGCCGCCCAGCGTGGCGCGTCGAGGCGGACGGGTCCACCGGATGCGGACCCGCCGTGCAACCATGATCCCTCGGGCGCCGCACCGCCCGCCACCTCCGCCCTGCATGCCCAGGAGTACGCGTGCCCGACGCCGGCCCGACCGCGGTGCTGCCGCGCCGTCCGCTGACCGTCGGCGAACTGCTCGACGCGGCAGTTCTGCTGCTGCGCGACCACGCCCGGGTGCTCGTCCCGCTCGCCCTCCTGCTGGCCCTCGCCGAGCAGGCGGTGCTGCACCCGCTGCGGCTGCTGGCCGAGGCCGACCCGCCCCAGTGGTGGCCGGCGGACACCGGTGACCCGCTGCCCTGGTACTGGCTGCTGCTGGCGACCGGCGCCGGCACCGAGGCGGCGATCATCGCGCTGCTGGGCGGCCCGGCCGCGCGCGGCGCCGGCGCGGCCCTGCTGGGACGCCGTCCCGGGCCGGCCGAGCTGCTGCGCGGCTCCCGCCCCGGCGTAGCGGTGCTGGCCGCCGTCGCGATCGGCCCCGTCGTCGCGCTCGCCGCCCTGACCGGGCCGGGCTGGTTCCTGGCGTACGGGCTGCTCGGCCTGGTGGTGCCGGTGCTGGTGCTGGACGGGGTGCCCGGACACCGGGCGCCGTGGCGGGCGATCCGCCTGGCGGGCCGGGTGAGCGCGCGGGCCGCCGCCGTCCGGCTGCTGGGCTATCTGGGCTGGTGGCTGATCCGGCTCGGCATCGGGCTGGGCGTCTACCACGGTCTCGGCATGCTGGGTCTGTTCGACGTGTCCGCCTGGGCGCTGCCGGTGACGGTCGCCGCCTTCGCCGCTGTGAACGCGCTGGCGTACCCGGCGCTGGCCTGCCTGGACGCGGTGCTGCACCTGGAGACCCGGATCCGCACCGAAGGGCTGGACATCCGGCTCTCGCGGGCGCCGGCCGGCGTACCGGAACCGGCCCTGCTGGCGGCGCAGCGGTGAGCCGGTGGTGGACCGAGACGGTGGCGGCCCTCGGTGACCTGCTGCCGCTGCCGCTGGCCGCGCTGATTCTGCTGGCGGTCGCGCTGCTCACCGCCCTGGCCTGGTACTTCTTCCCGGCCTGGGTGCCCCGGCGGCTGCCCCGGTTCAGGCTGCCCCGGCTGCGCCGGCCACGCCTGCCACGGCTGCGGCTGCCCCGCCTGCGCCGGCCGGCGCGCCGCCGCCGCTCCGACCCGCCGCCGGTACGGGTGCCCGCGCCCCGGACCCCGGACGCCGTCGCGGCCGACGCGCCCGGGCTGGCCGATCGGCTCGCGGCCGAGGGCCGGTACGCCGAGGCGGTCCGGGAACGGCTGCGCGAGATGGTCCGGCTCCTGGTCGTGCGGCACGTCGTGGAGCCCCGCCCCGGGCTCACAGTCGTCGAGCTGACCGAGGCGGCGGCCCGCGCCCGGCCGCAGGTGCGGCCGACGCTGCACACCGCCGGGGCGATCTTCTCCGACCTCTGGTACGCCCAGCGCCCCGCCACCGCCGCGCACGACCGTCGGATGCGCGAACTCGCCGCCGACCTGCGTCGCGAGCTGACCGGGGAGGAGCCGCGATGACCGCCACCACAGTGACCTCGGCGGACACGGCCACCGCGGCGGCGCCGCGCCGTCGGCGGCACCGGCTGCTCGTCCCGCTCGGGCTGGCCGTGCTGCTGATCGTGACCACGCTCGTGCTGCACGCCGTCGACCGGCCCGACACCGACGAGCCCGGCTTCCTCTCCCCGGTCGCCACCGACGACGACGGCGGCAGCCGGCTCGCCGAGGCGCTGCGCGCGCAGGGCGTGTCGCTGCGCCGGGAGACGACGTTCGACGGGATGCTGCAAACCGCCGGCATCGCGCCCAGCACCGTCTTCCTGCCCGCGCCCGGACTGGTGCACCCGGACCTCGTCGACCGCCTGATCGCCCTGCCCCCGGGCAGTCGTCTGGTGCTTGTCGAGCCCTCGCCGCGGGTGCTCGCCGGGCTGGACACGCCGGCCGAGGCGGCCACCCGCCGCTGGGCCGCGCGGGCCGTGCCGCCGGACGCGGACGGCACGCCGTGCCCGCTGCCCGAGGCGGTCCGGGCCGGCGCCGCCGCGATCGACCTGCAGCGCTACGCCGGGCCGCCCGAGGTCGACCACTGCTACGGCGGCGCGCTGCTGCGCGCCCCCGGCCGGGTCGAGGTGGTGCTGGCCGGCGCCAGCGACCCGTTCCGCAACGACCGGATCGACGAGTGGGGAAACGAAGCCCTCGCGACCGGTCTGCTCGGCGGGAACCGCCCGCTCGTCTGGCTCGACCTGCCCGAGCCGGTACCGGCCCCGACCCGCCCGAGCTGGTCCGCGGAGCCCTTCACCGAGCAGCCCGCGCCGGGCGGCAGCGGCCGGTCGGAACGGTCCGAACCGCCCGATCGCGCCGACCCGCCGTGGGAGAACCCGCTCTGGGGCGCGTTCCCGCAGTGGTTCTGGGCCCTCCTGGCGCAGCTCGCCCTGGCCGGGCTGCTCGTCGTGCTCTGGCGGGCCCGCCGCCTCGGGCCACCGGTGTCGGAGCCGCTCCCGGTGACCGTCCGGTCCGCCGAGACGGTACGCGGCCGTGCGCGGCTCTACCGCCGGGCGGGCGCCCGGGGCACTGTCGCCGAGACGCTGCGCGCCGCCGCGCTGGACCGGCTGCTGCCCCGGCTCAACCTGCCCCCGGACACGCCCGACGACGAGGTGGCCGCCGTGATCGCCGCGCGCGCGGGCGCCGACCCGGAACGGGTGGCCGAGCTGCTCTACGGCCCCGCCCCGGAGAAGGACCGCGAGCTGCTGGAGCTGGCCCGCGAACTGGACGCCCTGACCCGTACCCTGGCCCCGCATCCGAGCGAAGGAGACACCCGGTGACCGGACCTGTCACGACCACCGCCCCGTCCGGCGCCCGCGCCGCCCTGCACCGGCTGCGCGCCGAGGTGGCCAAGGCAGTCGTCGGGCAGGACGCCGTGGTCACCGGTCTGGTGATCGCGCTGCTCTGCCGGGGGCACGTGCTGCTGGAGGGCGTACCGGGGGTGGCCAAGACGCTGCTGGTGCGGACGCTGGCCGCCGCGCTCGACCTGGACGCCAAGCGGGTGCAGTTCACCCCCGACCTGATGCCGGGTGACGTCACCGGCTCGTTGATCTTCGACCAGCGCACCGCCGCGTTCACGTTCCGGGAGGGGCCGGTCTTCACCAACCTGCTGCTCGCCGACGAGATCAACCGCACCCCGCCCAAGACGCAGTCGGCGCTGCTGGAGGTGATGGAGGAGCGTCAGGTCTCCGTCGAGGGCGAGCGCCGCCCGCTGCCCGACCCGTTCATCGTCGCGGCCACCCAGAACCCGGTCGAGTACGAGGGCACCTACCCGCTGCCCGAGGCGCAGCTCGACCGCTTCCTGCTCAAGCTGACGGTGCCGCTGCCGGAGCGGGAGGAGGAGCTGGGCGTGCTCCGCGCGCACCACGCCGGCTTCGACCCGCGCGACCTGCGTGCCGCCGGCGTACGCCCGGTGGCCGGCGCGGCGGACCTGGCCGCCGCCCGGGCCGAGGTGCAGAGGGTGCACGTGGCCGAGCCGGTGCTCGGCTACATCGTGGACCTGTGCCGGGGCACCCGCTCCGCCCCGGCGCTGGAGCTGGGCGCGTCGCCTCGGGGCGCCACCGCGCTGCTGAACACCGCCAAGGCGTGGTCCTGGCTGGCCGGCCGGGACCACGTCACGCCGGACGACGTGAAGGCGGTGGCGCGGCCCACGCTGCGGCACCGGCTGCGGCCGCGCCCGGAGGCGGAGCTGGAGGGCGTGACGGTGGACGCGGTGCTGGACTCCGTGCTGGCCACCGTGCCGACGCCGCGATGACCTGGCGGGCGGGTCTGCTGCTCGGCGTGGGCGCGCTGACGCTGCCGTTCTGGCCGGCGCCGTTCCTCGGGGTGGCCGTGCTGACCGTCGCGGTGCTGCTGCTGGTGGCGCTCGACCGGGCGATGGCCGCTCCGCCGCACGCGCTCACCGTGACCCGCTCCGGCGACCGGACGGTGCGGCTCGGCGGCACCGCCACCGTCACGCTGCACCTGACCAACCCCACCCACCACACGCTGTACGCACAGGTGCGCGACGCCTGGGTGCCGTCGGCCGGGGCGCGCCCGGACGTGCCGCCGCAGCGCCTGCTCACCGTGCCGCCCGGCGGCAGCGCCACGCTGCCGGTCCGGCTCACCCCGACCCGGCGCGGCGACCGGCCCACGGTGGCGCTGACCGTACGCTCGTTCGGGCCGATGCGCCTGGGTGCCCGGCAGCGCGCCGGGCAGCCCGCCACACCGCCGTGGACGCTGCGGGTGCTGCCCCGGTTCGACTCCCGCCGGCACCTGCCGGAGAAGCTGGCCCGGCTGCGGGTCATCGACGGCGTGCAGGTGACCCGGGGGCGCGGCCACGGCACCGAGTTCGACACGCTGCGCGAGTACGCGGTGGGCGACGACGTCCGTTCGATCGACTGGCGGGGCAGCGCCCGTCGCGCCGACATCCTGGTCCGCACCTGGCGCCCGGAACGGGACCGGCGCCTGGTCTGCGTGCTGGACACCGGCCGCACCTCGGCGGTCCGGCTGGGCGACGAGCCCCGGCTGGACACCGCTATCGACGCGGCGCTGCTGCTCACCGCGCTCGCGGCCCGCGCCGGTGACCGGGTGGACCTGCTGGCGGCGGACACCGAGATCCGGGCCCGGGTGACCGGCAGCGGCCGTCCGGCCCTGCTCGCCCGGCTGGTCGAGGCGGTGGCGCCGCTGGAGCCGACGCTTGCCGAGACCGATTTCGAGCTGATCGCCGGCGAGGTGCTGCGCCGGGAGCGGCAGCGCAGCCTGGTGGTGCTGTTCACGGCGCTGGAGGCGGGCGCGATCGGCGAAGGACTGCTGCCGGTGCTGCCCCGGCTGGCGACCCGGCACCGGGTGGTGCTGGCCGCCGGCAGCGACCCGGTGCTGAGCAGGCTCGCCACTGCCACCCCGAGGGGCCCGGACGACCCGTACGCGGCCGCGTCGGCGTGGCGGGCGCTGGCCGAACGGGACCGGGTACGCGCCGCGCTGTCCCGCTACGGGGTGACAGTGGTGGACGTGCCGGCGCACCAACTCGCGCCGGCCGTCGCGGACACCTACCTGCGGCTCAAGTCCCTCGGCCAGCTCTGACCGCGCGCCGGCCGAGCACCAGCGCGTACGCGAGGAAGGCCAGCCACACCGCGGCCCCGGCGGCCACCCGGAGCGCGACCGGCAGCGGCGCCGGGGTGACGAACGCCTCGACCAGCGCGGAGACCGCGAACAGGCCGACCAGACCGGCCGCCACCACGACGGCGAGCCGTCCCGCCTCGGCGACCGCCCGGCCCCGCCCGAGGTCCGCGGGCGGGGCGATCCAGGCCCAGGCGGTACGCAGTCCGACCCCGGCGGCGACGTAGATCCCGGTCAGCTCCAGCAGGCCGTGCGGCGTGATCAGGCCGAAGAAGACGTCCGCCCGGCCGTAGGCGACCATCACGCCGCCGACCACGCCGATGTTCAGCGCGTTCTGCCACAGCAGCCAGAGCACCGGCACCACGAGCACCCCGGCGGCCAGGCACTGGGCGGCCAGCCAGGCGTTGTGCGTCCACAGGTGGAACGCGAACGTGGGCGCGGCGAACTCGGTGTAGTAGCCGGCGAAACCGGAGTCGACGAGTTCCCGGGCGGCCTCGTCGCCGACGAACGCGGCGGCGGTGTCCGGGTTTTCGGCGACGAACCAGATGAGGAACGCGGTGAGCAGGCTGAACCCGGTGGCCACGCCGCACCACCACGGCCAGGCCCGGTAGAGGGCGGCGGGCAGGTCGGCCACCAGGAACCGGCCCACCGCCGCCCAGGAGAACCGCGGACGGCCGGTGACCCGGGCCCGGGCCGCGAGGACCAGGTGGGACAGCCGGTTCACCAGCGCCGGCTCGGGCGCCCGGGCACGCAACGCGGACAGGTGCGTGGCACTGCGCTGGTAGAGCGCCACCAGCTCGTCGACCTCGGCCGCGTCGAGACGACGCCGCCCGGTCAGGTACTCCAGCCGCCGCCATTCGGCGTTGTGCTCGGCCACGTACGCGTCGAGATCCACTCGCCCTCCCCCGTTCGGCGTACATGGTGTTCACTGTCGGGGTGCGCGCGCAACCTCCCCCACCGCCCCGATGGGCCGACGCCGGTCTGGTCAGCGGCGAGGCGGTGGAGCTGGACGTCCGGGCGGCCCGGCTGGGCTCCCGGGTGCTGGCGCTGCTGATCGACGCGGTGATCCAGCTCGTCCTGGCGCTCGTGCTCGGCGTGGTGCTGGGGATGGTGGCGCTCGCCCTGCTCGGGGACTTCCTCGACGCCGCCCTGGCCGGCGCGCTCCAGATCGTGCTCCTGGTGCTGGTGCTGATCGGCTACCCGGTGGTGATGGAACGTTTCGCCGGTGGCCGGACGGTGGGCAAGCTGGCCGTCGGGCTGCGGGTGGTCCGGGCCGACGGCGGCCCGGTGGGGGTGGGCCAGTCGCTGACCCGGGCACTCGTCGGCGTCGCGGTGGAGTGGCCCGGGCTGGTGCTGCCGCTGCTGAGCTGGGCGGCGAGCGTCACGGTGATGCTCACCGACCCGCGCGGACGCCGGCTGGGCGACCTGGTCGCCGGCACGCTCGTGGTGCACACCCGGGGCGCCGCGCTGTGGCGGCCGCTGCCGCCGGCCGCGCCGCCGCTGCTGGCCTGGGCCGCCACGCTCGACCTGACCCGTCTCGACGACGGGCTGGCGCTGGCCGTCCGGCAGTACCTGGACCGGCTGCCCCAGCTCGCCGAACCGGAGCGGCTCCGGCTGGGCCGGGGGTTGTGGACGGAGGTCGCGGCGGTCACCTCGCCGCCTCCGCCGTGGGCCGCGCCGGACTGGGCGTATCTGTCGGCGGTGCTCGCCGAGCGGGGGCGACGGGCCGCGCACCGGCTGGGCCGCAGCCGGGCGGTCGCCGCCACGCTCTGGCCGGAGCTGGTCCCGGTGCCCGCCGTCGTGCCGGGTGCGGCCGGGCCGGATCCCGCCGGGCCGGGCGCGGGCCGGTTGCGGCCCGCCGCGCCGCAGGTCGCACCCGATCCGGTACGCCGCTGAGCCGGCCTCAGGAGAACAGCGCGCGCCCCCACCAGTCGGCCGCGTCGCGGAGGCCGGGCGGGCAGGCGAACAGGCCGCTGGAGACGTGCCGCAGGTACTCGTTCATCGCGTCGTTGCGGGCCAGCCGGGTCTGGATCGGCACGAACTGGCGGCGCGGGTCGCGCTGGTAGGCGATGAAGAACAGCCCGGCGTCGAGCCGGCCCAGCCCGTCCGAGCCGTCCACGAAGTTGTAGCCGCGGCGCAGCAGGCGGGCGCCGTCGTTCTGATCCGGGTGGGCCAGCCGCACGTGCGCGGTGTCGGCGATGAGCGGCTCGCCGTCGTCGCCCTTCGCGGCGAAGTCCGGCTCGTCGAACTCGTCCCGGCGGCCGAGCGGGGCGCCGCTGCCCTTGGTCCGGCCGACGATCATCTCCTGTTCGGCCAGCGGGCTGCGGTCCCACGTCTCGATCAGCATCCGGATCTTCCGGGTGACCAGGTAGGAGCCGCCGGTCATCCAGTCCGGGCCGTCGCCGGGCTGCGCCCAGAGCTGGTCGCGCAGCAGGCCGGCGTCCTCGGCCTTGAGGTTGGCGGTGCCGTCCTTGAAGCCGAACAGGTTGCGCGGCGTGGCCTGGTCCCGTGACGTCGACGAGGTACGCCCGAAGCCGAGCTGCGACCAGCGGACGCTCACCACGCCCATGCCGATCCGGGCGAGGTTGCGGATGGCGTGCACCGCGACCTGCGGGTCGTTGGCGCACGCCTGGACGCAGATGTCCCCGCCGGACAGTTCCGGCTTCAGTGCGTCCCCGGCGAAGTGCGGCAGGTCGGCCAGGGCGGCCGGACGCCGGGCCGCGATGCCGAAGCGGTCCCGGCCCTGCGCGTCGCGGAACAGCGTCGGCCCGAAGCCCACGGTGAGGGTGAGCTGCGACGGGGGCAGTCCGAGCGCCTCGCCGGTGTCGTCCGGCGGGGCCTCGGGCATGCCGCCGACCGCGCCGATCACCCCGGCGTCCTTGCCGGCGGTCATCCGGGCCGCCGCGGCGGTCCACTCCTGGAGCATGGCGACCAGCCGGTCCCGGTCCTTGGCGACCACGTCGAACGCGACGAAGTGCAGCCGGTCCTGGGCCGGGGTGGTGATGCCGGCCTGGTGCTCGCCGAGGAACGGCACGGAACCGGCGGCCGATCCGGTCGCCGACGCCTCGTTCCCGCCGGCGAGCAGCGCGCCCGCGCCGCCCGCCACCCCGGCGACTCCGGCCACGCCGACGCCGGCCAGGGTGATCGCCCGGCGGCGGGAGACGCCCCGGCCGGAGCGCTGCGTGTTCGGCTCGCTCGTGGCGTCACCGTCGGCCGGGCCGGTCATCGCGCGACTGCCGCCGCGACCTTGCTGACCGGCTCGGCCAGGGCGTTCACCGCGTCCGACAGCTCCTTCAGCTCGGTCTTCGTGAGCTGGGTGTGCAGCTTCCAGCCGTCGCCGGCCCGGTGCCGCCCGAGCGTGGTCTCCACGTTCGCGAACTCGCTGTCGAGCTGCTTGATCAGGTCGGGCGCGCGCTGCTCCAGGGCCGGGCGCAGCGCGGCGATCGCCGCCTTGGAGCCCTCCAGGTTGGCGTTGAAGTCCCAGAGGTCCGTGTGCGAGTACCGCTCCTCCTCACCGGTGATCTTGCCGCTGGCGACCTCGTCGAGCAGCGCCTTGGCGCCGTTGGCGAGTTGGAGCGGGGTGAGCTTCTCGGCGTCCGCCTTGGCCACGATCGCCTTGACGTCGACCAGGAGCTGGTCGGCGATCGCGCCGTCGGAGCTGACGTCGCCGGTGGTCCAGAGATCCTTCTCGATCCGGTGGAAGCCGGTGAACTCCATCCCCTCCTCGACCACCTCCTCGCGGCCGTCGATCTTCGGGTCGAGGTCGCCGAAGCTCTCCGCGACCGGCTCGATCCGCTCCCAGTAGGTGCGGGCCACCGGGTACAGCGCCTTGGCCTTGGCCACGTCGTTCGCCTTGACCGCCGCCACGAACTCCTCGGTCTTCGTCAGCAGCGCGGCGGTCTGGCTGCGCACGTACCGCTGGTAGCTCTCGGTGGCCTGGGTCAGCGCGGCATCAGGGGCGACAGTCGCGGCGGTGCCGCTGACCTTCAGCGCGCCCCGGATGCCCCGGCCGCTCATCCCGGGCTTGCAGGCCGTCTCGTACGTGCCGGCGGACAGCTCGACGCGCAGCTCCCGGCTGAGCCCGGGGGCGATGTTCTCCACCTCGCCCATCACCCGGTCACCGGCGGCGTAGACGTAGAACTCGTTGACCTTGGAGCCGTTGTTCGTCACCTTGAACGTGACCTGCCCGGCGTCGATCTCGGTGTCGCCGACCTCGCAGACGGTGTCGGTGGCCTTGACGGCGATCGGCCCGCCGCTCGTGGCGTCGGCGTCGTCACCGCCCCCGCAGCCGGCCAGTCCGGCGACGGCGAGCAGCCCGGCGGCGGCGGGCGCGACGAATCGAGTGGTACGCATCGTGCGGGTCTCCTCGGAAACGGACGGGTCAGGCGCGGGGGGACGGAACAGCGGCGACGTCGGCCGGCGCGGTGGGCGTGTCGGCTGCGGGCTCGGCGGGCCGGGCCGGCTTCGCGGGCTGGGCCGGCTTGCGCAGGAAGAGCACGAGCACCGGCACCGCGTACGCGACCCAGGCGATCAGCTCCAGCACCGTCGGCGCGGCGGTGATGTTGAACATGCCGGCGAGCAGCGCGCCGTACCAGGTGTTCGGGTCGAGCGTGGTGGAGATGTCGAAGGCCAGGTCGTTCAGGCCGGGCAGGACGCCCGCCTCCTGGAAGTCGTGCACGCCGTACTTGAGGATGCCGGCGGCCACCAGGATGAGCAGCGCCCCGGTCCAGGTGAAGAACCGGCTCAGGTTGATCCGGACCGCGCTGCGGTAGAGCAGGAATCCGATCACCACTGCGGTGGCGACACCACCGGCCAGGGCGAGCAGCGAACCGGGCCCGGTGCCGCCGGCCACGCTCTCCGCTGCGGCGTAGAAGATGAGCGCGGTCTCCAGTCCCTCCCGGATCACCGCGAGGAACGCCATGCCGGCGACCGCCAGGGAGCCGACCGCGAGCGCGTCGGTGAGCTTGCCGCGCAGCTCGCCCGCGATGGTGCGGGCAGCCCGGCGCATCCAGAAGATCATCCAGGTCACGAAGACCACTGCGGCGATCGAGGTGACCGCCTCGAACATCTCGCGCGACTCGTACGTGCGCAGCAGCGAGGTCGAGGTGTACTGGATCAGGGAGCCGAAGCCGACGGAGAGCGCCACGGCCAGGCCGACGCCGGCCCAGACCTGCGGCAGCCGGTCCCGCCGCTGCGACTTCACGAGGAACGCGACGAGGATGCTGACCACAAGTGTCGCTTCCAGACCTTCGCGCAGGCCGATCAGGTACGTGGCGAACATCAGCTGCTCCGTCGTCGCTAACTTAGGGCAGGCATACCTTCCTCCTGTTCACAGCAAACGTCAAGCTGATCGCTGTAACGTCACCCGGTTCGGCACCGACCGGCTGCTCCCGTACGCGAAAAGGGACCGGGACGGCCGCGCGGCGGCCGGCCCCGGTCCCTTCCGGAGTGTGAACTCAGTAGCGGTAGTGGTCGGGCTTGAACGGGCCCTCCGTGGAGACGCCCAGGTAGGCGGCCTGCTCCTTGGTGAGCGTGGTCAGCTTCGCGCCGAGCGCGTCCAGGTGCAGCCGGGCGACCTTCTCGTCCAGGTGCTTGGGCAGCACGTAGACGCCGATCGGGTACTCGTCGGGCTTGGTGAACAGCTCGATCTGGGCGATCGTCTGGTTGGCGAACGAGTTCGACATCACGAAGCTCGGGTGACCGGTGGCGTTGCCCAGGTTCAGCAGGCGGCCCTCGGAGAGCACGATGATCGCGTGGCCGTCGTCGAAGCGCCACACGTCGACCTGCGGCTTGATGTTCTCCCGGGTCACGTCGCTGCGCTTGGCCAGGCCGGCCATGTCGATCTCGTTGTCGAAGTGGCCGATGTTGCCGACGATGGCCTGGTGCTTCATCCGGGCCATGTGCTCGTTGGTGATGACGTCGAAGCAGCCGGTCGCGGTGATGAAGATGTCGGCCTGCTCCACCACGTCGTCGAGCGTGGCGACCTGGTAGCCGTCCATCGCCGCCTGCAGCGCGCAGATCGGGTCGACCTCGGTCACCACGACCCGGGCGCCCTGGCCGCGCAGCGACTCGGCGCAGCCCTTGCCCACGTCGCCGTAGCCCATGACCACTGCCATCTTGCCGCCGATCAGCACGTCGGTGGCCCGGTTGATGCCGTCGATGAGGGAGTGGCGGCAGCCGTACTTGTTGTCGAACTTGCTCTTCGTGACCGAGTCGTTGACGTTGATGGCCGGGAAGCGCAGCGTGCCGGCGCGGTGCATCTCGTAGAGCCGGTGCACGCCGGTGGTGGTCTCCTCGGTGACGCCCTTGATGCCGGCGGCGATCCGGGTCCAGCGCTGGTTGTCCTCGGCCAACGAGCGGTGCAGCAGTTCGAGGATGACCGCGTACTCCTCGGAGTCGGCGGACTCGACCGGCGGCACGGCGCCGGCGGACTCGAACTCGGCGCCCTTGTGGACGAGCAGGGTGGCGTCGCCGCCGTCGTCCAGGATCATGTTCGGGCCCTGCCCGTCCGGCCAGGCGAGCACCTGCTCGGTGCACCACCAGTACTCCGGCAGCGTCTCGCCCTTCCAGGCGTAGACCGGCACGCCGGCCGGGGCCTCCGGGGTGCCCTCGGGGCCCACCACGATCGCCGCGGCGGCGTGGTCCTGGGTGGAGAAGATGTTGCAGGACGCCCAGCGGACCTGCGCGCCGAGCGCGACAAGGGTCTCGATCAGGACGGCGGTCTGGACGGTCATGTGCAGCGAGCCGGTGATGCGGGCGCCGGCCAGCGGCTGGGCCTCGGCGAACTCACGCCGGATCGCCATCAGGCCGGGCATCTCGTGCTCGGCGAGCCGGATCTCCTTGCGCCCGAACGCGGCGAGCGACAGATCCGCCACCTTGTAGTCGCCCTCGGCGAGGGTGCTCGGCCGAGCCTGCGACGACGCGCCGCTGGAGGCCGCGGGGAGGGTGCTGGTCATGGAAGCTCCTGTCGAACGATGTGGTGCGCAGCCTTCCACCTTACGCGCGCGCCCCGTCCGGTCGGTGCCCGGTTGACCGAGCACACAATCGGCCGGTCGGCGGACAGCGCACGGGGCGGTCGGTCATGGACGGACTTTCCATCCACGGCCCGGCCGCCCCGCGCATCCCCCCGGTTTGGTTCCCCCGCACGTCATCGGACCTTCGTCGCGACAACGCTGCGTACCCATAGAGTCACACCGCGCCAGTGCGGCGTCAAGCTATTTCGGGAAAGTCGGACTTGCGGTTATTGCCGGAGCGCTCAGCGCAGGCCGCAGGTGGCGACGAACGCCTCACCGTCCCCGCCCAGCGTCAGCGGACCGCCCGCCGCCGTGCCCACGGCGGCCTGTCCCGCGCCGAGCGTGACCACGCCCACCCCGTCGTCCACGGTGAGCTTCCCGGCCCGGCAGAGCACCACCCGCGGCCCGGGCTGCGTCAGCCGCGCCCCCGGCGAACCGGCGGCGACCTCGACCCGGTGCAGCGCGAAGTCCTCCACCGGCACCGGCCACGTCAGCACCCCGGGCGCCACCGTCTCCGGCCGCAGCACCGGCTCGGTCAGCACCTCGAACCGGAGCACCCGCAGCAGCTCGTCCACGTCGACCCGCTTCGCGGTCAGCCCGCCGCGCAGCACGTTGTCGCTGGCCGCCATGATCTCCACACCGGTGCCACGCAGATAGGCGTGCAGGTTCCCGGCCGGCATCCAGATGCCCTCGCCGGGCGCCAGCCGGACGTGGTGCAACAGCAGCGCCACCACCACGCCCGGATCGTCCGGATAGCCGGCCGCCAGCGTGCGTACCAGCTCCGCGTCCGCCGGCGCCGGACCGTCGTCCGCCGCCAGCACGGCCGCCACCAGCCCGGCACGCTCCGCCCGCGGCCAGCTCAACAGCAGGCGTACCGCCTCCCGCAAACCCGCCGGCCCGGCGCGCAACGCCGCCACCACAGGTTCCAGCGCGGGTACGCCGAACGCGGCGATCGCCGCCGCCGACTCCCCCGGGTCGCGGAAGCCGCACAGCGCGTCGAACTCCGAGAGCGCCACCAGCAGCTCCGGCTTGTGGTACGGGTCGACGTAGTTGACCCGCCCCACGTCGGCGGCGTGCCCGGCGCGGGCCTGCTCGGCGTCGGGATGGGCTTGGAGGCTCAGCGGGGAGTCGGCGGCCAGCACCTTCAGCAGGAACGGCAGCCGGGTGCCGAACCGGCCGACCAGCCGCTCACCCAGCCAGTGGCCCGGCTCGGCCACCAGCAGCTCGGTGAGGCTGACCGGACGGCCGTCCCGCTGCACGGTGCCCGGGGCGCCCGGGTGGGCGCCCAGCCACAGCTCCGCCTCCGGCCCGTTGCTCGGCACCGGCCGCCCCTGCAACTCGGCGATCGCGGTGCGCGAGCCCCAGGCGTAGTCGCGGATCCGGCCCTGCAACAACTCCATCGGTCAGCTCCCGGGCCGCCCGGCCACCTCGTCGGCCGTATGCGCCTCACCGGTGGGCGCGGTCTCCGGGACGGCGGTCGCCGCCGCCTGCCCGGTGCCCGCCCGCTCCGCCTCCGGCGAGTAGATGTCCGGCTCCAGGTAGATCACCCGGGCGGTCGGCACCTCACGCCGGATCCGGGCCTCGACCGCGTTGATGTCGCGGGCCAGGTCCTCGGCGGTCTCCCAGGCCGGCACCGCGATCTTCGCGGCCACCATCAGCTCCTCGGGGCCCAGGTAGAGCGTCTTCATGTGGATGATCCGCTCGACCTCGGGACCACTGGTCACGGCCTGCTCGATCTTGTCCAGCTCACTCTGCTCGGCACCCTCGCCGAGCAGCAGGCTCTTGGTCTCGATCGCCAGCGTGATCGCGATGACCACGAGCAGCACGCCGATCATCGCGGTGCCGGCCGCGTCCCACATGCCGTTGCCGGTGATCAGCGTCATGCCGACGCCGAACAACGCGAAGACCAGACCGACCAGGGCGCCGAAGTCCTCCAGCAGCACCACCGGCAGCTCCGGGGCCTTGGCCCGGCGGATGAACCGGACCCAGGTCTGGTTGCCCCGGACCAGGTTGGACTCCTTGATCGCGGTACGGAACGAGAAGCCCTCCATCACGATCGCCGCGACCAGCACCACCACCGGCACCCACTGCCAGCTCTCGATCGGGTGCGGGTCGGACGCCTTGTGGTACGCCTCGTAGAGCGCGAACAGGCCACCGATGCTGAACAGCACGATCGCCACGATGAACGCGTAGATGTAGCGCTCCCGGCCGTACCCGAACGGGTGCTGGGGCGTGGCCTGCCGCTTGGCGCGGCGGCCACCGAGCAGCAGCAGGCCCTGGTTGCCCGAGTCGGCCACCGAGTGGATCGACTCGGCCAGCATCGACGACGAGCCCGTCAGGGCGAACGCGATGAACTTGGTGACGGCGATGCCGAGGTTCGCCGCCAGGGCGGCGACGATCGCCTTGGTGCCCCCGTTTGCGCTCATTCCCCGCCTCGCTCGATGCCCCGTGTGCTCACTGGTTCGCCAGCTCCTTCATCTCCGTGATGGCCGGTACCGCCATCGGGTCCAGGCCGTGTGCCAGGGCGAGGTAGATCGAGGCGAAGTCGGGGACCGCCACCAGCGACGCGAGCCGCTCCAGCGCGGAACCGCCCTCGGCGGTCACCACGTCGCAGCGCACCCCACGGCGCTCGGCGAGCGTCTGCACCGCGTCCGCGCGGCGCTCCTCCACCGCCAGCGGCTCGTCGGTGTCGTCGTCGGCGTTGAGCCCGCCGTCGCGCAGCAGCACCAGCCGCAGCCGGGTGCCGTCGGACTCGTCGTCGCCCGGGTCGGCGAAGATGTCCCGCTCGCCCTCGGCCAGGCCGCCGAACACGCCGTCGAGCAGGCCGACACGGCCCCGCCCCGCCTCGCCCAGCGCCCCGGCGACCACCGGGTAACGGGCATTGGCGGACAACGTGTCGCCGAACCGCCGAGCCGCGACGGTCGCCAGCGGCGACGAACCCCAGACGATCGGGATCGAGCCGGACAGCCCCAGCGCCAGCGACTTCGCCGGGTTGACGAAGGACTCCGCGGTCGGCCGGCATCGATCGGCGTCGGCGTCGAGCCGGGCCGCCGTCTCCGCCAGATCGGCCTCGTTGACCTTCACGAGCCCGAGGGTACGGGCGGCGAGCAGAACCGGCACGGTGAGCGCCCAGAGGCTGGCCCGGGCCGGCGCGCGCCGGGGCACCGGGATGAACGGCGCCCGGGCCCGCTCCGCCACCGACTGGAGTTGCGAGTCGGGCGCGCCCACCGCCACCAGCCGGGCGCCACGGCGGTGCGCCGCCTCGGCCGCGCCCAGCGCCTCGGGGCTGCGGCCGGACGCGCTCACCGCGATGACCACGTCCGCCGCGCCCACCCAGCCCGGCACGCCGGCGCTGCGGTGCGGGATGACCGGCACCGGGCAGCGCGGCCCGGCGACGGTGGCAAGCACGTCACCGGTACGCCCGGCGGTGCCGATTCCGGCGATGACCACCGCGCGGGGCCGGCCGTCGTCGGCGAGCACGGACAGGTTGGCCTCGGCGGCCAGCGCCGCCGACTCGCGCACCTGGGCGCCGGCGGACGCGGTGTGCCGGAGCATGCCGCCCGGATCCCGCTCGGCCAGCAGCGCCGCGTCGTCGAGCAGGGCCTCGTCTGGGCGCCGGTGCCCGCTGACCCCGGCCGTACCCTCCATCACCGCGACGACCCGCCCCGCGCCTCGTCGGCGGCGGGTCCACCGCGCGCCTCGTCCAGCAGGAGCACCGGCACGTCGTCGCGGACCTCGAAGATGCGACCGCACTCGGTGCAGGTGAGCGTCTGCGCCTGCGCGTCGTAGTCGAGCGGGGCGTGATGCGTGTCCGGGCAGGCGAGGATCTCGAGCAACTGCGGGTCCAGGGCCACGGCGCGGCTCCTTCCACGTATGTGGTCTCACCGGTCGGCGGTGCCGATCGGCGCACGCGATCTTATCGGCCAACCGGCCCCGGCACCGGGCCCCGTTCGGCCCCGGTGTCCGTCCTCCGGCCGGGCAGGTGGCGGCCACCGGGTCACGGCGTGACCACCCACCGTCACGGTAACCCCGGGAGCCGGTCGGGTTCGGCCTCAGTCCGGCAAGCGGGGCAGGACGCTTGTCGCGTCCCCGCCCGCGGGGGCCTGCGGCACCGGGCCGGGCACGGGCGGCGTCGGGCTGGGCGCGGGCGCGCCGTACACGTTGCCGGCCGGACGGGGCGCCGGCGCGCCGCCGTACACCGTTGGGGCCGGCCCGGTCGCGCCGGAACGGTAGGTGGTGGTGCTGCGTGGCAGCGGGACCGGCGGCGGCTCGGCGACCGGCCCGCCGCCGGTGCGATCGGCGCGGCTGCGGCGGAGCAGCAGGACGATGAGCGCCGCGCCGACGAGCACCAGCGCGATACCGAACCACATGATCATGGAACCTCCGAACGACGAGTCGTCGGCCGCGGCGGTGGCCGGGGCGACGGCGGCGGCGACCGGCGACGTGTCCGTCGCCTCGGCCGGCGTGGTCTCGCTCGCGCTAGGCGTGGGCGTCGGCGAGGGCTTACGGGACGGGCTCGGGCTCGGCGTGCCCACCAGCCGGGCCGACCCACCGGCCCGGCCGAGCACGTCACCGTTCGCGGCGCTCGCCTCGCCCGCCAGTTCCAGCCGCCCGCCGACGGCGCCGGCCAGGAAGGACACCCGGTAGCGCACGGTGGCGCCCTTGCCCTTGCACAGCGGCCGGTCGACCGGTGCGACCTCGGCGGTCGCAACCGCGCCGTCACCACCGGAGACCGGCACCGGCACCCAGCGGCCGTCGGCGGCAACCTGCACCCGCACCTGGTCCGCCCGCAGGCCCTCCAGCCGGAGCCCGATCGCGGTACGCAGCTGCACACAGCCGTCGGTGCGCTTGCGCACCTCGACAGTCACGGCGCCCGGCGAACCACCGGCGGTGAAGCTGCCCGCCGAGCGCAGTCCGACCCGGTCGTCCCGGGCCAGCGCCGGCGACGCCGGGACGGCGACGAGGGCACCAAGCAGCGCGCCGACAATGGCCCACCGCGCCGCGTGCCGCCCCACCGACATCCCCACCTCACCGTTGCGTCCGGACCGGATCCGCCGGTCAGGTTACTACCGGGCCCGGATGGTGCCCGCGCATCGACCACGCCACATGTGCGCCGCGCCACGCGATCACCGCCGGTCCAGGTCACCGCCGGAGACGACGGCCGCGGCGAGCGCCCGGCGGCACAGCTGGTCGGCCGTCCGGGTCGTCTCCGGCAGCCGGTACCGGGGCGTCAGCGCCAGTACCCGATCCACCGCGTTGTCCAACCCCATCCGGTGCCCAACGCTGACGAAGACCGGCCGGACGCCGTCCCGGGTACGCAGCACCCGCCCGACCACGTCGCCCTCGTCACACAGGTCGGCGCAGTCACCACGCTCCGGGCCCGGCCCCGTCCACGAACCGACGAGCGGCGTCTTGCCCACCCCGATCGCGGGCACACCGGTCACCAGACCCAGATGGCAGGCCAGCCCGAACCGACGCGGATGCGCCAGCCCGTGCCCGTCGCACACCAGCAGCTCCGGGCGAACGGTCAGCCGGTCCAACGCCGCCAGCAGCGCCGGCATCTCCCGGAAGGCGAACAGCCCCGGCACGTACGGAAAGGCGGGCCGGCCCACGCACACCGCCTCGTCCACCACGGCGAGGCTGACCGCGTCCAGCACCGTGACGGCGGCGGCGAGCAGGTCGCCGCCGGGCGCGTAGGCCACGTCCAGCCCGGCCACCGTCGCGGGCGCGCTGGGCCCGGGCCCCACCAGGTCCACCCGCGACCGCAACTCCTCCTGTACGCGCGTCGCCTCCGCCGCGTCGGCGGGCGGCACGTACGGCACGGGTATGCCTTCGTCGACGGACATGACGTTCCCGGCCGCGTCAGGAGGCGGTGGCGGCGATGGTGGGGTCGGCGGCGGGGTCACCGGCCTGCTGGAGCTGCTCCTCGAACATCACAAAGGTCCGCCGCCGGACTCCCCGGATCAACGCCTGCTCCTGGGGCGTCGGATACCGACGCTCCTCCCGCAGCGTTTCCTCGATCGCCCGGACAGTCTCGTAGAGAGCGAAGATCGGCCCGTCGCCGTGCAGATAACGGCCTCGTTCGTGCTCAGTGAGCTGAACGAACTCATCTCGCGATATCTCGTTGATCTCGTCGCCGCCGACGAAAAGCACCTTGTCGATGAGATTGTTGGCCTCGCGCCAACCGCCGCTGTCCTTGGAGAGTCTCCAGCCTGCTACGCCGCCGTCGGGGGTGGCCACGAGCTTCATGGGCGAGTCGTAGTAGTTGAAGAACTTCGGCAGCCTCACGCCCGCCAACTGCCTCATCGCGGTGGCTCCTCAAGGTCTTCGTCAGTCGACAGGCTTACGACAGTTGGGTCGGCGCCGGGATCACCGGCGCGCTGGAGTTGTTCTTCGAACATCACGAAGGTTCGCCGCCGGATGCCCTTGATCAACGCTTGCTCCTGGGGCGTCGGGTATCGACGCTCCTCCCGCAGCGCGTCTTGGATCGCCCGAACGGTCTCGTAGAGAGCGAAGATCGGCCCGTCACCGCGCAGACTCAGGCCCCGCTCCTGCTCGACGTACCAGACGAACTCCTCGAGGTTGACCTCGAATATCTCGTCGTCCCTACCGAACAGCACCCTGTCCACGAGATCGTTTGCTGGCTGCCACCGGCCGGTGTCGAGTGAGAGCCGCCATCCCGCCATGCCGCCGTCCTCCGTCCTCACCAACTTCACCGGCGAGTCGTAGTAGAGGAAGAACTTCGGCAACACAAGGCCGGCCCGGTGGGTCACTGCTTCACGCCTCTTCCTGCTGTACCGCGTTCCAGTAGATCGCCTGCGTGCGTCTTAGCAGACCATCCCGGACCGCCGTCTCCATCGTCGTCAGCGAACGACCGTCCAGCTCCGCCAGCGCGTCAATGTCCCGCCGGACCTCATACAACGCATGCTCCCATTCGGCGACGGCCTCCAAGGCTTTGAGTTGCAGGCGCAACTCCCCCACGTGCCCGTTGGACAGGCGAAGGTTCAGCAGGATGTCGCTGTGGCCACTACCGTTCGGAGCGACGAAGCGATCCTTGACATCCAGAATCATCACCTCGGGATCCTCGACGAGGTCAGCCAACGCGTCATAGATGTCATTGAGCGTGGAGAACTCCACCTTCGCTGCGGCCAAGTCTTTCAGGCGAGAAGCGTCATTCCCATATTCGACCAGTTTGTCCATGATCCGGTCGTGCCTCTTGGGTTCGGTGCGCCAGCCGGGCTTCCCCTTTTCTCCCGCAAGAACGGTAGCGGTTGCATTCAGTTCCCCTTGCGCTACAGCCGCTTCGGCAGTCAGTCCATCAAGGTATGCGGCGACGTAGGCCTGGTCCCGCTTCCTGCTCGGGTCGAACCCGTCCTGTCCGGTCGGCTGGCGCTGGGAAGCCAAGTTCCGCGTCAGCCTGAGCTGCTCAGGAGTTAGTGGGGTGGGGGAAGGGTTCGGGTCGCCCTCCAGCGCCTGCGCCTCAGGTCCGTTCCTCTCGACATCCGCCAGCACGTCGCCGAGTACGTCGATGGCCTGCTGGTGGCTGGCCAGGTGATGCAGGGTCAGCGGCCGCGCGGTCAGCGAGTTCGCGAGTTCCGGTGTCGCCAGGATCATCCGGACCAGGTCGGGCCGCTCCGCGAGCTGCCGTACCAGCGTCTCGGCCAGCAATTCCTCCCGTCGCGGCGGTGCTTCCCAGCTCTGGTCGAGCATCCGTTGAATGCGCGGGTCGGCGAGCAAGCGGCTGAGGTCGGCCGCGGCGGCGTCGTCCAACAGGGGTACGAGCCGCCGCAGCGTCGGCACGTCGGCGTGCTGCGCCAGTTCGACGGGCGTCACCCCGGCGGCGAAGGCCGCGTCCAGGCTTCCACTCTGGGCGAGCACGTCGCGTACGTAGAGCCCGCCGGCGATCCGGTCGGCGTGCGCCTGCCGGTGTTCCTCGCGTACCCGGTCGGGCTCCGGCACGACGGGCGGCGCGTTGCCCGGCGGCGGTCTGTCCGCGCGGGGGTGGATGGTGGTGGACTCGCCGAGCAGGTGGACGTGATTGAAGTCCGGCGCGTTCCCGTCGTCCGCCGGCGGCGGCTCGGGCAGGCGTGGCGGCGCCGGACGGGGCCGTGGCTCGGGCAGGACGTTGTACGTGCCGGGCGGGCGGCCGGTGACCGGCATCGGCCGGCCGTCGGGGCCGAGCACCAGCGCGTCGACGCCGACCACGTTGCCCTCGAACGCACGGCCGCTGTGGTGGTAGAGCGGCCGGTCCGCGGCAGCGCCCGACTGCGGGTCGAGGAAGAGGATCGTGCCGTTCTGGTTCAGCGCCACCCAGGCGTGCGATCCGCCACCCTCGAAGCTGGTGATGAGGAAGGCGTAGCTGCCGTGGCCGCCCGACGCCAGTTGCGCGTATAGGTCGCGGTAGCCGCGATCCACCAGCCACCGCCGCTCCTGGCCGGTGATGCCGGGCCGGTCGACCGGGCACAGGTTCTGGAACCGGCCGCCGGTGGTCTCCTCGACCCGCAGCGGTCCGTCCGCCTCGCCACCCACCGGCCGGAGCACGTCACCGTCGAGGTAGCCGTCGAAGGTACGCGGAGCGGCGACTCGCGGCCGTCCGTGGACCCAGGTCTCGAACAGGGACAGGGTGCAGTCGAGGCAGTTGATGCCCCGGGTCGCGTCCGCCGCCGGACCTCCGTCGTTCGCCAGGCGGAACCACCCGCCACGCCGGGGATCGGCGGTACGCGCGACGCTGCCGTCCGGGTTGCGGGGCATCTGCCGTTCCAGGTCGGTCTGGTGCAGCGCGAGCGGTGGCCGGAGCCCTCCCCGGCGGCCGTAGGGCCGGGACCTGTCGATCGGTTCGGGATGGCCACGGCCGGTGAGCGCCGAATGGTCGGCCGTCTCGACGGCGCCGACGGCCAGGTCCGCCACGTCGTCGTTGATGCGGTAGAAGTCGAGGTCGTCCTCGACCATCACCTGCTCCGGCACGAGTCGCCCGGCGAGGACCTGCCGAGCCTCCTCGCGCAGGTCGGCCGCCTCAAGATCCGCCTCGTGCGCTTCGCGGTGCCATCGTTGTGCCGCCACCGTCCGCCCGGTGCGACGCAGTTCCATCGCCTGCGCGGCCCAGTCGCTGGCCCGTTCCTCGTGATAGGCGGCACGTTCGTGCAGCCAGTCGGCCCTGGTCTGACGTCGGCGATCCTCGAACCACGTCCGCTGGGACTGCAGGTAACCGTGGTAGCGGCGCCGGTCGAACGACTCCCGGTCGGCCGCGAGGCGCGCGGCGCGCTCCCGGATGGTCCGTAGGTCGGGAGGCGGCGGGTCGAGCGGGCCGGGGTTGGGTGCCGGTGGATCGGTGGCGGGCCGGGGTGGCGCCAGGGACTCCAGCAGCGGAAAGCGCGGGTTCGGCGTCGGGCGGGGGTCCGGCCCGAGCGGCCCCTGGGGTGAGGCGGACTGCGGCTGTGGCGGCGGGGCGCTCAACGGTGCGGGGTGCCCGACGTCGGGGGCAGTCCGGTCCGACAGTGGTGGCGCCGCCGACTGCGGGTGCTCCCCGATCGATGGGGACAGCGTGGCCGGTCCCGCTGCCGCCTGGACCGGAGTCGATGGCGGCGGGGAGTTGCTGCCGGGCGCCAGGGGCGGGTAACCCGTGCCGGTTCGCGGGTCGACCTGCTCGGCAGGGGGCGCGACGGGCACATCCGTGATCACCGAGGACAACGTGGGGCTGGAAGCGACCGATAGCCGCGTCACGTCCGGTGGGGTGGCAGCGGCCACCGGCGGCGTCGCCGTCTCCGGCGCCGGACGCGGCGGGTCAACCGCCAGCGGGTGAGCGGCGGCAGCGTGCGGTGGGACGGGTGCGGGTGTCGGGGAGACCTGGCCCGCCACCGCTTCGCCGCCCTGGACGAGCGGCTCGGCGACCCGCTGGGCCGGAATGAGCCCGACGGGGTCGGCGACGGGTGGCACGTCCAGCCCGACCGGCGGAACGGTCAGCCCGCTCAACTGCCCGTCGAGGCGGCGTTGCAGCGCCGAGTCCGCCTGATTGGTGGTGGACCCGGCCGCACCCGAGGCGGCCGCCCGCGCCAGATCCTCCAGCGACGGCCCGTGGCCGGTGGCCAGCCCGGCCGCGGTCTCGGCCAGCGTCTCCCCGGCCATCTCCCGACCGAACCGCTCGCCGATCTCCGCAAACCGCCCGCTCGCATGCCGGCCCAGACCCGCCAGCGGCGCGACCGCCCCACCGGCGAAGCCGCCGAGAGCCGACGTGCTCACGTCGGTCAGGTCCAGGCCGTCACGTCGACCGGTGGTGTTCTGATACGTCTGGGTCGCGAGGTTGGTGCCCGCCTCCTGACCGGCCTCCACCAGGCCGCCGAGCGCCGCCCGCCGGGCCAGCCCACGGGCGCCGGCCTTCGCCGCCTCCTTCGCGGCCCGTTCGCCCGCCTCCTTGAGCCCCTGCTTGACCGCCTTGCGCGCGAGCTGGGCCACCAGGCGCTTGAAGATCTGCTGGACGACGACCCTCGTCGCGGTGATCGCGGCGGCGGCCGCCGGGGAGGCGGCGCCCAGGGTGAGCACGGCGGCCACCGCCAGGGCCAGCAGCTCCACCACCAGGATGCCCAGCTCGATCCAGGCTTCGAGCTTCGCGCCCTCGATGTCGCAGCCGCAGGAGTCGACCAGCCGGCCCAGCTCGTCGGTGGCCGCCACGAGGACGTGCAGCGGCGCGTCCTCACCTTCGGCGAGCTTGTGCCAGGCCGTGTCGAACGCGCCGGCGACCAGGCCGACGCCGCCGTACCCGCTCTTCACCTCACCGGCGGCGGCGGTGGCGTCGTCGCGCGGACCGATCAGGACGCCTGCGACGCCGTACCACTGGTCGGCCAGGTCCCAGACGGCGCGCTCGTTGCCCTCCGGCCACTCGACGCCGACGACCCAGTCGAGCGCCTCGTAGATCCAGCCGGGCACGTCCCACGGGCAGAAGTCGAGCGGGTGCGGGATCGGGCTGGGCAGCATGCTCACGCGCGGATCCTCCGGTGGTCAGCGCCAGTGCCGATGCGGGTTGTGGCCTTGCTGCGGGATCTTTCCGAGGTCACGGGCGTTGCTCAGGTCCGTCTCGACGGTGGCCGCGACCGAGCGGACGACGTCCGACCCGAGCACCTCCAGCGACCGGCCGAGAAGCTCCCATGCGCGCAGCAGCGTCTCGGCGTAGCCCTGGTAGTGCTTGTCGAAGGCGGCGCCGATGTCGTCCCGGCCCCAGGGCCGCTGCGCGCTCGCGGTCGCGATCGGGTCGCCTGTCTCCCGCCGGGCCGCGCTCATCGCCTTACCGGACAGGGTCAGGTCGGCGCCACCGCGCCGGGCCCGGTCCGGGTCCAGCCAGATCTCTCCTCCGGCCACCTGTCACTCGCCGCGTGCCAGCACGGCGTCGGCCCGGCCGAGCAGCGCGCCGAAGTCATTGGTACGCAGGAACTCGACCGACGGCGAGCCCGGGGGCAGATATCCGGAGACCAGCTCGCGGGTGGCAGTGACCGCGGCCGTGGAGGCGCGCAGAACGGTCTCGGTGATCTTCCGGCTCAACCCTCGGGCATCCCGCTCCTGGAAGGCCGCCGGGCTCACCTCGACGCTGATCAGCTCGCCCCGCGCACCGACCACAGCTGTCACCTGACCGTCGTCGGAGCGTTCGGTGACCCGCAGCTCGGCCAGTTTGACCTGAAGTTCGTCCAGACCGGACCGCAACCGCTGGTACTGGCCGTACACCTCGTCGAATCGCGTGCGTAGTGCACGGTTCGCATCCCGGTCCGCACTCTCGGCCACCGCCGCACCCCTTCCGTCACCGTGGGTAGGCCCGACCATACCGGGTGCCACGAAATCCGTGGGGTCCGGTAATTTCAAGTGGTGATCGAGCGACAGCAGGCCGAGCAGATCGCCTCGGTATGGGCCCGGCGGGACTCCGACCGCCTCGGTTTTCCCTGCACGCCGGTGGTCGAGGAGTTCGACCTGGGCTACGTGGTGTTGTCCACTGTGTCCACCGACGCGCGGGCGCTGCCCGGCGACCTGCCGACCACCGTCATCGACAAGGAGACCGGCGAGGTGTCCACCTGGCCGCGGATTCCCGCACCGGCGGTCGAGGCGATGTACCGGCAGCAGCGGCCCGCCGAACCTCGTGCGCCGCGCGCCGTCGACCCGGCCGCTCAACTGCTCCGCGAGCTGACCCGGCTGCCCACGCCGGGCGCGGCGGCGCACCTCACGCTCGACGGCCGACGGCACGTCGCGCAGGGCGCGAAGGGCGACGTCGAGGTCCGGCACCATCCGCTGGTCCAGTCCTACCTGGACGACCTACCCCCGGGCCATCTGGTGCGTGGCGGCGAGCGGCACGCCGAGATGATCGTGGTTTCCGACGCGCTGTACGAGCACGACCACCGCCGCGCCGCCGAGGGGCTCCCGCCGCTGACCATCGAGGATGCCCGCGACCTGCTCGGCACGAGCCGGATCGAGAGCTTCCGGATTCGCGAGCCCGGTGACCCCGCGGGCGGTCCGGCCGACCTCCGCTGCGAGTCGTGCATCAGGTTCCTCGTGCACCTCAACGTGCTCCCCTGGCCGGAGTTGGCCTACGCCGAGGAATGGCAGTCGGATCCGCAGACACCCCCCGAGCCCGGCCGGTTTCCCGCCGAGGTCGCGAACGCGCTGGTGATCGCGGGCTGGCGGCCGCACTTCGGCGACGAGGTTTCCGCCGCCACCTCGGTCCGTAAGGTCACCGAGGTCAGCGGCACCAAGCACACGCATGCTTCCTTCCCCGCCGCGCTTGCGACACTCACCGCCTTTCCCGGGCTGGTGACCGCCCGCCAGGGTCCGGGCGAAGCGGTGTGGATCTCGCGCTTCGAGGTACGCCCGCGAAAGATGGCCCACAGCGCCGACTCTCTCGCCGACTTCGGGTCGGTCATCGGCGTCCGCCTCTTCCCGCTGGGCAGCGAACGTCAGGAGAGCATCCTCGCCGTCGACGAGCACGGCCGGATCTTCGCTCTCGACCAGGCCGGCGAATGGTTCCTCGGCCCCGACATCGACGCCGCCCTCACCACCCTGCTGCTCGGCCGCGCCCCCGCCCGGGTCCGCGACGACGGCACCTGGTGAGGCCGGGGGCGAGTGAGCCGGGGGCGAGCGATCAGAGGGCCACGCCGGTCAGCACGGTGACCCGCGGCTCGGTGTAGTCGTCCATGGCGCTGCGCAGCCCTTCGCGCCCGACGCCGGAGCCCTTCACGCCGCCGTACGGCATCTGGTCGGCCCGGTACGACGGCACGTCCCCGACGATCACGCCGCCGACCTCCAGCGTCCGGGCGGCGTCGAACGCCACGTCGAGCCGGTGGGTGAAGACGCCGGCCTGCAGGCCGTACGCGGAGTCGTTGACGGCGGCGAACGCGGCCCGGTCGTTCGTGACCGGCGCGACCACGAGCACCGGCCCGAACACCTCCTCGGCGCACACCTTCGCGTCGGCCGGCACGCCGCTGAGCACGGTGGGCGGATAGGTCGCGCCGTCGCGCCGCCCACCGGTCTCGATGACCGCACCGGCGGCGACCGCCTCGTCCACCCAGGTCTCGACGCGCTGCGCCGCCTCGACGGACACCAGCGGGCCGACGTCGGTCAGCTCGGAGCGCGGGTCGCCGGTGCGCAGCGCCTGCACCGCAGCGACGAGCCGGGGCAGGAAGCCGTCGTAGAGCCGTTCGTGCACGTAGACGCGCTGCACCGCGATGCATGACTGCCCGGCCTGGTAGTTGGAGAACGTGGCGATGCGCTGCGCGGCGAAGGTCAGGTCCTGCTCCGCCGACCAGTCCTCGCAGATCACCGCCGCGGCGTTGCCGCCGAGTTCCAGCGTGACGTGCTTGTCCGGCGCGGCCCGCCGGATGGCCGCGCCGACCGGCCCGGAGCCGGTGAACGACACGACCGGCAGCCGCGGGTCGGCGACCAGTTCGGCGGCCCGCTCGTTGGGCAGCGGCAGCACCGAGAACATGCCGTCGGGCAGGTCCGTCTCGGCCAGGATCTCGCCGAGCAGCAGCGCGGTGAGCGGGGTGGCCGGGGCCGGCTTGACCACGATCGGCGCGCCGACGGCCAGCGCCGGGGCGACCTTGTGGGCGACCAGGTTGAGCGGGAAGTTGAACGGGGTGATGCCGAGCACCGGGCCGCGCGGCACGCGCCGGACCAGGGCGATCCGCCCGGTGGCGGCGGGGTCGGTGTCGAGTCGTTGTAGCTCGCCGGAGAAGCGGCGGGCCTCCTCGGCGGCCCAGCGGAACGTGGAGATCGCGCGCCCCACCTCCGCCTTCGCCCACTTGACCGGCTTGCCGTTCTCGGCGGTGATCAGCGCGGCGACCTCGTCGGCCCGCTCGGCGAGCCGCCGGGACACGTGGTCCAGGGCCGCCGCGCGGGCGTGCGCGGGCAGGGCCGCGGCCTCCGCTGCCACCCGGGCAGCGCCCGCGACGGCGGCTTCGACCTGGTCGGCCGTGGCGAGCGTGGTACGCCCCACCGGCTGCCCGTCGTACGGGTGGGTGACTGTCAGCTCGTCCTCGCCGTGGGCGGGGCGACCGGCGACGTAGAAGGCTCTCGGCTCCACGACCGGCAGCCTAGACCACAGGCGTCCACGCGGAAACAGTTGCTCAAACCCTTGTCTGCCTCGGATTTAGTAGCCAAGATGGCAGTCAGATTGCGATAACCTCCGCTGACCCTCTCCCCGGCCACCCTCTCGGAGACTTCTGATGAGCGACCAGCAGCAGCTGCGCAACTTCGTCAACGGCGAGTACGTCGACCCGGTGGACGGCGGCTACGCCGACCTGATCGACCCGTGCACGGGCGAGGTCTTCGCCCAGGCCCCGGTCTCCGGCGCGGCGGACGTGGACGCGGCGATGAAGGCCGCCGCCGCCGCGTTCGAGACCTGGCGGGACACCACCCCGGCCGAGCGGCAGCGGGCGCTGCTGAAGTTCGCCGACGCGGTGGAGGCCCGGGCCGCCGAGCTGGTCGACGCCGAGGTCCGCAACACCGGCAAGCCCCGGCAGCTCACCACCGAGGAGGAGCTGCCGCCGGCCGTGGACGAGCTGCGCTTCTTCGCCGGCGCCGCGCGCCTGCTGGAGGGCCGCTCGGCCGGTGAGTACATGGCCGGGCACACCTCGTACGTGCGGCGGGAGCCGATCGGCGTCTGCGCCCAGGTGACGCCCTGGAACTACCCGTTGATGATGGCGGTCTGGAAGATCGCCCCGGCGCTGGCGGCGGGCAACGCGGTGGTGCTGAAGCCGTCGGACACCACGCCGGTGTCGACGCTGCTGCTGGCCGAGATCGCCGCCGAACATCTGCCGCCTGGTGTGTTCAACGTGGTCTGCGGCGACCGCGACACCGGCCGTACGCTGGTCTCCCACCCGACCCCGCAGCTGGTGTCGATCACCGGCTCGACCCGCGCGGGCATGGAGGTCGCCGCCGCGGCGGCGCCGGACCTGAAGCGGACCCACCTGGAGCTGGGCGGTAAGGCCCCGGTGGTGATCTTCGACGACGCGGACCTGGCGGCGGCGGCCGAGGCGATCGCGACGGGCGGCTACTTCAACGCCGGCCAGGACTGCACGGCGGCGACCCGGGTGCTCACCGGGCCGGGCATCCACGAGGACTTCGTGGCCGCGCTCACCGAGCAGGCCCGCAACACCCGTACCGGCGCGCCGGACGACGCCGACGTGCTCTACGGCCCGCTGAACAACGCCAACCAGCTCGCCCGGGTGAGCGGTTTCGTGGACCGCCTGCCGGACCACGCGAACGTCACCACCGGCGGGTCGCGGGTCGGCGAGCGCGGCTTCTTCTACGCCCCGACAGTGGTCTCCGGCCTGCGGCAGACCGACGAGATCATCCAGGACGAGGTGTTCGGGCCGGTCATCACCGTGCAGCGCTTCTCCGACGAGGACGAGGCGGTGCGCTGGGCCAACGGCGTGGACTACGGCCTGTCCGCCTCGGTGTGGACGCGCGACCACGGCCGGGCCATGCGGATGACCCGCCGGCTGGACTTCGGCTGCGTCTGGGTGAACACGCACATCCCGTTCGTCTCGGAGATGCCGCACGGCGGCTTCAAGCACTCCGGCCACGGCAAGGACCTGTCGGTCTACAGCCTGGAGGACTACACCCGGGTCAAGCACGTCATGCACAACATCGAAGGCTGATCCCGGTGGCCACCAGCGAGGAGCTGCACAAGCGCCGCGTCGAGGCGGTGGCGCGGGGCGTGGGCAGCACGATTCCCGCGTACGTGGACCGGGCGGGCGGCGGCACGATCACCGACGTGGACGGGCGGGAGTGGATCGACTTCGCCGCCGGCATCGCGGTCACCAACGTGGGCAACTCCGCGCCGCGCGTGGTCGAGGCGGTACGCGCGCAGGTCGAACGGTTCACCCACACCTGCTTCATGGTCGCGCCGTACGAGTCGTATGTGGCGGTCTGCGAGCAGCTCAACGCGCTGACCCCGGGTGGCTTCGAGAAGCGCTCGGCGTTGTTCAACTCCGGCGCCGAGGCGGTGGAGAACGCGGTGAAGATCGCCCGGCACGCGACCGGGCGGCCCGCGGTGGTGGTGTTCGACCACGCGTACCACGGCCGGACCAACCTGACCATGGCGCTGACCGCGAAGAACATGCCGTACAAGCACCGGTTCGGGCCGTTCGCCGGTGAGGTCTACCGGGTGCCGATGTCGTACCCGCTGCGCGACGGCGGGCTGGACGGCGCCACAGCGGCGGCCCGCTCGATCGAGATGATCGAGAAGCAGGTGGGCGCGGAGAACGTGGCGGCGCTGCTGATCGAGCCGATCCAGGGCGAGGGCGGCTTCGTCGTACCCGCGGAGGGGTTCCTGCCGGCGTTGCGCGAGTGGGCGACGGCGGCCGGGGTGGTGTTCGTCGCCGACGAGATCCAGACCGGTTTCTGCCGCACCGGCGACTGGTTCGCCTGCGAGCACGAGGGCGTCGAGCCGGACCTGATCACGCTGGCCAAGGGCATCGCGGGCGGGCTGCCGCTGGCGGCCGTCACGGGCCGGGCGGAGCTGATGGACGCGGTGCACGTCGGCGGTCTCGGCGGCACGTACGGCGGCAACCCGATCGCCTGCGCCGCCGCGCTCGCGTCGATCGAGACGATGCGGGAGCTGGACCTGGCCGCCGCCGCCCGCCGGATCGGCGCGGTGATGGGCGAGCGGCTGCGCGCCATCGCCGCCGGTGACCCGCGCGTGGCCGAGGTACGCGGCCGGGGCGCGATGCTCGCCGTGGAGATCGTCGTACCGGGCACGCTGACCCCGGACCCGGCCGCCACGGCGTCGATCTCGGCGGCCTGCCACGCGGCCGGGCTGCTCACGCTGACCTGCGGCACCTACGGCAACGTGCTGCGGTTCCTGCCGCCGCTCGTCATCTCCGACGACGAGCTGGGCCGGGGCCTGGACATCCTGGCAGCCGCCTTCGGCTGACCCCCGGACGTGGAACACCATGGGCGTGATCTCCCCCGGGCCTGCCCATGGTGTTCCACCCGGGAACTCAGCGGATCAGCTCGACGGTGTTGCGCCGGACCAGGTTCTTGCCCGGTTCCCGGATGGCGTCCATGGCGGCGGTGTTGAGCAGCACGCAACTGCCCGACGGCCCGGTCACCGTCACTGTCACCGCCTTGTTGTTGTCCAGGTTCGTCACCCGCAGCCGGGTGCCGAACGGGAACTGACCGCTGGTGGCAGCGGGTGCCCCGCCCTCGGCGAAGAACGTGAGCGCGCCGGAGCAGACGCTGCCGCCGATCGGCTGCGCCGCACCCGGGCGGGTCTCACCCGGTTGCGCGCCCGGGGCCGGGGCGGCGGCGCCGTCGAGGCGTTCCACCACGTTGCGGCGGATGACGTTCTTGCCCGGCTCGCGTACCAGGTCCATGGCGGCGGCGTTCAGCAGCACGCAGCTCCCAGACGGCCCGGTCACAGTCACCGTGGTCACCTTGCGGTTGTCCAGGTTCGTCACCCGTAGCCGGGTGCCCACCGGGAACCGGTCGCTCGTCGCGGCCGGCGGCCCGCCCTCGGCCGAGAACGTCACCGACCCGGCGCAGACCGACCGCGCGGCCGGCGCGGTGTCCGCGAAACCCAGTCCGGTCCCCACCGAGACCGCCATCGTGGCGGTCACCGCCACGGTCGCCGCCAGCACGTGCTTGCGCTGCACCCTCACGTTCTCTCCCGTCGTCGCTGTCGCTCGACGCGTGGTACGGACGGGAGGGCCAGACCGTTCACTTCGGTCCGCGGGCTACAACGGACCGTAGCGGGTGTGTGGCGCTCCGGTCATGAGCGCCCAGTACCTGTCGCCGTAGGACCAGTGCCACCACTCCGTCGGGTAGTTCACCAGGCCCGCGCCGCTCAACGCCGCCACCAGCACGTTCCGGTTGCGCCACGCGCTCACGGGGATGTGCCGGGCCGCCGTGAAGCAGGCGTCCGCGCTCTCCTCCGGGGTGGCGTCGAGCGCCGTACCCATGTCCAGCTCCGCCCCGTCGTTGTCGCACAGAGTGAGGTCCACTGCCCCGCCGGTGCTGTGCGGGGCCACCTCGACCGGCGAGACGAACTTGGTGGTCTCCCGGTGCAGCCGGTCCGCCGGCCAGTCCGGATGCCGCCGCCGCAGCTCGTCCCGGTAGCCGGTGAAGATGTCGAGCTGCGCCCGGAACGGCCGGTAGCCCTCGACCACGAGCAGGCGCAGCCCGGCCGGCAGCGCGCGCTGCGCGGCCAGCAGCCGGTCCGCGACCCCGCGACGCACCCGGGCGTACGCCCCGGCGGGGTCGGCGGCCCGCGCGTCCACCCGCAGCCCGGGCACCTCGCGCAGGTCCACCAGGGGTTCACCGTCGTCCCGGCTGGACACCGCGGCGACCCGGGGGTCGGACAGCAGGATCACGGCGTACCCCCGGGGTGTGCGGTGGACGGCCGGGCCGCGTGGCGGGCGAAGGCGAGCGCGACCAGCCGGTCCACCACCTCGGCGTACGTGACGCCGGACTCGGCCCACACCTTCGGGTACATCGAGTGCGCGGTGAAGCCGGGCAGCGTGTTCAGCTCGTTGACGAACAGGTCGCCGGTGGCCTCGTCGTACAGGAAGTCGACACGGGCCAGGCCCCAGCCGCCGATAGCGGTGAACGCCCGCACCGACAGCTCACGGATCCGTTCGGTGACCTCGTCCGGCAGCGGCGCCGGGACGATCATCGGGTCGGCGTCGCCGAAGTACTTCTGCCGGTAGTCGAACCAGCCGCCCGCGACCCGGACCTCGCCGACCGCCGACGCTTCCGGCTGCCAGCCGCCGAGCACGCCGCACTCCAGTTCCCGGCCGGTCACGCCCTGCTCGACGAGCACCACGTGGTCGTGCCGGAACGCCTCCTCGACCGCCGCCGCCAGGTCGTCGCCGTCTGCGACCCGGGAGATGCCGATCGAGGAGCCCATCCGGGCCGGCTTGACGAACAGCGGCCCGCGCAGCCCGACGACCAGCTTCTCCGGGTCCGCCGCGGCCCGCCATGTCGGCTCGTCGAACCAGACGTACGGGGTGGTCGGCACGTCCTCGGCGCGCAGCGCCCGCTTCATCGCCACCTTGTCCATGCCGACGGCGGAGGCGAGGATGCCGCAGCCGACGTACGGCACGCCCAGCGATTCGAGCAGCCCCTGCACCACGCCGTCCTCGCCGTACGGGCCGTGCAGCACCGGGAACACCACGTCCAGTTCGGCGTGCACAGTGGCCGGGGCGTCGGCGGCGGTGACCGCGACAGTGCCGGCGGCTGCCCCGCGCCGCAGTTCCACCGCCGGGCCGGTGACCGGCAGCCGGTCGTCGATCGCCCGTCCCGCCGCCACTGTTCCGAGGTGCTGAGCGAGCACCGGTTCCGGCAGCAGCCGCAGCGCGCCGGTCCGGGTGAGGCCGAGCGCCACCACCCGGTGGCCCTGCCCGGCCAGGGCCCGGGCCACGCCCAGCGCCGAGGCGCAGGAGACCTCGTGTTCCGCCGACGGGCCCCCGAACAGGACACCGATCCGCACTGTCGACCTCATGCCGCCACTCCCGCCGTCATCCGGTCGCCCGCCAGCCGGGCCACCAGGTCCGCTTCCACGTTTCCGCCGGTCAGCACCACGCCGACCGTCCTTCGCCGCCCACCACCAGAAGGCCACGGCGTCCCACCGACGTCGCCGGGACCGGGGGCGTCGCCGTGATCGGCCGCCGTGACCGCGCCGCCGCCGGGACCGGCCACCTCGTCCAGCCGCAGCGCGCCGGCCAGCCCGGCCGCGCCGGACGGCTCGACCAGCACCTTCAGGTCCAGCAGGAGCAGCCGGAACGCCTCGACGATCGCGTCGTCGTCGACCCGGACCACCCCCCGCACGGCGGTCCGGGCCACCGCGAACGGCAGGTCGCCGACGCAGCCGGGACGCAGTCCGTCGGCCAGGCTCGGCGCCGGCGCGACAGGCGTGGGACGTCCGGCGGCCAGGCTGCGGGCGAGCGAGTCGCACCCGACCGGCTCCACGCCGTACACCTCGATCGGCGTTCCGGCCGCCGCCAGGCAGGCCCCGGCGATGCCGCCGCCTCCGCCCACCGGCACCACGAGAGCGTCCAGCGGCGTACCGCGCCGCGCCGCCTCCTCGATCAGCTCCAGACTGGCGCTGCCCTGCCCGGCCACCACGTCCGGGTGGTCGTACGCGTCGACCAGCGGGTGACCCTCCACCTCGGCGATCCGCCGGGCGACGGCCAGGCGCTCCTCGACAGTGGTGCCGGCCCGGACCACCCGGGCCCCGGCCGCCCGCGCCCGGTCCACCTTGACCGGCGCGGCGTCGACCGGCAGCACGACAGTCGCGGCCAGCCCGTGACGGCGGGCGGCCAGCGCCACCGCGACGGCGTGGTTCCCGGTGCTCTGCGCGACCACGCCGGTGTGCCCGGCGGCGGCCAGCCGGCCCACCGCCAGCATCGCGCCGCGCATCTTGTACGAGCCGCCGTCCTGGAGGTTCTCCGCCTTGAGCAGGATCCGGGCGCCGGCCAGGCGGTCGATCGCCGGGCTGTGCAGCACCGGGGTACGCACCACCCGGCCGGACAGCACGCGGGCGGCCTCCTCGACCTGTGTTCGGTCCGGCAGCGCCGGCGCGTCGATTCGGGACATGGTCTCTCCTTCGGGATTCGAGTGGGCACGGCGGCGCGGCAGGTCGAACAGCCAGCGCGCGCCGAGCGCGGTAAGGCCGCGGTGTGCGGCGAGGCTCAGCGCCAGCACGAGCGCGGTGAGCACTACCGGGTAGACGGTCACGAGCAGCGCCCGCGCGGGCCCGCCCAGACCGGGCACCGGTGCGGCGAGGAGCAGGTCCAGCAGCGCCAGCACCGGCATGTGGATCACGTAAATGGGAAGCGTGCGGCGGCCGAGCCGGGCCAGTGCCGGACCGGCCAGGCGGTGCCGGGCCAGCCGGGCGGCGGCGGTCAGCCCGAACGCCACCGCGACCACGGAGACGAGCAGGTACACGCCGGGCCAGCTCTGCGCGCCGGCCAGCGCCATCGCGGCCAGCCCGATCGCGTACGCCGCGCCGGCTGCCGCGAGCCGCCGGGTGCTCACGCCGTCCGCCCACCGTGTGAGGTACGGCTTCAGGTGCACGCCGGCCAGGAAGAACACCAGGTTCTGGTAGACCTGCCCCCGGTTGCCGGGGCTGTCCAGCAGCCCGGTGGCCGCCACCGCGGACAGCGCGCCCGCAGCGCTCAGCAGTACCACCGGGTGCACCCGGCGCAGCGCTTTCGCGATCACGAAGTAGAGCGCCAGCGCGTACAGGTACCACAGGTTCGAGGGCGTCACGGTGAGCTGGGCCAGCAGCTCACCGGGGTCGGTGGCCCGGTCGGTCGGGAAACCCGGCGCCAGCGCCAGCAGCGCGGTGTGGATCGGCAGCCAGACCGCGTACAGGTAGAGGTTCCGCGCGATCCGGGGCCGCCCGGACACCCGCCACGGGCGGGCCACCGCGTTCGCCGCGAAGATGCCGGAGATCGTGAAGAACAACGGCATCCGCAGCGGCAGCAACTGCTCGCCGAGCAGCCCCCACGCGCCCGGCACCGGCAGGCCGAGCCGCCAGTCGATGCGCAGGTAGTCCTTGACGACGACGTGCCACAGCACCACGAGCACGATGCAGGCGCCCTTTGCCACGTCGGCCCAGGCCACCCGGTCACCGGGTGGTGCGCTCCCCTCGGTACGCGTCGGCACTGCGGTCTCCTCTCCGGCCGTCTCCGGGGAAGGCGGCGGTGCCGCCGGTCCCGTCCTCGGGCAGGTGTCATCGCGGGACGCCGCGACGGCGGCTCCCGGAGTCGTATGTGGGGTGGTCAGCCCACGTGGGGCAGGTGGACGTCGACCCGCAGGCCGCCGTCGTCACCTGGGCGGGCCGCGATGATGCCGCCGTGCGCCTGGGTGATGGAGCGGGCGATGGCCAGGCCGAGCCCGGCGCCGCCGCCCTGGTTGGTCCGGTCCCGGGCAAGGCGCCGGAACGGTTCGAACAGCCCGTCGACAGCTTCGGCGGGCACGGCCTGCCCACTGTTGGTGACGGTCAGCGCCGGGTCGCCGCCGACGGTGACGACGAGCCGCCCGCCCGGGCGGTTGTACTTGATGCCGTTCTCCACCAGGTTGGTGACCAGGCGTTCCAGCAGCACCCGCTCGCCGGTCACGATCCGGGGCGACAGCCGGGTCTCGACCGTCACGCCGGCCTCGGCGGCCCGGTCGGCGTACGCGGCCAGCACGCCGGTGACGATCTGTTCGAGGCGTTGCGGGGTCGAGGACCGCAGGCCCTGGTCGCTCTCACTGAGCGCCAGCAGCCCTTCGATCAGCCGCTCGTTGCGTTCGTTCGTGGCGAGCAGTTGCGCGGTCAGCAGCTCCAGTTGCTCACCGGTGAGCGACTGCGCCATGCCGACCTCGATCAGCGTGCGTTGCACCGCGAGCGGCGTACGCAGCTCGTGGGAGGCGTTCGCGGCGAACCGCCGCTGCCCCTCGTACCCGGCGGTGACCCGGTCCAGCATCGCGTCGATCGCGCGGGCGAGCCCGGCCAGCTCGTCCCGGCCGCGATGCCGGATGCGGTAACCGAGGTTCTGCGGCCCCAGGTTCGCGATCGGGGCGGCCAGGTCGCGCACCGGGCGCAGGCACCAGCGAGCAGCTCCCCACACCGCGAATCCGGCTGCCACCAGCACCAGCAGTTGGACCAGCAGCGGCAACAGCGGGACGAACGGGCGGCCCGGCTCGCACACCGCGCCGATGGTGGCCAGGCCGCAGAACCACTGGGCCTGCCCCCACACCAGTTCGAGCAGCGACTTGACCATGTTGGGCACGAAGAACCCGGCGAGCAGGGCGAGCACCCCGACCAGCAGGATGCGGCGGCGGGGGCTCATTCCGGTTCGCCGATCCGGTAGCCGGCCTTCGGCACGGTGTGGATGACCGACGGCTGGCCGAGCTTCTTGCGCAGGGTCATCACCGTCACCCGGACCGCGTTGGTGAACGGGTCGGCGAACTCGTCCCACGCCTGTTCCAGCAGCTCCTCGGCGCTGACCACCCGGCCACCGGCCCGCATCAGCACGTGCAGGACGGCGAACTCCTTGGGGCTGAGCCCGAGCGGGCGGCCGTCGCGGGTGGCGGTGTGCCGGGCCACGTCGAGCACCACGCCGTGCCGCTCCAGCACCGGCGGCAGGGCCGGGGTGGACCGGCGGCCCAGCGCCTGCACCCGCGCCACCAGCTCGGCGAAGGCGAACGGCTTGGTCAGGTAGTCGTCGGCGCCCAGCCCGAGGCCGGCGACCCGGTCCCGGATGCCGGCGGCGGCGGTGAGCAGCAGCACCCGGGTGCCGGCGTCCGACCCGGCCAGGCTCCGGCACACCTCGTCGCCGGTGGCGCCGGGCATGTCCCGGTCCAGCACCGCCACGTCGTACCGGTTGACCCCGATCCGTTCCAGCGCGCCGTCGCCGTCGTAGCAGACGTCGACGGCCATGGAGAACCGCCGCAGCCCTTCGGCGACCGTGTCCGCCAAGAGCCGCTCGTCGTCCGCCACCAGCACCCGCACCGTTGCGCTCCCCCGTGTCTTCCCTCGTCGTCCGGCACACCTTCGCAGGCCGCAGTTAAGGGTTCTGTAAGCGTCCGCAGCAGCCATCCTCCACGCGGGCCACGCTGCGACAACCGGCGTAGGACCGGATGGGCCGTTCGTCCGGTCCGCAGGCGGCGCGAGCACTGCTGAAGTGACCCGGATCACGCATTGGCGCTCAGGCGTGAGGTGGGTCACGATGGGTGGAAGGAGGCGCTGGTGGCTGACCCGTGGCTCGCCCTGGAGTTCGGCGCGGATCCGGTAGAGCGGATCGCGCAGGTCGGTGCCGCCCACGAGGCGTTCCTCACCGTGGGCACCACAGGCGGCGTCCGGGAGGTGGTCGCCCGCTCCTGGGAGCGGTCCGCGCTGCTCGACCCGGAGGCCACCGCACCGGTCGACCTCACCGACGACGCGCTGGAGACCTACCGCGCCGCGCACCCGCTCGCCCGGGTGATGCCGCTCTTCCGCGACCTGCTCGGCGGCATCGCGCAGGACGGCGCGCACCTGATGGCGGTCTGCGACGCCGCCGGGCGGCTGCTCTGGGTGGAGGGCCACCCCGGGGTGCTGCGGCACGCCGAGCGGATGAACTTCGTACCGGGCGCACGCTGGGACGAGGCGCACGCCGGCACGAACGCCCCCGGCACCGCCCTCGCCGTCGACCACGGCGTGCAGATCTTCGCCACCGAGCACTTCGTCCGGCCGGTGCAGCGTTGGACCTGCGCCGCCGCGCCGATCCACGACCCGGTCAGCGGCGCGCTGCTCGGCGCCGTCGACATCACCGGCGGGGACCACCTGGCCAACCCGCAGAGCCTGGCACTGGTCCGGGCCACCGCCCGGGCCGCCGAGGCGTTCCTGGCCGGCGCCGCGCCCGCCGCGCCGGACGTGGCGTACGTGTCGGCGCTCGGCCGCGACGAGGCGGAGCTGCGCGTCGGCGGCCGGCGCATCCGGCTGGGCCGCCGGCACAGCGAGCTGCTGGTGCTGCTCGTCGACCATCCCGAGGGACGCACCGGGGAACAGCTCGGCCTCGACCTCTACGGCGACGACCGGCGGCACCCGGTCACGCTGCGCGCCGAGCTGTCCCGGCTGCGCCGCGTGCTCGGCGAGGAACTGCTCGACTCCCGCCCGTACCGGCTGCGGCCGGCCGTGCGCGCCGACTTCCGTACCGTCACCGAACTGCTGGAACGTGGCGATCCGGCGGCGGCGCTGCGCGCGTACCGTGGGCCGCTCCTGCCCCTGTCGGACGCGCCGGGAGTGGCGCGGCGGCGCCGCCTGGTCGACGGCCAGCTGCGCGCCGCGGTGCTGGCCGGCGCCGACCCAGGGCTGATCGCCGCCTGGACCGCGACGGCGGCCGGGGCCGACGACCTCGCCGCCTGGCAGGCCCTGGCCCGGGCGCTGCCGCCGGGCACGCCGCGCCGGCCACTCGCTGTCGCGCGGGCCCGCCAGCTCGCCGAGGAGTACGCGCTGCCGCGCGCAACGTTCCTGCAACGTCCCGGAAACTAGCCTGCCCGCCATCCACCCCAGACGGACGGCGGAGGTACCCATGACGCGCTACGACGCCCCCACCCACTGGCAGTCCCGCTACGACCACTACATCGGCGGCGAGTACGTGAAGCCGCACGGTGGCAAGTACTTCGAGAACCCGACCCCGGTGACCGGGCAGACCTTCTGCGAGGTGGCCCGGGGCACCGCCGAAGACGTGGAGAAGGCGCTCGACGCGGCGCACGGCGCGGCCGACGCGTGGGGCCGCACCTCGGTCGCCGAGCGTTCGCTGATCCTCAACCGGATCGCCGACCGCATGCAGGACAACCTGGAGTCCCTGGCGATCGCCGAGACGTGGGAGAACGGCAAGCCGGTACGCGAGACGCTCGCCGCCGACATCCCGCTCGCCATCGACCACTTCCGCTACTTCGCCGGGGCGATCCGGGCGCAGGAGGGCTCGCTCGGCGAACTCGACGACGACACAGTGGCCTACCACTTCCACGAGCCGCTCGGCGTGGTCGGGCAGATCATTCCGTGGAACTTCCCGATCCTCATGGCGGTGTGGAAGCTCGCCCCGGCGCTCGCCGCCGGCAACGCGGTGGTGCTCAAGCCGGCCGAGCAGACGCCCGCCTCGATCCACCACCTGCTCTCGCTGATCGGCGACCTGCTGCCGCCGGGCGTGCTCAACGTGGTGAACGGCTTCGGCGTCGAGGCGGGCAAGCCGCTCGCGTCCTCGCCGCGGGTGGCGAAGGTGGCGTTCACCGGCGAGACCACCACCGGGCGGCTGATCATGCAGTACGCCAGCGAGAACATCAGGCCGGTCACGCTGGAGCTGGGCGGCAAGAGCCCGAACCTCTTCTTCGACGACGTCAGCGCCGCCTCCGACGACTTCCTGGACAAGGCGCTCGAAGGCTTCACCATGTTCGCGCTCAACCAGGGCGAGGTGTGCACCTGCCCGTCCCGGGCGCTCATCCAGCAGGGCCACTACTCCGACTTCCTGGCCGCCGCCGTGGACCGGACCCGGCAGATCAAGCAGGGGCACCCGCTGGACACCGACACGATGGTCGGCGCGCAGGCCTCCAACGACCAGTTGGAGAAGATCCTTTCCTACCTGGACATCGGGCGGCAGGAGGGCGCGAAGGTGCTGACCGGCGGCGAGCGGGCCGACCTCGGCGGCGAGCTGTCCGGCGGCTACTACGTCCAGCCGACGATCTTCGAGGGCGACAACTCGATGCGGATCTTCCAGGAGGAGATCTTCGGCCCGGTGGTGTCGGTGACGTCCTTCGCCGACCTGGACGACGCCGTGAAGATCGCAAACGACACGCTGTACGGGCTCGGCGCGGGCGTGTGGACCCGGGACCTCAACACCGCGTACCGGGCCGGGCGGGCGATCCAGGCTGGCCGGGTCTGGACGAACTGCTACCACGCCTACCCGGCGCACGCGGCGTTCGGCGGCTACAAGCAGTCCGGCATCGGCCGGGAGAACCACAAGATGATGCTGGAGCACTACCAGCAGACCAAGAACCTGCTGGTCAGCTACTCGCCGAAGAAGCTTGGCTTCTTCTGATGGGCGACCCGGTAACAGTGACCCCCGCGGCGGCCGACCTGATCCGGTCGCTGCGGGGGCAGCACGGCCCACTGATGTTCCACCAGTCCGGCGGCTGCTGCGACGGCAGCGCCCCGATGTGCTACCCGGCCGGCGAGTTCCGTACCGGCGGCTCGGACGTGCTGCTCGCCTCGCTGGCGGTCGACGGCGTGCCCGAGCCGGTGGAGTTCTGGATGTCCAAGGCCCAGTGGGAGTTGTGGCAGCACACCCGGCTCACCGTCGACGTGGTGCCCGGCCGGGGCAGCGGCTTCTCCCTGGAGGCCCCGGAGGGCGTCCGGTTCCTCATCCGGTCCCACCTGAACCGCTGATCTGTCCGAGATCTTGCAGCTCGCGGGCATCGCGGCGGTGGGATGCTGACGCCGTCCACTTCGGAGTACGCGTCCCACCACCGCTCGACAGGAGCCCGCCCATGCACCCGGTCCGACAGCCAGTGCTCGCCGCCGGCCTCACCGCCCTGGCCACCGCCGCCACGCTCGGGCTCGCGCCGGGCGCCGCCGTCGCCGCCCCGGCGGCCTCCCCCAGCATCTCCGTCAACTGGTACGGCACGACGGACGGGCGAGCGCACACCGCCACCGTCCGCGGCCGGTTCGACTGCGGCGCCGAGCGTGGCCTCGCGTACATCGAGGTGCACCTCGACCAGCGGCGCGGCTCGGTCACCGGCTTCGGGTTCGGCGTGATCGGCGCGTGCACCGACGAGCGCACCGCCGGCACCTGGACCGCGACCATCCCCGCCGACCAGGGCAGATTCCGCCCCGGCCCGGCCACGGTGATCGCCCGCCTGGTGATCGAGCCCAACTCCCTCACCGAAACCACCGAGCCCGTACGCCTGCGCCCCCGCTGCGCCCACCCCTGACGCCCCGCCCCTCCCTCTCCCCCCGCGATCTTGCACTTGGCGCCCCGGAGTTGTCGTGATTGCCCTTTTTGTCGGGCACCTAAGTGCAAGATCGCGGGGGAGAGGGAGAGGGAGAGGGAGGGGGCGAGGGCGGGTTAGGGGGTCAGGGCGGCTCGGAGGGTGGTGAGGATGTGGGACGGGCGGCGGTACAGGTCGCGGTCGGTGAAGTAGCGCATCCGCCAGCCGTTGGCGTCGAGCCAGTTGATCCGGTCGCGGTCGTACCGCAGGTGTTCCCGGTCCAGGTGGGACAGGCCGTCGTACTCCACTCCCACCCGCCGTTCCCGGTAACCCAGGTCGATGCGGAAGCGGGGTATGCCGTACCGATCGTGAACCCACATCTGCGGCTCCGGGGCCGGAAGCCCGTCGTCGAGCAGCAGTAGCCGTAACTGGCTCTCCTGCCGGCACTCGGCCCGACCGTCGGCTCGTGGCACGAGGTCACGCGCCTGCCGGACGCCACGCAGGGCGCGATGCAGAGGCAACTCGGCCGCGAGGTCGTCGGCCGTCACGGCGCCCGAGCGGAGTGCGGCGTCCAGCACGGGAAGGGCGTCCATCCGGCGGGTGCCCCGGGCCAGGTCGATCGCACACTGCGCGGCGGGCACACACGATAGGCCGCCGACGAACACCGGCCGGACCGGCAGGACGGAGTGATGGACGACGAGACCCGGCAACCGGGGCTTGGCGACCTCCGGCGGCAACTGCACGTGCACAGCGGATTCCCGGAGCACCCCGAACCCGTGGCGGCGTGCCGCGCTCTGCATGGCGAGCATCGCGCCGCCGGGTAGACACAGCAGCAGCGCCCTCAGTTCGTCCTCGTCATCGCACGGCGTCGGCGCGTAGACACCGCGCCGCACCCGGATCAGTTCCTCCCGTTTGACCTGTGTGCGTACTCGCTTCACGGTGAGGACCCGCATCAGTTCCCGGGTCCGCCAAAGCTGCGTCGACATACCCGAACCATGCAGCCCCACCCCCGCCGGCCTCCCTCACCGCCTGCCTCCCCTGTGGACAAGAACCGGGATGTGCACAACCCCCACCATCCCCGCCCGTGTGCTAAGCCCTCACCCCCACCCGCGCGATCTTGCAGTTGGTGCCCGATGAGCGCCCGAAAAAGCCGGAATGCCGGGGCCGAAAGTGCAAGATCAACGGGGAGAGGGAGGGGTGGCGGGTTAGCGGGAGTCGAGGAGGGGCTGGGTGGGGTTCCACGGGGTTCCGGTCTCGGCGTCGCGGCGGCGGCGGGCTATCGCTGACAGCGCCTCCAGCACCACCCGGTTGCCCAGGTAGGCGGTGATGTCGGCGTGGTCGTACGGCGGGGCGACCTCGACCACGTCCAGCCCGACCACCGGCAGCTCGTAACAGACCCGGCGGACCGCGTCGAGCAGTTGCCGGGAGGTGAACCCGCCCGGCTCGGGCGTGCCGGTACCGGGTGCCATGCCCGGGTCAACCACGTCCACGTCGACGGAGAGGAAGACGCCCTCGCACTCGTCGGTCGCGATGCCGAACGCCTCGGTCAGGCAGGTGTCCAGGCCCCGCGCCACGATCTCGGTCATCTCGTACGAGCGCATCCGCTGCTCGGCCATCCAGGCCAGCGTGTCAGGGCCGGGCCAGTAGCCGCGCAGCCCGATCTGGAGGAAGCGGTCGCCGCGTACCGCACCGGAGGAGATGAGCCGGCGCATCGGCTGGCCGTGCCCGTGCAGCGAGCCGAACTCGACGTCGCCGGTGTCGGCGTGCGCGTCGAAGTGCACAAGCGACACCCGGCCGAGCCCGTGGTGCCGGGCCACCCCTGTCGCGTCCGGCAGCGCGATGGAGTGGTCGCCGCCGAGCACCACCGGGATCGCCCCGGCGGCGGCGACCGCGTGCACGGCGGTCTCCAGCGCGGCCAGCGAGCGCTCGATGTCGCCACTGAACATCTCGACGTCGCCGGCGTCGTAGACGCACAGGTCCTTCAGCGCGTCCACGCGCAGCGCCAGCGACGGGCGGGAGCCGTCGTGCGGCAGGTAGCAGGCCTGCCGGATGGCGGAGGGCCCGAACCGGGTGCCCGGCCGGTGCGAGGTGCCGCCGTCGAACGGCGCACCGATGATCACCACGTCCGCGTCGGCGTACGTGACCGGCTCCTCGACCGTGCACGGCGGCACGCCGAGGAACGTGATGTCGGGACCGTACATCGGGCCGTACCGGGTCATCGTTCCTCCATCCCCCACGGCGAACCGTAGCCGGTGAGCAGGTCCAGGAAGGGGGTCGGCGGGAACGCCTCCGGGCCGAGCACACCCGTGCCGGACCAGGCGCCGGTGGCGAGCAGTTCCAACGCGACGACCGGGTTCACGGCGGTCTGCCAGACCACCGCCTGGTGGCCGTACTCGCTCATCGACCACTCGTTGTCGACCACGTGGTAGAGGTAGACGCGGCGCGGCCGCCCGTCCGGGCCGGTGCCGGTGACGTAAGTGCCGGCGCACGTCTTGCCGCTCATCCGGTCGCCGAGCGTGGCCGGGTCGGGCAGCGCGGCGGCCACCAGGTCGCGCGGCGACACGTCGACGCCGCGTACGCGCACCGGCTCGGTCGAGTCGAGCCCGAGCTTGTGCAGCGTGCGCAGCACCTCGATGAACTCGGCGCCGAGGCCGTACTTGAAGGTGACCCGCTTCGCCTCGACCCAGCGCGGGATGAGCAGCACCTCCTCGTGCTCGACGTTGACGCACTCGACCGGGCCGATCCCGGCCGGGAAGTCGAACACCTCCGGCTCGCTGAACGGCTCGGTGGTGAACCAGCCGCGCCCGGCCTCCCAGATCACCGGCGGGTTGAGGCACTCCTCGATGGTGGTCCAGATGGAGAACGAGGGCGCGAAGTCGTACCCGGCGACTGTGAGGTTCGCGCCGTCGCGTACCCCGATCTCGTCGATCTCGGCGAAGAGTTCGTCGGCGGCGTAGCGGGCGAAGACGTCGGACAGGCCCGGTTCGACGCCGATGCCGCACAGCGCGAGCCGCCCGGCGGCGGCCCACCGCTGCGCGACGGCGAACTGCTCGTCGCCGAGCTTGACCCCGGTCTCGGCGTAGGGACGCTCGGGGTGCGGCCGGGACAGCGACATGGCCATGTCGAGGTAGTCGGCCCCGGCGGCGAACGCGCCGTCGAAGATCGGCATGACGAAGCGCGGGTCGACGGCGTTGAGCACGTGGGTGATCCGGTGTTCCCGGCACAGCGCGGCCACCTCGTCGGCGGAGGAGGCGTCGACTGTGGCGGCGACGAAGCGGTCGCCGTGCCCGGCGACGGCCCGCGCCGACCGTGCCGGGTCGTGGTCGGCGACCACCATGAGCTCGAAGAAGGAACGGCGGGCGGCGATGGATACGGCGGCGGAGCCGACGCCACCGGCGCCGACGAGGAGGATACGCATCAGGAGTCGAACCCCAGTCCAAGACGGTCGAGAGTACGGAGCCAGAGGTTGCGCCGTCCGTCGCGCGCGTCGGCGCGGGCGAGCGACCAGCGGGTGAGGTTGATGCCCACGGACCGGGCCGGTTCCGGCGGGAACGGCAGCGGCTTGCTGCGTACCAGGTCGAGCCGGGTCAGCGGGGTGTCCGCGACGGAGAGCAGGTCGAGCGTCACGCGGGCGCCGAACCGGGTCGCGCCGACGCCGAGCCCGGTGAACCCGGCCGCGTACGCCAGACGCCCTTCATAGGCCGTGCCGAAGAACGCGCAGAACCGGGTGCAGGTATCGATGACGCCACCCCAGCGGTGACTGAAGCGCACATCGGCGAGCTGCGGGAAGGTCGTGAAGAAGTGCGAGGCGAGCGTGGTGAAGGTGGCCTCGCGCTGCTCCAGCGCGGGCGCCACCCGGTTGCCGTAGTGGTAGATCGCGTCGTAGCCGCCGAACAGGATCCGGTTGTCGGCGGTGAGCCGGTAGTAGTGGAACTGGTTGCCGGTGTCGGCGAGCCCCTGCCGGTGCCGCCAGCCGATCGCGTCGCGCTGCGCGGCGGTCAGCGGCTCGGTCATCAGCGCGTAGTCGTAGACCGGCACGATCCAGGAGCGCATCCGGCGCAGCAGCGGCGGGAACGCGTTCGTGGCCAACACGACCTGCCGCGCCCGTACCGCGCCGGGCGCCGCTTCCGCCCCGCCCGACGTGCCGGCGAGCAGCGCGGCGCCGTCGCGGGCCAGGCCGGTGACGCGGGTGTGCTCGTGCACGCGTACGCCCAGGTCGAGCGCGGCGCGGCGCAGTCCCCAGGCGAGCTTCGCCGGGTCGAGCAGGGCCACCCGATCGCGATCCCACATCCCGCCCAGGTACGTCGGCGACGCCACCTCGGCGCGTACCTCGTCGCGGTCGAGCAGCCGCACGTCGTGGCCGTACCGGCGGGCCAGCTCGGCGTCGGCGGCGAGCCCGTCGAGCTGGTACGGCTCGACCGCCACCGCCAGTTCGCCGGTGCGTTCGAAGTCGCAGTCGATGTCGTACTTCGCCACGGTGGCGGCGATGGCGTCCAGGTTCTCCCGGCCCAGCCGTTCCAGCTCGCCGATCTCGCCGGGGAACCGCTCGACGCCGTTGGCGAGCCCGTGGGTGAGCGACGCGGCGCAGAACCCGCCGTTGCGCCCGGACGCCGCCCAGCCGCAGGTGCCCGCGTCGACGAGCAGGACGTCGCGGTCCGGGTCGGCCTCCTTTGCGAGCAGCGCGGTCCACAGCCCGGCGTACCCGCCGCCGACCACGAGCAGGTCGGCGGTGTGCGACCCGGACAGCGGCGGCAGCGGGTCGGGCCGCTCCGGCCGGTCCAGCCAGTACGGCACGGGCACGGCGTCGGCCAGCGCCCGGCCGGTATGCGGGAGTGTCATGGCTTGCCCGCAGGTGTGGCGACCACCGCGAGGGCGGCCCGTCGTGCCCGCCGTCCGCGCAGCGAGGTGGCCCCGACCAGCAGCAACGCGATCACGAACATGGCCGTGCCGATCACGTTGACCTGCGGCGGGATGCCCCGCTGGGAGGCGCCCCAGACGTACATCGGGAACGTGACTGTGGTGCCGGCGTTGAAGTTCGTGATGATGAAGTCGTCGAAGCTGAGCGAGAACGCCAGCAGCGCGGCGGCCACGATGCCGGGCAGCACGAGCGGCAGCGTGATCCGCCGGAACGTCTGCCACTCGCTGGCGTACAGGTCCATGGCGGCCTCCTCCAGCCGCCGGTCCATACCGGAGAGCCGGGCCTTCACGGTGACCACGACGAACGACATGCAGAACATGACGTGCGCGATGACGATCGTCCAGAACCCCTGCGGCACCCCGGCGGCGACGAAGAGGGCGAGCAGCGAGGTGCCCATCACCAGTTCCGGGGTGGCCATCGGCAGGAAGATCAGCCCGTTGAGCCCGGACCGGCCGCGGAAGCTGTGCCGGACCAGCGCGAACGCCATCAGCGTGCCGAGGAGCGTGGAGGCGACTGTGGCGATCAGGCCGATCTGCATGCTGCGTACCACCGCGTCGCACATGTCCGAGGTGGCGCAGGGCTGCTTCCAGTTGTCGAGCGTGAACTCGTTGAAGTCGTAGGAGAGCCGGCTGGAGGGCCGGTTGAAGGAGAGCCCGGCGACCACCATGATCGGCAGCGTCAGGTAGCCGAGGACGAGCAGCGCAACGCCCATCACCCACCGGTCGGCGAGCCAGCGCCTCATCAGAGCACCTCCTCCGTACCGGCCCGGCGCAGGTAGACGAAGACGATCGCCAGGATCGCGGCCATCAGCAGGAACGACAGCGCCGCGCCCTGCGGGTAGTCCAACCGGACCAGGAACGCCGAGTCGATGACGTTGCCGATCATGTACTCGTTCGGCGTGCCGAGCAGTTCGGCGTTGATGTAGTCACCGGTGGCCGGGATGAAGAACAGCAGCGTGCCGGCGATCAGGCCGGGCATCGACAGCGGCAGCGTGACCTTGGCGAACGCGCGCACCGGGCTCGCGTACAGGTCGCTCGCCGCCTCCAGCAGCCGGGGATCGAGCCGCTCCAGGCTCGCGTACAGCGGCAGCACCAGGAACGGCAGGAAGTTGTACGTCAGACCGAGCACCACGGCGATCGGGGTGGCCAGCAGCCGGCCGTCCGGTCCGAGCAGGTGCACGTCGCGCAGCAGCCCGACCAGCGCGCCGTTGTCCGACAGGATGGTCTTCCAGGCCAGCGTGCGCACCAGGAAGCTGGTGAACATCGGCGCGACCACGGCCACCAGCAGCAGGTTCTTCCACCGTCCGGCCTTCTGCGCGATCGCGTACGCCAGCGGGTAGCCCATCAGCAGCCCGAGCACCAGCGCGATGGCCGAGTAGAGGAACGACCGGGAGAACTGCGGCCAGTACGCCTGCAACGCGTCCGGGTAGTTGCTGAACGCCCAGGTCATCGCGTACCCGGTGGAGAGCGAGCCGGCCGGGTCGTAGAGGCTGGCCGAGGCGAGCTGCACCAGCGGCAGCGCGAAGAACACGAGCAGCCAGGCCGCGCCGGGCAGCAGCAACAGGTACGGCAGGAGCCGGTTGCGCCCGCGCCGCACCGGCGGCGGCGCCGGTTTCCCGGCGGAGGTCGGTACGTGGGCCAGCGCGCTCATGCCGACGCACCCACCGGCGGCTCGTCGAGCAGCGGCGCGGTCTGGTCGTCCTCACCGGCCGCCCGGGGCAGCAGGAACGCGTGCCGCGGATCCCAGTGCGCGGTCACCGCCGTGCCGACCGCCAACTGACCGCCCAGCCCGCTGTTCGCGGCGAACGCGGTCAGCTCGCTGCCCCAGGCGGTGCGCACCAGGTACTGGGTGCTCACCCCCACGTAGGAGGCGTCGGTGACCACGCCGCCGACGTGCTGGTGCCCGGCCGGCACCCCGTCCGGGCCCTCGGCCAGGTGCAGCTTCTCCGGACGTACGCCGAGGAAGGCCGGACCGTCGGTGAGCCGGGCCCGGCCGGCGGGCACCGAGAAGCGCGAGCCGTGCGCCGTGACCAGCACGTCGTCGGCGGCGCGGCCGCCCGCCTCGGCGGCGAGCAGGTTGGACTGGCCGAGGAAGTTCGCGACGAACGCGGTGGCCGGGTATTCGTAGATGTCGGCGGGCGCGCCGAGCTGCTCGATCCGGCCGGCGTTCATCACCGCGACCGTGTCGGCCATCGTCATGGCCTCCTCCTGGTCGTGGGTGACGTGCACGAACGTGATGCCGACCTCGGTCTGGATCCGCTTCAGCTCGATCTGCATCTGCCGCCGCAGCTTCAGGTCGAGCGCGCCGAGCGGCTCGTCGAGCAGCAGCACCTGCGGGTGGTTGATGAGCGCCCGGGCCAGCGCGACGCGCTGCTGCTGGCCGCCGGAGAGCTGGGCCGGGCGGCGCCGGCCGTACCCTTCGAGCTGCACCAGCGCGAGCATCTGCTCCACCTGGTCGCTCACCTTGCGGATGCCGCGGCGGCGCAGCCCGAACGCCACGTTCTCGTGGATGTCCAGGTGCGGGAAGAGCGCGTAGCTCTGGAACACGGTGTTCACCGGCCGCTTGTACGGCCGCAGCCCGGCGATGTCCTGCTCGCCGAGCAGCACCTGCCCGCTGGTCGGCTGCTCCAGCCCGGCGATCATCCGCAGCGTGGTGGTCTTGCCGCAGCCGGACGCGCCGAGCAGGGCGAAGAACGAGCCCTGCCCGATGGTGAGGGTGAGGTCGTCGACGGCGGTGAAGACGCCGAACCGCTTGGTCAGGTCGACCAGTCGCAGGTCGCCGGCCGGGGTCTGCTGCCCCTTCACGCGCCGATCACCTGCTGGAACTTGGTCTCGTACTCCTTCTCCTGCGCCTCGTCGAGCGCCATGAAGACCTTGGCCTTGGACAGCATCGTGTCGTCCGGGAAGATCAGCGGGTTGCTCGCCAGGTCCGGGTCGATCTTCTCCATCTCGGCCTGCGCGCCCTGCACCGGGCAGATGTAGTTGACGTACGCGGCCAGCTTCGCCGCCACCGCCGGGTCGTAGTAGTGGTTCATCAACGCCTCGGCGTTGGCCTTGTGGGTGGCCTTGTTCGGCACCAGCATGTTGTCCGACCAGAGCATCACGCCGGACTCGGGCACCACGAACTTGATCTTCTCGTCGTCGAAGCCGAGCTGGACCACGTCGCCGGACCAGCCGATGCACGCGGCGATGTCGCCCTTGGCCAGGTCGGGCGCGTAGTCGTTGCCGGTGAAGCGCCGGATCTGCTTGCTGTCCACGGCCTTCTTGAGCTTGTTCAGCGCGTCGTCGAACTGGGCCGAGGTGAACTTGGCCGGGTCGTGGCCGAGCGACTGGAGCAGCAGGCCGATGGTGTCCCGCATCTCCGACAGCACCGTCACCTTGCCCTTGAGATCGGGGCGCGTGAGCAGCTCGTCGACGGTACGGATCTCCTTGGTGACGTTCGCGTTGTACGCGAGCCCGGCCAGCCCGGACTGCCACGGAACGGCGAGCTGGGTCTCGGCGTCGAAGGAGCGCCCGCGCAGCGACTGCAGCAGGTTCGCCTCGACGTTTGGCATCTTCGACTTGTCCAGCTTCTGCACCCAGCCGAGGCGGATCACCCGGGCGGCCATCCAGTCGGTGAGCACCATGACGTCCCGGCCGGTGCTCTGACAGCCGGCGAGCTGGTTGCGCACCTTGCCGAAGAACTCGTTGTTGTCGTTGACGTCCTCGGTGTACGTCACCTGGATACCGGTGGCCGCGACGAAGGCGTCGAGCGTGGGGCGCTTGGACTCATCCTTCTCGTCGGTGTCCATGTACTGCGGCCAGTTCGAGAAGGCGACCTTCTTCTCGCTGCCGGACAGATCCTCGCTCTTGCACCCGGCTTCGGTCTGCTGGGCGCCCTTGGTCCCGCAGCCGGCCAGAGTGCCCGCGGTGGCGAGCAGCGCGGCCGAGCCGACGGTCCCGGTGAGCAGACCGCGCCGGGTGAGGGTCCGGAGGGGACTACGCATGTGACGACTCCTTGGGGGGCATCGTCGGCGGCAGGACGGGGGCGGCGCGCCGGCGGGAGGGTCAGTGGCGATGGACGACTGATCCTGACATGAGAAAACCTCTCTCACAAGGGATTCCGTTGCAGGAATAGCCAGTCGCCACGAAATACGCCAGACTGCGCGGGGCACTACGATCGATCCGGAGAATCGGACACGAGGAGCGTCGATGGTCAACCGGCACCAGGAGAACTCCAACGGCGGCCGCCGGGTCACCGTGCGTGAAGGCTCCAATCACGCTCTGCTCGACGACGTGGCCAAGCAGATCATCGAGCAGCTCCAGGAGGATGGACGCCGCCCGTACGCGAGCATCGGCAAGGCGGTCGGCCTCTCCGAGGCGGCGGTACGCCAGCGGGTGCAGCGGCTGCTCGACGCGGGCGTCATGCAGATCGTCGCGGTCACCGATCCGCTCCAACTCGGCTTCCCCCGCCAGGCCATGATCGGCCTGCGCACCGACGGCGACCTGGAGTCGGTGGCCGACCGGCTGGCCGAGTTCGAGGAGATCGACTACGTGGTGATCACCGCCGGCTCGTTCGACCTGCTGGCCGAGGTGGTCTGCCGCAACGACGCGCACCTGCTGGAGATCCTGCAGAAGCTGCGCGGCGTGCCCGGGGTGCTCTCCACCGAGGCGTTCGTCTACCTGAAGCTGCGCAAGCAGACCTACAGCTGGGGCACCGCCTGATGCGGATTCCGTTGACGCAGCGCTGACGCAACGCTGAATCCGTCGCGTTGAGGCTTGTTCACTTGCCTTATCGGCACCGCCTGTGGGATAACCGTGGGCAGAGCGGCCGGTGTCACCCCTGACCGGCCCGAGACCCGATGGGGCTGACATGGCCAACGCCACCGACCACCTGTGGATGCACTTCACCCGCATGGCGAGCTACCCCGCCGGCGAGGTTCCGACAATCGTCCGGGGCGAGGGCGCGTACGTCTGGGACGCACAGGGCCGCCGCTACCTGGACGGGCTGGCCGGGCTGTTCGTCGTCAACGCCGGCCACGGCCGCGCCGAGCTGGCCGAGGCCGCCGCCAAGCAGGCCGGCGAGCTGGCCTACTTCCCGCTCTGGTCGTACGCCCACCCGAAGGCCGTCGAGCTGGCCGAGAAGATCGCCACGCTCACGCCCGGCGACCTGAACCGGGTGTTCTTCACCACCGGCGGTTCGGAGGCGGTCGAGGCGGCGTGGAAGCTGGCCCGGGCCTACTTCAAGCGCACCGGAAAGCCCACCAAGCACAAGGTGGTCAGCCGCTACATCGCCTACCACGGCACCTCGATGGGCGCGCTGTCGATCACCGGTCTGCCCGGCATCAAGACCGACTTCGAACCGCTGGTCCCGGGCGGCATCAAGGTGCCGAACACCAACTTCTACCGGGCCCCCGAGCACGGCGACGACGCCGAGGCATTCGGCCGGTGGGCCGCCGAGGAGATCGGCCGGGCGATCGAGCGGGAGGGGCCGGAGACCGTCGCCGCCGTCTTCCTGGAGCCGGTGCAGAACTCCGGCGGCTGCTTCCCGCCGCCGCCCGGCTACTTCGAGCGGGTACGCGAGATCTGCGACGCGTACGACGTGCTGCTGGTCAGCGACGAGGTGATCTGCTCCTGGGGCCGGCTCGGCGAGTACTTCGGCGCCGTCCGGTACGGCTACCAGCCGGACATCATCACCACCGCGAAGGGGATCACCTCCGGCTACGCCCCGCTCGGCGCGATGATCGCCAGCGAGCGGCTGATGGAGCCGTTCCTCACCGAGACCGGCATGTTCGCGCACGGCGTGACGTTCGGCGGCCACCCGGTCTCCTGCGCTGTCGCGCTGGCCAACCTGGAGGTGTTCGCCCGGGAGGACCTGATCGGACACGTCCGGGCCAACGAGGGCGCGTTCCGGTCCACCCTGGAGAAGCTGTACGACCTGCCGATCGTCGGCGACGTACGCGGCGACGGCTACTTCTACGGCATCGAGCTGGTCAAGGACAAGACGACGCGGGAGACGTTCGACGAGGCAGAGTCGGAGCGGCTGCTGCGCGGCTTCCTGTCCACCGCGCTGTTCGACGCCGGGCTCTACTGCCGGGCCGACGACCGCGGCGACCCGGTGGTGCAGCTCGCCCCGCCGCTGATCGCCGACCAGCAGCACTTCGACGAGATCGAGCAGATCCTGCGCGCGGTGCTGACCGAGGCGTGGTCCCGGCTCTGAGCCGATGACGGGCTACCAGCACCTGTCGTACTGGCTGTCCAGCCTGGACGAGCCGCTGACACCGCGACCCGGGTTGCCCGGCGACACGGACGCCGACGTGGCGATCGTGGGCGCCGGGTACACCGGGCTGTGGACGGCGTACTACCTGGCCGAGGCCGACCCAACGTTGCGCGTCGTCGTGCTGGAGCGGGAGATCGCGGGGTACGGCGCATCCGGGCGCAACGGCGGCTGGTGCTCCGCGCTGTTCCCCACCTCGCTGCCGGCGCTGGCCCGGCGCCACGGCCGGGACCGGGCGCTCGCGCTGCAACGGGCCATGCACGACACGGTCGGCGAGGTGGGCCGCGTCGCCGCAGCCGAGGGCATCGACTGCGACTGGCGGGCCGGCGGCACTGTGACGCTGGCCCGCAGCGAGGCCCAGCTCGGCCGGGCCCGCGCCGAGGTGGCCCAGGCCCACGCGCACGGGCTCACCGACGACGACCTGACGCTGCTCGACGCCGCCGAGGCCGCCGCGCGGTGCGACGCCGAGGGGGTACGCGGCGGCACGTACACCCCGCACTGCGCGGCCGTGCACCCGGCGAAGCTGGTCCGGGGCCTGGCCCGGGCGGTGGAACGCCGGGGCGTACGCATCCACGAGCGCACACCGGTGACCGCGCTGCGGCCGGGCGCGGCGGTGACACCGGCGGGCGTGGTCCGGGCCCCGGTGGTGGTCCGCGCGACGGAGGGCTACACGCCGGGGCTACCAGGCCAGCGGCGGACGGTGGCGCCTGTCTACTCGCTGATGGTGGCCACGCCGCCGCTGCCCGAGGCGACCTGGGCGCGGATCGGGCTGGCGGAGCGGGAGACGTTCTCCGACTACCGGCACGTCATCGTGTACGGCCAGCGCACCGCCGACGGCCGGCTCGCGTTCGGCGGGCGGGGCGCGCCCTACCACTACGCCTCCCGGGTCCGGCCCGGCTTCGACCGGGAGCCCCTGGTGTTCGCGGCGCTGCGCCGCACGCTCGGCGAGCTGTTCCCGGCGCTCGGGCCGGACGTGCCGGTGACGCACGCCTGGGGCGGGCCGCTCGGCGTGGCCCGCGACTGGGCCGCGTCGGTGGGGCTGGACCGCCGCACCGGGCTCGCCTGGGCCGGCGGGTACGTCGGGGACGGCGTCGGCACCAGCAACCTCGCCGGCCGTACGCTGGCCGACCTGATCCGGGGCGTGGACAGCGACCTCACGGCGCTGCCCTGGGTGGGTCACCGCTCCCCGCGCTGGGAACCGGAACCGCTGCGCTGGCTCGCGGTGAACGCCGGCCTGCGGGTGATGTCCTCAGCCGACCGGAGAGAGCACCGGACGGCCCGCCCGTCCCGCCGGGCCGATCTCTTCAACCGCTTCCTGGGCCACTGACCGCACCCGGCTCCACGCCCCGTTGATCATGAAGTTGGCGGCACTCAGGGAGATCGAAACGCCGCCAACTCGGGGAAGTGGTGGGGTCCGGGCGGGTTGGATGCGGCCACCTCGCCGTAATTGTGTTGATCTTTGCGGGGCCGGGTGTGCCTGGGGTTCGTGATCGACACCAGTTCGGGGTGGTGGTGGGGTCCAGGTGGGTTGAATGGCGCCACTTCCCCGCACTGGTGTTGACCTTGGCCTAGCCGGGTGCGCCCAGGGTTCGTGATCGACACCAGTACGGGGTGATGGCGGAGTCCAGGCGGGTGGGATGGCACCACATCCCCGCACTGGCGTTGACCTTGACCCGGCCGGGTGCACCCAGGGTTCGTGATCGACACCAGTACGGGGTGATGGCGGAGTCCAGGCGGGTGGGATGGCACCACATCCCCGCACTGGCGTTGACCTTGACCCGGCCGGGTGCACCCAGGGTTCGTGATCGACACCAATTCGGGGTGGTGGCTGGTTTCGTCCAAAGGGCGCCGCCACCGGTGAGGCGGTGCGCCGGTCGAGGGTGGCGCGGACGTCGCCGCGCCGGTCAGCCCATCCTGGACTTCCGCCCGCCACCCCGGACGACCTGGCCGAGACCGGCCGGCGGGTGACGGCGGCGGGCGCCCGCTGGTCCGCGCGCGTGGCCGACCAGCGCGACCTTCATGATCGATCGATGACGGGGCGAGGCCGGGGGGTCGGTCAGTGGTGGGGCGGGATCACCCGGAGGTGGCCGCGCCGGCCCTGCTGGGGGGTCTGGGGCTTGGTGCCGGGCTCGTCCTCGGGAGGCCGGGGCGGGGCCGGGCGGGCGGCCTCGCGGACCGCCTCGGCCAGCGCCACCAGGTCGTCAGTGGTGGGCGGCGGCGGCTCGAACTCGCCCTCGTGCCGCACCACGTCCCAGCCGCGCGGGGCGGTCAGGCTGCGGGCGTGCGGCTCACACAGGTCGTACGTGTGCGGTTCGGCGAACGCGGCGAGCGGGCCCACCACCGCCGTCGACTCGTTGTAGACATAGGTCAATGTGGCGACCGCTTGCCGGGGGCAGCCGTTACGGGAGCAGCGCCGTGGTGACCTCACGGCGGCAGGGTATCCCCATTACCGGGTCCGGCGCACCGCTTCGCGTTACGACACGCCCGTCATGGTGATCACAATTCCTCCGTCCGGCGCACCGGCGCGCCGGACGGCCGCGCGACGGCGGGCGGGCCGCCGTCGCGGGCTACCCTGTCCGTCATGACGAGCCCGCAGAACCGCCGCCCCGGCTCCGGCCGGCGCACCCACCGTGACCGGCACGGTCGCGGGTTGCGCGGGCGGCTGGTGCCGGCCACCGTCCCGCTGGCCCGGACGAAGGCCGAGGTCTTCGACGACCTGGTGCTCGACACGGTGGAGACGCTCGAACGCCGGTTCGCCAAGGAGCTGGCCGGGGTGGAGTTCGCGGTCGAGGACGTTCCGCCGGACCTGAACGTCTACGACTCGGACGTGCTGGAGGACGGCGAGGTGCCGCTCGCCCGGCTGCTGCCCGGGCGGCCCGGCCGCCAGGAGGTGCCGCCGCGCATCGTGCTCTACCGGCGGCCGCTGGAGTTCCGCGCGATGGACCGCGAGGACCTCGCCGACCTGGTCCACGACGTGATCATCGAGCAGGTGGCGAACCTGCTCGGGGTGGACCCGGACGAGCTGGCCTGACCCCCCGTCGGGCGGCCGTCCCGCTGCCGGTTGCGCCGCCACCCGGCCGGCCCCCGCCGGCCGGACAAGCGACCCGGGCCCGGGCGGCCCCCACCGCCCGTCGGCCCGTACGTGTGTCAGGCGGCGACCCGCCGCTTGAGCTTGCGCCGCTCCCGCTCGGAGAGGCCACCCCAGATTCCGAACCGCTCGTCGTGGCCGAGCGCGTACTCCAGGCATTCCGTCTTCACTTCGCACCGCGAGCAGATGCGCTTCGCCTCGCGGGTCGAGCCGCCCTTCTCGGGAAAGAACGCCTCCGGGTCGGTCTGCGAGCAGAGCGCCCGCTCCTGCCACTCCGGCGCGTTCCCGAGCAGGTCGGCCACCTCGAGCTGGCCGTCCATCGATTGCCTCCTTGTCGCGCACCGGCGTCATTCGCCGCTGCAACCCCCCACGCGAAAGGCGTGCCTGTCCGTACGGTCACCATTTGTTGCGTTCCGTGCGAACAACCCCATTCAAATTACACGCGTGTAATGCGTGCGCCGTCAAGCCAAACTTGATAATGGAGTCGCCCTCCCGACACGTCCGGGACGACCGCCGCGGTCGCCCGTAGCCTCGCAACCTGCCCTATCGATTCAGACCCCGGACGAGTAACGCCCTCCCCGGCGAGTTGCCGGAAGTTTTCTGCCGTGGCGCACCGTCGGCGGGCCGGCCGGACGCCCCCGCCGGCCGCTCGTACCAAGATCAGAATTGGTGGGGCAAAGGGTAACGCGCCCGCCGCTGTACCGCCCGTCGAGCCGTCCAACGCCGACTGCGCCCCGTCCACCATGTGGACGGGGCGCAGGCTTCGGCGCGGTCGCCGGTTCAGTCCACGCGAGCTGGTGAGCTGGCTGGCCAGACGAATTCGGCGATGCACCCGCCGGTGACCGAGATCGCGCCGGCCGATGTGTTCTCGTCCCACCAGACGGTATAGACACCCGCCTCCAGGTCCGGGTAGACGGCACTGTGGAAGACCCCGTCCAGGACGTGCCGCTCACGTACCGCGGAGTGGGTCCGCGGTCCGTCGAGGTCCGCCCGGCTGATCTCGATCTCCCGGCCGTGCAGGTCCCGGCCGGTGTGGATGATCAGCGCGCCCCGGTTGCCGCCGAGGTCGAGCACGACGCTGCCGGCCTCCGACGGGCCGAGATCGTGATGGTGTGACATGCGCGGCTCCCGTCAGGACTTCTTCGCCTGCGGGTTGCCGAACCCGTCGTACGGCGTGCCGAGGAACGGGAAGTCGGCCAGGAACGGCGCGGTGACGTCGGCCGCGCTCAGACCCGGAGTGACCGCCGCCGCGGCGGCGTCGGGCCGGAACGTCTTGTCCACCAGCGGCACGGTCAGCCCCGCGATGGCGCGCAGCGCGATGGTCACCACGTCGTCGGCGACCCGGCGGCCGTTCGGGAAACCGGCCAGGTCGCCGCCGAGCACGCCGAACCGGTCCGGCGTGCGGCTGGGCCGGATCGCCGTGTTCAGCCGCAGCATGTCCGCCCGGACGTCACCGGTGGTGTTGGCGAAGCCGTCGATCAGTCCGGCCGGGATGCCGGTGAGCAGGATCGCCACCAGGTCGGCGCGCGGCTTCTTGGACTTGTTCAACGCGTCCAGACTGGGGAACACGCCCGGGTAGAGCGCCGGCAGCAGCGCGGCCAGCTCCGGCCGCTCGACGAACCCGGCGAACCGCTTGTCCTCCGACGGCGGCAGCGTGTTCCACACGTCCTTCCTGGACATCGGCACGATGACCTCGTTGAACAACGGGTTACCGAGTCGCGACACCTGGGTGAAGGGGCCAGCGGCGGTGTCCGCGGCGACCCGGTCGCCGAGCACCCGGACCTGCTGACGGGACGCGGTGGTCCACACCCCGATGGTCGAGGCGCGGTCCGCGACGCCGTAGCGGGCGGCCTTGCGGCGTACCTGGCTCAGCGGCACCTGCACGGCGAGGCTGTGCACGTTCAGCCGGTCCAGCGCGTTCACCGGCTCGCCCTCGGCCTGGAACAGCTTCTTGCCGGCGACGTGCAACTGCTGGAACGGCCGCAGCGTGCCCAGGTCGAACACCGCGCCCAGGTCGACGAAGAAGCCGTCGGCCCGTTGGCCGGCGAAGACCTTCTCACCGGTGGACAGCTTGAACGTCGCCTGGCGTACGAGGTTCTGGTACTTCGGTGTGGACAGCGGCCCGACGTTGCAGGGCGGGCAGGGCAGTTTGTGCGCCAGTACGCGCGCCCGGCCGTCGACGATCCGGGTCAGCCGGTAGAACTGCCGCCGGTTCCAGTTCTTGCTCTCCAGCGACTCGATCGGCCCGGTGTTGTAGAGAAAGCTGTTCTGGTTCGTGATCTCGGTGGTGAATTCGAAACGATAGGTGACGTCCGGATTACCGTCGCCATCGTTGTCGATGTGAATCTCGTACCGGACGTCGTCGCCGAACTCGAAGAAGTTCGGGCCGCCGGACGGAAGTTGCAGCGGCACGTAGTTGGCGATCAACGTGACCGTGTCCGGCTGGTTCGGCGTGACGAACGCGTACAGGTCGGAACTGTCGGCGACGGGATCCTTGGCGATCTCCGGGGCCTCGCGGTGAGAGGACATGGCGGACGCACCTTCGTCGGGGGAACGGAAGACGGAGCCGGCGCCGGGAGCCCACGCCGGTGGAGGGTGGGATCAGCGCCGGCCGGCGGCGCGCACCAGGCGGTCGGCCAGACCGCGGTCGCGGACCTCGACCCTTGTCGTGCCGACGAAGACGTCCATCACGCCGGTGGCGGCGTCGCGGAGGTGGACCACGATCGGCTCGTCGCGCCGGCTCGCCGTGGGGGCGTTCTGCGCGGCGGACAGACCCGGCACGGTGAGGGCGGCGGCGCCCAGTGTCGCGCTCGCCGCGGCGGTGAGCGTCTGCCTGCGGGTCAACCGCGGCCAGGTCCGCCGTTTCGGCGCGTCGGTGGTCTCGTCAGTGCTCATCGGCAACCTTTCCGGACCGGCGCCGCAGCGCCGCAACGGGCCCGGGACGCCCGGACACCCGCCGGGCCCCCGGTTCGGGGGTCACCGGCGGCGGTCCTCGCCGAAACCGCCGCCGGCATCCACAGGTACGGCGGGCGACGGGGAAAGGTTCGACCTCAGGCGCCGGCGTGACCGTACGCGGTCGTCCGCTTGCGGAACGGGCGGCCGGCGGCAGTGGCGATCGCCCGCAACTGCTCCTCGGTACGGGCCGAGCCGTTGCCCGAACCGGCCATCCGGGAGATGGTCTCCTCCATCAGCGTGCCGCCGAGGTCGTTGCAGCCGCCGCGCAGCATCGACACCGTGCCCTCGTCGCCGAGCTTCACCCAGGAGCACTGGATGTTGTCGATCCGGCCGTGCAGCAGCAGCCGGGCCATCGCGTGCACCGCCCGGTTCTCCCGCCAGGTCGGTCCCGGGCGGGCGATGCCGGCCAGGTAGATCGGCGCGTTCGTGTGCACGAAGGGCAGCGCCACGAACTCGGTGAACCCGCCGGTGCGGTCCTGCACCCCGGCCAGCACCCGGAAGTGGGCGAGCCACTGGCCCGGGTGGTCGACGTGGCCGTACATCATCGTGGAGCTGGACCGGATGCCCAGCTCGTGCGCCGTGCTCACCACCTCGACCCAGGCGGCGGCCGGCAGCTTGCCCTTGGTGAGCACCCAGCGCACGTCGTCGTCGAGGATCTCGGCGGCGGTGCCCGGGATGGTGTCCAGCCCGGCCTCGCGGAGCTGGAGCAGCCACTCCCGCACCGGCACGCCGGCCTTCGCGGCGGCGGTGACGATCTCCATCGGGGAGAAGGCGTGCACGTGCATGCCCGGCACCCGCGCCTTGATCGCCCGGACGATGTCGGCGTAGCCGGTGACCGGCATCTTCGGGTCGATGCCGCCCTGCAGGCACACCTCGGAGGCGCCGGCCGCCCACGCCTCCTCGGCCCGGTCGGCCACCTGCGACAGCGAGAGCCGGAACGCGTCGGCGTCGCTCTCCCGCTGGGCGAACGCGCAGAACCGGCACCCCACGTAGCAGACGTTCGTGAAGTTGATGTTCCGGTTCACCACGTAGGTCACGTCGTCGCCGACCGCGTCCCGGCGCGCGTCGTCGGCCAGCCGGCACAGCTCGTCGAGCGCCGGGCCGTCCGCGCCGAACAACGCCAGCGCCTTCGCCTCGTGCGCTGGCGTCAGCAACGCGGCCGGGTCGTCCGCGGCCAGCCGCAGGCCCGCGCGCAGGTCGGCGTCCGCGCCAGCACCCCGCGGTACGCCCGAGCGCGCCTCCGGCGCCACCTTGCCGGCCACCTCGGCCCAGTCGCCGTACACGCTGTCGAAGTCGCCCCGCCGGTCCTCGGTGCGGCCGGTGACGTCGATGGTGGCGTGCAGGTCGGTGCGACCGCCGTAGGTCTCCTCCGGCTCCTGCCAGGGCTGCCCCACCGGGCGGGCCTCCTCGACCGCGAGCCCGGTGGCCGGGTCGGCGAGCGCCGTGACGTGCGGCAGCAGGCGCGGGTCCAGCCACGGGCCGCCCGCCCGGACGTACTCCGGGTAGACGGTCAGCCGCTCGCGCAGCGTGAACCCGGCGCTCGCGGTACGCGCCGCCAGCTCCTCCAGGTGCGGCCAGGGCCGCTCCGGGTTGACGTGGTCGGGCGTGACCGGCGAGACGCCGCCCCAGTCGTCGATGCCGGCGCGCAACAGCAGGTCGTACTCGCCCGCGATCAGGTTCGGCGGGGCCTGGATGCGGGCCTTCGGGCCGAGCAGCACCCGGGCCACCGCCACCGTGGCGGCCAGGTCGTGCAGCTCCGCGTCCGGCATGCCGCGCATCGCGGTGTCCGGCTTGGCGCGGAAGTTCTGCACGATCACCTCCTGGAGGTGGCCGTACTCCCGCATCCCCCGGCGGATCGCGAAGATCGCGTCGACCCGCTCGGCCCGGTTCTCACCGATGCCGATCAGGATGCCGGTGGTGAACGGCACCCCGACCCGGCCGGCGTCGTCGAGCACCCGCAGGCGGACCGCCGGCTCCTTGTCCGGTGAGCCGAAGTGCGGGCCGCCCGGCTCGGACCAGAGCCGGGTGGCGGTGGTCTCCAGCATCATGCCCATGCTCGGCGCGACCGGCTTGAGCCGCTGCAGCTCCGACCAGGTGAGCACGCCCGGGTTGAGGTGGGGCAGCAGGCCGGTCTCCTCCAGCACCGCCACCGCGCAGGCGCGCAGATAGTCGAGCGTCGAGTCGTACCCCCGCTCGTCCAGCCACCGGCGGGCCGCCGGCCACCGCTCCTCGGGCCGGTCGCCGAGCGTGAACAGCGCCTCCTTGCAGCCCTGCGCGGCGCCCTCCCGGGCGATCGCCAGCACCTCGTCGCGTTCCAGGTAGGCGGCGGGCAGCCGGTGCGGCACGGTGGCGAACGTGCAGTAGTGGCAGCGGTCCCGGCAGAGCCGGGTCAGCGGGATGAAGACCTTCTTCGAGTACGTGACCACGCCCGGCCGCCCGGCGTCGCGCAGGCCGGCGTCGCGGATCTCACCGGCGACCCGGAGCAACTCGTCGAGCATCTGCCCACGCGCGGCGAGCAGCGCGCCGGCCTCGTCGGCGTCAAGCGCCCGGCCGGTGGCGGCCCGTCCCAGCGCCCGCCGGACGCTCGCCTCGGTCGGTTCGGGGTCGCTGCGATCAACCATCCGCCCAGCCTATGTGCTGCCGGGCAGCAGGCCGCCCGCGCCCGCTCGCGGTCCGGGCAACGGGACGGCCCGCGTGGCCCGCCTCACAGCGGGACCGGCGCGGGCCGTCGACCGTCTGCCGTCCGGCGGGCGACGTCGCTCCGTCGCCCGCCGCGCGGCTCAGCGGGGCCGGTTCGGGTCCTCGCGGTCGAACCGCTGGGTGCGCTCGTCGTCGGCGGCGGGCGACGGCGCGCCCGGCTCGGCGGACTGGCGCGGGATCGCCTGCGTCGGGTCGGCCGACGGCGGCTGGCCGAACGGCGGCGCGGGCTGCGGCGAGCCGTACTGCGGCGCCTGCTGCGGACCGGCGAACGGCGAGCCGGGCTGCGGGGCCGACTGCGGGTCGGCGAACGGCGGGCCGGACTGCGGGGCGTGCGGCGGCGCGGTGTTGAACGGCGGCGCCGACTGCGGCTGGCCGTACTGGCCGGGCTGCGGCCACCCGGGCGGGGGCGAGCCGGCCTGCGGGTAGCCCTGACCCGGCTGCTGCGGCACGCCGCCCTGCGGGTAGCCGCCCGGACCGGGGTAGCCGCCGGGCTGACCCGGCTGCTGCGGCCAGCCGGGCTGGGCCTGGCCGTACACGCCGGGCTGCGCCTTGGGCTTCGGCACGTAGTAGAGCGTGCGCCAGATCTTGAACACCACGAACGCGGCGACCGCGAAGATCGCCAGCCAGGCCGCGCGGGTCAGCAGACCGAGGAACCCGTCCAGCACCTGACCGTCGGCGAGCCGGCCGACCAGCCAGATCAGGAACGTCAGCGCGCCGAACACGGCGGACACCGCGTACTCGATCAGCGCCACCTGCGTGATCAGCTTGGCCTTCGGCACGACCGGGAGGATCGCGGTGGCGATCAGGACGGCGAGCACCGGCAGGACCGTCGCCTCCAGGCCGATGAAGCTGAAATACGTGCTTCCCGCCCGGCCGCTGAACGTGCTGTAGTCGTCGACCGGCACCAGCAGGCGGAGCAGACCGACGAAGAGCAGCACGGCGTTGGCGCCGAGAAGGACGAGCGCGGCCAGTTCGCGCAACGGCTTGATCAACTGGCTGGCCTGCGCGGCGTCGCCGGACGCGGGCTCGGCGGGGCTGGTCACGGACTCCCCCAGGGGACGAAAGCGGACAGTTGCCGAAGTGAGCGTAGTCTCTCCGGCCACCGAACGATCGACGGCGGCACGTGCGGAAGGATGGACGCATGCGCATCGTGGTTCTGACCGGCGGCATCGGGGGCGCCCGTTTCCTGCTCGGCGTGCGGGCGTACGCCCGCGAGGTGGGCGCCGAGGTGACCGCCGTGGTCAACGTCGGCGACGATCTGCTGCTGCACGGGTTGAAGGTCTGCCCCGACCTGGACAGCGTGCTCTACACGCTCGGCGGCGGCGCCGACCCGGAGCGCGGCTGGGGCCGGGTGGGCGAAACCTGGACGGTGAAGGACGAGCTGGCCGCGTACGGCGCGGAGCCGAGCTGGTTCGGCCTGGGCGACAAGGACCTCGCCACCCACCTGGTCCGCACCACGATGCTCAGCGCCGGCTATCCGCTGTCCCAGGTCACCGAGGCGCTGGCGGCGCGCTGGCAGCCGGGCGTACGGCTGCTGCCGGCCACCGACGAGCGCCTGGAGACCCATGCCGTCATCACCGACGAGCAGGGCCGGCGCGCGATCCACTTCCAGGAGTGGTGGGTGCGGTACCGCGCCGACGTACCCACCGACCGGTTCGTCTTCGTCGGCGCCGACGCGGCGAAGCCCGCGCCCGGCGTGGCGGAGGCGATCGCGGCGGCGGACGTGGTGCTGATCGCGCCCAGCAACCCGGTCGTCAGCATCGCCCCGGTGCTGGCCGTGCCCGGCCTGCGCGACGCGGTGACCGGCGGGCCGGCCCCGGTGATCGGAGTGTCGCCGATCATCGGCGGCGCGCCGGTACGCGGCATGGCCGACCGCTGCCTCGCCGTGCTCGGCGTGGAGTGCAGCGCGGCCGGGGTGGGCGGCCTCTACGGCGCGCGGTCGGCCGGCGGGCTGCTCGACGGCTGGCTCGTCGCGCCGGAGGACGAGAACGCAGTGGTGCCAGACGTGACAGTCCGCGCGGCGCCGCTGCGGATGACCGACGAGGCGGCGACCGCCGCGATGGTGCGCGCCGCGCTGGAGCTGATGTGAGGCTGGAGATCCTGCCGGTGCAGGGCATCGGCGACGTGACCGAGGGCGACGACCTGGCGGCGCTGATCGCCGGCGCGGCGCCGTGGCTGCGCGACGGCGACGTGCTGGTGGTCACCAGCAAGGTCGTGTCGAAGGCGGAGGGCCGGCTTGTCGACGTGCCCGCCGACGGCCCGGAGCGGCTCGACGCGCGGGACCGGATCCTGGCCGACGAGACCGCCCGGGTGGTGGCGACGCGGGGCACCACCCGGATCGTGCAGACCCACCACGGGTTCGTGATGGCTTCCGCCGGCATCGACGCGTCGAACGTGGACAAGACCCGGCTGGTGCTGCTGCCGGTCGACCCGGACGCCTCCGCACGCGCGTTGCGTGCCGCGTTGCGCGACAGGTACGGCCTCGACGTCGCCGTGATCGTCAGCGACACCATGGGCCGTCCGTGGCGCAACGGGCTCACCGACGTGGCGCTCGGGGTGGCCGGCATGCCGGCCATCCGCGACCACCGGGGCGAGGTCGACCCGTACGGCAACGAGCTGTTCGTCACCCAGATGGCGGTGGTCGACGAGCTGGCGGGCGCCGGCGAGCTGATCAAGGGGAAGTGCGACCAGGTGCCGGTCGCTGTGGTCCGGGGTTACCTCGGCACGCCCCGGGACGACGACGAGGGCGCCCGGACGCTCGTCCGCGACGCCTCGATGGACCTGTTCTCGCTGGGTACCGCCGAGGCGCGCGCCGCCGGTCTGCGGGAGGCGGCGACGCTGCCCGACCGGACCGGCACCGACCCCGCCGACCCGGCCGCGGTGCGGCGGGCGATCGCCGCGGTCGCCGATGTGGTCGCCCCCGGCACCGTCTTCACCCACGTCACCGACGACGAGGTACGCGCCGGACTCGCCGCCACCGTGCCCGGCTGGCCCGCCTCGGCCACCGGCCTGCTGCTCGGCGCGGCGCCGATCCCGCTCGACCCGGCGGACCTGGTCCGGTTCGGCGCGGACGTGCAACGCCTGCGCGCCGCGCTGGCCGCCGAGGGAATCGGGTCCGTCCTGCTCCCGCCCCCGGGCGGCAGCGCCGCCAGCGCCACGCTGGCGATCTGACGCGCTGCCCACCAGGGGCGCGGTCCGGCGCGGCGGGTCGCGGTCCGGCGTGGCCGGCCCGGTGGGTGCGCTCAGGCGTCGAGGACGGCTCGGCCCAGCGGCGTCAGCGTGTGCAGGACGGTGTTGCGCTCGCGCTGGCTGACCAGCAGCCCGGCGTTGCGCAGCACCGTGGTGTGCTGGCTGGCCGCGGCGGCGGAGATGTGCAGCCGGCGGGCCATCTCGCCGGTGGTGCAGCCCTCGTCGGCGGCCTGGAGCACCCGTGACCGGGTGCGGCCGAGCAGGGCCGCGAGTGCCTCGCCCTGCGGTGACGCGCCGACGCCGGACGCCGGTGTCAGCCCGGCGAGCCGGTCCACCGGGTAGACGAGCACCGGGGGCAGGGTGGGGTCGACGAGCGCCACCGGGGTACGCGAGCAGAAGAACGACGGGACGAGCAGCAGCCCGCGCCCGTCCAGGTGCAGTTCCCGGGTGTCCGGATAGTCGAGCACCTCAAGCACGCCGGAGTTCCACCGCATGTTCGGCCGCAGGCTGGCCAGCAGCCCTTCGGCGCCGCCGTCGAGCATGGCGCGGGCGCGCCGGGCCCGGTCCGCCTCGACAGCTGCCTGCACCCGGGCCCAGTACGGCGTGACGGCCAGCGAGTGGTACCGCGCCATGGCGTCGGTGAGGTGGTGCAGCGTCTCCGGCTCGCCGCGGGCCAGCGCGGTCGCCGAGGACGGCAGCGTGGTCTCCTCGGCGAGCCGGGTCAGGTCGCGGCGCAGCATGTCGACAGGGGTGCCCCGGACGGCGTCCAGCCCGACCTCGAAGCCCTCCCGGCTGGCGAACGGAGTGAGGAAGTCGGGGAAGTAGCCGCGCGGCGGGTTGAGCGCGAGGAGCAGGCGGTACTGCTCGGCACCGCTGTCGGTGCGCAGCCCGTGGGCCACTGTGCGTCGCCACGTGGTCATCATCGGGTCGCGGCCGCGCCCCTGGAGCAGGTGCAGGCTGAGGACCAGCTCCCAGAGCGGGTCCGCGGCCGGGGCGACCCGGGTCCGCAGGACGTCCTCGCCCGAGAAAATGATCTTCAACATGGAGTGCTCCCGTGCGGACGGCGGGGGTGCCCGCCACGCCTCGCACTTTACCTGCCGGCACTAATCTCCATATTTAAGCCTGAGGTGAAAGACCTCGACGGTGAGGTGGCCGGTTCGGCAGACTCTTCCTTGCCCGCCGACGCCGGGGCGCAGTCTCGACCCGGTCGCCGGCTGACGGGCGTGACCGGGCGGCACCACGAGGGTCTGCGACATCGTCGCAGGGGTGCCGCCCGGTCTTCGCTCGTCCGCCGGTGGGTCGCCGCGCCGGCGTACCGCGGTGGCGCTCGTAGAGTGTCCGGGTGCCCGACACCGACCTCACCACGTACGCCGACCTGCACGCCGACGCCGTCGCGGCGCTGAGCCGCTGGACGGCGACCAGCCCGGCCGCCGCCGCCAACCGGGACCGGACGCTGGCGCTGCTGGCCGACGGGCCGGTGGCGATGAGCCGGACGCACCGGGCGGGGCATGTCACAGCCAGCGCGCTGGTGCTCGACCCGGACGGCCGGGTGCTGCTCTGCCTGCACAGCAAGATCCGCAGGTGGGTGCAGCTCGGCGGGCACTGCGAGCCGGGCGACCGGACACTGGTGGCAGCCGCGCTGCGCGAGGCCACCGAGGAGTCCGGGATCGCCGGCCTGACAGTCGAGCCGGAACCGATCGACGTGGACATCCACCAGGTCGCCTGCCAGGGCGGGTCGTTCCACTACGACGTCCGCTACGCGGTGCTGGCCCCGGCCGGGGCGGTCGAGCAGGTGAGCGCCGAGTCCGAGGCGCTCGGCTGGTTCCCGCCGGACCGGCTGCCCGAGCCGCTCGCCCACGCCACGGCCCAACTGGTGCCGCCGGCGCTCGCCGTGCTGGCCCGCCACGCCGCCCGCTGAGCGGAGGCGGGCCGTCCCGGCCGGATCAGACCAGGCCCTCCTCGCCGCGTTCCTTCAGCTCGTCCACGACCTTCTTCACGTCCTGCGCGCGGTCACGCGGGCAGACCAGCAGCGCGTCCGGGGTGTCCACCACGATCAGGTCGCGCACCCCGACAGTGGCGACGAGCCGGCCGGAGTGCGGCACCACGACCGTGCCGGTGGTGTCGTGCAGCAGCACGCCCGGCTTGGCGTCGCCACCCAGCACCACGTTCCCGGCGCCGTCGGCCGGCAGCACCTCACCGAGCGTGTGGAAGTCACCGACGTCGTTCCAGCCGAAGTCACCCGGCACGGTAGCCACCCGGCCCGCAGTCGCCGCGCCCTCCATGACCGCGTAGTCGACCGAGATCCGGGGCAGCGTCGGCCAGACCCGGCCCAGCACGTCGTCCTGCTCCGGGGTGCCCCAGGCCGCCGCGATGGCGGTGATCCCGGCGTGCAGCTCCGGCTGCTGGCGGGCCAGCTCGGCGAGGAAGACGTCCACCCGCCAGACGAACATGCTGGCGTTCCAGAGGTGCCGGCCGGAGTTGACGTAGACCTCGGCCACCTCCGCCGCCGGCTTCTCCTTGAACTCGCGCACCGGGCGCAGCGGGCCGTCCCCCACCGGATCGCCGGTCTCCAGGTAGCCGTAGCCGGTCTCCGGGCGGGTCGGGGTGATACCCACAGTCATCAGCAGCCCCTGCTCCGCGCCCCGGATGGCCTGCCGTACCACCTCGGCCAGCCGGGCCGGGTCGCCGATCAGGTGGTCGGCGGCGAACGAGCCCATCACCGCGTCCGGCGTACGCGCGGCGATCACCGCGGCGGCCAGCGCGATCGCCGCGCAGGAGTCCCGGGGCGACGGCTCGACCAGGATGTTCTCCTCCGGCACGCCGGCCAGCTGCCGAGCCACCGCCGCGGCGTGCGCGGCCCCGGTGACCACGAGCGTGCGCTCCGGTGTGGTCAACGGCGACAACCGGTCGACAGTGGCCTGCAGGAGCGAGGCGGGGGTACCGGTCAGCGGGTGGAGGAATTTGGGATGGCCGGCACGGGACAGCGGCCACAACCGTGTGCCACTGCCACCCGCCGGGATGACGGCGTAGAACATCAGCACATCATGCCCGAAGCGGGCGAGTCGTCACGGTCGGTCGTCCAGGGCCGCCCGCCGGCCCTCAGGACCGGGCCCGTCGCCAGGCCGCGATGTGCACGTCCGCGCTGGACTCCCAGGTGAACTCCTTGGCCCTGTCGAACCCGGCCTTGGCCAGCGAGAGCCGCCGCGGCTCGTCGTCCAGCAGGGCGGCCAGGTCGGTGGCGATCTGGTCCGGGTCCTCGCTGGTGTACGCCACCGCGTCGCCGCCCACCTCGGGCAGGGACAGACGCGGCGTGGTGAGCACCGGGGCCGCGCACGCCATCGCCTCCAGGATCGGCAGGCCGAAGCCCTCGCCGTAGGAGGGGTAGGCGGCCACGAGCGCGCCACCGAGGAAGCCGGGCAGGTCGGCGTAACGCAGGTAGCCCGGGCGCAGCAGCCGCAGGTGCGACGGCACCTCGGCCACCGCGCGGTCGATGTCGTCGTCGTGCCCCTGACCGCCCGCGACCACGAGCGCCGGCGGGTTCGGCCGGTCGGCCACCGCCCGCGCCCAGCCACGGATCAGGTTGGGTACGTTCTTGCGCGGCTCCTTGGCCCCGAGGAACGCGACGTAGCTGCTGTCGCCCAGACCCAGGCGGGCCCGCACGCGCGCCTTCTCCTCGTCGCCGGGCGCGTGGAAGGCGTCCTGGTCGACGCCGTGATAGGCGACGTCGATCCGGGTCGGGTCGGCGTCCAGCAACCGGATCAGCTCGTCGCGGGTGGCCTTGCTCGGCACGATCACCCGGCTGGCGCGCCGCAGCGAGGTCTTGATGGCGCTGCGGAAGAACGTCCGGCGCGACTTGTCGTAGTGCTCCGGCTCGGTGAAGAACGTCGCGTCGTGCACAGTGACCGTCACCGGGCATCCGGCCCGCAGCGGACAGGTGTAGAAGGGCGAGTGCAGCACCTCCGCGCCGACCTGCTGGGCCAGCAGCGGCAGGCCGGTCTGCTCCCAGGCCAGGCGCGCCGGCCGGTGCGCCACCGCCGCCGGGGCGGGGATCACCTCGGCGCCCGGCAGCATCCGGGTGTAGCGCTCCAGGTCGGTGCGGAGGCTCACCACCGCCAGGTCGACGCCGGTGCCGCAGACCCGGCCCAGCGCGCCGAGCAGTCCGTCGACGTATCTACCGACGCCGCCACGGTCGGCGGGGACACTCGTGGCGTCGATGAGAACGCGGGGCGGGCGACCGGCGGTCACGGGGCGGCTCCTCAGATGGCGCAGTTGTGGGGAAGAACACTGTCGGCAAGCGTACGCCGCGCCGGACGCACGACGCTGACCGCGACCCGACGGTACGCCGACTTGACGTTGTCATCGAGTACGCACGCGGGGCGCGTATCGTTCGCGCCGATGGCCGACAACATTGCCCGGGTGTTCGCCGACGCGATCGCGCCGGACCCCACCCGACCGCTGCTGACCTGGTACGACGACGCCACCGGCGAGCGCACCGAACTCTCCGGCGCGACGCTTGCCAACTGGGTGGCGAAGACGGCCAACCTGCTCACCGACGAGATCGGCGCCGCGCCGGGCGACCCCGTCGGCGTGTTGCTGCCGCCGCACTGGCAGACCGCCGCCGTGCTGCTCGGCTGCTGGTCGGCGAAACTGACGGTGACCGACGCGCCGGGGCCGGTGGAGGTCCTGTTCGTGGCCGCCGACCGGGCGGACGAGGTGGCCGGGTGGCCGGCCGGCGAGCGGTACGCGCTGGCGCTCGACCCGTTCGCGCTGCCGATGCGGCAGGTGCCGCCGGGCTGCGCCGACTTCGTGACGGCGGTACGCGGGCACGGCGACCACTTCACGCCGTACCCCGACGGTGGCGAGGCGGACGCGGCGCTGCTGGCTCGCGCGCAGGCCCGCGCCGCGGAGCTGGGCCTCACCCCCGGCGACCGCCTCCTGGTGGACGTGACCCGCCACCCCGACCCCGTCGACTGGCTACTGGCTCCCCTGTCCGCCGGCGCCAGCGTGGTGGCCTGCGCCCACCCCGATCCGGCCCGCCTGGCCGCCCGAGCCGAAACCGAAAAAACAACCCAAACCCTGACCTGACCCACCCGCCCTCCCCCGCGATCTTGCAGTTTCGGCCCTCGGGAGGGGCGATTCGCCCCCTTCGTCGGGGCGGAAAGTGCAAGATCAACGGGCGGGGGTGGGGTTACGCGGGGGTGGGGTGGGTGCTGGTGGCTCGGCGCTGGGCCAGGGCGGCGAAGGCTGTCAGGGACTCGGGGTTGGCCAGGGCGCCCTTGGCTGCCGCGCTGTCCACAGGGGTGCCCGTCAGGATCTTCTTGACCGGCACCTCCAGCTTCTTCGCGCTGAGCGTGCGGGGCACGGCCCGGACCTGGTGGATCTCGTCCGGCACGTGCCGCGGCGACAGCGCGGTACGCAGCTCCCGGCAGATCTTGCGCCGCATCTCGTCGTCGAGTTCCAGGCCCTCGGCGAGCACCACGAACAGCAGCAGCTCGCCCGCGCCGCCCTCGTCGTCCTCCAGGTGCACCACCACCGAGTCGACCACCTCGTCCAGCCCTTCGACCACCGAGTAGAACTCGGCCGTGCCCAGCCGCACGCCGCCCCGGTTCAACGTGGCGTCGGACCGGCCGGTGATGACGCATCCGCCGCGCTCGTTCACGGTGATCCAGTCGCCGTGCCGCCACACCCCGGGATAGACCTCGAAGTACGCCTCCCGGTAGCGGGCGCCGTCCGGGTCGTTCCAGAACCCCACCGGCATGCTCGGCATCGGCTCGGTGATCACCAGCTCGCCGAGCTGCCCGATCACCGCGCTGCCGTCGGCGGAACGGGCCTCCACCTTCGCGCCCAGCGCCCGGCAGGCGATCTCCCCGGCGTACACCGGCAGCAGCGGCACGCCGCCCACGAACCCGGTGCACACGTCCGTGCCGCCGGACAGCGACTGGAGCTGGAGGCGGTCGCTGACGTTCTCGTACACCCAGGTGAAGCCCTCGGCCGGCAGCGGCGCGCCGGTCGAGCCGAGGCCGCGCACCGCGGACAGGTCGGCGATCTCCCGCGGCACCAGCCCGGCCTTGCGGCAGGCCAGCAGGAACGGCGCGGACGTGCCGAAGTACGTGGTGCCGGTGTCGGCGGCCAGCCGCCACAGCGCGCCCAGGTCGGGGTGGCCCGGGTTGCCGTCGAACAGCACGATCGCCGCGCCCACAGCCGGACCGGAGACCAGGAAGTTCCACATCATCCAGCCGGTCGTGGTGAACCACAGGAACCGGTCGGACGGACCCAGGTCGTGGTGCAGCGCCAGCATCTTGAGGTGTTCCAGCAGGATGCCGCCGTGGCCGTGCACGATCGGCTTGGGCAGGCCGGTCGTGCCGGAGGAGTAGAGCACGTAGAGCGGGTGGTCGAAGGCCACCGGAGTGAACGTCAACGGCTCGTCGGCCGGTGCCGCCAGCTCCGCCCACGGCAGCGCGCCGTCGGGGGCCGGGCCGTCCGGATCGAGGTACGCGATGGCGACGGTGTGCCGCAGCGACGGCAACGCCGCCCGGATCGCGGCCACCTCGGCGCGCCGGTCCACAGGCTTGTCGCCGTACCGGTAGCCGTCCACGGCGACCAGCACCGTCGGCTCGATCTGCTGCCAGCGGTCGGTGACGCTGCGGGTGCCGAACTCGGGCGCGCAGGAGGAGAAGATCGCGCCGAGGCTGGCGGTGGCGAGCAGCAGGACGTACGTCTCGGGGATGTTCGGCGCGTACGCGGCCACCCGGTCGCCCGGCCCCACGCCGAGGCGGCGCAGCCCGGCCGCCACCCGGCGGACCCGCTCGCGCAGCTCGGCAGCGGTGAGGGTCTCCGGCGCGCGGGTCTGACCGTGCGCGATCACCGCCGGGTCGTCGTCGCCCAGCCCCGGCATCCGCAGCACGTTCTCGGAGTAGTTGAGCGTCGCGCCGGGGAACCAGCGGGCGCCGGGCATGGCCCGGCCGGTGAGCGTGGCGGTCGGCGGGGTGTGCGCGACCACGTCGAACCAGTCCCAGATCGAGCGCCAGAACGCGTCCAGGTCGGTCACCGACCACTGCCACAGCGCGTCGTAGTCGGCGAACTCCAGCCCGCGGTGCTCGGCCAGCCAGCGCAGGTAGTCACCGATCCGGGACTGCTCCCGCACGTCCGCCGGCGGCGTCCACAGCACGTCAGCCACTGTTCCACCCTCCCCTGGGCCCGCCACGACGGTGTGCCGGGGCCGTGGCGCCATCTTGCCCTACCTCGTGCCGCCATTGTCCGCGCCGGGCGTGGCGTACGGGGCGTGGCCCGCCCACACCCCGCACCCCCACCCCATGTGGCCCTTCCTTACACCTCAGCCGGCGCGGTGGGCCTGGATCGCTCGGCGGCGGGCCAGCCGGTGCGCCCGCCGGATCTCGGCCTCCCGGAAGCGGCGCTCGTCCTCCGGCGTCTCGGGCAGCACCGGGCGCACCGGCCGGGGCGCGCCGCCCACGTCGACCCCCACGAAGACCAGGTACGCGGTGGCGACCGGAACCGGCTCGTCCTCGGCCGAGTCCCAGCGCTCGGCGACCACCTTCACTCCGACCTCCATCGAGGTGCTGCCGGTCCAGTTGATCTGGGCGTGCGCGTGCACGAGGTCGCCCACCCGGACCGGCTCGGAGAAGACGATCTCGTCGATGGAGGCTGTCACGGCGGTGCCGCCGCTGTGCCGGGCCGCCGCCGCGCCGGCAACGTCGTCCACGAATTTCATCAGTACCCCACCGTGCACGGTCCCGTACAGATTGACATCGACCGCGGTCATGATGCGACTGAGCGTGACGCGGGAGTACGAGGTCGGCTTACCCGGCGGGACCGCGGGATGATCTGTCATGCCGAAAACGGTACGGTGCGCGGATGCGACATCTCTGGAGCTTCCTCGCCGGGTTGGCGGTGGCGCCCGTCACCTGGGTGCTCGTCACGCTCGGTCAGGACGGATCTGAGCGGACCGTCGACCGCTGGGTGGAGATCGGGACGTACAGCACGCCGAACCTGATCGAGCCGGCCGTCTATCTGGGCGTCGCCGGCATCCTGCTCGGCCTGCTCGGCACGTTGCGCTTCTCGCCGTTCGGCCCGCTGGCGGCCGGCCTGCTGCTCGCGGTCCCGTACCTCGGGCTGTTCGTCGCGCCGTTCAGCGTGCGGGACCGGGTGCCCGGTGACCTGAAGCTGCTCGGCGACCCGCTGCCGCTGCGCGACCCACTGGACAACGGCACGCTGTTCCTCATCGGCGTGCTGCTGCTGATGGCCGTGTTCAGCACGAGCCGCTGGCGGCGTCCCGCCACACCGGAGACGGCCGAGGCGGAGCTGACCCCGGCCCCCGCGCCGGTGGAGCACAAGCCGACGCTCACCGACTGGCCTCCGGCGCAGGCGAAGGATCCGGACACGCCGCCACTCACGCTGGCGTACCCCGAGACCCCGACCGAGCCGCTGCCCCGCCGTACCGCCGGGGAGTCGCCGTGGTCGGCCCCGCCGCGCGGCGCGGGCCGGCCGGAGGGCACCGAGAGCCGTTGAACGAGCGCGGGCGGGCCGGTGCAAACCGGCCCGCCCGCCCGAACGCCTCCGGTCAGCCCTTGAGCAGCTGACGGGCCATGACGATGCGCTGCACCTGGTTGGTGCCCTCGTAGATCTGGGTGATCTTGGCGTCCCGCATCATCCGCTCGACCGGGTAGTCGCGGGTGTAGCCGTAGCCGCCGAGCAGCTGGACCGCGTCCGTGGTGATCCCCATGGCGGCGTCCGACGCGAAGCACTTCGCGGCCGCGCCGAAGTACGTCAGGTCCGCGTCGCCGCGCTCGGACTTGCCGGCGGCCGCGTACGTGAGCTGCCGCGCCGCCTCCAGCTTCATGCCCATGTCGGCGAGCATGAACTGGATGCCCTGGAAGTCGGCGACCGGCTTGCCGAACTGCTTGCGCTCCTGGACGTAGCCCTTGGCGTAGTCCAGCGCGCCCTGGGCGATACCGACGGCCTGGGCGGCGATGGTGACCCGGGTGTGGTCCAGCGTCTTCATGGCGGTGGCGAAGCCGGTGCCCTCGGCGCCGATCATGCGGTCGGCCGGGATCCGTACGTTGTCGAAGTAGACCTCACGGGTCGGCGAGCCCTTGATGCCGAGCTTCTTCTCCGGGGCACCGAAGCTGACGCCCGGGTCGGACTTCTCCACGACGAAGGCGGAGATGCCCTTCGAGCGGGCTGTGGGATCGGTCACGGCGAAGACGGTGTAGTACTCGGAGACGCCCGCGTTGGTGATCCACCGCTTCACGCCGTTGAGCACCCAGTGGTCGCCGTCGCGTACCGCCTTGGTGGTCATCGCGGCGGCGTCGGAGCCCGCCTCCGGCTCGGAGAGGCAGTAGGAGAACATGCCCTCACCGGCCGCGACCGGGGTCAGGTACTTGCGCTTCAGCTCCTCGGAGCCGGCCAGCAGCAGCGGCATGGTGCCCAGCTTGTTCACCGCCGGGATCAGCGAGGACGAGGCGCAGGCCCGCGCCACCTCCTCGATCACGATGGCCGTGGCCAGGGCGTCCGCGCCGGCGCCGCCGTACTCGACGGGGATGTGCGGGGCGTGGAAGTCGGCGGACCGCAGCGCCTCGTAGGACGCCTTGGGGAACTCACCTGTCTCGTCGGCCTCAGCGGCATGCGGTGCCACCTTGGCCGCACAGACCTCACGGACCGCCTCCCGGATCGCCTCGTGCTCCTCCGGCAACCGGTAGACGTCGAACGACTGCTCTGCGGCCATGTCGGCCCTCCCCTTTCACCGCTATCATGCGCAGTCTGTACCGCCCGGGGGCCGACGACTGCCGCAAACTGAAGGATAGCCACCGGCCCCTGTCGGACCTTACCGGCGGGTAGGCTCGCGCCCGAGCGTCGCCCGCCCGGCCCCACTACCCTCACAGCAGAAATTCAGTTCCCTCGGTGCCCGGCCCAGGCGCCCCCAGCAGAATGCGACGCGTGGAAGCGCCGCCAGTGCGAGCGGAGAAGACAGGCGTGACGATTCCGTACCCGAACACCCAGCCGATGCCCGCCATCGCCGCGGTGACCCCGCCGTCCGGCGCCGCCCGTCCCCGGGTGACGTTCCTCGGCACCGGCTACCTCGGTGCGACCTACGCCATCTGCTACGCCGAGCTGGGCTACGAGGTGCTCGGCTTCGACGTCGACGCGGACAAGATCGCCAAGCTGAACGCCGGCGAGGTGCCGATCCACGAGCCCGGCCTCGACGAGCTGCTGCGGCGCAACCTGGCCGCCGGGCGGCTGCGGTTCAGCACGGACATCAAGGAGACCGCCGACTTCGGCGACGTCCACTTCATCTGCGTCGGCACCCCGCAGCGGGCCGACGGCATGGGCGCCGACCTGTCGTACGTCGAGGCGTCCGTGACCAGCCTGGCCCAGCACCTGACCCGCAAGGCGCTGATCGTCGGCAAGTCCACCGTGCCGGTGGGCACCGCCGAGTGGGTGGAGCAGCTCGTCGGCAAGCACAGCCCGGCCGACCTCGGCGTCGAGGTGGCGTGGAGCCCCGAGTTCCTCCAGGAGGGCTTCGCCGTCGACGACGTGCTGCGTCCGAACCGGATCGTGGTCGGCGTCAAGAGCGAGTGGGCCAACGGCATGCTCTACGCCGCGCACAAGGGCGTCTTCGACCTCGCCGCCACCGAGGACCGCGAGGTCCCGCTCGTGGTCACCGACTTCGCCACCGCCGAGCTGGTCAAGGTCGCCGCGAACGCGTTCCTCGCCACCAAGATCTCCTTCATCAACGCGATGGCCGAGGTCTGCGAGGCGGCCGGCGGCGACGTCACCCAGCTGGCCCGCTCGATCGGCTACGACCCGCGCATCGGCAACCGCTTCCTCCAGGCCGGCCTCGGCTTCGGCGGCGCGTGCCTGCCCAAGGACATCCGCGCCTTCCAGGCCCGCGCGCAGGAGCTGGGCGCCGGTGAGGCGCTGCGCTTCCTGCACGAGGTCGACCTGATCAACCTGCGCCGGCGCAGCCGCGTGGTGCAGCTCGCCGCCGAGCTGCTCGGCCGCCGCTCCGGCCCGGCCGGGCCGGACCTCTCCGGCACCCGCGTCGCGGTCCTCGGCGCCACGTTCAAACCCAACACCGACGACGTACGCGACGCGCCGGCGCTCGCGGTCGCCGCGCTGCTCGGCAAGGCCGGCGCCGACGTGCACGTGTTCGACCCGCAGGGGATCGAGAACGCGCGCCGCGCGGTGCCCGAGCTGACGTACGAGGAGACCATGAACGACGCCGTCCGCGGCGCCGACCTGGTCTGCGTGCTCACCGAGTGGGCCGAGTTCCGCAACGCCGACCCGGTCGCCCTGGGCGAGCTGGCCAACGGCCGCAAGGTGGTCGACGGGCGCAACTGCCTCGACTCGACACTGTGGACGCAGGCCGGGTGGGAATACCGCGGCATGGGCCGCCCCTGACCCGCTGACCGGCCGGACCGGCCCGCCGGGGACACCCTCCCCGACCGGGCCGGTCCTTTTTGTTGTCCGGAACGCGCCTGCAACTGTCGAAATCCCGGCCCGCTCAAGGCATGCTGCCTCTGGGAGGTCCACAGTGCGAGGGCACGGGCGGACGGGAGACTGTCGTGGAGAGCTTCAGGTGCCCCTCGTGCGGGCAGGACATCAAGCCCGCCGTGGTCTGCCCGAACTGCGGCGCGCATCAGCCGCAGTGGGCCGAGCACCTGGCCGGCATCGAACGGTCCATCGCCGAGATGAAGGCCCGCGACGCCGAGATCGCCCGGGAACAGCGGCAGATCGCCGCCAAGATGCAGGCCGCCCTCTTCCAGCGGGACATCCTCGCGCACGCCGGTGAGGAACGCATGCGGCAGGCCACCCGGCCGCGCCGGGTGCTGCGCCGCCGCCCCGGCCGCCGGCCGCCCACCGCCGCCACCGGCGCCCCGCCCCGGGTGCCCCGCCAGGGCACGCCGCCGCCCGGCCCTCCGGAGGACCTGCCCCCGTCGCCGCCGCGCGGTCGCCCGCGCTGGCTGGACGCGGACGACCCGGAGCACCCGCCCGAGGCGTCCTCGCGGGAGGTGCAGAACATCCCGCTGGGGCTGGGCGCCCTCCTGCTCGGCGTGGCCGCGGTGGTCTTCGCGGCGGTCGCCACCAGCTCGATGGACGCGCTGGCGCGTCTCGGCGTACTGCTGGTGGCGACAGCGGTGATGCTCCTCGCCCCGCCGGTCCTGGCCCGGCGCGGGCTGACCTCCACCGCCGAGACCATCGCCGCGGTCGGGTTGCTGCTGGTGCCGCTGGCCGGGTACGCGCTCTGGGCCGTCGACCGGATCGGCGGCGGCTCCTCGGGCGCCGCGTTCGCCGGATCGATCTTCCTGGTCACCACGCTCGTCGCCCTGGGTTACGCGTACGGGACCGGTCTGCGCGCCCCACGCTTCGCCACCGTGCTGGCCGCCCAGCCGGTGCTGCCGCTGCTGGCGTACGAGCGGATCACCGGGCCGGTCGGCTGGGCGCTGGTACTGACAGTGGTGGCCGTGCTCGACCTCGCGCTCGTCCGCTCGGCGGTGGTACGCGAGCGGCCGGTCCGGCGTGACCTGCCCGCGACCGAGCCGCCCTCACCCGTCGCGCCCCGGCAGCGCGCCGACGACGACCGGCCCGAGTCGGCGCCGGAGGAGGCCGGCGAGGTGCTCGGCGGTGAGACTCCTCCGGAGCCTGCCGCCACCGCCCGGCCGGTGCCGTGGCTGTCCGAGCTGACCTGGCTGCTGCACGGTGTGGCGGTCGCTGTCGCGCTGGCGTACGCGGTCACCGGCCTGCTGCGCGCCACCACCGTCCCGCCGGCCGCCGCCGCGGGTACGACGCTGCTGCTCGCCGCCCTGGTCGCGCTGGCCGGAACGCTCGTGCTGCGCCGGCCGCCGCTGCCCGACGTCGGCGCCGGCATCCTCACGCTCGCGGTGATCGGCGCGCTCGGCCGGGTCGCCTCGGTGGCCCTGCCGGGCCGGTCCCTGCTGCTGATCTCCGCGGTCATCGCGCTGACCGGGATCGCCGTCCGGGCCGTACCGGAGGCGGCCCGGCGGGGTCCGCAGATCGCGTCGGCGGTGGCGCTCACTGTGAGCGGCCTGGTGGTCGCCGGTGGCGCGCTGCGCGCCGGGCTGGCGCCGGTCCGGGCCGCGTTGCCGGCCTGGTCGGCGGACCTGAGCGGGTGGCACGCCGAGCTGGCCCGGGCGGTCGGCCCGACCGGCTGGCAGCTCGCCGCCAGCGCGCTGCTGCTGACCGTCGCCGCGGTGATCGCGCTGCCGCCCGAGATCCGGCGCGAGTTCGCGGTGGTCGGCGCGGCGCTCACCGCGCTTGCCGTACCCGCGTCGTTGGGCCTGGGGTGGGCAGCGGCCTGCTGGCCGATGCTGCTCACAGCGGTCGCCGTCGGGGTGCTCGGGCTGAGCGCCGGCACCGAACGCGCCGCGGTGACGCACGCGGTCACCGCGGCCGGGCTGGGTCTGATCGGCGCCGGCGCCGCGCTCGCCCGGCCGGCGCTGACCGCCGCGGCGCTGACGCTGCTCTTCCTGGCCGGGGCGCTGGTCTCCCTCGCCCCACGGGTCCGGCTGGCCGCCGCCGCGACCGACACCGTCTGCGCCTGGGCGGCCGGCGGGGCGGCGTTCGCCCTGCCGGGCGCCGTCGCCGCGTTCGTCGCCGCCACCGCGCCGACCCCACCGATCGCCACTCCGGCGAACCTGCGCGAGGTCACCGTTCCGATCCTCGCGGCGAGCTTCCTCGCCGTCTGCGTCACGCTCGGCTACGCCGCCCTGGTGCAGGTGGCGCAGCGGCACCTGAGCATGCCGCACGCGCTCGGCACCGTGCTCGGCGCGGTGGCCGTCGCCGCCGCCGCGTTCGGGGCGCCGGGCGCGACCTCGGCGGACGCCTGGGTGGGCAGTCTGCTCATGGTCGCCGCCGCCCTGCTGGCGCTCGCCCCGCGCATCGACGCGGGACGCCGCGCCGACATGTCGCTGGACGGGTCCGACCTGGCCCTGGCAGCCACCACCGTGGCGCTCGTCGCCACGCTGGCCCGGATCGCCGCGGTGCTCGCCCCCGGCGGTCAGCTCGTGGTGGCCTCCGCGCTGGTGCTGCTGGTGGCGGTGGCCGCCCGCGCGCTGCCGGAGGAGTGGCGGCGCGGACCGATCCTCGGCATCGCCGCCGGTGGCCTGCTCCTCGGCCTGATCGCCGCCTGGAGCGCGCTGCGCGGCGGGCTCGGCGTGCTGGCCACCCCCGGCCCGATCTGGGCCGGGGACCTGAGCGGGTGGCCGGCCGCGCCGACGGGCGGGTCGACCTGGCAGGCCCCGGTCGCGCTGGTGCTGCTCGCGGTGACCGCCGCCGTCCTGCTGCCGGCGCCGTGGAAGTACGACGTGTCGGGCCTGGCCGTCGTGCTCGCCACGGTGGGCGCGCCCGCCGCGTTCGAGTTGCCCTGGTGGTCCCCGGTGCTGGTCGGCGCCATGGTGGCCACTGTCTACGGCATGGCGGCCGTGGCAGCTGTCGATCCCCGGGCCTCGCTGTCCCGGGCCACGGTGGCCGGTGTGGTGGCGCTGCACGCGGCCGGGGCGGGGCTGGTCCGGCCGGGAACCACAGCGCTGGCGCTCGGCAGCATCGCGCTGATCGGGGCGACGGTGGCCGCCCTGGCCCGCACGCTCGCGCCGTCGCTCGTGGAGGACGTACGCACCGAGGGCATGCCGCCGCACCTGGTGCAGGTGGGCGGCGCCGGCGCGGGCGCCGCAGTGCTCGCCCTGCCCGGCGCGGTGGCCGCCCTGGCCGCCGCGTTCGGCCATCCGCCTCAGGTGGTCCTGACCGCCGCGCTGGCCGCCGCCAGCATCGGCCTGGCCGCGATCGCGGCCGTACGCCGGCTGGTGCCCCAGTACCTGCCGTTCGCCAGCGTGGCGGTGGTCGGGGCGGCCACCGTCACCGCTGCCGCCGCGCTCGCGGTCGGCCTGCCGGCGGGCGTGTTCGCCGCCGCCGCCGCGCTGCTCGGCGTCCTCGCCGAACTGGTACGAGCGGCCACCGTCCCGCCTGTCGGCTCGGCCCGGCCGGTACGCCGCTGGACCGTCCTGCTGAACGGGTCGATGCGCCGTGACCCGGACGATCCGGTGCTGCGCTGGCGGGTCAGCCCGGCCGCCGGCGCGCTCGCCGCCGCGGCGCTGCCCACCGCGCTGGCGCTGGCCACGCTGGCGCCCGCGCTGGTCGTGGCGTTGTTCTCGCCGTTCGCGGTGCTGAGCCGGGTGTGGCAGGGGCCGCCACCGGAGCTGCTGACCCCGCCGGCGAACGCGGTGAATCCCACCCACGTGCTCACCGCGCTGCTGCTCACAGTGACCGCGGCGCTCGCCGCCACCGGGTTCAGCGGCGGCCGGCGGTCCCGTGCGGTGCCGGTGATCCTGCCCGGGGCGGCGATCACGCTGCTGATCACGCCGGTGGCGCTCGGCCGGGGCTGGCCGGTGACCGCGCTGGCCGCGCTGGCGGTGTTCACCATCTCGATGCTCGGTCTGGCGCTGACCCCGCCGCCGGCGCTGGCCGAGCCGGGCCGGTCGATCCGGGTGGCCCGGGTGCTGGTCTTCGCCCTCGGGCTGGCCGCCGGTGGCGCCGGGCTCGCCGGCAGCCTCGCCACCAGCGACCTGACCGTTTTCACGCTCGGTGGCGCGGTCGGCGTGGGCACCGTCGCCGCGCTGTTCGGCACCACCCAGCGCGCCCGCATCCTGGGCTGGCTGTTCGGCTCGCTGATGGCCCAGCTCTTCGTGCTCACCGTCGGCCTGAAGTCCGGGCTCGCCGCGGTCTGGTCCGCCTTCGGGGTGCTCGCTGTCGGCGCGGCGTTGCAGGTCTTCGCCGCCACGCTGCCCCGGCTGCGCCGCCCCGAGGCGTACCGGGAGGCGGCGACCGTCGAGTGGAGCGGCTTCGGGGCGGCGCTCATCGCACTGGCCCTGGCGTACGACTCGCCCCGGCACATCGCCGCGCTGCTGGCCGCCTGGGGTGCGGTCCTCGGGGTGGCGGCCACCCGTCCGGGGCGGCGGCCGATGGAGCGCAACCTGCTGTTCTGGGCAGTAGTGGCCTGCGAGATCAGCGCCTGGTGGATCCTGATGCGGGTGGCTGACGTGGCGCTGCCGGAGGCGTACACGCTGCCGTTCGCGGCGCTCGCGCTGCTGGTCGGGGTGCTGCAACTGCGCCACCGGCCCGACCTGTCGAGCTGGGTGGCGTACGGCCCGGCGCTGGTCACCGCGTTCCTGCCGACGCTGGCGATCGTGATCGCCACCGACTCCAGCATGCTGCGTCAGGTGCTGCTGCTGCTCGGGGCCGTCGCGGTGCTCATCTTCGGCTCGACCAGCCGGCAGCAGGCGCCGGTGATCGTGGGCGCGACGGTGACCGCGATCGCGGCGGTGCACGCGTTGTTCAGCCTCGGCCCGTGGCTGGTGCTGATCCCGGTCGGCATCGTGCTGCTGGTGCTCGGCGCGAGCAACGAGCGTCGCCGCCGCGCCCAGGAGCGCCTGCAGACAGCGCTGCGCGGCATGCGGTGAGCCGCAGCCGAGCACGCGGAGTGACGAACGGTCAGGCCAGGGAAGCGCGCAGCGCCGCTTCCTTCTCGGCGACCAGATCCTCCAGGCTCGCCTGGTAGGCGGCCATCTTGTCGCGCAGCACCGAGTCGGCGGCGCCGAGAATGCGTACCGCCAGCAGGCCGGCGTTGCGGGCGTTGCCGATCGAGACGGTGGCGACCGGCACGCCGGCCGGCATCTGCACGATGGACAGCAGCGAGTCCATCCCGTCCAGGTACTTCAGCGGCACCGGCACGCCGATCACCGGCAGCGGGGTGACCGAGGCGACCATGCCGGGCAGGTGAGCCGCTCCGCCCGCGCCCGCGATGATCACCTGGATGCCGCGGCCGGCGGCGGCACGGCCGTACTCGATCATCTTGCCCGGGGTGCGGTGCGCCGAGACCACGCCGACCTCGTACGGCACGCCGAACTCGTCCAGCGCCTCGGCTGCGGCCCGCATGACCGGCCAGTCCGAGTCGCTGCCCATGATCAGCCCGACGGTGCTCATGACTGCCCCTCCTGGAGCCAGCGGGCGGCACGCGCGGCCCGGGCCCGTACGTCGTCCAGGTCGCTGCCGATCACCGTGACGTGCCCGATCTTGCGGCCCGGGCGGACCTGCTTGCCGTACAGGTGGACCTTGGCCCCGGGCTCGGCGGCGAACAGGTGATGCAGCCGCTCGTCGATGGAGATGCCGCCCGGCTCGCCGCCGAGCACGTTCGCCATCACCACGACCGGCGCGGTGAGCGAGGTGTCCCCCATCGGGTAGTCGAGGACCGCCCGCAGGTGCTGCTCGAACTGCGAGGTCCGGGCCCCCTCGATGGTCCAGTGCCCGGAGTTGTGCGGCCGCATGGCCAGCTCGTTGACGACAAGCCCGGTCGGCGTGTCGAACAGCTCCACCGCGAGCAGGCCGACCACGCCGAGCGCGGTGGCCAGGTCGATGGCGAGCTGCTGCGCGGCGACGGCCTGCTCCTCGGGCAGGTCGGGCGCGGGCGCCAGCACCTCGACGCAGATGCCGTCGCGCTGCACGGTCTCCACCACCGGGTACGCGGCGACCTGCCCGAACGGCGAGCGGGCCACCTGCACGGCCAGCTCCCGGCGCAGGGCCACCCGCTCCTCGACCAGCAGCGGCGTGCCACCGGCGAGCAGCGTGGCGGCCAGCTCGGCGGCCTGGGCCGCGTCGTCGACCATCCAGACGCCCCGCCCGTCGTAGCCGCCCCGGGCGGCCTTGAGCACCACCGGCCAGCCGGTCTCCTCGCCGAAGGCGATCAGGTCGGCCGGGGACTCCACCGGACGCCAGGCCGGGTTCGGCGCGCCCAGCTCGCCGAGCCGTTCCCGCATCACCCGCTTGTCCTGCGCGTGCACCAGCGCCTCGGCCGGCGGGAACAGCTTCACGCCCTCGTCGGTCAGGGCGCGGATGTGCTCGTTCGGCACGTGCTCGTGGTCGAAGGTGACCACGTCGCAGCCCTTGGCGAACGTGCGCAACGCGGCCAGGTCGGTGTGGTCGCCGTACTGGACGTCGGCGGCGACCAGCGCCGCGCCGTCGTCCGGGGCGAGCGCCAGCACGCGCAGCGACTGGCCGAGGGCGATGGCGGCCTGGTGGGTCATCCGGGCCAGCTGGCCGCCACCCACCATGCCCACGACGGGGAGACCGGTACGGGAGTCCATAGCGCCGCCAGCCTATAAGGGCCGGTGCCGGGCCGGACCGTGAGGGCGGCCCGGCCCACTCCGCTCAGCCGAGCTGCGCGACCAGCTCCTCGACGGTGGTCACCGGCCGCTGGCAGACGAAGCCCCGGCAGACGTACGCTGCGGGCCGCCCGTCGACGAACGGCCGCCCGGCCAGCAGCGGCACGCCGGGCTGGTCCGGGGCGCCGGCCACCACCACCGCGCCGGGCGGGGCGTGCCGCCGGGCAGCGGCCACCAGCGGGTCGCCCTCAGGGTCGCCGGTCGCCACCGCGATCTCGTACGGCCCGGACAGCAGCGCCTCGCCGACGGTGGCCGCGTACCCGGTGAACCGGGCGTGCCGGTCGACGATCGGCGCGACCGTCGTCAGCGTCTGCTCGGCCGCCTCCCGGTAGCGGGTCTCCCCGGTCAGCGCCGCGTACGCCACGAGCGCCGCGACGATCGCCGAGCGGCCGGACGGTGTCGCGTTGTCTGTCGGGTCGGCGGGCCGGGTGACCAGGCGCTCGGCGTCGTCGGCGGTGTCGTAGAAGGCGCCGTCCGGACCGGCGAACCGGGCCAGTGCCACGTCGAGCAGCTCGCCGGCCAGGCTCAGCCACCGCCCTTCGCCGGTGAGCTGGTGCATCGCGCAGAACGCCTCGGCGACGCAGCCGTAGTCCTCCAGCACACCGGCCGGCTCACCGACCGCCTTGTCCCGGGAGACCCGGCGCAGCCGGCCGTCCACCAGGTGCACCGCGGCCAGGTGCTCGGCGGCGTCCCGCATCGCGCCGTCGGAGACGATCAGCACGCCGTCCATCAGGTTCGCGTCCTCGTCGTCCGGCGACACGAGCAGCGCGGCGACCTGCTGGAACTCGGCGATGGCGGTGATCGCGAGCCCGTTCCAGGCGGCCACCACCTTGTCGTCACGGGCCGGTTGGGGCCGGGTGTCCCGGGCGGCGAGCAGCCGGCCCACCACGTCCTGCCAGCGGGCCCGCACCGCCGGGTCGGCGTCGTCGACGTCCCGGGCCAGCCGCAGCACGCTGCTGCCGTGCTCGAACGTGCCCTCGGCGGTGACCTCGAACAGGTCGGCGGCGAACCGGCCGTCGTCCTCCCCCAGCACCTCGGCGAGCTGGTCGGGGGTCCAGACGTAGGTGAGCCCTTCGACGCCCTCGGTGTCCGCGTCCAGCGCCGAGGCGAAACCCTCACCGGCGCGGTGCAGCTCGTCGGCGAGGAACCGGGCGGTGTCCCGGGCCACCCGGCGGGCCAGCCGGTCGCCGGTGAGCCGCCAGAGCTGGGTGTAGACGCGCAGCAGCAGCGCGTTGTCGTAGAGCATCTTCTCGAAGTGCGGCACGGTCCAGTGGCCGTCCACCGAGTAGCGGGCGAAACCGCCGGCGAGCTGGTCGTTGAGGCCGCCGCGGGCCATCGCCTCGCAGGTGTGCCGGACGATCTCCAGGCTGCGGGCCGAGCCGGTGCGCTGGTGGTGCCGGAGCAGGAAGAGCAGGTTCATGTGCGGCGGGAACTTCGGCGCGCCGCCGAAACCGCCGTTCGTCTCGTCGTACTCCCGGGCGAGCTGGCTCGCGGCGGCGTCGAGCAGGTCGGCGGTGAGCGGGGCGGTCACGCCGCCGACGGCCTGCGCGCCGCCGATCGCCTCGACCACGGCGGCGCCCTGGCGCAGCACCGCCTCACGCTGGTCGCGCCAGGCGGCGGCGACCGAGCCGAGCAGGCGGATGAAGTTGGCGCGCGGGAAGTACGTGCCGCAGAAGAACGGGGTGCCGTCCGGCGCGGCGAAGACGGTCATCGGCCAGCCGCCCTGCCCGGTCATCGCCTGGGTGGCGGTCATGTAGACCGCGTCGACGTCGGGGCGCTCCTCCCGGTCGACCTTCACGCAGACGAAGTCGTCGTTCATCAGCCGGGCCACTGCCTCGTTCTCGAACGACTCGTGGGCCATCACGTGACACCAGTGGCACGCCGCGTAGCCGACCGAGATGAGCACCGGCACGTCGCGCCGCTTCGCCTCGGCGAACGCCTCGTCGCACCAGGGCCACCAGTCGACCGGGTTGTCGGCGTGCTGGAGCAGATAGGGCGACGTGGCCTCGGCGAGTCGGTTCACCACCCGACCCTATCCACCATCGCCGTCCGACGCCGTGGGCGCGGCAGGGTTCAGGAAGCACCGTCGGCGCGCAGCGGGAAGACGTTGCCCCGGGCCCCGTCGCGCAGCGAGCCGAGCACCGCGGCGATCTTGTCGGCGGGCATCGGCTTGAAGAAGTGGTAGCCCTGCGCCGCGGTGCAGCCCAGCTCAGCCAGCGCGATGCGCTGCTCGGCGGTCTCGACGCCCTCGGCCACGACCCGCAGCCCCAGCTCGTGGGCCAGCCCGACGGTGGTCCGGACGATCGCCGCCGCCTCGGGTGAGTCGGCCATCCGGAGCACGAACGACCGGTCCACCTTCAGCTCGTCCACGGCGATCCGGGTGAGGAACGTCAGCGAGGAGAAGCCGGTGCCGAAGTCGTCCACGGCGAGCTGCACACCCATGGCGCGCAGCGTGGTGAGCACCTCGTCGATGACCTCCAGCTCGCTCATCACCACCGTCTCGGTGATCTCCAGGACCAGCCGGTGCGGCGGCACCTGGTGGCGGCGCAGCGCCTCGTCGATCTCGGCGGGCAGCCGCGGGTCGAGCAGGCTGCGCGCCGACAGGTTCACCGAGATGGGGACGTCCAGCCCTTCCCGTGCCCACCCGGACGCCACGGCCAGCGCCTTGTCCAGCACGTAACGGGTGAAGCTGCCGAGCTGCTCGCTGTTCTCCACCGGGCGGATGAAGTCGGCCGGGCCGAGCCAGCCCCGGCGCGGGTGCCGCCACCGGATCAGCGCCTCCACGCCGGTCGGCGCGCCGGTGGCCAGGTCCACCGCCGGCTGCAACGCCAGCACCAGCTGGTCGTCGGCGGCCAGCGCCTCCCGCATCTCCGCGAGCAACGCCAGGTGGTCGGTGCTCGCCGCGTCGCGGGAGCTGTCGTACGCGGCGACGCTGCCGCCGCCCTCCTTCGCCTGGTACATGGCGATGTCGGCGCGGCGCAGCAGCTCGGTCAGGTCGGCCGTCCCCGCGTCGGCCACCACCACGCCCACCGCCACCTCGACGGACATCCGCACCCCGGCCACCTCGGTCGGGGCGGCGAGACGTTCGGCGACCTCCCGGGCCTGGCGCAGCGCGTACGCCAGCGGGGCCGCGCGGTCCTCGACCAGCGGCACCGAGGTCAGCAGCAGGGCGAACTCGTCGCCGCCGAGGCGCCCGAGCAGGTCGCCGGGCCGGGTCAGCGCGGCGAGCCGGTTGGAGGTGAGCCGCAGCAACTGGTCGCCGGCCGAATGCCCGAGCGTGTCGTTTACCTCCTTGAACTGGTTCACGTCGAGCAGCAGCAGGGCCACCGGGTGGTCGTGCGGGCGCTGCCGCAACGCCTGGTCCCCCTTGGTGAGCAGCGCCGCCCGGTTCAGCAGGCCGGTGAGCTGGTCGTGCACCGCGTCGTACGACGAGCGGGCGGTGACCAGTCGCAGCTCCCGGTGGGTGGCGGCGTCGTGCAGGGCGGCGGCGAGCGCGTCCCCGAAGGCCGCCACGCCGTCGCGTTCCCGGGCGCTCGGCGGGGCGGACCGGGCGAACCGCACCCGCAGCCGGCCCACCTCGGCGGGGCCCACGACGAGTTTCCGCACCAACTCGTGCTCGGCAACCCCGGCGCACCCGACGGGTTCCACCTCCCGGTCGCGGACCTGCCCGCCACGATCGGCCCGGTACCGGCGCCAGCGCCCCTCTCCCCGGGCCACGTCGACCTCGACCAGCTCGGCGCCGAACAGGGTGAGCGCGCCGGTCACCGCGGCGGTCGCCACGCCCCGCTCGTCGAGCTGGTTGAGCGCGGCGGTGGCCTCGGCGAACGCCCGCCAGGTCCGCCGCTCCTGGTCGGCCCGCAGCCGGTGCCGGTAGGTCTGCTGGAGCAGCCAGAGCGGCGGCGGCAGGAGCAGCAGCCAGCGCGCGTCGAGTTCGAGCAGCGCGACCACCACCAGGCCGACCGCCACGTTGCCGACGAACATGAGCAGCTTGCCGCGCAGCGCGGCGAACAGCGGCGGCCCCATCGGGATGCCGTGCCGCAGCGCGAGCGCCACGGCGCCCAGGAAGGCGGTGGTGAGCAGGTACGTCACCGCGGCGGCGGTGAGCGTGAGCGCCAGCTCCGGGGTGGGCGCGGCGAGCAGCGGCGGGCCGAGGGCGGTCGCGACGGCCGCTGCCAGCGCGGTGGCGGCGGTGAGCGAGCCCGCGATCCCCGCCAGCTCCAGGGCCGGTCGACGGTCCGAGACCACCGACATGACGGTCCAGGCGGCGCCCGCCCCGAGCAGGGCCGCGGCCGGGAGCCAGCCGGCCGGCACCAGCCAGAGGCAGACCACCAGCGCGGCCTCGCCCCAGGTGATGCTCACCATGCCCGACGCGGTACGGAAGCGCAGCCGGGCGAGCTGGGCCACCGCGAACGCGACGGTGGCGATACCGAACCGGGCCGGGCCGGGCAGCGGCTGGTCCACCGGAAGGTGCGACGGGACGCCGAGGCCGAGCACGGCGGCCAGCAGACCGGTGAACGCGACCGCGACGGTCAACACGACGACGCCCGTCGGCGTCCCGCGCAGGCCGACCCGGTCCGGGGGACGGTCGGCCGGCTCGGTGGTCACGGGGCCGCCCCGTCACCGGGCCGGGCGGGGGCATGGCCGGGGGCCGGTGCTGCCTTCGACATCGGCGTCCCCCTTCCGCGCAGGGTCCGGGGCCTGACGGTCCCCCCGGCGGAAGGCTAAGCCAAAGCCGGTGGTCGCAACAGGGGGCGACGACCGGATTGGGCGTGATTCACGCGGTGTTCAGCTGTTCCGGCGCTGCTGGGAGCCGCTGGGCGCGTTCGTCGGTGAATCCTGCTCGACGAGCCCTTCTGTCGGATCGGCGACTGCGGAATCGACCCGGTCCGGGCCGGCCTGCTGCGGGAAGCGGTCGGGCAGCCGGCGCAGCCGGGCGTTCATGTTGCGGATCAGCAGGACGGTGACGGTGGCCAGCGCGAGGATGAGGAAGAGGCCCATCGGACCGGCCAGACCACCCGTGCGGGTGTCACCGAAGTTGTTCTGCGCGAGCACCTCGACGGTGGTCAGCATGGTGTTCCTCCGATGTGCGACTGGGCACCAGGGTAGACCCCGGCCCGGTCAGTGGGCACGGCACGCCTCCCGTACGCCGGCGAAGAGGTCGGACTCGGGCAGCGGGCTGTCCAGCAGCGATCGGGCGAGTTGGAAGTCCTCCGTCGGCCAGGCGCGCTTCTGCAACTCCATCGGCACCTGGAACCAGAACCCGTCCGGGTCGATCTGGGTGGCGTGGGCGCGCAGGGCGTCGTCGCGGACCGGGAAGTAGTCGGCGCACTCGACCCGGGTGGTGATCCGCGCGCCCTTGTCGGGGCGCTCGTCCCAGCGCTTCATCCACTCGCCGTACGGCGACTCGAGCCCGGCGGCGAGCACCGCCTCGTGCAAACTCATGATCTTGGCGCGGGAGAAGCCCACGTCGTAGTAGAGCTTGAGCGGCTGCCACGGCTCGCCCAGCTCGGGGTGACGCTCCGGGTCACCGGCCGCGTCGAACGCCGCGACCGTGATCTTGTGGGTCATGATGTGGTCGGGGTGCGGGTAGCCGCCCTCCTCGTCGTACGTGGTGACGACGTGCGGGCGGAACTGCCGCATCAGGCGCACCAGCGGCGCGGCGGCGACGTCCACGTCCTGCAGGGCGAAGCAGCCCTCCGGCAGCGGCGGCAGCGGGTCGCCCTCGGGCAGCCCGGAGTCGACGAAGCCCAGCCACGCCTGCTCGACGCCGAGGATGGCCCGGGCGGCGTCCATCTCGGCACGCCGGATGTCACCGATGTTGGCCCACACGTCGGGGCGGTCCATCTTCGGGTTGAGCACGCTGCCCCGCTCGCCACCGGTCGCGGTGACGACCAGGACGTCCACCCCCTCGGCGACGTATTTCGCCATGGTGGCGGCGCCCTTGCTCGACTCGTCGTCGGGATGGGCGTGCACCGCCATGAGACGCAGCTGTTCTGCCACCTTCGGCGCTCCTCGTCTGTGCCCGCCGACCCACGTCCGGTCGGCTGACCTGCCGGAATCTCCCCCCGCGCCCGCGAAAGCCCCCGTGACGGCCGGTCGGGGGCCGCCACCGGAGTGGCCAGGGCCACGCCCGCCGGTCCAGGCCGACCTGCCATCCTTGACTCAGCGCCGGGCTGGGAAGATGGACCTAGCCATTCTTGCCGATGCCGCCGACAACAACGCCAGGAGATACCCGCCGGTGAGCGAGACGCACGCCACAGTCGCAGCGGGAGCGCCGGTCTACCCGCCCGGCCGGTACGGCCGACGCCGGGAACCGGGCCGCCGCCGGCCACTCCTGCTCGCCCTGACGGTGACGGTCCTGCTCGCCGTCCTCGGGCTGGGCGCGGCGAAGCTCTACTACCAGTACGGCGACCCGGAGTACCAAGGCGAGATGATCAGCTACTCCGACATCACCGACTCCCGGGTGACAGTCGACTTCCGGGTCACCGTGCCGCCGGGTGGCTCCGCCACGTGTCTGCTGCGAGCCCGCTCGCACGACGGCGCCCAGGTGGGCAGCGTCGAGACCACGGTGACCGCGGAGCCGGGCCAGCGCCACATCCGGACCCGCCAGGAGGTGCCCACGAGCGCCCGGCCGTTCATCGGCGAGGTGTTGCGCTGCCGGCCGGCCGGCTGAGCCGGAGCGCCGGCGAGCCGCCGGCAACCGCACCCCGGTCCCGTCGCCGGCACCGGGGTGATTGATCACACCTCGACGTGTGCGGCACTGGTAGCCTTGCAAGTTCACCTGTCAGCCAGTCCGCACCAACCGAGGAGACCGCCTGTGTCCACAAATGGAAACGAGGCGCCCGCCACCTGGCTGTCCCAGGACGCCTACGACCGTCTGCAGGCAGAGCTCGACGAGCTGATCGCCAATCGACCGGTCATCGCCGCCGAGATCAACGCCCGGCGCGAGGAGGGCGACCTGCGGGAGAACGGTGGCTACCACGCCGCCCGCGAGGAGCAGGGCAAGGCCGAGGGTCGCATTCTCTACCTGAAGGAGCTGCTGCGCACCGCCAAGGTCGGTGAGGCTCCGGACACCGACGCGGTGGCGCCCGGCATGGTCGTGAAGATCTACTTCGACGACGACGCGGACGACAGCGAGACGTTCCTGCTCGGCTCGCGGGAGATCGCCTCCACCACCGACCTGACGGTCTACAGCCCCGAGTCCGCGCTCGGCCGGGCCATCCTCGGCGGCAAGGCCGGGCAGACCTGCACCTACACCGCTCCCAGCGGCGCCGATATCAAGGTGACGATCGTTTCCTTCGAGCCGTACAGCGGCTGACCTTCCGGACCCGCGCCGGATGGCTCGGGTCCCGAACCCGACCGAGGCTGACAGGCTCCTCGGACCCGAGCCGCACACCCGAACGCCCCGCCCGGATCATCCGGCCGGGGCGTTCGCGTTGACCAGGAGGCTCAGCCCTCGCCGGTGAAGACCACCTGGTAGCCGCTGGCCCGCAACGCGCTGATCAGGGTGTCCGAGTGCTCCACCCCGCGCGTCTCCACGGACAGGGCCACCTCCACCTCGCCCAGGCCCAGGTGCGGGTTGGCCCGTTGGTGCACCACGTCCACCACGTTGGCCCGGTGCTCGGCGATCTCGCCGAGCAGGGAGGCGAGCTGGCCGGGCCGGTCGACGCAGCGCACGGTGATCCGCAGGAACCGGCCGGCCGCGGCCAGGCCGTGCTCGATCACCCGGAGCATGAGCAGCGGATCGATGTTGCCGCCGGAGAGCACCGCGACCACCGGCGCGGTCACCTCCACCGCGCCGGCCATGAGCGCCGCCACGCCGACCGCCCCGGCCGGCTCGACGACCTGCTTGCCGCGTTCCAGCAGCATCAGCAGCGCCCGGGAGATGTCCTCCTCGGAGACCGTGACGACCTCGTCGACGAGCTTGCGGACGTGCGTGAAGGTCAGCTCCCCCGGCCGGCCGACGGCGATCCCGTCGGCGATCGTCGCGAACGAGGGCAGACGTACCGGCTCGCCGGCCCGCAGCGAGGGCGGGAAGGCGGCGGCGCTCGCCGCCTGGACCCCGATCACGCGTACGTCGGGACGCAGCGCCTTGGCCGCCACCGCCATCCCGGAGACCAGCCCGCCACCGCCCACCCCGGTCACGATGGTGCGCACGTCCGGGCACTGTTCGAGGATCTCCAGCGCCACAGTGCCCTGCCCGGCGATCACGTCCGCGTGGTCGAACGGGTGGATGAACACCGCGCCGGTCCGCTCGGCGAAGGTCTGCGCCGCGACGAGCGACTCGTCCACCGTGTTGCCGACCAGCTCGACCTGCGCGCCGTACCCCTTTGTGGCGGCGACCTTCGGCAGCGGCGCGTTCACCGGCATGAAGACGGTGGCGTGCGCGCCGACGAGCCCGGCGGCGAGCGCCACCCCCTGGGCGTGGTTGCCGGCGCTCGCCGCGACCACCCCGCGGGACCGCTCCTCGGCCGAGAGCCGGGAGATCCGCACGTACGCGCCACGCACCTTGTACGACCCGGCGCGTTGCAGGTTCTCGCACTTGAGCCAGACCGGCCCGCCGAGCGCGGCGCTGAGCGGCCGGGACGGCTCCAGCGGGGTGGTGCGGGTGACACCGCCGAGCAGTTCCCGCGCGGCCTGAACGTCGGCGAGACCGACCAGTTCCGTCATGCCCCGATCGTGCCACCCGGCCCCGGCGGAACCTGCGGCGACATGGCCGAGGCGGCTGGCGCAGGCCAGCCCGGGTGCCCGGGCCAGGCGGGCTGACCGGGCCAGGAGGGCACCGCCCGCGCGAGCCGGTCCTGCTGGGCGGCGGAGATCCGGCGGACCAGCACGACGAACGCGATCCCGGCGATCAGGCAGGCCACCGCCGGCACCAGCCGAGGCGCGAGCGCCTCCTCGTAGAAGCGCACGTACGTGCCGAACTCCGCGTCGTTGCGGGGCAGCTCGGTCAGCCGGTCGTACCGCTGCTGCTCGGCCCGCGCGACGAACCGGTCACCGATCAGGAACACCAGCCAGCTCGCCCACCACACCCCGACCAGCCACGACTGGCGGCGCTGCCACACGCTGTTGCGGAGCAGGTCGGCGAGCACCCGGGCCGGCACGACGAAGTTGGCGAACGGCACCAGCCAGCCGGCGATCGCCCACGCCGGACTCAGGTTCGACACGGCGCCCGGGAACGCGTCCAGGTTCTTGCGCGCCCGCCAGGTCCAGATCACCACGAGCGTCCCGGCGGCCAGCAGGGCGAGCAGGTAGGGCAGGGTGAACAGCACCTCGACCAGCACGACGCCGAGCAGCACGTCCCGGTCGAGCTGCTCGGCGGCCGAGCGGGCCATCTCTGCGCCCACCAGGGGGAACAGGGCCGTCAGCAGGTAGCACAGGGTGGCGGCGCCGACCGCGAACGCGCTGGCCACGGCCAGTCCGCGTACGCCGTAGGTGGGTACGCCGGGGGCCACGGCGGGCTGGCCGACGCGCGTGCCGCAACGCTGGCACTCCTCGTAGGCCGGGGACGTGGCGTCCCCGCAGGTCTGGCAGTGCATGGTGGGACCGTCCGAGGTGGTGTGCGCGACAGGGGCGCGCACACGCTAGACGATCACGCGGCGGCCGGCGACCCCGTACCGATCCGGGGGTAGCCGGGGGCGTGCCGCGCCCACGGCGCCTGCATCTCGAACTGACCGGCCACGCCGAGCAGCAGCAGCTCCGAGCCGGGCGGGCCGACGAACTGCACGCCCACCGGCAGCCCGTCCGGGCGGCGGCCGACCGGCACCACGATCGACGGCAGCCCGGCGATGTTCCACGGCGCCGCGTACGGGGCGTACCTGATGTTCGCCGACATGTTCGCGAGCCAGGAGCGGCCGGACCAGCCGGCGGCCTCCGGCGGCGGCCCGGCCAGCGCCGGGGTGAGCAGCAGGTCGATCGAGTTGTCCGCGAAGAAGTTCACCGACCGTTCGCGCCAGGCGGTCCGGTCGGCCTCCCGCACGTACCCTCGGCGCTGCGCCCACTCGCCCAGCGTGACGTGCCGGCGGCTGCGCCGCTGGAGCTGGCGCGGGGCGACCCCGGCGGCGCGCACGTCGGCGGCGGCCGCCGCGAACCAGGTGGCGATGCCCTGCAGGCCCAGCCGGGTCGGGTAGACCGGGTCGGTGGGCACGGTGTCGTGACCGGCGGCGGCGAGCAGCCGGCCGGCGGCGGCGACCGCGTCCCGGTTCGGCGCGTCCGGGGAGACGCCGCGCACCGGCGAGCGCAGCGAGACGCCGACCCGCAGCCGCGCCGGTGGAACCAGCTTGTCCGGCCGGCGACCGGCGAGCACCGAGAAGCCGACCACCGCGTCGGCCACGGTGCTGGTGAGCATGCCGTGCTCGGTCAGGCCGAACCAGTCGTCCGCGCCGAGCTGGCAGGGCACCACGCCCCGGCCGGGCTTGAGCCCGACCAGGCCGCAGCAGGCCGCCGGAATACGGATCGAGCCGAGGCCGTCGTTGCCGTGGGCCATCGGCACCAGCCCGGCGGCCACCGCGGCGGCCGCGCCGCCGGAGGAGCCGCCGGGGGTACGCGTCGTGTCCCACGGGTTGCGGGTGGCCCCGCTGTCGTCGTCGGTGAGCGCCCACAGGCCCAGTTCCGGCATCCGGGTCACGCCCAGGATCACCGCGCCCGCGCCGCGCAGCCGCCGGACCACCTCGTGGTCGGCCTCCGCCACGCCGGTACGCATCGCGGCCGACCCGTTCCACGTGGGCAGGCCGGCCACCGGCGTGTTCTCCTTGACCGCCACCGGCACGCCGGCGAGCGGGAGGTTCGCCAGTTCCTCCTGCTCGTCTACCTTCTCGGCCTCGGTGATCGCCTCACCGCCGCGTACCGTGCGGAACGCGGCCAGCTCGGCGTCGACCCGGGCCACGTGATCCAGGTGGTCGGCGACGACCTGGGTGGCGGAGACGTCGCCACGGCGTACCGCCCGGGCGATCTGTTTCGCTGTCGCACCGACCCACGTCGTCGGCAAGATCTCCGGCACTGCCACCCTCCCCAGCCAGCGGTCAGCCCAGGGCCTGCTCCAGATCGGCGAGCAGGTCGTCGACCGTCTCGATGCCGACAGACAGTCGCACGAGATCGCCGGGAACTTCAAGCGGCGAGCCCGCAGCGCTCGCGTGTGTCATCCGGCCGGGGTGCTCGATCAGGGACTCGACGCCGCCGAGCGACTCGGCGAGCACGAACAGCCGGGCCCGGTTGCAGATCTCCACGGCGTGCTCCTCGCCGCCCGCCGCGCGGAACGAGATCATGCCCCCGAACCGCCGCATCTGCTTGGCGGCCACCTCGTGCCCGGGGTGCGAGGGCAGGCCCGGGTAGATGACCTGCGCGACCTTCGCGTTGCCGTCCAGGTAGGCCGCGATCCGCTCGGCGTTGTCGCAGTGCCGGTCCATCCGTACCCCGAGCGTCTTGATGCCGCGCAGGGTGAGCCAGGCGTCGAACGGGCCGTTGATCGCGCCCATCGCGTTCTGGTGGTAGCGCAGTTCCTCGCCGAGCGCCCGGTCCGCGGAGACGAGCGCGCCGCCGACCACGTCGGAGTGTCCGCCGACGTACTTGGTGGTGGAGTGCACCACCACGTCCGCGCCGAACGCGATCGGCTGCTGCAGGTACGGCGAGGCGAACGTGTTGTCGACCACCAGCAGCGCGCCGGCGTCGTGCGCCACGGCGGCCAGCGCCGCGATGTCGGCGATGCCGAGCAGCGGGTTGGTCGGCGTCTCCACCCACACGATCCGGGTGGCGCCCGGGCGGATCGCCGCGCGCACGGCGTCCGGGTCGGAGACCTTCGCCGGGGTGTACGTCAGCCCCCAGCGCTCGGCCACCTTGGCGAACAGCCGGTAGGTGCCGCCGTACGCGTCGTCCGGGATCACCACGTGGTCGCCCGGCTTGCAGACGGTCCGCAGCAGCGTGTCCTCGGCGGCCAGCCCGCTGGCGAAGGCGAGCCCCACCTGGCCGCCCTCCAGCGCCGCCAGGCATTCCTGGAGCGCGTCCCGGGTGGGGTTGCCGGAGCGGCTGTACTCGTAGCCCTCGCGCGGCGCGCCGACGGCGTCCTGGGCGTACGTGCTGGTCTGGTAGATCGGCGGAATCACCGCGCCGGTGCGGGCCTCCGGGGCCTGACCGGCGTGGATCGCGAGTGTCTCGAAGCCGTGCCTCATGCCGCAGACGTTAGCCCCCCGCCCGCTCCCGCTCCCGGCAACCCGGCGCGAGTCACAACCCCGAAGGTGTCGGAGTGGTCGGCCATACTGGTCCGGTGAGTACGACCGAGGCGCTCCCCTCCCGCCTGCACGGCGTCGCCGACCGGATCCCCACGTCCCTGGACGAGCTCAGCGGGCCCGAGCACGGTCGGGTCACGCTGCCGACCCGCCTCGCGTGGTCCGGGCTCACCGAGTTCGATGTCGACGACAGCGGACAGAGGCTCACGCTCTATCGCACGCTGATGGACTGCGGGCAGCGCGAGGACATCGTCCGGTACGTCAATCCGGCGCTCCTCCGGCAGGACTGGTCTCGCATCCGCAAGCTGACCGCGCGCCGGGTGATCCGGCTCTGGGAGAGCAGAATGCCGGGCCTGGCAGCCTAGCCGTGGACGAGTTGCACGCGCGCTTGCTGCACGTCGGATTCCGCGCCGGTGACGACCTCGGTCTGGTGCTCGCCGGTGGTTACGCACTCGCCGCGCACGCTCTCGTGAGCCGACCGTCCCGCGACATCGACTTCGCCACCGCAACCGCGCTGCCGCTGCCCCTGGTGGCGGCGCGGCTGGCCGAGGCGTACCGAGCCGAAGAGTTCGGTTGCCGGGTCGTCGAGGCGACGCCGCGGATGGCCCGGTTGCTGGTCGAGGGGCCCGGCTTCGCCTGCGAGGTCGACCTCTTGAAGGAGGCGATCGGGCCGCCTGCGAGGTTGCACATTGGCCCTGTGCTCGCGCTGGAGGATGCCATCGGCCTCAAGGTCAGGGCGCTTCACGACCGCGCCGCGCATCGCGACTACATCGACGTACGCGCCGCCAACCGGATCGTGGAGTGCGGCGAACTCGAATCCTTGGGCGCCCGGCACACCGTCGCGTTCTCGCTCCACGAGCTGGCCGACCGACTCGGCGGGGTCGACGAGCTCGACGTGGAGACCTTCGCGTCCTACGGTCTCGGCGAGGACGACATCGGCGCACTCAGGCGCTGGGCTCGTCTGTGGGAGGCGGACATCCGGACGCGCCTTGCCAACGGCGAGACCGGACCGACCGGCGTCCCCGACGACGACTGGGACACCTACCTCGACCGCGCCTGACCCACTGCCGGTCTTCTCGTCGATCATGAGGTTGACGGTGGTTGCCGTCCGATTTGTCGCCGCCAACCTCATGATCAACGCTCGCCCGGAGGTGGGGTGGGCGGGTCGGGCCTAGGGTGGGAGAGATGAGCGGGTGCGTGTTCTGCGGGATCGTGGCGGGCGAGGTGCCGGCCTTCCGGGTCACCGACGAGCCGGACGGGGTCGCGTTCCTGGACACCCGGCCGGTGTTCAAGGGTCACGTGCTCGTCGTGCCCCGCACCCACCTGGTCACCCTGGCCGACCTGCCGGCCGACGCGCTGCCCGGCTACTTCCGGCTGGTGCAGCGCATCGCCGTGGCGGTGGAGACCGGTCTGGGGTCCGGTGGGACGTTCGTGGCGATGAACAACCGGGTGTCCCAGTCCGTACCGCACCTGCACACCCACGTGGTGCCCAGGACCAAGGGGGACGGGCTGCGCGGCTTCTTCTGGCCCCGTACCCGGTACGCCGACGACGCCGAGGCCGAGGCGTTCGCCGGGCGGATCTCGGCGGCGCTGGCCTGACGTGAGCGCGGGCGGGTAAGGAACCGGGGGCCGACGCTGTTGCACGCTGGGAAAGCCAAGAGAGGAGTCCCACCGTGTTCCTCCGCCGCATGAAGGCCGAGATGATCTCTCCTGACCAGGCTCTGCCGGGCCGCCCGATCGCGATGCCGATCGCCGACCGGCACGAGGTGCTGCCGTCGACGCTGAAGGGCCCGTTCCCCGAGGGCGCGCAGGTCGCCGTCTTCGGCATGGGCTGTTTCTGGGGCGCCGAGCGGCTGTTCTGGACCCTCCCCGGCGTGATCACCACGTCCGCCGGCTACGCGGGTGGCTACACCACCAACCCGACGTACGAGGAGGTCTGCTCGGGCATGACCGGGCACGCCGAGGTGGTCCAGGTGGTCTACGACCCGTCGAAGATCGCCTACGAGGACCTGCTCAAGGTCTTCTGGGAGAACCACGACCCGACCCAGGGCATGCGCCAGGGCAACGACGTGGGCACCCAGTACCGCTCGGCGATCTACACCACCACCGACGAGCAGGCCGCCGCCGCGAAGGCGTCGCGGGACGCGTTCGCGCCGATCGTGGCCCGGGCCGGCAAGGGTGAGATCACCACCGAGATCGCCCCGCTCGGCGACTACTACTTCGCCGAGGACTACCACCAGCAGTACCTGGCTCCGACAAAGAACCCGAACGGCTACTGCAACCACGGCCCGAACGGGCTGAGCTGCCCGGTCGGCGTGGCCCGCACGGCCGGCTAGACCCGCCACCGATCTTGGAGTTGTGGCACCTCGCAACCTCGCGGAACCGGCATCACAGGCGCCACAACTCCAAGATCGCGGATTCCGGCTGCGGCTGGACGGGCATGCGGTGTTCCTCACACCCGGCACGGGCCGGGTTTCCGGCATCCGCGCCCTGGAGGGCAGGAACCGAAGACCTGACAGGCGACCACCCTGCGTGACGGCGCATCGTAGCAAGCTGTCACACGTTCGTCATCGTCTCAACAGGCGAACCGAAACAACCTCTGGCAGCATTGGCTCGTATGTGCGGACTTGCGGGAGAGTTCCGCCGTGACGGTTCACGCGCCGATGTCTCGGCCGTGGAGCGGATGGCGGCCACGATGAGTGACCGAGGGCCCGACGACAGCGGCGTCTGGTCGCAGGGGCCGACCGCGCTGGGACACCGGCGCCTGAAGATCATCGACTTGTCCGCCGCGAGCGGCCAACCGATCGTGGACGCGGCCGCCGGGCTCACCGGCGTGTTCAACGGCTGCATCTACAACTACCGGGAACTGCGCGCCGAGCTGCAGGCCAAGGGCCACCGGTTCTTCTCGTCCGGCGACAGCGAAGTAGTGGTCAAGGCGTACGCCGAGTGGGGGCTCGACTTCGTCGACCACCTGATCGGCATGTTCGCGGTGGCGATCAGCGAGCGCGACACCGGCCGCCTGGTGCTGGCCCGGGACCGCCTCGGCATCAAGCCGCTCTACCTGGCCGAGACCCCCGGCGTGGTGCGGTTCGCCTCGACCCTGCCGGCGCTGCTCGCCGGTGGCGGCATCGACACCACCATCGACCGGATGGCGCTCGCCCACTACCTGAGCTTCCACAGCATCGTGCCGCCGCCGCGCACCATCCTCGCCGGCGTCACCAAGCTGCCGCCGGCCACGGTCCGGGTGTACGAGGCGGACGGCTCCAGCCACGAGCGGGTGTACTGGGATCCGTCGTTCAGCCGCGCCGCCGAGCGGGCCGGCTGGTCCGAGCGGGACTGGCAGGACGCGCTGCTCGACTCGCTGACCACCGCCGTACGCCGCCGCATGGTGGCCGACGTCCCGGTGGGCGTGCTGCTCTCCGGCGGCCTCGACTCCAGCCTGGTCGTCGCGCTGCTCGCAGGCGAGGGGCAGGCCCGCTCCGGCCTGGCCACGTTCTCCATCGGCTTCGACGCGGTGGGCGGGCGTGAGGGTGACGAGTTCGTCTACTCCGACCTGGTCGCGAAGACGTTCGGCACCGACCACCACCAGATCCGGGTGCCCACCGGCGACCTGCTGCCGCCGCTGGAGGCCGCCGTCGCGTCCATGAGCGAGCCCATGGTCAGCCACGACTGCGTCGCGTTCTGGCTGCTCAGCCAGGAGGTCGCGAAGCACGTCAAGGTGGTGCAGTCGGGTCAGGGCGCGGACGAGATCCTGGGCGGCTACCACTGGTACCCGCCGCTCGCCGGGGTGGACCGGGAGCAGGCGCTCGAGACGTACGCGAAGGCGTTCTTCGACCGCGACGCGGCCGGACTGGCCCGGGTGCTCAACCCGGCGTGGCTGGCCGACGGCGACCCGGCGCGGGAGTTCGTGGCCGCGCACCTGGGCCGCCCGGGCGCGCAGACCGCCGTCGACGCCGGCCTGCGGATCGACACCCAGGTCATGCTGACCGACGACCCGGTGAAGCGGGTCGACAACATGACCATGGCGCACGGGCTGGAGGCCCGGGTGCCGTTCCTCGACCACGAGTTCGTCGAACTCGCCGCGAGTTGCCCGCCGGAGCTGAAGCTGGCCCAGGGCGGCAAGGGCGTGCTCAAGGAGATCGGTCGCCGGGTCCTGCCGCACGAGGTCATCGACCGGCCCAAGGGCTACTTCCCGGTGCCCGGTCTCACCCACCTGGAGGGCAAGCTCCTCGACCGGGTACGCGACGCGCTCACCTCGCCGGAGGCGCGCCGTCGGGACCTGTTCCGCGCCGACTACGTCGACGCGCTGCTCGCCGACCCGAATGCCGAACTGACCCCGTTGAACGGAAACAAGCTGTGGCAACTGGGACTCCTGGAAATGTGGCTCCAGAGCCACGGAATCGACTGACAGTGACCGACACCCTCGCCACCGGAACGGCGCGTACCGACCGGGAACGGGTGCTGGGGCGCCGCCGGGAACGCATCGGCCCCGGCGGTGACCCGGTCGCACCGGGCACGCCGGAGCCGCGACAGCCGGAGACCGCGTCCACCGACGCCTCGGGCGTGGTGCTGGACTGCGGCTGGGGCCGGCTGGTGTTCGGGCAGACGTTCGACGACCAGGTGCACGTGGCAGACGTGCTGCGCTCCGAGGCGGTCGGCGCCCGGGACATCTGCATCTACCTGCGCGACCCCCACGTGCTGGTGTCCCGGCTGCCGGACGAGCTGTTCATCGACCCGTCGCTGACCTACCGGCTGCCGCTGGGCGAGAAGCGTCCCGCCGCCACCGAGGGCGGCGAGGTGCCCGGGCTGACCGTCCGGCCGCTGCGCGACGCCGCCGACGCCGAGGCGGTGAACCGGATCTACGCGCGCAACGGCATGGTCACCGCCCCGGTCGAGGTGCTGGTGGACAACGCCGGCACGGACCGGTTCCTGCACCTGGTGGCCGAGGACACCACAGGTGAAGTGGTCGGCACCATCACCGGCGTGGACCACGTGGCGGTCTTCGGCGACCCGGAGAACGGCGCCAGCCTGTGGTGCCTGACCGTGGACTTCAACACCGCCCCGCCCGGCACCGGGCAGGCGCTGCTCACCGCGCTCGCCGACCGGCTCGACGGGCGCGGCCGGGCGTTCGTGGACCTGTCCGTGCTGGCCGAGAACTCGGGCGCGATCCGGCTGTACGAGCGCCTCGGCTTCCACCGCACCGGCACGCTCTGCGTGAAGCGGAAGAACCCGATCAACGAGCGCCTGTTCCTGCCCGCAATGCCGCAGGGGTACGACGAGCTGAACCCGTACGCGAAGATCGTCGCGGACGAGGCGATGCGCCGCGGCATCCGGGTGGAGGTGACCGACCCGCACTGGGGTGAGCTGAAGCTGACCACCGGCGGCCGGACCATCCACACCCGCGAGTCGCTGTCGGAGCTGACGTCGGCGGTGGCCATGAGCCGCTGCGACGACAAGCGGGTGACCCGGCGCATCCTCACCGAGGCCGGGCTGTCGGTGCCGCGCGGGCGCACCGCCACCGGCGAGCCCGACGACGTGGCGTTCCTGAACGACGTGGGCCCGGTGGTGGTCAAGCCGGCGCGCGGCGAGCAGGGCAACGGCATCACCGTCGGCGTGCGTACGCCGGAGGCGCTGACCGCGGCCGTCGAGCTGGCGCGCCGGTTCTGCCCGGACGTGCTGATCGAGGAGCTGCGCGCGGGCGAGGACCTGCGGGTCGTGGTGATCGACCACGAGGTGGTCGCCGCCGCGGTACGCCGCCCGGCGCAGATCACCGGCGACGGGGTGCACGACATCACCGAGCTGATCGAGCGGCAGAGCCGCCGCCGGGCCGCCGCGACCGGGGGCGAGTCCCGCATCCCGATCGACGACATGACCCGCGAGGTGGTGGCCGAGGCCGGGTACCGGATGCACGACGTGCTCCCGGAGGGCGAGGTGCTCGCGGTACGCCGGACGGCCAACCTGCACACCGGCGGCACGATCCACGACGTGACCGCCGAGCTGCACCCGGCGATCGCCGAGGCGTGCGTCACCGCGAGCCGGGCGCTGGACATCCCGGTCACCGGGCTGGACCTGCTGGTCCCCGCCCCGGACCGGCCGGAACACGTGTTCATCGAGGCGAACGAGCGGCCCGGACTGGCCAACCACGAACCGCAGCCCACTGCCGAGCGCTTCGTCGACCTGCTCTTCCCGGGTACCCGGGCACCGCAGCGACTCTGGTCGCCTGCCGGTGCGGCAAGCTCTGGGGCATGACCGCACGCAAGCCCCAACCGCTCAAGCTCGACCTCGACTACCTCCGCCAGGTGCTGGTGGAGCTGCTGGAGATCCCCAGCCCGTCGGGGCGCACCGACCACATCCAGCAGTACGTGGGCGAGCGGCTCTCCGCGATCGGGATCAGCTCCACGCTGACCCGTCGCGGGGCGCTGAGCGCCTGTCTGCCCGGCCCCCGGTCGACCGGCGCCGACCGGGCGATCGTGGTGCACACCGACACCATCGGCGGCATGGTGAAGCGGCTCAAGGAGAACGGCCGGCTGGAGGTCAACCCGATCGGTACGCACAGCGCCCGCTTCGCCGAGGGCGCCCACGTGCGGATCTTCACCGACGACCTGGAGCGGGTCGTCACCGGCCAGGTGCTGCCGCTGAAGGCGAGCGGCCACCGCTACAACGAGGCGGTCGACCTCCAGGGCGTCGGCTGGGAGCTGGTCGAGGTGCGGGTGGACGAGCCGGTGCACGACGAGGCCGGGCTGCGGGCGCTCGGCATCGACGCCGGCGACTTCGTGGCGTTCCTGCCCAACCCGACCATCACCCCGAACGGGTACGTCAAGTCCCGCCACCTGGACGACAAGGCGGGCGTGGCGGCGGTGCTTACCGCGTTCAAGGCGATGGTCGACGCCGGGGTCACCCCGGCGGTCACCGCGCACCTGCTGGTCACCGTCACCGAGGAGATCGGCCACGGCGCCAGCCACGGGCTGGACCCGGACGTCGCGGAGATCGTCTCGGTGGACGCGGCGGTGGTCGCGCCGGGCCAGCAGTCCCGGGAGACCGCTGCGACGCTGGCGATGGGCGACGGGGTCGGCCCGTTCGACTACCACCTGACCCGCAACCTCGCCTCGATCGCCAAGGAACACGGCGTCGACCTGGTCCGGGACGTGTTCGACTACTACCGCTCGGACGTGGCCGCCGCGGTCGAGGCCGGGGCGCACGCCCGGGTGGCGCTGCTCGGCTTCGGGGTGGACGCCACCCACGGCCACGAGCGCACCCACCTCGACGGCCTGCACCAGCTCACCCAGCTGCTCTGCCTCTACCTCCAGAGCCCGCTTGTGTTCCCGGAGTGGGACGCCGAGCCGGAGGGCGACCTGGCCGACTTCCCGTCGCTGGCGGTGCAGCCGGCGAACGAGGATGGCCCGCGCGAGGGCCCGATCGGCCTGGACTGACCGGGCCTGTGATCGAAATCCGTTGCCGCGGCCGCCGGGAAGTGGATAGCGTGGCGGTACACGGGAAAGGAGGTGGTCCAGACTTGTATAGCAATCGGACTCGTGAGGTGGCTGTCCGCTAGCCGCTGTCCTCGACAGTGAAATCTCGTCCGCCGCGAGGCGGGCACCTGCAGGATCGTCGAGACCGTGTGGCAGCGGTGCGGCGAAACCACGACAGCCACCCGACCCCCGGGGTGCCGGCCCAGTCCAGCCGGCCCGCGCGCGAGCGCGGAAGCCCCGGGGGTCGCTTTTTGCGCTCGGGAGGATGCCGTGTCCATGCGTGAGCTGGTGGTGCTCGGTACGGCCAGCCAGGCCCCGACCCGGCAGCGCAACCACAACGGCTACCTGCTGCGCTGGGACGACGAGGTGATCCTCTTCGACCCGGGCGAGGGCAGCCAGCGGCAGATGCTGCACACAGGTGTCACAGCCACCGACCTGACCCGGATCTGCGTCACCCACTTCCACGGCGACCACTGCCTCGGCCTGCCCGGCATGATCCAACGGCTCTCGCTGGACCGCGTACCGCACCCGGTGGCTGTGCACTTCCCGGCCGGTGGCGCCGAGTACTTCGCCCGGCTGCGCCACGCCTCCAGCTTCTACGAGACCGCCGAACTCGCCGTCGAGCCGATCGACGCCGACGGGCAGCGGATCACGCTCGGCGTCGGCACGCTGGAGGCCCGCCGGCTGCGGCACCCGATCGAGACGTACGGATACCGCCTGGTCGAGCCGGACGGCTGCCGGATGCTTCCGGAGCGGCTGGCCGCGTACGGCATCGCCGGTCCGGAGGTGGGGCGGCTGCTGCGCGACGGCCACCTGGACCGCGACGGACGCCGCGTCACCCGGGACGAGGTGAGCGTGACCCGGCCCGGGCAGCGGTTCGCGTTCGTGATGGACACCGGGCTCTGCGACGGGGTGTACGCGCTGGCCGAGCACGCCGACCTGCTGGTGATCGAGTCGACGTTCCTGGAGTCGGAGGCGGCACTCGCCGCCGAGGTCGGGCACCTCACCGCAGGTCAGGCCGCGCGGGTGGCGGCCGAGTCGGGGGTACGCACGCTCGTGCTCACCCACTTCTCCCAGCGGTACGCCGACCCGCGCCGCTTCCACGACGAGGCCCGGGAACACTTCACCGGTGATCTGGTGATCGCCGAGGATCTGCTGACGGTTCCGGTGCCGCCCCGGCGGGTACCGTCGCCCGGGTGACGATCTCCCTACGTTCCGCGACCGAGGCCGACCTGATGGTAGTCGGCGCCCTGCACCAGCGCTCACGGGTGGCGGCGTACTCGTCGTTCCTGCCGCCCGAAACGCTGGCCGACCCGACGCCCGAGGCGATGGGCCGCTACTGGGTGGAGCGGCTGACCTGGGAGGGCGCCGACCACCGGATGACAGTGGCCGAGCGGGACGGGCGGCTGGTGGGCTTCAGCTACCTCGGGCCGGACGACGAGGGCGACCCGGCGACCGGGCTGCTGAACGCGATCCACCTGGAGCCGTCCGAGCGAGGGCGGGGCACCGGGCGGGCGCTGATGGTGGACGCGCTGGACGCGATGCGGGCCCGCGGGTGGACCCGGGCGGCGTTGTGGGTGCTGCGGGACAACGCCGCCGCGCGCCGCTTCTACGAGCGCGGCGGCTGGGCCGCCACCGGTGAGCAGCGGGACGAGCACATCGGCTCGGCGCTCGTCCCCCAGCTCCGCTACGCCCGCCAGGTGTAAGGAAGGGCCCCCTGTTAACGCCTCCGGTAGAGGAAGGGCCCCTTATTAACACCACGTGTTAATAAGGGGCCCTTCCTTGCACGCGCAGGGTCAGCGGGCTCCGAGGTGGGCGAGCAGGTCCTGGCGGGTCAGCACGCCCTTGGGCTTGCCGTCGACAAGCACCAGCGCCGCGTCCGCCTTCTCCAGCAGCCCGACCGCCTCGCTCACCGGCTGCCCGCCGCCGATCATCGGCAGCGGCTCGCCCATGTGCCGCTCGATCGTGTCGTGCAGGTGAGCCTGGCCGGTGAAGAGCGCGTCGAGCAGGTCCTTCTCCGCGATCGAACCGGCCACCTCACCGGTCACCACCGGCGGCTCGGCCTTCAGCACCGGAAGCTGCGAGACGCCGTACTCGCGCATGTAGTCGATCGCGTCGCGGACCGTCTCGGTCGGGTGCACGTGCACCAGCTCGGGCAGGCCGCCGGGCTTGCCGGCGAGCGCGTCGGCCACCGTCGGCTCGGTGCCGGAGTCGTCCAGGAAGCCGTACCGGGCCATCCACTTGTCGTTGAAGATCTTCGACAGGTAGCCGCGGCCGCCGTCCGGCAGCAGCACCACGATCACGTCGTCCGGGCCGGCCTTGCGGGCCACCTCCAGCGCGCCCACCACCGCCATGCCGCAGGAGCCGCCGACCAGCAGGCCCTCCTCGCGGGCCAGCCGGCGGGTCATCTCGAAGGACTCCTTGTCCGACACCTCGACGATCTCGTCGGCGACCGACCGGTCGTACGTCTCCGGCCAGAAGTCCTCACCGACACCCTCGACCAGGTACGGCCGGCCGGTGCCGCCGGAGTAGACCGAGCCCTCCGGGTCCGCGCCGATCACCTTCACCCGGCCCTCGGACGCCTCCTTGAGGTAGCGGCCGATGCCGGAGATGGTGCCGCCGGTGCCGACGCCCGCGACGAAGTGAGTGATCCTGCCCTCGGTCTGCTTCCACAGCTCCGGGCCGGTGGTCTCGTAGTGCGAGCGCGGGTTGGCCGGGTTGCTGTACTGGTTGGGCTTCCACGCGCCGGGGATCTCCCGGGCCAGCCGGTCGGAGACGTTGTAGTAGGAGCGCGGGTCCTCCGGCGCGACGGCGGTCGGGCAGACCACCACCTCCGCGCCGTACGCGCGCAGCACGTCCTGCTTGTCCTGGCTGACCTTGTCCGGGCAGACGAAGACGCACCGGTAGCCCCGGAGCTGGGCCACCAGGGCCAGCCCGACGCCGGTGTTGCCGCTGGTCGGCTCCACGATCGTGCCGCCCGGGCGGAGGATGCCCGCCTTCTCGGCGTCCTCCACCATCCGCAGCGCGATCCGGTCCTTGACCGAGCCGCCCGGGTTGACGTACTCCACCTTCGCCAGCACGGTGGCCTGAATGCCCTCGGTGACGTTGCGCAGGCGGACCAGCGGGGTGTTGCCGATCAACTCGACGACGTTGTCGTAGTACTGCACCTCGTTGTGCCCTTCGTCGCGCCGCCGTCGTGGGGCGGTCGGTCAGCCGTCAGTTCGCCGACCAGCGTACGTGTCGTCAGGGCACCACATGCCCCGGGATGACCGAGCTGCGACGTGCCTCCCACTCCAGGAACCGCTCGGTCTCGGCGAGCACGCTGCCGGCCAGCCAGGTGACCATCACCGCGTCGTCGGCCAGCCCGAAGATCGCCAGGGGGATCTCCGGCAGCAGGTCGATCGGACTGACGATGTACGCGGTCGCCCCGGCCATCAGCGCCAGGCGCAGGCCCCCGTCGTACTCGCCCCGGGTGGTCGCGCGGATCATCCGCGGCAGCGCCGCCAGCCGGGCCCCGAGCGACGGCCCGCCCCGCGTACCCGCCGCCAGCGCCCGGGCCAGCGCGGCGAACGCGGCGCTGCGCTTCAACGTCTTCCCCATGTTTTCGCCCCTCTCCGCCCGACCATGGTGCGGCCCGGTGGCAAGCCCGCGCCCGCTACCCCCATCGGTACCCAATCCGGGCACCGCCCAGCCATCCGATCGCGGACAGTGGGGGTCGTACCGGCGCGATACTGTCGGTTCATGGGGGACGCTGGTTCCGTCGCGCCGGTCCGCTGGCAGCGCGCCCGGCACATCGCCCGCCTCGCGGCGATCGGCACGGGCGCCACGGTGGCGGCCACCGCCGCCACCGGCGGGGTGCTGCTCGGTCAGGCCCGGCAGGCCCGCCGCACCATCCCGATGGCGCAGGCCCCGCCGCCGCGCTGCGACGGTGTCTACGGCGCGAGGCTGCCCGGCCCGCCGGTCACCGTGGTCGTCCTGGGCGACTCCTCGGCGGCCGGCTACGGCGTGCACAGGCGCCGGGAGACCCCCGGCTCGCTGCTGGCCACCGGGCTGTCCCGCCGCCTGCACCGGCCGGTACGCCTGCACCGGTTCGCCGTGGTGGGCGCGTTGTCGGCCGGGCTGAAGCCGCAGGTCGAGTCCGCCCTGGAGGTCGAGCCGGACGTGGCGGTGATCCTGGTGGGCGGTAACGACGTCACCAACCGCACGCCGCCAGCGCTGGCAGTGCGTTACCTGGTCGACGCGGTCCGCACGCTGCGGGCGGCCGGCTGTGAGGTGGTCGTCGGCACCTGTCCCGACCTGGGCACCATCCGGCCGATCCAGCCGCCGCTGCGCTGGCTGGCCCGGCGCTGGAGCCGCCAGCTCGCCGCCGCCCAGACGGTGGCCGTGGTGGAGGCCGGTGGCCGTACCGTCTCGCTCGGCGACATGCTCGGGCCACGGTTCGCCGCCGAGCCCGGCCGGATGTTCGCCTGGGACCGGTTCCACCCCTCCGCCGAGGGGTATGCGATCGCCGCGGCGGCCCTGCTGCCCACCGTGCTGTCCGCGCTGGGCGCCGTCCCGGAGCGCAGGCCTGTCCTGCCCGGCGTGGAAGGCGTACGGTCGCTCCCGGAGGCGGCTCACGAGGCGGCCCGGCACGCCGGTACGGAGGTCAGCGGCGCCCAGCTCCGGGGCCGCGACCGCGGGCCCGGCGGCCGCTGGGCGCAGCTTCGCCGACGGGCCTTCTTCGGCGTCGGCGCGCTGCCCCCGACCGGCAGCGCCGCCGACTCGGCCACCCTGGAGGAAACGGCATGAGCGAGCGAATCAGCCGGCTCAGCGCAGAGGTGCCTCGTGGCGGCACGGAGCGAAGCGGAGTGCTGTCATGAGCGAGCGCGGTGAGGCGGCCCGGTGGGGCCGGGCGGCGGCCCTGTCGCTGCTGGCCGGCACGGTGGGCGGCGCGGCGGTCCTCGCCGGGCAGGCCATCGCCGCCCGCAGCCGGGAGTACGCACAGCCCGAGCTGGGTCTGGTGCTGCGCGCCTCGGTCGGCCGGGCGGACGCGCCGCCGCTGCGGCTGGTGCTGCTCGGCGACTCGTCGGCGCTCGGCGTCGGCGTCGACCGCTTCGAGGAGACGATCGGCGGTCAGCTCGCGAACCTGCTCGCCGAGGGGCCGCACGGCCGCCGGGTGCACCTGTCCAGCGTCGGCGTCTCCGGCTCCCGCGCCACCGACCTGGCGACCCAGGTGGCCCGGGCGCTGCTGGGCGAGCGGCCCGACGTGGCGGTGGTGCTGATCGGGGCGAACGACGCGACCGCGCTGGGTCGTCCAGGTGACGCGGCTGCCTATCTCGGCTCGGCGGTACGCCGGCTGCGGGAGGCGCACGTCGAGGTGGTGGTGGGCACCTGCCCGGACCTCGGCGCGGTACGCGCGGTCGCCGCCCCGCTGCGCCAGGTGCTCGGCTGGTCCGGCCGGCGGATGGCGCGGGCCCAGACAGCGGCCGTGCTGGACGCCGGGGGCACGGTGGTTGACCTGGGCACCGAGACGGGACCGGTGTTCCGCGCGGATGCCGGCACGCTCTGCCACGACGGCTTCCATCCGTCCGCCGACGGCTACCGGGTCTGGGCGCACGCCCTGCTGCCGGCGGTCGAGGCGGCGGCGACTGTCGCGTTCCGGCACCACCGCCGACCGCCCACGGGGTGACATTTCCCGCCCGCTGTACGCCTTCCCGCGCATGTTACTGGCGCGTTAACGTTGGCTCATGCCGATTGAGTCGCCCCGCGACGCCGTCATCGTCGCCACCGCCCGGTCCCCCATCGGCCGCGCGTTCAAGGGTTCCCTCCGCGAGGTCCGCCCGGACGACCTCGCCGCCACCATCGTCCAGGCCGCCCTCGACAAGGTCCCGGCGCTCGATCCCACCACCATCGACGACCTCTACCTCGGGTGCGGCCTGCCCGGCGGCGAGCAGGGCTTCAACATGGCCCGGGTGGTCGCCACCCTGATGGGCCTGGACGGCCTGCCCGGCGCCACGCTGACCCGCTACTGCGCGTCCTCGCTCCAGACCACGCGGATGGCGATGCACGCGATCCGGGCCGGTGAGGGTGACGTGTTCATCTCCGCCGGTGTGGAGATGGTCTCCCGGTACGCCCGGGGCAACTCGGACACGCTGCCGCCGGAGGCGCAGGCGCTGGTCGGCGGCGGCTGGGAGAATCCCCGCTTCGCCGAGGCGCGGGAGCGTTCCGCGGCCCGCGCCCAGGGTGGCGCCGAGGTGTGGACGGACCCGCGCGAGGCCGGGCAGCTCCCCGACATCTACCTCGCCATGGGGCAGACCGCGGAGAACCTGGCCCAGGTGTACGACGTGACCCGCGAGGACATGGACGCGTTCGGCGTCCGCAGCCAGAACCTCGCCGAGAAGGCGATCGCGGACGGCTTCTGGGCCCGCGAGATCACCCCGGTCACCACGCCCGACGGCACAGTTGTCAGCACCGACGACGGCCCGCGCGCCGGGGTGACGCTGGAGGCCGTGGCCGGTCTGAAGCCGGTGTTCCGCCCGGACGGCCGGATCACCGCGGGCAACTGCTGCCCGCTCAACGACGGCGCCGCCGCCGTGGTGATCATGAGCGCCGAGCGGGCGTCCGAGCTGGGCCTCACCCCGCTTGCCCGGATCGTCTCCACCGGTGTCACCGGGCTCTCCCCCGAGATCATGGGCCTGGGTCCGGTCGAGGCGTCGAAGCAGGCGCTGAAGCGGGCCGGCATGACCATCGACGACGTCGACCTGGTCGAGATCAACGAGGCGTTCGCCGCGCAGGTGATCCCCTCGTACCGGCAGCTCGGCATCCCGGAGGAGAAGCTGAACGTCGCCGGTGGCGCTATCGCTGTCGGCCACCCGTTCGGCATGACCGGCGCCCGGATCACCGGCACGCTGCTCAACGCGCTGGAGTGGCACGACAAGACGATCGGCCTGGAGACCATGTGCGTCGGCGGTGGCCAGGGCATGGCGATGGTGCTGGAGCGGCTGAGCTGAGACCGGTTCGCCGGGGCGCGGGCCGGGTACGGGAGGCCGTATGGCCACCGTCGTGGAACGTGAGCGCAAGTACTCCGGCGACGAGGGTTTCCAACTGCCCGACCTGACCGGGTGCGGTGGCGTCGTGACCATGTCCGACGCCACCGTCTCGGATCTGGACGCCGTCTACTGGGACACCGACGACCTGCTCCTGCTGCGCAGCGGGCACGCGCTGCGCCGGCGTACCGGCGGGCACGACGCGGGCTGGCATCTGAAGGTGGGCGCGGTCGGCGGCGCGCGGGTCGAGCACCAGTTCCCGGCCGGGGCCTCCGACGACGGCCCGCCGGCCGAGCTGGTCGCGCTGATCCGGGGCGCGTCGCGGGGCCGTCCGGTCGCGCCGGCCGCCCGGGTGGTCAACCATCGCCGGGAGCGCCGGCTGCTGGACGCGGACGGCCGGGTGCTGGCCGAGGTGGCCGAGGACGACGTCCGGTCCGAGGATCTGGTGGACGGCGCCGCGCGGACGTGGCACGAGATCGAGATCGAGCTGGTCGAGGGCGACGAAGGGCTGCTCGACGCGCTGGGCGAGCGGCTGGGCGCGGCCGGCGCCCGGGAGGTGGCGGTCAGCAAGTCGCACCGGGCCGTCGCCGGCCGGATCGAGCGCTTCGACGACGAGCCGGCTGACGGCCCCGCGGGTCCGGTTCTCGGGTACGCCCGGGCGCAGCGGGACGCGATCGTCGGCAACCACGCGGCCGCGTACCAGGGTGACGAGGAAGCGATCCACGACATGCGCATCGCGACCCGCCGGTTGCGGGCGACGCTGCGGACGTTCCGGGGCCTGTGGGATCGCCGGGAGAGCGAGGCGGTCCGGGCCGAGCTGCGCTGGCTCGGCGGCGAGCTGGGCCGGGTCCGCGACACCCAGGTGATGGCCGCCCGGCTCACCGAGGCGGTGCACGATCTGCCGGACGATCTGGTGCTCGGCCCGGTGGCCGCGCGGATCGGTGAGCGGTTCGCGGCCGACCTGGCCGGGGCGACGGTGGCGCTGCGGTCCGCGCTGGACTCCGACCGCTGTCCCGAGCTGCTGGCCCGCCTGGACCGGCTGGTCGACGGCGCGCCCGCCGACGTCGGCCGGCGCTGGGTGGACCGCCGGATCGGCAAGGCGGTACGCCGCGCGGACGAGCGGCTGGACCGGGCGCTCACTGTCGACGGGCCGGCCGGGGACGCGGCGCTGCACGAGGCGCGCAAGAAGCACAAGGCCGCCCGGTACGCGGTGGAGGTGCGTGAGCCGAGCGCCGGCAGACCGGCTGCCCGCCTGGTGAAGCGGTTCAAGGCCCTCCAGGATCTGCTCGGCACCCACCAGGACTCGGTGGTGACCCGGGAGACGCTCCGGCGGCAGGCGCTCCAGGCGTACGCCGACGGCGAGAACACGTTCACCTACGGCCTGCTGCACGCGAGGCAGGCGGAGGCCGCCGGCCACGACCGCCCCGCCGTCCTGCGGGCACGCGATCGGGCAAGACGCCGCAAGGTCCGCCGCTGGCTCAAGCCCTGACCGACCCCTCCACCCCGTCGATCATGAGGTTGGCGGGGATTCGCGTCCGTTTTGTCGCCGCCAACCTCATGATCAGCCCAACAGGGGGCGGGGCTGTCAGAGGGTGGCGCGGGTTCGGGTTATCGCCTCTGTGGCCTCGGTCAGCACGGGCTCGGGGGGCGCGGCCAGGGTCAGGTCGGCGGCGACCACGCGGAGCTGGTCGGGCAGGGCCAGGTCGCTCGGCAGCCGGGGCACATCGCGGCGCGGCTCACCCGCCGCGTCGGCGGCCAGGTTGGCGATCTCCTGGACCAGCTTGTGCACCAGGTCGGCCCGGGACACGTTGCCGCCCCCGGCCGGAGCCGACCAGCGCGGCTGCTGCCAGTGCTGCACCTGTCGGACCAGCAGGGTCACCGCCCGGTCCAGTTCCGCTGCGCTCATCGCCGCCGAGTCTACGGTCAGCGGCGTACGTAGCTGAGCAGGCGCAGGATCTGCCAGTACAGGAAGATCAACCCGACGAGCAGCCCGAACGCGCAGTACCAGGCGTAGCGGCGGGGCAGCCGGTTGGCCACCGACCGCTCGACCAGGTCGAAGTCGAGGACGAAGCTGAGCGCGCCGGCGATGATCGCCACCACCGAGAACACGTACGGCAGCCAGCCCACCCGGTCGCTGAGGCTGTAGACGGCCACGCCCTGCCGCCCGGTGAACAGGTACGCGAACAGGTTCACCAGGCCGATCGCCACGATCCCGACGAGCGTGCCGATGACCAGGCGGGCCAGGCGCGGGGTGGCGCGTACCAGCCGGGCCCGGTAGAGCGCGGCCATGCCGAGGAAGACGCCGAACGTGCCGACCACCGCCTGCACCACGATGCCCGGGTAGACCAGTTCGAAGGCGCGGCTGGCCACGCCGAGCAGCAGCCCCTGCAGCACCGCGTACCCGACGATCACCGGCGGGCTGGTGATCTGCTTCAGCGAGATGACGAGCACCAGGGCGAGGCTGGCCAGCGCGCTTCCGGCCAGCGCGGCGGAGATCCACGCGGCCTCCGGCATCAGCACCCAGGACACCGCCGCCGTGACGCCGGTGACCAGCAGCAGCCCCACGGTCCGGCTCACCACGTCGGCCACCGTCATCGCGTCGGCGGTCCCGACCCCGAGCACCTGCCGTTCGGCGCGGCCGACGTCGTCCAGCCGGTCCAGCACCGGATTGGCACTGCGCACCGTGACCACCTCCCGCCGACGTACCCGAGTCCCACTCTGCCCCGGGCGGCCCGGAAGGGGCGGGAAAACGGCGACGCCCGCCGCCGCGGATGCGGCAGGCGGGCGTCGGCGGCGGGCGTCGGTCAGTCGTCGCCCTGGAAGTAGCTGAGCAGCCGCAGGATCTCGATGTAGAGCCACACCAGGCCGACCACGATGCCGAAGGCGGCCGTCCACGAGTAGCGCTGCGGGAGGCCCATCCGGACCCCCTCCTCAATGTCAGCGAAGTTGAGCACGAAGCTCAGCGACGCCACCACGATGCAGACCAGGCTGAACCCGATGGCCAACTTGCTGCCATCCCGCAAGCCAGTGTTCACGCCGGCCAGAGACAACACGAAATTGATCAGCATGACCGCGAAGAGGCCTGCCATGATCGAGACCAGGATGCGGGCGAACTTCGGGGTGGCCCGGATGATCCGCGCCTTGTAGATCATCGCCATGAGGAAGAAGACGCCGAAGGTCGCCACCACGGCTTGGAGCACGATCCCGTCGTACCGCGCCTCGAAGGCCTTGCTGACCATGCCGACGAAGACGCCCTCGATGATCGAGTACGCCACCACGAGCGCCGGGTTGGCCATCCGGGAGAACGAGATGATCAGACCCAGCACCAGGCCGACCACCGCGGCGCCGATCCACGCCACGCCGACGAGCGAGTCCGGCACGAGCACCCAGGCCGCTGCGGCCGAGGCACCGAGGATGGCGAGCATGAGGACCGTCTTGACGACCACGTCGTCGAGCGTCATCGGGGTCACGGTGGGCGGGGCCACCGGCTGGCCGTAGCCGCCCGGGTAGGGCTGCTGCGGGTACTGCTGCTGGGGGTACTGCTGGGGGTATCCGGGCTGACCGTAAGGCCCGGGCTGGGCGTACCCGGCCGCCCGCTCACGCTCCGCCGCCTGGCCGAGCCGGGCGAGCACCGGGTTCGAGGTCTTCACTTCTCAGGCCTCCCTCAGGGGGTCGATCGCACGTAGACGTGCTACTCCAGGGTAAACGTGGCCGCAATCGCGCGTGCGACAGCTAGCTGTGGGAAAGCTGAGAGTTCATGTGCCCGGGGCGGGGGTCGAACCCGCACGCCTTGCGGCAGCCGCTTTTAAGGCGGCCGTGTCTGCCGTTCCACCACCCGGGCGGGTGACACCGGCGCGCCGACACGCGCGGTGCAGATCTCACCGTAGCGGCTCGGCCGCGACGCGGCGTACCCCGACGGCTGCGGCCGTTATGGTCGAGGCCGTGACCAGCGCCGCCCGCACGGCCCTCCGGCCGGATCAGGTCCGGGCGGTGCGCCCGGCGGCGGTCACGCGGCGGATGGCGGCCGCCGTCCGGCGGCACCGCGCGGATCTGCTCGTGGGGCTGGCGTTCGTCGTGCTCGCCGGCTGGCTCACCCACGGCCTCTGGCCGGCGCCGGGCGCGCGGGTGCTCGCGCTCAACCCGGCGGACCAGACACTGTACGAGTGGTTCCTGGCGCTCGACGCGCGCGCCCTTCGCGGCGAGCTGAGCCTGGTCAGCGACCGCCTGAACGCGCCGGACGGGGTCAACCTGATGGCGAACACCTCGGTCGTCGCGCTCGGCGTGCTGCTCGCCCCGGTCACGCTGGCGTTCGGGGCTCCCGTCACGTTCGCGCTGCTGGTCGCGCTCAACATGGCCGGCACCGCGCTGGCCTGGTACCTGCTGTTCACCCGTGTCCTGCGGGCCCGCCGGCTCGCCGCCGGGCTCGGCGCGGCGCTGTGCGGCTTCGGGCCGGGCATGGTCTCGCAGAGCAACGGCCACCTGCACATGACCGCGCAGTGGCTGGTCCCGGTGCTGGTCTGGCTGGTGGTCCGGCTGCTGCGCGCCGCCGACCCGGCCGGGCGCCCGGACGGCCCTGACCGGCGGCGGACGGCGTCGTCGGCGGCCGGGCTCGCCGCGGTCGTCACCGTCCAGGTGTTCGTCGGCGAGGAGGTGCTCTTCCTCACCGCGCTCACGCTGGCGGTGATGACTGTCGCGTACGGGCTGGCCGACCGGGATCTGCTGCGCCGGGCCGGTCCCGGCTTCGCCCGTGGACTGATCGGCGCCGCCGGGCTGGCGCTGCCGGTGCTGGCGTACCCGCTCTGGGTGCAGTTCGCCGGCCCGCAGGGCGTCGCCGACGGGATGTTCCCGCCCGCCTACTTCTCCGCCGACCTGGCCGGCTGGACCCGCCTCTCCGCGCTGACGCTGTTCGGCAGCCCGGAGGCGGTCCGGCTGACCACCGGTCCGGCCGAGTTCACCATGTTCCTCGGCTGGCCGCTGCTGCTGGTGGCGGTCGGCTGCGCGGCCTGGCTGGGCCGGCGGCCCCTGGTGGTGGCGCTGGTGGCCGGCGCGCTGGTCACTGCCGCGCTCGCGCTCGGCCCCGAGGTCATGATCGGCGGCGAACGGACCGGGCTCCCCGGCCCGTACCGGCTGCTGGCCGGGCTGCCGGTGGTGGACGGCGCGCTGCCGATGCGCTTCGCGCTGGCGGTGCTGCCGCTGGTCGGCACCGTGCTCACGCTCGCCGTGCACCGGGCGCTCGGCGAATCCGGCCGAGTCCGCCGGGCCGTCCCGATCGCGGTCGGCGCGGCGGTGCTCAGCGTCCTGCCGACACCGCTGCCCACGATGGACCGGCCGCCGCTGCCCGAGTTCGTCACCGGCGGCCACTGGCGGCAGTGCGTACGCCCCGGCGGGGTGCTGGTACCGGTGCCCACCGCCACCCCGCAGGACCCCTGGCCGATGCGCTGGGCCACCGCCACCGGCGTCGACTTCGGCATGCCGGAGGGCTTCTTCATCGGCCCGTACGGCCGGGGCGGCTCGGCCACCATGGGCACCTGGCAACGCCCCACCTCGGCCCTGCTCGCCGACGTGGCCCGGCGGGGCGTGGCGCCCGCGGTCGGCGACCGGCAGCGCCGCCAGGCCGCCCGGGACGTCGAGTTCTGGCGCGCGTCCTGCGTCGCGGTGACCGACGACGCGCCGCACGCGGAGATGCTGCGCCGCACCCTGGAGCAGCTGTTCGGGCGGCCGGGTACGCGGCTCGCCGACGCCTGGACCTGGCGGTTCTGAGCCACGAAAACGGCGCGGGGACTTTCCGTTCGGAAAGTCCCCGCGCCGGATCCGTCAGACGCGCGCGGCGACCGGCGGGGCGGACGCCTCGGCGAACTCCTCACGCGGGTCGTGCAGCTGCCCCAGCGCGACCACCTCACGCTTGAGGAAGAACGCCAGCGTCCAGTCGACCACCACGCGCACCTTGCGGTTGAACGAGGGGATCCGCGACATGTGGTACGTCCGGTGCATGAACCAGGCCGGCCAGCCGGTCATCTTGATGCCGTAGACCTGCGCCACGCCCTTGTGCAGGCCGAGGCTGGCCACGCTGCCGGCGTGCTTGTGCTTGTAGTCGACCGGCTCGCGCCCGCGGATCACGTTGGCGATGTTGTCGGCCATCCGCGCCGCCTGCCGCACCGCGTGCTGGGCGCTCGGCGAGCAGAAGTTGCCCGGCTCCTTGGTCAGGTCCGGCACCGCGGCGCAGTCGCCGGCGCTCCACGCGCCCTCGACCACCCGGTCGCCGTCCACGATCTGCAGTGTCGGCCGGCAGGTGACCCGGCGGCGCTCGTCGCGCGGGAAGTCCGTGGCGTCGAGCATCGGCGACGGCTTCACACCGGCGGTCCAGACGATGGTGTCGGACGGGAAGCTGTCGCCGTCGGAGAGCTTCACCACACCGTCAACGCAGGACTCCAGCCGGGTGTCCAGGCGGATGTCCATGTCCCGCTTCATCAGCTGCTGCACCGTGTAGGCGCCCATGTCCCGGTCGACCTCGGGCAGCACCCGCTGGGTCGCCTCGACCAGCACCCAGCGCATCTCCTCCGGCTTCAGCTCCGGGTAGTAGCGCAGCGCGTCGCGGGCCATGTCCTCCATCTCGGCGAGCGCCTCGATGCCGGCGTAGCCGCCGCCGACGAAGGTGAACGTCAGCGCCCGGCTGCGTACCGCCGGGTCGGTGGTGGAGGCCGCCACGTCGAGCCGGTCCAGCACGTGGTTGCGCAGGTAGATGGCCTCACCGATGGTCTTGAACCCGATGCCGTGCTCGTGCAGGCCGGGAATCGGCAGGGTGCGGGAGACCGAGCCGGGCGCGACCACCACGTGGTCGTACTGGATCTCCCGGGCCGGGCCGCTGATCGGCTGCACCACGGCGGTCATGCGGTCGTGGTCGATCCGGGTGACAGTGCCGGCCACCACGGTGCACTTACGCAACTCCCGCCGCAGCGGCACGACGGCGTGCCGCGGGGAGATGTTGCCCGCCGATGCCTCCGGGAGGAACGGCTGGTACGTCATGTGCGGCTGCGGGTCGACGACGATGACCTCGGCCTCACGGCTGCTCAGCTTCTTGGACAGGCGCAGAGCGGCGTACAGGCCCACGTGACCGGCACCCACGACAAGGATCCGCTTCGGGTTCACGTCATCTATCTTTCCCCGGGGGCCCCCGGTAATCCCGCGCGAGACCCCCTTCTGTGACGGAGCACAACCGGTGTGACCTGCGCAACGTCACCGGAACGCTGCGTCACCTGCGACGCAGCAGCCAGCCCAGCAGCGCGCTCAGCCCCACCGCCACCAGCAGCCCCACCACTGTCGCCGCCTGCGAACCGTCCGTCCCGCCGACCCCACCGAGCCACGCCAGCACCACGCCGAGCACAGCGCTGGCGAGAACCACGCCGCCCGCCCGGCCCAGCCACCGGAACACCACGTCCGGGTCGATCAGCCCGTCGTAGGGCAGCAGCGCGGCGAGCGCGCAGAGCGAGTGCGCCAGGTAGAGCAGCGTCGCCACGGCAAGCAGCCGCCACAGCGCCGGCGGCCGGTCGAAGCCGAGCGTGGCCAGCAGCCAGCCGGCGACAGTCACCAGCGCGGTGAACGTCGGCCAGATCCGGCGCGGCCCGAACGCCGGCAGCACCGCGGCCGCCGCCAGGGCCAGCAGCGAGCGCGCGGTGAGGGCCTGCACCGGGTACGCGAGCAGGAAGCCGGCCAGCACGGTGAGGAAGATGCCGCCGCGTACCAGCAGCGGCAGCGGGCTGACCCGGGCGGCCGCGTACCGCAGGGCCCGCACCCGCTCCATCAGAGCATCCGTCATTTGAAACCCGCCTTCGGGGCGGTCGCCAGCCGGGCCACGTCGCGCAGCACCTCGTCCAGGCTGCCGGCGCCGGCCCAGCGCACCACCGGCACGCCGTGCTCGCGGAGCTGGCCGATCATCGTGTCCCGGTCCAGCCGCCACAGCCGGTACGCCACCTCGGCCCAGCCCCGTTCCTTCGGCATCGGCAGCTCGGCCGGCAGCGTGTCCACCGCCACCACGAACCGGCCGCCGCGGGCCAGCCGGGCCAGCATCTGCGCCGACCGCTCGTCGAGCAGCGGGGTGAGCACCACCACGAGCGCGTCCGAGGAGAGCAGTTGCGGGCCGAAGACCTGGTCGTACGGCTCGTGCGGGGACGACTCGGCGTGCACGTCGAGCAGCCACTCCAGCACGGTCAGGTACTGCCGCCGCCCGGTGGCCGGACGCAGCCGGCGAGCGGCCGGGCCGTACTCCAGCATCGACACCCGGTCGCCGCGGTGCAGGTAGTGCTCGGCGATCGCGGCGGCGGCCCGCACCGTGGTGTCCAGCACCGACGCCGGGCCGTTCACGCCACCGGAGCGGCCCGCCTCGGCCAGCACGTCCAGCAGCACCACCACCTCGGCGTCCCGGTCCGAGAGCGTCGCCGCGACGTGCAGTTGGCGGGCCCGCAGCGACACCCGCCAGTCGATACGGCGCAGCCGGTCGCCGGGTGCGAACACGCGTACCCCGGCCAGCTCGCCGCCCTCCCCCGGCCGCCGCGACCGGTGCGCGCCGACCAGCCCGGCGGCCCGGGGCATCGCCTCGACCGCGTCGAACGGCTCGGTACGCGGATAGACCCGGGCGCGGATCGGTTCGGTGATCACGGCGCGGGAGACCAGCAGCCCGTCGGCGGCGGCGACCCGCACCCCGGCCGGCCCGATCGGGTGCCGCCCCCACCGCAGCGCCGTGCCGGTCAGCTCCAGGTCGACGGCGCTGCCCCGGGGCACGGAGGTGACGAACGGGCGGTCCGCCCCACCGGAGCGGCTCACGTCCAGCCCGGTGCCGCCGAAGCCGACCTGCTCCACCCGCAGCCAGCGCGACATCCGGGTCCGCACCACCGCCAGGTCGTACCCGACCAGGTCCGGGTTGGCCACGGCGACGGTCGCGGCCAGCGGGGAGCCCTCGACCAGGTGGGTGTCCCCGACGCCCAGCTCCAGCTCCGGCAACCCGGCCGGGCGGCGGCGCAGCGCGTACGCGGTCCCGAGCGCGAACGGCGTGGCGAGCACCACCAGGTCGATGCGGCCGAGCAGCACCGCGGCGACGAGCAGCACGCCGGTGAGCAGCACGGCCCGGCCGAGCGCCCAGGTGGGCACCCAGCCGCTCGCCGCCTCGGCCCGGTCCATCAACGCCCGGCGGCGTAGCTGGGCAGCGCGCCGCTGGCCGGGGCGGGCGTGGACTCCAGCACCTCGCCGACCACGAACGCCGGGTCGACCCGGCGCAGCCACATCTCCGGCCGCAGCGTGATCCGGTGTGCGAGCGCGGGCGCCGCCACCGCCTTGACGTCCTCCGGCACGACGTAGTCCCGGTTGGCGAGCACCGCCCGGACCCGGGACAGCAGCAGCAGCGCCAGCGAGCCGCGCGGGGACGCGCCGACGAGCACGGACGGGTGCTCCCGGGTCGCGGCGGCCAGCGCCACGATGTACCGGCCGACCGAGTCCTCGACCACCACGTCCTCCAGCGCCGCCTGCATGGCGCGCAGCGTGGCGGCGTCCACCACCGGCTTGATCTCGGCCTCCTCGCGGCGGCGCGCGATCCGGCGGCGCAGCACGTCCCACTCCTCGTCGTGGGTCGGGTAGCCGAACGACACCCGCAGCAGGAACCGGTCGAGCTGCGCCTCCGGCAGCGGGTACGTGCCCTCGTACTCGATGGGGTTGGCGGTGGCGAGCACGTGGAACGGCTCGTCCAGCCGGTAGGTCACGCCCTCCACCGACACCTGCTTCTCCTGCATCGCCTCCAGCAGCGCCGACTGCGTCTTCGGCGGCGTCCGGTTGATCTCGTCGGCGAGCAGCAGGTTGGTGAACACCGGCCCGGCCCGGAAGGCGAAGTCGCCGCTGCTCTGGTCGTAGAGGAACGAGCCGGTCACGTCGGCGGGCAGCAGATCCGGCGTGAACTGGAGCCGCCGGAAGTCCAGCCCGAGCGCCTGCGCGAAACAGCGCGCGGTGAGCGTCTTGCCCAGGCCGGGCAGATCCTCCAGCAGCACGTGACCACCGGCGAGGATGCCGGCCAGCACCAGCTCCAGCGCGTCCCGCTTGCCGACCACGACGGTGCCGACCGCCTCCAGGACGGTCCGGGCGAGCCGGCCCACCTCGGCGGGGGCCATGCTCCGGTCCACGTCGTTCATCAGATCTTCTCCAGTTCGGCGACGATCGCCGCGAGGTCGCGCGGCGACGGAGGGCGGCGGGCGGGGGTGGTGAGGAACGTCCACAGTGGCTCGCCGAGCACCGACCGGGCGCGGGCCGGATCGGACTCGCGGGTGACGCCGTGGCGCTGGCGCAGCCGCTCGTCGGCCAGCTCGCCGAGGCGGGGCAGGATGCGTTCGGTGAACCGCTCCCGGTTGTCGGCGGACCAGTCCAGCGGGCGCTCCCAGCCGTTGATCGCGGTGCGCAACGCGTCCCGGGCGGACCAGTTCCAGGTGCCCGGCTCTTCACCCGCGGGCGCGCGGGCACCGGCGCGGGGCGGCGGCGGGGGTGAGAGCGCCGTGGTGACCCGGCGTACCGCGAGCACGGCGAGCACTCCGGCCACGACGATCCAGAGCGGCACCTTCAGGCCGACAGCGCGCAGCCCGACCACTATCACCACGACGACGGCGGCGGTGACCGCCGCGGTCCGCAGCAGCGCGCGCGCCCGACCGCCGCCCGAGGGCCGCACATCCTCCCCGGCGGGCTCCTCGCCGAACGAGAGCAGGTCGTCGATGCTCGTGCTCACGACCTCTCCCCCGCCAGGCTGGTCAGCTCACCGCGCAGCCGCCGCAGCGCGGCGCGCGCCTGGTCGCGGGTGTGCTCGTCGACCGGGTGCGTGGCGTACCGGGCCTCCCGGTAGACGTGCGCGAAACCGTCGAGCACGTCGGCGCTGGCGATCGCCGGGATGCCGGCCTCCGGGTCGCCGCGCAGCAACCGGGCGACCAGGTCGGTCGGAGTGTCGCCGGTGTGCCGTGGCACGCCCGCGTCCTCGGCGGCCTCCTCCAGGCGTACCCAGCAGGCGATGACAGCGGTCCGCGGGTCGGTGGAGCGGTCGTCCAGTTCGACGAGCCCGGCGTCGAGCGCGGCCACCACCTCACGCGCGGTCCCCTCGGCGGTACGCCGGGTGCGCCGCACCGGCACGGCACGGGTGGTACGCCGCAGCGCGCCCCGGAGCACGTTCCACAGCACGTACCCGATCGCGCCCAGCACCGCCGCGGACAGCAACGCCACGGCGGCGGTGGCCAGCCAGCCGGGCACGCCGCCCGAGGTGGACTCACCGACGTCGCGGGGTTCCACCGGGTACGACGGCACCGCCTCCGGCGACGGGTAGTCCGGCACGTACGGGATGGTGTCGGCCGCGGGCGGGATCCGGCTGGCCCCGATGGCGGAGTGACCGGCGGCGAACGCGGCGAGCGCGAGCAGCACCGTCACCGCGGCGACCGGCCACCACCTGCGCAGTACGCCGAAATCCATCCCACCGCCTCAGGTGTTCCTCAGTCCACCCCGGCCAGGTCCTTCGCCCGGGTGAACACGTCGTCCAGCATCGCCGGCGTGAGCCGGCCGGTGAACGTGTTCTGCTGGCTGACGTGGTAGCAGCCCAGCAACTCCGGCACGGACTCGCCGGACCAGTGTGCCCCATGGCCGAACCCCGGTCGCGGCGTGGGCGGTCGCTGCCCGTACACCTGACCGAGCACCGGCCACCACGCAGCCCACGCGAACGCGCCCAGCGCGACCACGACGCGCAGCGTGGGCCGGATCAGTTCGACCTCGCGGTGCAGCCACGGCGCGCAGGTGTCCCGCTCGGCCGGGGTGGGCTTGTTGTCCGGCGGCGCGCACCGCACCGCGGCGAAGATGCGCGTGTCGCGCAGCGTCAGGCCGTCGTCGGCGGAGACGCTCGTCGGCTGGTTGGCCAGCCCGGCGCGGTGCAGCGCGGCGAACAGGACGTCGCCGGACCGATCCCCGGTGAAGATCCGGCCGGTGCGGTTGCCGCCGTGCGCCGCCGGCGCCAGGCCGAGAATGGCGATGCGCGCGTCCTGCGGGCCGAGGCCGGGCACCGGCCGTCCCCAGTAGTCCTGGTCGCGGAACGCGGCCCGCTTGACCAGCGCGACCTCCTCACGCCACGCCACCAGGCGCGGGCAGGCGAAGCAGTCACTGACCGCGCCGTCGAGGTCGGCCAGGTCGGTCGCCCGCGCTGCGCGGGCGACCACGTCCTGCGGGGTACGCGACTCAGCCAAGCTTCGCCCGGAACAGTTCCAGCGTGCGGGCCCAGGCGGTGGCGGCCGCCCGCTGGTCGTAGTGCTCCGGCCGGTCCTCGTTGAAGAACGCGTGCGCGGTGCCCGGGTAGTCGAACGTCTGGCAGGTGCCGCCGGCCGACTCGATGGACCGGCGTACGCTCTGCACCCCGTCGGCGGCGGACAGGCCGTCCGCCTCGGAGCAGTGGATGAGCGCGGCCTTCCCCGCATAGTCGGCCCAGTCGGCGGCCATGCCCTCCCAGGGCAGGCGCGGGTAGAACCCGGCGGTGGCCACGATGCGCTCGGAGAACGTGCCGGACCACAGGGCCAGGCTGGCGCCCGCGCAGAACCCGGCGCAGCCCACCTTGCCGGCGACCTCGGGCCGGCTCGCCAGGTATTCGGCGGCAGCGGCGATGTCACTCGCCGCCTCGTCCATCTGGGAGCTGTTGAGCATCAGCCGCGGCTCGGTCGGCTTGACGGCCGGGCCACCGTGCCGGAAGTCGGGCGCGAGCGCGACGAAGCCGGCCTCCGCGAAGCGGTCGACCACGGCCCGTACGTGGGGTACGAGACCCCACCAGTCCTGGATGACGATGACCGCCGGGCTGGCCGCACCGCCGGAGGGTATCGCGAGATACCCCTCGCTCGTCCCCCCGTTGCCGGTGAAGCTCACCATCTCGCCCATGGGCCCGTCCTCCTTGCGGTCAGTCAACGTTGGCTGGTCGCACAGTTGGCTGTTATGTGCCGGTAGCGTGCCACGCGGTCAGCGGCCCGGGGAAGACAGAACAACAGTGGCATTCACCTCCTGTTGAACCGCCCCACAGGTATAGCGATCGCTAAACTGGTCGCATGGTGCCGGACGCGAGAGGAGGGGAAGGCATGAGCGACTACTCCCGATGGCAGGACATCCGCGTCGACCACGTCGCCCGGGCCGGAGGCGAAGAGGCGGTCGACGCGGGCAAGCAGCAACTCCTCGCCGAGGTCATCGGTCACCGACTCGCGGAAGTGCGCCGAGCGCGGGGGTTGACCCAACAGCAGGTGGCTGACCGCATGGGCGTCACCAAGGGACGGATCTCCCAGATCGAGCAGGGAAAGATCTCCGGTCAGGACGTGGTGGCCCGGTTCGCCGCCGCCCTGGGTGGCCGACTCCATCAGGCGATCTACTTCGACGACGGCGACATCGCCGCCATCGCCTGACAGCGGCTCCGCGCGAGATCTTGGATGATTGCGGCCCCTGTGAGGGCCGTTTCCTTCCAAGATCTCGCGCGGTCGAGCGCGCTCAGGGGGTTGACGTGGGTTCCGGGGAAGCGCTGGTGGTCGGCGCGGTGGGGGTGGCACTGCCGCTTGGCGCGAATGCTGGCGGGGCGATCGACGGTGAGACCGGCGGGCCGAACGGGGCCCGCTCCGGACAGTACGGGTAGGTGTTACGCATCTCCGGCACCGCGCCCGTGTCGGCCATGCAGCTCGGCCAGCCGAGCGTGATCGGCACGCCGTTCTGGTCGAAGAGCCGCGCGTCGCGGATCAGCCGCCCCTGCTGGTCGTAGACGAAGACGTCCTCGATCCGCTCGTACCGGTGGTCCACAGAAGTCTGCTCGTAACTGCTGTAGACGTCGGTGTCGGCGCGCTCGTCCACCTGGGCCAGCACGGCGAAGGAGAACAACAGCAGCGCGGCGGTGCCGATCTGGTGCAGTTGTCGCCGCCACCCGTTGATCCCGGCCGAGCGACGACCCCACCACATGGACGCGACGATCGCGCCGATGAGCAGCAGCATCCCCATCGAGCTGTTGCCGTCCAGCCGGGGCACCAGGCCGGACCGGCCGTCCACCATCCAGGCCACGATCAGCGCGGCCAGCCAGCCACGCACCAGCCACCAGGCCGGGCGCAGCGGACGCAGGAAGTCGCTCACCGTCTCGTGCCCGAGCACCGGGCCGAGCTGGCGGTCGAGCAGACGCAGCTGGGTGGCCGCCTCCCGCCGGGCCTCGGCGAGGCGGTGGAAACGCGTCGGCCGCCGGCTCGGCTGGGCACCGGCGACGGCGCGCAGCTCGGCGGCGTACGCCTCGGGGGTGCCCAGCCGGTCAACCAGCGTGCCCTCACCCTCGGCGGCGACCTCGGCGAGGTGTTCCGGCAGCTCCTCGGTCAACTCGTCGCGGACCTCCGGCGGCAGGTCGGCGAGCGCGGCCCGTACCCGGTCGACGTAGTCCGTGATCTCCTGCCCCGTGACGGTCATGCCGCCATCCCCCGATCGTCGAGCAGCGCGTCCATGGTGGTGGCGAACGAGCGCCAGGTCTTGCCGGAGCTGGTGAGCTGGTCACGCCCGGCGGCGTTGAGCGAGTAGTACTTGCGGTGCGGCCCGGACTCGCTCGGCACCACGTACGTGGTGAGCAGACCGGCCGCGAACAGCCGGCGCAGCGTGCCGTAGACCGAGGCGTCGCCGACCTCGGTGAGACCGGCCTCGCGTAGCCGCCGCAGGATGTCGTAGCCGTACCCGTCCTCGTCCTTGAGCACGGCGAGCACCGCCAGGTCGAGCACGCCCTTGAGGAGCTGCGTGGTATCCACGCTCCGCACACTAGTGTGTATAACGCACTACCGTCAACGACACAGCACCACGACACCTACCTACCGACGGGCGGTCCATCCATCGGTACGTGCGGCCGCACGACCCGGCGACCGCGATCGGGTACGGGAGAACAGTTCCTCACGCTCATCCCCCGACGGTGCCGCCTCCTGTTGTCACCGTCAACAGTCTCCGTAGTTGTCGCTGTTCGGCGACGCCGACGCTGCCATCGTCAACGTGTGGAGCTGGTGGGCGTGTCGGAGATCCGGGCGATGCTCGGCAACGTGTCGCGTCAGCGGGCATCCGTGATCGCCAACCAGCGCAACTTCCCGGAGCCGATCGCCGTGCTGGCGATGGGCAAGGTCTGGCGGAAGTCGGACGTCGAGAAGTGGATCAGGGAACACCGTCCCGACCTGACGACGGACTGACCCCGCCCCTTCTTGTTGACCAAGGAGTTGGCGTCCTCACAGGCGCCCGGATCGGACACAAACTCCTTGATCACCGCCTGAGAAGGCAGCGGCGAGAGGGCCAGAGGGCTAGGCGAGACTCCAGGCGGTGCCGTCCGGCAACTGCGACAGCATTTCCGCCGATGGCTCAGACGTAGAGCTTGCGGAGCTCGCGGGCGATGTCCGAGACCTCGGTCAGGGTGCCGCTTGCCACCGACATCACGAGAGCCTCGGCCTGATCAACGTCGACATCCTGGATCGGCACCTCGTTGAGGGCCAGAAACACCCGCCCCGCCGCCCAGGCGAGACGCTTGTTCCCGTCAATCAGCGCGTGGTTCATGCAGACCGAGTGCAGCAGCGCGGCGGCCTTGGTCCAGAGATCGGGATAAGCCTCCTGGCCGAACGCCACGGTGGCCGGGCGGACCACCGCCGATGAAAGCAGACCGAAATCACGGACCTGCGGCGTCCCAGCCAGCACGATCGAGGCGATCTCCACGAGGTCGTCGACCTCGAGATAGTGGATCACTCCGCCAACCGCCGCAGCAGCTCGGCGTCACGCTCGGCAACCTCCCGCGCAAGATCCCGCACGCGGGCACGATGACTGCGCGCCGAGACGTACTCCTCGACGGCCACAACGATGGTGGCGTTCATCGACCGGTGCTCCTGCTCGGCAAGCTGCTTGAGCCGTTCGTGCAGTCCGTCCGGAAGATTGACAGTGGTGACCATATGGAAATCATACCGGCCACACGCAGGGGAACCACCTATCCCGAGGTCGCCGCCAGGCTCCAGGCGATGCCGTCGAGGATGTCGTGCTCGGAGGCGACCACTGACGGCATCCCGGCCCGCTCCATGATCACTCGCAGCACCAGCGCGCCCGCGCCGATCACGTCGGCCCGCCCCGGGTGCATCACCGGGTACGCCAGCCGCTGCTCACTGCTCTTGCCGAGCAGGTCGGCGGTCACCTCGGCCACCTGCTCGTACGAGACGCGGGCGTGATGGATGCGGCTCGGGTCGTACCCCTGGAGTCCTTCGGCCAGGGCGACCACTGTGGTGACCGAACCGGCGAGCCCGACCAGCGTGGCGGCCTCCCGGCCGGGCACGGCGGCGAGCGCCCGGTCCACGGCGGCGGCGATGTCGGCCTCGGCGGCGGCGATCTGCGCCGGGGTCGGCGGGTCGCCGTGCAGGTGGCGTTCGGTCATCCGGACGCAGCCGATGTCCACCGAGATCGCGCCCCGCACGCCGTCATCGCGGGTGCCGACCACGAACTCGGTCGAGCCGCCGCCGATGTCGACCACCAGGTACGGCGGCTCGGCGTCGGCGGGCAGGCCGCGCACCGCGCCGGTGAACGACAGGCGTGCCTCCTCGTCGCCGGTCACCACCTCGGGCGGTACGCCGAGCGTGCGCTCGACCATGGCACGGAAGTCGGCGGCGTTGGAGGCGTCGCGGGAGGCCGAGGTGGCGCACATGCGTACCCGCTCGGCGCCGGACTTCTCGATCTCGGCCGCGTAGTCGGCGAGCGCGACCCGGGTCCGCTCGATGGCCTCGGGGGCGAGCATGCCGGTCTGGTCGACGCCCTGCCCCAGCCGGACGATCTCCATCCGCCGGCTGACGTCCACGAGCGGCGCCGGGTCCCCGTCCGACGCCTCCGGCAGATCGGCGATCAGCAGTCGGATCGAGTTCGTCCCGCAGTCGATGGCTGCCACGCGCGCGCTCACGGCGCCCACCCTACGGCAGCCCACCCCCACCCCCGGGCTCAGAGGCGCAGCAGCATGCGGGAGTTACCGAGGGTGTTGGGCTTGACCCGTTCCAGGTCCAGGAACTCCGCGACACCCTCGTCGTACGAGCGCAGAAGCTGCTCGTAGACCGGCTGCGGCACGGGCGCGCCGTCGATCTCGCGGAAGCCGAACGAGCCGAAGAAGCCGGTCTCGAACGTGAGCACGAAGATCCGGGCGATGCCCAGCTCCCGCGCGGAGTCGATCAGCTCACCGACGATCCGGTGCCCGATCTTGTGCCCCCGGCAGGACGGGTCGACCGCCACCGTCCGGATCTCGGCCAGGTCCTCCCACATGACGTGCAGCGCGCCGCACCCGACGACGGCGCCGTCCGGCGTCACCGCGACCCGGAACTCCTGCACGTCCTCGTACAGCGTCACAGTCGCCTTGCTGAGCAGCCGCCGGTCGTCGGTGTACGTGTCCACCAGCCGCCGGATGCCGCGCACGTCGGCGGTGCGGGCCCGGCGCACAGTGATCTGGTCGGCGCTCATCTCACTGGACCGCTGGCACGTCCACGCAGGGGCCGGCGGCCCACCACTTCTCCACCAGCGCCAGCGTCTCGTCGCCGAACGGGTTGACCCCCGGCCCGGCGGCGAGCGCGTGCCCCAGGTGCACGTGCAGGCACTTCACCCGCCCCGGCATGCCGCCGGCCGAGATGCCGGCGATCTCCGGCACCTCACCGATCGCCTCCCGGCGGGTCAGGTAGTCCTCGTGCGCGGCCCGGTACTGCGCGGCCAGCTCCGGATCCTCGGCCAGCCGCTCGGCCATCTCCTTCATCAGCCCGGCCGACTCCAGCCGGCTGCACGCCGCTGTGGCACGCGGGCAGGTCAGGTAGAACAGCGTCGGGAACGGCGTGCCGTCGGCCAGCCGGGGCGTCGTCTCCACCACGTCGGGCAGGCCGCACGGGCACCGGTGGGCCACCGCGCGGGTCCCGCGCGGCGGGCGTCCGAGCTGCGCGGCCACCGCGGCCAGGTCGGCCTCGGTGGCCGGCTGGCGTTCCGGCGGGGGTACGGAGTCCGCCGCCGGCTCCTGCGGTGGTACGACGCTCAAGGAAGTGCCTTTCGTGTGGTGCTCACTTGTCCTGGCGCTCGGCGTTCGCCGCCCGCACGCTCCCCCACAGGGTGTCGTACCAGGGCTCCGGCCCGGTCGGCGCCCCCGGTTTCGCGCCCTTGCCGGCGTCCTTGGCCGCGCCCTCCGGGTCGGAGAGCACCACCAGCAGCGTCTCGCCCGGCTTGCCCATGAAGAACCGCTCCCGGGCCTGCGTCTTGACGTACTCCGGGTCCTTCCACTTGGCCGCCTCGGCGGTGAGCCGCTCGATCTCGGCCCGCTGGGCTGCCTGCGCGGCCTCCATCCGTTCGATGTCGGCCTGCTGGTCCAGGTAGACCCGGACCGGATAGGTGTACGCCAGGGCGAGCGCGATCAGCACCGCGAACAGCACTGTGGCGCGCCCGGTGAAGCGCCGGGGTTGGGGTGCGGTGAGCCGCTTGACCGGACCACCGGCAGCGGTACGCCGGGCCGCGGCGGGGCGGCTCGCGGAGCGTACGCCGTCGCTGGCCCGGGACGCGCCGGGTGACCGGCCGGCGGCGCGCGCCTCCGCGCGGACGCCGTTGTCGCGGGCCGTGGACCGGACCCGGGCACCGCCCGTCCGGCCGGGCTGACCCGGCCGACGGGCGGGCCGCTGGCCACCCGGTGTGCGGCGCTGCTGCATCGTCACACCCCTCCCCCGGAGCGCTCGCTCAGGCCGAACGGTAACGCGGGAACGCGCCGGCGCCGGCGTACCGCGCCGCGTCGGCCAGCTCCTCCTCGATCCGCAGGAGCTGGTTGTACTTGGCCACCCGGTCGGAGCGGGCCGGCGCGCCGGTCTTGATCTGCCCGCAGCCGGTGGCGACGGCCAGGTCCGCGATGGTGGTGTCCTCGGTCTCGCCGGAGCGGTGGCTCATCATGCACTTGAAACCGGCCCGGTGGGCCAGGTCGACGGCGTCGAGCGTCTCGGTGAGCGAGCCGATCTGGTTGACCTTGACGAGCACCGCGTTGGCGGCCTGCTCCGCGATGCCCCGGGCGATGCGCTGCGGGTTGGTCACGAACAGGTCGTCGCCGACGATCTGGATCCGGTCGCCGAGCGCGGCGGTGAGGGTGGCCCAGCCGCTCCAGTCGTCCTCGGCCAGCGGGTCCTCGATGGAGACGATCGGGTAGTCGCCGGCGAGCTTGGTGTAGTAGTTGCTCATCTCCTCGGCGCTCTTCGCGGTGCCCTCGAACGTGTACGTGCCGTTGTCGAAGAACTCGGTGGCGGCCACGTCGAGCGCGAAGACGATGTCGGTGCCCAGCCGGTACCCGGCCTTCTCCACGGCCTCGGCGATCAGGTCCAGCGCGGCGGCGTTGGTGGGCAGGTTCGGGGCGAAGCCGCCCTCGTCGCCCAGGCCGGTCGACAGGTCCTTCTTCTTCAGCACCGACTTCAGCGCGTGGTAGACCTCGGCGCCCGAGCGCAGCGCGTCCCGGAACGTCGGCGCGCCGATCGGCGCGATCATGAACTCCTGGATGTCGACGTTCGAGTCGGCGTGCGCGCCACCGTTGAGGATGTTCATCATCGGCACCGGGAGCAGGTGCGCGTTCGGGCCGCCCAGGTAGCGGAACAGGCTCAGCTCGGCGCTGCCCGCGGCGGCCTTCGCCACGGCCAGAGAGACACCGAGGATGGCGTTCGCGCCCAGCTCGCCCTTGTTGTCCGAGCCGTCGATGTCGAGCATCTTCTGGTCGATCAGCCGCTGCTCGCTGGCCTCGTAGCCGATGAGCTGGTCGACGATCCGGTCCTCGATGTTGGCGACGGCCTTCTCGACACCCTTGCCCAGGTAGCGGTCCTTGTCACCGTCGCGCAGCTCGACCGCCTCGAAGGCGCCGGTGGAGGCGCCGGACGGCACCGCGGCGCGGGCGATCGTGCCGTCGTCGAGCCCGACCTCGACCTCGACCGTCGGGTTGCCCCGCGAGTCCAGGATCTCCCGGGCGACGATTCCCTCGATGGTTGCCACTGAGTCGCTCCTCGTTTGTGTGGTTCCGGTCCGTATGGGCCGCGACGGTGCGGCTGAGGCAGGTGTTGAACGCAGCGTATCGGTCCCCGCCCCGCCGTACGCCGCTCGGGGCGGGCCCCGAGGCGCTTGGTGAGACGGACATTCCCGGATTACCGGTCGTCAACCGGCAACCGGTTTGCGAGACGTTGCGTCGATCGACAAGGCTGGGCATCATGCCTGCCGCCTCGACGACTCTCCGCGTGCTCGCCGCCTCGGTCATCGCGTCGCTCTCGGTCACCGGCTGCCAGGCCCTGGACGACGCCGGCGTCGCGCTCGGTCGGGCCGACCTGGTCAACGACCTCGCCGCGCGGATGGACCGGGCGCTGGAGCAGACCTGGGCCGCCGACTACCAGCTCGACGGCGGTCGCACCGCCTCGATCGCGCAGACCAAGAAGCCGCTGCGGTCCACGTACACCTGGCCCGGCGGCAAGATCACGGTGACGCAGGAGTCGGTGACCCGGTGCGCGAGCACCGCCACCCGTACCTCCTGCACCGTCTCGCCGCCCGTGCTCACCGCCGGGAAGCCGTCGGTGATCGTCTACGACGAGGCGCGCAAGCAGGGCCTGGTCACGCCGCCCGCGGTGATCCGGCTGCTCACCGAGGCCGCGCTGGCGCCGGACGCCGTCATCGAGCAGAGCGACACCACGCTGGCCGGGCACCACGCCACCTGCGTGAACGTCACCCACGACGGCGAGCGCTTCAGCACATGCGTGACGAACGAGGGCGTGCTGGGCAGCTTCTCCGGCATGATCGACGGCAAGCCTGCCGAGGTGACGCTGAGCCGCTACACCGAGAGCGTCGAGGCCGCCGCGTTCGCCGTACCGGCCGGCGCCGGCGTGGTGGACCGCCGACCCGCCACGTCGTGACCCCGCCCGGCGGCGCCTCGTCCGGCGCCGGGTTCCGGCCCGCCGCTGATCACGGGCGGCCCCCGCGGCCGGGCGACCTGGCGCTGCCGGTCGCCGGCCGGAAACTGCTGACCGATCCGGACACCGGGCAGCCGCTGCGGATCGACGCGCTGCCCGGCGACCTCGCCTGGACACCCGTCGGCACGCTCGGCGGCACCCCGGCGTGGGCGGCCGAGGTCACCGACCCCGAGTCGCTGCCCGGCCGGTGGCGCGGCTGGCGCGGCCTCGCCGCCGAGCTACCCGCGCCCCACGCCGACCTGGCCGGGCGGGCGCTCGCCGTGGTCACCTGGCGGCGTACCCACAGGTGGTGCGGGGCGTGCCGGGCCGAGCTGGCCGACGTGCCGGGCGAGACCGCGCGGCGCTGCCCGGACTGCGGGCTGACCGTGTTCGTGCCGCTGTCCGTCGCGGTACTGACAGCGATCACCCGCCCCGGCCCGGCCGGCGGCGCGGGCGAACTCCTGCTGGTCCGGCACGCGCACGGGCCGACCGAGTTGTGGGCGCTCGTCGCCGGGTTCGTCGAGGCCGGGGAGTCGCTGGAGGCGGCGGTGCACCGCGAGGTCGCCGAGGAGGTCGGCCTGACCCTGCGACGCCCCGCGTACGTGGACAGCCAGCCGTGGGCGCTGACCGGGCCGGGCACGTTGCTCGCCGGATTCACCGCCGAGGTGACCGACCCGGCCGCCGAACCGGTGGTCGACGGGACGGAGCTGACCGAGGCGCGCTGGTTCCCGGTCGACGCGCTGCCCGCCGAGCTGCCGCCCGCGTACTCCCTGTCCCGCTGGCTGATCGACGCGGTCGCCGCCGGCTGAGCCCTCACACCCCCAGCAGCGTGCGCAGGTGGCGCGGCGGCGGGCAGTCGTGCGCCAGCATGGCGTCGTGCCAGTCACGCACCGGCACGCCGTCCGGCCGGGCGGCGGCGATGTCGGCCATCTCGCTGTAGCCGACGAAGTACGTGGAGAGCTGGGTGGAGGTGAGCAGCGCCCGCCGCCACTTGCCGGCCGCCTCGCCCTCCTCCTGGAAGCCGCGCCCGGTCATCAGCGCCATCGCCTCGGACTCGGGCAGGTCGTCGCAGTGCACGAGCTGGTCGAGCAGCGCGTTGATGGTCATCCGCAGTTGCATCTTGAGCTGCTGCAACCGCACCGGCAGCCCGCCGAAGCCGAGCCCGGCCATCAGCTCCTCGGTGTAGACCGCCCAGCCCTCGATGAACACGCCCGACTCGGTGAGCGCGCGTACCCGGGTCGGACCCTCGTAGCGGCGGGCGTGGGCGAGCTGGAGGAAATGGCCGGGCATCGCCTCGTGCACGGTCAGGTTGCGGATCATGTGGTCGTTGTACTCGCGGTAGAACGACTCGACCCGCTGCGCCGGCCAGTCCGCCGGGGTGGGCGCGATGCAGTAGAACGTCGGCACGTCGGCCGTCTCCAGCGGCCCCGGCGAGTCGCAGTAGGCCACCGCCACACCCCGGGCGAACTCCGGCATCTCCTGGATGACGCACGGGTCATCGACCATGCTGACCAGGTCGTGGAGACGGACGAAGTCACTCGCCTCGTCGAGCGTCACCGAGGCGAGGTCCACGATCGTGGCGTCGGCCGGATGCTCGGCGGCCAGCAGGTCCAGCGCCCGGCGTACCGTCTCGTCGTCGCCCGGACCACCGACCAGCTCGACCGCCGCCGCGCGGATCTCCTCGGTGACCCGGTCCAGGTTGGCCCACGCGCGGCGCTGCACCTCGGCGGCGCTCAGCTCGGTGTCGAGCGTGTGCCACAGCCGCGCCTCCCAGCGCCGCCGGCCCAGCCGCGGGTCACGCCCCGGGCCGGCGTCGGCGGCCAGGCCCTGCCGCAGCCAGGCCACGAACTCCTCCAGCGCGGCGATCGCGGCGGTGGCCGCCGGGCCGACCCGGTCCCGCAGCGCCGGCGCCTGGGCGAGCAACGCCGGCACCTCGTCGCGGATCAGCGCCGCCGTGCCGGTGAACTGCCCGACCGCCGTCTCCGCATGGATCCGCGGCATGTCCCGCAGCGTCGCGCGCGCTGTCGCAAGCGCATCGGGTACGGCCGACAGACGCCCGGCGAGGCTGGTCAGGCGCTCCTCGGCCGGGGCGAAGGGACGGGCCAGCAGGGCATGCAGCAGCGGCCCCGGATTGTGGCGCAGCGGATCCCACTCGTGGCCGCGGATCTCGGTGGCCTCGAACAGACCCCTGTCGATCATGCTGGTGAGCAGCGCGTGGTCGACGCTCTCCGCCACGTCCAGCGCATCCGGGTCGATCTCGGCGAGCGCGTCGGCCGCGTCCTTCAGCATCGCCTGATCGGCGGCGAGCGCGTCGGCGGACAGGTCGGGCAGCCGGTCGTCGTAGCGGTGGTCCCCGGCGGTGGTGGCCAGCCCGGGCCGGCTCTCCAGCAACGCCTCCACGATCCGCTCCGCCAGCGGCACGAACGACTCCATACCCGGCACCCTACCGATCACCCCCGACCCTTTCCCCGTCCCGCCCGCCGGGCCACCCTCCGCGTTGATCAAGGAGTTTGTGTCCCCACCAGCGCCCACCTAGACCCCAAACTCCTTGATCACCGAACCGACCCACTGGGCGGCTGGGCAGATCTTGATATTCGGTCTACAAGTCTCGGGAGGCGAGAGGGCTCGGCTCAAGTAGGGGCACGGCGGGTTGGGGCAGCCGCCAGCGCGGGATGAGCCGAGGGCAGCGGGACAGGGCTGGCAGCGCGCGGGACTCCGACCGGGCCGACAAGGGCGGCGAAACGCCGATCCCCATCATCAGCCTGTCCCACCACCACGCAACCGCCCCCGGCAGCTCTCCGCGATCTTGCACTTCCTGCCCGGACAGAAGGGATATTTGCGACGCCCAGAGGGCCGCAAGTGCAAGATCGCGGCGGTGTGAGAGGGCGCGAGGGCGCGGGGGCGCGGGGAGGTGGGGTGGGGTCAGGCGGGGTGGGTGGGGGTGGCGCGTTCGGCGGCTCGGACCGCCTCGGCGTACGCCAGGGTGGCACGGCGCAGGGCGGCCTCGGGGTCGATGCCGGCCTGGCGGGCGGCGGCGACAGTTGCCAGCAGGCTCGCGCCGAGCCGGGCCTCCGGGTCCACCTGGGACTCGGCCAGTGGGGGCGGTACGGCAAGGCCGACCCGGCCGGCCCGGTCCAGGATCTTCGCGGCCAGCGCCAGCGCGGGCTGGCTCAGCGCGATGCCGTCCAGCACCGAGTCGCGGGTCTTCTCGGCCCGCTTGATCCGTTCCCAGTTAGCCTCGATCTCCTCGATCGAGCCGGCCGGCTCGCCGGAGAACACGTGCGGGTTGCGCCGCACCATCTTGTCGACAAGCGTGCCCGCCACGTCGTCGACGCTCCAGCTCTCGCCCTCCGGCAGGTTCTCGGCCAGCCGGGCGTGCAGCAGCACCTGGAGCAGCACGTCGCCCAGTTCCTCGCGGAGCGCGTCGGTGTCGTCGGCGCTTATCGCGTCGTACGCCTCGTAGCACTCCTCCAGCAGGAACCCGGCCAGGCTGCGGTGGGTCTGCGCCCGCTTCCACGGATCGCCGCCCGGGGAGGCCAGCCGGTCCATCACCTCGACCGCGTCGAGCAGCCGGGCGCCGGGCGGGTCCCACGAGCCGTACATCAGCTCCAGCTCGGCCAGGGCGGGCTCGCGGGCCAGCCGCAGCCCCAGCTCACGGGCGAGCGCCTCGTCCCCGGCCGGGCCGGCCAGCCACACCGCGCCGCCGTGCGTGGCGGTGGCGTCGAGCAGCGCCTGGGTCGCGCCCTCGGCCACCACGCTCACCTCGGCGCCGGCCGTCCGGACCGCCCGGGTCAACTCGCTCTCCGCACCGGCGAGGACCGGCGCGGAGCGTACGGCGTCCCAGGCGGCCGAGGTCAGCAGGCCGGCGGGCAGCCGGGGCGAGGTGACGAGCAGGACGATGCGCGCGGTCATACGGTTCCGGGAGCCGGCGAACTACCGGCCGGCGCCTCCGGCGTCGAGATGTCGGTGACCGGGCCGTCCTGGTTGACGTAGGGCAGGGAGTAGAAGACGAGCGACTGGCCGGTGTTGACGAGCGACGGCACACCGGTCACCCCGAACCGGGGGTTGACGCGGATGTCCGCCTTCTCGGCCTCCTGCTGAAGCGCGGTGCTCAGCGCGGTGGCGCTGCGCACGAACCCGGCCTCGCCGAACGCCTGCCGGACCTCGGCGACGCTCAGGCCCGGCTGGATCGCCCCGGTCTTCTCGATGGCGCGGTAGACGGCCATCAGGGACTCGTCGCTGAGGTCGGCCGGGGGCAGGCTCTGCTGGAGGGTGGCGGAGAGGTCCACCCACTCGCCCCACAGCTTCGTGTACTCGGTGGTCGCCGGCATCCGCAGCTGCTGCTGGAGCTGCTCCGGGGACACCTCGTCGGTGACCTGGAGGCCCTTCTCGGCTGCCACGCGCTTGCCGAGGTCGAGCGCGACGAGCAGGTTCAGCACGTCCTGCCGGGTCACCGAGGACCGCAGCTCCTCCGGCGACGGCGTCTGCGGCGCCTGATTCCGGACGGCGTCCGCGTACTGCCGCTGCGCGTCGTCGTAGATCGCGTCGACCCGCTCGACGGAGTACCGGGTGTCTCCGACGTAGGCGGCGACGTCCGGGGCGGATCGGCCACAGGCGGCGAGAGAGAGCGCGGCGAGGGCCGCGACGCTGACGGCGACGAGGGAACGGCGGGCACGCATGTGGGTCACTCTCTCACGCCCCGTACCAGCCTGTGACTCCACCCACCTCATCGCGCACCCGCCGGGACCGCACGAGCCAGCTCCTCGGGCTTGCCGGGTCATCGTCCGCTCGCCACTGCGGGGCTGGCAACACCGGCCAGCTCCTCGGGCTTGCCCAGGACATCCGCCAGGAGCTGCCCGCACCACTCCAACAGCGCCTGGTCGCGCAGCGGCTCGCCACCGATTCGCCGGGTGCTGGGCCGGGGCACGCTGACCTGGTCGAGCGCCTGCTTGTAGACCGAGTCCGGGTGGTAGCGCTTGAGCCGCATCTGCTTCGAGTCGGGCAGCGGCAACGGGCCGAACCGGATGTGTTTGCCCTGCATCGACACGTCGGTGAGCCCGTACCGGCGGGCCAGCAGCCGGAACTGCGCCACCGCGACCAGGTTCTGCACCGGGGCGGGCGGCTCGCCGTACCGGTCGGTCATCTCGGCGACCACCTCGCGCAGCCGCTCGGCGTCGCGGGCCTCGGCGAGCTTGCGGTACATCTCCAGGCGCAGCCGCTCCACCCCGATGTAGTCGTGCGGCAGGTGCGCGTCGATCGGCAGGTCGACCTTGACCTCGGTCTCCTCCTCCGTGCTCTCGCCCTTGAAGGCGGAGACGGCCTCGCCGACCATCCGGACGTACAGGTCGAAGCCGACACCCTCGATGTGGCCGGACTGCTCGCCGCCGAGCAGGTTGCCGGCGCCACGGATCTCCAGGTCCTTCATCGCCACGTACATGCCCGCGCCGAGTTCGGTGTGCTGGGCGATGGTGGCCAGCCGCTCGTGCGCGTTCTCGGTGAGCGGCTTCTCCGGCGGGTAGAGGAAGTACGCGTACGCCCGCTCCCGGCCCCGGCCGACCCGGCCGCGGATCTGGTGCAGCTGGGCCAGGCCGAGCAGGTCGGCCCGCTCGACGATGAGCGTGTTGGCGTTCGGGATGTCGATGCCGGACTCGACGATCGTGGTGCAGACCAGGACGTCGAACTCCTTCTCCCAGAAGCCGACCATCACCTTCTCCAGCGCTTCCTCGCCCATCTGGCCGTGCGCCACCGCGACCCGGGCCTCGGGCACCAGCTCCCGCAGCTTGCGGGCCGTCTTCTCGATCGACTCGACCCGGTTGTGCAGGTAGAAGACCTGGCCGTCGCGCAGCAGCTCGCGGTGGATGGACGCGGCCACCTGCCGGTCGTCGTACGCGCCGACGAACGTGAGCACCGGGTGCCGCTCCTCCGGCGGGGTGGCGATGGTCGACATCTCCCGGATGCCGGTGATCGCCATCTCCAGCGTGCGCGGGATCGGGGTGGCCGACATGGCGAGCACGTCGACCGAGGCACGGAGCGTCTTCAGGTGCTCCTTGTGCTCGACGCCGAACCGCTGCTCCTCGTCGATGATGACCAGCCCGAGGGACTTGAACCGGGTGGACGCCTGGAGCAGCCGGTGGGTGCCGATGACGATGTCGACGGTACCGGCGGCGGCCATCTCCAGCGTCTGCTCGGTCTCCTTCGGCGTCTGGAACCGGGACAGCTGCCGGATCGACACGGGGAACTGGCTCATCCGCTCGGCGAACGTGTTGTAGTGCTGTTGCACGAGCAGCGTGGTCGGCACCAGCACCGCCACCTGCTTGCCGTCCTGCACCGCCTTGAACGCCGCCCGTACCGCGATCTCGGTCTTGCCGTAGCCGACGTCGCCGCAGATCAGGCGGTCCATCGGGACGGTCTGCTCCATGTCCCGCTTGACCTCCTCGATGGCGGCGAGCTGGTCGGGCGTCTCCTGCCAGGGGAACGCGTCCTCCAGCTCCCGCTGCCACGGGGTGTCGGGTGCGAAGTTGTGCCCCTTGGACGCCTTGCGCGCGGCGTAGAGCTGGATGAGCTGCGCGGCGATCTCGCGGACCGCCTTGCGCGCCCGCGCCTTGGACTTCTGCCAGTCCGAGCCGCCCATCTTGTGCAGCGTGGGCTGCTCGCCGCCGACGTAGCGGGAGAGCTGGTCGAGCTGGTCGGTGGGGACGAAGAGGCGGTCGCCGGGCTGGCCGCGCTTGCTCGGCGCGTACTCGATGACCAGGTATTCGCGGCTGGCGCCGTTGACGGTGCGCTGCACCAGCTCGACGTACCGGCCGATGCCGTGCTGCTCGTGCACCACGAAGTCGCCGGCCTTCAGCTCCAGCGGGTCGATGGTGTTGCGCCGCCGACTGGGCATCTTGCGCATGTCGCGGGTGGAGGTGCCCCGGCCGCCGGTGACGTCATTGCCGGTCAGGAGCACGAACTTCGACGCCTCGTCGACGAAGCCGGCGGTCAGACAGCCGCACGACACGAGCAGCTCGCCGGGCGCGGGCGCGGTGGGCACCTCCTCGGTCAGCCGGGCGCCGAGACCGGCGTCGCGCAGCACCTCGACGGCCCGCTGGGCGGGACCGTGCCCCTCGAAGACCAGCGCGATCGACCAGCCCTCGCCGGCCCAGCGCTTGAGGTCGTCGACCACCCGGGAGGTCTCGCCGTGGTAGAGCGGGGCCGGCTGGGCGGCCAGGCTCACCGCGATGGCGTCGTCGGGGGTCACGTCGACCTCGGCCGGCGCGTCCTCCCAGGGCTGCCGGGCCGGCGCCGCGTCCGCCTCGACCAGGCCGAACGGGGCGAGCGTCCACCAGGGCTGGCGCAGGGCGCGGGCCGCCGTGCGTACCTCGGCCAGGGTCTTGAAGGCGGCGGCGCCGAGGTCGACCGGGGCCTGGCCGCCGACGGCGGCCGCGGCCCAGCTGGCCTGGAGGAACTCCTCCGAGGTACGGACCAGGTCGTGCGCGCGGGTGCGGATGCGCTCGGGGTCGCAGAGGAGTACGTGGGTGCCGGCCGGCATGCAGTCGACGAGCAGTTCCAGCGCGTCGGCGCCGATCAGCGCGGGGGCCAGCGACTCCATCCCCTCGACCGGAATGCCCTCGGACAGCTTGTCCAGGATCTCGGCCAGCTCGGGGTGCTCGACGGCGAGCGCGGCGGCCCGTTCGCGCACCACAGGGGTCAGCAGCAGCTCGCGGCACGGTGGCGCCCACATCTGCGCGACGCCCTCGATGGTGCGCTGGTCGGCGACCGCGAACGTGCGGATCTCCTCCACCTCGTCGCCCCAGAACTCGACCCGGGACGGGTGCTCGTCGGTGGGCGGGAAGACGTCCAGGATGCCGCCGCGTACCGCGAACTCGCCGCGCTTGGTGACCAGGTCGACCCGGGCGTACGCCATGTCGGTGAGCCGGCGGGCGACCTCTTCGAGGTCGGCCTCGTCACCGGCGGCGAGCTGCACCGGTTCCAGGTCCCCGAGGCCCTTGAGCTGCGGCTGGAGCAGCGAGCGGACCGGTGCGACGACGACCCGCAGCGGCCCGGTGCGGCCGTGCGCGTCGGCCGCGTCCGGGTGGGCCAGGCGGCGCAGCACGGCCAGCCGCCGCCCGACGGTGTCGGAGCGGGGCGAGAGCCGCTCGTGCGGCAGCGTCTCCCAGGACGGGAAGACCGCCACCTGCTCCGGCGGCAGCAGGCTGCCCAGCGCGGAGGCCAGGTCGTCGGCCTCCCGGGTGGTGGCGGTGACCGCGAGCACCGGGCGGCCCGCGCCGCCGGCCGGCTCGTCGGCGGCGACCGCGGCCACCGCGAACGGGCGCAGCGCGGCGGGGGCGGTCAGGTCGAGCCCGTCGACCTGGGCGGCACCGGAGCGCGCCAGGTCACGCGCCCGGGCCAGCCCCGGGTCGGCCAGGGCGGCGGAGAAGAGTCCGGTGAGCATCAGTGATCACTTCCAGCGGATCGACACACGACGACGACCCCGCGTCCAGCCGGACGGGGGGTGCACCGTCCGAGCCTATCCCCCTCTCCCGACAATCCGGGCCCGCCCAGCTTGCGGATCTTGACGCTCCGCCACGGCACGTGATGCGGTGGGCGGATGGTCGAGTATCGGGCGGTCTTCGACGCCGAGGTGGAGTTCGCAAACGGTGGTGGCCTGCGCACGGACGGGTTCCGGCTGGACGTGCCGCACCCGGATGTCACAGACGACGAGGTGGCGGCGCTGCTGGTCCGGCACCTCGGGCTGCTCATGGCCGGCGAGGTACGGATCACCAACCGGACCGTCGTCGAGGAGCCGCACAAGGGCGGACGGGGCCTCGATGTGCCGGCCTCCGGTGGGCGGAAGCTCGTCGAACTGAGTCACGTGATCGCCGAAGGGCTGGTCACGCTGCCCGGCTGGCCCGGCCCGGCGATCAGCGAGTGGCTGACCCGGGAGGCGTCCCGGGGCCGGTACGCGCCGGGCGTCGAGTTCCACGTCGCCCGGATCGACATGATCGCCAACACCGGCACGTACGTGGACACGCCGTCGCACCGCTTCGCCGACGGGCCGGACCTGACCGGGGTGCCGCTGGACCGCCTCGCCGACCTGCCCGGCCTGGTGGTACGGGTGCCGGCCGGTACCCGGGCGGTGGACAAGCTGATGCTCGCCCCGTACGACGTGGCCGGGTGCGCGGTGCTGCTGCACACCGGCTGGGACGCGCACTTCGGCACCGACGGGTACGCCGCGCCGGACGCGCCCTACCTGACCGGTGACGGCGCGCAGTGGCTGGCCGAGGCGGGCGCGGCGCTTGTCGGCATCGACTCGATCAACATCGACGACATGACTCCGGCGGCGGCGGGCCAGCGCCCGGCGCACACCGGTCTGCTGGCCGCCGGGGTGCCGATCGTGGAGCACCTGACCGGCCTGGACGCGCTGCCGCCGACCGGTTTCCGGTTCACCGCCGCCCCGCCGCGGGTGGCCGGCATGGGCACGTTCCCGGTCCGCGCGTTCGCCGTCGTGGCCGCCTGACCCACGCCGCCAAGCGCCGCCAAGCGCCGGGTGGAACGCCATGGGTGTCAAAAGGGCGCTGAGACACCCATAGCGTTCCACTGAACCGCCACTTCGAGGCGTGAGTGGAACGGCATGGGTGTCAAACGGCGACGTAGACACCCATGCCGTTCCACCGAGCAGGCGGGCGGTGGGCGGCGGGCGGCGAGCTGTGGGCTCAGTAGCGCACGGCGATGCGGCGGTCGACCGCGTCCACGCGGATCTCGCCGCCGTACGGGATGATCACCTGCGGGTCGGTGTGGCCCAGGTCGACGTCGAAGACCACCACCGGGTCGTCGTTGTAGGGGGCGAGCGCCGACAGGATCGCCGCCCGCTGGTCGGCGGCCCAGGCCAGCCGCTGCGCGACCGTGTGCGGCCGGTCGAAGTCCCACGCCTTGGGGCGGCCCACCACGATCGCCGGGAAGCCGGCGAGCAGGCCCCGCTCGCCCAGGTTCCGCACCATCCGGAAGACCTCCTGGGCCGGGGGCATCTCCTCCGAGGTCTCCACCAGAAGCACCGAACCGGCCAGGTCGGCGGCCGACGGCACCCGGTCGGCGGCGGCCAGCCAGTGCACGATCTCCAGGTTGCCGCCCCACGTGCGGCCCTGCACGACCCGGGCCGGGCCGTGCCAGCGCCAGCCCTCGGACGGGTACATCGGCGGCTCCTCGGCGAGCGTGGCCGGGTCGCGCCAGTCGCACGGCTCGTCGCCCCACTCGGAGGCGGGGGTCAGCTCGTACCAGCCGGAGGTGAACAGCGCGGCGCGCAGCGAGTCGAGCGTGAGCGGGTGCGGCTTCCCGGAGCGCCCGAGGTGCACCAGCACGGACCCGCCGTGGTAGCCGACGGTGTCCATCCGGTAGAGGTGGTTGAGCACGTTGGTGTTGTCCGAGTAGCCGAAGTAGGGCTTCGGGTTGGCCCACAGCTCCTCGTCGTTCAGGTACGGGGTGACAGTGATCAGGTCGTCCCCGCCGACGGTGGCCAGCACGGCGGTGATCGTCGGGTCGGTGAACGCGGCCATCAGGTCGCGTGCCCGGTCGCGCGGGTCGGCGCCCATGACGCGGGTGGTCGGGTACTCCACCGGTTCCAGCCCCAACTCGTCGCGGAGCCGGCGCAGCCCCAGCTCGTACACGTGGGGGAAGAGACCCGGCAGGCCGGCGGAGGGCGAGACGACCGCGACCCGGTCGCCCGGCTTCGGTTTGGGGGGATAGATGGGTGCCTGCATGGCCCGACGCTATCGGCCCGGACCAGCGGTTTTCGCCCTGACGAAACCGCCTCAGCCAGGCAAATGCCGCCAATAGGCTGAGCGCGTGGAGGACGAGCCGGAGCTGCGTACCCGGGACTGGCTGCCGCGCACGGCGGCGCTGATCCTCGGCACCCTGGCGCTGGCCAGCGCGTTCATCGCCGCCTACGTCGGCGCGCTGCACAAGCCCGACCCGCGCGACGTGCCGGTCGCCGTCGTCACCGGCGACCAGCAGGCCCAGGCCGTGATGTCCGCCGTCCGCGCCCGCACCGACACGATCAAACCCGTCGGGTACGACAGCCGCGGCGCCGCCGACGACGGGCTCAACGACAGGTCGGTGTACGCGGTGCTCAGCTCCTCCCCCGACGGTGGCCTGACGCTCGCCACCGCCAGCGCCGGAGCGCCCGCCGCCACCGAACTCGTCACCGACGTGTTCACCGAGGCGGCCCGGCAGGCCGAGGTGCCGCTGGAGGTCACCGACGACGTGCCGGTCTCCGCCGACGACCCGCGCGGCCTGGTCCCGTTCTACCTGGCCGTCGGCGTGGTGCTCGGCGGCTACCTGGCGTCCACGGCGCTGGGCATCTCACTCGGCACCAGCCCACGCAGCCTGCGCCGGGCCGGACTGCGGATCGCCACGCTCGCGGTGCACGCGCTCCTGCTCGGCGTCATCGGGGCGATCCTGGTCGGACCGGTGCTCGGCGTGTTCGCCGGTCACGTGGCGACGGTGGCGGCAGTCGGCGCGCTCGCCGCGCTCGCGGCCGGCATGGTCGCCGCCGCCGTGCAGGGCTGGCTCGGGCTGCTCGGCACCGGCATCGTGATCCTGCTGCTCGTGGTGCTCGGCAACCCCGGCTCCGGCGGCATCTACGCGCCCGAGTTCCTGCCGCCGTTCCTGCGCGGCATGCACCGCTGGAACGTGCCCGGCCTCGCCACCGACCTGTTCAAATCGGCCATCTACTTCGACTGGCGCGGCGGCGGATGGGCGCTGACCGGCCTGCTGATCTGGGTGGTCGCCGGCCTGGCCGGGCTGCTCACCGCGACCATGTTCCGCGCCCGGCCGCGCCCGGAGCCGGGTCGGCACGCCGTCGACCGGGGTTGACCGGCGGGCCGTCCCAGAGTGCAGATCATCACGCGGTCCCCCTCCTGTCCCCCGGGGGTACGCGGATACGATCCAGGGGAGTCGGACAGCGCTGTCCTTCGTCCTCGCGTAAGGAGCGCAACCGTGACCGACCAGCACGACCACGACGGCCCCGACGCCGCTCTCCGGGCCGACATCCGCCGCCTCGGCACGCTGCTCGGGCAGACCCTGGCCCGTCAGGAGGGCCGGCCGCTGCTCGACCTGGTCGAGGAGATCCGGGCCCAGGTCCGCTCCGACGCGCCGGCCGCCGCCCAGCGCCTCGCCGGGCTCGACGTCACCACCGGCACGAAGCTCGCTCGCGCCTTCTCCACCTACTTCCACCTGGCGAACATCACCGAGCAGGTGCACCGCGCCCGGGACCTGCGCCGCCGCCGCGCCACCCACGGCGGCTGGCTGGACCAGGCCGCCAAGATGATCGCCGAGCGGGGCGTACCGGCCGAGGAGATCGCCGCCGCGGCCCGCCGCCTGGCCGTACGCCCGGTCTTCACCGCCCACCCGACCGAAGCGGCCCGCCGGTCCATCCTGTCCAAGCTGCGCGCGGTGGCCGACGAGCTGGACACCGAGACCGCCAACGCGATCCTCTACGGCGCCAGCGACGAGGGCCCGGCCAACCGCCGCCTCGCCGAACTGCTCGACCTGATGTGGCAGACCGACGAGCTGCGGCTGGACCGGCCGGACCCGACCGACGAGGCGCGCAACGCCATCTACTACCTGCGGGACCTGTACGCCGAGGCCGCGCCGCAGGTCCTCGACGACCTCGCCGACACGCTGCGCACGCTCGGGGTGGAGACGTCCCCGACGTCCCGCCCGCTGAGCTTCGGCACCTGGATCGGCGGCGACCGCGACGGCAACCCGTTCGTCACGCCGGTGGTCACCCGCGAGGTGCTGCGCATCCAGCACGAGCACGGCATCGCCGCCACCGAGAAGGCGATGGACGAGCTGATCACCGAGGTCAGCGTCTCCCGGCGGCTGCGCGCGGTGTCGCTCGACCTGTCCGCCAGCCTGGCCAAGGACCTGGACGCGCTGCCCGAGGTGGCGCCCCGGTTCCGCCGGGTCAACGCGGAGGAGCCGTACCGGCTCAAGGCGCGGTGCGTGAAGGCGAAGCTCGCCAACACCCGCGAGCGGCTGCGCGCCGGCACTCCGCACGTGCCGGGGCGGGACTACCGGGGCTCGACCGAGCTGATCGCCGACCTGGAGCTGCTGCGCGCGTCGCTGGCCCGCAACTCCGGCCAGCTCACCGCCGTCGGGCGGCTCGCCTCGGCCATCCGTACGGTGTCCGCGTTCGGCCTGCACCTGGCCACCATGGACATCCGGGAGCACGCGGAGAAGCACCACGAGGTGCTGGCCCAGCTCTACGAGGCCGTCGGCGAGGTGTCCGACTACCCGGCGCTGTCCCGGCTGGAGCGCACCAAGCTGCTCGCCGACGAGCTGACCGGCCGCCGGCCGCTCTCCACCCAGGACAGCCCGCTCACCGAGTCGGCACGCAAGACGTTCGACGTGTTCGCGGCCATCCGCGAGGCGCAGGACCGGTTCGGCCCCGAGGTCATCGAGTCGTACATCATCTCGATGACGCTCGGCGTGGACGACGTGCTCGCCGCCGTGGTGCTGGCCCGCGAGGCCGGCCTGGTGGACGTGCACTCGGGGCGCGCCCGCATCGGCATCGTGCCGCTGCTGGAGACGCCGGCCGAGCTGAACGCCGGCGGTGAGCTGCTGGACGAGTTGCTGTCGCTGCCCGCGTACCGGGCGCTCGTCGCGGCGCGGGGCGACGTGCAGGAGGTGATGCTCGGCTACTCCGACTCCAACAAGGAGGCGGGTATCACCACCAGCCAGTGGTCGATCCACCGGGCGCAGCGCGCGCTGCGGGACGTGGCCGCGCGGCACGGCGTACACCTGCGGTTGTTCCACGGCCGGGGCGGCACCGTCGGCCGGGGCGGTGGCCCCACCCACGACGCGATCCTGGCCCAGCCGTACGGCACGCTCGACGGCGCGATCAAGGTGACCGAGCAGGGCGAGGTCATCTCCGACAAGTACACGCTGCCCGCGCTGGCCCGGGAGAACCTGGAACTGACGGTGGCCGCGGTGCTCCAGGCCACGCTGCTGCACACCGCGCCCCGGCAGCCGGCCGAGATGCTGGAGCGTTGGGACGCGGCGATGGACGTGGTCTCGGAGTCGGCGTTCCGGTCGTACCGGTCGCTGGTCGAGGACCCGGACCTGCCCGCGTACTTCTGGGCCTCCACGCCGACCGAGCTGCTCGGCGCGCTGAACATCGGGTCCCGGCCGGCGAAGCGCCCCAACACCGGCGCCGGCCTGTCCGGCCTGCGGGCCATCCCGTGGGTGTTCGGCTGGACGCAGACCCGGCAGATCGTGCCGGGCTGGTTCGGCGTGGGCTCCGGGCTGGCCGCCGCGCGGTCGGCCGGGCTGGCCGACGTGCTCGCCGAGATGAACCGGAACTGGCACTTCTTCCGCACGTTCCTGTCGAACGTCGAGATGATGCTGACCAAGACCGACCTGGACATCGCCCGGCGGTACGTGGAGACGCTGGTGCCGAAGAAGCTGCACCCGATCTTCGACAAGATCGAGCAGGAGTACGAGCTGACCAAGCAGGAGGTGCTGGCCGTCACCGGCTCACCGGCGCTGCTGGAGAACTCCCCCGTGCTGCAGCGCACGCTCGCCGTGCGGGACACCTACCTGGAGCCGCTGCACCACCTCCAGGTGGCGTTGCTGCGGCAGTACCGCGAATCCGGCGCGGCCGGGCGGGCGGTGGCGACCGCGCCGGGTGGGCGACGGGCCCCGAACGACGGTACGGCGCTGGAGCGGGCGCTGCTGACCACCGTCAACGGCATCGCCGCCGGCATGCGCAACACCGGCTGAGGTGTAAGGAAGGGCCCCCTCTTAACGCCTCGTGCATAAGAGGGGGCCCTTCTTAACGCGTGCGCCGAGCGCGCCGCGAGCGGCCCGTCCGACGCGCGGCGTTCCGGCGCGGTGTCCGGCGCGGCGGCGCCGGCTAGAAGTCGCCGCCGCCGAAGTCGCCGCCGCCGAAGCCACCGAAGTCGCCGCCGCCGAAGTCCCCGCCACCGCCGAAGTCGCCTCCGGCGTAGTCGCCACCGCCACCCATGTCGCCACCGCCCATGTCGCCCTGGTCGCCGAAGTCCTGGCCGTCGCCGAAGCCCTCCTGGTAGCCGGCGTCGTAGCCGTACCCGGGGTCGGCGAACGCGGGCGAGAACAGCGCGTCGGCGATCAGGAGACCACCGACCACACCGACGCCGGCGCCGAGCGCGGTCTTCCACCACGGCGTGGAGTACCAGCCGGCCGGCACCGGCCGCCCCTGGAACCGGCCACCCGGGTAGTAGTAGGGCGTCGCGTTCCCCGGCTGCGGTCCGGCCCGGAACGTCTGCCCCTGCACGTCGACCTGGCGCTCCTTGGTGAGCGCGCCGGCACCCTGGGCGGCGGCGAGCGGCGGCAGCTCCGGGCCCGGGTCGATGCCCATCGCGGTCCGGGCCGCCCGGATGTACGCCAGCCCTTCCAGCGCGGTCTCCCGGGCCAGCGCGAACTGGCGCGGCGTGCCCGCCTGCTCCAGCTGCGAACCGGCCGCGTTGTACCGCTCACCGGCGTCGGCGAGCGCCTGCCGGACCGCCGGGGCGTCGCCGTGCAGGTTCATCAGCTGGCCGCCGAGCCGCTCGTACCACCGCTGCGCCTCGGCGCGGGCGTCGGCCAGCTCGTTCGACCGGCGCGATCTACTCCCCCGTCGCCAGAACACGAGTGCACCTCCGAGCAGCACGATCAGGAACAGCCACAACGCGAACTCCATGACTCGAACGTACCCACCGGGCGCTCGTCGTACCCGTTTGGCAAGCTCTTGGCCATGAGCTTTGCGACGCTGGCCGTGGTGCTGCTCTGCCTCGCCGCGGGCGGCGCGGTGGGCTGGCTGGCCGCCCGGGCGCGCTCGGCGGCGGACATCGCCCGCCTGGAGGCGACGCTTGCCGCCACGCAGGCCGGCGAGGGCCGGCTGGAGCAGTCCATGCGGGCGCTGAGCTACGAGGCGACAGCGCAGTCCCAGGAGGCGGTGGCCCGCGCGGTGGCGCCGCTGCACGACACGCTGCGCCGCTACGAGCAGCGGGTCGCCGAGCTGGAGCGGGACCGGGTCGACGCCTACGCCGAGCTACGCGAGCAGGTGCGGTCCATGAGCGCCGTCTCGGGTGAGCTGCGCACCGAGACCAAGCAGCTGGTCGCCGCGCTGCGCGCGCCGCAGGTGCGCGGCCGCTGGGGCGAGCACCAGCTCCGCCGCATCGTCGAGGCCGCCGGCATGCTGGAGCACTGCGACTTCAGCGAGCAGGTCACCGCCGCGACCGACCACCAGGGGGTACGCCCCGACCTGGTGGTACGGCTGCACGGCGGCCGGACGGTGGTGGTGGATGCCAAGGCGCCGTTCGACGCGTACCTGACCGCGATGGAGTCGCGCGACGAGCGCGGGCGCGACACCCACCTCGACGCGCACGCCCGGCACCTGCGCGCGCACGTGGACGGCCTGGCCGCCAAGTCCTACTGGTCGGCGTTCGACCAGACGCCGGAGTTCGTGGTGCTGTTCGTGCCGGCCGACCCGTTCCTGGACGTGGCCCTGCAACGCGACCCGACACTGCTGGAGCACGCGTTCGCCCGCAACGTGGTGCTGGCCACCCCGGCGACGCTGGTGGCGCTGCTGCGCACTGTGGCCTACTCGTGGCGGCAGGAGGCGCTGGCGCACAATGCGGCAGCCGTCCACTCGCTGGCCCGTGAGCTGTACGGGCGGCTGTCCACGCTGGGCGATCACGTCGGCAAGCTGGGCAGCTCGCTGAGCGGGGCGGTGACGGCGTACAACCGGGCGGTGGGTTCGCTGGAGGCGCGGGTGCTGGTGAGCGCGCGCAAGCTGGCCGAGCTGGGCGTCTCCGGCGACGAGCTGGCCGCACCCGCGCAGGTCGAGCTGGCGCCGAGGCAGCCGCAGGCGCCGGAGCTGCTGGGCGCGCCGTCCACATCGGCCGAGAGGTCGACGGACGTCGACGCTTAACACGTCGCACGTGATGACGTAGACCGATCTGTGTCACGGACTGATCACAAACCCAGGCCGGGTAGTGACACGTGTCGTCCTGACACGCAGGATCACCGTCACACGTGCCCTGCCCCTCGAGGGCCCTGTTCTCTGGAGGAAGAGAACGTTGAGTAAACCCCGCACGCGCAGCCGGCGTCCGTCCGCCGCGCTCCTGGCCTCGGTCCTCGCGGCCGGCGCCCTGACCGTCGGAGGTGGCGCCGGCACCGCGAGCGCCGCCCCCGCCGCCCCGCAACCCTCGCAGCCGACCGCCGCGAAGGCACTGGGCGCACACGACGCCAAGTTGCTCGACGAGGCCGAGGCGAAGAACGCGCCGACCGTCACGATGATCATCGCGGCGAAGAAGGGCTCGGCCAAGAAGGTCGTCGACGGCCTGGCCGGCCTGGGCGCCACCGTCAGCCAGCGCTACGACCAGATCGGGTACGTGCTGGCGAAGGTCCCCACCGACAAGGCGCTCAAGGCCGCCACGCTGCCCGGCGTCGCCGCGGTCGACCTGGACGAGACCATCAAGCTCCCCGACCCGGCGCCCGAGGCGGCGCCGAAGGGCGCGAAGACCGCCTCGCAGGCCCAGACGCTGGCCGGCCCGGGCGGTGACACCGGCGCGGTGAACCCGTACATGCCGACGAACGAGACCGGCGCGGAGGCCTTCAAGGCCGCGAACCCGCAGTGGGACGGCCGCGGCGTCACCATCGGCATCATGGACTCCGGTGTGGACCTCGACCAGCCGGCGCTGCAGACGACCACCACCGGCGAGCGCAAGATCGTCGACTGGGTCACCGCGACCGACCCGCTGGAGGACGCCTCCTGGCGGCCGATGCTGACCGACGTCAGCGGCCCGTCGTTCACCACCTCGCTGGGCACCTGGACCGCGCCGGCCGGCAACTACCGGTTCAACGTGTTCCGCGAGAACATCACCGCGAACAGCGACGCGCGCGGCGACCTCAACCGCGACGGCGACACCACCGACTTCTGGGGCGTGCTCTACAACCCGGCCAACGGTGACGTCCGCGTCGACGCGAACCAGAACAACGACTTCACCGACGACGAGGTGATGCGGCCGTACAAGGAGCGGTTCCAGGTCGGCCACTTCGGCACGGACAACCCGGCCACCGCGGTACGCGAGCAGATCCCGTTCGTCGTCGAGTACCGGCGCAACGTCAACACCGCGCCGGTCGGCGGCCCCGGCCTGGTCGACTACGTCAACATCGGCATCATCGAGAGCACCCACGGCACCCACGTCGCCGGCATCACCGCCGCCAACGACATGCTGGGCAACAGCGCCTTCGACGGCGCCGCCCCGGGCGCCAAGCTGGTCTCCGCCCGCGCCTGCTCGTGGGGTGGCGGCTGCACCGCCGCCGCGCTCACCACCGGCATGGCCGACCTGGTCATCAACCGCAAGGTCGACGTGGTGAACATGTCGATCGGCGGCCTGCCCGCGCTCAACGACGGCTCGAACGCCCGCGCGGTCCTCTACAACGACCTGATCAACACCTACGGCGTGCAGCTGTTCATCTCGGCCGGCAACTCCGGCCCGGGCCTGAACACCGTCGGCGACCCGTCGGTGGCCACCGACGTGGTCAGCGTCGCGGCGAGCGTCAGCAAGGACACCTGGCTGGCCAACTACGGCTCGGTGGTCCGCAAGGACAACGCGCTGTTCAACTTCTCCTCGCGCGGCCCGCGTGAGGACGGCGGCTTCAAGCCGAACATCGCCGCCCCCGGCTCGGCCATCTCCACCGCGCCGACCTGGCAGCCGGGCAACCCGGTGCCGGAGGCGGGCTACCCGCTGCCCCCGGGCTACCAGATGCTCAACGGCACCTCGATGGCCGCCCCGCAGGCCACCGGCGCCGCCGCGCTGCTGCTGTCGGCCGCGAAGGCGACCGGCAAGGGCGTCACCCCGGCCGCGCTGCGCCGGGCCGTCTACACCTCGGCCCAGCCGATCGCCGGCGTCCCGACGTACGCGCAGGGCTACGGCATGTTCAACGTGCCGGGCGCGTGGAGCCTGCTCGCCAAGGGCGTGCCGACCCGCACGTACACCTCCGAGGCGCCGGTCTGCACCGAGCTGTCGCCGAACCTGACCCGCTACGACCGGGCCTCCGGCACGTTCGTGCCGAACCCGAACGTCGGCACCGGCCTCTACAACCGCTGCGCCGCCGACCGTGGTGGCCAGAAGGTCAAGGAGGGCCGCCACTACGAGGTGAAGCTGACCCGGACCAGCGGCCCGAACAAGGGCATCAAGCACGAGGTCGCGTTCCTCGGCAACGACGGCACCTACTCCGCTCCCAAGGTGGTCTGGCTGCCGCTGAACACGACGGTCACGGTCAAGGTGAAGGCCAAGCCGATGACGGCCGGCGCCCACGGCGCCATCATGACCGTCGACGACCCGGCCACCAACGTGGTCGACTTCGAGGTCGCCACCGTCGTGGTCGCCTCGAACCCGGTGTCCGCTCCGGCGTACTCCTTCTCGGCCGAGGGTTCGGTCGAGCGGAACAACTTCCGGTCGTACTTCGTGACCGTCCCGCCGGGTGCGGGCGCGCTGCAGGTCAACCTGTCCGGCATCGCGACCGGCTCGCAGACCCGCTTCATCGCCATCAACCCGTACGGCGTGCCGGTCGAGAGCACCGCCAGCACCGCCTGCTACACCAACTTCTCCGACGCCGCGGTCTGCAAGCCGCAGGAGCGGGACTACCAGAACCCGATCCCGGGTGTGTGGGAGATCGAGGTGGAGGCGCGCCGCACCTCGCCGGCGCTGGACAACCCGTTCCGGCTGCAGGCCCGCGTGCAGGGCGTGAAGGTGGAGCCGGCCGTGGTGCAGCTCCCGTCGGTCACCGCCGGCACGCCGGCTCCGGTGAGCTGGAAGCTGACCAACACGTTCGGCCCGGTCCAGGTGACCGGCGTCGGCGGGCCGCTGGCGAGCGTCCGGGCCGAGCGGCCCAGCATCACCCAGGGCGCGAGCCAGGAGTACCTGGTGGAGGTGCCGGCGGGCGCCACCTCGTTCACCGCGCGGATCGGCAACCCGTCCGACCTGAGCGCCGACCTGGACCTGACGGTCTTCCTGGGCACCACCCGGGTGGGCCAGTCGGCCGACGGTGACTCGGAGGAGGCGGTCACGCTGACCAACCCGGCGCCGGGCACCTACCGCGTCGTGGTCGACGGTTACTCGATGAGCGACCCGAGCACCGCGTACGACTACCGGGACTCGTTCGCCTCCCCGGCGCTGGGCTCGCTCTCCGCGCCGTCCACGCCGCTGTCGCTGGCCAACGGCGCCACCGCCACCCTCACGGGTTCGGTGACCGCCCTGTCCACCCCGGCCGCCGGCCGGGAGCTGTACGGCGACATGGCCGTGACCACCACCGAGGGCGCGGTCGTCGGCCGCGGTTCGGTGGAGGTCCTCGCGGTCAACTGAGCCGCTGACACGACGGAGCCCCGTCCCCTCTCGCAGGGGGCGGGGCTCCTTCGTGTCGTCAGGCGGGGCGGGCGGACTCCACCACGAACGGGGTGCCCTGCTGGCAGGTGGTCATCATGCCCGGTTCGGGGCGGCCGGTGACCTCGACCCGGGCGCCGGCCTTGAGCACGTCGCGCGGGCCGCCGACCAGCAGGTGGCCGTCGAGCAGCAGGCAGTTCGGCTCGACCCCGGCCTGCACGGTGCCGGTGATGACGGTGCCGCCGACACCCGGAGGCGTCGACGGGCCGCCCTTCCAGGAGGGGTCCGGCCGGCTCGGGCTGGTGCCGGGATCGGGCTGGCTGGTCACCGGGGCGGCTCCCGTCGTACTCGGGCTCGGGCTGGGATCGGCGGACCCGTCGCCGGGTGCGGCGCAGGCGGTCAGCGCGAGGCCGGCGAGCAGTGCGACGAGCACCGTGCGAGGAGTCTTCATGGTCGATTGGACGCGGCGGACGGCCGTTCCGTTCCCGGTCAGCCGCGCGCCGCCGCGGCCTTCATGTCGCGCTTGAGTTCCTGCGGCAGCGAGAACGTCAGCCGCTCGTCCGCCGTGGTGATCTCCTCGACGTCGCCGAAGCCGCGCTCGGCCAGGTGCGTGAGCACCTGCTGGACCAGTTCGTCCGGGACGCTCGCGCCGGAGGTCACGCCCACCGTGCTCGCGCCGGCCAGCCAGGCGTCGTCGATCTCGTGGGCGAAGTCGACAAGGTGTCCGGCGCGGGCGCCGGCGTCCAGCGCCACCTCGACCAGCCGGACGGAGTTCGAGGAGTTACGCGAGCCGACCACGATCACCACGTCGCACTCGGGGGCGATCTCCTTGACCACGTGCTGGCGGTTGGAGGTGGCGTAGCAGATGTCGTCGCTGGGCGGCGACTGGAGCAGCGGCAGCCGCTTCTTGAGCCGGGCCACGGTCTCCAGCGTCTCGTCCACCGACAGCGTGGTCTGGGAGAGCCAGACCACCTTCTCCGGGTCGCGCACGGTGACCTTGTCGACGCCGTCCGGGCCGTCGACGAGCTGGATGTGGGCGGGCGCCTCACCGGCGGTGCCGATGACCTCTTCGTGCCCTTCGTGGCCGATGAGCAGGATGTCGTAGTCCTGCGCGGCGAACCGCCGGGCCTCGTGGTGCACCTTCGTGACCAGCGGGCAGGTGGCGTCGATCGCCCGCAGCGAGCGCTCCTTGGCCTGCTCGTACACCTCGGGGGCGACGCCGTGGGCGGAGAAGATGACCGTGGCGCCCTCCGGCACCTCCTCGTTCTCCTCCACGAAGATCGCGCCCTGGGCCTCCAGCGTGCGCACCACGTGCTTGTTGTGCACGATCTGCTTGCGCACGTAGATCGGCGCGCCGTAGAGCTTCAGCGCCTCCTCGACGGTCTGCACCGCCCGGTCCACGCCCGCGCAGTAGCCGCGGGGGTTGGCCAGGAGCACGCGCTTGCCGGTCCGGGGAGTCGTCTCAGCGTCAGTCACCCGCCCATCGTACGTGCCGCTCTCCCGTGCGGCAGCGGCCGCGAGGCGCACGCGGGCGCTGTCGGGCCCGGGCCGTAGGGTGGGCTGGTGAGCGCGGGAGAGGACGGGCAGAGCAGGCCGGAGGGGCGCAGCACGCCCGAGGAGCCGTGGCCGGTCCGGGTGGTCAGCCAGAAGGTCGGCGCCTGGATCGCCCGCCTGGGCTGGGTGTGGGTCGACGGCCAGGTGGCGCAGATCAGCCGCCGTCCGGGCGCGAGCACCGTCTTCCTCACGCTGCGCGACCCGTCGGCCGATCTCAGCCTCACCGTCACCACGAACCGCGACGTGCTGGACGCGGGCGCGCCGGAGCTGCGCGAGGGCGCCCGGGTGGTGCTGCACGCCAAGCCCGAGTTCTACGCGGCGCGGGGCACGCTCAGCCTACGCGCCGACGAGATCCGCCAGGTCGGCCTCGGTGAGCTGCTGGCCCGGCTGGAGAAGCTCAAGAAGCTGCTCGCCGCCGAGGGCCTGTTCGACCGGGCCCGCAAACGGCGGCTGCCGTTCCTGCCGGGCCGGGTCGGCCTGATCACCGGCCGCGCCTCGGCGGCCGAGCGGGACGTGCTGACGAACACCCGCCGCCGCTGGCCCGCCGTCGACTTCCGCACGATCAACGTGGCCGTGCAGGGGCCGAGCGCGGTGCCGGACATCGTCGGCGCGCTCAAGGTGCTCGACGCCGATCCGGCGGTCGACGTGATCGTCATCGCCCGGGGCGGCGGTGGCATCGAGGATCTGCTGCCCTTCTCCGACGAGACGCTGTGCCGGGCGGTCTTCGCCTGCCGCACACCGGTGGTCAGCGCGATCGGCCACGAGACGGACGCGCCGCTGCTCGACTACGTGGCCGACGTGCGCGCCTCCACCCCCACCGACGCGGCCAAGCGCATCGTGCCGGACCTGACCGAGGAGGTCCGGCTGATCGGCCAGGCCCGGTCCCGGCTGGAACGCGCCGTTCGTCACCTGGTCGACAGGGAGCAGCACCGGATCGACCTGCTGCGCTCCCGCCCGGTGCTGGCCCGCCCGCAGGTGATGGTCGAGCAGCGGGCCGTGGACGTGTCCGCGCTGCGCGACCGCGCCGGCCGGTCCCTGGAGCACCGGCTGCGGGGTGCCACCGACGACCTGCGGCACACGCTGGCCCGGCTGCGCGCGCTGTCCCCGGCGGCCACGCTGGAGCGCGGCTACGCGATCGTGCAGCGCGCCGACGGCCACGTCGTCCGCGCGGCCTCCGAGGTGGCAAAGGGCGATCCACTGCGGGTACGCCTCGCCGAGGGCGAGCTGACCGCCACCGTCGACGGCTGAGGGAAGAGAGACGATGACCGGTACGAGTACGACCAAGGAAGAGCAGCTCAGCTACGAGCAGGCCCGCGCCGAGCTGGCCTCGGTGGTGGAGAAGCTGGAGGCCGGCGGCACCTCGCTGGAGGAGTCGCTCGCCCTGTGGGAGCGCGGCGAGCAGCTCGCCGGGGTGTGCCAGCGCTGGCTGGACGGCGCGCGCGCCCGTATCGACGCCGCCCGGCAGCGCGCCGAGGACTGACGGTGGGGTCCGGCGCGATCGCCGAACCCCACCACAGACCTCAGTTGAACAGGTTGTACAGCTCGGCGGGCGCCTCGACGACCTGGTCGGCCGGGGGCTTCTGGGCTGCCGCCGCGTTGCCGTAGTCGGTGTAGGTGATCTTCAGGTCCTGCGCGGCGTTCTGCCCGGCCGCCGGGATCTTGAGCACCATCTCGCTGAGCCGGCCCTGCGTGTCGACCTTGGCGGTGAACGGCACCGACTGGGCCTGCGCGCCGAGCGCGGTGATCACGGCCGGGTCGAGCGAGCCCGCCTCGGCGGCCTTGGACACGTCGACGGTGCCCTCGTACGCGCCCTCGCCGGTCTGCCGCACCTCGGTGATGCCCTGGGTGAGCACGGTGCTGCCGGCCGGGTCGAGCTTCTCGAAGTCGAAGCCCAGTGATCGGTTGCCCTTGATCCGGTTCTGGTCGAGGTGGTGGTACTTGCCGGTGTTGAGGTTCTTCACGCCGGGGATCTGCGCGGCCGCCGTGCCGCCGAGTTCCAGCTTGACCCAGCTGTCCGGCTTGGCGTGGATCAGGTCCAGCTTCATCATCAGGTCCGACGACGGGTCGCCGATGGTCATCCGCATGTCGGCGCTCTGGCTCGGCTCGTGCACCTGCCCTTCGGCGGTGGAGCCCGCGCCGGTCATGGTGAACTTGAAGTTGCCCTCGCGGATCGCGTTCGTGGAGTCGAGCAGGGCCTGCTTGGCCGCGCTGCTGGACGCCGTAGCGCTCGGTGCGACGCTGCCGGAGGCGCTCGGGGTCGCGGAGGCACCGGCGGTCGTCCCGTCGCCGTTGCAGGCCGCCAGGCCGGGAATGAGCAGCGCCGCGGCGAACGCGGTGGCGCTGAAGCGTCGTATCTTCACGTCAACCTCTCCAGGTGGGTCGTCCGGGCTCGATGTCCCTTCTGTTCCCGGAAGCGGGGATCCGCAATCCCGCCTCACCCGGAGGGAGGACGTCAGCGCAGCGACGTGGCGAGCTTGCGCAGCTCCGTCTCCCCGGCGTCGCCGACCACGATCACTGTGCGGTTCGGCTCCAGCAGGACGAGCGCCTGCTCGTTGCCGCGGGCGGTGTAGCGCTGCCAGCTCAGCCCGCCGGGCATGTCGGCCGCCCCCTGCGGCCGGCCCTCGCTCAGCTCGGCCGGGAGCAGCTTCTCCGCCGGCACGTTGCTCTCCACGAGTTGGGCGCCCCGGCCCTCGGGGGTCACGTACCCGATTCGCAGCGTCGAGCCGTCGGCCTCGGTCCGGAAGCGGGCGTTCACCGTACGCCAGTCGTCGCCCAGCCCGGTCGGCTCGCTGACCGGGAAGACGTTCGCGGAGCGGGCCTGCTCCAGCGCGGGCGCCGGGTCGACGGTGACCGGCGAGTCGCCGCCGAGAAAGCCGCGGTAGAAGGCGAGCAGCAGCGCGATCGGGACCAGCAGGATCAGCAGGGACAGCGCCATGTCCTTCGGCGACCGCTCGGAGCGGGCCTTCTCCTTGCCGGCGGGCGGCGCGGGCGTGTCCCCCGCAGCGGCCGGTTCGCCCTGCTCCGCGACGAGCGCGGGCTGACCCTCGGGCGGGGTCGGGCCGCCGCCCGGCCGGACCGGCGGCTGGCCCTGCGGCGGGGTGGCGTCGGTCGGTGCGCGGTCGGCAGGCTGTGCGGCTTCCACAGGGCCATTGTCGCAGCCCTCCGGGTGGCGTGATCCTGGCCTCCTCCGCCCCGCCGGGACCGCGAACCTGAGATCGTGTGAGGATCAGCGACAAAACCGGCGGCGACGACCGCCGGTCCCACCCCGCAACGTCGCGAGGAGGCCGCCATGACAACCACCAGGACGCGGACGCCCCAGGATCTCGACCGCAACCTCGCCCTCGATCTGGTACGGGTGACCGAGGCCGCGGCGATGGCCGCCGGCCGCTGGGTCGGCCGGGGCGACAAGGAGGGCGGCGACGGCGCAGCGGTCGACGCCATGCGCAAGCTGATCAACTCCATCCCGATGCGCGGCGTCGTGGTGATCGGCGAGGGCGAGAAGGACAACGCCCCGATGCTGTTCAACGGCGAGGAGGTCGGCGACGGGACCGGCGCCGAGGTGGACGTGGCGGTCGACCCGATCGACGGCACCACGCTGATGAGCAAGGGCATGCCGAACGCGCTCGCCGTGCTCGCGGTGGCCGAACGCGGCGCGATGTTCGACCCGAGCGCCGTCTTCTACATGGAGAAGCTCGCCGTCGGCCCGATGTACGCCGACGTGGTGGACATCAACGCCGGGGTGGCCGAGAACATCCGCCGCATCGCCAAGGTCAAGGGCACCGACACCGCCGAGGTGACCGTGTGCGTGCTGGACCGGTCGCGCCACGACGACCTGGTCAAGCAGATCCGGCGTACCGGGGCCGGGATCCGGTTCATCTCCGACGGCGACATCGCCGGGGCCATCGCTGCGGCCCGCGGCGAGTCGGACGTCGACGTGCTGATGGGCATCGGCGGCACCCCGGAGGGCATCACCGCCGCGTGCGCGCTCAAGTGCATGGGCGGCATGATGCAGGCCAAGCTCTGGCCGAAGGACTCCGAGGAACGCCGCAAGGCGCTGGACGCCGGGCACGACCTGGACCGGGTGCTGTTCACCGACGACCTGGTCACCGGCGACAACTGCTTCTTCGTGGCCACCGGCGTCACCTCCGGCGACCTGCTGCGTGGCGTGCGCTACCGCTCCGGTGGCGCGTACACCCAGTCGATCGTGATGCGCTCCAAGAGCGGCACGATCCGGGTGATCGACTCGTACCACCGCCTGGAGAAGCTCGCCCTCTACTCGGCCGTCGACTTCGACGGCCGACCGCTGGCCGAGCAGGAGTGAGCCCGGCGGCGTCCCGCCCCCGCCCCTAACGGGCGGCGGGGGCCGGGGCGCGCAGGCCGGAGACCATCTCGTCGACGACCCGGTCCAGCGGCGTCGCCTCGATCCCGAACGTGGTGGTGGCGGCGCTGGAGTCCATCACGAACGGCGCGGCGAACTGGTGCGCGGTCTCCCGCATCTCGCGGACGAACGGGTCGGCCAGGCCACCCAGCCAGAGCACCGGGTAGGGCATCCGGGCCAGTCGTGGCGCCGCCACGCCGGCCCGCTCCGCCGCCAGCTCGGCCAGGGCCCGCATGGGCACCGGCGGCGGGCTCGGCACGTGCCAGGCCCGTCCCCAGGCGCGCGGGTCGGTGGCGGCCGTGACGAGGGTACGGGCGACGTCCGGCACGTACGTCCACGTGTGCGGGGCGTCCCAGTCGACCGGCAGGAACACCCGCTGCCCGGCGAGCACCTTGGGCAGCACCATCATGGGCAGGGAGTTGCCGCCGAGGCCGATGTAGTCGGAGCCGCGTACCTCGGTGACCCGGGCCCGCCCGGCGCGGTGGGCGTCCAGCGCGTCGGCCCACATCCGGTTGCGGACCCGGCCCTTGACGCCGGTGGCGGCGAGCGGGGTCGCCTCGGTCATCGGCGCGTCGACCGGGCCGTACCCGTAGAGGTTGCCGACCGTGGCGAGCACGGCGCCGCTGCGCTCCGCGGCGGTGAGCAGGGCGGCGGCCAGCGGCGGCCAGTCCGTCGCCCACCTGTGGTACGCCGGGTTGGCGCAGTTGTGGAGCGCGGCCGCGCCCTCGGTCAGCTCGGTGAGCCGGTTCGCGTCGGCGGCGTCGGCGGCCACCCGCTCGACCGCCGGGTGATCCGGGCCGGTGCCGCGCCGGGTGACCACCCGCACCTGCTCGCCGCGCTCGGCGAGCAGGTTGGCGGTGGCGGTGCCGACGGGGCCGGCGCCGACGATCACATGCAGGGCCATGACAGGTCCACCTTTTCTGAAGCAGTTGTCCGAAGCGAGAGCACCGCTCTCGAAACAGAGCATGACTCAAGCGCAGGTCAACTGTCAAGAGCACTGCTCTCTCTTTTGATTGCTGCTCTCATCCGTGGCAGAGTGAGGGCATGGTCGCTCCCTCACTGCGCGCCCGGGTCCGCGCCGGGATGATCGAAGAGATCAAGACGGTGGCCCGCCGCCACCTGGACACCGACGGCGCGAACCTCTCGCTGCGCGCGGTCGCCCGGGACCTCGGCATGGTCTCCTCGGCGATCTACCGCTACTTCCCCAGCCGCGACGACCTGCTCACCGCGCTGATCCTGGAGGCGTACGACGCGCTCGGCGACGCGGTGGAGGCGGCCGACGCCGCCGAGGACCCGGCCGACCTGCGCGGACGCTGGCTCGCCGCCTGCCGGGCCGCCCGCGCCTGGGCGCTGGCCCACCCCGCCGAGTACGCGCTGCTCTACGGCAGCCCGGTGCCCGGGTACGCGGCCCCCGACGAGACAGTCGTGCCGGCCCAGCGTCCACCGGTGACGCTGATCGGCATCCTGCGCGACGGGCTGGCCACCGGCCGGCTCGCCCCGCCCGGCGAGGAACTGCCCGAACCGCTGCGCGGCGACGTGACCGAACTGGTCGAGCAGATCGGCATGGACGTCCCGCCCGCGCTGCTGGCCCGCGGCATGGCCGGCTGGACCCAGCTGTTCGGGCTGATCAGCTTCGAGCTGTTCGGCCGGATCAACCGGGCGCTGCCGCACCGCGACGAGTACTTCGACCACCAGATCAACCTGATGGCAGACCTGATCGGCCTGCCCTGACGCGGACCGGCGTCAGGTGCCGTCGGAGGAGTGACCGGGGAACAGGTGCGCGGTCGGGTCGATGACGACAGCCGCGTTGTTCACAGCCGTGGCCGCCTCGCCGAAGCCGGTGGCGATCAGGCGGACCTTGCCCGGATATTCCGTGATGTCCCCGGCCGCGAACACCCGGGGCAGGTTGGTGGCCATCGCGCTGTCCACCACGATGTGCCGCCGGTCGATGTTCAGCCCCCACTCGGCGAGCGGGCCGAGGTCGGCGGTGAAGCCGAGCGCGGCCACCACCGTGTCCACCGGCAGCGTCTCCACCTCGCCGCCGCGTACGGTCAGCTCGGCGCCGGTGACGGTGTCCTCGCCGAACAGGCGGCTCACCTCGGCGTTGACGACGATCCGCACCGGCAGCGCGCGGACCCGCTCGATGGTGGCGGCGTGCGCCCGGAAGCGGTCCCGCCGGTGCACGAGCGTCACCGACCGGGCCAGCGGCGCGAGCGTGGCGGCCCAGTCGAACGCCGAGTCGCCGCCGCCCACGATGAGCACGTGCCGGTCGGTCAGCTCGGCCGGCTGCGGCACGAAGTAGACGATCCCGCCGCCGGTGAAGTTGTCCGCGACCGGCAGCGGCCGGGGCGTGAAGCTGCCGAGCCCGCCGGTGACGACCACCGCGCCGCAGCTCAGCTGCTCACCGCCGGCCAGGCCGAGCACCGGCCGGCCGTCGAGGTAGGACAGCTTTTCCGCGCGTACGCCGAGCTGGTAGTCGGGGTGGAAGGGCGCGGCCTGGGCGACCAGGTTCGCGACCAGCTCGCGGCCCTTGATCGCGGGGAAGCCGGCGACGTCGAGGATCAGCTTCTCCGGGTACATCGCGGTGATCTGACCGCCCGGCTCGGGCAGCGCGTCGATCACCGACACGGAGAGTCCGCGGAATCCGGCGTAGTAGGCGGCGAAGAGCCCGGCGGGACCGGCCCCGATCACGGCGACATCGACCTCGCGCATGGCTCACCGTCACTTTCCGCTTCGGGATCAACCCTCGCTGATGCCGAAACGGTAGGCGGGCGGGTGGCCTCGGGCAAGCACGTCCCGCTGTTCGATCAACGTGCCGTCAGGGCAGCGTCATCCTGGGTGAGCCGAGACGGTCCGCGTCGTCGGTGTCCCGGCGGCGGCGGAACAGGATCGCCGCGACCACGCCGCCGAGCAGCCCGAACAGGTGGCCCTGCCAGGAGACGCGCTCGTCGGTGGGGAGGATGCCCAGCAGTTGCCAGCCGTAGAGCAACCCGACGAGCAGGCCGACGGCGAAGTTCCACCAGCTCCGCTCGACGACGCCGCGGGTGAGCAGGATGCCGAGGTAGCCGAAGATCACGCCGCTGGCGCCGACCACCACCGAGTTGGGCGAGCCGGTGAACCAGACGCCCAGGCCACTGACCAGGATGATGACAGCGGTGGACCAGAGGAACCGGCGGGTGCCCGCGGCGAGCACGAACGTGCCCAGCAGGATCAGCGGGATGCTGTTGCTGTAGAGGTGGTTCCAGCCGGCGTGCAGGAACGGTGAGAAGAAGACACCGTCCAGGCCCTGGATCCGCTGCGGGATGATGCCGGCGGTGTAGTCCAGGCCGAGTCGCAGGCCGACGTCGAGGGCCTCGATGAGGAACAGCACCGGCACGACCGCGCACATGGCGACGAAGGCCCGGCCGAGCGCCGCGTAGAACGCATCGGTGCCGAACCGGTGAGGGTCGCCGCCGCGAGGGCTGTCGGGCCAGGTCACCTACCAAGAGCTATCAGTAAAAGTGGCTGGCCGCCAGTCGGGGCCGGGTACGACGACGGCGGGACACCCGGTTCTGCCCGGGTGTCCCGCCGTCGTCACAAGGTCAGTACCAGCCTGAACTCTGCGACTTCTGCCAGGCGCCGCACGGGGTGTCGTACCGGCCCTTGATGTAGCCGAGACCCCACGTGATCTGGGTCGCCGGGTTGGTCTTCCAGTCGTCGGCCACCGAGCTCATCTTGCTGCCCGGCACCGCCTGCGGGATGCCGTAGGCCCCGGAGGAGCTGTTGGAAGCCTTCGGGTTCCAGCCGCTCTCCTTGGTCCAGAGCTTGTCCAGGCAGGGGAACTGGTCGATACCGAAGCCCTTTTGGAGCATGATGGCGCAACCGATCTTCCGGTTGCCGCTGTACTCCGCGCACGAGGACGGGATCGGCCCGTCGTACGGCTTGACCTTCGCCTCGCTCTCCGCCGCTTCCGCTTCCCGCTCCTTCTTGCGGGTGGCGGCGGCCGCCTCGGCCTTCTTGGCCCGCTCGGCGGCCTCCTTCGCCGCCGCGGCGGCACGCAGCTTCGCCTGGTACTCGGCGGCACGCTGCCGGGACGAGTCCACGCGGTGGTCGGACAGCCGCTCGCGCTGGTACGCGTACTCCGCCTGGTCGACCTCCAGGCCGACCTGCGCGGTCAGGCCCTGCTGCTGGGTCTGGCGATCCTCGCCCAGGTAGAAGCCGCCGGCCACGCCCACGGAGAGCAGTGCGACAGCGGCGGTGCGGGCGCCGAACCGGCTCCACAGCCGAGTCACGAAGTTTCCCTTCGTCGGGGGCAGGGACGCGGCACGCGCGTGGCCTCACCGGGCCGCGCCGACGTGCCGCGAGCGCTCCGGTACCGGTGTGACTGCGGGGCGTGTAGGGCTCCCGAGTGGTCGGTGACGCTCGATGGACACCATTGCGCACAGTGAGGCCGGTGGGAAATGGCCAGCCCTAAAAGTGATCTGCGTCACCTTAAAAATGCGGACAAAGTGGGGTAAAAGCGGCACTCAGCCGGGGATGTCCTCCAGCAGGTCGGTGACCATGGCGGCGATCGGAGAACGCTCCGATCGGCTGAGCGTGACGTGCGCGAAGAGGGGATGCCCCTTCAGCGCCTCGATCACCGCGGTCACCCCGTCGTGCCGGCCGACCCGCAGATTGTCCCGCTGCGCCACGTCATGGGTGAGCACCACCCGCGACCCCTGACCGATGCGGGACAGCACGGTGAGCAGGACGCCCCGCTCCAGCGACTGGGCCTCGTCGACGATGACGAACGCGTCGTGCAGGCTGCGGCCGCGGATGTGGGTCAGCGGCAGCACCTCCAGCAGCCCGCGCGAGGTGACCTCCTCCAGCACGTTCTCGTGCACCACCGAGCCGAGCGTGTCGAAGACGGCCTGCGCCCACGGCGACATCTTCTCCGACTCCGAGCCGGGCAGATAGCCGAGCTCCTGACCGCCCACCGCGTACAGCGGACGGAACACGATCACCTTCTTGTGCCGGCGGCGCTCCATCACCGCCTCCAGGCCGGCGCAGAGCGCCAGCGCGGACTTGCCGGTGCCGGCCCGGCCGCCGAGCGAGACGATGCCGATCGACTCGTCCAGCAGCAGGTCGAGCGCGACCCGCTGCTCCGCCGAGCGGCCGTGTACGCCGAACGCCTCCCGGTCGCCCCGGACCAGCCGGACCGTCTTGTCCGGCAGCACCCGGCCCAGCGCCGAGCCGCGCCCGGACTGCAGCACCAGGCCGGTGTGGCAGGGCAGGCCCGCCGCGGCGTCGACGTCGAGCGTCTCGCCCGCGTACAGCCGGCCGATCTCCTCCTCGGACAGATCCAGTTCGGCCATACCCGTCCAGGTCGGGTCGCTGGCCTGGCCGTGCCGGTACTCGTCGGCACGCAGGCCGACCGAGGCCGCCTTCACCCGCAGCGGCATGTCCTTGCTGACGAGCGTGACCTCACGCCCCTCGGCGGCCAGGTTGAGCGCCACGGACAGGATGCGCGCGTCGTTCGACTCGTTGCGGAAGCCGGGCGGCAGCACGCCGTCGTCGGTGTGGTTCAGCTCCACCCGCAGCGTGCCGCCCTGCTCGTTGGCGGGCACCGGACGGTCCAGCCGGCCGTGCCGCACCCGCAGCTCGTCGAGCATGCGCAGCGACTGGCGGGCGAACCAGCCCAGCTCGGGGTGGTGCCGCTTGCCCTCCAGTTCGGAGATGACGACCAGCGGCAGCACCACCTCGTGCTCGGCGAAGCGGTGGAACGCCGCCGGGTCGGAGAGGAGGACCGAGGTGTCCAGGACGAAGGCCGGGCCGGCTGGTCGGGGCTCCTCGGCCTCGGCAACGGCGCTGCGGCGGCTGCGGGTGGTCCGGCGGGTCTGGGCGGTCGAGGCCGGGGTCTGCTGCTCGGCTCCGGCGGGGGTACGGCGAGTGGTCACAGGCCTGCTCCGCGGATGGGCACCCGGCCACCCGAGTTCCGCCTCTTCCGGTGCCCGGAGGACACGGGGTCGGATGCGGGCCCCGTGTGCGAGGACGCAGGTCCGGGCTGTCCGGCTGGCCCGGGAAAACCCCGCGCCATGCCTAGACGCTAATCGCCGAGGGGCCGCGGGGCTAGAGGCGCGCGTGGATCATCGTGTGCCAGTCGCCGGACGTACACCTGTTCGGGTGACGGGCGGACCGGAACCGGCCGGGATGCATGCCCCCTGCGCGCATCCCGGCCGGTCGCCACGGTCGGCGTCGCGGCGCGGGCGTCAGCCCGGCCGCCGCGCCAGCGTGCCGGCCCTCGGGCCGCCGCCGGTCGCGCCGAACGACGATCCGGTGTACGTGGTGCCCGTCCGCCCCACCGCGCCGAGCTGAGCGGTGGCGGTGACCCGTACGGCCGGGGCGGAGCCGGACCGGGCGGCGACAGCGGCCGGTACGGCGGTGCCGGCGAACGGCACGGCCGAGCGCCCGGCCGACGTCACCACAGTCGCGCCGGGGGCGGACAGCGCCGAGGCGATGGCGGCCTGGGCGTCCCGACGGCGGCGGTTCCAGGCGCCCCGGTCACCGTCGAAGTAGCCCTGCCGGTAGCCGAACCGGTAGCCGATGCGGTAGCTCAGCTGCCCGTGCAGGCGACCGGCCGCGTAGCAGGTGGAGCCGAGCACCAGCACGAGGACCACGGCGAGAAAAGGGGTCATCGCTCGTCCGCCCCGGGCAGCGGGTCGACCACCAGCAGCCGCTCCAGGTCGTCGGTGCTGACCTCTTCGACCAGCTCGACGCTGATCCGGCAGCCGTCGAGGATGACCTCGGCCACCGACGCCCGGCGGATCTCGCCGCCGGAGTCGTACACCCGGACGCTCAGCTCGGGACAGCCGAGGTGGGTACGCCAGGCGTCCCACTCCCCCCGGTCACCGACGCTGAGCGAGAGGTACCGGCAACCCCGGGCGAGATAGAGACGCCACGGGGCGCTCAGCCCGGCGGACACGCCGTCCGCGATCAGCCCGAAGGCCTGGGCGCGGGTCGCGAGCTCGGTCACGAAACCCCCTCGGCACCCGCGGAGTGACGCATGTGAGCACTCGTCGTCTCAAACACGTGACACACCGTAAGTTGTCTCATGAGCGTGACAGTATCAGCTTTTCAGGCCGTTGCCGCCGTACTCGTGTCCATCTATTCTGCCCAGGTGACACCCCTCAGGAGCAGCCCTGGATCGTTTACCGGAGATGCGCGATCACCGTCACGTCGGCGTGACAGCAGCGTGCCGAGACCGCCCGACGGGACCGACTGGCCGTACCGTCACGGGGTGACCGAGACGGCCAACGCGCGGAAGATCGCCTTCGCCACCTTCGTCCGCCGCGCCCTCGACGACGCACGAGCGCTGCGGGCCTGGAGCGGCACCGAGGTCTCCCGGCGCACAGGCGTCTCCCGCCAGACCATCAACCGCTGGGTCCGCGGGGACTGGGCCAGCGACCCGGAGGCCGAGCGGGTGGTCGCCTTCTGCGAGGGCCTGGGGCTCGACCCGGCCGCCGCCTTCACCGCGCTCGGCTGGGACCGCGCCGCCGGTCCACGGGCCACGCCCACCCCACCGCCGATGGACCCGGACGTGGAGGCGCTGCTGCGCCGGCTGGTCGACCCGACCGTGTCGGACGCGGAGAAGTTCCACATTCGAGAAACCATCCGTTACCTCGCATACCGCCCGACCCTGCCGGGCGGTGTCCGAAATAGGGGTAAACAAGCCGGGTAGTTCCTCAGATGGCGAAAGAACGGAAGGTCGGACCCGATCGTTTCGCCTCGGGGACGGAACGGACCCGCTAGCGTCCACGTTTGTACTGCTAGGGGCTCGTCATCGGCGGGGGGACGGGACACAGCCGAACCCAGCCCTGCGGGACAGAAGGAGGGGTCTGTCCATGACCCTGAAATGGTTGGCAGTCGTGGTCGCGGTGGTGTCGCTGACATCGTGCGTGACCGGCAACGTGGTGGTCGGCGTACTGGACGGCGGGCAGCTTCCCCTGGTCGTCAACCTCTTCGCGCTCACCACGGCCGGCACCGCGGTGATCCTCGCCGTCGTCGCCGAGCTGCACGATCGTCTCAACGACCGGGTCAGCGCGCTCACCGAGTTCCTGGTGGCGCGGCTCAACGAGATCGAGGCGCACACCGGCGACCGCAACACCGGCTTCGTGGAGGGCTACCTGCTCAGCCACGGGCAGGACGCGGCAGTGGTGCCGTTCGGGCGCCGGGGACGAGGAGCCGCCGAACGCTGACCCCCACGCCGTTTCGACGTCACATCTCGGCCACGAATACGCCGCCCGGCGCGGGGTACGCTGACGCGCGTGCCGCCGTTGAATCTGGGCAACCAGCAGCCGAAGACCCCGTTGAACGCGGAGCACGCCTGGCGTGCGACCGCCGATCGCGCACGGGACGTCGTTCTCTTCTTCGACTTCGACGGCACGTTGGCGCCGGTCGACGACGACCCCACGGCCGTCCGGCCCGCGCCCAACGTGCTCACCGCGCTGGAGGCGCTCGCCCCGCACGTGCGGCGGATCGCCATCGTCTCCGCCCGGCCGGTGGACTTCCTCCGCGACCACCTCGGTGGCCTCACCGGCATCGACCTGTACGGGCTCTACGGCCTGGAGCACAGCCACTCCGGCGGCGAGACGGTCACCGAGCCGGCCGCCCTGCCCTGGGTGCCCACCATGTCCGAGCTGGCCGAGCAGGCCCGCGCCGAGTTGCCGCCCGGCGCGCTCGTCGAGTTCAAGCGGCTCTCCGTCGCGCTGCACTGGCGTACCGCCCCGCAGCTCGGTGAGCTGGTGCAGGAGTGGGGCCGGGCCCAGGCCGAGCGGCTGGGCCTGCGCGCCCAGCCGGGCCGGATGGTGCTGGAACTCAAGCCCCCCGTCGACCGGGACAAGGGCATGGTGATCGGCGAGACGGTCCGGGACGCCGGCGGCGCCTGGTACTTCGGCGACGACGTCTCCGACATCAAGGCGTTCGCCGCGCTGCGCGCCCGTGCCGCCGCCGACCCCGGCTTCCTCGGTGTCTGCGTCGCCGTCGCCAACCCGGAGACCGGGCACGAGGTGGCCGACGCCGCCGACCTGACCCTGGACTCCCCCGCCGCGCTGGCCGAGTTCCTCACCGACGCCCTGCGCCACCTGACCTGATCTGACCCTCGCGCCGGGGGTCAGGTGCCGAAACGGCGCTGGCGGGTGGCGTAGGAGCGCAGGGCGCGGAGGAAGTCGACCTTGCGGAAGTCGGGCCAGTTCAGCTCGCAGAAGTAAAACTCCGAGTGCGCGCTCTGCCAGAGCATGAAGCCGGAGAGCCGCTGCTCGCCACTGGTCCGGATGATCAGATCCGGGTCCGGCAGCCCCTTGGTGTAGAGGTGCTCGGAGATGTGGTCGACGTCGAGCGAGGTGGCCAGCTCCTCGAGCGTGCCGCCGTTCGCGGCGTGCTCCACCAGCAGCGAGCGGACCGCGTCGGCGATCTCGCGCCGCCCGCCGTACCCGACCGCGATGTTGACCTGAGCCCCGCCGTCGCGGTTCCGGGTGCGCTCCTCGGCGGCCTTGAGCGCGGCGGCGTGCTGCGCCGGCAACACGTCGAGCGCGCCGACCATCCGCAGCCGCCAGGGGTTGCCCTCCTCGGCCAGCTCGGTGGTGAGGTCCTCGATGATCTGGAGCAGCGGGTCCAGCTCGGCGGCCGGACGGGAGAGGTTGTCGGTGGAGAGCAGCCACAGCGTGACGTGCCCGACGCCGGCCGCGTCGCACCAGCGGAGCAGCTCCTTGATCCGCTCGGCGCCCATCCGGTGGCCGTCGTTCGGGTCGACGAAGCCCATCTCCCGGGCCCATCTGCGGTTGCCGTCGCACATCACGCCGACGTGTGCGGGTACGGGCTTGCCCGCGAGCTTCGCCGTCAGCCGGCGCTCGTACACGGAGTAGAGGAGTTTCCGCAGAGTCATCACCTTGCAGGGTAGCGACCCGTGAGAAAGATCAGTGTCTCGGTGGCGTATCAGCCGACGGCGAGCCGCTCCGGCGTGGTCGCGGCACGTCAGCGGCGATCGCCGCGAGCGTGCGGACGTCCAGCCGGCCGTCGCCGAGCCCCAGCTCCACCACCGTGCGGTAGACCCGCTCGTCGCGTCCGGCCGCGCCGACCACCGCGTCGACCACCCAGCGACGCCGGGCCAGCCAGGCCGCCGCCGAGCTGTGCCGCAGATGGGTGCCGAGCCGGGCGCGCAGCGCAGCCGCGTACCCGGAGGCGGCCCCGGCCGGATTGCCGGCCGCCGCCGCGCCGGCCAGCGCTCCCGAACGCAGCGCGTAGAAGATGCCCTCGCCGGTGAACGGGTTGATCAGCGACAGCGCGTCCCCGGCCAGCACCACCCGGCCCCGCCCGGGCGCCGGCCGGTGGGTGGACAGCGGCAGGTGGTGCGCGCGCAGGTCGGTCACCGTGGCCGGGTCGACGCCGGGCAGCAGCGCGGCCGTCCGGGCCAGCAGGTGCGCGCGGGTCAGCGGCTCGCCGCGCAGCACCTCCCCGTACCCGACGTTCGCGCGACCGTCGCCGATCGGAAAGGCCCAGGCGTACGCGGGCCAGCGCGCCGCCGAGGTCACGATGAGCTGTTCGGGCGGCCCGGGCGGGGCCGGCGCGTAGCCCCGGATGGCGAGCGCCAGGTGCCGGTCCGGGTTGACCGGGTGTCCGAGCGCGCGCCGCACCACCGATCCGGCGCCGTCCGCGCCCACCAGCGCCCGCGCGGACAGCTCACCGTCGAGCACCACCCGGTCGGGGGCGATCTCCACCCGGCGTACGGTGTGCCGCCGCAGCTCCGCGCCGGCCGCCACCGCCGCCGCGACCAGGCGTGCGTCGAACACCAGGCGGGGCACCGTGTACGCGGGCCGGGGCAGCGTCCGGGCGACAGTGCCGCCACCGGGCGCGACCAGGCGCAGCGCGGGCAGGGGCGGGTAGCCGTCGACGGCTCCGGTCACGCCCAGTTCGGCGAGGACGTCGAGCGCGTGCGCGGCGATGCCGTCACCGCACGCCTTGTCCCGGGGGAAGTCGTACCGGTCCAGCAGCAGCACCCGCGCCGCCCCGGCCCGCCGCGCACCGAGCGCGGCGGCCGCTCCCGCCGGCCCCGCCCCGACCACCACGACGTCCCACACCCCCTCATCCTGCCCCGCCGCCCCCACCCCGGGGCGACGATCATGAGGTTGACGGCATCAACGAAGATCGAAATCGCCGCCAACTTCATGATCAACGGGGTGGAGGCGGGGTGCGGGTGGCGCGGTAGAGGGACCAGAGGCAGAGGGCTGCCGCCGTGACCAGCGGGGCGCCGTCGCGGATCAGGCCGTCGACGCCGAGCAGCCACCAGCACAGGGGCAGGTCGAACGCGAGGACGCCGAGCGTGACCGCGACCAGGGCCTTCCGCGCCCAGGCCCGGTCGCGCAGCAGGAACGCGGTGCAGAACAGCACGGCGTAGCTGACCGCGATGCCGCCGCCGAACCACAGGACCAGAGCCGGTACGGCGGCGAGCTGCCCGTCCAGCACGGCGCCGGTCGCCACGAGCGCCGGCACCAGCATCAGCGGGCTGTAGGTGAACGCCGCGACCCGGGCGGTGAGCAGCCAGCCGTTCGCCTGCGGGCGCTTCGGCGTCATCTCCCGCCAGGCGATCGTCCCGCCCTCGACGACCAGGCCCTTGCGGTGCCGGACCAGGTGCGCGCGGATCGCCTCGGAACGGTAGAGCAGCACCACCACGGCGACGCAGAGCGCGGTGAGCACGGCAAACCCGATCAGGCCGGGCAGCGCGGGCACCCCTTGCCGGGGCACGATCAGCCGCCCGACCGCGAAGATCGTGGTCACCGCCAGGATCAGCCCGAACGGCCGGGCGCTCACCCGGCCCTTGTTCACCTGCCCGATCAGCAGCAGGAAGCCGAGCGATCGGAGCATCGCCCAGCCGGTGCGTACGGCCAGACCGAACTCCTGCTCCGGGGCGTACCAGTAATTGAGCAGCTCGACCACGACGGTGGCCGCCGCGGTCACGGCGAGCAGCGTGGTCAGCGCCCGGACGGCGGACGGCCGCCGGACCTCGACAGGTTCAGCGGCCGTCCTCATGGCATCCGATGGTGCCCGCAGCGGGCAACCGGCACACCTGTTACTTCTGCGGCTCCGCGTCGAGGCGGGCGCGCAGCGCGTCCAGCTCGGCCCAGAGCACGCCGGGGAGCTTGTCCCCGAACTTCTCGAACCACTCGGTGACCAGCGGCAGCTCGTTGCGCCACTCGTCCGCGTCGACCTTCAGCGCGATCCGGACGTCCTCCGGGGTCATGTCCAGACCCTCGACGTCGAGCGCGTCCTGCGCCGGGACCATGCCGATCGGGGTCTCCACCGCCTCGGCCCGGCCCTCCAGCCGCTCGATGACCCACTTGAGCACGCGGGAGTTCTCGCCGAAGCCCGGCCAGAGGAAGTTGCCCTCGGCGTCCTTGCGGAACCAGTTGACGTAGTAGATCTTGGGCAGCTTCGCCTCGTCGCCGTCGGCGCCCTTGCCCATCTCGATCCAGTGCCGGAAGTAGTCGCCGGCGTTGTAGCCGATGAACGGCAGCATGGCCATCGGGTCGCGGCGCACCACGCCGACCGCGCCGGAGGCGGCGGCGGTGGTCTCCGAGGAGAGCGTGGCGCCCATGTAGACGCCGTGCACCCAGTCGCGGGCCTCGGTGACCAGCGGGATGGTGTCCCGGCGACGGCCGCCGAACAGGATCGCGTCGATCGGCACGCCGTTCGGGTCGTAGTAGTCGTCGGCCAGGATCGGGCACTGGGTGATCGGGGTGCAGAAGCGGCTGTTCGCGTGCGAGGAGAGGTTCTCGCTCTCCGGCGTCCAGTCGTTGCCCTTCCAGTCGATCAAGTGCGCCGGCGGCTCACCCATGCCCTCCCACCAGATGTCGCCGTCGTCGGTCAGCGCCACGTTGGTGAAGATGGAGTTGCCCCGGTCCAGCGTCCGCATGGCGTTGGCGTTGGTCTTCCAGTCGGTGCCGGGGGCGACACCGAACAGGCCGTACTCCGGGTTGATCGCGTAGAGGCGGCCGTCCTGGCCGAACCGCATCCAGGCGATGTCGTCGCCGATGGTCTCGACCTTCCAGCCCGGGATGGTCGGCTCCAGCATGGCGAGGTTGGTCTTGCCGCAGGCGGACGGGAAGGCGCCGGCGATGTGGTAGACCTTGCCCTCCGGCGAGGTGATCTTGAGGATCAGCATGTGCTCGGCCAGCCAGCCCTCATCGCGCCCCATCACGCTGGCGATACGCAGCGAGTAGCACTTCTTGCCGAGCAGCGAGTTGCCGCCGTAGCCGGAGCCGAAGGACCAGATCTCCCGGGTCTCCGGGAAGTGGGAGATGTACTTCGTCTCGTTGCAGGGCCAGGCCACGTCCTGCTGCCCCGGGGCGAGCGGGGCGCCGATCGAGTGCAGCGCGTGCACGAAGTCGGCGTCGTCGCCCATCGCCTCCAGGATCGCCGACCCCATCCGCGTCATGATCCGCATCGAGGCGACCACGTACGGGCTGTCGGTGATCTCCACGCCGAACATGGGGTTCTCGGCCTCGATGGGGCCCATGCAGAACGGGATGACGTACATGGTGCGCCCGCGCATGCTGCCGCGGTACAGCTCCGTCATCGTCCGCTTCATCTCGGCCGGCGCCATCCAGTTGTTGGTGGGGCCGGCGTCCGCCTCGTCGACGGAGCAGATGAAGGTGCGCTCCTCCACCCGGGCGACGTCCGTGGGGTCGGTACGCGCGTAGAACGAGTTGGGCTTCTTCTCGGGATTCAGACGGATGAGGGTGCCGTTCTCGACGAGCTCGTCGGTGAGGCGGCGCCACTCCTCATCAGACCCGTCCACCCAGACCACGCGGTCGGGGGTGGTCAGTTCCGCGACCTCACGTACCCAGGCCAGCAGCTTGGGGTGGGATGTCGGGGCCTGATCGATACCCCGAACAGCAGCCGGAGCAACCATGTCACTTCTCCTTGTGGTCGACGCTGACCGATCTATGGGGTGCACGAGTTCTGGCGGGCAAGTACGCCGCCTCGTGGAAACCTGGGATTGGGCTCAGCGTAAACCGGACTGCCTCGCCAGTCAGTGGGACTGGTTGTGAAGAACTGCACAAGGTACGGCCACGCTGCGGCTTCACGATCTGATACCCGCTTTCGCGCGCAGTTTCACGCAAATCCTGCGGTGAACCTTCGACGGCCTGGTCCGTCACCGGAGCGACCGCGACGCCCGATCGCGGGGAAGCGTACGAACATGTCGTGAAAGACGATTCCGTGATGGGCTCCACAGATTCACACAGCGGGTTACCCTCTGCTCACGGACATCGAGAACGGGCGACAGATCCCCGACCCGGGCGGCCCGGCCGCGAGGGCCACGACGAAGCCGTCGTGGCCGACTCGCCGTTGCGGTCCGCCCGCGTACCCGACAACCGGTACTCTCGGCGGGTGGCCGCGACGATGACCGGGGACCAACCGGGGGCTCCGCAGACCCGTCGGGGTCCGATCGGAGCACTACTCGACCGTTTCGGTCACCTGATCCACGAGTTGAGCAAGTTCGCCACCGTCGGCGGCTTCGCCTTCGTGGTCGACTTCGTCCTCTTCAACTTCCTGTCCAGCGGCCGGGACATGCCGCCGCTCGCCGCGAAGACCATCTCCACGGTGATCGCCGCGACCGTCGCCTTCCTCGGCAACCGGTTCTGGACGTGGCGGCACCGGCAGCGCTCCAACCCGGCCCGGGAGTACGCGCTCTTCTTCTTCTTCAACGCGGTCGGCCTCGGTATCGCGGTGGCCTGTCTCGCGGTCAGCCACTACGGGCTGGGGGCGGTCTGGCCCGCGGTGTTCCAGACCCCGCTGGCCGACAACATCGCCAGCTTCATCGTCGGCACCGGTCTCGGGACGCTCTTCCGGTTCTGGTCGTACCGACGGTTCGTCTTCGTCGACGCGGGAACACCACCAGTTCCGGCAACGAGCCACGACCGAGAGTCCGGGGCGTGACGAACCGCCCATCCCGACCCGCCGGGCCGAGCCGGCCCAGCCCACTGCCTAAGGTGTTCCGCATGCCTGGAGTCCGTCTGCTGCCCGAGCGCTGGCAGAAGTTCATCCACGAGGCGCTCAAATTCGGCGTCGTCGGCGGCATCAACACCGTCATCAATTACGCGGTGTTCAATGCCCTGGCACTCACGGTTTTCCGGGACGGCCAGCTGAAAGCGACAGTGATCGCGACGATTGTCGCCACGATCACGTCGTATCTGATGAATCGTCACTGGACGTACCGGGATCGGCCGAAATCGGCACTCCGGCGGGAATACGTCCTGTTCTTCCTTTTCAACGGCGCCGGCCTCGTCATCGAACTCGGCGTCCTTGCCCTGGCCAAGTACGGCCTCGGCGTACACGGGCTGCTGGCGCTGAACGTCGCCAAGACCATCGGTGTCCTGCTGGCCACGCTGTTCCGCTTCTGGTCCTACCGCACGTTCGTCTTCCAGCCGGTGCCCAAGCACGCCGAGGAGACCTGGCACTCGGTGCCGCGTGACGAGTGGGACAACGTCGCCGAGATGGACCCGGTGGCCGAGCTGGCCGAGTCGGTGAGCGAGCTGGAGGAGGAGGAACCTCCCCCGGGCGCCGGGCGACCCGACTACGCGCCACCCCGGGGCCGTCCGGCACCGGCCGACGCCGGGCTCGGCGGCGCGCTCGGCGCCGACCTGGACGCCGAACTCGCCGCCGAACTCCAGCCCCGCCGCGCGCGACGCTGACCGACGGAAAGGCCGGCACCCCCGGGAAGGGGGTGCCGGCCTTTCCGTCGGCGGCGCGGTCAGGGCTGGTCGCGCAGGGACCTGCCCTCGGTCATGTCGGCGAGGATCTCGCGCATCTCGCCGTCGCCCAGGCTGTGCTTGTCGTGGTGCGCCTCGACCAGCTCGTACAGCTTCGTCTGCACCTTGTCCACGCCCGGCACGTCGTGCAGCACCGACTGGCCGCGCTCACCCGCCGACTCGATGGTCAGCGTGCCGCAGCCGAGCAGCCGCTCCACGAAGCGCTGGTTCATGGCGTGGTCGTTGATCCGGGTCAGCGGCAGGTCCCGCCGGTTGCGCGACAGCACCCCCTGCTGGAGCAGTACGCGCTCGTTCGTGAACAGGTAGTGCGTGGTGCGCCAGACCAGAAACGGCCACAGGCCCAGCCACAGCACCAGCGCCAGGGCGACCACGGCGATCGCGTAGAGCGCGATGGTGCCGCCGCTGCCGTCGGGCAGCAGGAGCCAGCCGGCGACGACCGCCGCGACGGCGAGCACGAGCACCAGGACCGGCCGGATCAGGGCCTTCCAGTGCGGGTGCAGGTGCAACACGACGTGCTCGTCCTCGGTGAGCACGTCTTCGGGGAACGCCACGGGGGAACCTCCTCGCAGAACAGGACGCGCTGACCGTAACCGGTCGGCGCACCCGGTCGGCATCGGCCGCGCGGGCGGCTGCCCGTGGTTGTTAAGAGGGGGCCCTTCCTCTACCGGAGGCGTTAAGAGGGGGCCCTTCCTTTCACCGCAGGTGCAGCACGTCGCCCGCGGCGAGCCGCAGCGTCCCGGCGTCCGTCTCGACCAGGAGCTGCCCGTCGGCGTCCACCCCGGTGGCGGTGCCGTGCGCCTCGCTGCCGTCGGGCAGCAACACCCGCACCTGCCGGCCGATGGTGGCGCACCCGGCCAGGTACGCCTCGCGCAGCCCGCTGGCCTCCGCGTCACCTCCGGCGTCCCGCCAGCGCTCGTACCAGTCGGCGAGCGAGCGCAGCAGCGCCCGCAGCAGCGGATCCCGGTCGGTGGCGGTGGCGCCGGCGAGCTGGAGCGACGTGGCGGGCAACCCGGTCGGGTTCTCCGGCAGCTCGTCGGCGCGCAGCGTCACGTTCAGCCCCACACCGATGACGATCCCGGGCGGCCTGTCGTTCTCGCCCGGCACCGCCTCGGCCAGCACGCCGGCGCACTTCGCGCCGTCCACCAGCAGGTCGTTGGGCCACTTCAGCCGCGCGTCCAGCTCGGCCAGCAGGCGTACCGCCTCGACCAGCGCGACACCCGCCAGCAGCGGCAGCCAGCCGTACCCGGTGACCGGCACCGGCGCCCAGCCGCGCTCGGCGTCCGCCTCGCCGGGCCGCAGCAGCACGCTCGTGGCGAGACCGGCGCGCGGCGGCGACTGCCAGACACGGCCCCGCCGGCCCCGGCCGGAGGTCTGCCGCTCGGCTACCACCACCAGGCCCTCCGGCTCGCCGGCCCGCGCCGCGGCCACCGCGTCCGCGTTCGTCGAGCCGGTCTCGGCCAGCAGCTCCAACCGGCGCCAGGGCCCGTTCGGCGCGACCAGCGCGCGCCGCAGCCGGGCCGCGGAGAGCGGCGGTCGGTCCAGATCCGTGTACGGCGAGCCGGGCATCACGCCAGCCTACGGCCCGGATGAGGCGTACTGCACAGCCTCAGACACCTGAACCATCGTTATATTCCACGGGTGACTACCGAGACCGGGTTCAACATCCACACGACCGCCGGCAAGCTGGCGGACCTGGAGCGACGGCTCGACGAGGCGGTGCACGCCGGGTCGGCACGCGCGGTCGAGAAGCAGCACGCGCGGGGCAAGAAGACCGCCCGCGAGCGGATCGAGATGCTGCTCGACGAGGGATCGTTCGTCGAGCTGGACGAGTTCGCCCGGCACCGCTCGACCAACTTCGGGCTGGAGAAGACCCGCCCGTACGGGGACGGCGTGGTGACCGGCTACGGCACCGTGGACGGCCGGCAGGTCTGCGTCTTCTCGCAGGACTTCACCGTCTTCGGCGGCTCCCTCGGCGAGGTCTTCGGCGAGAAGATCGTCAAGCTGATGGACCTCGCCATGAAGATCGGCTGCCCGGTCGTCGGCATCAACGACTCCGGCGGCGCGCGGATCCAGGAGGGCGTCACGTCCCTCGGGCTCTACGGCGAGATCTTCTTCCGCAACGTGCGGGCCAGCGGCGTCATCCCGCAGATCTCGCTGATCATGGGCCCGTGCGCGGGTGGGGCGGTCTACTCCCCGGCGGTCACCGACTTCACCGTCATGGTCGACCAGACCTCGCACATGTTCATCACCGGCCCCGACGTGATCAAGACGGTCACCGGCGAGGACGTCGGCATGGAGGAGCTGGGTGGCGCCCGCACCCACAACACCCGCAGCGGCAACGCGCACTACCTCGGCACCGACGAGGAGGACGCGATCGAGTACGTCAAGGCGCTGCTGTCGTACCTGCCGTCGAACAACCTGGACGAGCCGCCGGTCTTCGACGCCCCCGCGATCCTCGACGTCACCGAGGACGACCGGGAGCTGGACACGCTGATCCCGGACTCGGCCAACCAGCCGTACGACATGCACCGGGTCATCGAGCACGTGCTCGACGACGGCGAGTTCCTCGAGGTGCAGCCGCTGTACGCGCAGAACATCGTGGTCGGTTTCGGTCGCGTGGAGGGCCGCCCGGTGGGCGTGGTGGCGAACCAGCCGATGCAGTTCGCCGGCACGCTCGACATCGCCGCGTCGGAGAAGGCGGCCCGGTTCGTGCGCACCTGCGACGCGTTCAACGTCCCAGTGCTCACCTTCGTGGACGTGCCTGGCTTCCTGCCCGGCACCGGCCAGGAGTGGGACGGCATCATCCGGCGCGGCGCGAAGCTCATCTACGCGTACGCCGAGGCCACCGTCCCGAAGGTCACAGTCATCACCCGCAAGGCGTACGGCGGCGCGTACGACGTGATGGGCTCGAAGCACCTGGGCGCGGACCTGAACTTCGCCTGGCCGACCGCGCAGATCGCGGTGATGGGCGCGCAGGGCGCGGTCAACATCCTCTACCGCTCGGACCTGGCGAACGCCGAGGACCCGGCCGCCGTCCGGGCCGAGAAGATCGCCGAGTACGAGGACACGCTCGCCAACCCGTACATCGCCGCCGAGCGCGGCTACGTGGACGGCGTGATCCCGCCGCACGAGACGCGCGTGCAGATCGTGCGGGCGCTGCGGGTGCTGCGGACGAAGCGCGAGACGCTGCCGCCGAAGAAGCACGGCAACATCCCGCTGTGAGTCGATCCGGTGCCCCCGCCGTGGCGCGGCGGGGGCACCGGCGTCAGCAACCCGGGTTCGCGGCGACGCACATCCGTTCGGCGGCGACCCGGGCCAGCTGCCGCACCTGTCCCTCGGTCACCTCGGCGCCCGGCACGTCGGTCCGCAGCCGGCCGGACGGGATCAGCACCGTCACCAGGTCGCCCACCCGTACGACCAGCCGGTCGTCGCCCGACATCGGGTATCCGGGCGGCCGGCCCGTCGTCTCGTCCGGCGGCACGGTGACCTCGTGCCGCAGCAGCAGCGCCTGGTCTCCGGCGAAGCCGCTCGCCGCGACGTACCAGCGGTGCACGACCTCGGCGCCGGTCATCCCCCGCTCGGTGTAGACCTGACCCGTCGTCCGCCACGCGCCGCAGGCCGCGACAGTGTCCTCCAGGTCGTCGACGAACCGTCCGGCCGCTCCGGACCGCATCCGGTAGACGTCCTGGGTGAGGACCGTTCCGACGGTGGTCGCGGGCTCGGTCGGCGGTTCCATCAGGGTCTGCGACCGCGAGTAGCGCGAGCGCGGCTCCTCGGCCGGCAGCCCCTGCTTCCCGGCGCAGACCTGGAGGAGGTCGTCGACCCGGACCGGCTCGTCGACGCCGGTCTCGCTGAGCCGCTCGCCGGTCCGGACCGGGATGTCGGCCGGTTCCAGCATCGCCTCGGCCACGATCTCCGCCTGCCCGTCGTAGCCTCCGGCGGCCGGTGACGGCGGCGGCGCGCCGACCCGGTTCACCAGCGTCGCGGCCAGCGCCGCGACGACCACCACCGAGGCCGCGGCGAGCGCGGCGGAGCGCCGGCTGCGCCGCCGGGCGGCGGCCCGGATCGTCTCCGGATCCGGCCAGGTGACGTGCCGCAGGTCCCGGTGCAGCAACTCCACGAGCGCGACGTCGTCAGGCATCTGCCGCCTCCTCTTCCAGGTCCACCACGGCGAGCAACTCGGCGAGGGCGGTCCGCCCCCGGGACAGCCGGGCCTTGACGGTGCCGACCGGGGCCTCGGTCTCCCGGGCCACCTCGGCGACCGGCATGCCGAGCAGGTAGTGCAGCGCGATCGCGGTGCGCTGAGCCTCGGGCAGCCGGCGCAGCGCGGCGACCACCTCCAGCGTCTCGGTGCTCGGCGCCGGCACGTCCGCCACCACGCCGTGCCGCAGGTAGGCGCGGGCCCGGCTGCGCAGGCTGCGCCAGCGGCTCACCGCGATCCGGCTCGCCACCACCCGCACCCATGCCTCCGGGTCGTCGTACCCGCGCACTGTGGACCACCGCTGCCAGGCCCGGATGTACGCCTCCTGCACGGCGTCCTGCGCCTCGGCCAGGTCGCCGGTGAGCACGTAGACGAAGCCGAGCAGCCGCTGTCGGCTGCCGCGGTAGAACTCGTCGAATCCGTCGCTGTCGGGCACCTGCCACCTCCCCGTGTTCGTGAGGGGACACGCCTGGCGGCGCGGCGCGGGTTGCCCGCTCAGCCGACCAATTTCTCCAGCTCGCCGAGCGGGAAGCCGCCGGCCGGAATCCGGTCGCGGACCGCCCGGCGTACCGCGGTCTGCACCGCCGCGTTGGCCGGGGTTGGCACGCCGTGCAGGCGCCCGAGCAGCACGATCTCGCCGTTGAGGTGGTCGGTCTCGACCGAGCCCGCACCACGGGCCAGGCTCTGCCAGGTGGAGCCGCCGGAGCGCTCCTCGCCGCCCACTGGCCGGTGCGACACCCGGTCACCGCGTTCGGCGGCCTCCTCCTCGACTGTGGTGTGCGCGATGCCGGCGGCGGCGAGCGCCGCCTCGCCCTCGGCGCGTACCCGCTTCGACAGGGCTTCGGGCACGTCCCGGCCGAGCAGCGCCTGGAGGCCGTTGCCGAGGTTCGCGAGCAGCTTGCCGTACTTCCAGCGCATCACGTCGTCGCGGACCGGCGCGACGAACCCGGCGGCGGTCAGGTCGGCGGCGACCGCCCGGCTGGTGTCGTCGGCGCCGCTCGGGTAGCGGCCGATGTGCAGCATGCCCGGGTGCGGATGCCCGTTGGCGACCACCAGGCCCGGCTCCAGGTGGGTTGCGGGCAGCCAGACGCAGACCGGATGTACGCGGGCGAAGCGCCGCAGCGCGGCCGGCTCGTTCGCCACGCCGTTCTGGGCGAGCACGACCGGCAGCCGTTCGCCGGCCGTTCCGCCGCCCTCGACCGGGGCGTCCGCCCACGCCGTCAGCGCCGCCACGGTGTCCTGCGACTTCACCGTGAGCACCAGCACGGTGTCCGCAGGCAGCGGCGGGCCGTCCGGCCCGGCCACCGCCGGCAGCCAGCTGGTGACCTCACGCTCCGGCGTCCGCAGCGTGAGCCCTCGCTCCCGCAGCGCGTCCAGATGCGCGCCGCGCGCCACGAGCGTCACGTCGTGGCCGGCGTCGGCCAGGAGTACGCCGATGGTGCCGCCGACCGCGCCCGCTCCGATGATCACGTATCGCACGGATCCGATTCTGCCCCGCCTTGGCGGTGGCCGCCCCCGGACGGGACGTGGCGCGCGGACCGCCGTCAGCCGATCAGGCCGGCATCGGTGAGGATCGGACCGGCGAGCAGCAGCGCGCCGACCACCAGCGCCCCCACACTGACCAGCAGGAACACGCCCACCCAGAACAGCGCCGGGAACGGCGTGAGCCGGGCGAGCTGATCCGCGTCGGACTGTGGCATCCGGCCCCGGGCGCGTTGCCGGTGCAGCTCGAACACCGGCCGTACGCCGCCGAGCAGCAGGAACCAGACCGACGTCCAGGCGAACGCGGCCTGCACCTCGGGCGAGGTGTACCAGGAGACGGCGAGCACCACCCCGCCGGTGACCAGCAGCGAGAGCACGCCGAACAGGTTGCGGATCATCACCAGCATGGCCAGCAGCAGCGCCACCGCCAGCCACAGCAGCAGCGTTATCCGGTTACCGGCCAGCAGCCACGCGCCGCCGAGACCGAGCAGCGACGGCGCGACATACCCGGCGAGCAGCGTGAGGATCATCCCCGGCCCGGTGGGGCGGCCGGCGGAGAGCGTCAGCCCGGAGGTGTCCGAGTGCAGCCGGATGCCGTGCAGCCGGCGGCCGGTGAGCAGCGCGACGAGCGCGTGGCCGCCCTCGTGCGCGATGGTCACAGCGTTACGGGCGATCCGCCACGGCAGGCGGGTGACGACCACGGCGAGCGCGACCACGGCGGTGAGCACCACCAGCAGCGGCGGCGGGTCCGGCTGGGCGCTCATCAGCGTTTCCCAGAGCGTGGTGAGGCCGTCGATCAGGGGCATGGGCGGGGAGCCTACCGGCCCGAGCCGTGTCGCTCGACCGGGCGAGTCTCATAGAGTGTGAGACTGATCGGACGAGGCGCCGGAGCGGAGGTGAGGTCGGTGAGCGCAGCTCCCTTGGAGCCCTACAGCTCGCACGTCGGTCCGTGGACCGAGGCCGACTACCTCGCGTTGGGCGACAGCCACGACCGCATCGAACTGCTCGACGGGAGCCTGATCGTGAGCCCTGCCCCGAGCAAGAGGCACCAACTGGTGTCCTGGAACCTCGTGGACAGCCTGCGTCGGGCCGCCCGACCGCTCGGGCTGCTGGTGTTCGAGGCGGTGAACGTCCGGCTCGGCGTCGACCGCATGGTCATCCCCGACGTCGTCGTCGCGGACACGGACGACGAAGGCATCGTGATCGACGCGGGCGAGGTGCGACTGATCTGCGAGATCGTCTCGCCCGGCAATGCCGCTGCCGACCGGGTGTTGAAGATGCAGTTCTACGCCATTGCCCGGATTCCCTGGTACCTGCTTGTCGAGCAGGACGGAGACGCCCACTCGCTGCGGCTGCACCGGCTCGACGGCGCGCACTACGTCGAGGACGCGGTGGCCAAGGCGGGCGAGACGCTGAGTGTCACCGAGCCGTTCCGCTGGGCGATGGACCCGAGCGCGCTCCGCTGATCCGCAATCGACGCGCCACCTGGGCGAACGATGGCCGTCGATGAAAATTTCTTTGCTCCCTATTGCGATCTAGGGCATTAAGCTCCAAAGATGGGCGTCAATAGACGGACGCCCATCTGGAGGCAAACCATGGCCCGTACCAGACTCTCCGTACGCCGGCTCCTCGCTGCCGGCCTGGCCGCCGCCGCCACCGCGGCCGTGGCCCTCGTGGCGACCGCCGGACCGGCCGCCGCCGCGACCACGCCCGGGATCGACGTCTCCCGTTACCAGGGCAGCATCAACTGGACCAGCGTGCGCAACGCGGGCATCCAGTTCGCCTTCATCAAGGCCACCGAGGGCACGAGCTACAAGGACCCGAACTTCAACGCGAACTACGTCAACGCGTACAACGCCGGGGTGATCCGCGGGGCCTACCACTTCGCCCGGCCGAACATCTCCGCCGGCTCCACCCAGGCCAACTACCTGGCCAGCAACGGCGGCGCCTGGTCGGCCGACAGCCGTACGCTGCCCGCCGCGCTGGACCTGGAGGGCAACCCGTACAGCGGCGGCTACTGCTACGGCCTGAGCACCACCGGCATGCGCAACTGGGTCCAGGACTTCCTCAACACCTACCGCTCCCGCACCGGCCGGTACGCGGTCATCTACACCACGACGAGCTGGTGGAACCAGTGCACCGGCAGCTGGAGCGGCCCGTGGGGCAACCACCCGCTGTGGATCGCCCGCTGGGCCAGCTCGCCCGGCACCCTGCCGGCCGGAGCTCCGTTCTACAGCTTCTGGCAGTACACGAGCACCGGCTCCGTCTCCGGGATCAGCGGCAACGTCGACCGCAACTACTGGAACGGTGACCGCAGCCGGCTGATCGCCCTGGCCAACAACACCTGACCCACCGGCTTACGACAGTGGGACCGCCTCCTTGCGAGGCGGTCCCACTGTCGCGTCGTACGTGGCTCAGGCTCTGCGGCGCGCGGAGGCGGGCACGGGCACCGGCGTCCGGCGCATCCAGCGCCACACCGCCACGCCCGCGATCGTGAGGGTCAGCACACCGAGGACCGCGACCGGCGCGGACAGGCCGGCGGCGATCAGCAGCAGCACGACGTCGCCGAGCGCAACGAGCATCCACAGTGCCAGCCTCGGGCCGGTGTCCCTGCGTCGGTAACCCATGTCGCACCTCCTTCCGTCGTCGAAGGGACTCATACCCCCGACGACGGAAAGCCATGCGAGCGAGTTTCGTAACCGGCGGGATTCCCGGTCAGTTCTTGCGGTCCGGCACGAAGCCCTTGGTGATGATCTCCCAGTTCGCCAGGTTGGCGTCCCAGTCCTTCGCGGGCACCTCCCAGCGCAGCGCGAAGCCCCGGTTGCTGGCGGTCGCCACACCACGGTTGCGCACATGGAAGCGGGTGTCGCCGTTGCGCGTCTCCAGCCAGTCCCAGTCGGCACAGGTGCGGAAGTAGGGGTCGCACTTGGTGATGCCGACCAGCTTGTAGCCCCGGACGCGGGAAGCGCGGTACGGCTCCTGGCCCTTCCAGTCGGCGTACGCGTCGGGCTTCGGGTTCGGCGTCCACTGGATGAACAGCACCCGCCGGCTGCCGCCGACCTCGTAGAGCACGACGTTGTCGCCGCCGACCCGGGCCTGGAAGTTCTCCGGGATCGGCACCTTGAAGCCGTTCGGGCCGGTGTAGAGGCGCCAGCCGGCCGGCAACGCGGCCCCGGACGCCGACGGGCTGGCCGACGGCGTGGGGCTGGCCGACGCGCTCGTCGCCGGAGCACTCGGCGACGAACTCTCGCTCGGCGCGGCCGGCGGCGCAGCCGACGCCGAGGTGCCGGCCGTCGGCTCACCGCCGTCGCCCTCGTCACCGTTGTTGAGCAGCGGCACGGCCACCACCAGGCCGACCAGCAGCAGCAGGACCAGCGCGCCGATCAGCAGGTTGCGGCGGTTGGGCGCGGACTTCTCGACCGGCAGCACGGTGGCCCGGCCGGTCGACGGCGCCTCCTGCACCGGAGCCGGGCTGACCGGCGCGGAGCCGGTCACGGCCGGGCTGACCGGCGCCGGGGTGTCGGTGACGGGCTCGCCGTCGAGCCGCGTCTCGTCCAGCGCCGGGTCGACGCCGTCGACAGGGGCCTCGTCGTCCACCCGGGTCTCGTCGGTCGACGGCGCCGGGTCGAGCTTGGTGGTCGGATCGGCGACCGGGGGCGTCACCTTCGCGGTGGGACCGGCGTCCGTAGTGGGCGCCGGCACCTTCGCCGTCGGGTCGACGGTCGCTGCCGTACCCCCGGTGGCGGCCCCGGAGACCGAGGTCGCCGCGCGTTCGGCCTGCTCGGCCGGGCGCGGCGCCGGCACCAGCGGCGGGCGCGGCACGCGCGGGCCGTTCGGCCCGGGCCGGCGTACGCCGTCCAGCAGCGAGATGCCCTTGGCCCGGCGACCGGCGGCCTTGCGCAGCATGCGTTCCGCGACCTCGGCGGTGATCCGCTCGTCCGGGTCCTTGCGCAGCAGGCCCTGGAGCACCGGCTTGAGCGGCCCGGCGTTGCGCGGCGGCGGCATCGGCTCGGTGGCGAGCGCCGCGAGCGTGGCGATGGCCGACGGGCGCGCGTACGGCGACTTGCCCTCGACCGCCGCGTAGAGCGTGGCGCCCAGGGACCAGAGGTCGGCCTCCGGCCCGGCCGTGCCGTCGCGGGCGCGCTCCGGTGAGATGTACGCGGGCGAGCCGAGCACCATGCCGGTGCGCGTCACGTTCGGGTCGCCGGGGATCGTGGCCAGGCCGAAGTCGGTGAGCACCACCCGGCCGTCCTCACCGAGCAACACGTTGCCCGGCTTGACGTCGCGGTGCATGATGCCGGCCTTGTGCGCGGCCTTCAGCGCGTTCAGCACGCCGAGGCCGATCTCGACCGCCTTGGCCGCTGAGACCGGACCGTCCTCGGCGATGGTGTCCTGCAACGACTTCGAGGCGACGTACTCCATGACGATCCACGGATCGCCGTCGGTACGCAGCACGTCGAAGATGCGGACCACGTTGACGTTGTTGAGGCGGGCGATCGCCCGCGCCTCACGCAGCGAGCGCTCGCGCATCTCGCGGCGCTCCTCCGGGGTGAGACCGGGCGGCGGGACCAGTTCCTTGATGGCCACGTCCCGGTGCAGCACCTCGTCCCGCGCCTTCCAGACGCGGCCCATGCCGCCCTGACCGAGCGGCGTGAGAAGCCGGTACCGGTCGGCGACGAGTTGGGGGAGCGCGTTCGACATCGCAGAAACCGTACCCGGACGCCCGGACGCTCACACCGTCGGCACGCCACTGTATGGCGAAGGTCGAATTCGCGACGCGTACTCTTGGGTCATGTCTGCCGAGGAGCCGCTGTTCCGGATCGTCCGTGGCGTGCCCACCGCCGAGGAGCTGGCCGCTCTGGTCGGCGCGATCATGGTGCGCACCCGCCCGACCCAGGCCGCCGCGCCGGCCCCCGTGTCGCAGTGGGCGCGCAGCGCACGTCCCGCCCTCGCCCGCCCGGTGGCCGGCGTCGGCGCGTGGCGGGCCTCCGGCCTGCCCCGCTGACGTCTGCTTTCACCCGCGGCGCCGGGCGGGGCTGCCAGGATCCACGTTGAGCCACTAACCTCACTCAGGGAAACCGTGTGGTGACGGGCAGGAGGCTCCGATGATCCCGGAGGACAACCAGCCAGCCGGCTGGCTGCGCGGCTACGGCGGCATCGAGGCCGACATCCGGCAGATGCGGGAGTTCGCCGATCGACTCCAGGACGAGGTGACGCGCAACTACTCGCCGCATCTGTCCTACATCGCCGACGACATGAAGGCCCCGGTACCCAACCCGGCCGACGCCTTCATCGAGCTGGTCCATTTCCTCCAGGCCCACCACGACACGCAGACCGCAGCGGTCAGCGCCGTGTGGGACCTGGCGCCCGCCACCGGCCGGCTCGCCGACGCCGCCGGCCGGATCGCCACCCACTACGGCGACGCCGACGCGTTCTCCTCCGCCCGGGTCACCGACGTCGAACGGGCGCTCGCCGGGCCGTCGAGCACCGTCGCCCGCCCGCTGCCGCCACTCGCCGACCCCACCGCCCCCGAACAGAGCCGGGTGATCCTGCCGTGATCGAACGGGGCAGCGGACGCACCTCTGGGCTGACCGACTGGCGGCTGATGGACGTCCTCAGCATGTGGGCATGCGTGCAGGACCAGGACACCACCGGCCAGTGGAAGCAGGTCGCCGGGTGGCGCAAGGTCTGCGACCTCGCGCTGACCCACCTGAGCCGGCTGCGGGAATACCGGCGCGGCCTCGCCGAGGCATGGCCGCCCGAGACCAACGCCGCCGCGCGGGCGTACATCGCCGAACTCGACCAGCTCATCGACCGCGTGCAGCGCACCCACGACGCCGCCGCCGCGAACTACGACGCGCTCGCCGCCGCCACCCGCGCCATCGGCAGCGCGCGGGCCGAGCTGCAACCGCTGCGCGAGGAGTACGAGAAGAAGCTGCGGCAGAAGCGGGCGTACGAGGCGACGATCGCCGACCCGAAGGCGGTGGCTGGTAGCCGGTTGCCGGAACGGCCCCCGGTCACGGACGACGACCTGGAGCAGTTGAACGTACGGGCGCGCGGGTTGATGACGGGGTTGAGCGGCGAACTCCAGCACGCCCAGGTCATGCTTCAGCGTCCGCCCGCGCCCAAAAAATGGCCCGGCCGTGATGACGGGGCAGCACTGCCGAACGAAGCTCCAACAATGCCTGCCATTCCGCCCGTAATCCCTACTCCGCTTGTGACGCCAGTCAAGAGCAACCCGGCACCCGGACCGAATGTCAGCAGGCTTGGCCCCATCATGCCAAGTTCCCCGGGAATTGGGCCAGTGCTCGGGGGAGCCCCAACTGGCATCGTGCCGACACCACAGGGTTCCGGCTTGGCTCCGGCCCCCACGCCCACCCATCCCGCACCCCCTCCAGGGCTGGGCGGCCCACCCTTAATTCCAGGGCCGCCAGGCTCAATGGCCCGTGCGTCTCAACCGCCGCCAATTAACGAGTCGCTGCCCTCAGGGAAGACAGGCGCAAATAGCGGAGATGGCATCCGTCGCGCCCTGCCACCTCCCACGAACTACCCAGGCGGGCTGATCGGCGGAGTTCCGGGTTCGGGCCAGGCAGCCTCATCGATGCCGCAGCGTCGAATCAACCCGGTGGGCGGTGTAATCGGCGGGGGCGGAGCCGGAACAGCGCCGACTGGTGCCGCTGGGTCGCGCCCTGGATCAGGGAAATTCTCGACGCCGGAGGGATTTAACGGCGCCGCTCCTCTTGGCGGTGCCCCTGGCCTTGGACCCAGTCGCACATCCGCCAGGCAACACGGCGAAGACCGCGAACCTTCATGGGATCCGGACCACCCCTGGGTCACCAAGAAGGGAGTACCTCCTGTCGTAATTCCACCGGAGGACGAGGGGCCGATTAACCCCGGTCCTGCCATCGGATTCGATAGGTGAAGGAGACCCTGAGCCGAGTACTAGCATATTCGGCAATTGTCGGCTTTGCCTTCCCCGCACTCACCTCAGCCGGGCCGGGAACACCTTTCCATCTCACCGCCGTTGGGCAGCCAAAGCCGCAATGGCATCTAGATTATCTCCGGACATCCGAGGCGCATTCCCTGTCCAAAGGTTCTGGGACGGTAATTGCCGTGGTGGATACGGGCGTCGCACCCCACCCCGACCTTCAGCAGAATCTTCTAACCGGCATAGACCTAACGGCCGACCACTCGCCTAACGGTCGGAGGGATTCGGATGGTCACGGGACAGCAATGGCCGGGCTCATCGCCGCGAACGGCGGACCATCCAACAGAGGCGCTGCCGGTGTCGCCCCAGACGCCGAAGTCTTGCCCGTGCGGGCAAAGATTAAGAACTCGGAAGGTGACGTCGCCGACTTGGTCAGGGGCATTGAGTTTGCAGTTTCAGCAGGTGCCGATGTCATAAGCATTTCTGCTGCGGCTCCGGCAGCCGCCGAAGTCCAGAGGGCAATCAGGCTTGCACAGCAAGCAGACATCGTGGTCGTGGCGTCGGCAGGCAACACCACAGGTTCAACCAGCGTGGAGTATCCGGCCCGCGAGCCCGGTGTAATCGCTGTCGGTGGGGTTGATCGGCAAGGACATCATGCTGACATCTCGGTTGCCGGGCCGGAAATTGATGTCGTAGCGCCGGCCGTCGACATTTACAGCACCGGCCTCAACGCGGGTTACCGAGTCGGCACCGGCACGTCGGATGCCACCGCGATCGTTGCCGGCGCGGCTGCCCTGATCCGCTCCAAGTACCCCAACCTCCCCGCGCAGGAAGTCGCCCACCGGCTGACCGCGACCGCCGTCGACAAGGGACCACCCGGCCGCGACGACCAGTACGGCTACGGCGTCATCGACCTGGTAGCGGCGCTCACCGCCGACGTCCCCCCACTCGGCTTCGAGTCCTCGAACGTCACGCCACCGGCATCGGCGGAGGCAGCCCCGGAAAAGGGCGACGACAGCGCGACCGTACGCGGGCTCGCCACCCTGGGTGTGCTGGTGGCGGCGGGCGGCGGGTACCTGTTCTGGCGTCGGCGCCGACGTGCCGACGACCCGCCGCCGAGGGTCAGCCGGTAGCGTCGGCGGGGTGTCGACCTCCGTACCGGTGCGCCTTGTGCTCGCCTCGCAGTCTCCCGCCCGCCGCAAGTTGCTCCAGGCCGCCGGGATCGAGCCCGACGTGCTGGTCAGCGGCGTGGACGAGTCGCAGGTGGTCAGCGAGCGCGCCGAGGATCTGTGCCTGGAGTTGGCCCGGCTGAAGGCGCAGGCCGTACGCGATCGGCTGCGGCCGTCGCCGGACGAGCGCACTCTGGTGCTCGGCTGTGACTCGGTGCTGGCCTTCGACGGCGAGATCCTGGGCAAGCCGGACGACGCGGCGGACGCCACCCGGCGCTGGCAGCGGATGCGCGGGCGCAGTGGCGTCCTGCACACCGGGCACAGTTTGATCGACGTGACGCACGAGTCGCAGGCGGAGGCGGTCGCGTCGACGACCGTGCATTTCGCCGACATCAGCGACGAGGAGATCGCCGCGTACGTGGCGACGGGCGAGCCGCTGGCGGTGGCCGGCGCGTTCACCATCGACGGGCTGGGCGGCGCGTTCCTGACCGGGATCGAGGGTGATCCGGGCACGGTGGTGGGATTGTCACTGCCGCTGCTGCGCCGGCTGCTCGGCGAGGTGGAGCTGAGCATCGTCGACCTGTGGACGAAGGTCGCGCCGGGGGGCCAGGAAATCGAGCATCTCGGCTAACGTCCGGACATGACCACAAAGCCGCTGCCGCTCACGCCGGAACTGCATGACTATCTGGTGGCCCATGGGTCCGCGCCGGACGAGATCGTCCGGGAGCTGGCCGAGGAGACCCGGGCGGCCCTGCCTGCCGAGGCGGTCATGCAGGTCGCGCCCGAACAGGCCGCCTTCCTGACGTTCCTGACCCGGCTGCTCGGCGTACGGCAGGCGGTGGAGGTAGGCACCTTCACCGGCCTCTCCTCACTGGCGATCGCCCGCGGGCTGGCCGAGGGCGGGCGGCTGACCTGCTTCGACATCTCCGAGGAGTACACGGGTGTGGCCCGGCGCTACTGGGAGCGCGCCGGTGTGCAGGACCGGATCGAGCTGCGCATCGGCCCCGCCGCGGAGACGCTGCGCGAGCTGCCCCGCGAGCGCTACCTGGACTTCGCGTTCATCGACGCCGACAAGGTCGGCTACCCGATTTACTGGGACGAACTGGTGCCCCGCATGCGTCCCGGCGCGGTGATCGCTGTCGACAACACGCTGCGCGACGGCCGGGTGCTGGCCCCGCGCAACGCCGACGACCGGGCCATCGCCGCGTTCAACGACGCGGTGATCGCGGACGTCCGAGTCGAGGCGGTCATGCTGCCGATCGCCGACGGCGTCACGCTCGCCCGGGTGCTCTGAGCCGGCCGAACACAACTTCGGCGAGGTGGCGGTATCCCTTAGCGCCGGATGCCGCCACCTCGCCGAAGTGGAGTCGATCAAGCCGGGCAGGCCGGGCAAGCCGCGCGGACCGCGCCGGGCCCCCCGGTCAGCGGACGCTGCGGGCGAACTGGCGGGCGGCCCAGAACACCCCGGCGGCGGCGAGCACCGCGATGATGCCGAGGCCCTGCCAGACCCGGTCGTTGCCGAGGTCGCCGTTGAACAGCGCGCGCGTGCCCTCGACCGCCCAGGAGAACGGGTTCCACTTGGCCACACCCTGGAGCCAGCCCGGCGCGAAGGTGAGCGGCAGCAGGATGCCGGAGAGCAGCAGCACCGGCTGCGCGACGGTGTTCATGAGCGGGGCGAGCGCGTCCTCGCTCTTGACCTTGAGCGCGATGCCGTAGGAGACGGCCGAGGTCATCAGCGCGATGAGGGCGAGCATCAGGTACGCCAGGAGCAGGTTGCCGATGAAGACGCGCAGGTCGAACGCGAGCGCCAGCAGCGTGATGATGACTGCCTGCACGATGAGCGAGACCACGTCGCGCAGTGACCGGCCGAGCAGCAGCGCGAGCCGGCTGACCGGGGTGACCCGGGAACGCTCGATCACGCCGGCGCGCAGCTCGGCGATCAGGCCGAAGCCCTGGAACAGGCCGCCGAAGATGGCGAGCAGCACCAGCAGGCCGGGCACGAAGATCTTGTAAGCGGCGGCCTGCGTCGGGGCGTTCAGCGCGGGCTTGAGCAGCGGGGCGAACAGGAGCAGGTACATCACCGGCTGGAAGACGCCGACGAAGATCCACACCGGGTTGCGCAGCAGCAGTTGCGTCTGGCGCTGGAAGATCAGCCAGGTGTCGCGGGCGAGTTTCATGACAGCTTCTCCGGGGGTCAGGACTCGCGCAGCGAGCGGCCGGTCTTGGTGAGGAAGACGTCGTCGAGGCTGGGCCGGTGCAGCTCGATCGAGCGCAGGTCCAGCCCGGCGTGGTCGAGGCGGCGCAGCACCTGCGGGATGGCGGTGGCGCCCTCGTCGACGTAGAGGCGCAGGCCGCCCTCGTCGACGGTCTCCAGCTTGCTCACGTACGCCTCGGTGTCGAGCAGTTCGGCGGCGCGCGGGGTGCTCGGGGCGTCCAGGCCGACGATCACCACCTCGCCGGAGATCTCCCGCTTCAGCTCGGCCGGCGTGCCCTCGGCGACGATCTCGCCGTGGTCCATGATCGCGATGCGGTCGCAGAGCGCGTCCGCCTCGTCCAGGTAGTGCGTGGTGATGAAGACGGTCATCCCCTCGGTGCGCAGCCGGCGGATCTCGTCCCACATGTGCGCGCGGCTCTGCGGGTCGAGACCGGTGGTCGGCTCGTCCAGGAAGACGATCTTCGGCTCGTGGATGATGCCGAGCGCGATCTCGACCCGCCGGCGCTGGCCGCCGGAGTAGGTCTTGCACTTGCGGTCGGCGTACTCGGTGAGTTGGAAGGCGTCGAGCGCGCGGGCGGCCCGCCGGTTCGCCTCGGCCTTGCCGATGCCGTAGAGGCGCGCCTGGAGCACCAGTTCCTCGCGGGCGGTCGACTCGTCCCAGGTGCTGCCGCCCTGGGCCACGTACCCGATCCGGCGGCGCACCTCGGCCGGGTCCTTGCGCAGGTCGGCGCCGGCCACAGTGGCCTGGCCGCCGTCCGGCTCGATGAGGGTGGCGAGCATCCGCAGCGTGGTGGTCTTGCCGGCGCCGTTGGGCCCGAGGAAGCCGAAGATCTCCCCCTCGGCGACGTCGAGGTTGACGCCGCGGACCGCGTCCACGGTCTTCGTCTCGCGACCCTCGCGGGAGCGGTACGACTTCCGCAACCCCCTGGTCTCGATCATTTCTGCTCCTGGTCGTCCGGGCGGACCTGACCGGCCGCCGATCGTCCGCGAGGACGCACGAATCCCCCGCGATTCCTGCCGAGGCTAACGCGATATAGCTTTTCTAGTCAACGTTGATTATGTCGTGTCATCGCGAGCCGTCAGTCCAGCCCGACCAGCCCTCGGCCCGCTCCATCCCATCGGGCAGGTACGACACTCCCGACTCGATCCGCTCCGCGATCCGCTCGCACCACGCCGTCTCCGCCTCGGCCCGCGCCAGCCACAGCTCGAACATCCACCCGACGTGCACCGGCTTGCGGTTGCGCACCCAGTCCGAGTCGAGCGAGGCGCGCATCGACTCGACCCCGGCGCGAAGCAGGTTCGCCCGGTTGCGCAGCGCCGCCGCGGCCTCCTCGCGCGGCATCGCCGGCAGGAAGGAGAACGCCGCCACGAACGGGTCCGGCGGCTCCTGGACCTGCCACCACTGCGCCCGCAGCAGCGTCTCGAACTCGTCCTCCCCCTTCGCCGTCACCTCGTACGTGGTGCGGGCCGGACGGGCGCCCACCTGCTCGACCGACACCGTCCGCAGCAGGCCCTCGTCGGTGAGTTTGCGCAGCGCGTGGTAGATCGAGCCGGGCTGGACGTTGGCCCACTTGTCCGCGCTCCAGCTCAGCAGCTCGCGGCGCACGTCGTAGCCGTGCACCGGCTGCATCCACCGGACCAGGCCCAGAATCATCATCCTCGTTGCCGACACCGGACAAGCGTAATAGGCAAATTTGACTACAGTGCCGCATCCCACACTGAGCGATCGTTAGGCTCCGCAGGTCGGCCGCTAAACTCCCGGCAACGACCTCCCGGGAGGAGCCACAAGGTGCGCAAGGTTCTCATCGCCAACCGCGGCGAGATCGCCGTCCGCGTCATCCGCGCGTGTCGCGACGCGGGGCTGGCGAGCGTCGCCGTCTACGCGGACTCCGACCGGGACGCCCTGCACGCCACGCTCGCCGACGAGGCGTACGCCCTCGGCGGCGACACCGCCGCGGACAGCTACCTGCGCATCGACAAGCTGATCGACGTGGCGGCCCGGTCCGGCGCGGACGCGGTGCACCCCGGCTACGGCTTCCTCTCCGAGAACGCCGACTTCGCCCAGGCCGTCATCGACGCCGGGCTCACCTGGATCGGCCCCACCCCGCAGGCGATCCGCGACCTCGGCGACAAGGTGACCGCCCGGCACATCGCGCAGCGGGCCGGCGCGCCGCTGGTGCCCGGCACCCCGGACCCGGTGGGCAACGCGGACGAGGTGATGGCGTTCGCCGTCGACCACGGCCTGCCGGTCGCCATCAAGGCCGCCTTCGGCGGTGGCGGGCGCGGCCTCAAGGTCGCCCGCACCATGGAGGAGATCCCGCACCTGTTCGAGTCGGCCACCCGCGAGGCGGTCGCCGCGTTCGGCCGGGGCGAGTGCTTCGTCGAGCGTTACCTCGACAAGCCGCGCCACGTCGAGGCGCAGGTGCTGGCCGACCAGCACGGCAACGTGATCGTGGTGGGCACCCGGGACTGCTCGTTGCAGCGCCGGCACCAGAAGCTGGTCGAGGAGGCGCCCGCGCCGTTCCTCACCGACGCCCAGCGCGCCCAGATCCACGACAGCGCCAAGGCCATCTGCCGCGAGGCCGGCTATCACGGCGCCGGCACCGTGGAATACCTGGTCGGCGCGGACGGAACGATCTCGTTCCTGGAAGTGAACACGCGGCTCCAGGTCGAGCACCCGGTCACCGAGGAGACCGCCGGCATCGACCTGGTACGCGAGCAGTTCCGCATCGCCGACGGCGAGAAGCTGCGCTTCACCGAGGATCCGACGCCGCGCGGGCACGCCATCGAGTTCCGGATCAACGGCGAGGACCCGGGCCGCAACTTCCTGCCCGCGCCGGGCACCGTCACCGCGCTGCGCCTGCCCTCCGGGCCGGGCGTGCGGGTGGACACCGGCATCTCGGCCGGCGACGTGATCGGCGGCAACTTCGACTCCCTGCTCGCCAAGGTGATCATCGTCGGCGAGACGCGCGCCGAGGCGCTGGAGCGGGCCCGCCGGGCGCTCGACGAGATGGTGGTCGAGGGCATGGCCACCGCGCTGCCCTTCCACCGCCTGGTGATCCGCGACGAGGCGTTCACCGCCGAGCCGTTCACCGTGCACACCCGGTGGATCGAGACCGAGTGGGACAACACCGTCCCGGCCTTCACCGCCACCCCGGGCGCCGCCGACGAGCCGGCCGAGCGCGAGACCGTGGTGGTCGAGGTGGGCGGCAAGCGGCTGGAGGTCGTCCTCCCCGCCGGGCTCGGCGGGGGTACGGCGGCAGCCGCGCCCGCCGCGAAGAAGCCGGCCCGCCGGGGCGGCGGAGGCAAGGCGGGCGCCGCGGTCAGCGGCGACACGCTCACCTCGCCGATGCAGGGCACGATCGTGAAGATCGCGGTCGCCGACGGCGACGAGGTGGCCGAGGGCGACCTGGTCGTGGTGCTGGAGGCGATGAAGATGGAGCAGCCGCTGCACGCGCACAAGGCCGGCACGGTGAGCGGGCTCGCCGCCGAGGTCGGCGCGGTGATCACGTCCGGCGCCGCGATCTGCACCATCGCCTGAGGTGTAAGGAAGGGCCCCTTCTTAACAGCGCCGGGCCGGGTGGTCTGAGCCACCACCGGAGGCGGGCACGGCCCGGGGCGGGAATGATGGCCGGGTGCGGTTCCTTCACGGCGCGGTCCCCGCGCACGACCTGACCTACAACGACGTCTTCATGGCGCCCAACCGGTCCGAGGTGGGCTCCCGGCTCGACGTCGACCTGGCCACCACCGACGGGACCGGCACCACCATCCCGCTGGTGGTGGCGAACATGACAGCCGTCGCGGGCCGGCGGATGGCCGAGACGGTGGCCCGGCGCGGCGCGGTGGCGGTGATCCCGCAGGACATCCCGATCGAGGTCGTCGCCGACGTGGTCGGCTGGGTCAAGCAGCGCCACCTGGTGCACGACACAGCGATCACGCTGGGCCCGACCGAGACCGTCGGCGACGCCATCCACCTGCTGCCGAAACGGTCGCACGGCGCGGTGGTGGTGGTCGACGCGGACAGTCGGCCGATGGGCGTGGTCACCGAGGCGGACACCGTCGGGGTGGACCGCTTCGCCCAACTCCGGCACGTGATGTCGACCGAGCTGCACACCGTCCCGGCGGACGCGGACCCGCGTACCGGATTCGACCGGCTGTCGGCGGGCCGGCGGCGGATCGCGCCGGTGGTGGACGCGCAGGGCCGCCTGGTCGGGGTGCTGACCCGGCAGGGCGCGTTGCGCGCCACGCTGTACAAGCCGGCCACCGACGACCGGGGGCGGCTGCGCGTCGCCGCCGCCGTGGGCATCAACGGCGACGTCACCGGCAAGGCCGCCGCGCTGCTGGAGGCCGGGGTGGACACGCTCGTCGTGGACACCGCGCACGGGCACCAGGAGCGGATGCTCCAGGCGCTGCGGGCGGTCCGCCGGCTGGATCCGCCGGTTCCGGTGGCGGCCGGCAACGTGGTCACCGCCGATGGCGTACGTGACCTGGTCGACGCCGGGGCGGACATCATCAAGGTGGGCGTCGGGCCGGGCGCGATGTGCACCACCCGGATGATGACCGGCGTGGGCCGTCCACAGTTCTCCGCGGTGCTCGACTGCGCGGCGGCGGCCCGCTCGCTGGGCCGGCACGTGTGGGCCGACGGCGGCGTACGCCACCCGCGGGACGTGGCGCTGGCGCTCGCCGCGGGCGCGTCGAACGTGATGATCGGCTCCTGGTTCGCCGGCACCTACGAGTCCCCCGGCGACCTGTACACCGACGCCGACGGGCGGCGCTACAAGGAGAGCTTCGGCATGGCGTCCTCGCGTGCGGTGAGCGCCCGTACGGCCGAGGACAGCGCGTTCGACAGGGCCCGGAAGGCGATCTTCGAGGAGGGCATCTCGTCGGCCCGGATGTACCTGGACCCGAGCCGGCCCGGCGTGGAGGACCTGATCGACGAGATCATCTCCGGGGTGCGCAGCGCGTTCACGTACGCGGGCGCGCGCAGCCTGGAGGAGTTCCACGAGCGGGCGCTCGTCGGCGTGCAGAGCGCCGCCGGCTACACCGAGGGGATGCCGCTGCCGACGAGCTGGTGACGCCCGGCCGGCTCAGTGGAACAACCGCCTGATCACGGTACGGGCGGCGGCCTCCGGGTCGTCGCCCACCTGGGGCGGCAGCGCGCCGGAGAGCCAGAGCGTGGCGAAGCCGTGCACGATCGACCAGGCGGCGAGCGCGTCGGCGTCCGGCTCCCGCCCGGTGTGCCGGGCCACGCCGCCGCGCAGCAGTTCGCCCGACCGCGCCCGGGCGGCGATCAGCTCCGGGTCGTCGGGCCGGTACAGCTCGGGCCGGAACATGACGTCGAAGTGCGCCCGGTGTCGTACCGCGAACCCGACGTAGGCCACGCCGGTGTCGAGCAGGTCGTCGCCGGCCTGCCGGAGCGCGTCGGCGAGCAGGTCGAAGCCCTCGGTGGCGAGCGCGGTGAGCAGCCCGGCCTTGTCCCCGAAGTGGTGTGCGGGCGCGGCGTGCGAGACCCCGGCGCGGCGGGCCAGCTCACGCAGGCTCAGCGCGGCCGGCCCGGTCTCGGCGATCGCCTCCGCCGCGGTGCTCAGCAGGACGCGGCGGAGGTCGCCGTGGTGGTACGAGGCCATGCCGTCACCCTAACTTGTCATTGACAAGATGACACCCGTCGCGCAATCTTGTCACCGACAAGATGCTCGTCGGAGGGATCGACAATGGCACCCCTGATCGCACTCCTCGCCGGCACCGCGCTGGCCCGCGTCGCCGGCCTGCTCGGCGTGGACGCCCTGGACGGATGGCACCCCGCGCTGCGGGTCGGGCTGGCGCTGATGTTCGTGCTGACCGGCGTGGCCCACTTCGCGTCCCGGCGCACGGACCTGATCGCGATGGTCCCGCCGTCGCTGCCCCGGCCCGACCTGCTGGTCACCGTGACTGGCGTGCTGGAACTGGCGGGCGCGCTCGCCCTGCTGTTCCCGGCCACCGCGCGTCCGGCGGCGGCCGGGCTGGCGTTGCTGATGCTCGCCATGTTCCCGGCGAACGTGTCTGCCGCGCGCCGCCGCCTCACGCTCGCCGGCCGCCCGGTGACCCCGCTGGGCGTCCGTACCGTGCTCCAGGTCGTCTTCGTGGTCGCCGCGCTGACGGTCGCGTTCGGCGGATGAACGCCGCGCCAGGCCGGCGGCGCCCCTCCCGCGTGAGCCGCACGCCGGGTCGGCGGCGCCCCTCACAGGCTCGGGCCGGCGGCGGCCCCCGCAGGTGAGCCGCCGCCCGGCCGGAGCGCTCAGGCCCGGGCCGGCTCCGCCTCGGTACGCGGCGTGGCGTCCCCGGGCCGCACCGAAGGCAGGCGAAGGCAGGCGACCAGGCCGATCAGCAGGAACCCGGCTCCGGCGAACGCCGCGTACCGGGTGGCGTCGGAGAACGCCGCCTTCGCCTCCTCGGCGATCGGCGCGGTACGCGGGTCCGCCTCCAGCCCGCCGATAGCCGCGCCCGCGCTCTCCTTGACCGCGCTCACCACCTGGTCCCGCTGGGCCGGGTCGAGTCCGGGCTGGTCGGCCAGGCGGTCGCCGAGCAGTCCGCCGAGGCCGGCGAAGAGCACGGTGCCGAGCACGGCGATGCCGAGCGCGGAGCCGACCTGCCGGGCGGTGCTCTGCAGGCCCGAGCCCTGGCCGCTGCGGCGTACCGGCACCTCGGACAGGGAGACGCCGGTGAGCTGGGCGGTGGCCAGGCCGACGCCGACGCCGTACACGAACAGGAAGCCCACCGGCGCCCACCAGCTGGTGTCCGGCGCGACCACGAACCCGAGCCCGGCCACGCCGACCAGCTCGGCGGCGACACCGAGCTGGACCACCCGGGCCGCGCCCCAGCGCTGGGTGAGCGGCGCGCCGAGGCCGCTGGCCAGGAAGCTGCCGACGGCGAGCGGCAGCAGCGCCAGGCCGGTCCGGAAGGCGCTGTAGCCGAGCACGTTCTGGAACCACAGCGGCAGCGCGAACAGCAGGCCGAACTCACCCAGGCTGACGATCCCGGCGGCCAGGATGCCGTTGCGGAACGAGCCGATGCCGAACAGCGACAGGTCGAGCAGCGCCGGCCGGCCGGCCCGGTTGCGGCGTACCTGCTGGGTCAGGAAGAGCCCGAGCGCGGCGAGCCCCAGGAGCGCGGCCACCGGCACCGGCGAGATCGACGCGGTCCAGTCCAGCCCGAACAGGCTGAACGGCCGCTCCCGCTCCCACCAGCCGTAGGTGCGGCCCTCGATCAGCGCGAAGACCACGCCGGTCATGCCGATCACGGAGAGCAGCGCGCCGGGCAGGTCCAGGCCGCGCTCGGCCCGGTCGTCGCGGGACTCGCCCACGAGCACCAGCGTCGCCACGATCACGGCGAGGCTGACCGGGACGTTGATGCCGAAGGCCCACCGCCAGGAGTACGTGGTGGTGAGCCAGCCGCCGAGCAGGGGCCCGAGCGCCGCCGCGCCGCCGATGGTGGAGCCCCAGACGGCGAACGCGATGCCCTTCTCCCGGCCGGTGAAGTTGGCGTTGAGCAGGGAGAGCGAGGTGGGCAGCATCATCGCTCCGCCCACGCCCTGGAGCACCCGGGCGGCGATGAGCGTCTCGCCGGAGCCGGCGAGCGCCGCGAGCACGCTCGCGGCCACGAAGACGGTGACGCCGACCAGGAACATCCGCCGCCGCCCGGACCGGTCGGCGAAGCGGCCGGCGACCAGCAGCAACGCGGCGAAGACCAGGGTGTACGCCTCCTGCACCCACTGCGCGTCGGTGGAGGTGATGTCCAGGTCGCGGATGATCTGCGGCACCGCGACGTTCACGATGGTGGCGTCCACGATGATCATCGCGACGCCGAGGCTGATGGCGAGCAGCCCGAACCAGCGTCCCCGTCCGTCGCTGCGCATGTGCGGCCCCCTCTGTTAGCTAGATTCTCTAGCTACCCGGGCTGCTAGCTTTATCCCATGGAGGGGGTGCCGTCAACCGGGGAGATCGCGCCGGCCGCGCCGCCCAGCAGCGAGGCCTCCCGAGCGCTGCGCGACGTGCTGCGGATCGCCGGTGACACCCGGGCCGCGCTGGCCCGCCGCCTGGGCCTCAACCCGACCGACGCCGCGGCCATCGACCACCTGGTCTCCAGCCCGGAGCCGCTGGGCCCAGTCGAGCTGGGCAACCGGCTCGGCATCCGGTCGGCCTCGGCGACCACGCTCGTGGACCGGCTCGTGCAGGCCGGTCACGTCGCCCGGACCCCGCACCCGTACGACAGGCGGCGGCTCAGCCTCCAGGTGACCGAGAGCGCCGTCGACGAGGTGCTGGAGGCGCTGCGCCCGCTGCTCGTCGGCGTCGACCGGGCGGTCTCCCGGCTCACCCCCGAGCAGGCCGAGGCCACCGCGGCATTCCTGCGCGAGGTCACCGACGTGATGCGGGACTACGTCGCCACCGCGCCGGACGAGCCGTCCCGGGCGCGCCCCGAACGTGGCTGAGGAGCTTCTCAGAAATTAGTTTGGGCCCTGATGATTCGGGGGCTAATCTGACAGCCGTGAATCCTGGGCCCCTCGTACGCTTTCCCGACGCGCTGCACCACGCGCCGCTCGGCCGGCTGGTCTCGATCGCCGGTCACGTCGTCGAGCAGCACTGGGGGCGCTACCTGGCCGAGCACCACGGGCTCACGTCCGCCGGCATGCGGGTCCTGATGATCCTCCTCCGCTCCGGCGACGCGAGCCACCGGGAAATGGCCGAGCTGTGCTTCGTCCGGCCCGCCACGCTCACCGGCATCGTGGACACCCTCGAACGCGACGGCTTCGTCAGCAGACGCCGCGCGCCCGAGGACCGCCGCACCGTCCGGCTCGCCCTGACCGACAAGGGCGGCGAGCACGCCCGCGCCATCATCGACATGATCCACAGCGATCGGCCACTGACGTCGGTCGACGCCGACCCGGACAAACGGGCGGTGATCCGCGAGTTCCTGATCGAAATCATCACCGGCATGTCCGACGGGGACCTCCGTCGGTTGAACCGGGACAGCGAGTCCGACACCGAGCCGCCAACGGGGAGCCATCCGTGTTGATCCGCCTGCTCCGCACACACCTGCGCCCGTACCGACGATGGCTGGTCGCCGTGGTGGCGTTCCAGTTCGTCGGCACCATCGCCTCGCTCTACCTGCCCAGCCTGAACGCCGACATCATCGACCGCGGCGTCGCCGTCGGCGACACCGACCAGATCCTGCGTACGGGCGGCTGGATGCTGCTGGTCAGCCTGCTCCAGATCGCCTGCTCGATCGCCGCCGTCTACTTCGGGGCGAAGACCGCGATGGGCTTCGGCCGCGACGTACGCGGTTCCATCTTCCGGCGGGTGAACAGCTTCTCCGCCCGCGAGGTGGCCCGTTTCGGCGCGCCGTCCCTGATCACCCGCAACACCAACGACGTCCAGCAGGTGCAGATGCTGGTGCTGCTGAGCTGCACCATGCTGGTCGCCGCGCCGATCATGAGCGTCGGCGGCGTGGTGATGGCGCTGCGCGAGGACGTCGGGCTCTCCTGGCTGATGCTGGTCTGCGTACCGGTGCTCGCAGTCGCGCTGGGCCTGATCATCCGCCGGATGGTGCCGGGCTTCCGGCTCATGCAGACCCGGATCGACACCGTCAACCGGGTGCTGCGCGAGCAGATCACCGGCATCCGGGTGGTCCGGGCCTTCGTCCGCGAGCCGTACGAGACCGACCGCTTCCAGGCGGCGAACACCGACCTGACCGCCACCGCCCTGCGGATCGGGCGGCTCCAGGCGCTGATCTTCCCGATCGTGATGCTGGTCCTGAACGTCTCCAGCGTCGCGGTGCTCTGGTTCGGCGCGGCGCGTGTCGACTCCGGTCAGATCCAGGTCGGCGCGCTGACCGCGTTCCTGCAGTACCTGATGCAGATCCTGATGGCGGTCATGATGGCCACCTTCATGCTGATGATGGTCCCCCGGGCCGCCGTCTGCGCCGAGCGCATCGAGGAGGTGCTGGACACCGACTCGTCGGTGGTGCCGGCGCCCGACCCGGTCACCGAGGTCACCGGCCACGGCGAGCTGGAGCTGCGCGGCGCCGGATTCCAGTACCCGGGCGCGAGCGCGCCGGTCCTGCACGACATCTCGTTCCGCGCCGAACCGGGCCGGACCACTGCGATCATCGGCTCCACCGGTGCCGGCAAGACCACGCTGCTGACGCTGATCCCCCGCCTGGTCGACCCCACCGCCGGCGCGGTCCTGGTCGACGGCGTGGACGTCCGGGAACTCGCCCCGGATGAGCTGTGGCGGCGGATCGGGCTGGTGCCCCAGCGGCCGTACCTGTTCAGCGGCACCGTCGCCAGCAACCTGCGCTACGGCAACCCCGACGCCACCGACGCCGACCTGTGGGCCGCCCTGGAGATCGCCCAGGCGCGCGACTTCGTCGCCGACATGGCGGGCGGGCTGGACGCGCCGATCGCGCAGGGCGGCACGAACGTCTCCGGTGGCCAGCGGCAACGGCTGGCGATCGCCCGCGCGCTCGTCCGCAAACCGGAGATCTATCTCTTCGACGACTCCTTCTCCGCGCTCGACCTCGGCACGGACGCCCGGCTGCGGGCCGCCCTCAAGCCGGTCACCGCGGACGCGGCGGTGGTGATCGTGGCCCAGCGGGTCTCCACGATCGTCGACGCCGACCAGATCATCGTGCTCGAGGACGGGGGTGTCGTCGGGATGGGACGACACGAGGAACTGCTGGAGAGTTGTCCCACGTACGCCGAGATCGTGGCGTCGCAGCAGACGGCGGAGGTGGCCGCGTGACGTCGTCGGTTCCGCAGCAGAAGAACGAACCCACACGACTGCCTCCGGCCGGACGCCGGCCCGCCGGTGGACCGCCGCACATGAACATGGGCATGCCGGCCGAGAAGGCGATGAACTTCGGGCCGTCGGCGCGCCGTCTGCTGGGGCGGCTGCGACCGTACCGGCTCCAGCTCACCGGCGTGCTCGCGCTGGCCCTGGGCAGCGTCGGGCTCAGCGTCGTCGGGCCGAAGGTGCTCGGCCACGCCACCGACATCATCTTCAGCGGGGTGATCGGCCGTCAGCTGCCGGCCGGCACCACTACCGAGGCGGCGGCGGAGGCGGCCCGCGCCGAGGGCAACGGCAACTTCGCCGACATGCTGGCCCGGATGGACGTGATCCCCGGCACCGGGATCGACTTCGCCGCGCTGGGCCGGGTGCTGGCGTTCGCGGTGGTGCTCTACGTCGGCGCGAGCATCCTGCAGTGGGCACAGGGCTGGGTGCTCAACGGGGTCGTGCAGCGCACAGTGCTGAAGCTGCGCGCCGACGTGGAGGACAAGCTCAACCGGCTGCCGCTGCCGTACTTCGACAAGCAGCCCCGGGGTGAGCTGCTGAGCCGGGTCACGAACGACATCGACAACGTGTCGCAGACGCTGCAGCAGACGCTGAGCCAGTTGCTCACGTCGCTGCTCACCGTCGTCGGCGTACTCGGGATGATGTTCTGGATCTCGCCGTTGCTGGCGCTGGTCGCGCTGGTCGCGGTGCCGCTGTCGGTGGTGGTAACCAGCCAGATCGCGAAGCGGTCGCAGGGCAAGTTCATCGCGCAGTGGAAGCACACCGGCGAGCTGAACGGCCAGATCGAGGAGGCGTACACCGGGCACGAGCTGGTCAAGGTCTTCGGCCGGCAGAAGGAGGTCGAGGCCGCCTTCCACGCCAAGAACGAGGAACTGTTCCGGGCCAGCTTCGGCGCGCAGTTCGTCTCCGGGATCATCATGCCGGCGATGTTCTTCATCGGGAACCTCAGCTACGTCGCGATCGCGGTGGTCGGCGGCCTGCGGGTGGCGTCCGGCTCGATGAGCCTCGGTGACGTGCAGGCGTTCATCCAGTACTCGCGGCAGTTCACCCAGCCGCTCACCCAGGTCGCCTCGATGGCCAACCTGCTGCAGTCCGGCGTGGCCTCGGCCGAGCGGGTCTTCGCGGTACTCGACGCCGACGAGCAGAGCCCCGACCCGGCGGAGCCGGCGCGGATCGCCGACCCGCACGGGCGGGTCGAGTTCGAGCACGTCTCCTTCCGGTACGACCCGGAGAAGCCGCTCATCGACGACCTGTCGCTGGTCGCCGAACCAGGTCACACGGTGGCCATCGTCGGTCCCACCGGCGCGGGCAAGACCACGCTGGTCAACCTGGTCATGCGGTTCTACGAGCTGGACGCCGGCCGGATCACGCTGGACGGGGTGGACATCTCCACGATGCGCCGCGACGACCTGCGCGGCCGGATCGGCATGGTCCTCCAGGACACCTGGCTGTTCGGCGGCACCATCCGGGACAACATCGCCTACGGGCGTCCGGACGCCACCGAGGAGGAGATCCTCGCCGCCGCCCGGGCCACGTTCGTCGACCGGTTCGTCCGCAGCCTGCCCGACGGCTACGACACCGTGATCGACGAGGAGGGCAGCAACGTCAGCGCCGGGGAGAAGCAGCTCATCACCATCGCCCGCGCGTTCCTGGCCGAGCCGGCGCTGCTGATCCTGGACGAGGCGACCAGCTCGGTGGACACCCGCACCGAGGTGCTGCTCCAGCGCGCCATGGCGGCGCTGCGCTCGGACCGGACGAGCTTCGTCATCGCGCACCGGCTCTCCACCATCCGCGACGCCGACCTGATCCTGATGATGGAGCAGGGCCGGATCGTGGAGCAGGGCACCCACGACCAGCTCGTCGCCGCCGGTGGCGCGTACGCCCGGCTCTACCGGGCGCAGTTCACCGGCGCGGTGATCACCGACGAGGTCCCGGCGCCGGCACCGGCCGGCCCGCCGAACGGAATGCGTGCCGGCGCCGGCACGCCGGTCGGGAACTGACGTGGAGCCGGCCACCGGCCCGACACCGGCCGCCGCCCGGGTGCCTTCCCGGCACCCGGGCGGGCCGGAGTCAGCCGGGCGGGAGCAGCCCGCCCGACCGGCTCGCGACCACCGCGCCGATCAGGCCCAGCGCCTGCGCGGCGGGCATCGGATCGAGCACCCGCCCGCCGCGCAGACGCAGCGAGACCGACCCGTCGGCCGCCTCCCGGGGGCCGAGGACCCCGGTGTACGGGATGCGCCTGCGGGCCGCGTCGCGGATGCGGGCGCCGAGCGAACCGGCGTGCTGCACCTCGGCCCGCAGCCCGGCCGCCTCGGCACGGCGGGCCAGCCCGGTGGCAGCGTCGGCCTGCGCCGCGTCGACCGGGAGCAGCAGCACCTGCACCGGGGCGTACCAGGCGGGGAACGCGCCCTGGTGCACCTCGATCAGGTACGCGAACAGCCGCTCCATGCTGCCCACCAGGCTGCGGTGCACCATCACCGGCCGTTTCCGGCGTCCGTCCGAGTCGGTGTACGACAGGTCGAACCGTTCCGGCTTGTCGAAGTCGAGCTGCACGGTGGAGATGGTCGACTCCCGGCCGGCCGCGTCCACGATCTGAATGTCGATCTTCGGGCCGTAGAACGCGGCCTCACCCGGCGCCTCGACGACGCCCACCCCGTCGAGTGCCGCGCGCAGCAGGTCCTCGGCCCGCGCCCAGCTCGCGTCGTCGCCCACGTACCGCTGGCCCGGCCCACGCAGCGACAGCCGCAACCCGGCGGGACGGACGCCGAGCGCGGCGTGCGCCTCGCCGATCAGCCGCAGGATCTCGCGGACCTCGTCGCCGACCTGATCCAGGGCGCAGAAGTTGTGCGCGTCGTTGAGCGAGATGGCACGCACCCGGGACAGCCCGCCGAGCACCCCGGAACGCTCCGCGCGGTACATCCCGCCCAGCTCGGCGACGCGCAGCGGCAGCTCCCGGTAGGAGCGCCCGCGGGCCCCGAACACCAGCGCGTGGTGCGGGCACAGCGCCGGGCGCAGCACGAACTCGTCGTCGGCGCTCAGCCGCATCGGCGGGAACATGTCGTCGGCGAAGTAGCCCAGGTGGCCGGACAGCTCGAACAGCTCCCGTTTGCCGAGCGGCGGGGAGTAGACGTGCCGGTAGCCGGCCCGGCGCTCCAGCTCCCGCACGTACTCCTCGACGGCATGCCGGGCGGCGGCGCCGTCCGGCAGCCAGATCGGCAGCCCGGCGCCCGCGAGCGGGTCGGAGACGAACAGCTCCAGGTCCCGGCCGAGCCTGCGGTGGTCGATCATGTCGCTCTCCTTGATCGGGTACGACCCGGAGGCGAGCAGGCCCGGAACGCCGCGAGGCCCCGGAGCGGATCGCCCCGGGGCCTCGTCGACAGAAACGTCAGTGCGGCGCGCCGGGAACACCCGGCGTCGTGGTCACTACCGCGCTGCGCATGCCCCGAACGTAGACGCGCGGACGCCACCGGCGCACCTGGATTTCGGAGAGAGGGTGCGGGTCGCCGACACGGGACCTGTCGGCGACCCGCCGCGGCCTGGGCATCGGGAACGGGGGACCCGACGGCTCCGGTGCCGCGTCCCGCCAACGGTACGCCGCGATCCGTCGATCCGCCGCCCCGTCGCGGGGCCTCGCCCACCCGTAACCTCCGGCCGGGTCGGCTCGTTTCACACCTACGGCCCGTCGGTGTCGCCTGTCACCGCCAGGTGGGGCCGGTGGTGGTGACGCCGGACACGGCGTCAGGCTCGGTCCGGTCGAACGGAGAACTCCGGCGAGGTGGCGGTCGTGGCCGAACTCATCTCTGACGTCGCGTCGCCCATGTGGGCGTACGCGCTGCTGCTGACCCTGCTGATCGCCGATGCCTTCGTTCCGGTGGTGCCGACCCAGCTCGTCATGATCACCAGTGGGGCGCTGACCGTCTACGGCGGGCTCAGCCTGCCGGCCACCATCGCGGTCGGCGCGGCCGGCGTCTTCATCGGCGACCTGGCCTGCTACCTGATCGGCCGCACCACGCCGACGCGCCGGGCGGCGCGTGCCACGCCACGCGGGCGGGCGCGCCGGGCCGTCACCCGGGTCACCCGCGGGCTGCGCGAGCCCGGGCCGCTGGTGATCCTGCTCTGCCGGTTCGTGCCCGGCGGCCGGATGGCGGCCTGCTTCTCGGCCGGCCGCAGCCGCTACCCGTACCGCCTGTTCCTGCCCTACGAGGCGGCGGCGGCGCTCGCCTGGTCCAGTTACGGCGCGCTCGTCGGCCACCTGGGCGGTACGGCGCTGACCCACTCGGCGTGGCGGCTGCTGCTGATCGGTGGCGTGGCGGCGGCCGGGTTCGCGCTGGCCGGGTGGGCGATGACCTGGATCAGCAGCGCCCGGCAGACCCGCGCCGAGGCCACCGCCGAGTCGACCGGCAGCTGACGAGGTTCTCCGGGTAGCGGTAGGGGACGACCCGGGGACCGAAGTGGGTGGTGGTCCCGGATCCGTCTGGGGCGGTTCCGGCGACAGGCTGGCCGTATGCCTGGAACGCGGAGAAGCGGCCTGCTGGCCCTCGGCGGGATCGTCCTGGCGGCGGTGCTCGCGGTGATGGGTCACGTCGGGGTGAGCGACGATCTGGATCCCTGGTCGCTGACCGTCAGCGACTTCGCCGTCTCCGATCGGGGCGGCGTCATCGACACCGCGATGGCGGTGCTCGCGGCGGCCAGTGTCGTGCTGCTGCCGGCGCTGCGCCGGGCCGGTGCGGGCCTGGTCCCGCTCGCGCTGCTCACCGCCTGGTCGGCCGGGTTGCTGGCCGCGGCGGTGGTTCCCACGAATGAGCCGGGTACGCCGATGGACACCGCCGCGTACGTGCACCGGTACGCCTCGGTGCTGTCGTTCCTGGCCATGCCGGTCGCCGGCTGGCTGCTGGCCCGCCACCCGGTCGCCGGAGCCGCCGCCTGGCTACGCGGCCTGACCGCAGCCAGCCTGGTGCTGGCGGCCGCGATGATCTGGTCCGCCTACCCCGGCGACCGAGCCCTGCTCGGCCTGATCGAGCGCGTGCTCATCCTCACCGAGACAGCCCTGCTGACAACCCTGGCCCTGCACCTCACCCTGACCAGAGTCGTCGATCATGCAGTTGTGACCCCGCACAGACCGGGTATTCCGGTCGGATCGGGGGCCGCAACTCCATGATCGACGAGAGGAAGGGCGGGGACGGGACTACTCCAGCTCGTGGAGCATGAGCTGGCGGGCGGCCTCGGTGATGGAGCCGGACAGGCTCGGGTAGATGGTGATGGTGTGGGCCAGCTCGTTCACCGTCAGGTTGTTCTCCACCGCCATCGTGATCGGCAGGATCAGCTCGCTGGCCTTCGGCGCCACCACCACGCCGCCGATCACCTGGCCGCTCGCGGGCCGGCAGAACAGCTTGACGAAGCCGTCGGCCAAGTCGTCCATCTTCGCCCGCGCGTTGCCGGACAGCGGCAGCATCACCTGGCGGGCCGGGGTCTTGCCGGCGTCCACCTCGTCCTGGGAGACGCCGACAGTCGCTAGCTCCGGGTCGGTGAAGACGTTCGCCGCGACGGTACGCAGCCGCAGCGGCCGGACCGCCTCGCCCAGCGTGTGCCACATGGCGATCCGGCCCTGCATGGCCGCGACGCTGGCCAGCGGCAGCACGCCGGTGCAGTCCCCCGCCGCGTAGATGCCCGGCACGTTGGTACGGGAGACCCGGTCCACGGTCACGTAACCGCCCCGGGCCAGCTCCACGCCGTACTCGGCCAGGCCCAGGTCGGCGGTGTTCGGGATCGAGCCGACCGCGATCAGCGCGTGCGAGCCGGTGACCTGACGGCCGTCGGAGAGCAGCACCTCCACCCCGTCGCCGACGCGGCGGACCGCCTCGGCGCGGGAGTTGTTCAGGATGCTCATGCCCCGGTTGCGGAACACCCGCTCGATCGCCATGGCGGCGTCGGCGTCCTCGTGCGGCATGACCCGGTCCCGGCTGGAGACCAGCGTGACCTTGACGCCCATGGCCAGGTACGCGCTGGCGAACTCGGCGCCGGTGACGCCGGAACCGACCACGATCAGGTGCTCGGGCAGGGCGGGCAGGTCGTACACCTGACGCCAGGTCAGGATGCGCTCGCCGTCCGGTACGGCGGTGGGCAACTGGCGGGGGGTCGCGCCGGTCGCGACGAGCACCGTCGACGCGGCGATCGAGTACTCCTCGCCGCCGCCGGCCGGGGTGACGATCACCCGGTGGGTGTGGCCGAGCGTGTCCTCGCCCAGCCGGGCGGTGCCGGCCACGAACTCGACGCCGGCCTTGACCAGCTTGGTGTGGATGTCGGCGGACTGCGCCAGGGCGAGCCGCTTGACCCGCTCGTGCACCGCCCGCGCGTCGACGGTGACCGCCTCCAGGCCGTCGGAGTGCACGCCGAACTCCTCGGTGTCCCGGTAACCGGTGACCACCTCCGAGCTGGCGATGAACGTCTTGGAGGGCACGCAGTCGGAGAGCACGCAGGCGCCGCCGGCCCCCTCCGCCTCGACCACCGTGACCTCGGCGTCCAACTGCGCGGCGACCAGGGCCGCCTCGTACCCGGCCGGCCCGCCGCCGATGATCACGATCTGGCTCACAGCAGTTGCCCCTCGTCTGTGCTCACAGTGACTTTCTTCTCCCCGTCGGGTTCGACACGCACTGTCGTATTCTCCCCCACCCGCCAGCCGGGCTATCGTCGTCGCCGTGCGTCTCTACGCTGCTTACGGCTCAAACCTGGACCCCGCCCGCATGCGCGCCTACTGCCCGCATTCGCCGATGGTGGGTACCGGCTGGCTGGAGGGGTGGCGGCTCACCTTCGCCGGCGAGGACGTCATCGGGTGGGAGGGCTCGGTCAGCACCGTTGTCGAGTCCCCGGGTGACCGGGTCTTCGTGGCCCTCTACGACATCCACCCGTACGACGCCGCGCAGCTCGACGAGATCGAGGGCGTGACCGCCGAGACGTACCGCCGGCTGACGGTGCGCGTCTCGACGCTCGACGGCGACGTGACCGCGTGGGTCTACGTGTTCGACGGTTACGAGGGCGGACTGCCCACCGCGTGGTACCTGTCGGAGCTGGCGAACGCCGCGGAGAAGGCGGGCGCGCCGGACGACTACGTCACCGAGCTGCGGTCCCGCCCCACCGGCACCGCGTCCGCGTAGCGCGTCTCCCACAGTGACAGTGTGCGCCGAGCGCCCCCGGGAGCGCTCGGCGACCCCGGGACGGGGGTGCGGGGTCACACCCGCGAGGCGGGCACGCTCCGCTCGTACATGTCGGCCCAGTGCTCCTCCACCAGCCCGACGGAGCGGTAGAGCGTGACCGGCGCGGTCGGGTTGGCCAGGTCGACGCCGAGCCCGGCCCCGGCGCGGCCCTTCGCCGCGTAGACCGCGAAGGCCCGGCGCAGCAGCGCCGCGCCCACCCCGCGCCGCCGGTACGCGGGCAGCACCGACAGCGTCCGCACCCACCCCCGGTCCTGGTCGAGCGCCTGGTCGGAGGACTGGAGCGCGCCGGCCGGCTCGCCGTCGACCTCGGCCAGGAACCACTCGTCCCAGACCTTGCCGTACGAGGGCAGCAGGTCCCGCCACCGCTCGAAGTCGAGCGGGTCATGATCGGGCGTGTCCCGGAACGCGGTGTCGTAGATCCGGTGGAACAGTCGCAGGTCGCTCTCGTCGTCGGCGCGCAGCGGTCGCACCGTCACCCCGGGCGGGGGCGCCGGCTCGGCGGGCAGGTCGGCGAGCGAGCGGCTCATCCGGATGTAGCGCTTGATCCGGGTGAACCCGGCCTCGGTCAGCTCTCCCGCCCAGCGGGTCTCCGGCGCGTAGACCCCGGCGCGGGCGGTGAGCGCGGGCAGCCCACGTTCGGCGGCCCGTTCGGCGACCCGCTCCAGCAGCCGGGCCAGCAGCGGCGCGCGCAGGTCGGCGCCGCGGTCGGGGTCGACGAGGACGTCCACCCACTCCCGGCCCACGCCGCTCGGGTTGGCCAGGATCGACCAGGCCACCGCCGTCCCGTCCGGGTCGGTGACCAGCCAGGAGTCCCGCGCCGGGTCGACGAACGGCGCGGTCAGCGCGGACCGCACGTCCTCGTCGTCGAAGTCGGGGTGGCCGACGGCGAACGTGTCGGCGGCGTGCACCACCGCCAGGATCGCGGGCACGTCGTCGAGGGTCGGGCGGCGGGCCGACCAGCCGGCGGGGAGCGTCACGGGCCAGATCCTGACAGCCTCACCGGCGGGTCCGCCTCCCATTTATCCGCGTCGGGCGCGCTGCCGCGCGGCGCCGAGCAGAACCAGCAGCTCCGCGCCCTCGGCCGCGCTCAGCACGCGGAACGCCGCCGACGCCAGGCGTTCGGTCACCGCCTCGGCCCAGAGCCGCCGGCGCACCAGCGGCCCGACCGGCGGGTACGGGGGCGCCCAGCCGCACGCGGCTGCTCCCGCCTCCCCCTCCGGCCCGGCCAGCACCGCCTCCAGCGGTGTCAGCCCGGCCGCGCGCACCGCCAGCAGGTACGCCCCGGCGAAGTGCTCACGCAGCAGCAGCATGCCGACCGCCGCCCGCGCGCCCGGCGACGGGTCGGGCACCGGCATGGCCCGCCAGGCGGCGAACAAGGGCATGCCGCTGCCGTCCGCCGCCTCGACCGCCCGGCCCAGCAGCGCGGCGAGCCGCGACGACTCGGCGCCGTCACCGAGCCGGGCCGTACCCCACCGGCAGCACTCGGCGAGGTTGGCGGTGGCCACCTCCAGCGGCGGGACGGTCCGCGCGGCGGCGTCCCAGCCGTCCGTGACCGCCTCCGGCGCGATGAAGCCCAGCGCCGCGGCGACCGTCTCGGCGCGGACGTCACCGAGCGCCCCGGCCCGCCCGGTGATGTAGAAGGCCCACCCGGAGATGCCGAGCAGCCGCGCCCGGCGCAGCGTGGACGGGCAGCGGTTGAACGCCTCCCCGAGTTCGAGCACCAGCGGTTTGCAGGCGGCGGCGAGTTGCTCCGGAGTCATCGACGGTCCATCGCCGTCAGTCCACCGTGGCCATTCATCACGCTCAGTCTGCCTGTTCGTCACCGGTGTCGGCATCCCCCTCTTCGGCGTCGAGCGCCTCCAGGACGGCTTCCACCTCGCCGGCCCGGCGGCGGGCGGCGGTGACCGCCCGTTCCGCGCCCCGGCGGGCCAGCCGGGCCCGGCTCAGCTCCTGCTCGGCCACCGCGCGGCGGCGCTCCAACTCGGCCAGTTCCGTCTCGATCCGGTCCAGCGTGGCGGCGCCGTCGCGCTCGGCCGCGTCCGCCGTGGCCAGCTCCTTCTCGGCCCGTTCCAGGTCCGCGCGGGCCCGGGTCAGCTCGCGGGTCGCGGTCCGCCGCCGCCCGGCCCGTTCGGCCCGCGCCGCCCGCTCGTCGCGGGCCCGTCGCGCGTCGGCCCGCTCGGCCGCCCGATCCGGTACGACGGGCGCCTCCTCGCCTCCGGTCACGAGCCGCAGTTGGGGGCGGGGCACCTCGCCGAACCCGGCGTAGTGGCTGGCCCGCAGCAGGCGTCCGGCGCGTACCTGCTCGGCCACCTCGATGTCGGCGAGCGCGGCGTTCAGTGTCGCCTCCACCTCGCCCAGCGGCAGCTTCCCGGCCGGCGGCGCGGCGGGTTCGGCGGCGGCCAGGCGGCGTACCTCGGCGACGAGCGCGCCCACGACGGCGCGCCGCTGCGCGGACAGTTCCCGCAGCGTGCCGCCGCGCAGGTCGCGTTGCGCGGCGCGCAGCGACTCGGCCAGCTGGGTCAGGTCGGCGACCAGCTCGGGCCGGCGGATGGCGAGCAGGTTGACCAGCCAGGCCGCCACTGTGGGCCGGCGCAGCTTGCCGATCTCCCGGGCGGTACGCGGGTCGCCGGACTGCCGCGCCTGCGCGACGGCGGCGTCCCGGGCCGCGACGAACCGGTCCGGCGGCGCGGCGTAGAGCCGCCGGATCACCTCCGCGGGCACCTCGGCCATGCTCAGGCGTCGATCCGGGTGCCCGGCTCCAGACGGCGGTAGTCGGTCTTGGACAACGCGGTGTACTGCCGGTCCAGCACGCCGAGGCCGTTGTCGTTGAGCAGCGCGTCGTGCAGCGCGTACGCCCGGCGCGGCGCGACCGCGCGGATGAAGTCGACCACCTCGGAGAACTTCGACCAGGGCGCGTGGATCGGGGCGAACAACGTGTCCACCTGCACGTCGTCGGGCACGAACAACGAGTCGCCCGGGTGGTAGACCACGTCGGCGAAGAGGTAGCCGATGTTCTGGATCACCGGGATGTCCGGGTGGATGACCGCGTGCTGCCCGCCGTACGCCCGCACCGGCACCCCGGCGACGGTGAACGACTGTCCGGGCTCGACCGTCACCAGCGCCTCGGCGGCGTCGCCGAGCACCCCGGCGAGCGACGCCGGGCCGTGCACCGGCACGGACCGCCGCTCCAGCGCCCGGGTCAGCGCGGGGACGTCCACGTGGTCCGGGTGCTCGTGGGTGATCAGCACCGCGTCCGCCCCGTCGAGCGCCTTCGGATCGCTGAAGACACCCGGGTCGACGACCAGCACCGCACCGTCGTGCTCCAGCCGCAGGCAGGAGTGGGCGTATTTGGTCACCTGCATCGTGACTCCTCGAATACCGAATCGTGATGTCCTCAGCGCAGTCTGCCGGAACCGGCGCGACCACGCGCCACGTCCGAGGTATCGGTCCCGACGCGCGGGGCCGTCGACGATCGGAGTACGGGGAATGGGCGGACGACGATTCCGGGGCCTTGCCCTGGTGGCGGTGGGTCTGGTCGCGGCGCTCGCAGTGGGCGGCTGCGGCGCGGACGCGGACAGTGGCAGCGACTCGGCCGAGCCGGCCGCGGACCGGGGCGCGGCGCGCGAGCAGCCCGCCGAGGGCGGCGCGGACGGCGACCAGGCCGCTCCCGGCGGCACCGGCGGCGCGGATCTGCGGGTCGACCAGCGGTCCATCATCTACACGGGGACGATGCAGGTCCGGGTGGACGATGTGGAGGCCGCGGCGCGGGAGGCGGTCACCGCGGTGACCGCGGCCGGTGGTTTCGTCGGCGGCGACCGGCGGACGAGCCGGTCCGCCGAGGCCCGGGCGACGCTGACGCTGCGGGTGCCGGCGGACAAGTTCGCCGGTGTGATCGACCGGCTCGCCGGCCTCGGCCGGCAGGAGCGCCGGGAGATCCGCACCGAGGACGTCACCGAGCAGATGGTCGACCTGGATTCCCGGATCGCCACCCAGCGGGCGCGGGTGGAGAGCGCCCGCAAGCTGCTCGCCCAGGCGAGTTCGGTGGACGAGCTGGTCCGGCTGGAGAACGAGGTGGGCACCCGTCAGGCGGACCTGGCCGCGCTGGAGGCACGCAAACGCCGGCTGGCGGACCTGACCTCGTTGTCCACCATCACCGTGACGTTGCTCGGGCCGGACGCCAGCACCGCCGAGGAGGAGGCCGATTTGGGCTTCCTCAGCGGGCTGGACGGCGGCTGGACGGCCTTCCGGGCCTCGGCCCGCATTGCGCTCACAGTGCTCGGCGCGGTGCTGCCCTTCGCGGTGGTGATCGGCGTACCGCTGTGGTTGCTGCTCCTGTGGCGCCGCCGCCGGCGGGCCCGGCGGACGCCGCCGCCCGGCCTGGGCGCGATGCCGCCGTTCCCGTCCGGGCCGGCCGGTGATCCGGTCAGCGCGCCGCCGCCAGTGCCCGCAGCGCGGTCTGGACCATGAGGCGTACGCCCGCCTCGATGGCGCGCTCGTCCACGTCGAACGAGGCCCGGTGCAGGTCCACGTTGGGCCCGCTCCGGCCCACGCCGAGGCGGGCGAGCGCGCCGGGCACGTGCTCCAGGTACCAGGAGAAGTCCTCGCCGCCCATGCTCTGCGGCGTCTCGGCGATGCCGTCGGGGCCGAACGCGGCGGCGGTGGCGGCGGTGAGCACGCCGATCGCGCGGGCGTCGTTCGTCACCGGCGGCCGGCCGCGCAGGTACTCCAGATCGACTGTGGCGCCGGTGGGCGCGAGCACGTCCCGCACCACCTGAGCCACGATCTTGGGCGCCTCGTCCCAGGTGTCGCGGTCCATCACCCGCAGCGTGCCGGCCGCGCACGCCTCGGAGGGGATGACGTTGTAACGGGTGCCGGCCGAGGCGTGGCCGAACACCAGCAGCAGCCCGCTGTTGGCCGGCACCCGGCGGCTGATCAGGGTCGGGACCTCGGTCACCAGCCGGCCGAGCGCGTCCACCAGGTCGACGGTCAGGTGCGGGCGGGCGGTGTGCCCGCCCGGCCCGGTGAGCCGGACGGTGACGTTGTCGGCGGCGGCGGTGATCGGGCCGACCCGCAGGCCGACCTTGCCCACCGGCAGGTTCGGGTCGCAGTGCAGCGCGAAGATCTGCGCCACGTCCTCCAGCCCGCCGGCCTCGATGACCTCCAGCGAGCCGCAGGGCAGGATCTCCTCGGCCGGCTGGAAGATCAGCCGCACCCGGCCGTCGAGCTGGCCGATGTCGGCGAGCTGGGCCAGCAGCATGCCGACGCCGAGCATCACCGACGTGTGCACGTCGTGGCCGCAGGCGTGGCAGACGCCGTCGACCGTCGAGCGGTACGGCACGTCCTTCGGGTCGCTGAGCGGGAGCGCGTCGATGTCGGCGCGCAGCGCGATCACCGGGCCGTCCGGGCGTCCGTCGATGTCGCAGATGACGCCGTTGCCCTTCGGCAGCAGGCGCGGCTTCAACCCGGCGAGGGACAGCTCGCGGTGCACCAGGGCGGCGGTCTCGAACTCCTCGCCGGACAGTTCCGGGTGGGAGTGAATGTGCCGGCGCGTTTCGATGAGGCCGGGTACGCGCAGTGCGAGGAGATGGTCGAGCTCGAAGGGCAGGGGCTGGGAACCGGTCGGCGCCCCGGGCCGGGACGACGCCAGCGGGCCACCGGAAGGCAGCGTCAACGCACTCGTCACGTCGAATTCTCGATCACTAGAGATGGATGGATCATCGGGTAGAACAGCAGACAGCCTAGACCTCCGGCGGTGACGCTGCGCAACATCTTTCGCGTAGCGGTCGGACCGCGCAGCGTCACGAATGCCCTGGTGGGAGGGCTCGATTATCTGCGGGACAGCAGGTAGATCACGGTCGGAGCCCGCCATCTGCGTCCCACCTCCTACAACGCGTAACCGTTTCAACGGCCACTAAAAACCGGGCCGTCGTTCCGAATTGTCGCATTAGTCGCGGCAATTAACTGCCGCTCGGACAATTGCGCGACAACTGTCGGCTGCCGGAAGACTCCCGACGGTGACATGACCGCCCGGCCGTCGACCGCACAGGCTGTCCGTCCCGTTCACCCGATCCGGTTTACCCGCATCGGCGAATCGCACACGCGCGGCACCGGACGCCACCGCCCGGCAACCCGCCGTGACCGGCCGGGCGCCGTCGCCCGGAAGGGGACCAACGGTACGCCTCACCGGCCCGGTCCGCCCAGGTCAGCCCGCTACCGGACGCACGACGGCGGCCCACGCCGGGCACCTGGGTGCGCCGACGGGACCGCCGTCGAAAAGCCGTCAGAACCGATCGCTCGGCCGGTAGATCCCCCACACCTCGCGCAGCGTGCCGCAGACCTCGCCGACGGTGGCCCGGGCGCGCAGCGCCTCCTTCATCGGGTAGAGCACGTTGGCGTCGCCCTCGGCGGCGGCACGCAGCTCCGCCAGCGCCCGCTCCACCGCGCCGGAGTCACGCTCGGCGCGCAGCCGGGCCAGCCGCTCCCCCTGCGCCGCCTCGATGGTCGGGTCCACCCGCAGCGGCTCGTACGGCTCCTCCTCGTCGATCTGGAACCGGTTGAGGCCGACCACCACCCGCTCACCCGAGTCGATCTCCTGGGCGATCCGGTACGCGGACTGCTCGATCTCCCGCTTCTGGAAACCGGCCTCGATCGCGTCCACCGCCGAACCGTGGTCGAAGACCCGGTCCATCAGCTCGGTGGCCGCCGCCTCCACCTCGGCGGTCATCGCCTCCACCACGTACGACCCGGCGAACGGGTCGACGGTGGCGGTCAGGTCCGTCTCGTACGCCAGCACCTGCTGGGTCCGCAGCGCCAGCCGGGCCGCCTTCTCGGTGGGCAGCGCGATCGCCTCGTCGAAGCTGTTTGTGTGCAGCGACTGGGTGCCGCCGAGGACCGCGCCGAGGCCCTGCACCGCCACCCGGACCAGGTTCACCTCCGGCTGCTGGGCGGTGAGCTGCACGCCGGCGGTCTGGGTGTGGAACCGCAGCATCATCGACTTCGGGTTCTTCGCGCCGAACTCGTCGCGCATCAGCCGGGCCCAGATCCGCCGGGCCGCGCGGAACTTCGCGACCTCCTCCAGCAGCGTCGTACGGGCCACGAAGAAGAACGACAGGCGGGGCGCGAAGTCGTCCACTGCGAGCCCGGCGGCGAGCGCCGCGCGGACGTACTCCACGCCGTTGGCGAGCGTGAACGCGACCTCCTGCGCGGGCGAGGCGCCGGCCTCGGCCATGTGGTAGCCGGAGATCGAGATGGTGTTCCACTTCGGCACCTCGGCCCGGCAGTAGGCGAAGGTGTCCGCGACCAGCCGCAGCGAGGGCTTCGGCGGGTAGATGTACGTCCCCCGGGCGATGTACTCCTTGAGGATGTCGTTCTGGATCGTGCCGTTGAGCGCCGCCCCCGGCACGCCGTTCTCCTCGGCCACGAGCTGGTAGAGCAGCAGCAGCACCGAGCCGGGCGCGTTGATGGTCATCGAGGTGGAGACCTTGTCCAGCGGGATGCCGCCGAACAGCGTGCGCATGTCCTCGATGGAGTCGATGGCGACACCGACCTTGCCCACCTCGCCGTGTGCGATCGGGTCGTCCGAGTCGTACCCCATCTGGGTGGGCAGGTCGAACGCGACGGACAGGCCCATCGTCCCGGCGCCCAGCAACTGGTGGTACCGCGCGTTGCTCTCGGTCGCGGTGCCGAAGCCGGCGTACTGTCGCATCGTCCACGGCCGGGAGGTGTACATCGTCGGGTAGACCCCGCGGGTGTACGGGAACTCACCCGGCTCGCCCAGCCGGTCCTCCAGGTCCGCCGGAAGGTCTGCCGCCGTATAGAGGCCCTGGATCGGGAAACCCGACTCGCTTGACCGCGCATCGCTCATTACCGGATGGTAGGACGCGCTGACCGCCTGGTGGGTGAGGGATACCGCACACCTGGCCACGGCGAACCACCGGAGGTGAGCGACCGGACACATACCGTCGAGTAGGTAAACGCCCGCCGCGTCGGGTTTCGCATCGGGCGTCGGAACCAGCAAGATAGAGGGGTTGTGTCCCAGCCCCCTCGATATCCCCCGGTGGCTTTTCTGTGACTCAGATTCCGACGTGGAGCGGCGGACCGGCCAGTCCCCCCACGGGACGCGCGGCGCCCGGCACCACCATCGGTGGTCGCTACTCGCTGCGCTCCCCCGTGGGCAACGGAGGCATGGGCACGGTCTGGCGGGCCACAGACACATTGCTGCGCCGTGACGTGGCGGTCAAGGAGGTCGTCCTCCCGCCGGGGCTCGCCCCGAGCGACCGCGACGCGCTCTACGAACGGACGCTGCGGGAGGCCCGCGCCGCCGCCGCGATCCAGCACCCGGCGGTGGTGCAGGTCTACGACGTGGTCACCGAGGGCGGCCGGCCATGGATCGTGATGGAGTTGCTGGACGCCCGCAGCCTCGCCGACATGGTGATCGAGGACGGGCCGGTCGCGCCGCGCGCGGTCGCCAAGATCGGGATCGCGCTGCTCGGCGCGCTCGAGGTGGCGCACGCCATCGGCGTGCTGCACCGCGACGTCAAGCCCGCCAACGTGCTGATCTGCTCCGACGGCCGCTGCGTGCTCACCGACTTCGGCGTCGCCCGGATGCCCACCGACGTGCAGCTCACCACGCCGGGCATGGTGCTCGGCTCGCCCCACTTCATCTCCCCCGAGCGGGCCATGGGCCAGGAGTTCGGGCCGCCCAGCGACCTGTTCTCGCTCGGTGTGACGCTCTACACAGCTGTCGAGGGCCGTCCCCCGTTCGACAAGGGCGACCCGATCGAGACCATGCACGCAGTGGTCGAGGACCCGCCCGCCACGCCGCAGCGCAGCGGCCCGCTCACCGGCGTGCTGATGGGGCTGCTGGAGAAGGACCCGGCCCGCCGGATGGACGTGCACCGGGCCCGCGCCAACCTGCGCGAACTGCTCGCCGGGCCGCTGACCAGCACCGCCACCGCCGTCAACTCGGTCACCGACCCGTACGCGGTGGTGCCGGTGCCGCGCCCGACCACGCCGTCGGCCATCGCGGCCGAGCCGAAGCCGGGCGGCCAGATCGGCGGCCGGGCCATGATCGGCCCCGAGGAGTCGCTGACCGACCGGCTCGCCGCGCTGCGCCGCGGGGAGCGGCCCACGGGCGAGAAGGCGGCGGCGGGCGACGCCGCGCTGGACGAGACCAGCGCGGACGCGCTGGCCGGCCCGCTGCACACCCCGACCGGCGCGATGTCCGGGCCCGAGGCCACCCAGCGCATCTCGCCGGACGCCACGGTCCGGCTCGGCCAGGGCGCCGGGGCGGACGCCACCCAGCAGGTGCCGACCACCCGGCCGGTCTACGGCCGTGCCGCCGACGCCACCCAGCCGGTGTACGGCGGCGGCAACCAGTGGTCGGTGCCCGGCACCGGCCAGCCGTGGACCACAGCGGCCACCGCGCCGGCCGCCGGTGGCGGCGGCGCGCTCGGCCCGGCCAAGGGCTTCCTCGGCCGGATCAAGGCGTGGCCGCGCAAGGTCCAGCTCGCGGCCGCCGGTGGCCTCGCAGTGGTGCTGCTGGTGAGCGTGATCGCGCTGACCAGCGGCGGCGACGAGACGCCACCGCCGATCGTGGGCACGCTGCCGTCGAACTCGGCCGCCGCCGCGCCCGAGATGCAGGAGCAGACCGTCAAGGGCGTGACCATCCAGGTGCCGAAGGGCTGGCAGCGGCAGACCGGCGGCCTCTACGTCGACTACGTCGACCCGGCCGACGAGGGCCGCAAGGTCCGGGTGATCGCCGAGCCGTGGGGCGGCACCTCGATCAGCTGGGCCGAGTTCGCCTCGCGGAACCTGAACAAGAACAGCGCCAAGAGCAAGTCCTGCCCCGCCCCCTACACCGAGATCTCGGTCTCCGAGCAGCCGCTCGCCGGGCAGACCGCGGGTCAGCTCGAATACACCTGCGGCGAGGGCGAGTCCATGCGCCACGGCATCTGGCGGGGCTTGGTCAAGGACGGCAAGGTCTACTCGTTCTACCTCTCCTCGACCGACGCGCGGTTCGCGGAGAGCAAGCCGATCTTCGACGCGATGGTCGGCTCGTTCCAGCTCACCGAGGCGAACTGAGTCGAGGCCGACGGCCAGTGGTGATCCGCCGCCGTGCTATCAAGAGGCAATGGCGGCGGAAACCACTGACCTTGACGACCTTCGCGTCCGAGCCGAGCGCTGGCTCGCCGACGACCCCGACCCGGCCGACCGCGAAGAGCTGCGCGCCGTCCTCGACGGGCTGCCCGACACGGCGGCCGACCTGGCCGACCGGTTCGCCGGCCCGCTGACGTTCGGCACCGCCGGGCTGCGCGGCCCGCTGCGCGCCGGGCCGAACGGCATGAACCTCGCCGTGGTCACCCAGGCCGCCGCCGGGCTCGTCCGCTGGCTCGCCGCACAGGGCGGCGAGGGCCCGCTGGTGATCGGGTACGACGCCCGCCGCGGCTCGCGTGCGTTCGCCGAGCGCACCGCGCAGGTGGCCACCGGGGCGGGCCGCCCGGCGCTGCTGCTGCCCGGGCCGCTGCCCACGCCGGTGCTGGCGTTCGCGGTACGGCAGCTCGGCGCGGTCGCCGGGGTGATGGTGACCGCCAGCCACAACCCGCCCCAGGACAACGGCTACAAGGTCTACCTGGGCGCGCAGCTCGGCGGTGAGCTGGGCGCAGGGGCGCAGATCGTGCCGCCCGCCGACGCCGGCATCGAGGCGGCCATCCGGGCCGTCGGCCCGCTCGCCGAGGTGCCGCTCGGACCGGCCGGGCAGATGCTCGGCGACGACCTGGTGACCACGTACGTGGAACGGGCCGCCGCCGTGGTGGACCCGACCGGGCCGCGGGACCTGAAGGTGGCGTACACGCCGCTGCACGGGGTGGGCGGCGCCGTGCTGACCGCCGCGTTCGCGCGCGCCGGGTTCGGGGTGCCGGGCGTGGTGCCGGAGCAGGCCGAGCCGGACCCGGCGTTCCCGACCGTCAGCTTCCCCAACCCGGAGGAGCCGGGCGCGGTGGACCTGCTGGTCGCGCTCGCCGACCGCACCGGCGCGGACCTCGCCGTCGCCAACGACCCGGACGCGGACCGCTGCGCGGTGGCGGTACGCGATGCCGGGTCCTGGCGGATGCTGCGCGGCGACGAAGTGGGCGCGCTGCTCGCCGATCATCTGATGCGACGCGGCGTGACCGGCCTGTACGCCACCACGATCGTGTCCTCGGCGCTGCTGCGGGCCATGGCGGCGGCCCGAGGGCTGCCCTACGACGAGACGCTCACCGGGTTCAAGTGGATCGTCCGGGCCGGCGGCGGCCGGGAGCCGCTGGCGTACGGCTACGAGGAGGCGCTCGGCTACTGCGTCGCGCCCGAGCACGTCCGCGACAAGGACGGCATCACCGCCGCGCTCACCGTCGCCGAGCTGGCCGCCGGTCTCAAGGCGGAGGGCCGTACGCTCCTCGACCGGCTGGACGAGCTGGCCGCCGAGTTCGGCGTGCACCACACCGAGCAGCTCTCGGTCCGGGTGGAGGACCTGCGGGTCATCGCGGACTCGATGGCGCGGATCCGGGCGGCCACCCCGGCCACCCTGCTCGGGCAGCCGGTGACCGAGGCGTCCGACCTACTCCCCGACGCGGACGTGGTGATCCTGCGTACCGGCGCGGCCCGGGTGGTGATCCGGCCCTCCGGCACCGAGCCGAAGCTCAAGGCGTACCTGGAGGTGGTGGAGCCGGTGACCGGCGGCGACGTGCCGACGGCCCGGCAGCGCGCGCGTGCCGCGGTCACCGAGCTGCGCAACGAGATCGCCGCCGCCCTCGGCCTCTGACCGGATGTAAGGAAGGGCCCCTTCTTAACGCCTGGCGTTAAGAAGGGGCCCTTCCTCTACCGGAGGCGTTAAGAGGGGGCCCTTCCTTACCGCTTGCCCAGGGCGGCGTCGACGGCCTGGCCCAGCGCGGCGATGACCAGGCTGATCGAGGGGCGCACCACGCTGTCGTCCAGGCTCACCGTGCCGGAGAACCCGGCGCCCGCGGCGATCTCCTCCAGGCGGCGCCCGGCGTCCTCGGCGGCCGGACCGGTGAGCCCGAGCGCCGGCTCCATCCGCAGCACCGCGACGAGCGTGGCGAGCGCGGCGGTCCGCTCGTCGGGGAGTTGCCCGCTGGTCAGCGCGTCGGCCAGGCGCTGCCGGATGTCCGCCTCGACCGAGGGGTCCGCCACCGGGTAGCGGTGCACGTGGATGAAGTCCAGCTCGGTCTCCTCCACGTCCCGGACCACGCCCCGCCCGCACAGGTCGGTGAGGATCCGGTCGCGCAGCCCGTGCCGCAGCCGCTGCACCCAGGACGAGGGTGTATGCGGGGTCTCTGCGGCGACCTTGGCGAGTACGGCGTCGGCGATCGGCTCACCGGTCGGCGCCGGATCGATCACCGCCAGGTTCCCGTCCGCGTACGCGAGCCGTCCGGCCAGGGCCAGCTCGACCAGCACCGCGGCGGCCATGCCCAGGTCAAGGCTGATCCGCGGCATGGTGGCCTTGCCGGTTTCGTCGTCGTACGCGAGGAGCAGCAGCTCTTCGGCGAGCGCAACACCAGTCATGGCCCGGAACGCTAGCGCCTCCCCGCACCCCCGCGCACCAACTCGCCGGGGCAGTCCGGTTCCCGGTGCGGAGGGCCGACCCTCCGCACCGGGACCGGCATCAGAAACGGGGCATGCCGCCGAACTGGCGGTCACCGGCGTCACCGAGGCCGGGGACGATGAACATCCGGTCGTTGAGACCCTCGTCGATCGAGGCGGTGACCAGGCGCAACGGCAGGCCGGACCGCTCCAGCCGCTCGATGCCGACCGGCGCGGCCAGCACGCAGAGCACTGTGATGTCGGTGCAGCCACGGTCGGCGAGCAGCCGGCAGCAGTGCTCCAGCGAGCCGCCGGTGGCGAGCATCGGGTCGAGCACCAGCACCGGCAGGCCGCTGAGGTCGCGCGGCAGCGACTCCATGTACGCGCGAGGCTCGTACGTCTCCTCGTCGCGGGCCAGGCCGACGAAGCCCATCGACGACTCGGGCAGCAGGCCGAGTGCGGCGTCGGCCATGCCGAGACCGGCCCGCAGCACCGGCACCAGCAGCGGCGGGTTCGCCAGCCGGCTGCCTTCGGTGGCGGTGACCGGAGTCTGGATCGAGTACTTCTCGACCGGGAAGGAGCGCGCGGCCTCGTACACCAGCATGGTGGTGAGTTCGCGCAGCGCGGCCCGGAACGACGACGAGTCGGTCCGGGCGTCCCGCATGGCGGTCAGCCGCGTCTGGGCGAGCGGATGGTCAATGACGGTTACGTCCACGATCGCTCAACCTACCGCTCCGCGGCCGGGCGCACGGTGGGTGCGGCCCGACCAGCGACCCCGCTCACGTACGACGCTCGCAACCCGTCCACCGTGACCAAGATCACAGGACTCGCTAGTGCGTACTATTCGGGGCATGACGGCGACAACGACGTCGGCCCGGTCGGATCTCTCCGAGCTGGGACGATCCGAGACCGCTCTGCGGACCTTCCTGCACGGCCTGCCCGGCGTGGACCAGGTCGGCGCGGAGCAGCGGGCGGCACAGCTCGGCACCCGCTCCATCAAGACCACGGCGAAGGCCGAGGCGATCGACCTGGCGATCCGGATGGTCGACCTGACCACCCTGGAAGGCGCTGACACGCCGGGCAAGGTACGGGCGCTGGCCGCGAAGGCACTGCGCCCCGACCCGGCCGACCCGAGCTGCCCGCACGTCGGCGCCGTCTGCGTCTACCCGTCGATGGTCCCGTACGTGGCCGAGGTGCTGCGCGGCAGCGGTGTGCACCTGGCCAGCGTGGCGACCGCGTTCCCGTCCGGGCAGGCCCCGCTGGAGATCAAGCTCGCCGACGTGCGGGCGGCCGTCGAGGCCGGCGCGGACGAGATCGACATGGTGATCAACCGGGGCGCGTTCCTGGCCGGGCGCTACGCCGAGGTCTACGACGAGATCGTGGCCACCAAGGAAGCGTGCGGGGACGCCCACCTCAAGGTGATCCTGGAGACCGGCGAGCTGGCCACCTACGACAACGTGCGGCGCGCCTCCTGGCTCGCCATGCTGGCCGGCGGCGACTTCATCAAGACCTCCACCGGCAAGGTGCCGGTCGCGGCGACCCTGCCGGTGACGCTGGTGATGCTGGAGGCGGTCCGCGACTTCCGCGCCGCCACCGGGCGTCAGGTCGGCGTCAAGCCGGCCGGTGGCATCAAGACCACCAAGGACGCGATCAAGTACCTGGTCATGGTCAACGAGACGGTGGGCGCCGACTGGCTGAGCCCGGACTGGTTCCGGTTCGGCGCGTCGAGCCTGCTCAACGACCTGCTCATGCAGCGCACCAAGCTGACGACCGGCGTGTACGCCGGCCCCGACTACTTCACCCTGGACTGAACGCGATGTTCGAATACGCACCCGCCCCCGAGTCCCGCTCGGTGGTGGACATCAAGCCCTCGTACGGGCTCTTCGTCGACGGCGCGTTCGTCGACCCGGCCTCCGGCGGCAGCTTCAAGTCGGTGAACCCGGCCTCCGAGGAGGTGCTCGCCGAGATCGCCGAGGCCGGCGCCGACGACGTGGACCGCGCGGTACGCGCCGCCCGGACCGCGTACGAGAAGGTCTGGGGTCCGATGCCGGGCCGGGACCGGGCCAAGTACCTGTTCCGGATCGCCCGGATCATCCAGGAGCGCTCGCGCGAGCTGGCCGTGCTGGAGTCGCTGGACAACGGCAAGCCGATCAAGGAGTCCCGCGACGTCGACCTGCCGCTGGTCGCCGCGCACTTCTTCTACTACGCGGGCTGGGCGGACAAGCTTCCGCACGCGGGTTTCGGCCCCGACCCGAAGCCGCTCGGCGTGGCCGCGCAGGTCATCCCGTGGAACTTCCCGCTGCTCATGCTGGCCTGGAAGATCGCCCCGGCGCTGGCCGCCGGCAACACAGTGGTGCTCAAGCCGGCCGAGACCACCCCGCTCACCGCGCTGCTGTTCGCCGAGATCTGCCAGCAGGCCGACCTGCCCGCCGGTGTGGTGAACATCGTCACCGGCGCGGGCGACACCGGCCGGGCGCTGGTAGAGCACCCGGGCGTGGACAAGGTCGCGTTCACCGGCTCCACCGAGGTCGGCCGCGCCATCGCCCGCTCGGTCGCCGGCACCCGCAAGAAGCTCACGCTGGAGCTGGGTGGCAAGGCCGCGAACATCGTCTTCGACGACGCGCCGATCGACCAGGCCGTCGAGGGGATCGTCAACGGCATCTTCTTCAACCAGGGGCACGTCTGCTGCGCCGGTTCCCGGCTGCTGGTGCAGGAGTCGGTGGCCGACCGGGTGCTGGAGTCGCTCAAGCGCCGGATGGCCCAGCTCCGCGTCGGTGACCCGCTGGACAAGAACACCGACGTCGGCGCGATCAACTCGGCCGCGCAGCTCGACCGCATCCGGGAGCTGTCCGACGCCGGGTCCGCCGAGGGCGCGGAGCGCTGGTCGCCGCCGTGCGAGCTGCCCGAGCGCGGCTTCTGGTTCGCGCCGACCATCTTCACCGGCGTCACCCAGGCGCACCGGATCGCCCGCGAGGAGATCTTCGGCCCGGTGCTGTCCGTGCTCACGTTCCGCACCCCGGCGGAGGCCGTCGAAAAGGCCAACAACACGCCGTACGGCCTGTCGGCCGGGATCTGGACCGACAAGGGCTCCCGGATCCTGTGGCTGGCCGACCGGCTGCGCGCGGGCGTGGTGTGGGCCAACACGTTCAACAAGTTCGACCCGACCTCGCCGTTCGGCGGCTACAAGGAGTCGGGCTACGGTCGCGAGGGCGGCCGGCACGGGCTGGAGGGGTACCTCAATGTCTGAGCGGGTCGCGGTACGCAAGACGTACAAGCTCTTCATCGGCGGGAAGTTCCCGCGCAGCGAGTCGGGACGGTCGTATCTCGTGCAATCGGCGAACGTGTCTCTTGCCTCCCGGAAGGACGCGCGGGACGCGGTAGTGGCCGCCCGCGCCGCGGTGAAGGGATGGGCCGGGGCGACCGCGTACAACAGGGGTCAGATCCTCTACCGGGTCGCCGAGATGCTGGAGGGCCGCCGCGAGCAGTTCGTCGCCCTGGGCGTACCGGCCGACGAGGTGGACGCCGCGATCGACCGCTGGGTCTGGTACGCGGGCTGGTCCGACAAGATCGCCCAGGTGTACGGCGGCGCCAACCCGGTGGCCGGCCCGTACTTCAACCTCTCGGCGCCGGAGCCGACGGGCGTGGTGGCGGTGGTGGCCCCCGAGACGCCGGCGCTGCTCGGCCTGGTGAGCGTGATCGCCCCGGCGATCGTCACCGGCAACACGGTGGTGGTGGCCGCCTCCCCGGCCGAGCCGCTGGCGGCGGTGACGCTGGCCGAGGTGCTCGCCACCTCCGACCTGCCCGGCGGGGTGGTCAACATCCTCACCGGCCGGCTGACCGAGACCGTGCCGACGCTCGCCTCGCACATGGACGTCAACGCGATCGACCTGACCGGCGTCGCCGACGCCGATCTGGCCGCCGACCTGGAGGTCAAGGCCGCGGAGAACCTCAAGCGGGTGCTGCGGCCGGCCCCGGCCGACCACGACTGGCACGCCGATCCCGGCGTCACCCGGATGACCACGCTGCTGGAGACCAAGACGGTCTGGCACCCCAAGGGCGTCTGACCGACGGCAGTCCGGTCCGGCCCGAAGTGGCGGCACACCCACCCGGGTTGCCGCCACTTCCCGTTCCCGCACTGGTGTCGATCCCACCGAGCAAGATCAACACTATTTCCCCGGATGTGGCCACATCAACCAGCCCCGGACGGCACCACCTCCCCGAGCCGGTGTTGACCTTGCCCCAACACCCCACCCCGGCCAGCAAGATCAACACCAGAACGGCGGGGTGGCCGCATCCACGCACCCCGATACCGCCAGCTCCCCGAACCAGTGCGGATCTTGTCCGGGCCCCCACCCCGAGCTTCAAGATCAGCACCAGCACGGCGAGGTGGTCGCATCAACCCGCCCCGAATACCGCCAGCTCCCCGAACTGGTGCCGAACTTGACCGGGACACTCGCCCGGATCAGCAGAATCAACACCAGAGCCCCGAAGTGCTCTGGCCTTGCCCCGACGCGCGCCCGAAGCCAACAAATCAACACCCACCCCTCGAAGTAGCTGCACCAACTAGCCCTAGACGGCACCACCTCCCCGAGTCGGTGTTGATCTCACCCGGGGCGCCACCCGGGACGGAAAAGATCAACACCAGCAGGCTGAAGCGGCTGCATCGAGCAGCCCGGGACGGCACCACCTCGCCGAGTCGGCGTTGATCTTCACCAGGGTGCGCACCGGGACGAGCAAGATCGACACCACCTCCCCGAAGTGACTGCATCAACCGGCCCCGGACAGCACCACCTCCCCGAACTTGTGTCGATCTTGCCGGCGAGCGCCCACCCGAGAACGGCAAGGTCGACACCGGCTTCCCCGGAAACGGCCCGGGCTCCCGGTCGGGAAGATCGACACCAGCACGCCGAGGTGGCTGGATCGACCCGCCCCGGACCGCACCACCTCCCCGAGCTGGCGCTGACCAGGGAGGACGACCGCGCCGGCGGACGGGATCTACTACCGGGGGTAGGATTGACGGGTGACTCGGCTGGGGGACCTTGAGCGTGCGGTGATGGACGTGCTGTGGGACGCGGCACCAGCCGCCTCGGGCGGTGTGACGGTGCGCGAGGTCGCCGACGCCCTGGACGGCCGGGAACTCGCCTACACCACTGTCATGACCGTGCTCGACCGGCTCGCCGGCAAGGGCATGGTGCAGCGTGAACGCGAAGGCCGCGCCTGGCGCTACCGCCCCGCCGCCACCCGTGAGGCGTACATCGCCCAGCTCATGCTCGAAGCCCTCGATCTCGGCGGCAGCCGGGACGCCGCACTCGTACGCTTCGCCCGCTCGGTGACCGGCACGGAGGCGGACGTGCTCCGCGCCGCGCTCGGCGCCGAGGCCGGGGCCACCGAACCCGCGACCGTCGAGGACGGTCCGACCGGCCGGATCGAGGACCCCCGGTCCGGCCGGCCGGCGCTCGACGAGGCGACGGACCGGTAGGCGGCCGCCGTGGCGTACGCCCTGCACTTCGCCGCGACCATTCTGGCCTGCTGGCTGACGGCGCAGGTCCTCGCCGCCGCGCGCTGGACGTGGCGCGCGCCCCGGGTGGCGATCCTGTGCTGGCAGGCGGTCGGGCTGGCGCTCGGCCTGTCGGCCATGGGGCTGCCGATGGCGCTGGGCCTCGACGTCTACGACCGGGCGACCGGGTGGGCGCTGGTGGCCCTCGTCAGCGACCTGGCCCACGGCACGCTGCCGGCCGGTGTGGGCGCGGTGCACCTCAGCCTGGTCGGCGTCGGTCTCGGCATCGGCGCGGTGCTGCTCACCACGACGGTACGCAGCCTGCACGGCGCGGTACGCGCCCAGCGCCGGCACCGCGAGCTGCTGCACCTGGTGGCCCGGCGTGACCCGACGGTGCCCGGCGCGCTGGTGCTCGACCATCCGAGCGCTGCGGCGTACTGCCTGCCCGGGGTGCGGCCCCGGGTGGTGGTGAGCGCGGGCACGCTCGACCTGCTCGATCCGGCCGAGCTGGCGGCGGTGCTCACGCACGAGCGGGCGCACGCGCAGGAGCGGCACGATCTGGTGCTGCTGCCGTTCACCGCGCTGTGCCGGGCGCTGCCCTGGTTCCGGTGGGTGCGGGACGCGCACGCACGGGTGGCGTTGCTGGTGGAGATGCGCGCCGACGACAAGGCCCGGGAGCTGCACGCGGACGCGCCGCTCGCGGGCGCGCTGCGCCGGTTCGCCGCCGCCGAGCACCGGGTGCAACCGGCCGGCACGCTCGGTCTCGGCGACCGCGACCTGGACGTACGGGTGCAGCGGCTGCTCGTCGCGGACCGCCCGCCGCGGGTGCTCGGCGCGATGGCGCTGGCCGTCGCCGGCACGCTCGTCTCCCTGCCGTTCGCCCTGTTCCTGAGCTGACCGGTCCCCTACGGGACTTCTCCGGGTTCGCGGGCCCTTATAGGTAGCGCCGCTACGTGTAGTTTTACTACGACAAGCGAGCCAACCTGTGGGAGGACGTCCGTGGACCCGCTGCTCCTCGCCCGCCTCCAGTTCGCCACCACCACCTCGATCCACTTCCTGTTCGTGGCGGTCACGATCGGCCTGGTCACGCTCCTGGTCGGCCTGCAGACCGCCGGCTTCCTGACCGGCAAACCGGTGTACGAGCGGCTGACCCGGTTCTGGGGCCAGCTCTACGTGATCAACTACGTGCTCGGCATCGCCACCGGCATCGTGATGGAGTTCCAGTTCGGGCTGAACTGGAGCGGGCTGTCGCGCTACGTCGGCAACGTGTTCGGGGCGCCGCTGGCCATCGAGACGCTCGTGGCGTTCTTCCTGGAGTCCACGTTCCTCGGCATGTGGATCTTCGGGTGGCACCGGCTGCGGCGCGGCGTACACCTGGCGCTGCTCTGGGGCGTGGCGATCACCGCGTACGCCTCGGCGTTCTGGATCATGGTGGCGAACGCCTGGCTGCAGAACCCGGTGGGGTACGAGGTCCGCGACGGCGTCGCCCACCTCACCGACTTCGGCGCGCTGCTCACCAATCCCACGTTCGGCATGGCGTTCGGCCACGTCGTCTCGGCGAGCCTGGTCACCGGCGGCCTGCTGATGGCCGCGGTCAGCGCGTGGCACCTGCTGCGGCGTACCACCGACTTCGCGCTGTTCCGCACCTCGCTGCGGCTCGGCCTGATCACCGCGGCCCTAGCGGTCAGCCTGCTCCAGGGCTTCGGCTTCGCCCAGTTCGGGCCGGTCACGCAGGTCCAGCCGACCAAGTTCGGCGGCGGCCCGGACCGCGACGCGCTCGTCGCCGACTGGACCGCGCGGTTCGGCCCCGGCGACTGGGATCCGCCGGTGCTCTCCAACGTCGGTCTCGGCTTCATGATCCTGATCGGTTTCACGCTCGGCGCCCTCTGGCTGCTGCTGCCGCTGCTCTGGCGCGACTGGATCATCCGGCTGCGGTTCCCGCTCTGGCTGATCCTGCTCGGCCTGCCGCTGCCGTTCGTGGCGATGCTGCTCGGCTGGATCGCCCGCGAGGTGGGCCGCCAGCCCTGGGCGGCGTACGGGCTGCTGCCCACCGCGCAGGCCGTGTCACCGGTCTCGCCCGCACTGATGCTCGCCTCGCTGATCGGGTTCAGCCTGCTGCTCGGCGCGCTCGCGGTGACCAACTGGACGCTGCTGGCCCGGCACGCCGCCCGCGGGGCGCACGACCCCGCCCTCGGCCGCCCGCCCGCGCCCGACACCGACCCCCACCACCAGCCCGTGCTCGTCTGAGGGAGCCCGCCCGTGGAACTCGCCTGGTACGCCCTGCTCGGCCTCTTCTTCGCCACGTACCTCGTGCTCGGCGGCTACGACTACGGCGTCGGCCTGCTGCTGGCCCGGCGCGGCCCGGCGCCGGGACCCCGGACCACGCTCACCGCGCTCGGGCCGTTCTTCCTCGGCAACGAGGTCTGGCTGGTGGCCGCCGTCGGCATCCTGTTCGGCGCGTTCCCCCGTCTGGAGGGCGAACTGCTCTCCGGCTTCTACCCGGCGGTGCTCGCCGCGCTGACCGGGGTGGTGCTGGTGACCGCCGGGGTGCAGTTGCGCAGCCGGCCCGCCTCCGAGGCGGCGCGCGCCGGCTGGGGCCGGGTGGTGGTGGTCGGCAGCGTGCTGGCCGCGCTCGGCTGGGGCGCGGTGCTCGGCGGGCTGCTCCAGGGCGTGCCGCTCGGCGCGGAGGGGCACGTGGTCGGTGTCGGTCATCTCGCCACCCCGTTCGTCGCCGCCGCCGCGCTGGCCCTGCTGGCGCTGGTAGCGGTGCACGGTGCGACATTCCTCACGCTGCGGCTGCCGGCCGACGACGCCCCGGCCCTGGCCCGGCTGGCGAGCGGCCTGGTGCCCGCCGCGCTCACCGCCGTCGCCTCGGCCACCGTCCTGGGCGTGCTCTCCGACCGGGTACGCGCCGCGGTGGCGCGCCCGGCTGTGGCCGTACTCCTGCCGTTGGCGCTCGTGGCGGTGCTGCTGGCGGCCCGCGCGGCGCTGCGGCGGGGCCGGGCCGGGGTCGCCTTCGCGGCGACCGCGGCGGCGCTGGCGCTGCCCGCGCCGCTGGTCGGGGCCGCGCTCTGGCCCCGGATCCTGGTCTCCACCACCGATCCGGCGGCCTCGCTGACGGTGGCCGAGGCGGCCGCCAGCCGACCGACGCTGGCACTGTTGGGATGGCTCGCGTTACCGCTCGTGCCGGCCCTACTAGGCTTTCAGGCGATGTGCTGGTGGGTGTTCCGGGGACGGATCGACGGCAGGGCACCGGTGTACTGGTGAGCCGCCGCCCGTTCGACCCGCGTCTGCTGCGTCGGGTCCCCGCGGCCCGGCGCGACCTCGCCGTGCTCGCGGCGCTGGGCGGCCTGACCGCGCTGCTGGTGATCGCCCAGGCCACCGCGCTGGCGACGCTGCTGGCCGCCGCGTTCGACGGGCGGCTGCACCGGCCGGCGCTGGCCGGGTTCGTGGCGGCGGTCGCCGGGCGGGCGCTGGTGAGCTGGGCACAGGGCACCGTGGCGGCGCGGGCCGCCGCGACGGTCAAGGCGGCGCTGCGCGCCGACCTGCTGGGCGCGGTCGGCCGGCACGGCCCCACCTGGGTCGCCGGGCAGCGGGCCGGGCAGCTCGCCACGCTGGCCGGGCGCGGCCTGGACGCGCTCGACCCGTACTTCACCGGCTACCTGCCGCAGCTCGTGCTGAGCGTCACGGTGCCGGTGGCGGTGCTGGCCCGGATCGTGTTCGCCGACTGGAGCTCGGCGCTGATCATCGCGCTCACCATCCCGCTCATCCCGATCTTCGGCGCGCTGCTGGGCTGGCAGGCGCAGGCCGCCACCGAGCGGCAGTGGCGGCGGCTGTCGCTGCTCGGCGGGCACTTCCTCGACATGGTGGCCGGGCTGCCCACGCTGCGCGCGTTCGGCCGGTCCAAGGGCCAGGTCGACGTGGTACGCCGGATGGCCGACGGCCACCGCGAGGCCACCATGAAGACGCTGCGGATCGCGTTCCTGTCCGCGCTGGTGCTGGAACTGGTCGCCACGCTCTCCGTCGCGCTCGTCGCGGTGCCGGTCGGCATCCGGCTGCTCGGCGGCGGCCTGACGCTCTCCACAGCGCTGCTGGTGCTGCTGCTCACCCCGGAGGCGTACCTGCCGCTGCGGGCCGCGGGCAGCCGGTTCCACGCCAGCATGGAGGGGCTCACCGCGCTGGACGAGGCGCTCACGCTCTCCGACACCGGCGCGCCCGCCGCGGCCGAGCCCCGGCGTCCGGCGCCGGGTGGCCGGGGTGAGATCCGCTTCGAGGGCGTGAGCGTCGCGTACGACCGGACCACCGCGCTGCGCGACGTCACGCTGACCGTCCGGCCCGGTGACCGGATCGCCGTCATCGGGCCCAGCGGCGCGGGCAAGAGCACGCTGCTGAACCTGCTGCTGGGCTTCGTCACCCCGACCTCCGGCCGGGTCACCGTCGACGGCGTCGACCTGGCCGAGGTCGACCTCGACGCCTGGCGCCGTGAGCTGGCCTGGGTGCCGCAGCGGGCGCACCTGTTCGCCGGCTCGCTGGCCGACAACATCCGCCTCGGCGCCCCGGACACCCCTGACGACGCGCTGGCCGCCGCGGTCGCCGACGCCGCGCTGGACGAGGTGGTGGACGCGCTGCCCGACGGGCTGGACACCCGGCTCGGCGAGCGCGGCCACGGCCTGTCCAGCGGGCAGCGGCAACGGGTCGCGCTGGCCCGCGCGTTCCTGCGGGACGCGCCGATCGTGCTGCTCGACGAGCCGACCGCGCGGCTGGACAGCGCCAGCGAGGCGGTGGTGCTGGACGCGACCCGGCGGCTGGTCGCCGGACGTACCGCGCTGCTCGTGGCGCACCGGCCCGCGCTGCTGGCCGACGCCGACCGGATCCTGCGCGTCGAGGACGGCCGCGTCACCGAACTGCACCCGACCGGCCCGGCGGTGACCCGATGATCCCCGTCTCCCCCGCCCGGCCCGGCGCCGAGCGGGCGGTGCTGCGCCTGGCCGGGCCGTACCTGAGCCGGCTGCTCGGCGCCGGCCTGCTCGCCGCCGCGACCGAGTTCGCCGGCCTGGCGCTGATGGCCACCGCCACCTGGTTGCTGATGAGCGCGGCCGGCCGCCCGCCGCTGGACCGGCTGACGGTGGCCATCGTCGCGGTCCGGGCGCTGGCGGTCAGCCGCGGCGTGCTGCGGTACACCGAACGGCTCGCCGGGCACGACGCCGTCCTCCGCATGATCACCGACGTCCGGGCGCGGGTGTTCGCCACGCTCGCCGCCCGGCGCGACGCCGGCCGCCGTACCGGGGACGCGCTGAGCCGCCTGGTGTCGGACGTGGAGGCGGCTCAGGACCTGCTTCTGCGCGTACTAGTGCCGGGAGCGGCGGCGGCGGTGGTCAGCGTGCTCGCCGTCGGCGTCGCCGCGCTGATCTCACCGCCAGCTGCCGGTGTGCTCGCGGTCGGCCTGCTGGTGGCCGGCGTGGCGCTGCCCGCGCTCGCCACCCGGCTCACCCGTCGCGCCGCCGACGAGGTCGCCCCGCTGCGCGGCGCGCTCGCGGTGGACGCGGTCGACCTCACCCACGGCGCCGCCGACCTGGCCGCGTTCGGGGCGACCGGCGCCGCGCTCGCCGCCGCCGAGGGCCGGGCCGGACGGCTGGCCCGGCTGGAGCGCCGGCTCGCCGCGACCGGCTTCGCGGTGGACGCGACTGGCGTACTCGTGGGTGGCCTCACCGCCGCCGCGGTGGTCGCAGTCGCGCTGCGGGCCGGGGTCGGCGGGGTCCTGGTGGGTGTCCTCGCGGTCGGGTCGCTCGCCGCCGTGGAGGTGGCCCTCGCGCTCGTCGCGGCGGCCCGCCAGCGGGCCCAGCTCCGGACCGGGCTGGCCCGGGTGGCCGACCTGCTGGCCGAGCCCGCCACCGCGGCGCCGCGGAGCGAGCCGGAGCCGGCGATCGACGGCCACGACGTGGAGTTCGCCGACGTGACGGTCCGCTACCGGGCCGGGGCCGCCCCCGCGCTGGCCGGGTTCGACCTCGACCTGCCGGCCGGCCGCCGGGTGGCGGTGGTCGGGCCGAGCGGCGCCGGCAAGAGCACGCTCGCCGCCGTGCTCACCGGCGCGGTACGCCCCGACGCCGGCCGGGTCACAGTCGGCGGCGCGCCGGTGGCCGGGATCCCGGACGAGCGCCTGCCCCGGGTGGTCGGCGGCCTCCTCGCCGAGGCGTACGTCTTCCACGCCACCGTCCGGGAGAACCTGCTTCTCGGCCGTCCGGACGCCACCGAGGCGGACCTGGTCGCCGCCACCCGGGCGGCCGGCCTGCTGGACTGGGTACGCGAGCAGCCCGAGGGCTGGGACACAGTGGTCGGTGAGCAGGGCGGTCAGCTCTCCGGCGGGCAGCGGCAGCGCCTCGCGCTGGCCCGGGCGCTGCTGGCCGCCCCGCCGGTGCTGGTGCTCGACGAGCCGACCGAAGGGCTCGACCCGGCGGCTGCCGACGCGGTGCTGGACTCCGCGCTCGCCGCCACCCCGGCCGGGCACTCGGTGCTGCTGATCAGCCACCGGCTCAGCGGCCTGGCCGGGCTGGACGAGATCGTGGTGCTCGACGGCGGCCGGGTCGTGCAACGCGGCCGGCACGACGAGCTGGTGGCACGTCCGGGCTGGTACCGGGAGCAGTGGCTGCGGCAGCAGACGGCCGAACGCGGCTACCTGGCGATCACCCCGTAGCGCCCCGGCCCCGCGTGCGCCGGGCGGCCCTGAATCCGATCGGGGTTTTCCCCGACGCGGCAGCCGGTCCTCGATGGCAGGCTTGTGCGCATGCGGGTCCATGACGAGGCAGTGGTCGACCGGCGGCTGCGCGAGTTGTCCGGGCGGTTGTACGGGCCGGACCGGCTCAAGACCGACCTGCTGACCGAGACGCGGCACGCGCTGGAGGACGCCGTCGAGGCGTACCGGGAGGGGGGCCTGCCGCGCGCGGAGGCGGAGCGGCGGGCGGTCGCCGAGTTCGGCAGCGACCGGCAGCTCGTGCCGGAGTTCCAGGCCGAGCTGGCCAGCGGGGCGCTGCGCGGGCTGGCGCTGCGCACGCTCCTGATCTCGGTGGTGCTGATCGCCGCCGGCGACCTGACCTGGCAGGGGTCGAGCTGGAGCGGCGGTCCCCCGCCGCCGGCGAGCTACCTGCTGCTCTCCGCCGGGCTGGACGTCATCTGGGTCGTGGTCGCCGCGCTGGCCCTGGCCGCGTTGCTCGTCGGCCCGCTCACCGCCCGGTGGGGGTCGCCCCGGCTGGTCCGTCCTGCCCGGCTGATCGGTTTCGGTCTGACCGGCGCCCTGGCGCTCGGTGTGGTCGCCGGGGGCGCGCTGTTCGGCTGGTCGGTCGGGCTGTGGGACGCCGCGCTCACCTGGCCTCCGATGATCATCGGGGCGACGGTGGTCTCGGCGGCCTGGTTCGCCCTGGTCCGGGCCGCCCGCTGCTGGGTGCTCGCCGAGCGGCGGCTGGCCGGCTGAGTCGCCGGCCGCAGTGGCCGGCCCACGGCCCGGCCGGTTCGGTCGGCCGGGGTCAGGCCGGCGCCGTGGGCGGCCCGTCCGCCCCGAGGAACCGGCCGACGGTGGCGCTGAACTCGCGCCAGCCGGCCCGCTCCCCGGCCAGCGCCCGGCCACCGGCCTCGGTCAGCTCGTAGGTGCGGCGTTCCCGGCCGTTGACGGTGCTCCACGTGCTCGCCACCAGCCCGGCCCGCTCCAGCCGGCGCAGCGCCGGATAGATGGTGCCGGTGGGCAGATCCAGCGTCCCGCCGCTGCGGGCGCGCAGCGCCTCGATGATCGCGTAGCCGTGCCGCGGCCCCTGTTCCAGCACGGCGAGCAGCAGCGCGTCGAGGTGTCCGTGCAGCGCCTGCGCCTTCATGCGTAGCAACGCTACTTGTCGGGTCTCCGGAACGCCATGGGGTGCGGCTCCCGGCCGGAACGGTTCGCCCACTAGGGTATGTGCGCAGAGTCACTCGGCGGCGCGACGCCGTCGGGTGGGCAACCGAACGCACACGGAGGTCAGCGTGGCCCGCCAGTCGCCCCAACGGCCCGACGCCGACGAGCCCGAGCTCGACGACACCGAGGCGCCCGCCGCAGCCGACGAGGTCGAGGCGGACCGCCCGCCGGTCAACCGCGCGCTCTGGGACGAGGTGCGGATCGACCCGGTGGAGATCGCGCTGCCCGCCGGCACCGGTTTCACGCTGCGGGCGTACCGGCCGGCGCGCGAGCTGACCCCGACCGACGTCGTCGAGCGCGACCAGGACGACCCCTTCCTGGCCCGTCGCCAGGTCGTCGAGACCGAGGACGACGAGGAGGTGGTGATCCTCGACGAGGAGTTCGCCGCCCTCTCCGCGGAGGAGGACGACGAGGACGACGAAAAGGCCGAGAAGGCCGCCAAGGGGCGCCGCAAGGGCAAGGCCGACGACGACGCGGCCGAGGACAAGGCCGAGTCCGAGGACGACGACGAAGAGGCCGAGGAAGACGACGAGGACGAGGACGAAGACGCCGCGGGCGACGAGGAGGTGCCGGTCTTCCTCACCCACAAGGGCCGGCTCCTGCTGTTCAAGACCCCGGAGTCATTGGTCTCTTTCATCCGCTCCGGCGCGCCCAACGACCTGTCCCAACTGGACAGCTGGAATGAATTGTCCGAACGGCTGGAACCGGCCGACATCGCCCCGCTGGACGAGGACACCTACGAACTCGACCTGGTGGTGGAGAACCTGCGCGGTGGCCACGACGCGTGGGACCACGAGTTGCTCATCGAAGCCGGTGAGATCGCCCGTGACCTGGCGTACGCCCTGCGGCTACCAGCCGTGCTGGACATGCTCTCCGCCGGCTCCAGCCTGGACGACCTGGACGAGGCGCTGCGGGCTTCCGTCAATGGCGGAATCGGTGGTTTTCTCGGCCGTCGCCGCTTGAAGAAAATCGGGGCACAAACCGCAAGTTTGGGTTGGCGCACCATTGTCGGCAAGATCTCTGCGGTTGTGGACTGGCGCGACTGACCCGGAGCGGGGAGCATCAGTCTCTGGCAGAACAAGACCTGTGTCCCGGGAGGAGGACGACGCCGTGGCGCTCGTGCGCGTGTACTGCGGTCTGGCCTCGGCAGATCCGGCCGACCGAACGGCTTCGGCCGGAACGACGCTGACGTCCGCTGTGGTCGACGACGCAGGCCGTCTGCTGCACGTCTGTGAGATCGGGGACGAGGCCGCCGGGTACGCCCAGCTGGTCGCGCTGCTGGTGGAGCGGTCCGGCGGTCCGAGCGGCGCGGCCATCGCCGCGGACAGTGACGACCACATCGTCACCTCGCTGCTGAGCGCCGCCGGCCGTCCGCTGGCGATCGCCGACGACGACTCGGTCGACGACTTCGCCGAGCGCTTCGCCGACGACGACTCCCTGGAGGAGATGCAGTCCCCGCCCGCCGAGCGCCGCGCGGTCGGGCTGGCCCGCGCGCTGCAGGCCGGCGCGCTCTCCGCGGTGACCCTCCCGGCGCCGCGTGAACTCGCCGGATACACGCAGGTCCTGGCCGCGCACGCGGCGCTCGCGAGCGGCCGCCACTCGGCCGCGGTGACGCTGCGCGAGGTGCTCCGCGAGCTCTACCCGGCCGCGCTGCGCGCGTACCCGGACCCGGCGGACCGGGTCGCCCTCGCGGTTCTCGACGCGCTGCCCGAGCCGGGGATGCTCACCGGTTCCGCGGCCCGTGGCCGGGACGGCGGGCTGACCGCCGACGCGGTGGTCGCCCATCTGGTCGCCGAGGGTGTGGCGGACGCCGACGCCGTCTCCGACGCGGTGACCGCGCTGCGGGTCGCCATCTCCGAGACACCCCGGCGGGCCACCGTCAACCGGACGCTCACCGCCGCCGTCGCCGAGACGGTACGGCAGGCGGTCGCCTCCGTCCGGACCTGTGACGCCGGATGCGACGCGCTCGTGGGCGCGCTCGCCGAACGCACCGCTCCCGCTCTCGCGCCCGCGACCGGCCGCCGGGCCGCCGCCCGACGCGGTGAGCAGGTCGACGAGCTGCCCCCGGCCACCGACCTGCGCGCGGTGCGGCCGGTCCAGCCCGAGCCGGTCGCCGAGCCGGCATCCCACCGTGGTCGTCCCGAGCCGGCCGGCGCACCCGAGCCGACCGGGCGACGTGGTCGCCCGGAGCCGATCCCCGGCGGGCGCCGCGGCCGGCCCGAGCCGGTCTCCGGCCCGGCCGCCACGACGACGCCCCGGCCGCTCGCCCCGCCGCCCGTGGCACCCGCTCCGGTCACGCCTCCGCCGGTCGCCCCGGCCCCGGTGACGCCCGTGGCCCCGGCGGCCTCGCTGGGCCGCCCGGCCTCCGCACCGCAGTCCCGGCCCGAGCCGACCGGCGCGCCGCTGCCGTCGCGGGTGGACGGACCCACCAACCGGCCGATCTCGGCGCCGCCCCCGCCGCCGCCCGGCATCACCCCGATCGCCCCGTCGCCGCGCGGCGCCGTGCCACCGGCCGAGGCCGGCGAGCCGTTCCGCCCGACGCTGACCACCGCGGCGATCAACAAGGCGCGGGCGGAGCGGCAGCGCACCGTCATCCCGCCCCGTCCCAAGACCAATCAGCACCAGGAGCCGCCGACCGGCGGGTTCAGCGCCACCGACCTGAGCATCCCGGTGCCGGCTCCGCGCCCGCCGGCGCCGGAGGCCGCGCCGCCGGGCTCCCGGGCGAACTGGCCGCTGGTGAACAACGAGGACGACACCGCCCGGGAGCGGGAGGGCACCACCTACGCGTACGGGCGGGGCGTGGACGCGCCGAGCGACCCGGGCCGGGTCACCCCGCCGTGGCTCGCCGACGACCTCCCGCAGGAGCCGCCGATGCTGCGGCTGGTGGAGCCGCCGCCGCTGGCCGACCGGGCGCTGCGCGGCGAGATGAGCCGGCCGGCCGATCCGGGGCTGGACACGCCGCCGCTGCGCCTCGTCGACCATGGCGACCCGAGCCGCGCCGCACTTCCGGCCCCGCCCGAGCGGCGTCCCGCGCCGAAGGAGCACCGGCCGCCGCCGGTCTCCGACGACGGCGACGGCGACCTGCTGATCTTCGCGCAGGCCAAGTCCGCCTGGTTCGTCGGGCACGGCGACGAGGCCGACCTGGAGTGGTCCAGCACTGCGGACACCGGCTGGCAGGCGGCCGAGCAGGCCGCCCGTCCGGCCGTCGGCGCGGAGACCAAGGCCGGCCTGCCGAAGCGGGTGCCGCAGGCCAACCTGGTGCCGGGCTCTCCGCTGCGCGAGGAGCGTCCCCTGCGGATCGTCCGGAACGCGGCGAGCCTCGCCGAGAACACCACCGGATACTTCCGGGGCTGGCGGCGTGGCCAGGAGATCGGCGGCTTCGCCGTGGGCGGCCGTCCGGGCCGCGAGGCGGCCGGCGGTTGGGACTTCACCCGCGACAGCGGGGACCGCGAGGACGACCGGGAGTACGAGTACCGCTCGGCCGGCTACCGCTCCTGATCGGGGTTCGCCGAGTCCGCAGTTGGGGTGTTTCATCCCACACCCGGGTGATTTGACGCTGGGTCGGACCGGCCGGGAACATACCCGGCGGACCAGCGGCGGCGCCTGATCGCCGGGGTGGGAAGGCGATTCCAATGGCGACACCGGCGTTCGACTCCACTGTGCTCACCCGTCGGGGCGTCCTGGCCGCCGCGGCCGGGAGCCTGCTGCTCGCGGGTTGCGCGCCGCAGGGTCAGCGGCCGGACGACGGCCCGTCCAGCAGCGCGCCGAGCGACCAGGACCTGATCGTCGGCGCGAGTCTGGAGCTGACCGGCGCGGGGGCACTGCTCGGCGCCGCCCAGCGGCAGGCCCTGCAACTCACCGCCGACTCGCTCAACCGCACCGGCATCCCGGTCGGCAACCTGGTCCGGTCGGTCCGGCTCCAGATCCTGGACAACGGCAGCAATCCTCAGGTCGCGGCCCGTCATGCCGCAGACCTGACCCGGGCCGGGGCGCAGGCGCTGATCGGCGGCGTGCTCGGCGAGACCTCCGCCGCCCTGGCTGCGGCCGCCCAGCGGGTCAAGACGCCCTTCCTGTCGCTCGGCTACGGTGACCGCATCGTGCTGCCGCTGGACGAGCGCACGTTCACCTACAAGCTCACCCCGGACGCCGTCGACATGGCAGGCCGCCTGGTGGAGCTGTTCAAGTCGAAGCGGGTCCGGCAGGTGTCCCTGCTGGCCGCGGGCGGGCTGCACGGTGACTCGGGTGTGCGGGCGATGCGGGACGCGCTCGCCGACAGCAGCACCGACTTGGCCCGCACGGTCCGCCTGCCGGGGACCGGCCGGCGCTTCCGCGCCGCCGCCGACCGGGTCGCGGGCGGCACGGAGGACGGAGTGGTCATCTGGGCTACCGCGCCGGACTCCGGCGCCGCGGCCCGGGAACTCCGCGCCGCCGGGCACCGCGGCCCGATCTTCTTCGACGCCGGCGCGGTCGCCGACGACACCGTGCAGGGCGCCAACGCCGCCGCGGTGGAGGGCGCGTACGCGGTGCACCCGGCCTGCCTGGACATCTCCGGCGCGGTCGCCACCACCACGGCGCAGCTGGCCCGGCGGGACTTCGCCAACCGCTACACGCAGCGGCACGGCGGCAGCCCGGACTTCGCCCCGTACGCCTCGGACGCGCTCCAGCTCCTCGCCATGTCGGCGCGGATGGCGACGAGCCTGGACCGGGGCCGGCTGCGGGCCCTGCTCCAGGCGCAGACCGTCGAGGGCATCGCGGGCGGGTACGCGTTCAGCGCCGGGCGGCACGGCGGCATGGAGCGCGACTCGCTCGCCGTCTACCAGGTCTACCGGGGCAGCTGGACCCGGTACGCCTGACCGGAACGACGCCCGGCGACCGTCCTACCTGGAGGGTCACCGGTCGACCGCGTACCGTGTCCGACCCCGGACGGCAGGAAGCGCCCGGTGGCCTCAGGCCGCCGGGCGCTTCCGCGCGTCGGTCAGGCGGGCGCGACGGCCCGCGAGCGCCGCATGGTGAGCACGTACTCGACGAGCGAGATGAGCACGTGCTTCGTGGACTCCCGGTTACGGGCGTCGCACGGCACCACCGGCACGTCGCGGGAGATCGCCAGCGCGTCCCGGACGTCCTGCGGATCGTGGTATTGCATGCCGTCGAAGCAGTTGATGGCCACCAGGTACGGCAGCCGCCGGTGCTCGAAGAAGTCGATGGCGGCGAAGCAGTCGGCGAGCCGCCGGGTGTCGACCAGCACGACAGCGCCGATCGCACCCCGGACCAACTCGTCCCACATGAACCAGAACCGCGTCTGACCCGGCGTACCGAAGAGGTACAGGATCAGGTCACGGTCGATCGAGATACGACCGAAGTCCATCGCCACCGTGGTCGTCGTCTTGCCCGGCACCTGCCGGGTGTCGTCGACGCCGACACCGGCGGAGGTCATGATCGCCTCGGTGGTCAGCGGCGTGATCTCCGAGACCGAGCCGACCAGCGTCGTCTTGCCGACGCCGAACCCACCGGCGATAACGATCTTCGCCGACGTCACGCGCCCGCTCGGGGCCGGCGGCCGGTGCGACATGTCAGAGCCTGCGAAGTCCACTCAGCACCCTCTCCAGCAGTTCAGTGCCCACCGCGTCGTCGGAGTCGTCCAGGATGGTCGGCTCGTGGACCGCGACCAGGCCGTCCGTCGCCATGTCGGCGATGAGCACCCGGGCCACGCCGAGCGGAAGCTGCATCCGCGCCGCGATTTCGGCGAGCGACTGCACACGTCCGTCACACAACGCGGCGATGTACTGGTGTTCACGACCGTGGCCACCATTGCCAGTGGCAACCGCTCGGCCGCGCACCGTCGTCTCGACGAGCGCCTCCAGGGCGATGTCGAGCCGGGGACGGGTACGACCACGGGTGACGGCGTACGGCCGGACCAATGCGCCGGTCGGCTCGTCACGATCCATGTCGCCGCTCACCTCCCTCGTACCCGGCACCGGCTCGCCCCGGTGACATTCGTCGCTGTCGTTGTTGTTCCCGCACCTGACCCACCGGCCAGCGCGTCATTCAGCCCATCATCCCCACAGCCGTGCGCGGCTGCGGCGTCAGGGCATCGCCCACCCGGTCCACGAGCAGGGCCATCTCGTACCCGACCTGACCCACGTCGCAGCTCCGCGCCGCCAGCACGGCGAACGACGAACCGTCGGAGATGGACATCAGGAACAGGAAACCGTTGTCCATCTCGACGACTGTCTGCAACACCGCTCCGCCCTCGAAGCAGCGGGCCGCGCCCTGGGTCAGGCTGACCAGACCGGACGCGATCGCGGCGAGCTGGTCGGCACGGTCCCGCGGAAGGTCACGGGACGAGGCCAGAAGCAGGCCGTCGGCCGAGACCGCGACCGCGTGCGCCACACCGGGCACCCGGTCGGCGAAGTTGGCGAGCAGCCATCCGAGATCCTGCGTAGTAGTCATCCTTGTTGCTCCTTCTGCCCGCTCCCGGCCACCGGGCCTGAGCCAGACTGCGAGGACTGCTGCCCGCCCGGAGTGCCCTCCGGGCCGGTCGTGTTGCTGTCGGTGTTACGCCCGCGCTGCACGCCCCGATGGTAGGCCGAGAGCAGACCCCGGACGCCCTCCGGCGTCCGCCGCTGCACCGAGGCAGAAGGCTTGTCGATGCTGCCCGGCACGAGCTGGGCCATCGGCTTCCGCTTCGGCAGGCCCTTCTGGGTGGTTTCCGCGACCGGCACCTCGGTGGCCGCCGAGGCGGCGCGCCAGCCGTCGTCGGCCGCGGTCTGCCAGGGCGAGGACTGCGGCGACGCGGTCGGCTGCCGGGTCGGCAGCCCTCCGGCGTACGCGGGACGGGTGTTCCCGTTCGCCGCGCCGTTGTCACGCGGTGCTCCGCCGGCCGTCGGAGTGGGTGCCATCGGTGCGTTACCTGTCGTTGCGGGTGTCGGCTGCGGCACCGGCCGGCCGGCGGTGTCCACCTTGGCGAACTGCTGGGTGGCGGCGCCGCCGTTCGTCGTCGGGGCCGGGGCGGGAGCCGCCGCCTCCTCGTTGGGCCCGGGCCGGCGGGTACGGAACCACGCCGACTCCAGCTCCCGGAAGATCGGCAGCTCCATCGTCTCGTCCGCGTACCGCTGGCGGTTGCCCTGCTGCTGCGCCGGGGCCGGCCGCGCCGCCGGGGTGGCGGCCGGCCGGTTCGTCGCCGGGGTGGCGGCGGCCGGCTGGCCGGTCGCGGGCTGCGAGGTGGCCGGCATTTCCGTGCGCGGCACCCGGGGCAGCTCGGTGGTCATGTCCATGCCGCTGGTGGGCCGTTCCGGCGCCACGGGGGCCGGGGCCGGGGGCGGTGCGACCGGCGGCCAGACCGGCGGCGCGCCCACGCCCGGCATCGGCGTCTGCGGGCGCGCCGGCAGCTGGTTCGCCGGCGGCGCGGAGACCTGGTAACCGGTCGGCTGACCGGAGACCGGCACGGCCGACGTGGGCTGGCCGGAAACCGGCGCGGCGGAGACCGGACGGCCGGACCACGGGTCACCGGAGACCGGGGCGGCCGAGACCGGACGGTACGGCAGCTGGTGCCCGGCGGCCGGGGCGCCGGAGACCGGCGGCAGCGGCGGCGCCGACACCGGCGGGACCGGCGGCGCGGAGACCGGCGGCGGGCTGTAGGGCCGCGCCTCGGGGCTGCTCGGCAGCTGGCGTGGGATCGCCGGCTGCTGGCCGCTGGTGCCCGGGTCGCCCTCGGCCGGGTTGCGCCGCTGGGGCAGCGGCTCGAACCCGGAACCGGACGAGGGCCGGGAGCCGAACGCGCCGTCCCCGCCGCCCGGGTTGGCGCCGGTCAGGTCGGACCAGGCCGGCATGGCGCGGCCGCCACCGGCGTTCGCCGGAGTGCCGGAGCCGTTGCGGGACGCCGGGTCGAACGCGCGTCCGCCGAGCGTGACCTGGTTGCCGGAGGCGCCCGGGTGCGGGGCCGGCGGCAGGCTCTGCGGGCTGCTGCCGAAGGCGGCCAGGGCGCCGAAGGCCGGGGTCGGGCCGCTCTGCTGCGGACCGGCGGCCGGCAGGGCCGGCCCCGGCTGTCCGCGGCCGGCCAGGGCGCGCGGCACCAGGACCGTGGTGGGCAGCGTGACGTCGGCGACGGTGCCGCGGTCGGTGCCCGGTCGCAGCTCGACCCGGACGCCGTGGCGGGCGGCCAGCCGCGCCACCACGACCAGGCCCATCATCCGGGAGACCGCGACGTCCACCTGCGGCGGCGTGGCCAGCCGCTCGTTGAGGTCACGGAGCTGCTCCGGGCTGATGCCGATGCCCCGGTCCTCCACGTAGAGGGAGGCGCGGTCGCCGACCCGGCGGGCCTCCACCATGACCTGGGAGTCGGGCGGGGAGAACGCGGTCGCGTTGTCGAACAGCTCGGCGACCAGGTGCACGAGGTCGTTCACCGCGTGGGCGGCGACCTCGATGTCCCGGTCGATCACCCCGAACTCGATCCGGGTGTAGTGCTCGACCTCGGACTGGGCGGCGCGGAGCACGTCGATCAGGGCGGCGGGCTCGCGCTGCACGCGCGTGGAGTCCGCGCCGGCGAGCACCAGCAGGTTCTCGTCGTTGCGGCGCATCCGGGTGGCCAGGTGGTCGAGCTGGAACAGCTCGGCGAGCCGGTCCGGGTCCTCCTCGCCGCGCTCCAGCCGGTCGAGGTGGCCGATCAGCCGGTCGACCAGGATCTGCGAGCGGCGGGCCAGGTTGACGAACATGGTGGCGACCGACGCCCGCAGGGCGGCCTGCTCGGCGGCGGTCCGGACGGCCTCCAGGTGGACGGCGTTGAACGCCTCGGTCACCTGGCCGAACTCGTCCTTGCTGCGCACCGGCAGCGGCTCGGCGATCTGGTTGGCCAGCTGCACCGGGGTGAGCTGGCCGGTCACCTGCGGGTCGCGTAGCCGGGCGACCGCCTGTGGCAGCCCGTACTGGGCCACCGCCAGGGCGCCCTGGCGCAGGTCGCGCAGCGAGCGGGCCATCGAGCGGGCGACCAGGTACGCGAAGAGGATGGCCAGCAGCAGCATGGTGAGCAGCAGGCCGGTCTCCAGGAACACCTGGCGCTGGGTGTCCGAGCGCAGCGCGTCGGCCTGCCGGACCACGTTGCCGTCGAGGCGGGACTCCACGCTGCGCATCAGCTTGGCGTTGGCGACCATGGTCTGGTCCCACTGGTCCGGGCCGAACGGGGCGTTCGCCATCGAGCCGTTGTTGTTGCTGGAGATGAAGCTCGTGAAGCGGTCCGCCTTGCGCAGGTCGGGCCCGGAGACGGTCTGGTCGTAGAACAGCTTGTCCGGCTCGGTGGCGATCGCCTGGAACGTCGCGAGCGACTGCGCCTGGCCGGTGCCGCTGGCGATGAACTGCTCGCGCAGCGCGGCGGTGTACTGGTTCTGGGTGATCGCCTGGTGGACGACCACGCGGCGCTGGGTCAGGTATTCCTTCTGCCGGGCCACCGCGCCGGCCGCGCGCATCCGGTCGCTCAGGTCGTTGTCACCGGCGAGCTGGGTGGCCGAGTCGCGGATCGACAGCAGGTCCTCGATCAGCTGCCGGTACGCCTGGTCGGCGTCATTGATCTTGAGCTTGCCGTTCAGCACCTGGCTCCGGGTCGCCGGGAGGTCCTTCAGCTGGGTGTCGATCGTGTCGAGCAGCCCGACGAAGTTGCGGGGCAGGTCGTCGATCTCGCCACGCTGCCGCAGGTAGGGCGACTTCGCCTGGTCCACCCGCTGGTTGGTCCGGTTGTAGCCCTCCTGGTACTGCGCCCGGGTCTGGAACTCCTTCGCGCCGAGGAAGAGCACGGCGCCGACCCGCTCGTCCTGCACGGTGTCGACCAGGTCACCCGAGTAGCCGATCAGGTTGGCCAGATCCCCCGCCCGGTTGGCATTGTTGAGCGTCTCCAGGTGGTCGACCAGACCACTGGTGCCCACCACGACCGTGGCGATGGTCGGCACGATCATGATCAGACCGAGCTTGGACCAGATCGGCATGTCGCGCAGCCGATTCATCGGCCGGCGCAGCCGCGACAGGAAGGAGCCCGCCGTCGTTGGCCGTTTGCTCACGTCACCGCCCTCGCATTACCGCGCCCGACGCTGCCTGAGGGCAACGCCGAGCGACCGACCCGGCGGGTCGGACCTCCGAGATTCCATCACGCCGCCCCGCAAAGAGAAAGACCAGGTTGTCCCTCACCGGAGGTGTGATGAGATGTTGATGCAATTTGATAGCAATCCGTCTGGCCGGAGTCACTGAAGGTAATGGAACATCCGCATCGCGTTGTCCTGCTCGCTGGCCCTTCCGGGTCAGGAAAGTCATACATAGCGCAGCGAACCGGACTTCCGGTGCTCTGCCTGGATGACTTCTACAAGGACGGCGATGACCCTACGTGTCCACGTCGGAACGGACAGGTGGATTGGGAGTCCCCACTGTCCTGGGATGCGGACACAGCGGTGCAAACAATCACCCGACTGGCCCGGGAGGGCAAGGCCGAAGTGCCGGTTTATGCGATCGGCGCGGACCGCAGGGTGGCCACCCGGCCATTTGACATCGACGGATCGCCAATCTTTGTCGCCGAGGGGATCTTTGCCGCCGAGATCGTGGCCGAGTGCCGGCGGCGAGGGCTGCTCGCCGGGGCGTACGCGCTGCGCCGCCCGCGCGGCGCGACGTTCCTGCGCCGCCTCGCCCGGGATCTCGCCGAGCAGCGCAAGGCCCCCCGGGTGCTGCTGCGACGCGGGGTCGCGCTGCTGCGCGCCGAGCCGGCCGTGCTGCGCCGGCAGACCGGGCTGGGCGCGGAGGCGGCCCGGGCCGGTCAGGTGCTGCGCGGGGTGGCCGCGCTGCTCTCCGGCCACCCCCGCCAGTCGTGATCAGCCGATCAGCTCGGCGTACGCCGGCTTGATCACCTCGTCGATGATCCGCAGGCGCTCGTCGAACGGGATGAACGCGCTCTTCATCGCGTTGATGGTGAACCACTGGAGTTCCTTCCAGCCGTAGCCGAAGGCCTCCACCAGCAGCGCCATCTCCCGGGACATCGAGGTGCCGCTCATCAGCCGGTTGTCGGTGTTCACTGTCACCCGGAACCGCAGGTCGCGCAGCAGGCCGATGGGGTGGTCGGCGATCGAGGCCGCCGCGCCGGTCTGCACGTTCGACGACGGGCACAGCTCCAGCGGGATGCGCTTGTCCCGCACGTACGCGGCCAGCCGGCCCAGCACCGGCGGGTTGCCGGGAGTGATGTCGTCGACGATGCGTACGCCGTGACCGAGCCGATCCGCGCCGCACCACTGGATCGCCTGCCAGATCGACGGCAGGCCGAACGCCTCCCCGGCGTGGATGGTGAAGTGGAAGTTCTCCCGCTGGAGGTACTCGAACGCGTCCAGGTGCCGGGTGGGCGGGAAGCCCGCCTCGGCGCCGGCGATGTCGAAGCCGACCACCCCGGTGTCGCGGTGCCGCACGGCCAGCTCGGCGATCTCCTGCGAGCGGGCGGCGTGCCGCATGGCGGTGAGCAGTGTGCCGATCCGGATCGGGGTGCCGGCCTCGGCGGCCAGCGCGCTGCCCTCCCGGAACCCGGTGACCACCGCGTCGACCACCGCGTCCAGCGTCAGGTTCTGCTCCAGGTGCTGCTCCGGGGCGAACCGCACCTCGGCGTAGACCACGCCGTCGGCGGCCAGGTCCAGCGCGCACTCGCGGGCGACCCGGCGCAACGCGCCGGCGGTCTGCATGACCGCCACCGTGTGCGCGAACGTCTCCAGGTAGCGCTCCAGCGAGCCGGAGTTCGCCGCCTCGGCGAACCAGACACCGAGCGCCGCCGGGTCGGTGGTGGGCAGTTCGTGGCCGACCTCGGCGGCCAGTTCGACGATCGTCGCGGGCCGCAGGCCGCCGTCGAGGTGATCGTGCAGCAGCGCCTTCGGGACCTTGACGATGTCCTCGTACGAGATTGCGACCATGCTCCGACCCTAGTCACCCCCGGCAGGGGCGCGGCGGTGGACCGGGCCGGTTCAGGGCCGCCAGCCGTACACCCGCTCCACCGCCAGCCGCAGGACCAGCCGCCCGTCGGCCACCATGGCGGCGCGATAGTCGGCCCAGTCGGGGTGCTCGCCGCGGATGCGCCGGTAGACCTCGACCAGTTCCTCGACGCTCGCGTCGTCGGTGGCGGCGGCCGGCGGGGTGAGCGTCACGGTGCCCTCGGCCACCGCGTACGCCCCGCCGTCGGGGGTGGTCACGTGGAAGCTGGCCCGGGGGTCGCGGCGCAGGTTGCGCACCTTCGCCCGGTTGTCGGTGGTCGAGCAGCGGATCAGGTCGGGCTCGGCCAGGTAGTCGAGGTTGGACAGCTGGGGCCGGCCGTCGCGGCGCAGCGTGACGAGCACCCCGCGCCCGCGCTCGCCGAACAGCTCCCACAGCCGCGCGTCCGCCGCGCTCACGCCGTCACCCGCAGCGGCGCCAGCGCGGCGGCCAGCCGGGCGAGCTGATCCAGCATGAGCGCGGCAGCCTCCTCGCGAGCCGGGTCGGGTCGCAGCTCGCCCGCCTCGTCCAGCGCCTGCCGCAGGAAGACGACCACCGCGTCGTTGACCGGGGTCATGTTCAGCGTGGTCACTACCTGCTTGATCATCTGCACCGCGCGCAGACCGCCGGAGGTCATGCCGTAGCTGACGAAGCCCACCGGCTTGTGCTGCCACTCGTGGTAGAGGTAGTCGATCGCGTTCTTCAGCGGCGCGCTGAAGCCGTAGTTGTACTCCGGCATCACCAGGACGAAGGCGTCCCCGGCCTCGATCTCGGTGCTCCAGGCGCGGGTGTGCTCGTGCAGGTAGACCCGCTCGGACGGGTGGTGCGGCTCGTCGTGGAAGGGCAGCCCGACCTCGGCCAGGTCGAGGAGGCGTACCTCGTCGAAGCCGGCGTGGCGGACGGCGGCGGCGGTGAACCAGTCACCGATGCGGCGGCCGACCCGGCCGGGACGGGTGCTGGCGACGATCACGTTCAGGCGGGGCATGGCGAGGTGGCTCCTGTCGGGGTGGCGGCCGGGGACGGCGCGGCGAGTCGGGGGACGAACCAGGCGACGATCGGCCCGATGCCGATCGCGTAGAGCAGGGTGCCGGGGCCGACGGTGCCGCCGAGCAGCCAGCCGGCCGCCAGGACTGTCACCTCGATCCCGGTGCGCGCCGGGCCGAGCGGGAGGCCGCGGGCGGCCAGGCCGGTCATCAACCCGTCGCGCGGGCCCGGGCCGAGCCGGGCGCCGAGGTAGAGCGCGGTGGCGAGGCCGTTGAGCACGACGCCTGCTACCAGCAGGCCGATGCGGCCGGCGAGTGGTTCGAGCGGCGGCAGCACTGCCAGCGTCGCGTCGAGTGCCAGGCCGACGAGCGCGACGTTCGCCACCGTGCCGACGCCGGGGCGCTGCCGCAGCGGGATCCACAGCAGCAGAACCAGCAGCGCCACCCCGTTGACCACGAGCCCCATCGGCAGGCCGGTGCGGTCGGCGACGCCCTGGTGCAGCACGTCCCAGGACGCGAGCCCCAGGTCGGCGCGGAGCATCAGCGCGACGCTGACGCCGAACAGCGCGAGGCCGGTGAGGAGCCGCACCGTCCGGGACGGCAGTTTGGTTGACATGTCATCAAGCTAGACCGCGGATTGGTGACATGTCAACAACACCGGTAGGATCGGCGCATGGACGAACCGCGCTGGCTGGACGAGCAGGAGGAGCGCGCGTGGCGCGGCTACCGCCGCATGCGCCGCCTGCTCGACCTGGAACTGGCCCGGGAACTGATGCAGGACGCCGGTCTCTCCGAGCCGGACTACGACGTCCTGAGCGACCTGTCCGAAACCCCTGAACAACGGCTACGGCTCAGCGAACTCGCCGACCGGATGCTCTGGTCCCGCAGCCGCCTGTCCCACCACATCTCCCGGATGCAGCAACGCGGCCTGGTCACCCGGGAGGAGTGCGCCACCGACGGCCGCGGCTCGGTCGTCGTGCTCACCCCGGCCGGACGCCAGGCCGTCGAGGCCGCCGCGCCCGGACACGTCGCGGCCGTCCGGCGGCACCTGATCGACCGGCTCACCCCGGCCGAGGTGTCCGCGCTCGGCACGCTCAGCCAGCGGGTGATCGACCATCTCACCGGTCACCCGGAAGCGAAGGGCTGAGCCGTGGACGACCGCGTCCTGGCCCGGCTGCGCTGCCCGGTCTGCGCCGAACCGCTCACCGGGACCACCGCCGGCACCACCCGCGCCCTGCGCTGCCCGCGCGGACACAGCTTCGACACCGCCCGGCAGGGGTACGTCAACCTGCTCGCCGGCCGCTCCCCGCACACCGGGGACAGCGCCGACATGGTCGCCGCCCGGGCCGACTTCCTCGCCGCCGGCCACTACGACACCGTCGCCGCCGCGCTCGCCGACACCGCGGTCCGCGTCGCGGGCGTCGACCCGTACCCCCTGGTGGTGGAACCCGGCGCCGGGACCGGGCACTACCTCGCGGCGGTGCTGGCGGCGCTGCCGGACGCCGCCGGCCTGGCCCTGGACGTCTCCAAGCCGGCGCTGCGCCGCGCGGCCCGCGCCCATCCGCGGGCCGCCGCCGCGCTCGCCGACACCTGGCAGCGCCTGCCGCTGGCCGACCGGTCGGTGACCGTGCTGCTGAACGTGTTCGCGCCGCGCAACGGCCCGGAGTTCCACCGGGTGCTCGACCCCGGCGGCGCGTTGCTCGTCGTCACCCCGGCCGCCGACCACCTGGCCGAACTGGTCGAGGCGCTGGGCCTGCTGCGGGTGGACCCGGCCAAGGCCGACCGGGTCGCGGGCAGCCTCGGCGCCCACTTCAGCGAGGAGTCCGCAACGGGGCACCGGGCCCGGCTGACGCTCACCCGCGCCGAGGTCACCACGCTCGTCGGGATGGGACCGAGCGCCTGGCACGCCGAGCCGGAACGGCTCGCCGCGCGCATCGCCGCGCTGCCCGAGCCCGTTTCGGTCACGCTCTCGGTCCGGCTCGGCGTGCACCGCCCGCGCTGACCCGGCTCAGGTGGACAGGTCGACCTCTTCCCAGCCCGGCGGCTCGTCGTGGTACGGCCCGCGCAGCACCACCGCCCACTCCAGCGCCCACCGCCGCTGGCCGATCGCGTTGGCGTCCACCAGCCCCGGCAGCGCGCGCCCGGCCTCCTCGGTCTCCAGGTACGCCCAGTCCAGGCAGTAGTGCAGGTCGAGCAGCGCGGCGGCGTCCCCGGGGTGCTGCGGCGCGGCCAGGATCCGGGCCCGCCACTGGCCGAACGTCTCCCCGGCGACCAGGTTCGGCATCCGCTCGACCAGCCGCTCGTCCACCGGCACCGTCGGGTCCAGCTCCTTGGCCAGCCCGAGCACCCAGGCCAGCGAGAACAGCGCGTCGTGGTGCAGCACGAACGACCTGTGGTCGCCCCGGCCGCCCATCACGAACTGCCACTCCGGCGGGGTCACCGAGTCGACCAGGTGCGACTCCAGCAGCCAGCTCATCGCCGCCTGCGCGGGCATGCCGAAGCAGCGGGCCAGGATCACGTGCAGCACCGCGATCCGGGCCTCGATCTCCGGGGTCGGACGCAGCTCGATCTCGTCGCCCGGCTCCCAGACCAGCGGGAACTGCGGCGGGGGCAGCGGGAGGCCCAGCCGGGACAACTCGTCCAGGCTCGCCTCCCGGACGGCCCGGGGGTCGGGAGCGGGTACGCGCACGGTCAGTCCCTGTCTGTTCGGGTCCTCGCCGGTCGGTCCCCCCTGGCCTGGGAGGATAGCGACTCCGACCGGGCCGGCACCATGGCCCTCAGCCGATCCGCTCGATGACGAGCGGCGTCGCCTCCGGCGCGTCCGGCGCGATCCGCACCGCCTCGCGCGCCTCGGCCAGCGCGGCCGGGATCCGCTCGGCGTGCTCGGCGCGCAGCTCGAACAGCGGGTCGCCGACACGCACCCGGTCACCGCGGCGCTTGTGCAGCACCACGCCGGACGGGATGCTCACCGGGTCCTCCTTGCGGGCCCGGCCGGCGCCGAGCCGCCAGGCGGCCACCCCGATCGCGTACGCGTCCAGCTCCGCGACCCAGCCGTCCTCGGCCGCGGTGACCACCTCGACCTCGTTCGCGGTGGGCATGGGCGCGTCCGGGTCGCCGCCCTGCGCCCGGATCATCGTGCGCCAGGCGTCCATCGCCCGGCCGTCCCGCAGCGCCGCCTCCGGGTCGGCGTCCGGCAGGCCGGCCGCGTGGAGCATCTCCCGGGCCAGCGCCAGCGTCAGCTCCACCACGTCGGCCGGGCCGCCACCGGCGAGCACCTCCACCGACTCGGTCACCTCGACCGCGTTGCCGACGGCCAGGCCGAGCGGGGTGGACATGTCGGTGAGCAGGGCGACAGTCCGCACGCCGTGCGCGCCGCCCAGCTCGACCATGGTGCGGGCCAGCTCGCGGGCGTCGTCGGCGTTCTTCATGAACGCGCCGGAGCCGACCTTCACGTCGAGCACCAGCGCGCCGGTGCCCTCGGCGATCTTCTTGCTCATGATCGAGCTGGCGATCAGCGGGATCGCCTCGACGGTGCCGGTGACGTCGCGCAGCGCGTACAGCTTGCGGTCGGCCGGGGCGAGCCCGTCACCGGCCGCGCAGATCACCGCGCCCACGTCGCGGAGCTGGGCGATGAACTCGTCGTTGGTGAGCGCCGCCCGCCAGCCCGGGATCGACTCCAGCTTGTCCAGCGTGCCGCCGGTGTGGCCCAGGCCCCGGCCGGACAGCTGCGGGACGGCCGCGCCGCACGCGGCCACCAGCGGGGTCAGCGGCAGGGTGATCTTGTCACCGACGCCGCCGGTGGAGTGCTTGTCGACTGTCGGCCGGGCCACCGGCGACAGGTCGAGCCGCTCGCCGCTGGCGATCATGGCGGCGGTCCACCGGGCGATCTCCGGCGCGGTCATGCCGCGCAGCAGGATCGCCATGGCCAGCGCGGACATCTGCTCGTCGGCGACCAGACCCTTCGTGTACGCGTCGACCACCCAGTCGATCTGCCCCTCGCTCAGCACACCCCCGTCCCGCTTCGCCCGAATGACATCAACCGCCGTAAAAACACTCACTTCTCAAGATCCAATCAGTAATCGCGCATGGTCGCACTCACCCGCGAACGGTGACCGTCGAGGAATCGGGCCGAGGGTGACCGGCGGAGGGATCAAGCCTGACCGCCCGGAGCCGGGCACCCTCGGCCCGATTCCCCCCAGCTCAACCCCAGCGAACCGGAATCTCCGTAGGAGGCTCACCCTCACCGGCCCAGAAGACCGTGCCGGACGCGTCCACCACCACCACGCGCGGCGTACGCGCCAGCCCCCACTCGATCGCGCTCGCCGGGTCGTCCCAGGTCGAGCCCTCCTCCAGCACGCCGGTCTCGGCGTCCTCGGCGCCGCCGGAGGAACGCTCCCAGTACGCCGTCCAGACCTGCTGCCCGGCCGAGAGGTCCGGGTGCACGAACACGGTGCCCCGGCCCCGCCAGGCGGCCAGCCGGTCCGGCACCACCGGCACCGGGTGCTCGCCGGTCACCGCCTCGATGTCGGCCACGTCGAAGGCGTGCGGCAGCAGCTCGGCCATCCGCAGCGGCCCGCCCTTCGCCTCGACCAGGCACTCCGGCCCGCCCTGCTCCCACAGCAGCTGCCGGCACCGCCCGCACGGCATCAGCGGCTCACCGGTGGCGTCGACGCACGACAGCGCCACGATCCGGCCCCCGCCGGTCGCGTGCAGTTGCGAGACCACGCCGCACTCGGCGCAGAGCGTGACGCCGTAGCCGGCGTTCTCCACGTTGCAGCCGACCACGACGCGGCCGTCGTCGACGAGCGCGGCGGCGCCCACCGGGAACTTCGAGTACGGCACGTAGGCGTGCCGCATGACCTCGGTGGCGGCGGCGCGCAGCCGCTCCCAGTCGATCTCCATCACGACCCCCATTCTGCCCAATTTGCGCCGATCGGTCGCGGCGCGGCCCGGAGACGACGATGCCCGGCGGGTCGCCCCGCCGGGCACGGTGTCGCGGCGGGCGGTCAGCCCTTGATGTACGGCTTGCCGTCGGCGGCCGGCGCCCGGACCTTGCCGACCAGCCCGGCCACGGCCAGGATCGTCGCCAGGTAGGGCAGCATCGCCAGGAACTGGCTCGGGATGCTGCTGCCGATCGCGCCCAGGTAGGTGGCGAGCTGGTCGGCGAAGCCGAAGAACAGCGCCGCGAGCAGCGCGCCGGTCGGGCTCCACCGGCCGAAGATCAGCGCGGCCAGGGCGATGAAGCCCTTACCGCCGATCATGTTCTTGGTGAACGAGTAGAGCGCCAGCGTGTACGAGGCGCCGCCGACGCCGGCCACCAGACCGGCCAGGATCACGTTGCGGTAGCGCAGCCGCAGCACCTTCACGCCCAGCGTGTCGGCGGCGGTCGGGTGCTCGCCGACCGACCGGGTCCGCAACCCCCACCGGGTACGGAACAGCGCCAGGTGGATGACCAGCACCAGCAGCAGGCCGAGGTAGAGGAAGATGTTGCCCCGGAACAGCGCCGGACCGATCAGCGGGATGTCGGACAGCAGCGGAATCTCCCAGTTGCCGAACCGGGGCGCGCTGTTGTACTTCGCCGCGTCGGTCTGCATCAGCCGCTCGTAGAGGAAGCCGGTGATGCCGACCGCGAGCAGGTTGAGCACGATGCCCATGACCACCTGGTCGACCAGGTAGCGGATGGAGAACACGGCCAGCAGGAACGAGATGAACGCGCCGCCGATGGCGGCGGCCACCAGGCCCACCCAGACGCTGCCGGACATGCTGCCGAACAGCGCGCCGGAGAACGCGCCCATCAGGAGCTGACCCTCGATCGCCACGTTCACCACGCCGGAGCGTTCGCAGAGCACACCGGCGAGCGCACCGAAGATCAGCGGCAGGGCCAGGATGAACGTGCCGCGTACGACGTTTACGAGCGGCATGAAGTTGCGGCCCTCGGGCGCGGCGGAGACCTGCCAGCACAGGAAGCTCAGCACGAAGGCGACCAGCCCGGCGCCGAGCAGCAGCGAGAACCAGCGCTTGTGCACGCCGGCCAGCAGCGCGCCTCCGGTCGCGGCGGTGATCAGCCCGAACAGGATCGCGCCGACCGTACCGTTGATCTCCAGGGCGGCGCCGCCCTCGGTCTCGCTGAGCGTGAACCGCGCGTGCTGGTCGGTCGCGAGCGCGCCGAACAGCACCGCCGCGAGCACGCCGAGCGCCAGCAGGACCGCGCCGATCTTGCGGTTCCGGGTCCAGAAACCCTCGTCGACCGCGGTAACGGCGACCTCGGGGACAGCGGTGGTGGACATGCTCACCAGCCCTTCGCGAGGCTCGTCTGCAACCGGGCGGCGCGGGCCGCCCGGAGCTGGAAGATCGTCTTCACCAGGGCAGGCGCGGCGATGAAGATGACGATGAGCGCCTGGAGCACGGTGACCAGTTCCAGCGAGATGCCGGAGTACGACTGCATCCGGTTGCCGCCGGCCTGGAGCGCGCCGAACAGCAGCGCGGCCAGCAGCACGCCCCACGGCTTCACACGCCCGAGCAGCGCGACCAGGATGCCGTCGAAGCCGATCTGCGCGATCACCAGCGGGGTCAGCGCGTTGGCAGTGGTGCCGAGCACCATGGTCGAGCCGCCCAGACCGGCCAGCATGCCCGCGATCACCATCACCAGCACGTACGTCTTGGTCACGCTGATGCCGGCGGTCCGGGCCGCGTCCGGGTTCGCGCCCACCGCCCGCAGCTCGAAGCCGAGCGTGGAGCGGTTGAGCAGCCAGGCGATGAACCAGGTGGCCGCCACCGCGAGCAGGATGCCGGCGTGCACCCGCAAATCCTCGCCGAGCAGGCGGGGCAGCTGCGCGGTGGAGTCGACCGGCTTGCTGATCGCGTCCGACCGGTTCGGGTTCTGCACCCCGTTCTGGACGATGATCCAGGACAGGAAGTAGACCGCCACGTAGTTGAGCATGATCGTGTTGATCACCTCGTGCGCGTCGGCCCGGGCCTTGAGGATGCCGGGGATGAAGCCCCAGAGCGCGCCGCCGAGCGCGCCCGCGATCAGCGCCACCAGCAGGTGCACGACGGGCGGCAGCGGCAGCGCGAAGCCGGCCACGGCGGCCAGGATGACGGCGATCGTCGCCTGACCCTGGGCGCCGATGTTGAACAGGCCGCCCCGGAAGGCGAGCGCCACCGACAGGCCGGTGAAGACGAGCGGCGCGGCGTAGGTGAGCGTCTCCGAGATCGGGCTCATGACGGCGGTGAAGCCGACCGCGTCCGGGTCGAAGATCGCGCCCTTGAACAGGTTCGCGTACGCCTCGCTGACCACCGTCCAGCTCGCGTTCAGCGCGTCCGAGGGGCGAGCCGTGATGTAGCTGTAGGTGGCCAGCACCTCCGGGTCGGACACGATGATCAGCACCGCGCCGACCACCATGGCCAGCAGCACCGCGAGCACTGTCACGGTGACCGTGTTGGCCGCCCAGAGGTTGTCCAGGAACATCCGGCCCATGCCGGGGCGGGATTCTCCCGCCGGGGCCGGCTTCTTCGCGGTCGCGGTGGCCGGCACCGTCTGCTCGGTGTCACCGGCCGGTTGCGTCGGCGTCGCCCGGGCCTCGCTCAGCGACTCCTGCGCCTCGGTCGCCGGTTCCTTGTCCGGGGAGCCCGAGACGGGGTTCGGGTTGGTCATGCCTCGTCCTCGTTGCCAGGGCCGTCGTCGGTCGCGGTGGCGGCGTCCGGGGTGGCGGCGTCCGGGGTGATGCCGGCCATCAGCAGGCCGATCTCCTCGCGCGGGGTGTCCGGGCCGACGACGCCGATGATCCGCCCGCGGTACATGACCGCGATCCGGTCGGCCAGGCCGATCACCTCGTCCAGCTCGCTGGAGACCACCATGACCGCCGTGCCGATGTCCCGCTCGCGGATGACCCGGCTGTGGATGAACTCGATCGAGCCGACGTCCACGCCCCGGGTGGGCTGGGCCGCGATGAAGAGCTTCAGCGGCCGGGACAGCTCCCGCGCCACGATCACCTTCTGCTGGTTGCCGCCGGAGAGTGTGCCGACCGCCGCGTCGGCCGAGGAGGTACGGACGTCGAACTGCTCGATCCGTTCCCGGGCCGACTTCGCGATCGCCTCGGGCTTGAGCGACAGGCCCTTGCCGAAGGGCGGCCGGTCGTAGATGTCCAGCACCAGGTTCTCCGCCACGGAGAACTCCTTGACCAGGCCGTCCACGCTGCGGTCCTCCGGCACGTAGCCGACGCCGGCATGGAGCACCTTCTTCGTCGACCAGCCGGACGTCGGCTCGCCGTCGAGGCTGATCGTGCCGGCGAGGGTCGGGCGCAGGCCCATGATCGCCTCGATCAGCTCGGTCTGGCCGTTGCCCTGCACGCCCGCCACGCCGAGCACCTCACCGGCGTGCACTGTCAGGTCGACGCCGTCGACAGCGCGTACCTGCCGGTCGTCGTCCACGACCAGGCCGGCGACCTCCAGGACCGGCCTGCCCGGTGTGGCCGGCTTCTTGTCCACCGTCAGCCGGACGCTGCGTCCCACCATCAGCGCGGCCAGTTCGTCCCGGCTGGCGCTCGGCTCGGCGGTGCCGACCGTCTTCCCGCGCCGGATCACGGTGATCCGGTCGGCGATGGCCTTCACCTCGCCCAGCTTGTGGGTGATGAACACGATCGACTTGCCGGCGGCCTTGAGCGACCGCATGACCGCAAGCAGCTCCTCGGTCTCCTGCGGGGTGAGCACGGCGGTCGGCTCGTCGAGGATCAGCAGGTCGACGTCGCGGGTGAGGGCCTTGACGATCTCCACCCGCTGCTGGATGCCGACCGGCAGGTCCTCGATCACCGCGTCCGGGTCGACCCGCAGGTTGTACCGCTCGGACACCTCGGCGACCTCGCGCCGGGCCCGTCGCCGGTCGAGGACGCCGGCGAACGGCCCCCTGACCTGCTCGGCGCCGAGCATCACGTTCTCGGCCACGGTAAAGACCGGCACGAGCATGAAGTGCTGGTGCACCATCCCGATCCCGGCGGCGATCGCGTCCGACGGGCCCTTCAGCTTCAGCGGCTTGCCGTCGACCAGGATCTCGCCCTCGTCCGGCTGGTAGAGGCCGTAGAGCACGTTCATCAGGGTCGACTTGCCGGCGCCGTTCTCGCCGAGCAGGGCGTGGATCTCTCCAGGCTCCACCGTCAGGTCGATGTGGTCGTTGGCGACCAGATCACCGAACCGTTTGGTGATGCCGCGCAGTTCGAGTCTCAGCGCAACCTCCTGGAGTGCGAGCGATGGTGCAGCGTAGCGACCTGCCGCGCCGCCACCGCGCCGGGTGGGGATGTTCGGGGGATTCAAGGTGATCGGCCGCCCCGGCGCCGGGGTTCGGGACCCCGTTGCGCCGGGACGGCCGGATCGTCATGCCTGGTGCCCGCCGGCCCTCGCTGCCGATGATGGCATCGCGGCGGCCGGCGGGACTGTCACTTGGTCGGCTGGGCCTTCGAGGTGACGGTGATGGTGCCGGCGGCGATGTCCGTCTTGATCTTGTCGACCTCGGCCTTCAGGTCCGCCGGGACCTTGCTGTCGAAGTCGTGGTACGGGGCGATCGAGACGCCGTTGTTGGCGAGCGTGCCCACGAAGCCCGGCGTGGCCTGGAGCTTCTCGCCACCGGCGGCCTTCAGCGCGGCCTCCTTGACGGCGTCCGGGATGTTCTTGACGACGGTGGTCAGGATCGCCGAGCAGTCCGGGGTGCTCTCGCAGCCGTCGATGTCGACCCAGACGGTCGAGTACTTGCCGCCCGAGGCCTTGGCCGCGGAGGTGGTGCCGAGACCGGCGCCACCGGCGACCGGCATGACGATGTCGGCACCCTGCGCGACGAGCGCGTCGGAGACCTTCTTGCCCTCGTCCTGCTTCTCGAACGAGTTCGCGAAGGAGCCCTTCTGGGCGGCCTTGTCCCAGCCGAGAACCTGGACGTTCTTGCTCTTGGCCTTGTTGTAGTACGCCACGCCGTCGGCGAAGCCGTCCATGAAGATGGTGACCGGCGGGATCGGCAGGCCACCGTAGGTGCCGACCTTGCCGGTCTTGCTCATCCCGGCGGCCAGGTAGCCGGCCTGGAACCCGGCCTGCGCGGTGTCGAACTGCATCGGGTAGACGTTCGACACACCCGGGTTGGCGTCGACGATGGCGAACTGCTGGTTCGGGTTCTTCTCAGCCGCCGCCTTGGTGGCGTCCGACATCAGGCCACCGACGGCCAGGATGAAGTCGCACTTCTGGTTGACGAACCCGGTCAGGTTGACCTCGTAGTCCGCCTCGGCCTTCGACTGGACGTACTTGATGTCGATCTTGTCGTTCTCCTTCTGCGCCTCCTGCAGGCCCTTCCAGGCCGAGGCGTTGAAGGACTTGTCGTCGACGCCGCCGACGTCAGTCACCATGCAGGCGCTGAACTTCTTGCCGCCGTCGCCGCCGGCGTTGTTGTCGTCGTCCGGAGCCTCACCACACGCGGCAGCGCCCAGCACGAGTCCACCCGCCGCAATGACGGAGGCAATCCGCATCCCACGCACAGAGCGCAAGACGTCTCCTTCCCCTTGCACACCGCGTCGTGCGCGGTGTGCAGCCCTTCGCCGGCCTGCGATGTGCCGCCGGCGTCCCACGTTACGGACGGGAGCGTACGCCCGCGCCCACCCACCGGCCGACAATCGTGCACGACTGTTGAGTGTCCGTTACCCCGGTGTAACCCTTGCGTGGGGCAGGTCACTAATCAGGCCGGTGGGCGTGCGCGGCGATGTCGCGAACGTCCCTTTCCCCGGGCTTCCCCGACGTCTGGCGAACTAACGCCAGAACACCGCGACGGCAGCGTTGACCAGCGTCAACCCGACGATCGCGAGGAAGTGGCCGCGGTTGACGGTCTCCCGCTTACGGGAGAAGAAGACCATGACGAAGATGAGCAGCGCGAGCACCAACTTGGTAACAAGTTTCGCCGGGGCCGGCTCGTCCCCGTCGCGCAGCGGGGCGGACAGCCCGATGCCGGTGAGGACCTGGATGATCGCGCCCCAGAGCATGGCCGCGTTGATGCGCAGCTTGCCGGAGACGTACTGGGCGATCCCGCCGCCGAGCAACAGCGCGAAACCGATCAGATGGACGTAGAGAAGAATCAGTCGAAGAGCTTCCACGCCGCCCATCCTCCCCCATCAACGACGCTTCGTAGTAGTCACCCCGCCGACCTGCCGTCATACCGTGACCCCACACTCCCCCGCGATCTTGCGGTTGCCGCCCCGGCAAACGGGGCAGAAGCCGTGCCACAGAGGCCGCAACCGCAAGATCGACGGAAGGTCAGCGCAGGCGCCAGACCTGGAACGTGGGGCCCTCGGCGGGGAGGGTTACCGCGCCCTCGGCGTCGGGGCGGAGGGCGGGGGCACCGCCGTAGACGTTGTCTGCGGCGCCCACGCCTTGCAGGCGTACCGGGGTGCCTGCGGCACGCCTTGCCAGCACCAGCACCGTCGACGTGGGCGCCTCGCGCAGGAAGACGAGCGTGTCCGCGTCCGCGTGCACCCAGCGCAGGCCGCCGTGGCGCAGCGCCGGCTCGTCGCGGCGCAGCGTCAGCAACGACCGGTACGCGTCGAACGTGCGCCGGTCCCAGCTCTCCGGCCGGCGCCACGGCATCGGCGTACGCGAGCCCTCCCCGTTCGTACCGGTCAGGCCCAGCTCGTCCCCGGCGAACACCACGGGCGTGCCGGGCATGGTGGCGAGCAGTCCGGCCGCCACCTCCTGCCGTGCCGCGTCACCGACCACGGTGCGGATCCGGGCCGAGTCGTGCGAGCCGAGCAGCTGCCACGAGTGCGTGTACGACCGCCAGGAGATCAACGACCGGTAGGTGTTCATGGTGGCGAGCACCGCCGCCGCGTCGCGCCGCCGTACCCCGCCGGGGGTGCCGAGGAAGTTCGGCACCGGGTCGTCGCCGTGCCGCAGCCAGGACCAGACCGGGTCGGTGAAGCCGACGTAGTTCATCGTCCCGTGCCAGCCGTCGCGGTCCAGGTCACCGGTGTGGTCGTGGCCGTGCTCGGCGAGCAGCAGCCCGTCCGCGCGGGTTTCGGCGACCACCTCGCGCAGCAGCCGCGCCACCTCGTGGGTGTACGCGTCCGCGCCGCGGCGCCCGGTCATGTTCGCCACGTCGACCCGCCAGCCGTCCAGCCCGTACGGCGGGCGCAGCCAGCGGCGCAGCAGCGAGTCCTCGGCGGTGGCGAACCGGCGGCGCAGTTCCGCGCTGCCCCAGTTCAGCTTCGGCAGCGACTTCACCCCGTTCCACGACTCGTAGTCCGAGCCGGGCAGGTCGAAGTAGTACAGCTCGCGTTCCGGCGCGTGCACGTCGGAGACGGCGGCGGTGAACCAGTCGTGGGCGTCGCCGGTGTGGTTGCTGGTGATGTCGCCGAGCAGCCGCCAGCCCCGGGTGTGCACGGCGTCGGCGAGCCGGGCCAGCGCCGCGTCGCCGCCGAGCAGCGGGTCGACGGTGTCGAAGCTCGACGCGTCGTACCTGTGGTTGGAGCGCGCCGGGAACACCGGCGTGAGGTAGACGGTGTTGACGCCGAGCCGGTCCAGGTGGTCCAGGTGTTCGGTGACGCCGTCGAGGTCGCCGCCGTAGAACTGGCGGGGCGTCTCCGGGCCGCGGCCGACGACCGGGGTGTCCCAGTCGCATCCGATGGCCCAGTCCGGCGTGGTCCGGTCGTCGGCGGCGGCCGAGCGGGCGAACCGGTCCGGGAAGATCTGGTAGATCACCGCGTCCCGGGCCCAGACCGGCGGCGGAGCGTAGCTGACCAGCTTGAAGTCGCCGTTGTCGGGCACGTCGTGGTCGGACAGCCCGGCCGCGTTGAGCCAGCGCGCGCCGCGTTCGCCGTCGAGCAGGAAGCGGTAGTTGCTGACCGGGTTGCGGACCTCGACGTCGGCCCGCCACCACACGTCGCCGTTCGCGGTGCGGTCGACCCGTGCCTCGGCGAAGCGCGGCTCGCCGTCGCCGGTGGTGCGCACGTGCACCTGGGAGACGCCGGAGCCGGCCGGGACCCGGACGAAGACCGGGACGGTCTGCCCGAGCGCGGGCTCCTGCTCCGGGACGTAGGTGGCGGAGCCGTCGTGGTGCGGCTGAAGAGACATGGTGCTGCCTTTCGCGTCTACCGACAGGGAGAGGGGCGGGCACCCGCCGCGGTCGGTTCACCCGACCGCGGCGGTCCGCCCTTCAAACCGCTCCGGTGTACGCCGACACGACGCCCTTGCCGCAGCGTGAGCCGAGGAGGCTCAGCCCTTTACCGCTCCGGAGGTGAGTCCGGAGACGATGTAGCGCTGGAGCAACTGGAACACCAGCACCGTCGGGATCGCGGTGAGCAGCGTGCCCGCCGCGAACATCCCGAAGTTGTTGTTGCGCTCGCCGGCCACCAGGCCGTACATGCCGACCGCGAGGGTCTTCGCCTCGGGTTCGGTGAGGAACACGTTGGCGATGATGAACTCGTTGATCGACCCGATGAACGCGAGCAGGCCGGTCACCGCCAGGATCGGCGCCACCAGCGGCAGCATGATCCGGAAGAAGACCTGCACGTGCGACGCGCCGTCCATGGTCGCCGACTCGTCCAGCTCCTTCGGCAGCGTGTCGAAGAAGCCCTTCATCAGCCAGGTGTTCGCGCCGAGCGCGCCACCCATGTAGAGCAGGAACAGGCCCCACGGGGTGTTGAACCCGATCGACGGGTAGAGGTCGGTGAGCGTGGTGAAGATCAGGAAGATCGCCACGATCGCCAGGAACTGCGGGAACATCTGGATCAGCAGCAGCGCGAGCAGGCCCACCCGGCGTCCGGCGAAGCGCATCCGGGAGAACGCGTACGCCGCCAGCGACGACAGGAAGATCGACGCGAAGCTGGCCACACCCGCCAGCAGCAGCGAGTTGAGGAACCAGTGGCCGAACGCGGTCCGGTCGAACAGGTTCGTGAAGTTCTCCAGCGACGCCCCGGTCGGCAGCAGCTCGGTGGAGGAGAGCGTGCCGAGCGGGTTGAACGCCGCCGAGATCACGAACAGGATCGGGAAGAGGCTGAACGCCACCGCCAGCACGCCCACCACGTGCCGCCAGCCGACCTGCGCGAACCAGCGTCCACGCGAGCGGCGGGCCGGCGTGCGGGTGGTCGTGGGCGTCTTCGCGATAGTGGTCACGAGTACACCTCCTCCTGCTTACGGGTCCGCCGGAAGCTGATCGCCGACACCGTCGCCACGATCGCGAAGATGAAGATCGAGACGGTGGCGGCCAGGCCGAACTCGGCGCCCTGGGCGCCGAACGCGAGCCGGTACGTGTAGGTGATCAGCAGGTCGGTGGCGCCGTTCGTCGGGTTGTCCGGCGCGAACGGGCCGCCCTCGGTGGTGAAGAGGATCGCGTTGACGTTGTTGAAGTTGTACGCGAACGACGCGATCAGCAGCGGCGAGAGCGCCACCAGCAGCAGCGGCAGGGTGACCGACCTGAACGACTGCCAGGGCGACGCGCCGTCGACCGAGGTCGCCTCGGTCAGCTCCCGCGGGATGGCCTGCAACGCGCCGGTGGCCACCAGGAACATGTACGGGTAGCCGAGCCAGAGCTGCACCAGCAGCACCGCGATCCGGGCCGACCAGCTGCCGCCGAACCAGTCGACGTTCAGCCCGAAGAGGTTGTTGAGCAGCCCGAAGTCGGTGTTGAACATGTCCCGCCAGATCAGCAGCATGGCGAACGACGGCATGGCGTACGGCAGGATCAGCAGCACCCGGTAGAAGTTGGTCCCCCGCATCCGGGGTGAGTGCAGCGCGAGCGCGATGGCCATGCCGAGCAGGAACGTCAGGCCGGTGGAACCGATCGCGAACGCGAAGTTCCAGGCCAGCGTGCCGAAGAACGGGCGGGAGATGTTCGGGTCGGTGAGCACCGCGCTGAAGTTCTTCAGCCCGACGTCGACCTTCCAGCCCTGGGCGAGCCGCTCGCCGTCGGCGGCGACGAAGGAGCCGGACCCCTCGTCGGCGGTCCACGTCTTGCCGGTCTCGCTGTCCTTGACGCAGTCGCACGCGGCGTCGTACGCCCGGAGCGCCTTGCCCTCGTAGGCCCGGGTGAGGCCGTTGGAGCGGATGGCGCCCTCGTCGGTGGGCACGATGAGCGCGGTGACGGCGTCGCTGCGGCTGCTGGCCTGCCCGATGTTCAGCAGGGTGTAGCCGTCCGCCGCGGTGATCTTGCCGCTGAGGCTGCTCACCTCGACGTCGGCGGCGTCGAGCTTGCGCAGCCCTTCCGCGTCGCCGGCGAAGACGTCCTTGGTCTTCGGGTCGCTGAGCAGGAAGACCAGGGCGCCGGTCGCCGGGTCACCCTTCGTGGCGATGGTGAGGTTGTACTCGGTCGAGCCGGGGACCTGCTTCACCGAGGAGGTCTGCACGGCGACGATCGCGTCGTCCTTGCTGCCGCGGTGGCCGTCGCCGAAGTTCGTGAACGCGGTGCTCGCGGTGTAGAGCACCGGGAAGACCTGGAAGGCGATCAGGAAGAGCGTGCCGGGGACCAGGTACTTGGCGGGGATGTGCCGGCGGCTCAGGTAGAGGTAGAACAGGCCGGCGGTGGTGGCCACCAGGATGCCCAGCCCGATCCAGTGTTCGGCCTCGATGAGCGGGAAGGCCGCCCAGATCGCGATCCCGGCCACCAGGCCGAGCAGGACCACCTTGACGACGAGGCCGGTCGCGGTGATCGGCGCGTGTTGCCGCGCGGTACGGGACGTGCGCGGGAGCCCACGGCGTACGGGCTCCCGGCCCGGGGCCTGCGGTGCAGACCCCGGGCCGGACAGCGGCGCGCTCATTACTTGATCTGACCCTGGATGGTCTTGCCGGCGGCCGTGATCGTCTTGGCCGGGTCGGCGCCGCCGATGATGGCGGCCTCCGCCTTGCCGAACGGGTCCCAGATCGCGGCCATGGCCGGGATCGCCGGGAGAACCTGGCCGTTCTTGCCGGCCTCGGAGAACTTGGCCAGGTCCGCGTCCTCACCCTTGACCTGGTCGAAGGCGGCGGTCAGCGCCGGCGGGCGCGGCTCGGCCTTGTACAGCGCGACGGCCAGCTCGGGCTTGGTCACGTAGTTGGTGACGAACTCCTGGGCCAGGGCCTTGTTCTTGCCCTTGGCGGCCACGTAGAACGCCTGGACGCCCACGAACGGCTGGGCCTCCTGGCCACCGGCGAAGCCGGGGACCGGGGAGATGTCGTAGGAGATGTTGGCCTTCTTGGCGTCGGCCACGGCCCACGGGCCGGAGACCAGGAACGCGCACTTCTTGCCGGTGAAGGTGGCGATGGAGTTCTCGCCGGTGATGGAGCGCTTCAGCGCACCCTCGCCCTTCTCACCCAGCTTCGCGATCTTCTGGAAGGCAGCGATCGACTCCGGCTTGCCCACGCCCAGGTCCTTCGGGTCGTAGTCGCCGTTCGCCGTGGTGCCGAACAGGTAGCCGCCGCCGGAGGTGTAGAGCGGGTAGATGTGGTACGCGTCGCCGTTCTGGCCGGACTGCAGGCACAGGATCTCGCTGGCCTTCTTCTCGGCCTTGAGCTTCTTGCCGGCGGCGACCAGGTCCTCGATCGTCTTCGGCGCCTCGGGGGCCAGCTCGGTGTTGCGGATCAGCGCGACGTTCTCGGTGGCGTAGGGCACACCGTAGAGCTGGCCGTTGAACGTGACGGCCTTGATGGCGGTCTCGTTGAAGCCGGCCTTCTGCTCGGCCGGGAGCTGCACCGGGTCGATGGCGCCGTTCTGGACCAGGTTGCCGATCCAGTCGTGCGCGCCGACCACGACGTCCGGGCCGCTGCCCTGCTGCGAGGCGGTGACGAAGTTGGTCTGCAGGTCCTTGGAGACGGCCTGGACCTCGACGGTCACGCCGTTCTCCTTGCCGAACTCCTCGGCGAACGGCTTGAGCGCGGCCGTGCGCTTGTCGTCGGCCCAGATGACCAGCTTGCCGCCGGTCGCCTTGGCGGACTCACCGGCGGCCGGCTTGTCGTCGCTGCCGCTGTCACCACAGCCGGAGGCGGCGAGCGCCAGGCCGAGGACGGCGACCACACCCGCGGTACGGATGCGCATCGGTACTCCTGTCGTCATGGCGGCCCGCCGGGGGAAGGGCGGCCCGCCAGTGGAAACCTCTGAAATTTCTTGCTGACCGGCGCCGTGGTGCTGCGCCGCTGCTCTCGCATGTTGCGGGGACGTTAGCAAGAGGTTGCAGAGAATGGAAGGGCTTGCAGAAGTGTACGCAAGACTTTGCCGTTGGGCTAAAGTGCCGCACATGCGCGCTCGACTGTCCGACATCGCCCAACAGGCTGAAGTCAGCGAGGCCACGGTGTCGCGGGTGCTCAACGACCGCCCCGGTGTGGCCCCCGAGACCCGGCAGGCCGTCCTCACCGCCCTCGATGTGCTCGGCTACGAACGCCCGGCCCGGCTGCGCAAGCGCAGCGCCGGGCTGGTCGGCCTGGTCGTGCCGGAGCTGGACAACCCGATCTTCCCGGCGTTCGCCCAGATCATCGAGTCCGCGCTCGCCCCCACCGGCTACACACCGGTGCTCTGCACGCAGACCCCGGGCGGCGTCCGCGAGGACGAGTACGTGGAGATGCTGCTGGACCGGCAGGTCTCCGGCATCGTCTTCGTCTCCGGCCTGCACGCCGACACCGCCGCGGACCACGACCGCTACCGCACGCTGCTGGCCCGGCCGCTGCCGATCGTCATGATCAACGGGTACGCCCCGGGCATCCCCGCCCCGTTCGTCTCCTGCGACGACCGTGAGTCCGCCGAACTCGCGGTCGCCCACCTGGTCGCGCTCGGGCACCGCCGGATCGGCCTGATCACCGGCCCGGACCGCTTCGTGCCGGTGCAGCGCAAGGTCGCCGGCTACAAGGCCGCGATGGGGCGCCTCACCGACATCACCTCCGACGAGCTGACGGAGCTGACCGAGCTGTCGCTGTTCGGCGTGGAGGGCGGCGAGGCGGCCGCCGGCCGGCTCATCGAGCGCGGCGTGACCGGCCTGGTCTGCGGCTCGGACCTGATGGCGCTCGGCGCGATCCGGGCGGCCCGCCAGCGCGGCCTCTCGGTGCCCGGTGACATCTCCGTGGTCGGGTACGACGACTCTCCGCTCATGGCCTTCACCGACCCGCCGCTGACCACCGTGCGTCAGCCGGTCGCCGCCATGGCGGTCGCCGCGGTGCGGGCCCTGGTCGACGAGATCAACGGCCATCCCTCCCCGAACTCGGAGTACCTGTTCCGCCCCGAGCTGGTGGTACGCGGCTCCACCGCGGTGACCCGCCCCGCCGACCCCCCGAAACGCCAGCGCCCCACCCCCTCCTCCCCCTCCCTCCCCATCCCCGCCTGACAGCCCCGCACTCCCCTCCATCCCTCCCGCCCCGGCTCAGGGCGCGGCGATCATGAAGTTGGCGGGGACAAAGCGGGCAGAGACTGCCGTCAACCTCATGATCGACCGGATCGGCGGCAGTGGGGGTGGGTGGGCGTCTCGGGATTCGGGAGACGGGGGCAGGGTCGGCGCGAGTGATGGCTGTCATTTCTTGCGCAAGAAATGCTTGACTCTTGCAGTGCTGTGGCGGCATTCTGCTCAGACACCCTGCGCCGCCACAGAACGGGAATCGACAGCGATGACCTCCGCCACCACCCCCACGCCACGGACCGCCGACGACGACTGGTGGCGGTCCGCGGTCGTCTACCAGGTGTACGTCCGCAGCTTCGCCGACGCGAACTCCGACGGGGTCGGTGACCTCCAGGGCATCCGGCAGCGCCTGCCGTACCTGCGTGACCTCGGCGTGGACGCGCTCTGGCTGACGCCGTTCTACACCTCTCCCCAGGTCGACGCCGGCTACGACGTGGCCGACTACCGCGACGTCGACCCGCTGTTCGGCAACCTGACCGACTTCGACGAGATGATCACCGACGCGCACGCGCTCGGCCTGCGGATCATCGTCGACATGGTGCCCAACCACACCTCCAGCGCGCACCCGTGGTTCGCCGCGGCGCTCGCCGCCGGTCCCGGCTCGCCGGAGCGCGAGCGCTACCTGTTCGCCGACGGCAAGGGCGAGCAGGGCGAGCTGCCCCCGAACGACTGGGAGAGCATCTTCGGCGGCCCGGCCTGGACGCGGGTGGTCGACGGCCAGTGGTACCTGCACCTGTTCGACCCGGCGCAGCCCGACCTGAACTGGCGTCACCCGCAGGTGCGGGCCGAGTTCGAGGACATCCTGCGCTTCTGGCTGGACCGGGGCGTTGACGGCTTCCGGATCGACGTGGCCCACGGGATGATCAAGGCCGAAGGGCTGCCGGACGTCGGCTTCAACTCGATGACCACCGGCCAGCGCCAGTCCGAGCTGCTGGGCAAGGGCCGGCTGCCGTACTTCGACCAGGACGAGGTGCACGACATCTACCGCGCCTGGCGCCCGATCCTGGACAGCTACCCGGGTGGCCGGATGGCTGTGGCCGAGGCCTGGGCCGAAACGCCGCAGCGGCTGGCCCGGTACATCGGCCCGGACGAGCTGCACCAGGCGTTCAGCTTCGACTTCCTCGACGCCACCTGGTCGGCCGACTCGTTCCGCAAGGTGATCGACACCGCGCTGGCCGAGTCGACGATCGTCGGCGCGCCGACCACCTGGGTGCTGTCCAACCACGACCGGCAGCGTCACGTCACCCGGTACGGCGACGGCGAGGTCGGCCTGCGCCGCGCCCGCGCCGCCGCGCTGCTGATGTTCGCGCTGCCCGGCTGCGCGTACGTCTACCAGGGCGAGGAACTGGGCCTGCCGGAGGTGCTGGACCTGCCCGACGAGCTGCGCCAGGACCCGGCGTTCCGGCGTACCGGGGAGAGCCGCGACGGTTGCCGGGTGCCGATCCCGTGGGGCGGCGAGCTGCCCCCGTACGGATTCGGGCCCGACGGCAGCGAGCTGAGCTGGCTGCCCGCGCCGGCGACCTGGCGGTCCCTGTCGGTGTCCGCGCAGACCGGGGCCTCCGGCTCGACGCTGGAGCTGTACCGGACCGCGCTGCGGATCCGGCACGAGCACCCGGCGCTCGCCGAGGTCGGCGGCATCACCTGGCTGGAGACCGAGCCCGGCGTCCTGGCGTTCCGCCGCGCCGCCGGGGACGCCGAGCTGACCTGTGTGGTCAACATCAGCGGCGCCGACGTGACGGTGCGCGGCCACGGCCGCCCGGTCGTCGCGAGCGCCGACCTCACCGAGCGGGGCGACGGACACGTCCTGCCGGTGGACGCGGCTGCGTGGTTCGAACGGCGCTGAGCCGGGTAACCCGCCAACGACCTGGCCGTCCGTTGTGCCCCGCGCCGACGGGCGGCTGGGCTGCCGACCCCTTGTGGTGGGGGGTGAGGTGGTCCCGGCCCCTCGGGAGTCCGCTCCCGGGGGGCCGGTGTCCATCCCGGCAGCCCGGGGTACCACCGGGGGATGACAGCACGCGTGGCGCAGTACACCCTCGACGTCAGCGACCTGGACCGGATGGCCCGGTTCTGGTCCGCCGCCCTCGGCTACACGGTCTCGCAGGGCGACGACGGCAACGCGAAGCTCTACCCGCCGTCCGGCCGGCCCGGCCCGACCGTCTGGTTGCAGGGCAGCGGCACCCCGAAGCACGGCAAGAACCGGCTCCACCTGGACCTGGTCGCCGACGAGGGGCAGACGGCGGAGGTCGAGCGGCTGATCGGGCTCGGCGCCCGGCTCGCCGACGTCGGGCAGACCGGCGCGGAGGGCTTCGTGGTGCTCGTCGACCCGGAGGACAACGAGTTCTGCGTGCTCGACGGGCCGCCGCGTTGAGCGTCCTCAGCCGCCCTTGGCGGTGAGCAGCGCGGCGATCCGGGCGAACCCGGCCCGGATCTCCTCCCGGTCGGGCGGATTCGCCGGCTCGGGCTCGGGCTGCCGCTCGGCTGCCAGTTCCAGCTCCTCGTCGATGACGTCCTCGAAGTCGCCGTACAGATCGGCCTGGTCGATCTCGGCTGCCTCGTCCTCGGCGGCGATCTGCGCCGCGGCGATCTCGCCCCGGATCTCCTCCGGCGTGAGCGCCGGCAGCAGCGGCTCCACCACCGCCATCAGCTGCTCCTCGGCCACCACCGCCTCGGCCAGCGCCAGCGCGTGCGCCCGCTCGTACGGGCCGCAGACCACCGGCTCCCACTCGTCGTCAGCGCCGAGCGGGCCGAACGTGATGATCCACGGCAGGCCGAGCATCGGCGAGTCGTCCGGCAGGTCGAGTGTCACGAGTGCGCCCACCGGCCCATCATCGTCGGCCGGGCTTCGCCCGGGGACCGCATCGGCGGAGACTCTCCCCGCTCAGGGGACCGCGCTCAACCATGCGTGCCGGCGTCCAGCGCCGCACGGACCAGGGCGACCGCCCGCTCCGGCGGTACGCCCAGGCGGCGTGCCTCGGCGGCGTACCCGGCGGCGGCCTGCTGGAGCCGGTCGGCGGCGTCGTCCCGTCCCGGCGCGACCACCGTGCCGTGCCGGCCGCGCGTCTGGACCAGCCCGGCGGCCTCCAGCTCCCGGTAGGCCCGCGCCACCGTGTTCACCGCCAGCCCCAGGTCCGCCGCGAGCTGCCGCACCGCGGGCAGCCGGGTGCCCACCGGCAGCCGCCCGTCGCCGATCCGCGCCGCGAACTGCGCGCGCACCTGCTCGTACGGCGGCACCGCCGACGCGGCGTCGATCCGGATCCGCGCGCTCATCCCGCCCCTCCCGGCGTTCCCGGCTCGGTCTCCTCGTCGAGCACGTCCGCCTCCACGTCCACCTCCCGGGCCCCGCCCTCGGCCATGTCCACCACCCGGCCGTACGGGCTGGTCGCGGCGAGCGCCGCGCCGAAGAGCACCAACTGGTTGAGCAGGTAGAGGTAGAGCAGCAGGCCCACGGCGGTGGCGACCACTGTGTACGCCGGGTTCCGCTCGGTGCGTACCACGTAGTAGCGACCGACGGTGTTGAGCAGGGTGATCCCGATCGCGACGGCGAGCACCGCCGGTCGCAGCCGCCGCCGGCTCATCCGCAGCCGGGGCACTGCGAGCAGCATCGCGGCGGCGAGCACGGCGTTGACGAGCACGCTCAGCACCGCGCTGATCGTGGTCAGGCCCACCGAGCCGGTGCTGCGCAGCAGGAACCGCAGCAGCGACTCCAGCGCGTCGACGGCGGCCACCGAGACGAACAGCAGCACGAAGACGGCGACCAGCACACCCAGGTCGACAAGACGCCGCATCACCAGGTTGCCGGGCTGCTGGTTGAAGCCGTACATCAGCCGCTGCGAGGAGCGGATCGCCTCCACCCAGCCGATGCCGGTGAAGACCAGGATGACCAGGCCGACCACGCCGACGGTGTTGCTGCTCTCGGCGATCTGCGCCGGGTCGAGGAAGGGCAGGTTCTCTTCCAGGAAGTGGGCCGCCGCGCGGCTGACCTCCTCGTTGTCGCGCAGCACCGCGCCGAAGATCCAGTACGCGACCAGGGCGAGCGCGAACACGGCGAAGAAGCCGTAGTACGCGATGGCGGCGGCGAGCCGACCGGCGAGCAGGTCGGCGTAGAGCGTCCCGGCCCGCCAGACGTGGTCGAAGGCCGACGAGCGGCCACGCGCCGCGTCGATGCGGCGCCCCACCGCCGCCTCGATCCGGCCGAAGACGTTCACCCCGTCATCCTCGCCGATCTTCGCCCGCGGTGGAGGTGCCCCGGCCGGTCGGATGTTCAGCGTTGCCCGCCGAGCCGGAAGTCGCGGCGGGGCTGCCACCGGGTCGCCCCGCTGTGCGAGAACAGCGTGAACGCCTCCACCTGGAACAACGCGGAGAAGTCGGCCAGGTCCTCGTACGCCTTGTCGAGCACCTCGGTCGGCACGTCCTGGGCCACGGTGACGTGCGGGTGGTAGGGGAAACGCAGCTCGCGCCGCAGCTCGGGGGCCGAGTTGATGGCGGCGGCCAGCAGCTCGCACTCGCTGATCCCGGCCGCCACCGTCACGAACACCACCTGGGTGACCGGGCGGAACGTGCCGGTGCCCCGCAGGTGCAGGGTGAACGGCAGGTGCGCGGCGGCGACCCGGGCCAGGTGATCCTCGACGGCGGGCAGCGCGCGTACCGGGATCTCGGTGGGCCCGAGCAGGGTGACGTGCGCGGGGACGGCGGCCGGGTCGCCGGCCTCGACCCGGCGGCGGGTGAGCATCCCGCCCCAGGGCTCGGGGACGTCGACAGCGATCCCGATCTGGATCGTGTCTGCGCCGCCCGGCACCGCGTCACTGCCCGCCACGTTGCGCGCCACCCCTTCGGCCACCGGCTGCGTCACCCGTTTCCGCCCGACCGGGCCGCTACTCGAACCGCACCGGCGGGAAGAAACCGACCCGCTCGTACGCGTCACGCAGCGTCGCGGCGGCCACCACCCGGGCCTTCTCCGCGCCCCGCGCGAGCAGCTTGTCGAGCTGGGCCGGGTCGTTCAGGTAGCCGTTCGTGCGTTCCTGGATCGGGGTGACGAACTCGCGCACCACCTCGGCCAGGTCCTTCTTCAGGTCGCCGTAGCCCTTGCCGTCGTACGCGGCCACCAGGTCGTCGATGCCCCGCCCGGACAGCGCCGAGTAGATGGTGAGCAGGTTGCTGATGCCCGGCTTGCCCTCGGCGTCGAAGACGATCTCGCGGCCGGTGTCGGTGACCGCCGAGCGGATCTTCTTGGCCGAGCGGGCCGGATCCTCCAGCAGGTCGATGATGCCGGCCGGGGAGGACGACGACTTCGACATCTTGGCCGTCGGGTCCTGCAGGTCGGTGATCTTCGCGGTGTCCTTCACGATGTGCGGCGCGGGCACCGTGAAGGTGCGGCCGAACAGCGAGTTGAAGCGCTGCGCCAGGTCCCGGGAGAGCTCCAGGTGCTGCCGCTGGTCCTCGCCGACCGGCACCGCGTTCGCCTGGTAGAGCAGGATGTCGGCGGCCTGCAGGATCGGGTACGTGAACAGGCCGACGCTGGCCCGCTCACTGCCCTGCTTCTGCGACTTGTCCTTGAACTGGGTCATCCGGCCGGCCTCGCCGAACCCGGTGATGCAGCCGAGCACCCAGGCCAGCTGCGGGTGCTCGGGCACCTGCGACTGGACGAACAGCGTGCTGCGCTCCGGGTCGAGGCCCAGCGCGAACAGCTGCGCGGCGGCCACCCGGCTGCGGTGCTTGAGCACCTTCGGGTCGTGCCCCGCGGTGATCGCGTGCAGGTCGACCACGCAGTAGAACGCGTCGTGGCTGTCCTGCAACGCCACCCAGTGCCGCAGCGCGCCCAGGTAGTTGCCGAGGTGGAACGAGTCGGCCGTCGGCTGGATGCCGGAGAAGACGCGCGGGCGGGCGGGTACGTCGGACATGGCGGCAATTCTGTCAGCAAGCCCCGGCGTCCGTCATGACGGGCCGGTGGATCGGGCGGGTACGGGCGGAAGCGGACCGTCCACCTCACGCCGGGGCTCGGGCAGCCGCGCGGCGGAGACCGCCAGGCGGGACACCCGCCGTCCGTCGAGCGTCAGTACCCGCAGCAACCAGCCGGCCGGATCGGCCGGGACCGATCCGCTGTCCGGGTCGAGCGCCACCGGCACCTCGTCCCCGGCCACCGGCAGCCGGCCCAGCGCGGCCATCACGAACCCGCCCACCGTCTCGTACGGGCCGGCGGGCAGCGGCACGCCGGTCCGTTCGGCGAAGTCGGTCAGGTTGAGCCGGCCGTCCACGACGGCGGGCAGGCCGGCGGCCTCCGGTTCGAGCGGGCCGTGCTCCTCGTCCCGGATCTCCCCGACCAGTTCCTCGACCAGGTCCTCGCAGGTGACGATGCCGGCGGTGCCGCCGTACTCGTCGATCACCACGGCCAGGTGGTGGCCCTCCCGGCGCATCTCGGTCAGCGCCGCGAGCACGCGCTTGCTGTCCGGCAGGCGCTTCACCTCGCGGGTCAGCTCGCCGACCACCAGCGGCCGGTCGGGCTCCGGGCGCAGCAGCACGTCCCGCAGGTGCACCATGCCGACCACGTCGTCGTGCGTGCCGTCGACCACGGGGTAGCGGGTGTGCGGGTCGTCCCGGACCAGCCGCTGGGCCCGCGCCAGCGGCAGGGCGGCGCTGAGGAAGACCACCTCGGTGCGGGGCACCATCACCTCGCGTACGAGCCGGGCGCCGGCCAGCAGCACCTCGTCGATGATCCGGCGCTCGTCGGCGTCGAGCAGCGTGTTCGCCGCGACCAGATCGCGCAGCTCGGCCTCGGTGATCCGCTCCCGTCCGGCGACCGGGCTGGCGCCGAGCAGGTCCGTCACCAGCCGGGTGGCGCCGTCGGCCGCCCGCACCACCAGGCGGGCCACGGTACGGGCCAGCGGGCCGGGTTCGCGTCGGAGCCGCCCCGACGGACGCCGCCGGGGCCCGGGACCACCACCCTCCCGCATGAGAAGGATGGTAGACAGCGGCCACCGTGCGCCCGGGCCAATGTTCGGATCTGTTCAATCATGAAGGATTGTGATGGAATGGAGGCGGACTCAACTCGACAGCCGCGACACCGCCCCCGGCCGTAGGGTGATCGCGGGACGGCCGCCACGCGACGCGGCCCAGGCAGGAGGACGACCGACGTGAAACTGCTCGTCACCGGCGGCGCCGGCTACATCGGCAGCGTGGTGACCCGGATGCTGCTCGACCACGGCCACCAGGTGACCGTGCTGGACGACCTGCGCACCGGTCACCGGGAAGCCCTCGCCCCCGAGGCGACCCACGTCGACCTGCCGGTGCACGAGGCCGCCCGGGTGCTCACCCCCGACGCCGGGTTCGACGGCGTGCTGCACTTCGCCGCCCTGATCGCCGCCGGCGAGTCGATGATCCGGCCCGAGCTGTACTGGCACACCAACACCGTCGGCTCGATCGCGCTCATCGACGCGGTCCGCGCCGCCCGGGTGCCCCGGATGGTCTTCTCCTCCACCGCCGCCGTCTACGGCAACCCCACCGAGCTGCCCATCCCCGAGACCGCCGTCAAGGCCCCCACCAGCACCTACGGCGCGACCAAGCTGGCCGTCGACATGGCGCTCACCTCCGAGGCGATCGCGCACGACCTGGCCGCCGTCTCGCTGCGCTACTTCAACGTCGCCGGGGCGTACCTGCGCGACGGGCTGGCCATCGGCGAACGGCACGACCCGGAGACACACCTCATCCCGATCGCGCTCGACGTCGCCGCCGGGCGGCGGGAGAAGCTCCAGCTCTTCGGCGACGACTACCCCACGGTCGACGGCACCTGCGTACGCGACTACATCCACGTGGAGGACCTGGCGCGCGCCCACCTGCTCGCGCTCGACGCGGCCACCCCGGGCCGGCACCGCATCTACAACCTGGGCAACGGCAACGGCTTCACCAACCGGCAGGTGGTCGACGTGGTCCGCGAGGTCACCGGCCACCCGGTGCCGGTCGAGGTGGCCCCCCGCCGCGAGGGCGACCCCGCGGAGCTGGTCGCGTCCTCCGCGCTGGCCCGCGACGAGCTGGGCTGGACGCCGGCCAAGCCGACCCTGCACGACATGGTCGGCGACGCGTGGGCGTTCTACCGGGCACACGTCGCGGGGCAGCCCTCATGACGGTCGCCGACCGCGCCACCGCCGGCTTCCGGCAGCGGTACCGCACCGAGCCGGCCGGCCGCTGGGCGGCGCCCGGGCGGGTCAACCTGATCGGCGAGCACACCGACTACAACGACGGCTTCGTGCTGCCCTTCGCGCTGCCGCTGCGTACCGTGGTCGCCGCCGCGCCCGACCCCGACGGGCGCTGGACGGTCTGGTCGGAGCTGGACGACGAGCCGGTGGAGTTCGGCGCCGCGGAGGCCGACGAGCCCGGCGGCGTCGACGGCTGGGCCGCCTACGTGGCCGGGGTGGTGTGGGCGCTGCGCGCCGCCGGGCACGACGTGCCGGGCGCGCGGCTCGCCGTCGCCTCCGACGTGCCGGTCGGCTCCGGGCTCTCCTCGTCGGCCGCCATCGAGTCGGCGGTGCTGGCGGCGCTGGTCGACCTCGGCGGCCTGGACCTGCCCGCGCAGGCGTGGCCCCGGCTCGCCCAGCGGGCCGAGAACGACTACGTCGGCGCGCCCACCGGGATCATGGACCAGTCCGCCGTGATCCGCGGCCGGGAGGGGCACGCGCTGTTCCTCGACTGCCGCACCGAGGAGGTCGAGCAGATCCCGTTCGACCTGGACGCCGCCGGGCTGGCCGTGCTGGTGATCGACAGCCGGGCGCCGCACCGGCACGCGGACGGCGAGTACGCCGCCCGGCGCCGCAGTTGCGAACGGGGCGCCGCCGCGCTCGGAGTCGCAGCGCTGCGCGACGTCGACGTGGCCGACCTCGACGCCGCGCTGGCCCGGCTCGACGACGAGACCCGCCGCCGGGTCCGGCACGTGGTCACCGAGAACCAGCGGGTGCTCGACACCGTCGCGCTGCTGCGCGCCGGCCGGGTCCGCGACACCGGTCCGCTGCTGACCGCCTCGCACGCCTCCATGCGCGACGACTTCGAGATCACCGTGCCGGAGATCGACACCGCGGTCGAGGCGGCGCTGTCCGCCGGGGCGTACGGCGCCCGGATGACCGGCGGCGGCTTCGGCGGCTGCGTGCTCGCCCTGGTCGACGCGGACGCCGCCGACCCGGTGGCCGCAGCCGTCACCGAGGCGTACGCGAAGCGCGGCTTCACCGCCCCCGGCACGCTCACCGTCCGCCCCGCAGGAGGCGTAACCCGCCTGGGCTGAGGTGTAAGGAAGGGCCCCTTATTAACGCCTGCGGTAGAGGAAGGGCCCCTTGTTAACAGTGAGCTGTTAACAAGGGGCCCTTCCTTACACGCAGGGGTCAGCCGGCCTCGACGATCATGCCGGCGCCGACCGTACGGTTCGTGGCCTCGTCGATGATCACGAAGCCGCCGGTGGTGCGGTTGCGGCGGTACTCGTCGGCGAGCAGCGGCACCGTGGTCCGCAGCCGGACCCGGCCGATCTCGTTGAGCTTCAGCTCCCCCACCGTCTCGTCCCGGTGCAGCGAGTTGATGTCCAGCCGGTAGTGCAGGCCGCGCACGATCGCCCGCGCCGAGCGGGTGGTGTGCTTGATCGCGTACCTGCCGCCGACCTGCAACGGGCGGGTCTCGTCCATCCAGCAGACCATCGCCTCGATGTCCTGCACGGCCATCGGGGCGTTGTTCGGCCGGCAGATCATGTCACCGCGGGAGATGTCCAGCTCGTCGGTCAGCCGGACCGTCACCGACATCGGCGGGAACGCCTCGTCCACCGGGCCGTCGGCGGTCTCCACCGCGGCGATACGACTGGTGAACCCGGACGGCAGCACCATCACCTCGTCGCCCGGCTTGAGCACGCCCGAGGCCACCTGCCCGGCGTAGCCCCGGTAGTCGGTGACGGTGGTGGACTGCGGCCGGATCACGTACTGCACCGGGAACCGCACGTCGACCAGGTTGCGGTCCGAGGCGATGTGCACCCGCTCCAGGTGGTGCAGCAGGGACGGCCCCTCGTACCACGGCATGTTCTCCGAGCGGGTGACGATGTTGTCGCCCCTGAGCGCGGAGACCGGCACCACGGTCAGGTCCGGCACGTCGAGCTTCGCCGCGAACGCGGTGAACTCGTCGGCGATCCGCTCGTAGACCTCCTGCGACCAGTCGACCAGGTCCATCTTGTTCACGCAGAGAACCAGGTGCGGCACCCGCAGCAGCGAGCAGAGGAACGCGTGCCGGCGGGACTGCTCCACCAGGCCCTTGCGCGCGTCCACCAGGATCAGCGCCAGGTCGGCGGTCGAGGCGCCGGTGACCATGTTCCGGGTGTACTGGATGTGCCCCGGGGTGTCGGCGATGATGAACTTGCGCCGCGGCGTGGCGAAGTAGCGGTACGCCACGTCGATGGTGATGCCCTGCTCCCGCTCGGCGCGCAGGCCGTCGGTGAGCAGCGCCAGGTTGGTGTACTCGTCGCCACGCGCCGCGCTGACCGCCTCGACCGCGGCGAGCTGGTCGGTGAACAGCGACTTGGTGTCGTAGAGCAGACGGCCGATGAGCGTCGACTTGCCGTCGTCGACGCTGCCCGCGGTGGCGAACCGCAGCAGGTCCATCGGCCGCGCGGTCTCGCTCTCGGCCGGCGCCAGGGTCTCGACGCTCATCAGAAATAGCCCTCTCGCTTGCGGTCCTCCATGGCGGCCTCGCTGACCCGGTCGTCGCCGCGGGTCGCGCCGCGCTCGGTGATCCGCGTGGCGGCCACCTCCTCGATCACCTTCTCCACCGTGTCGGCGTCCGAGCGGACAGCCGCGGTGCAGGAGGCGTCACCCACGGTCCGGTACCGCACCTGGGTCTTGAACGGCTGCTCACCGGCGCGGGCCCGGAAGAACTCGTTCACCGCGTAGAGCATGCCGTCGCGCTCGATCACCTCGCGCTCGTGCGCGTAGTAGATCGACGGCAGCGGAATCCGCTCCCGCGCGATGTAGTGCCACACGTCCAGCTCGGTCCAGTTCGACAGCGGGAACACCCGGATCGACTCGCCCGGGTGGTGCCGGCCGTTGTACAGCGCCCACAGCTCCGGACGCTGGTTCTTCGGGTCCCACTGGCCGAACTCGTCGCGGAAGCTGAACACCCGCTCCTTGGCCCGCGCCTTCTCCTCGTCGCGCCGGGCGCCGCCGAACAGCGCGTCGAAGCGGTGCTTCTCGACCGCCTCCAGCAGCACCGGCGTCTGGATGCGGTTGCGCATGCCGTCGGCGGACTCGCGGACCAGGCCCTTGTTCAGCGCCTCCGGCACGCTCGCCACGATCAGCTGCAGGCCCAGCTCGGCCACCCGCTGATCGCGGTAGTCGAGCACCTCGGGGAAGTTGTGCCCGGTGTCCACGTGCATCACCGGGAAGGGGATGTTGGCCGGCGCGAACGCCTTCTGTGCCAACCGGAGCATCACGATCGAGTCCTTGCCGCCGGAGAAGAGCAGCACCGGCCGCTCCATCTCGGCGACCACCTCACGCATCACGAAGATGCTCTCCGCCTCGAGGGCGTCGAGGTGCGACACCTGGTACGCGGCGGGGGACGTCATGACACGAACTCGATTCGCACGGATCCGTACATCGGATTCCAGACCTTTCAGGTCGGACTCGTGAAGAAGAACGCTCAGGTTACCCGGAATGCCGCTGCAACGCTGCAAGCAACCGACTCGCGAGATCCTTGCGGCAGACCAGCAGATCCGGTAGGCGCGGGTCGGCCCCGTTGTATTTCAGCGCAGAACCGTCGATCCGGGAAGCATGCAGACCGGTGGCCGTCGCCACAGCGACCGGAGCGGCCGAATCCCACTCGTACTGACCGCCCGCGTGGATGTACGCGTCGACCTCACCGGTGACCACGGCGGCGATCTTCGCGCCCGCCGAGCCCATCGGGACCAGATGAGCGCCGACGTCCTCTGCCAGATCGGTCAGGAAAACCGGCGGACGGCTACGACTGGCCGCCAACCGGATGACCCGGCGGCTGCCGCCCACGGCGGCCTCCACAGTCATCGGCGGGTAGGCCGGCGGATGATCCGTGCCGAGCACCCGGTGCTGGGCCGGCAGGCCCACCGCGCCCGCCACCAGACCGTGCGGCGTCGACGCGGTACGCGACCAGAGCGCCACGTGCACCGCCCAGTCCGCGCGCCCCTCCTCCGCGTACTCCCGGGTGCCGTCCAGCGGATCGATGATCCAGACCCGGTCGGCGGTCAGGCGGGACAACGCCTCGCTCGTCACCTCCGCCGTCCAGGCCAGCCGCGAACCCTCGTCCTCCTCCGACAGCACCGCGTCCGCCGGCCGCCACCTCGCCAGCTCGGTGCGGATCAGGTCGTGCGAGACCTTGTCCCCGGCCGACCGGAGCGCTCCCGCGTCGGCGAACCCCAGCTCCGTACGCAACGCCGTCAACGCCTGGCCGGCCCGCGACGCCAGCCACCGGGCGAAGCCGCCGTCGATCATCGGAGGAGTGCCCATGATGCTCCCGTCGCCCCTTCGCTCCGTCACCCGAACCGGTCAGCCCCCGTGGTACAGGTTCTGCGTCGGCTCCACACCCTTGAGAACCACCGACTCCACCACGTCCGCCGCGCGGTCCACCAGGAACTCCAGCTCCTTGCGCTCCGCCGGGGAAAAATCCGAGAGTACGTAGTCAGCCGGGTCCTGCCGGCCCGGCGGCCGGCCGATGCCGAACCGCACCCGCACGTAGTCCTTCGTACCGAGCGACTTCGACATCGAACGCAGGCCGTTGTGGCCGCCCTCGCCACCGCCGCACTTCACCCGCACCTGCCCGTACGGGATGTCCAGCTCGTCGTGCACCGCGATCACGTGCGCCGGCGGGATCTTGTGGAACTGCGCCAGCCCGGCCACCGGACCGCCGGAGAGGTTCATGTACGTCAACGGCTTGAGCAGCACCAGCTTCGGGCCGCCGAACCCCAGCCGCCCCTCGGCGGCCTCGGCCATCGCGCGCTTGTGCCGCCCGAACTTCGCGCCCACCCGGGCCGCCAGCAGGTCGGCCACCATGAACCCGACGTTGTGCCGGTTGTTCGCGTACTCCCGGCCGGGGTTGCCCAGGCCGACCACCAGCCACGGTCCCGCCTCGTCCGTCACCCGACGTCCCTTCCCGCTCGCTTCCCCGACCAGCCGTCCCGATACGCCGACAGGCGCCCCCGGGAACCGGGGACGCCTGTCGCACAGCCTTGCGGACCGGTCAGGCCTCGGTCTTCGCCTCGGCCGGGGCCTCCTCGCCCTCGGCGGCCGGAGCGCCCTCGGCACCCTCGGCGGTCTCCTCGCCGGCCTCGGCCTCGGCCTCCTCGGTGGCCTCCTCGACCTCGGGGAGGGTGGCCTCGAGCTGCTCGGCGGTCGGAGCGGCGGTCACCGACGCGACAGCGGTGCTGTCGTCGGTGGCCAGCTCGACGCCGGCCGGCAGCTCGACGTCGGCGGCGGTGATCGTGGTGCCCGGCTCGGCGCCCTCGATCGACGCCTCCAGGTGGTCCGGCACCTTGGTCGCGTCGGCCGTCACCGACAGCGTGTCGTGGTCGTGCACGATCAGGGTGTCCTTCGCGGCCTCACCGGTCAGCTGGACCGGGACCTCGACGGTGACCTTCTCGCCCCGGCGGACCAGCAGCAGGTCCACGTGCTCGAAGGTGTCCTTGATCGGGTCACGCTGGATCGCCTTCGGCAGCGCCAGCACCTGCGTGCCGTCGCTGACCTCGATGGCGAAGAGCTGGTTCGCGCCACCCTTACGGATCGCGGCGGCGAACTCCCGCGCCGGAAGCGCGATGTGCTTGGGCTTCTCGCCGTGGCCGTACAGCACGGCGGGCACCTTGCCGGCCCGGCGGGTACGACGGGCACCACCCTTGCCGAACTCGGTACGGGGCTCGGCGCTGATCTTTACCTCGGACACGGGGAAACTCCTGATGCTTCGCTGCGGCGGCTTGTCGTCTGGCGGTGCTGGGGCGAGGGGCTCGCTGGGGCTAGGGTCATGAACGACCGCCCGGAGCACCGCGTCGATGACGGCGCCTCCGTGCGGTGCTTGTCAGCAGCCCGCCGGGCACCCTCGCCGTGGCAACCGCACCAGTCTACCCGAGGGCTTTCCCGGCTTTCCGGCAGTCCCCCATATCACCGCCGCGCCTGTTCCGCAGGGCATCGGCCCGGCCGCCGGACGTGCCGGCGACCGGACCGCGACGATCAGCTCAGGCCACCGAACAGGGTGGTCACCGAACCGTCGTCGAAGACCTCACGGATCGCCCGCGCCAGCAGCGGGGCGATCGACAGCACTGTGAGCTTGTCCAACTGCTTCTCCGACGGCAGCGGCAGCGTGTTCGTCACGACGACCTCGCTGATCGGGCTGTTCTTCAGCCGCTCGGTCGCCGGGTCGGACAGCAGCGCGTGCGTCGAGGCGACCACGATCTCCGCCGCACCCTGCTCCTTGAGGATGTCCGCCGCCTTGGTGATCGTGCCACCGGTGTCGATCATGTCGTCCACGATCAGGCACACCCGGCCCTCGACCTCACCGACCACCCGGTTCGCCACGACCTGGTTCGGCTTCAGCGGGTCACGGGTCTTGTGGATGAACGCCAGCGGGCAGCCGCCCAGCCGGTCGGTCCACCGCTCCGCCACACGGACCCGGCCCGAGTCCGGCGCCACCACAGTCATCGGCCGGCCCGCGTACTTGTGCTCCACGTACTCGGCCAGCACGTCCATGGCGAACAGGTGGTCCACCGGGCCGTCGAAGAAGCCCTGGATCTGCGCGGTGTGCAGGTCGACGGTCAGGATGCGGTTCGCGCCGGCCGTCTTGAGCAGGTCGGCGATCAGCCGCGCCGAGATCGGCTCCCGGCCGCGGTGCTTCTTGTCCTGCCGCGCGTACGGGTAGAACGGCAGCACCACGGTGATCCGCTTGGCCGAACCGCGCTTCAGCGCGTCGACCATGATCAGGGTCTCCATGACCCAGGTGTTCACGCCGTGCGTCACGGACTGCACCACGAAGGCGTCCGAACCACGAACCGAGTCCTTGTACCGGACGAAGATCTCGCCGTTGGCGAAGTCGTACGCGTCGGCCGGCGTCGGCGCGACGCCGAGCACCTCACCGATCTCCTTGGCCAGCTCCGGAAAACCCCTCCCGGAGAAGAGCATCAGGCTCTTGCGGTTTTCGGCGACGATGCTGCCCATGGGCCCGTCTGCTCCCGTATGTCGGTGGTGCCCGGCGGCGGTGGGGCCGGGGAGTGTTCGGTTGCAGTATGCCCCCGGTTCAACGATCCACCCACGGCCCGCCGATCCCCGTGGAGTCAGTCACCTTCCCTTGCGGCCCCGCCCGTCTCCGACGCATCCTCACCGGCCCGCCGCGCCGCCTCCGCGGCCTCCGTACCGGCCCGCTTGCGCAGCACCCAGCCCTCCACGTTGCGCTGCTGGCCCCGCGCCACCGCCATCGCACCCGGCGGCACGTCCCCGGTGATCACCGAACCGGCAGCGGTGTACGCGCCGTCGCCAACCCGCACCGGCGCCACGAACATGTTGTCCGCTCCGGTACGCGCGTGACTGCCGATGGTGGTGTGGTGCTTGCGCACCCCGTCGTAGTTGACGAAGACAGTGGCCGCGCCGATGTTGCTGTGCTCGCCGATCGTCGCGTCCCCCACGTACGACAGGTGCGGCACCTTCGACCCGTCACCGATCGACGCCTTCTTGGTCTCCACGAACGTGCCGACCTTCGCCTTGCGGCCCAGCCGCGACTCCGGCCGCAGGTACGCGTACGGGCCCACGCTGGCCTCCGGCCCCACCTCGGCGCCGAGCGCGTGGGAGCGCACCACGCTCGCGCCCGCGCCCACCACCGTGTCCACGAGCGTGGTGTCCGGGCCGACGAGCGCGCCCTCGCCGACCACCGTGGTGCCCTGCAGCTGCGTGTTCTGGTCGATCACCGCGTCCCGCTCGACGGTCACCGTCACGTCGATCCACGTCGTGTGCGGGTCGAGGATGCTGACCCCGGTACGCATCCAGCCCTCGTTAACCCGGTCGCGCAGCAGCCGCCGCAGCGCCGACAGCTCGACCCGGTCGTTGCAGCCGAGCGTCTCCACGTGGTCGGCGGCGCAGTGCACCGCGACCGGCTCCCCGGCGTCGCGCAGCAGCGCGAAGACGTCGGTCAGGTACTCCTCGCCCTGGTCGTTGTCGGTGGAGAGCTTGCCCAGCGCCTCCCGCAGCCGGGCCGCGTCGAACGCGTAGATGCCCGCGTTGATCTCCCGCAGCGCGCGCTGCTGGGGCGTGGCGTCCCGCTCCTCGACGATCTGCTCCAGCTGCCCCTGCACGTCCCGCACGATCCGGCCCAGACCGGTCGGGTCCGGCACCTCGGCGGCGAGCACCGTCGCCGCGGCGGCGGCGTCCTCGTGCGCCTCGACGAGCGCCTGGACCGTCTCCGGCCGCAGCAGCGGCACATCCCCGTTGATCACCACGACGGTGCCGGTGGCGTCCGGCGCCGCGTCCAGCGCGATGCGGACCGCGTGGCCGGTGCCGAGCTGGCGCTCCTGGAGCACCGGCGTCGCCGCCGGGGCCACGTCGGTCAGGTGCGCCCGGACCTGGTCGGCGCCGTGGCCGACCACCACCACGGTGCGGTCCGCGCCGAGCGGCGCGGCCGCGGCGAGGACGTGACCGAGCAGGGTACGGCCGAGCAGCGGGTGCAGCACCTTGGGCAGGGACGACTTCATCCGCTTGCCCTCACCGGCGGCGAGCACGACAACGGTGCGGAGGTGGGGCTGGGACACGACGTGGCTCTCCCGTCGGGACGGCGACAGTCTCGCGGTCATGCTAACCACCCGCGGGAGGGCAAACAGCAGAAGCTCCCGGGAGAGGATTCGAACCCCTATAATCAGGACCAAAACCTGACGTCCTGCCATTAGACGACCCGGGACGGTCGAAAACGGGCAAAAGGCAAGCTGCCCGCCGGCTGCCTACACCTTACCGGTCACGTGGTGGATCTTCATTGCTCATTCCTTTCATGATCCCCTCGATCCTCCAGTAGAGCCGGCTCCCGCCCACCACATGGATGGTCAGGCAGCCGCGATAGTCGGTTCCGACGTTCTTCCGTGTCGTCAGTGGACGATGCCTCTTGATAGTGGTGGGTTGAAAGCGATCAGCGGGCACACCCACCCGCTCGGCCCACCACCGGACCGCCGCCGCGTCGTCAGCCGTCTCGTGGATGCTGACCCGGAATCGTCGATCCTCGGGCGGGACCTCGACGGCATCCAGGAAGCGCAGGAACAGGCCCACGAGCAACGGATCGCTGTTGACGAACTTGATCCTGCAGTCGTGCGGACGCCACGGCTTGGCCTTGCCGCCCTCACACCAGTAGATCGCCGCCCCGATCAGCAGCAGTTCGCGCAGGCCCAGCCCTCGCACCCACTCGGCGGACGCCGCGACCGTCTCCGCCCTGGCCGCGTCACGGGCGGCGCGGTGCGCGCCCCACTGCGCATCGGATCGGGCCCGCTGTGCGGCCTGACGACGCCGCCGCACCAACGCCGGTCGAGCGGCAGGTGGCGAGTCCAGAGATACGCCGTCGACTTGGAGACGTCGAGCCGCTCCGCGATCTCCCCGACGGGACAGCCGGCACGCCGCAGTGCCAGCGCCTGGGCGTGCAGCTCAGGCTTTCGGCCACGATAGGAGCCGTGCGCGTTCGAGCGATCGCCACGAGTCACCCCCAGAGACTAGAACTGGCGTACGACAAATCAACCGGTCGGACCGCGTACGCCTCGCCTGGCAGGATGGGGCGGGTGACCGACGTTCCCGGCAGTGACCGCGCCCGCCGGCGGCCCGCGCCGGCGGCGAAGCCGTCCCGGGTGCGGATGTCCGCGACGCAGCGGCGCGAGCAGTTGATCTCGATCGCCCGGCAGATCTTCGCCGAGCGTGGTTTCGACGCGACCTCGATCGAGGAGATCGCCGCGCGCGCGAAGGTCTCCAAGCCGGTGGTCTACGAGCACTTCGGCGGCAAGGAAGGGCTCTACGCGGTGGTGGTGGACCGGGAGGTCCGGGCCCTGCTGGACCGGATCACCACGGCGTTGACAGCGGGCAATCCGCGGGAGCTGCTGGAGCAGGCCGCGTTGACGCTGCTGACCTACATCGAGGAGGAGACCAGCGGGTTCCGGGTGCTGGTCCGGGAGTCGCCGCTGATGTCGGCGACGGGCAACTTCAGCAGCGTGATGAACGACGTGGCGCACCAGGTGGAGCACATCCTCGCGGGCGAGTTCTCCATCCGGGGGTACGACCCGAAGCTGGCCGAGCTCTACTCCCAGGCGCTCGTTGGCATGGTGGCGTTGACCGGGCGCTGGTGGCTGGAGGTGCGCAAGCCGCGCAAGGAGACGGTGGCCGCGCACCTGGTGAACCTGGCCTGGAACGGGTTGTCGCACCTGGAGTCGAAGCCGGGTCCGATCCCCCGGGGTTGAGCTGGATCCTCGGCCCGTGCGGTGCAGCGGTGGCGCTAAGCCCCTGCGGCAGCCGCGATCGCCGAGTCGAAGTCGGGGGCGGCACCGATCTGGGCGAGCAGCACGTTCGCCGCGTTGTAGCAGTCGAACCTTTCGATCTTTCCGTCACGGAGATGCCAGAGATCAGCCGTCGGCACGTCGATCCGGTTGCCGGTCGGCGGGATCTCGCCGGCCGGGGTGGGGAAACCGCCGAGGTGGGTTCCCTGAATTCGTAGTTCGACGGCGACGACATCACCGAGAGCATGCACGTCGAGCAGCTCGCGGTGGACGTCGGGAAAGACGCCGGCGAAGCCCGTCAGCGCCTGAGGAATCTGGTCCCCGCGGAAGGTCAGCCCATTGGGCACGTCGTTGAACGTTCCGTTCTCGGTGAACAGGGCGCGAAAGCCGGGTCCGTCGAGGACGTCCCCTTCCGCCAGCCGGTATGCCTCGCGAACGATCTCTTCGTTGCTCTTCATTCTGCCGTCCTTGATTGTCGTGCCGCAGCGGGAAACAGTTCTCATCGATGCGCGCCGCAGCCACGTTAACAAGTTTTTGACCAGATGGTCAATAACGTAGGCTGCCCACGTGCCCCGTCCCCGCAAGTTCGTCGAGAGCGATGTCGTCAGCAGCGCCAGTGAGGTGTTCGCCGTGCACGGCCTCGCCGCCTCGACCCTCGACGACCTGGTGCGGGCGACCGGCCTGGGCAAGCAGAGCCTCTACAACGCGTTCGGCGGGAAGCGGGAACTGTTCCTCCGGGCGCTCTCCGAGGATCGGGAGGAGGCGACGCGCGCCGTCTCGGAAGCGCTCGGGCACGACGGCGCTTCGCCGCTGGAACGGATCCGGGGTCACATGCTCCGCATGGCGATCGAGTTCAGCAGCAGTGACCGGAGGGTCTCGCTCACCACGCGCGCGCTCGTCGAGTCGACCGGCGAGGAGGATCCGCTCTCCACTGTCACGAAAGCCGGCATCGAGCAGCTCGCCGGGATCTACGCCGGATGCCTGGAACACGCCCGGGAGAACGGGGATCTCCCGGAGGACGCGAACGTGCAGTCACTGGCGGTCTACTTCGTCGCGGTCACCCGGGGGATGGAGTTGCTCGGCCGTGCCGGTGTCGGCCGCAGCGTCCTCACCGCTGTCGCACTCGACGCGCTTCGCGCGCTCCACGGTCCGCGGGCCGACCGGGCCGACGAGGTCCCGTCGACGCGGGAATGAGCCGCGACGCCCGTGGTGGCGGCGACGACAGCCGGTTCAGCGCTCGGCGATCGGGTGGTAGCGGCGCTGCCGCTCCTCCTCGGACTGCTCCGGGGTGCCGACCTTGTCGTAGAGGCCGGTGGCGAGCAGGACCAGCCCGAACAGCAGCGACACGATGACCGTCGACATCGAGAAGTTCAGGAAGTTCGCCGAGGTCTGCAGCACTGACATCATCAGGATGCCGGTGATCAGGAAGACCGCGCCGGCGGTGAGGTTCATGTAGTGGCCGAGGTTGTCGCGGCGGGACGCGCCGACCAGCAGGACCGCGCCGAAGACGACCGAGACCAGCGAGAAGGCCAGGTTGGTGCGCAGGCCCAGCGCCCAGTCGCTGCCCCGGCCGAACAGTCCTTCGCCCCAGGTCAAGAAGACGCCGTAGACGCCGAAGACCAGGATGTAGAGGCCGATGAGCCCGGACAGCACCCGGTAGAGGGGCCGCGCGGGGTGGTTCACCGGGAAGTGCGCCATGGTGCCCTCCAGTCGTGTGACTGATTCGGGGCAATTGTCGCCTGGGTTGTCCGTTCGCGTCCGGAAAACACCCAAGGCCCGGCGCGCCGCGCGCCGGGCCTTCGTGCGAGAGGGGTCAGAGCACCAGGCGGGCCTTCTGCCACGCCTCGTGCTCGTCGTCGGAGCCGACCTTGCTGTACATGCCGGCCATCAGGAGCACCAGCGCCAGGGTCAGGACCACGACGTCGGTCATGATCGAGAAGTTGAAGATGTTGACGTCGGTCTGCAGGAACGCCAGCGAGCCCAGGCCGATCACCATCAGGGTGTAGGCCAGCCACTGGTTGACCGCCACGTCGAGGTTGCGGCCGATCGCGGTGCCGACCAGAATCACCACGCCGACGAGCACCGACACCAGCGAGAACGCCATGTTGGTGCCCTGACCGAGCACCTTGGTGTCGTCCTGGGCGAAGAAATCGCCACCGGCGCTGGCGATGACGCCGAGGCCGCCGAAGACGACGAAGTACAGACCAACGATCCCGCCGATCGCCCGGTAGATCGGCCGCGCGGGGTGGTTGACGGGGGTGTGGGCCATCTCTGCGTCTCCAAAAGACCGTTCGGACGAGGGTTCCACCGGTGATTGTCCCGTACGCCGGTCAGTGACGCCGCACACCCCCCACCCCGGCGGCAGGTCAGCCGCCGGGCAGCTCCTCGGCCAGGGCCAGCCAGGTCTCCTCGGTGCGGTCCCGCTCGGCCCGTACCTCCTTGAGCTGTGCGTCCAGCTCGGCGACCCGGGCGTAGTCGGTGGCGTTCGCGGCGAGTTGCTCGTGCAGGGCCGCCTCCTTCTGCTCCAGCTTGGCGATCTGCCGTTCCAGCCGGTTGAGTTCCTTCTTCGCGACGCGTACCTCGGCGGCGGACATGCCCTCGCGGGCCGGCGCCGCGGTCGCCGGGGTGAGGTCGGCGGGCGCCGGGCCGCCGGCCGCGGCGGCGCGCGCCAGGTACTCGTCGACGCCGCCGGGCAGGTGCACCAGCCGGCCGTCGCCGAACATGCCGTACGCGACGTCGGTGACCCGCTCGATCAGGTAGCGGTCGTGGCTGGCCACCACGATCGTGCCGGGCCACGAGTCGAGCAGGTCCTCCAGCGCGGCGAGCGTGTCGGTGTCCAGGTCGTTCGTGGGCTCGTCCAGCAGGAGCACGTTGGGCTCCCCGGCGAGCAGGCGCAGCATCTGCAGGCGGCGGCGCTCACCGCCGGACAGGTCGCTCACCGGGGTCCAGAGCCGCCGGTCGTCGAAGCCGAAGATCTCGGCGAGCTGGGCGGCGCTGATCTCCCGGTCGCCGAACTGCACCCGGCGGGCCACCTCCTCGACGGCTTCCAGCACACGCAGGTGACCGGGAAGTTCGGCGAGTTCCTGGGAGAGGAACGCGGGCCGGACGGTCTGCCCGGCGGCGAAGCGCCCGCCGTCGGGGCCGGTCACCCCGGCGAGCATCCGCAGCAGGGTGGTCTTGCCGGCGCCGTTGCGGCCGAGGATGGCCACCCGGTCGCCGGGCCCGACCTGCCAGGTGGTGTCGTGCAGGATCTCCTTCGGGCCGGCGTGCAGCCGGACGCCTTCGAGGTCGTACACCTGCTTGCCCAGCCGGGCGGTGGCGAGCCGTTGCAGCGACATGGTGTCGCGGGGTTCCGGCACGTCGGCGATGAGCGCGTTCGCCGCGTCGATGCGGAACTTGGGCTTCGAGGTGCGCGCGGGCGCGCCGCGGCGCAGCCAGGCAATCTCCTTGCGGAGCAGGTTCTGCCGGCGGGCCTCGGTGGCGGCGGCCACGCGCTGCCGCTCGATGCGGGCCAGCGTCCACGCGGCGAAGCCGCCCTCGTACGCCCGGACGGTCTGGTCGGCGACCTCCCAGGTGGCGGTGCAGACGGCGTCGAGGAACCAGCGGTCGTGGGTGACGACGACGAGCGCGCCCTTGCGGGTGACGAGGTGGCGGGCCAGCCAGTCGACGCCGCCGACGTCGAGGTGGTTGGTGGGCTCGTCGAGGACGAGCAGGTCGGCGTCGCGGACCAGCAGGGCGGCGAGCGCGACGCGGCGGCGTTCCCCGCCGGACATCGGGCCGACCGGCGTGTCCAGGCCGAGGTGGGGCATGCCGAGGCCGTCGAGGATGGCGCGCACACCGGCGTCGCCGGCCCACTCGTGCTCGGCGCCCATGCTCTCGTCGAGCCAGGCGGTGCCGAGCACGACGTCCCGCACGGTGAGGTCGGGGGCCAGGTCCAGGCGCTGCGGCAGCCAGGCGACGCGCAGGTCGCGCCGGTGGGTGACGCGGCCGTCGTCGGGTTCCTCGGCGCGGGTGAGCAGCCGCAGCAGCGTCGACTTGCCGGCGCCGTTGAGGCCCACCACGCCGACCCGGTCGGCGTCGTCGAGGCCGAGCGAGACGTCGGTGAGCAGCGGCCCGGCGGCGCCGTACCCCTTGGACACCCGGTCCAGGTTGACGATGTTGGCCATTCCCCACCTTTCACGACTCAGGCGTCCCGGGGCCCGGGACGCCTGAGTCAAGGGTACGGGGCCTCAGACCACGCGGGCGCCGGCGACCGGTCCGTGCGCGACGCGGGCCTCCCGGCACACCCCGGCGGCGGTCAGCTCGGCGGCGATCCGCCCCGCGTCGGCCTCGCCGGCGGCGAGGAAGACACAGGTGGGCCCGGAGCCGGAGACGATGCCGGCCAGCGCGCCGGCCGCCTCGCCCGCCTTGAGCGTCTCGGCCAGCGAGGGACGCATGGTCAGGGCGGCGTCCTGGAGGTCGTTGCCGAGCGTGGCGGCGAGCACCCGCGGGTCGCGCTGGCGCAGCGCGGCGAGCAGCGCGTCGGTGCTGCCCAGCGGCGTGCCGGCGGCGCCAGCGTCACGCAGCCGGTCCAGTTCCCGGTAGGCGGCCGGGGTGGACAGGCCGCCGTCGGCGATCGCCACCACCCAGTGCCAGGAGGTGGGGCGGGCCAGCACCGGGCTGACCGCCTCGCCCCGGCCGGTGCCGAGCGCGGTGCCGCCGTGGATGAGGAACGGCACGTCGGAGCCGAGGTCGGCGGCGATGCCGGCGAGTTCGTCGCGGGACAGCCCGGTGCCCCAGAGCGTGTCGCAGGCGACGAGCGCGGCGGCGGCGTCGGCGCTGCCGCCGGCGAGACCGCCCGCGAGCGGGATCTGCTTGCGCAGGTGCAGCCGGGCGTGCGGGGCGACGCCCGCGTAGCCGGCGAGCGCGTGCGCGGCGCGCAGCGCCAGGTTGGTGTCGTCGAGCGCCAGCTCTCCGGCGCCCTCACCCTCCATGGTGAGGGTGAGCGTGTCACCGCGCCGTGCGGTCAGCTCGTCGTAGATGGAGATCGCGTGGTAGACGGTGTTCAGCTCGTGGTAGCCGTCACGCCGCAGCGGTCCCACCCCGAGATGCAGGTTGACCTTGGCGGGCACCCGCACCTTGACCGGGCCACTGGCCCCGCGTCGCTGCCCGTCCTCGTCCTCCGGTCGCCATGCCTCGGTCACCGGGTGAGCTCCCCTGGACGCGGGCGGATGTCGAACGGCTTCTGCACGGTCAGCTCCTCGGCGGGGTCGGGCAACGGCGCCAGCCTACTGCTCGGCGGCGGAGCCGTCGGGGGCCGACGCGGCGATGGCGGCGAACTGCTCCACGGTGAGCGATTCGCCGCGTGCGCCCGGGTCGACACCGGCCGCGGCGAGCGTCGCGGCGGCCCGGTCCGCGCCGCCGGCCCAGCCGGCCAGGGCGGCGCGCAGCGTCTTGCGGCGCTGGGCGAACGCGGCGTCGACGACGGCGAAGACGGCCTTGCGGGGTACGTCCGGCCGGGGCGGTTCGCGCCGGGTGAACGCGACCAGGCCGGAGTCGACGTTCGGCACCGGCCAGAACACGTTCGGCGGGACCTTGCCGGCGGCCCGGGAGCGGGCGTACCAGGCGAGTTTGACCGACGGGATGCCGTACACCTTGGAGCCGGGACCGGCGACGAGCCGGTCGGCGACCTCCTTCTGCACCATCACCAGGCCGTGCCGCAGTGTGGGCAGCTCGGCGAGCAGGTGCAGTACGACCGGCACGGCGACGTTGTAGGGCAGGTTCGCCACCAGCGCGGTCGGCGCCGGGTCGGCCAGATCGGCGGCGGTGACCCGCAGCGCGTCGGCCGGGTGGACGGTGAGCCTCGCGGCGGCCTCGCCGGCGAAGCGGGCGGCGGTCTCCGGCAGCGCGGCGGCCAGCGCCGGGTCGAGTTCCACAGCGTGCACGTGCGCGGCGACCGGGAGCAGGGCGAGCGTGAGCGAGCCGAGCCCGGGGCCGACCTCAAGCGCCACGTCGTCCGGGGTCAACCCGGCGGTGGTGACGATGCGGCGCACGGTGTTCGGATCGTGCACGAAGTTCTGGCCGAGCTTCTTGGTCGGCGTGACGCCGAGGCGCGCGGCGAGTTCCCGGATCTCCGCCGGGCCGAGGAGTCCGGTCACGCCCCGTAGCGTAAGCGGCCCCGCCCGGGGGGAAGGAAGGGCCCCTTCTTAACGCCTCGCGATATGGAGGGGCCCCTTCTTAACGCCACGGGCCGAACGCGCGCTCACCGTTGGTGGAGATGGTGGCGCAGAGGGTGTCCAGGTCGGCGCCGGTGGTCCCGGCGAGGAAGCGGACGGTCAGCGGGATCAGGTACGAGGCGTTGGGCCGGCCCCGGTGTGGCATCGGGGTGAGGTACGGCGCGTCGGTCTCCACCAGCATCTGCTCCGGCGGGGTGACGGCGGCGGCCTCGCGCAGCGCGGCGGCGCTGCCGAACGTGACGGTGCCGGCGAAGCTGAGCAGGAAGCCGCGCCGGACGCACTCGCGGGCGAAGTCGGCGTCGCCGGAGAAGCAGTGCATGACCACGGTGTCCGGGGCGCCCTCGTCGTCGACGATGCGCAGCACGTCGGCGTGCGCGTCGCGGTCGTGGATGACGAGCGCCTTGCCGCGCCGCTTGGCGATGGCGATGTGCGCCCGGAAGCTCTCCTCCTGCGCGGCCCGCCCCTCCTCGCCGGTACGGAAGAAGTCCATCCCGGTCTCGCCGACGCCGCGTACCCGGTCCCGGCCGGCGAGCGCCTCGATCTCGCGCAGCGCCTCGTCCAGGTCGGTCAGCCGGGGCGCCTCGTTCGGGTGCAGCGCGACGGTGGCGAGCACCGGGGCGTACCGGTCGGCGACGTCGGCGCTCCACCGGGACGAGTCGACGTCCACCCCGACCTGGACGAGCCGGTCCACGCCGGCCCGGGCGGCGACGTCGATCGCGGCGGCCACCGGGTCGTCGCCGGGGGTGCCGCCCGGGGGTGTCCCGAATTCGCCGACGGTGATGTCGAGGTGGGTGTGGCTGTCCAGCACGGGCACGGGCAGCGGCTCGGGTGCGGGCGGGAACTCCCCGGCCCGGCGGGCGGCGCGCTGCTTGCGGGTCTCGGTCTGCTCGGTCATCGCGGCCAGCATCACACACCGGCCCGGGGCGGCGTTCCCGGACCGCCACCGGCCGTTCACACGCCCCACATCTGGCGGGCTTAGCGTCCTGGAGTGACAGTCACCGACCAGACCGGTGGGCCCGCCTCCGACCGGGCCGGGTTGCGCGTGACGTACGCCGGCCGGGTGCACCCGGCCGAGGAGATCGCCCGGGGCGCGGCGTACGAGCTGTTCAGCGCCGACGAGGCGCCCGGGTTCGAGTGGTGTCCCCGGCCCGGGGGCGGCTATCCGTGGCGCCGGTTCGTGCACGCGACCGAGGTGGACGCGGTGCACGGGGGCCCCGGGACGGCCGACGAGACGGACCCGCCGCTGCTGATGCCGGTGCACCGCGACCGGGGCTGGGCGTACGTACACCGGCTCAGCCAGCAGCCGGGGGCGGCGGGCGACCCGACGCTGGCCGCGGTGCGGGCCTCGGCGGTGATCCGGCCGGGTACCCGGATGGTGAAGGTGCTCTCCGCCCGGCAGCTCGCCGGCTACGTGCGGGGCTGGCTGCCGCACGGCTTCTGCTACCGGGAGCACGACGTGGCGCACCTGCGGACGCCGGCCGGGATGGCGGTGCTGCGGGGCGACTCCGAGAGCGGTGACGTGGCGTACGCGCTGCGCTGGCGGGCCGCCGACCCGGCCGACTACGACGTGCCGGTGGGCGAGGCGCACCGGGGGCTGATGGCGTTGCCGCCCCGGGACCGGCTGGGGCCGCCGGTGCTGGGCACCGGGTTCGTGCCGAGCAGCGCGCAGCTCGTGCCGGAGTTCGTCACCCGGGAGTTCGCCGACCTGCCGATGCCGGCGAACGCCACGCTGCTCGCCTATCCGGCCGAGGGGGTGGAGGTGGTGCTCTACACCTACCAGGCGGAGCAGCGTGGGTGGCTGCGCCTGGCGGGTCCGCAGTGGCGGCACCTGCTCGCCGCGGTGCCCGGGCTTTCCGCCGACCAGGAGTACGTGCCGACCGGCGAGGCGCCGCGCTCGACCCGGCTCGTCGGCGCGTACGCGGGTTCGGAGTACGAGGCGGTGGCCGACCAGCCGGGCGGGTTCCGGGTGCTGGCGATGACCCGGGCGGCCCGGTACCCGGTGGACACGCCGGCCCGGCGGCTGCGCACGGCGACGTGGCGCGGGGCGCCGTGCCTGGTGCTGCGGGAGGAGGGCGGCTGGCTGCGGTTGCGGTTGCGCCGTCCGGATCCGGACGCGGTGGCCGCGACCGGGGCGCAGTGCCTGGAACGGGGTGTCTACGAGGTCTGGGCGCCGGGCGCCGAGCTGACCGACGACCGGGTGGTGGATCTGCCCTATCCGGACCGGCACGCATAGACGGGGGCGCGTGGGGAAGGCGTGGGGCGTCCGAGAAACCCGCGCGAGGGGGAATCCCGACATGCCTTTCGTCACAGTCGGTACGGAGAACTCCGCACCCATCGACCTGTACTACGAGGATCACGGTTCCGGTCAGCCGATCGTGCTGATCCACGGTTTCCCGTTCAACGGGGCTACCTGGGAGAAGATGAGCGGTCCGCTGCTGAATGCCGGATACCGGGTGATCACGTACGACCGGCGAGGGTTCGGCAACTCCGCCCAGCCGGCCATGGGCTACGACTACGACACGTTCGCCGCCGACCTGGACGTGTTGATGACCGAACTGGACCTGCGCAACGCGATCCTGGTCGGGCACTCCATGGGCACCGGTGAGGTGACCCGCTACCTGGGCGCGTACGGGTCGGACCGGGTGGACCGGGCGGTCCTGTTGGCCCCGTTGGCGCCGTACCTGCTGAAGACGCCCGACGACCCGGAGGGCGTCGACAAGAGCATGTTCGAGGGGTTCCAGAAGGCGATCATCCAGGACCGGTTCGCCTACCTGACCCAGTTCTGCGACGCGTTCTTCAACGCCAGCGAGAACCGGGGGAAGCTGGTCAGCGACGAGGCTTACCACGCGCACTGGCAGATCGGCGCGCAGGCGTCGGCCAAGGGCACCCACGACTCGGTGGACGCCTGGCAGACCGACTTCCGCGGTGACCTGCCGAACATCGACGTGCCGGTGCTGATCATCCAGGGCGACAAGGACAACGTGCTGCCGTACCCGGTGACGGGCCAGCGGCTGGTGAACATGCTGTCCGACGCCAAGCTGGTCACGCTGAAGGGTGCGCCGCACGGCACGCCGTGGACCCATCCCACCGAGGTCAACAAGGCCATCATGGAGTTCATCGGCAAGCCGAGCATGGCGACCGCCTGACCTGGCGGACGACCGCGGCCCCGGGGAGATCCCCGGGGCCGCGGTTCGCGCGTGTGCTCAGCCGGCCAGGCGGGCCAGCTCCTCCTCGACGATGGACGGGTCGAGCTTGCGGAACACCGGCTTCGGCGCCGCGAGCGGCCGGTCCACTTCCAGGGGTACGGACTCCCAGCGCGTCCCGACCGTGTAGTCACCGGTCAGCACCGGGTACGACGGCCCGCCGTCGAGGTCGTCGACCTCCTCGATCACCGGCATCGGCGCGTGCGTGCCGGTGCCGCCGAGCAGCTCGTGGATCTTCTGCGCGGAGTGCGGCAGGAACGGGGTGAGCAGCGTGTTGGCGTCGCTGACCACCTGGAGGGCGACGTGCAGGATGGTGCCCATCCGGGGCTTGTCGTCAGCGCTCTTGAGCTTCCAGGGCGCCTGCTCGGAGAGGTACTTGTTGGCCTCGGCGACGACCTTCATGGCCTCACCGATGGCCTGCTTCTGCCGGTGCCGGGCGATCAGGTCGCCGACGGTGGCGAAGCCCGCCTTCGCGGTGTCCAGCAGCGCCTGGTCGGCCTCGGTGAGCCCGGCCGGGTCGACCGGCGGGATCGCGCCGAAGTTCTTCGCCGCCATCGAGACGGACCGGTTGACCAGGTTGCCCCAGCCGGCGACCAGCTCGTCGTTGTTGCGGCGCAGGAACTCGGCCCAGGTGAAGTCGGTGTCGTTGCTCTCCGGCCCGGCCACCGCGATGAAGTAGCGCAGCGCGTCGGCGTCGTAGCGCTCCAGGAAGTCCCGCACGTAGATGACCACCTTGCGGGAGGAGGAGAACTTCCGTCCCTCCATGGTCAGGTATTCGCTGGAGACGACCTCGGTGGGCAGGTTGAGCCGGCCCAGTTCGCCCGGCTCGCCGTCGCGGGCGCCCTCGCCGGAGTAGCCGCCGAGCAGCGCCGGCCAGATCACCGAGTGGAAGACGATGTTGTCCTTGCCCATGAAGTAGTACGAGCGGGCGTCCTTGCCCTCACCGTCGGCCGACCACCACTTGCGCCAGGCCTCCGGGTCGCCGGTGCGCCGGGCCCACTCGATGGACGCGGACAGGTAGCCGATGACCGCGTCGAACCAGACGTAGATCCGCTTGTCCGGCCGGTCGCGCCAGTCGTCGAGCGGGATCGGCACGCCCCACTCCAGGTCCCGGGTGATGGCTCGGGGCTGGAGGTCGTCGAGCAGGTTGCGGGAGAACCGCAGCACGTTGGGGCGCCAGCCCTCGCGGTTGTCCAGCCACTGCCGCAGCGCGTCGGCCAGGGCGGGCAGGTCGAGGAAGAAGTGCTCGGTCTCGACGAACTCCGGCGTCTCCCCGTTGATCTTCGACTTGGGGTCGATCAGGTCGATCGGGTCGAGCTGGTTGCCGCAGTTGTCGCACTGGTCGCCGCGCGCGCTGTCGTAGCCGCAGATCGGGCAGGTGCCCTCGATGTAGCGGTCGGGCAGCGTCCGGCCGGTGGACGGGGAGATCGCCCCGGTGGTGATCTTCGGGACGATGTACCCGTTGCGGTACAGGCCGGTGAACAGCTCCTGCACCACCGCGTAGTGGTTGCGCGTGGTGGTGCGGGTGAACAGGTCGTAGGACAGGCCCAGCGCCTGCAGGTCCTCGGCGATCACCCGGTTGTAGCGGTCGGCCAGCTCACGCGGGGTCACGCCCTCGGCGTCGGCCTGCACCTGGATCGGGGTGCCGTGTTCGTCGGTGCCGGAGACCATGAGCACGTCGTGACCGGCCATCCGCATGTACCGGGCGAAGACGTCGGAGGGAACGCCGAATCCGGATACGTGGCCGATGTGGCGCGGGCCGTTGGCGTAGGGCCAGGCGACCGCGGCGAGAACGTGACTCATGAGCAGCAAGCCTAGTGATTGCGGTGGGCCGGTCGCGAACCAATGGGCGGCAGGCGCTGGCCGTACGTCCGATTTGTCGCCGACACGCGGCATGAGCTTCATCGCAAGCCGGGCGTACCGGTGTGAAATGAACATCGTGACCAACAGACCAGCGGCGCCGGAGCCGTCGGCGGCCACCACCCGGCGGGCGCGGCCCGCCCCGGCGGGCACGCCCGTCGCGCCGCAGCCCCGGCTCGATCCGGCGGACCCGCCGGTCGAGGTGGAGCCCACCACAGGCGCGCCGGTGGACGCGGTGCCGAGCCGGGTACCGGTGCGGCAGCCGCGCTGGCAGCGCAAGGCCGCGCAGGCGGGCGGCTGGGCGCCGATCGAGGAGGTGCACTGGGACGGCACGCCGCTGCGCGACGAGCCGCACCCGCTCCCCGTCCGGCCGCCGGTCCGCCGCGAGCCGGCCCGCCCGGTCCCCCCGCCGACCCCGCCCGTCGGCCTCGCCGTGCTGCTGACGTTGAGCCTGCTCGCCGCGTTCTTCGCCTGGGTGAGCGCCGGGCCGTTCTGGCTGGCCGCCGGGCACTCGACCGGCGGCACCGTGATGATCACCGAGTGCGCGGGCGGCGGGCTCACCCAGCGCTGCCGGGGGATCTTCCTGGCCGACGGCGACCGGTTCCAGGCCCAGGGTGTACGGGTCAGCGGCGTACCGGCCGGGCGAACCGCCACCGGCACCCTGCTGCCGGCACGGATGACCGGGCCGGACGGGTCCACCGCCTACGCGGACACCGGCCCCGGACGGCACCTGCGCTGGCTGCTCGGGCTGGCGCTGGTGGCCGGGTGCGCCGCCGGGATCGCCAGGTGGACCGGGGCGACCCGGCTGGCGGACGAGCGGCAGCGCCGCTGGGCGGTCGGCCTGGCGCTGGCCGGTCCGGCGCTGATCACCGTCGGGTTCCTGGCCGCCGCCTGGTGAGATGCTGTGTTAAAAGGGGGCCCTTCCGCTACCTGAGGCGTTAACAGAGGGCCCTTCCTTTCACTGGTGCACGACGGCGTAGACCTCGCGCCGTCGCAGCCCGTACGCGGTGGCGACCTCGGTGATCGCGTCCCGCCGGGACAGCCCGGCCGCCTCGCGCTCGGCCACCGCGGCGCGCAGCGTGTCGTCGTCGGGCCGGACCGCTGGCGTGGCCGGCGCGCCCGCCACGACGAGCGTGATCTCCCCCCGGGGGTCGCCGTCGGCGGCCCACTCGGCCAGGTCGCCCAGCGGGCGGCGGACCACCTCCTCGTAGGTCTTGGTCAGCTCGCGGCAGAGCGCGGCGGGCCGGTCCCGGCCGAACGCCTCGGCCAGGTCGGCGAGCGCGGCGGCGATGCGGTGCGGCGCCTCGAAGAACACGAGCGTGCGGTCCTCGGCGGCGAGGGACCGCAGGCGGGAGCGGCGGGCGCCGGGGGTACGGGGCAGGAAACCCTCGAAGCAGAACCTGTCGCAGGGCAGCCCGGACAGCGCCAGCGCGGTGGTGACCGCGCTCGGCCCGGGCGCCGCGGTGACCGGCACGCCCGCGTCCAGGGCGGCCCGGACCAGCCGGTATCCGGGGTCGGAGACGCTCGGCATGCCGCCGTCGGTGACCAGCGCGACCGTGTAGCCGGCGGTGAGCACCTCGGCCAGCTCCGGGGTACGCCGCTCCTCGTTGCCCTCGAAGTAGGAGACGATCCGGCCCGGCACTGTCACGTCGAGGTCGCGGGCGAGCCGGGTGAGCCGCCGGGTGTCCTCGGCGGCGACCACGTCGGCGGCGGCCAGCACCTCGCGGAACCGGGCGGACGCGTCGGCCGGGTTGCCCAGCGGCGCGCCGAGCAACACCAGCCGTCCGACCTCGGACATTTCCCCCACGGCGTGTGCTCCTTCATCGAAGGTCGTACCAATTTCGGAGACGACGGACGCCACCGGGCACCCTCGCAGCCTACGATCGCCGGGTGACGAGTGCGTCGACAGCACAGAGCGCGAACCCGGATCCCTCCACCGCCGAGCGGGGCGACGGCAACGGGGGCGGCCTTCCGGCCGCCGTCCGGCGCCGGCTCGCCACCGTCGACGACCGCATCGGTCGGGGGCAGGCGTGGCTGGCCACAGCCGTGGTGGTGGCGATCGCGGCGATCCTGCGTTTCGTGGGTCTCAGCTTCCCGCCCGGCAAGGTCTTCGACGAGACCTACTACGCCAAGGACGCGTACGGGCTGATCGACCGCGGCGTCGAGTGGAACTACAAGGACAACGGCCCGTCGTACGTGGTGCATCCACCGCTGGGCAAGTGGATGATCGGGATCGGCGAGTGGGCCTTCGGCTACCAGGACGCGGACAGCGGCGTCTCGGTGCCGGGCCACCTGATCACGACGTCGCCGGAGTTCGGCTGGCGGTTCGGCGCGGCGGTGGCCGGCACGCTGTCGGTGCTGCTGCTGGTCCGCATCGGCCGGCGGATGTTCCGCTCCACGGTGCTCGGCTGCGCGGCGGGCCTGCTGCTCGCGCTCGACGGGTTCCACCTCGTGCTGTCCCGCACGGCCATCCTCGACATCTTCCTGCTGCTGTTCGTGCTGGCCGCCTTCGGCGCGCTGGTGCTCGACCGGGACGCCCGGCGGCGGCGCTGGACGCGGGCCCTGGAGTCCGGGCTCGACCCGACCCGGCCGGGCCGCGCCGGGCGGCCGCCGTCCGGGTGGCGGAACTGGCCGTGGTGGCGGCTGGCGGCCGGGGTGCTGCTCGGCTGCGCCTGCTCGGTCAAGTGGAGCGCGATCTACTTCGTGCCGGCATTCGCGCTGCTGGTGCTGCTCTGGGAGGTGGGCGTCCGCCGTTCGGCCGGGGTCCGCCGCCCGTGGCGTGACGCGGTGCTGGACGAGCTGCCCTGGCTGCTCGCGGCCGGCGTGCTGATGGTGGTCACCTACGTCGCGACCTGGTCGGGCTGGCTGCTCAGCGACGAGGGCTACTACCGCCTGGCCGAGCGCTACCCGAACAACCCGGAGCTGAGCGACACCCCGTTCATCGGGGCGCTGAACAACCTGTGGGAATACCACAAGGCTTCGTACGGCTTCCACACCCAGCTCGACGACCCGCACAAGTACCAGTCCTGGCCGTGGCAGTGGCTGCTGCTCGGCCGCCCGGTGGCGTTCCACTGGTCCGGGGACGGCAGTTGCGGCGCGCCGAGCTGCGCCTCGGAGGTGCTGCTGCTGGGCACCCCGCTGCTGTGGTGGTCGTTCCTGCCGGCGATCGCCGCGACCGCCTGGCTCGGCCTGGCCCGGCGGGACTGGCGGGCGGGCGCGATCCTGCTCAGCGTCGCCGCCGGCCTGCTGCCCTGGTTCTGGTTCGCCCTCGACGGCCGGACGATGTTCTCCTTCTACGCCGCGCCCGCGGTGCCGTTCCTGGTGCTCGCGGTGGTCTATGTGCTCGGCGCGATCACCACTCCGGCGCCGGTGACCGCGACGACCGCCACGGCCGCGCCGCCCGACCCGCAACAGCTACGGGATCGGCGCATGGTGGGCGGGATCATCGCGGGCGCCTACGTGTTGCTGGTGGCGCTCTGTTTCGCGTACTTCTACCCGATCTTCGTGGGCCGGGTGCTGCCGTACGCGGAGTGGTCGGCGCGCATGTGGCTGGACGGCCGCTGGATCTGAGGCGCGGGCGCCGGCACAAAGAAGCGCGCCCCGATCGCCTGCCACGGGGGAAGCGGGCGATTGGGGCGCGCAAGACAGAGCTTAACCACACTCCGGCACGGGCACAACGGGTGCGGGCCGGTCAGATTTACGACGGGCACGCCACTCCCGGAACGTCGCCTCAATCATCTGACCGTGGGTCATCCTGCGGGAACATAACGGGTTCGATCTCCGGCGCAACGGCCGCGCGGAGGGTCGCCAGACCCGGATGATCTTCCAAAGTGGATCTCACTACACTTCGCCCGGTGATCAACAAGAGACGATCGACGATTGTCCTCTTCGGACTCCTGGCGGCCGCCGCGCTGATCGGGCCGAGCCCTGCCGGGGCCGACGACGAGACCACCGAGCCGGTCGCCGAGCCGCCCAAGGTAGAGCTGGTCCTCGATGTCAGCGGCTCGATGCGGGCCCGGGACATCGACGGGCGCAGCCGGATCTCCGTCGCGCAGCAGGCGTTCAACGAGGTGGTCGACGCCCTGCCGGACGAGACACAGCTCGGCATCCGGGTGCTCGGTGCCACCTACCAGGGCAAGGACAAGAAGCAGGGCTGCCTGGACACGCAACAGATCGTGCCGGTCGGCCCGGTGGACCGTACCCAGGCCAAGGCCGCCGTCGCCGGGCTGCGCCCGACCGGTTTCACACCGGTCGGGCTGGCGCTGCGCTCCGCCGCGCAGGACCTGGGCACCGGCAGCACCGCCCGCCGGATCGTGCTGATCACCGACGGCGAGGACACCTGCGCCCCGCCCGACCCGTGCGAGGTGGCGCGCGAACTGGCCGCCCAGGGCACCCGGCTCGTCGTCGACACGCTCGGTCTCGCCCCGGACGAGAAGGTACGCAAGCAGCTGCTCTGCATCGCCGGCGCGACCGGGGGCACCTACACGGCGGCGCAGAGCGCCGACGAGCTGACCGGCCGGATCAAGCAGCTCGTCGACCGGGCCCGGGACACGTACACGGCCACCCCGGCGGTGGTCGGTGGCGGCGCGGCGTGCCAGGGCGCGCCGCTGCTCGCCCCCGGCGTCTACAGCGACCGGGAGGCGTTCTCCGAGCACCGCTGGTACCGGGTGCCGGTGCGGCCCGGACAGGAACTGCGCGCCTCGGTGAGCGTCGCGCTGGACCGGCCGGTCAACCCGGACTACGGCGTGCTGCTGCGCGCCACCGCGCCGGACGGGCGGGAACTGGTCCGGGGCGTCGACGCCGGAAGCGGGCGCACCGACGTGATCTCCGCCGGCCTGCGCTGGTCGGCCGCCGAGGAGGAGGACGACGGCCCGAGCCCGGAGCCGAGCCCCGGCGCGGAGCAGGCCGTACGAACCGTCTGCCTGGTGGTCAGCAACTCGTTCGCGGCCCGGCCCGGTACGCAGGCCCAGCCGGGCATGCCGGTGGAGCTGACGGTCGACGTGGTGGCCGCCTCCCCCGCCCCGGACGGGCCGGACCTCGGCCGCGGCTGGGTGCTGCTGCTCCTGCTCACGCTTGCCGGACTGCTCACCGGGCTGGTCGCCGGACTGCTCACCCGCTGGTGGGTGCACACGTGGAGGGTGAACTGAGCATGCGTACGCTGATTCGCGCCGCGGCGGCGACGGCCGTCACGGCACTCGCCCTCACCCCGGCGGCGGCCCTGGCCGCGCCCAGCCCGTCACCGGGCGCGACCACCGTGACCAAGGCCGGCACCTCGTTCCTCACCGCCACGACCGTCACCGCCGGGCAGCCGGTGCAGGTGGGCGCGTCGACCGGCGACCACCTGTACTGGTCGTTCCGGGCCGACGCCGGGCAGGTGCACGAGATCACCGCCACCGTCACGTTCCCGAAGCGACGCACCGGCGCGTCCACCTGGAGCGTCGACGTCTTCGACGGGCTGCGCCGCCGGCAGGCGTGCACGGCCGGCGCGCAGACGCCGACAGCGGACGCTGCGGCGACGAGCGTGGCGCTCGGCTGCACGCTGCGCCGGGTACGGCCGTGGGCCGAGCCGTGGTCGGGCGACCCGCTGCCCGGCACCTACTACGTCCGGCTCTCCGTCACCGACCTGCCCGAACCCGACCTCGGCCTGCCGGTCGAGGTGGAGATGCTCGTCGGCGCGACAGACGAGGGCGGCGCGTCCGGCGACGACGGCGAGCTGGCCGCGCCGCTGGTGCCGAACACCAGGGCCGGCACGGTGCTGGCCGCCGAGCCGACGCCCGAGCCGGTGGCCGAGGAGGAGACCGACCTGACCGGCTGGCTCCCCGACGCGGGCTCGCGCTGGGTGTGGACCGGCGTGGGCGGCGTGCTCGCGGCCGTGGCCGGCGTGGTCGGCTTCGCGCTCACCCGGCGGCCCCGCCGCGGCTGAGAACCACTTCCGGTGGCCGTCGTGAACCCGACGCGACGGCCACCGGGAGCTCAGATCGTCCTCGGGCCGCGCGGCACCCAGCCGATGAAGCGGTCCTGGAGCGCGGTGACCGGCACGGAGCGCAGGTCCTGCGTGGCGGCGGCCAGGCAGGAGCCGAGATAGACGCTCAACGACGCCCGGTCCACCTGGTACTCGCTCAACAGGTGGTGACGTTTCGTGGCGCAGGGCCATTCGTCACCGCACGAGCCGCAGGTCCAGTCGGGGGTCACCGGCACGTGCTCGCCGTCCCGCCTCCCCGGTGCCTCCGCGCCACGCGTCATCCGCCGCTCCTTCTCTGTCCGGGATCGTGGTGGTGATGGACCGGTTGCCTCCCCGCAACGCTCTGTCAGCGCCGCGGCACGCCCCCGCGTTACGGTACGTTCACCGCGTGTCCCCGTCATCCACCGCACGTGCGTGATCTGCTGCCGGCCGTGGTCGCCGTCTCGGTGGCCGGACCGGCCGACTGGTCCGGCGAACTGCTTCCGGCCGAACAGGCCGCCCTCGGCGACCGCGCGGTGCTCCACCGCCGCCGCGACTTCACCGCCGGCCGGGTCTGCGCCCGCCGCGCGCTCGCCACGCTCGGCCTGACCGCCACGGCGGTACCGGCCGGCGCGGACCGGGCCCCCGTCTGGCCGCCCGGCGTCGTCGGCGCGATCACCCACACCCGGGACTACTGCGCGGCCGCCGCCGCCCGCGCCACCGACGTGCGCGCCGTCGGCATCGACGCCGAGCGGCTCCGCCCGCTCTCCCCCGGGGTACGACGGAAGGTGTGCCGCCCCGACGAGGAGGCGGACCTGGCCCGGCTGCCGGCCGGGATGCCCTGGCCGACCGTGTTGTTCAGCGCCAAGGAGACCGTCTACAAGGTATGGCACCCGCTCGTCGGAACCTGGCTGGGCTTCGCCGACGCGCGCGTCACGCTCGACCCGGAGGCGGGCACGTTCCACGCCGAGATCGCGCCGGCCCGGCTCGCTGCCGCCCCGGTGGCCGACCCGCCGTCCCGCGTGACCGGACGGTTCGCGGTGGACGACGATCTGGTGCGCACCGCCGCCGTCCTGCCACATCGATGACGCCCTGTCGGCCGGGTTGCCGCGGGCTTGTACCGTCGTTCCGACTGAAAATCCCGAAGGCGCCCCAAGGAGTACGGTGAGCCACCCTCAGCCTCCGTCCGGGTCACCGGACCCGAACCAGCAGCCACCGGAGCCGCCGACGCAGGCGTTCCCCACCGCGCCGATGCCGCCGAGCGACCCGTACGAGCCGCCGCCCGCCCCGGACGCGCCGACGCCCCCGGTCTCAGGCGCGCCCTATCCGCCGCCTCCGGGCACGCCGCAGCCGCCCGTTTCGGGCGCGCCGTATCCGCCGGTGTCGGGCGCGCCGTATCCGCCGACCTCCGGTGCGCCGTACCCGCCGCAGCCGGGGCCGGGTCAGCAGTACCCGCCACCCGCTCCCGCCCAGGGCTTCCCGCCGGCGCCGCCGACCTCGGGCGCGCCCTACCCGCCGCCGGGTAGCGAATACCAGCAGCCGGGCGCGGCATATCAGCCGCCTGGCAGCGAGTACCAGCCCCCGGGCGGCGCGTACCCGCCCCCCGGTAGCGAGTACCAGCAGCCGGGCGCGCCGTACCCGCCGCCGGGCAGTGAGTACCAGCAGCCGGGCGGGGCGTATCAGCCGCCGGGGGGCTACCCGCCGCCGGGCGGTGGGCAGCCTTACCCGCCCACCGGCGCGCCGTACCCGCCGCCGGGAGCGCCCTTCGGGCCGCCGGCCAAGAAGTCGAACAAGAACGTCTGGATCACGATCGGCATCGTCGCGGCGCTCCTGCTGCTGCTCTGCTGCGGTGGCGGCATCTTCGCCGTCTACAGTGGCGTGAACAAGGCCCAGGAGGTCGTCGACTCGCCGCCCACGCCGAGCGTCACCGACGGCGTCCCGGCCCAGGAGACCCCGACCGGCGCTCCCACCGGCACGCCGCAGCCGGGCACCACCGACGACAAGACCTTCAACATGCCGGCCGGCGACAAGCTGATCATCAACGACGCCGACGGCACCATCGAGATCACTGTCGGAAACTTCCGGACCCGGAACGCCGCCTGCAACGAGATCATGCCCGGCCCGAAGAAGGGCATGTTCATGATCGCCGACGTGACCGCCGAGATCACCAAGGGCACCGGTTCGATCAACCCGTTCTACTTCTCCTGGGTGGCCGAGGACGGCACCGAGGAGAACGGCATCGGCGGCGCCTTCTCGGGGTGCGGCAAGCTGATGACCTCGGGCAACAACCTGCCCGCCGGTTCCAAGCGCAGCGGTCAGCTCATCTTCGACGTCAAGGACCAGAACGGCGTCGTCGAGTACAAGCACCGCTTCCGTACCGCCGGGTCCTGGAAGCCCTGACCCGCGCCTGACCCGCACCGGGGCCGGTCCGTCTCGGACCGGCCCCGGTGACCGTTCGGACGGTGCCCGCCGGCCGAATGGTCATTTCCATGTGCGCGCGGGCGCTCCCGGTGGCCAGGCTCGGAGGATGGCGAACGAGACGACCATCCCGCTGCTGCCCTGCCGTTCAGTTGACGACGTGGCGCCCTTCTACCAGGCGCTCGGATTCGAGGTGACGTACCGGCAGGAGCGCCCGAACCCGTACCTGGCCCTGTGCCGGGAGGATCTCAACCTGCACTTCTTCGGGATGGCCGAGTTCGATCCGGCCGACTCGTACGGCTCCTGTGTGGTGGTGGTGGACGACCTGGCCGGCCTGCACCGCGCCTTCGCCGACGGCATGCGCACCACGTACGGCAAGGTGCTGGTCGCCGGCGTACCCCGGATGACCCGGCCCCGGCCCCGCCGCAATCAGGACGGACACTCCGGTTTCAGCATCGTCGACCCGGGCGGCAACTGGATCCGGTTCGTGGCCCGGGCCTCGACGCCGGACGTCGACGACCGGGGCGGGCTCGCCCGCACGCTGGGTAACGCCGTGGTGCAGGGCGACTCGCGCGGCAATCCCGGTCAGGCCGCGCGCATTCTCGACGGCGCGCTGGCCCGGCCGGACGCGGCCGACGACCCCGCCGTCCTGGTGGAGGCGCTGGTCTACCGGGCCGAGCTGGCGCTGCAACTCGGGGAGCCGGAGGCCGCCCGGGATCTGGTGCGGCAGGCCCGGTCGGTCCCGCTGGACGACGAGTCGCGCGCCCGGCTGGCCGACACGCTGCGGCACGCCGAGGACCTGCTCACAGCCCTGCCGCCCGCGTAGCCGCCCGGCGCACCCACGGCCGCCCGGCGCATCCACGGCCGGGCGGCGCGGGCCGTGCCGGGATGCGGGCTGACGCCGAGCCGGTGGCGGCGGTTTGGCGTGCGGGTCAGCGGGGACGCGACGTGGCAGGCGGCGAGGGCCGCCACGCGACGATCCGGGGAGGCGGCATGAGCGTCGAGCGGGCGAACAACGACCTGGAGAACCTGGCCGGTCCGGCCCGGGCCCGCCTGGGTGACCTGAACCAGGACGAACACGCCGAAGCCGACCGGGTGCGGGAACTGGACGAGATCCGTGGCAAGCGCCCCGGCGAACACGTCCAGGAGGACGCCCGCGACGCCGACGACAACTTCACCGCCTAGCGTCTCCGCGCTCCCCAAAGCGCAGATCTTGGAAGCAAACGGCCCTCATGGGGGCCGAAATCTTCCAAGATCTCGCGGCGTCCGGTCACCCACGATGATCGGCAGATCGATGCCGTACGCCTGGCGGCGTCGCGCGTCCCGATCGGGGACCGCCGATGGGTCGGCTGTGCCCTGGCTTTCATCGGTCGGCTGAGCATGCCGACGGATTGTCGGCGCATGTCGCCGAGCGTCGATGCGAAATGCGCCAGTTGACCAATCGCAATCATTGATGGCGCAAGCAGACTGTGTGGCGTGACCAAGCCATCACCGCAGAGATCATGGCCGATACCGAAGCAGTCCTGGTGGCGCCGGCTCTCCGGCGGTACGAAAGCCGTACTCGTGTCCGGCGGGGTACTGATGCTGTGCTGCTGCGGCGGCGGGCTCGCCGCCTTCGGCGGCGCGACGGACGAGAAGCCCGCGTCGATCAGCGCGGCCTCGTCCGCGACCGCGCGCAGCGCCGATCCGCCCCCTGCCGCCCACTCGTCCGGCTCGCCCTCGAACGCCGCCACACCGACCGACTCGCCGTCCGCCCTGCCGACGACGCGGTCCGCCGAGCCGTCGCCGCAGACCGCGACCGCGCGGCCGGCGCCCCGGCCGAAGCCGAAGCGGACCACGCCCAAGCCGACGCCGAAGCGGACCACGAGCGCGCCCCGGACCACCAAGCCGTCCACCGGCACCGTCCAGGGCTCCGTCCACCCTGGCGCCTTCTGCTCGCCGGTCGGCGCGACCGGCCGTACCGCCAAGGGCACGCTGATGCGCTGCACGCGCAAGGCCGGCGAGGACCGGGCGAGGTGGCGCGCCGCGTGATCCGCGTCGGCGGACGGTGTCGGGGGTGGTTCCTATCCTGGGGCGATGGTTCTCACTGACGTCACCGGGTCCTGGGTCGGCACCAGCGGCTTCCGTCTGATGCCCGCCGATCCGCTCGCCGAGTCGCCGGCCAACGCCACCGTCGCGACCGCCGCCGGTGGCCACCTGACCACCGTGTCGTACTCGTGGGCCCATCCGGTCGACGGGCCGCAGGACGGTCTGCTGGTGATCGCCGCCGGCGAGCAGCCGGGCTCGCTCGTCGCCTGGTGGGGCGACTCGTGGCATCAGCAGCCGACGCCCATGACGCTGACCGGCACGGCGGGCGGCGCGGCGGCGGTCGAGCTGAGCGCCGGGTACGGCGGCGGATGGGAGTGGCGAATCACCGTGGACACCGCCGACCCGGCCACCCTGCGGCTGCGGATGGAGAACGTGGTCCCCGCCGACCAGGCGGGGGCCGACATGCCGGCCGGCCCCTACCCGGTCATGGTCACCGACGTGCGCCGCGCCTGAGCCCGGTCAGGCGGCGCCGTCGAGGATCTCCCGCAGCCGGCGCGCGAACGCCTCCGGCTGCCCGGCGTGGCCCATCTCCTCACCCAGGAACCCGCCGTGGTGGCTGGGGAAGACCGCGGCCTTCCCGCCGAGCAGCTCGGCCGCGGCCACCGACGTGCGTCCGGTGAAGGTGTCCGCCGACTCCTCGCCCACCGCGACGACGACCCGGGTACGCGTCGCGCGCAGCGCGTCCACGTCCGGCCGGAAGCGGGTGACCGCCGCGGCGCGGTCGGAGAGCAGCGGGTCGTCCCGGCTGCCGTCGTCCTCGGTCGGCATGCCGAACGCGGCCGGGTCGGGCAGCGGCTGGGCGAAGTACTCGTCGGTGAACTCGCCCCGCCACGACGTCATGGCCACGAACGCCGCCATGCCCGCGCCCCAGCCGCTCTTCTGGTACGCCTCCTGGCAGGCGGCCATGGCCCGCCGGGCGGCCTCGGCGTCGGGAAGCACCTGCACCAGCGGCGGCTCGTGCGCCACGAGCGTGGCCACCGCGTCCGGGTACGCGGCCACCAGGGCGAGCGCTGTGACCGCGCCGCCGCTGCTGGCGAACATGTCCACCGGTCCCGTGCCGAGGGCGTCGATGATGTCGCGTACGTCCCGGGCCTGGACCTCGGGCACGTCGTCGCCGCGGCCGTCCTTGCGGACGCTGCGCCCGAGCCCGCGCGGGTCGTACGTGACGACGGTCCGCTCCGGGAAGTACGAGGCCAGCGTTGCGAAGCCGTCGGCGCACATGGGCTGGCCGATCATGAACAGCGGGCGGTGTCCGGCGTCGGCGGCGCTCGGCGTGCGAATGTCGTAGACGAGGTCGACCTCGGGCGTCTGCAGGGTAAGCGTGTTCATGCCTATGTCGACCGTCGCCGGTCCGGGAATTCATCGGTCCGGCGGGAAACTCCGCCGGCACCGGGCTCGCGGCGGTGTCGACGCCCACCGCCGCGAGCCGTGCCGTCGTCGTCAGCTCACCGTGCCGGTGACGGTGCTGCCGGACTTCGTCACGTAGTAGGTCAGCTTCGTGCCGCTCCAGAAGTGGAACGTCAGGGTGACCCGCTGACCGTCGTTGACCTCGGCGAAGAACTCCGGCTTCAGCGCGATCGTATTGCCGGTGTAGTTCGGCGCGAAGGTCACGTCGAACTCCTTGTACGAGGTCCAGTTGTGCGGGCCGGCGTTGCTGCCGTCCGCGTACTTCGCCTCCATGGTGGCGAGCTGGTCGCCGCGGAACTGCGCCGGGAGCGTGAACGCCGCGGTGGTGCCTGTCGCGTTGGAGAGCACCGGCGGGTCGTACGTGATGATGCTGATCCGCCACGGCACGCCCGCGGAGAAGCGCGCCTGGAGGTTGGCGTTCACGCCGTACGCGCGGGAGCCGACCAGCCGGGTGAGCGCCGACGCGGTGAGCGTCAGGGTGCTGCCGGAGACCGTGTAGTCGGTGCCGTTGACCAGGTCGGTGGTGCCCTGGCGCAGCCCCTGGAACGTGGTGCCGTTCAGGTTGAGCGTCAGGCTCTTGGCGGTGATCGTGCCGGTACGCGGCACGTACACCTGGTCGCTGGACGCGGTGCCGGAGCGGGTGGTCCAGCTCGACTTGATCTGCGCGAACAGCTCGGGGTCCTTCCACACGAACGACGTGCGGTCGAGGTGCTGGCCGTTGTCCCAGAGCTGGGTGGTCAGTTTGCGGCTGCGCGCGTAGTGGCCGAGGAACTCGAAGAACTTGAGCTTCTCGCCCTGCTCGATGGTGCCGGTGTGCCGGTCGAAGCCGAGCAGCCCGTACTCGCCGATGATGACCGGGATGTTGCGGGTGACGAAGGCGTTGTAGACGCGGTCGAACTGGTCGGTCAGGTCCTGCTGGACGGTGGCGTCGAACTTGGTGCCGCCGGCGACGTTCACGCTGAACGGCCAGTACCCGTAGAAGTGCACAGTGGCGATCAGGTTCGGGTCGTTGAGCGTGTTGAACGTGCTGACCAGCTCGTCCACCCGGGCCTGCTCGGCGGAGGTGTGCAGGGTCGGCAGCACGAGCAGCCGGGTGGCGTTGTTTCCGCCGGACTGACGGACGATGCGGTGGAACGAGGTGTTCAGCTCGTTGAGCAGCGTGGCGTTCTGCGCGTCGCCGGAGCTGCCGGTGAACTGCGGCTCGTTGACGCTCTCGAAGGTCAGCTTCGGTGAGGAGTCCTTGAACGCGGCGGCGATCTGCGTCCAGAGCGCGTTGTAGCGGTTCAGCACGTTCGTGCGGTCGGTGGGCATCGTGTTGATCCACTGCCACGAGTCGTGGTGGATGTTGAGCACCACGTAGAAGCCGTCGGCGAGCGCCCAGCCGACGACCTCGCGTACCCGGTTCAGCCAGGCGGAGTCGATCGTGTAGTTCGGCGCGGCGCCGTGGTGGTTGCTCCAGGTCACCGGGATGCGGATGCTGTTGAAGCCCTGCGCCCGGACGTTGTCCAGCAGCGCCTCGGTGACCCGCGGGTTGCCCCAGGCGGTCTCGTCCGCGCCGACCGCGTCGAAGGAGTTGCCGAGGTTCCAGCCGGGCTGCATGGCGGCGACGGCGGCCATGGCGTTGCCGGCCGGCGGCGGGGTGGTGGGCGGCGGCGTGGTCGGGGGCGGGGTGGTCGGCGGCGGCGTGGTGCTCGGCGGCGGGGTGGTTCCGCCGACGCCGCCGGTGCAGGCCACGCCGTTGAGCGTGAACGCGGTGGGCGCGGTGTTGGCGCCGGTCCAGGAGCCGTTGAAGCCGAACGAGACGGTGCCGTTCGTGGCGATCGCGCCGTTGTAGCCGACGTTCGTGGCGGTGACGTCGGCGCCGGAGGAGGTGACATTGGCGCTCCACGCCTGGGTGACCCGCTGGCCGGACGGGAACGTCCAGCGCAGGCTCCAGCCGTTGACCGGGTCACCGAGGTTCGTCACGTCGACGTTCGCGGTGAAGCCGCCGGGCCACTGGCTGGCGGTCGTGTAGGTGACGCGGCAGCCGGCCGCCGCCTGGGCGTTCGTCGCCAGCAGTGCGGTGCCGGCCACGAGTGTGGCGGCGGTCGCCGCGACCAGGCCGACCCGCAATCGGGCGGTACGGAAAGAGCGGAACATGGTGGTTCCTTCGTGGTGGGGTGGGCGCGTGGACGGGGAAGGCGGGGCGCGCACCCGCCCAGCGCGAGAATAAGTTTGGATTCCAAACATTGTCAATCGGCGTATGTGGATGCTTAACCGTTCCGGCATCCCGCCCTCACCCCACCGACCAGGCCGGTTCGACGACCGGACACATCGATCCGACGGCCGGTCCGAAGGCGGGCGGACACGCTTTGTGGGAACAAACTCGGCTGGGAATCCTCGCTACGCTCTCGCCCGCCAACACCGCTCTGAACTCAAGGGGACATCGTGCGCAGAAGGCTTCTCGGCATCGCGTCGGCGATCACCATCGCCCTCGCCGGCACGTTCGCCGCCGCCGCTCCGGCCCAGGCCGCCACGCCGCCTTTCATGATCACCAAGGTGTACTACGACTCCCCCGGCAAGGACACCCGCTCGAACGCGAGCCTGAACGCCGAGTACGTCCAGCTGACCAACAAGCGCAAGACGGTCCTCAACCTCAAGGGCTACTACGTACGCGACAAGGCCGGCCACGTCTACTCGTTCACCGGCGACTTCAAGGTGGCCGCCGGGAACAGCATCGTCATCCACACCGGCAAGGGCACCAACAAGGGCACCCACCGCTACTGGGGCAGCGCCGCGTACGTCTGGAACAACGACGGCGACACCGCCTACCTGCGCAACCCCTCCGGCAGCCTGGTCGACAGCTGCAGCTGGGGCAAGGGCGGCCGCGGCTACACCAGCTGCTGACCACCCCGCGAAACGGCCGGCCCACCCGCTCGGGGTGGACCGGCCGTTTCCGTCCGTCACACCGCCGCCGACCGCACTGTGACGTGGTCCGACAACGCGCGCAGGAAGTCCGGCGCGTCGAAGATCCGCCCGGCCGAGGCGACACCCTTCACCCGGGTCCGCCCGGTCAGGACGCGGTGCGTCGCCTCCACCGCGAGCGGCGCGGTGACCGCGTAGATGTCCTGCCCCTGCGCGACCACCCGCCGCCGGACGTCGCCGGCCCGCACCACCACGTCGACGGTGAACGTCTGCGCGGACCGGCCGTGCTCGTCCACAGCGGCCGGAGCGTCGCCCGCCGCCAGGTCGCGGGCCGCGTCGGCGGTCATGTACGTGCACACCTCCGGGATGTCCAGGTGACTCGGCACCGTCACCACGTCGGCCATGGTGAACTCGCCGAGCACCGGCCGCACCCCCAGCGGCGCCGGGAACTCCCAGTCCAGCCGGGGCAGGTCGCCGTCGGCGTACACCAGTCGCCCGTCGGTGAAGCGGACCCGCCGGCCGTCGCGGCGCTCGCGCGACACGACGCCGGAGGCGACCGTCCCGGCCGTCGGGTGCCAGCTACTCAGCCCGTACGCGACGTGCGCCTCGTCGGCCGCCGTCCAGTCCCCCATCGCGGCGGTCACCAGCAGGTCACCGAGTCCGCCGAAGAACGCCATCGCGGGCACCACAGCGACACCGGCGGCCTCGGCACGCTCGGCATAGTGCGCGAACGTGTCCCGGTTGGCCTCGATCTCGGCCGCCACGTCGACGTAGGGGATCCCGGCGCGCAGCGCGGCCTCGATCAGCGGGCCCGCGGTCGAGGCGAACGGCCCGGCGCAGTTGACCACCGCCGCCGCCCCGGCCAGCGCCCGGTCCAGCGAGCCCGGATCATCAACCGACGCCACCCGGTGCTCCCCCTCCGGGAACGCGGCCGCCAGCTTCCCGACGTCGCGCCCGAGCGGCAGCGGCTCGTACCCCCGCTCGCGCAGCTCCGCCACCACGAACCGCCCGGTGTGCCCGTACGCCCCGAACACCGCCACCCGCATGACGCCCCCTCAAAAGATCGACTGGAATGATCCTCGCCGGGATCCGGGGGCCGGGCCAGTGTCGCAAACGCCAATGCCCGTACAGTTTCGGACATGACCCTGATCGCGCTCGCCGCCACCGACGGGATGCTGCACTTCGAGCTGGCCGCGGCCTGCGAGATCTTCGTCCGCGACCCGACCGGTCTCGCCGACCCCTGGTACGACCTGGTGGTCTGCGGCCCCGGCCCGGTCGGCGTCGGCCGGTTCGCCGTCACGCCCGACCACGGACTGGACCACCTGGCCCGCGCCGACACGGTGATCGTCCCGGCGATCGAGGACACCGACGCCGACCCGCCGTCCGATCTGGTCGAGGCGGTCCGCGCCGCCCACGCGGCAGGTGCCCGGATGGTCTCGTTCTGCACCGGCGCATTCGTGTTCGCCGCCGCCGGCATCCTCGACGGGCTGCGCGCCACCACCCACTGGGCGCACACCGAGGCGCTCGCCGCCCGCTACCCCCGCGTGCACGTCGACCCGGACGTGCTCTACGTCGACAACGGCACCGTGCTCGCCTCCGCCGGCAAGGCCGCCGCGATCGACCTCTGCCTGCACCTGATCCGCCGCGACCACGGCTCCACAGTCGCCAACGCGGTCGCCCGCCGCCTGGTCGTGCCGCCGCACCGCGCGGGCGGCCAGGCCCAGTACGTCACCACCCCGGTCCCGGCCCGCGAGGACCACCCGCTCGCCGCGCTGCTCCCCTGGGCGATGGCGCGGCTGGACCGCCCGCTCACAGTCGCGGACCTGGCCCGCCAGGCCAACATGAGCACCCGCAACCTGGTCCGGCACTTCACCGCCGCGACCGGCGCCACGCCGTCGCAGTGGCTGTCGACGCAGCGCATCCGGCGGGCGCAGGAACTGCTGGAGAACACCGACGACAGCATCGACGCCGTCGCGGAGGCATCCGGCATGGGTACGGCGACGACGCTGCGCCGGCACTTCCACCGCACAGTGGGCGTGCCGCCGGACACCTACCGCCGCACGTTCCGCCGAGGCTGACCGGCACAACGGCTATGGTCGGTTCGTGCCGCCCGAGGGGACGGTCGCCTGATACTCGGCACGGGGGAAGTGTGTTCGACGTGATCGTGGTCGGCGGCGGGCCGACCGGCATGATGCTGGCGAGCGAGTTGCGCCTCCAGGGCGTCGGCGTGCTCGTGCTGGAGCGGGACCCCGAGCCGCCGCCGTACGTGCGCTCGCTCGGCCTGCACGTCCGCAGCATCGAGGTGATGGACCAGCGAGGGCTGCTGGAACGGTTCCTCGACAACGGCGGCAAGCACCCGATCCGGGGGTTCTTCGCCGGCATCGACAAGCCCGCCCCCGCCGATCTGGACACCGCCCACCCGTACGTGCTCGGCATCCCGCAGACGCTCACCGACCGGCTGCTCGCCGAGCACGCGGCCGAGGTCGGGGCCGAGATCCGGCGCGGTCGTGCGGTGACCGGGCTGGATCAGGACGACGACGGCGTGACAGTCCGCCTCGACGACGAGACCTCGGAGCCGCTGCGGGCGCGGTTCGTCGTCGGCTGCGACGGTGGGCGCAGCACCGTCCGGAAGCTGCTCGGCGTCGGGTTCCCCGGCGAGCCGTCGACTGTCGACACGCTGCTGGGCGAGATGGAGGTGACCGCCTCCCCGGACGAGATCACCACGATCATGACCGAGGTACGCCGCACCGAGAAGCGGTTCGGGCTCGGGCCGTCCGGCAAGCCCGGCGTGTTCCGGGTGGTCGTGCCGGCGGCCGACGTGACCTCGGCACCGCCGACGCTGGAGGACTTCAAACGGCAACTGACCGCGTACGCCGGCACCGACTTCGGCGTGCACTCCCCACGCTGGCTGTCCCGGTTCGGCGACGCGACCCGCCTGGCCGAGCGTTACCGGGCCGGGCGGGTGTTCCTGGCCGGCGACGCCGCGCACGTCCACCCGCCGCTGGGCGGGCAGGGGCTCAACCTGGGCGTCCAGGACGCGTTCAACCTGGGCTGGAAGCTGGCGGCGGCGGTGCACGGGTGGGCGCCGGGCGATCTGCTCGACACCTACGAGTCCGAGCGGCGGCCGGTGGCCGCCGACGTGCTGACCAACACGCGCGCGCAGATGCTGCTGACCACGAACGAGCCCGGGCCGCAGGCGGTACGGCAGGTGCTGACGCAGCTCATGGACTTCGACGAGGTCAACCGCTTCCTGATCGAGAAGGTCACGGCGATCAGCGTCAGGTACGACGTCGGCGAGGGTCATCCTCTGCTCGGGCGGCGGCTGCGTGACGTACCGCTGCCGCAGGGGCGCCTGTACGAGCTGATGCGTACCGGCAGGGGGTTGTTGCTGGACGGGACCGGGAAGCTGTCGGTGGACGGCTGGGCCGACCGGGTCGGGCTCGTCGCCGGCACCGGTGACGGGCTGGACGTGCCCGCGGCGCTGCTGCGGCCGGACGGGCACGTGGTCTGGGTGGGCGACGGTCAGCGGACGTTGGAGGGCGCGCTGACCAGGTGGTTCGGCGGCGGGACGGTTCGCGGGTAGCGACGGCGCACGGACTCGGCAATGATCAGCTTCATGTCCGACGACAACCTGGCCGACACCTGGCGTCGCATCATCCTGGGAGACGGCAAGTCCTGGGTCGTGTTCGCGCACGGCACATGCGTCGTCCTGCCGGACCCCGAGCCGGGCGTCGACCTCGCCGCACAGGCCGTCGAGATCCTGCGCGAGTACGGCCCCGTCCACGTCGGCTCACCGTCTGCGGACTTCGGTACCGTCACGCTCGATCCCGGACCCGGCTGGGCGGTCTACGGCCATCACAACGACGTGTTGACCTACGTCGGCCCCGACGAGGTCTCGGACGACAGCGACCTGGCGGTTGGTCTGTACGGGCGCCACAAGCGAAATCGAGACGGCCATGAGCTGACCGTCGTACACGTCGAGGACAAGCGGGCCCGCTGACGCGTCGGCGCTGCCGGGTCAACCGACCGCAGCGCAATAGGCTCCAGATCGTGCACGGATTCACCGACGTCGACCGGCAGCCGGACCCGAACTCGTGGGTCGGCGTGCTCGACCGCCTGACCGGCGAGCCCTTCTACCAGGCATACCAGCAGCGGGTACGCGAGTTGCTCAGCCCGTCGCCCGGCCGGCGCTACCTCGACGTCGGTGCGGGCACCGGGGCGAGCGCGGTCCGCCTGAGGGACGATCACGACGTCACCGTGCTGACGGTGGATCGTTCCCTGACCATGGCTCTGGCCATGCGAGCCCGTGGCTTGACTCAGTGCGCCGTCGCCGACGCGCATCAGCTGCCGTTCCTCGACAACTCGATCGACGGCGCCTGGGCCGACCGCACCGTGCAGCACCTCGCCGATCCGCACGCCGCGATCGGGGAACTCGCCAGGGTCGTACGCCCGGGTGGCCGCGTCGTTCTTGCGGACCCCGACTACGACACGCAGGTGCTCGACATCGCCGACCAGGATCTGGCCCGGCGCGTGCTGAGGTTCCGGGCTGAGGTCCTGCTCCGCAACGGCACCCTGGCTCACCAGCACGCCGGCATGCTCGCCACGCTCGGTCTGGCCGACGTCACCGTCGAGCCCCGCACGCTGCTGGTTCGGGACCCGAACGCCGCCGACAACGTTCTCGGCCTGCGCAGTTGGGCTGACACGGCGGCTCAGCGCGGCGTACTCGACCCCGCCGAGGCTCGCGCGTTCGAAGAGCAGTTCGACGAGGCGGTCGAGGCGGGCCGGTTCACGTACGCGGTCACGTTCTTCCTCACCGCCGCCACCGTCATGTAAGGGGATTCTGGTCCGGGTAGTGAGCGGGCCGACACCCCTCGGGGTGTAGGCGGGCGGGATGCCGGGTACCTCGCGCCCAACCCCGCACCCCTGCACAGGAGGACCCCATGACCGTCGTACTCGCCGTTGTCTGCGACGACGGGGTGGTGATCGGCGCGGACTCCCAGATCACCGAGAGCGGCCGTGGTCTGAGCTTCCCCGCCCAGAAGCTGCACCCGCTGGGCGACTGCGCCGCCTGGGGCGGCAGCGGCGCGCGGGGAGTACTCAACGACCTGCGCCCTCTTCTCCAGGACTCGGCCACCGCCATCCTCGAAGCGCCGGACATCGGCGACGAGTTGCAGGAGCGCGTCCTGCCCGTCTTCAAGAAGCACTACGAGAACTACATCCCGGACGTGCCCGGCGAGGGCGCCGGCGGCGGGGTGTCGGCGTACCTGCTCGCGGCCGGCTACAGCCAGGGCGGGCCGTGGATCGTGGAGATCAACCCCAACGGGCTCATCGGCCGCTACGAGGACGTGGGCTTCCACGCCATCGGCTCCGGCGCGCCGATGGCCCAGCAGGCCGGCGCGCTGCTGTCCCACTTCCGGATGACCAAGCGCCCCGTCGAGTACGGCGTGGTGGGCGTGGTTCGGGTGCTTGAGGCGCTGGAGCGGACCTCGCCGTCGGTCGGCGGGCCGTTCAGCGTCGCGTGCATCCGCGAGGAGGGCGCCCACCACCTCAACGAGAAGGAGATCGCCAAGGCGCTGAAGGACGCCGAGCGCTGGCGCGACCTCGAGCAGAAGGCGCTCGACGGCCTGTTCGACTGACGTCGGCGCGTGACTCACAAACCGTCATCCGCGCAGAGGAGCCCGGACAAAAGTCCGGGCTCCCTCCGGTCAACGCAGTGTCGTCAGGCAGGGATCGCGGTGAGGTACCAGAGCTGCCCGGTCACGTTCTGGCACTTGTCGGTGAACGCCGCACCCTTCAGGACGGACGTCGGCGCGAATCGGTTGCCTTCCAGGCATTCGCCTTCCTTCTCCCGGAACTTCGTCTGCAGCCGGAAGAGGTTGTCTCCTGCCTTGACCAGCTTCCACTGCTGTCCGGTGACCTCGCGGCACGTGTCCAGGAATGCGGCGCCGCCGAGGACCTTCCCGGCGAGCTGGTTGCCCTCGAGGCACTTCTCCTCGCCGAGGAACTTCGTCCGCAGCGTGTAGTAGCCGTCGGGGCGCTTGGTGAAACTCCAGGCCTGCCCGTCAACGTCCTGGCAGGTGTTCTGGAACGCGGCGCCGGCGAGGGTCGAGTTGCCGTCGACGCGGTTGCCTTCCAGGCACTCGTTCTCGCCGCGGAACACGGTCTTGAGCTTGTAGTATCCCCCCGCCGAGGGCGGGGCCTGCGCCGCCGGCTGCCCCGCGACATCCACCGTCTTCACAGCGGCGGCGTCCGAGCCGTCCACCGGCTTCTCGTTGGTGGACGTGTCGACCGCCACGGCGGGCGCGGAAGCGGACGCAGACGCGGCTGCGGACGCAGAGGCGGATGCCACGCTCGTCGGCGTGGCCGGGTCGGACGCAGACGGGCTTGACTCACTGGCGTTCTCGCAGCCCGCCGCGGCCAGGGCCAGAACCGCCAGGACGACCACCGCAGACCTTCTCATTCTTTTCACTGTCATTCCCATCAAAGACGAATTTCGACTCAATCAGCACGCCGGCAACTACCACAATTCATCCGGCCAATCGCACGGAACACCGGTGCCGCAACGGTACGGTTGCTCCGGATGGCCGCAACAGGTCGAGTGGGTGGCAAGACTGCGTCTGTTCGGGGCGGCCCGACTGGTTTCTCGGCTCATTGTGGGCGCGGGGCCGACGATGCCGGATCCCCCGGTCAGGCCGGAACTCTAAATGCCATTAACAATAAGGAAGTCAGGAGCGCCGATCGAATCCAAAGGGGCTACTGCCGACAAACTGGATATCCCAAGCATCCGCATCAAGTCATAGCATTGTCTTGAATAGCGAAGACTTCCGATTGTCGCCGTCTCGGACGGTAATGCTCGGCAGCAAACGCCCTCATAGCACCCGAAGAGGCGAGCGGCGACGCCGCCGAGCAGGTGGCCGAACCGCTCCGGAAGACGGTTCGAGACGACGCAGGGCCCCCGACATTCCGGCGCCCTGTTCGCCTCCTGGTCGATGGCGGTCACAGCGGTTTCGAATCCTTCGCCCTCGCGGTCGCTCTTGACACGCCCGACTACTGTCGCTGCGGCTATTCCTGTCGTGTCGGGGCTGACTACTCGGACGTCTATCTCAAGAGCTTCGTCAAGCGCGCCGACCGTCCACAGACATCCTCGTATCCGAGTTGGCGGTACAGGCGATAGGCGTGCTCTCGGTTGCGGCTGCTCGCCACCTCCACGCGAAAGCAACTCAACTCATTTGCTCGACTCTCGGCGACGACGAACGGTGCCCAATAAGCGTCAGCGCTCACCCGAGACCTCGGGCAAGCGCTGATCTGTACCGAACATGTACTTGCTGATCTTGCCAGCAGCAGGTGTTACTGGTGGAGCTGAGGGGATTTGAACCCCTTACACCTTCTGCGGGGAGAGATCATCGCGAGTCGGGCACTTCTGCCGCGCGACCTGCGCAATCATCATCAAGACCTCTCGACGTTTGACACGGCTTGTCGCTCTGTGTTGTGCCGGATCTGTGCCCGATGATCTTTGTCGTGCTTGTGCGGCGCATCCATCCCACGCTCCGCCTGAGGTCCCTTGATCACGCCAACTACGGTCACGGTCATGGATGGATGGCAGTGGGCGGAAGTGGCGTCCGCGACCGTGACGCCGGTCGTCCTAGGGGTGATGCTTTGGAGAGAACGTGACCTGCTTGCTGGGGAGCCTCGGCCCCAGGAAGCCTCCGCCACCCCTCCTCAGCCGCCGAGGCCTCTGTTCAGGTTCGCGCGGGACACCGGCAGCAATGTCCTGGCGAATCTGATCGCTGCCGCAGTCGTGTACCTCCTCGGGGTTGTCGGTGGACTCCTTCCGCGTTCGCCTTCCCTTGTCATCCTGTCGATCATGCTCGTCCTCGGTGGCCTCGGGGTAGTCCTGTTTCCGCTTGGAATGCTTCTTCCCGGCCGGCCGGGAGCGCTCGCCGCTTCCGGCTCGATCATGCTGGTAGGCCTGGTCGGCATCATCGCCCCGTTCGTAGACCGCGGTCGGCTTCACAGCTTCGAAGGCGTGGCCTATCCCATCGTCGGCTGGTTGGCGATCACTTGCGCGATCTTGATATACCGCTTCCGGAGTCGTTACCTCTGAGCACGCCTAAGCCATCCCGTCGACCTTCGTCCGCACCCCGGTGGAGTGGGTGGGGCCTGCCCGGTCAAGGTGGAGCACCCCACCGTCTGAACGACCTTGACCGGGCAGGCCCCACCCACTCGGCTCTGCCCGGACGGAGGTTGTCGGGATGGCGCCACCATCCCAGAGCGCCTGAGCGCCCCGCCGGAGGCACTGCCTGTGTCTCGTCCAACGTGAAGCCCCGGAACTGCCACTGATCATGGCGGCCCGGGGCTTCTTCGTATGTCGCGCCGCTGGCGGGCTATCACCGATCGCGCTGTGGCCGAAGGCCTAAGGCGCGAGCGGCGGGCCATCGGCCCGGCCCTGGTTCGGCGGCGCGAGCGGTCCGCGAAGCGGGCCGCCTTGATCCCGTACAGAAAATCCTCACAGGAACAAGAAGAGTCGAAACGAGTCAGCAACGAGACAACAAGTCAGTCGAGACAGCCTAGTGAGCCAACGTCTGCGCCTTGATATGGTGCACCGACTGCATGCAGATCAAGAGGGACATAGATGGACTTTTTAAAGCCGGTTATGCCATACGGGATTGGCATCGCCTTAGTGCTTGTCGCCCTGTGGTGCCTGAAGCAGTTTCTCGGAGAATCATTCAAGGAGTTCGGGAAACGGTTTGCAACCTGGCTTGCTGGCGGAAATCGAACCCTCGGAAGAAGACGGCAAAAACGCTATCGGAAAAATCTGCTGCAGAATACCAGCAAACACCCTCTAGGCTTCCTTAGGGATCAGACAGTAGAGATCGATCGGATATACGTTCCCCTTCAGGTTTCATATGGCGGGCAGCGACGGGACGTCTATCGCGAGATCCAGGGGCGAAGCCGCGTCGTGATACTCGGAAGCGCCGGGGCTGGAAAGTCCATGCTACTCAAGTCCTCTGCGTACCGATGGGCGAAGTCTCGACCTGAAGGCAGTCGGCTGCCAGTCATCGTCGAGCTACACCGGTACAACGAAGACGGTGCCACATTAACCGGGCTTACTGAGGAGGCACTTGCACGAAATGGCATCCGAGCTGCAGGCGCCATGCTTGAGAAGGCCATGGACTCAGGAAAGGTTAGCTTACTGCTCGACGGATTGGATGAGGTATCCACGAGCCGCCGAGCGAGGGCCATGCAGGAGATTAGAACAATCGCTGAGACCTATCCTAGTTGCCAGTTCATCGTAACGTGTCGGGACGCGACTTATGACGGGGGGTTGGCCCCGACGTTCGAAAATCCCGTCGTTATAGCAGCCTTCGACGACGCTGCGATGCGCCGGTTCCTATTCCTATGGTTTACCGATCAAGAGAAAACCGGCAGCAAGATCAGGAAGCTCGTTGACCGGATGATGGCAGACTTGCGGAGCAACCCCTCGGTCTTGCGTTTGGCCCGGAGCCCTCTACTCTTAACAATGATGGCGTCGCTCCACACCACGGATCCAGGTTTGGGGCCATCCTTTATGCAATCCCGCGCCGAGTTTTATCGCGAGGCCATTGAGCATTTGCTCCGACGCGACTTCGACCTCGGCCGGCACGAAAGCGTGGCTTCTTATAGAGCCGGGCACAAGCTACTTTTACTGCGGCGGATTGCCCTACATGTGCAAGGCGCTGATGACCCCCACTCAGATGGTCGGACCATCTCTGAGCCAATGGCGCTGAAGCTGGCGAAAGCACTGCTTGCAGAACTGAATATGGAAGCACCGCACGCGCGCCCAATGTTCGAAGAAATCGTAGAGAGAAGCGAACTTCTCATCCCTGTAGATGGAGCGCGCCTGCAATACGAGTTCCCGCATCTAACATTGCAGGAATACTTGGCAGCAGTTGAGCTTGGCGATGATCCTGAGCGCCTGTTGGCGCTCTATCGGGACAATCCAACTCGCTGGCGCGAAACTGTGAAGCTCTGGTGCGCCGGAGTCAACCGTGACTGCACGAGAGTGATTACGCAGATCTTCGGAAGCAATTCGGAAGGCCCGCTGCTGGCGCTGGAATGCCTCGCCGAGGCGAAGAAGGTGGACGACGCAGTTGCGGTTCGGATCGTTGACCACTTCCAGCGACGCCTTGGAACACGCGACAGCGACTCGGCTCTGATAATCGCTGCATTGGGCGCCGTCGCGGGTGATGCAGGACCGCGAGGCAGGGCAGGATTTAACTTCCTGCGTGACACGGCATCATCCAGCAACGACGACGATCGAAGAACTGCAGCAATGCAAGCTCTGGCCGCTTCTCGTCAACCCGCGGCCGTTAAGGTCCTTGCCACCCTCGCCGTCCAATACCCCGCTGCCCACAATGCCCTCAGATCTATGGGCGAGCAAGCGGTTCCGGAGTTGGTCGCACTGGCGGCAACTGGTTCCCTTACGGCCCTTGATGACATCGCAGCAATTCGAACTCCGTCGGCTGCGTTGGGCCTATGTGAGCTAATCTGGACAGATTCAGACGTGGCACGCCGCGCGGCATGGAGGCTGGGTGAGTTGATCGGTAGCACGGATATAGATGAGGAGATACGTCTTGCAATACTAGACTTTCCGCGCAATGCTCCACGACTCGATTGGGTGTGGGAGCCGTTCGACCAAGGCAACGTTCGTGCTGTCATGGGACGGGTTGCATATCTAATCCTTGACTCTTCAGTAAATGATGCTCCTACTGGCAGGCTCTCTCTAGACGCACGCCTAGCATTGCCGCTTGCTTCAGTAGCAACTGCAGACGAATTCAGACCGGATTACTTCCCTAACGCAGACCCAATTATCTATACCCGCATTAAGATGCTGATAGAGGAAGCGGCCAAGCATCGCAGAAGGGTGCGACCAAGCACCACCTTTGAGCGGGTGGGCACAGAGGTGGGCGGGCCACTCCGCCTTCGAGGCAACCTACTAGAGTTTAATCCCAACGACACTCTTCCCATATGCATTGACTTCCTAACAAAAGCAGGCGCGACTGCTAGAACAATTAAGCTCTGGCTTAGCCTGCCCGCGCGAGCGGCCGTTGTGCTTGCTGCCGGAGCATTCCTAGACGGCAAGCCTAAGCGCAAAATGGAGAATGAGTGGCGCCGCATCAACCAGAAGCTCGTGGACGATGAGTTGGTAGGGACAATAGGAGCGCTTTTATTTGTGATAGCACTCGCCATTCCCGTCATCCTGGGGCTTTCCCGTTCAGTTTCGTCGCTTGCCGGAATTTGGGCTTGGGGACCGCGGTTCCTACATGTACTATCCATTGTCCCAGTCGCCCTAGGTGCACTTTTCCTATACGTTGGCGGGAAGGGCGGTAAGCTTGGCAAGGCCGTCGCAAGAGTCGACATGCCGGCCACAGCAATCGCCGCAGTTGTTTTCATCGTGGCGGCATCCGTAATCGGAGTGTCGACGGTTGGCGGATGGATCGGCCTAGCCGCCGCCCTGATCGCCTTCTTTGGGTCTCTACTTGTTGGAGTAACGCTCTTTTCCATCAGCATTACGCTATCGGGTAGGCTGACCCATGTTTTTAGCGAAGCTTTACGCTCCGCACGCGTGCAAGCCAACGCTGGGGCTTCGATCATCGGGAAGCACCGCAGTGCGAAGTAGATCGAATTGCCAGTCAGACTGGGGTACCGCTGCTGTTAGTTGCGCCAACCTGCTGATACTCTTTGCTCCTGTCTGGAAGTTTTGGTTCATTAGAGCGAAGCGAAAGCCCTCAATCAAGCGTAGGATTGATGGATGACCAACGTCGTTGACCGTGCCGCGCGATTGGCCGAGCTGCATCTCGCAGAGGCTCTGCCTCGCCGTTGGGCACACGTACGAGGCGTCGCTGCGAAAGCTGAGCGGCTGGCTCGGCTAATCGGCGCGGAGCGTGACGTACTTGTTGCCTCCGCCTGGGTACACGACATCGGGTATGCACCAGAAATCGTTGATACAGGGTTTCACTCACTAGATGGGGCACGCTGGCTGCTTCGCGAGCAGTTTGACCATAGGATCGCCGCCCTTGTCGCACACCACTCGTGCGCCTCCTTCGAGGCGGAGGAACGAGGGCTTGGTGGCGCATTGGCCAAGGAGTTCCCGCGCGAAGAGTCAGCCGTAGCTGACGCGTTGTGGTTCGCCGACATGACCACAGGGCCAGACGGCCAAGACCTCAGCGTCGAGGAACGGCTTTCCGAGATCCGAAAGCGTTACGGCCCTCAAGACTTGGTAACGCGGTTCTGGCAACGGGCCGAGGCCCCTCTGCTGGAAGCGGTACGGCGGACGGAAACGCGCCTGGCTGCTCAACCGATGTAGGGCTCGCTTCGACGTTCGAAGCCGTGGTCGATGCGTAGCCGCATCGATGGATGAATAGACAGGTCGCTCAGTTTATCCTGGGCGATCCATCTCACGGCCGAGGACTCGTTGCTAGTTGTCGGCTTGCCAGCTATGTAACGACCCCGAAAACAAATTGAAAACTGCTGCCGTACTTCACCGTCGCTGTATTCCACGACGTGGTGAGGGTTGGTGTAGATCCCCACCACATCGGTCACCTCCACGTCGATGCCGGTCTCCTCACGCGTCTCCCGTACGGCTGTCTCGGCGATGTACTCGCCGAAGTCCTGGGCACCACCGGGCAGCGCCCACAGACCGTTGTCGGTTCGCTGGATGAGCAGCACCCGGCCCTGCTCGTCCTGCACGAAGACGGTCACCGCGACAACGATGCTGTTCGGCTTCGGGGCGTTCGGGTTGTTGAAGTGCTCAATCCGGGCCATGGTTCTAGCTTCTCACCGTGGGCAGCTCAGTGCTCCGGCCAGACGGCCCGCTTCTTCCCTAGAACGCGGTTGAAGCTGGCGACGTAGCTGTCGAAGAGGTCCCCGCCGCCGAGTCGGCGCAAATGCAGCACCGGCGCGTACGCGGCTGGCGTGCCGTAGAGGTGCGTGTTCACCAGCATCTCGTCATCGAAGCGATAGATCGAGTTGTAGAGGATCGTGTCGTGGTAGTAGATCCCGACGTTGTCGAGGTCCCGTAGGTCCTTGTAGAAGGCCAGGGCGTTGAGGATCTTGCTGGACATGGCGTGACCGATGCCCTCGTCGTCCCCGCGCTCGGCGATGTTCTTGCCCTCCGGGTCTCCGAATAGCAGTTCGACCTGGGCGCCTTCCAGCGCCTTCGCCCGCAGCGTCGGCACCCACCGGTGGTTGAACTCGGGCAGGAACAACCCGCCGTAGACCAGGACGCCGACCTGCCGGGTGGCCTTCTCCAGGAGCTGCTGCCAGAGGTCGGTCGGGACGGCCCCGCGGCGCGGGTAGATGTGGACGACCTCGGACTGGCTGACTTGCACGGCTCGCTGCGTCGGCAGGGCGTCCGGCCAGAGATACGACTCGCTCTCGTCCAACAGTTCGGCGATGGAGTGGCGGTAGCGCGGGTACGGGTTCCGGTTCTGGGTGATCCACCGCTCGACGGTCTTCGGATCGACGCCGAGCTGGTCTGCGAGATTGGCCGGCGTCAGACCCTTCTTCAGCAAGCCGCTGCGCAGCCGATCGTTGGGCATCGTGACTCCTCATCCTCGGTCGGGGACGACTGGGAGGGACGACTAACCGTAGCAAGGACGTCCCTAGTCGTCCATGGATCGTGGTGAACTCGTCACTACCGATCGACGCACTCTGATTGCACAAGAGCTGCCGTCCAGGGAGGACGTATCTGGCCCAGCGATACGGGCTCAGCTCACGAGTTGAAGGAGTCAGTCATGGGACGTCTGCTGCTGGACACCTCGCGGGTGTCGTACGAGGTGTCGGTGAACCCGGTGCCGAAGCTGGACCAGAACGGTCAGCAGAAGTTCGACCGGGAGACGAAGAACCCGATGTGGACGGTGCACCTCTACGCCCTGTCGGAGGGCAGCGCGGAGGTCATCAACGTGACGGTCGTGAACCCGGTGATGCCGCCGGTGACGGTCCGTCAGCCGGTGGTTCCGGTGGACCTGGAGGCGCTGCCCTGGGTCAACGACCGGGACGGCAAGGTCCGTTCGGGTGTGGCGTTCCGGGCCTCGGGTCTGACGCCGCTGGACACCGCCGCCTAGCGGCGGGCGTGTCATCTGCTCCAACAGAAGTAGTGGTGGACACGGGCTCGCTGGTGATTGGCGTCGTCTGCGAGCCCGCGTCCTGTCAACAACTCCGGTCCCGTGTTGGGAGGACTTGTCGTGTCCAAGTCTACGTCGCGGTCCCCGTTCGGCTGGTCGAACCGTGGGGGCAACGTCACTGTCATCGAAGCTCCGATTGCCCGTTCCTACCGTCGTCGGGCCGTCATCGCCTTCTGGGTCGTTCTCGGCGTCGTCGGCCTTCTGGCCGCTACCGTCGCCTCGCACTACCTGCACCCGATCGTGGGCGCCCTGCTCGGCGGGATCATCGGCGCTGTGCTCGGCGCGGTGACGTTCGCGCTGATCGTGGCGTGGCCGGTCCTGCGCGTCTTCTGGCACTGGCTGCCGGAAATCGGGCTCGGCCTGGCCGTCGTCTACGGCTGGACCGCGCTGATGCAGTCGACGCCGCTGTGGGGGTCGCTGCTCGTCGTCGCCCTGGTCGTCGGTGTGCCGGCCGCGATCGCACCCGTGCGTCGCCGCGTGATGGCGCTCGTGTGGTGTCTGGTGGTGCGGCACCGGCTGCGGCTGTGTTTTGCCGCGTTCATCGCCACCAACCGGCACGGCTCGCTGCCGCTGATCCTGCCCGCGAAGCCGACCCCGGCCGGTGAGCGGGTGTGGGTGTGGCTGCGTCCCGGTCTGTCCCTGCGGGACTTGGAGCAGGACGGCCAGGTGCAGAAGCTCGCCGTCGCCTGTTGGGCCAACGAGGTCCGCGTCATGCGCGCCTCCCGCCGCTACGCCGCTTTGATCCGCCTGGACATCACCCGCCGCGAACCCCTCGCGGCAACCATCGTGTCCCCGCTGCCGGACCACGTCCCCACGGACATGCCCGCCAACGCCCCCACCTCCCCGGGCATGCCGCCTGTCGGCCTGGACCTGCCCGACGTGCCGGACACCCCGGCCACCCTCACCGCCGAGACTCCTCGGCCGCGCAAACCGCGCAACCCCACCGCCGAGGCGAGCCCGAACGGGTTCGACCCCTCCGACTACGCCTGACCACCGGGACGGCGCGGACCAGTACCCACCGGGTCGAGAGTCCGCGCCCTTCCCACCCATACCCGTCTTTGACACGTACGTGTCAACCGACCCCACCGGGAGCCCGTCATGGATCTCACCGACACCATCGAACTACCCGCCACCCCGGTCGACACGGTGCCGGTCGGCGCGGGCCTGTCCATCTTCGACCCCGTGTTCCTCGGCATCGACGAGTTCGGCCAGGCCGTCTACCTGCCGATGATCTACCGGAACATCCTCATCGGCGGTGAGCCCGGCGCGGGTAAGTCCTCGCTGTTGAACACCATCGTGGGCCACGCGGCGCTGTGCCCGGACGTCAGGTTGTGCCTGCTCGACGGCAAGCAGGTCGAACTCGGTCTGTGGCAGGACGCCGCCGACGTGTTCGTCGGCCCGGACATCGAGCACGCCATCCGCACCCTGCGCCGGGTGCAGACGGTGATGGACAACCGCTACTCGTTCCTGATGTCGCGCCGCCGCCGCAAGATCGGCCGCAACGACGTGTTCGGGCAGATCCTCGTCGCATGCGACGAGATCGCCTACTTCTCCGCCACCGCCGGGGACAAGAAGACCCAGGAACTGTTCGCCGCGCTGCTGCGCGACATCGTGGCCCGTGGCCGCGCCGTCGGGATCATCGTCGCCGCCGCGACGCAGCGACCCTCGTCGGACATCATCCCGCCGTCGCTGCGGGACCTGTTCGCGTGGCGGTTCGCCGGCCGCTGCACCAACGACGTCTCCTCCGACATCATCCTCGGCCACGGCTGGTACGCACGCGGCTTCTCCTCCAACACCATCGACCCCAACAACCAGGGCGAGGGCTTCCTCATCGCCGAAGGCGGCATCCCGAACCGCGTCAAGGCCGCCTACATGAGCGACACCGACATCATCCGCGTGGCCGACTACGCCGCCTGGACCCGCCGCCACGACAGCTCCGAGATCGGAGCGGCGGCATGAAGGCCCGGACCGCTGTCCCGACCCGCGTGGTGGACCTGGTGCTCGTCGGCACCGGTGAGGACATCGCCGCGCTGACCGCGATCACCCGCAACGCGGGCGTACTCGTCTTCCGCTCCGCACCCACCGCCGCTGGTCCTCATGACGACCGGCAGCGGGTGTTCCTCCGGCTCCACCTGCACCACCGATAGAGGACGGCCGACAGACCGGGACACAGCCCTGAGAAAGCGAACCCGGTCTGCCGACCCAACCACCGCCCACGAAAGGACGTGGCCGCCATGAACCCTACCCAAAAACCGACCACCACCCCCGGCGCGCTGGCCGACCTGACCCCGGCCGACACCCTGCGCTGCGCCGCCCGCTACCTGGAAATCCACGGCTGGACCCAGGGCACCTACTACAGCAACCAGGGCGGCACCTTCCCGCCCGCCTGCGCCGTCGGCGCGATCGGCATGGCCGCCCACGGCCGCCTCATCACCATCCCCGCCACCCACGGATCCGGCGCCCGCGACTGCACCCGCGCCATCGACTACCTCACCGACTACCTCACCGACCTCGGCATCATCGCCTACGGCGACGACTGGAGCACCGCCCCGACGGACGCGATCGAGTGGAACGACCGCGACGACCAGACCGCCGAGCAGGTCATCACCACCCTGCGCGCCGCCGCCGACAACTACGACTGGGACCACGCCACCGAGGACGACCTCGAAACCTACGCCGACGCCTGCGTCTGGGCCGAGAAGCAACCGACCCGTGAAGGCTTCCTCGCCTGGATCGGTGCCCGATGAGCACCGTCACCGCGCTGCCGACCGGCAACGTCCACGCCATCCTCGACCGCGCCGCCCTCTACCTGGGCCAGCACGGCTGGACGCCGACCGGCCTCTACGACGCCCATGACGGGTGCCGCGCGAAGTGCGTCTGTCACCGCACCGGTCTCTACCCGGCGTCGATCCTCGGCGCGATCCGGGCGGCCGTGTTCGGCCGGCCCCGCTGGTACCTCACCGGCATCACCGACGCCGAACAGCACACCTACAGCGCCGCCGTCGAGTGGTTCAACACCTACCTCATCGCCGTCGGCCACGACGGCCAGCACGCCCCGGTCTTCGCCTGGGAGACCACCCCCGGCCGCACCCCGGCCCACGTCACGCAGGCGCTGTGCGCCGCCGCCATCGCCTACCGCAAGCACACCATCCGGAGGGCCGCATGAGCACCGCCGCCCACACCACCGACCTGACACGTACGTGTCAAAACCCCGTCTCCACCGCCGCGCTCGTCGGCGCGCTCGAATCCGCCTGGGCCGCGATCCGCGCCCAGCACACCGAGATCCCGGCCGTCGTCCTCATCGTCGGCTCCGGCTCCCCCACCAAGCCCAACCAGGGCATGAAGTGGGGCCACTTCGCCGCTCTGCGCTGGCAGCACGGCGACACCCAACTCCCCGAAATCCTCATCTCCGGTGAAGGGCTGTCCCGCGAACCGGAAGCCGTCTTCACCACCCTCCTGCACGAAGCCACCCACGCCCTGGCCGACGTCCGGGGCATCCAGGACACCTCCCGGCAGGGCCGCTGGCACAACAAGCGCTTCGCCACCCTCGCCGCCGAACTCGGCATGTCCACCACCAAGGACGACAAGCTCGGCTACTCCCCCTGCACCCTCACCGACATCACCCGCGCCCGCTACCGGGCCGTCATCACCGACCTCACCGAAGCGCTGCGCTTCTACCGCCACCCCGAACCCACCGGGGAAGGCAAGCAGCGCACGAACAACAACAACGGCGTCTCGTGTGAATGCGAGTGCCCCCGCAAGCTGCGCATCGCTGTCACGGCCTTCGAAGAAGGGCCGATCGTCTGCGCCGTCTGCGCGGCGGCGTTCCTGCCCGAGGACATCGACCGGGACACCTACGAACACCCCACCTTCGCCACCGGCACCACGACCGGCGACGACCACCAGGACCAGGACGACGCCGACGACTCGGAGGACGACCCGATGGTGTTCTACGACCCGACCGGCGAGCGCTACGGCCTGCCGACCTACCCGTACAAACTCGCTCCCGGCGACCTGCTGACCCGCCGTCAGCTCCGCGCCCGACAGCTGCGACCCGGCGGCCAGGACCCCGCCGCGCAGATCCTCTGGCGTCGCGGCAAGCGCGTCGCCTACCTCTACCGCCTCGACCTCGCGCAACCCAAGCGCACCGCCACCGCCGCACAGCTGGCGGCCATCCACAAGGCGCTCACCGCCCGGCGCACCTGCCCCGACTGCGGCCAGGTCAAGCCCTACTACATCCCCCGCCGAACCGGCACCTGCCTCGACTGCACGGAGGGCACCCGATGAACCCGCTCGACAAGCGCATCGGCGAACTCATGGTTCGTCTTCGCCTCACGCGCCGCGCCGCCACCCAGCGCGCCCGCCTCGAAACCCCCGCCCCCACCAAGACCACCACCCCGGACACCGCCCCCCGCCGGTCCAACTACCGCCTCGTGGCCTAGCCGAAAGGACATCGCCATGTACCGCTACATGATCTCGTTCAACTACGAAGCGCCGACCGGTATCGGCTTCGCCAGCTTCGAGCTGCCCTGCAAGCGGCCCCTCCGCTCCATGGATGACGTCAACCGCATCGTCAACGACCTCCGCAAGGAGGGCTTCGTCAACGCCGTCGTCCTCGGCTTCTCCCTCTTCACCGACCCCGCCCCCGGCCCTCAGGCGGCGTCATGAGAACCAAGAAGAACGGCCGCGTCTACGCCTACATCGGCGCTTTCTCCGGCGGACTCGTCTCCGTCGCCGCCAACATCGCCCACTCGTTCATCGCCCCGGCCAACGCCCCGGCCGACTGGTCGCCGGAACCCGGCGCGGTGGTCTCTGCGGTCGTGTGGCCGCTGTTCCTGTTCATCGCCATCGAAATCCTTGCTCGTACGCCCTGGCCGACCGGCTGGGGCTGGAACGTGCTGCGCTGGGTCGGGCTGCCGCCCGTGGCCCTGGTCGCCGCGTTCGTGTCCTACCGGCACCTGTCCGGACTGCTCGACCACTACAACGAGGAAACCCTCGTCGTCTGGTTCGGTCCCCTCGCCGTGGATGGCCTGATGCTCATGGCCACCGCCGCGCTCCTCGCCACCGGAAACCGCACCACCCGGCCCACTGATCTCGTCCCGGCACCTGCGCCGGCCACCACCGCCGAGGCCCCGTCATCCGACATCCCCGCCTCGACGCTGGTCCGCCCGGCCGCCGCGACCCCGGCCACCAACCCCGTACCCGACACCGACACCGATTCGCGTCCCATCGAACCCGTCAACCCGCCCACCCCAACCGAGGACACCGACACCCCGACGACGGTCGAGCCGACCCCGGACACCGTCACGGACCCGATCCCGGCACCTGCGGCACCGGTCACCACCGGCCCGCCCCCGGCGCTGCTGTCCAACGCCCGGCTCGTCGCCGCCGCGCACGAAAAGGCCCACGGTGAACCGATCAACCCGGGCCAGCTCGCCGTGCGACTGCGCGTGCCCACCCACACGGCCGCCGACCTCCTGACGGCCCTCCACAACCAACCGACCATCAACGACAAGACCCACAACGGCACTGCCGTGGGAGCGACCGCGTGACCTCCTCGACGCTGCCTCTCGCACCCGGGACCACCACGGTCCCGGGTACGGGAGCCTCCGCCGAGCCCGCCGGTTACTGGCCCTGGGCTTCCCCCACCTCCACCCGCCCCGCTGATGACGGCTGGGTACGCGGCCACGACCCCCGCACCGTCGCCTCCGCCCGCGTCCGCGCACAGGACCCCGACTACCCGGACTGGCTCGGCCACGTCCGCGCCGCCTCAGCCTGCAAGCACCCGATCCGCCTGGCCGGGCAGATCCACGTCAACGACCGCGACGGCAACCGCATGGTCACCATCGACACCGACACCATGCCCGACGGCGCGATCTACACCCCCTGCGGCAACCGCCGCGCAGCCGTCTGCCCGTCCTGCGCCGAGGTCTACCGCCGCGACACCTACCACCTCATCAAAGCCGGACTCCAAGGCGACCGCTGGGGGCTCCCGCCGCTGCACGAACACATCGCCATCTTCCTCACCGCCACCGCCCCGTCGTTCGGGCCGGTGCACCACCGGGTGGTGAAGGTCCACGCCGCGGACTGCCGCAAGAAGGACGGCTGCACCTGCCGCGCCTCCGTCTGCCACCCCTTCGGCCGGACCTGCCCCCACGGCCAGGAGCTGCGCTGCGGTGTCCGGCACAAGGCCGGTGACGGGCAGCTCGGTCAGCCGTTGTGCCTGGACTGCTACGACCACACCGCCCAGGTCGTCTGGAACCACGAAGCCCCCGAGCTGTGGCGCCGCACCATCCAACAGGTCGACCGCGAGCTACGCCGCCTCGGCCGCGCCCACGGTGTAGAGCTGCGCCGCCGCTACATCAAGGTCTACGAATTCCAAGTACGCGGCGTCGTGCACTACCACGCGCTGATCCGCCTCGACGGACACAACCCCGACTGCCCCGGCGCGATCGTCCCACCACCCCGCCAGATCACCCGGGACATGTTCGAACAGGCGGCCCGGACGGCGTTCGTCAAGACCTCCTACACCTCCGCCGGCCACCCCGCCAACGGCGGCCAGGGATGGCACATCGCCTGGGGGGACAAGGGACTGGACGTCAAGCACGTCAACGCCCCCGGCGGTGAAGTCAACCTCGCCCAGATCACCGGCTACATCGCCAAGTACGTCACCAAGAGCACCGAGGTAACCGGCCTGACCCTGCGCCGCGTCGATGACCTCACCGTCGACGTCCACGGCGACCCGGCAACCCACCTCGGCCGACTCATCCGCGCCTGCTGGGACATCGGCGAACACCCCGACTACACCCGCCTTCGCCGATGGGCGCACCAGTTCGGCTACGGCGGCCACATCACCACCAAGAGCCGCGCCTTCTCCGCAACCCTCGGCTTCATCCGCCACCAGCGCACCATCTGGCGACGCACCGAAGGCCACCCCCACACCTGGGACGACGAACAAGCCGAACAGGTCATCTACGAACTCGGCTACCACGCCACCGGCTGGATCACCACCGGCGACGCCCTGCTGGCCAACACCGCCGCCGCCCAAGCCCGCGCCCGACACCACGCCGGACTCGACGCCCTGGCCGACGAACTCACCGCCGCTCGCGCGGCCCGACCCCTGGCCGCTTGACACGTACGTGTCAACGCCACGGTGTAGCCGTTCCTTGACAACTCCACAGCGCAAGCAACGCCGCCCAACGCCCGGCCCGAAAGGAGCACGCATGCCCACACGCCCCCGCCCCCTGGTCGCGGTTCGGCTCATCGGCCCGACCGCCACTGTCACCACCCACGCCGCCACCATCGCGGCCCAGCTCGTCGCCCACTACGGCCGCGAACGAGTCACCTGCCGCACCAGCACCCGCACCGCTGACTACAGCGGCGAAAGCCGCGCCTACATCACCATCACCCGGAAGGAGCCACGATGACCGCACCCACCCCGACCCCGCTGCCGGAACTGTGGTCGATCCAAGACACGGCCGCGTTCCTCCGTGTTCCCGTCGGAACGCTGTACCAGTGGCGGCACCGCCGCATCGGCCCTCGTGCCTTCAAGGTCGGCCGCCACCTGCGCTACAACCCGGCTGACGTCCGGGCATGGCTGGAAGATCAGGCGGCCTGACATGCCCATCGATGATTTGTGGTACCTCAGCAAGCGCGGTCCGAACAACGAGCGTTTGAAGTCCAAGCGCTACGGGCGCGGGAAGCGGTGGCGCTGTCGATACGTCGACCGCAACGGGGAGGCGCGGGAACGTCTCTTTGATCGGAAGGTCGACGCGGAAGCCTGGGATGCCAAGGCACGCGCGGGGCTCGCCGAGGAAGTCCGGATCGATCAGGGAGAGCGCCGCCTGACTTTCCAGGACTACGGGGAGCGGTGGCGGCTGTCGCGTCAGATCGGGCAGGCCCTCGACTACCAGCGCCACACCGAATCCCGGCTGCGTCACCACCACTACCCGCACTTCGGTGACCGGCCGATCCGGGCGATCACCGTCACCGACGTCCTGGAATGGGTGGCCACGCTGTTGCGCAACAACGTCGCGCAATCGTCGGTGAAGACCTACTTCGACCTGCTCAACAACATCATGAACTCGGCGGTGGCCGACAAGGTGATCCCCGACAACCCGTGCAAGTCGATCCGGCTGTCCGCGATCCTGCGAGGCTTCTCCCGATCGCCGAAGTGGGTGCCCACCGACGATGACGTCCTGGCCCTGGTCGACGTGGTGCCCGACGAGTATCAGGCGGCCATCTGGGCCGGTGCGGGTGAGGGATTGCGGCTCGGGGAAGTCCTCGGCCTGGAGGACAGCACCCGGTGCATCGACCCGGATCGGCAGGAACTGCACGTGGTGCAGCAACTGCGGTTCCACAAGGTCGCCTACGGTGGCTTCTACCTCGCTCCGCCAAAGGCCGGTTCGGTCGGTGAAGTGGACCTGGACGACCATGTCGCGGCCGTCTTCGCCCAGCACGCCCGCACCTATCCGCCCGCCCTGGTCGAACTGCCGGACGTCACCGCTGGCACTCCCGACCCGGGCAGGGAACCCAAGCGCCGGTTGGTGCCGCTGCTGTTCACCGACGAGCTGGGCCGGCCGATTCATGACCAGCGCTGGTCCACGATGTGGCGGGGATGGTGCAGGGCGGCTGGCTGGCCTGATCAGGGCACGTTCCACTCGCTGCGGCACTATTTCGCCACACGCCTGATTACCTCGGGTGCCGACCCCACGGACGTGCAGAACGCGCTGCGGCATTCCAGCCTGCGGATCACGCTGGAGACCTACGTCCACTGGTGGCCGAAGAAGGACCGCCGCCGCAACATCATCAGCGGCGCGCTGCGTGAGGCGAGCGCCAAACGAAATCGGGGCCCGAAGGCCCCGGATAATCGCTGAGTTGTGCCGGATCTGTGCCCGCTGATCTTGCTAGCGGGGTTTCCCCTGGTCAACGGTGTTACTGGTGGAGCTGAGGGGATTTGAACCCCTGACCCCCTCGATGCGAACGAGGTGCGCTACCGGTCTGCGCCACAGCCCCTCCGCCGGCGAACCGGCGTCGGTCCCACCCAGCTTTCACCGGGTGGGCCGGCGACAAGGCTAACAGGTCGCGCCCCCGCGGCGCGAACCGCCCCACCGCCCACGTAGATCTTGGAAGGAAGCGGCCCTCGGAGGGGCCCAATTCTTCCAAGATCGCCCGCCACGGGCGGCGCCAACCGCGTGAGTGGAACGTCATGGGTGCCATGGAGGGCCGGTGACACCCATGACGTTCCACCCGCTGGGCGATCACGGCGCGGACGAGGGCCGCGCCGGGCGCGCACGCGAAGATCGGTCAGGCGCCTCGGCCGGACTGGTAGGGGCGTCCGCGCAGGCCACCCGCCCGCCGGTAGGACACCGAGCCGCCGCTCGCCGCCGGTGGCAGATCCGCGGGACGGTCCAGCCCCATCGCCGTACGCCGGACCGCCTCGCGCTGGGCGGCCAGCCGGCGCTGCGCCTCCCGGCGGGCCGCCGCACGCCGGGCCTGCTCGCGGCGCACCTCGGCCTGGCGGGCGGCCAGCCAGGCCGCTTCCCGGGCGTCCGCGCGCCGCCGCCGACGCTCGGCCAGGGCGCGCTGCCGCAGGTGTACGACATACGCCACGAGCAGCGCCCCGGTGACCGAGACGCTGATCCAGAACCCGGGTCCGACGAGCACCACGCCGCCCAGTTCCACCAGGTTGAGCAACAGCAGGGCGGCGAGCACCCGGCGCCGACGGTAGATCGCCGGCGTGTGCCGCCGCCGGGGCGGGTTCCGTCGGCGGGACTGCGCCGGGACGGCGGAGACGGGCCGGAGCCGACCGGAACGGCGGCGCAGCGGTGGTGCGGAGACCGGACGGGCGAGACTACCCGTGTCGGAGTCTTCACTGAGGGTCACCACGAGGGAGCGCGGCGGGTGCAGCGGTCGCCGCCCGGGCACGGTGCGCCGTCGACGCTGGCGCTGGAGCACCCGCGCCGTCGACTGCGCCCGCTCCGCCACCAGCCGCTCGGTGGCGTCGTACCGGCGGACCAGCGCCGGAGCGAGGGCGAGCAGACCGGCGGCGGCGAGGACGGCGAGGAGCACCGACGTGGGCACCCTCACCCCTCCCGTCACCAAAGTTCTCTGGCGAGCGCCACACGCCGCAACTTGTTCCGTCGACCGTCGTTTACGGCGCACTTCGTGCGGGCGGGCAGCGCTTGCCACAGCTTGCAGTTACTTGAGGTTACGGGCCGTCGACCCAGTTCACAGTGCGCCGCGCCGGGCGGGCACGTCAGCGGCGGGTGTCACGTACGCGGTGCCACCGCGCCAGCAAGCCGCCCTCGGCCACTACTTCCTCGCCGGTCATCGCGTATCCGATGTGGTCGCGCCACGCGCCGTTGATGTGCATGTAGCGCACGTGATAGGCCTCCTCGCGGAAGCCGAGCTTCTCCACCACCCGGCGGGACGGCATGTTCTCCGGCCGGATGTTCACCTCGATACGGTGCAGCCCGCCGGGTCCGAAGGCGTGGTCCACGGCGAGCGCGACAGCGGTCGGGATCACGCCCCGGCCGGCCACCCGGGAGTCCACCCAGTAGCCCACGTACCCGGAACAGAACGCCCGCCGCACGATGCTGCCGATGTTGACGTGACCGACCAGCCGCTCCCGGCCGTCCTCCCGCAGGCACACCGCGAACGGCATGCCCTCACCGCTGCGCGCGGACTTGCGCTGGTCGGCGTGGACCAGCCGGAACGCCGCGGGCGAGTTGGTCTCGTACCAGCCGCCGGGCACGTGCGACTCCCACGGTGCCAGCCATTCGCGGTTCGCGCGCCGGATCTCCGACCAGGCGCCGGCGTCCGAACGCCGGTACGGCCGCAGCACCACCGGGCCGTCCACAAGCACCGCCGGCCATCCCGGAGCCCGCCAGAACCTCACCGAGCCGGCCTTTCGTTCGCGACTGCGGGGCTCGCAAGCTCACTCCTCGCGCTCACCGGCGCCGGTCCAGCAGGAGCACGTCGACAGTGGACCCCGCGGCGGCGGTGGTCACCCGCTCGCCCAGCACCAGCAGGCCGTTCGCCTCGGCCAGGCCGGACAGCGTGTACGGGCCACCGGCGAGCGGCTGCACCGTGTATCCCCCGCCGCGCCGCTCGGCGACGTGCGCGGGCCGGAACTCGCGCAGCCCGGCCGGCGACGAGACGGTCTCCAGCAGGTGCGCGCGGACGCTCGGCCGGAACACCGGCTCGGCGCCGGCGAGCAGCTGGATGGCCGGGCGGGCCAGCACCTCGAAGCCGATGAGCGCCGCGCCGGGCTCGCCGGGAAGACACACCACCGGCACCTCCTCGGCACCGACCGTACCGAACCCGAGAGCCGTTCCCGGATAGAGGGCCACCTCTGTGAAGGTGACCGGTCCGGCCCGGCCGCCCTCGCGGCGGGACAGGATGCGGCGGACCATGTCACCCGGGCCGGTGCCGGTGCCGCCGGTGGTGATGATCAGGTCGGCCCGCAGCGTCTGGTCCTCCAGCAGGCCGCGCAGCGCCTCCGGGTCGTCGTCGCAGATCCCCACCCGGTACGCGAGCCCGCCCGCCTCGGCCGCCGCCGCGGTGAGCGCGTGCGAGTTGGTGTCCACCACCTGCCCGGCCTGGCTGCCCCGGCCCACGTCGACCAGTTCGTCGCCGGTGGCCACGATGACCACGCGCGGACTGGGGCGTACCACGACGTGCCCGATGCCGGTGGCGGCGAACACCGCTACGAGCGCCGGTGAGACGTACGCGCCGGCGCGGGCGAGCAGCGTCCCGGCGACCAGTTCCTCCCCGGCGCGGCGCAGGCCGTACCCCCGTTTGGGTGCGCGGAAGATCTCGACGGCGGCCATGCCCTGGTCGGTCCACTCCACCGGGACGACCACGTCGGCGCCGATCGGTAGCGGCGCGCCCGCCGCGACCGAGAAGCACGAGCCGGGCGTGAGCCGCACCGGCCGCCAGCTCGCCGCGCCCAGGTCACCGACGACGTTGAGGCGGATGCTGCGGCCGCCGGGCATACCGGAGGGGGCCGGGACGTAGCCCGGCCCCCGACTCCCACCGGAGATGTCCTCCCAGCGCGCGGCGTACCCGTCCACCGCCGCCTGGTCGAAGGCGGGGTACGAGTGCGGGGCGACCACGTCCTCGGCGAGCACGTTGCCGTACGCCTGGGTCAGGTCGAGGTCGAGTGGAGGCAGCGCGCGTAACCTGCGCAGCACACTGCCCAGGTAGTCGGCGAGCGGCGTCAACTCGTTCGCGGCCGCCTCGGCGTCGGCCGTCGCGGTCATGTATCGGCACCGCCGGACGCGTCACGCACGCCGTTGAGGATCGCAGCGGTGACCGTCTCGTCGCCGTTGTTGACGAACTCGGTCAGCCACTTGCGGAACTCGGCGCCCAGGTCCTCCCGCTCGGCCGCGATCTGCACCACGGTCTGCAGGTAGCCCAGCGGCATGCCGGTGTCGTAGCGGGTGCCCCGGTAGACGATCGCGTGCACCGGCACCCCCTCGGTACGCAGCAGCTCCATCGCGTCGGTCAGCTGGATCTCGCCGCCGCTGCCCGGGTCGGTACGCCGGATCGCGTCGAAGATCTTCCCCGGGAGCACGTACCGGCCGAGGACCGCCAGGTTGCTGGGCGCGTCCTCCGCGCTGGGCTTCTCCACCATGCCGGTGACCTTGACGACCTCGGCGATGTCGGCGTACTCCGACTCGGCGGGCTCGACCGACGCGATGCCGTAGCGGCTGGTCTCGGCCGGGTCGACCTCGAAGAAGGCGAGCACCACGCCGCCGGTGCGGGCCTGGAGCTCCAGCATGGCCGGCAGCAGCGGCTCGGAGGGCTTGACGAACTCGTCGCCGAGCAGCACCGCGAAGGGCGCGTCGCCGACGTGCGACTCGGCGTACCCGACGGCGTGACCGAGGCCGAGCTGTTCCGGCTGGCGGACCGTGTAGATCGCGGCGAGCTCCTCGGTGCGCTTGACCTCGGCCAGCAGCTCGGGCTTCTTGGCGAGCCGTTCCTCCAGGTCGGGCCGGCGGTCGAAGTGGTCCACCATCGAGGTCTTGCCGCGACCGGTGATCAGCAGGATGTCGTCGATGCCGGCCTGCGCGGCCTCCTCGACGATGTACTGCAGAACCGGCCGGTCGACGACCGGCAGCAGTTCCTTGGGAACCGCCTTGGTGGCCGGCAGGAACCGGGTGGCCAGGCCGGCGGCCGGGATCACGGCCTTGACCGCGCGGGAGCGACCGGGGGTCGCTGAGGGGTTCGCTGAGTGCTCCGACATGTCGCGAGACTATCGGCCACGGCTCTGCCGCGGCGGGTGAGGACCGGAAGACGCGCCGCCCTGGACGGCGCCCGGCGCGTCCGCCGTGCCCGCCCGGGGCAGCCCGTCCGGCGGGCTGACGGTGGCGGCCACCACCGGGATGTCCTGGGTGGGAACCGGATCGGGCGCCGGGGCCAGCCGGTAGCCGTCGCGTCCCGCGGCCTTCGCCGCGTACAGCGCGTCGTCGGCGGCGTCGAGCACCTGCTGGCCGTCGGCGGCGTGGTCCGGGTAGACGGCGATGCCGATGGAGACGGTCACCGGCACATGGACCGGTTCGTCTGCGTTCCCCTCGACCGTCACCGGCTGGTCCCGTACGACCGCGCCGAGCCGCTCGGCGACGATCGTGGCGCCCCGCGCGTCGGTCTCCGGCAGCAGCACCACGAACTCCTCGCCGCCCTGCCGGAACGCCAGGTCCACCTCCCGGATCACGCCGCGTACCCGGCGGGCGAACTCGACGAGCACGGCGTCCCCGGCGGCGTGCCCCCAGGTGTCGTTGACGCGCTTGAACCGGTCCAGGTCGAGCGCGAGCACGCTGAGCATCCGCCCGAACCGGTTCGCCCGCTCCACCTCCCGGCGGATCGACTCGCGCAGGTAGCGGTAGTTCCACAACCCGGTCAGCGGGTCGGTGAGGGACAGCCGCTGCGCCTCCTCGTGCACCCGGACGTTCTCCACCGCGACCGCCGCGTGCCCGGCGAACGTCCGCAGCGTCACCACGTCGTCGTCGTGGAACTCGGGCCCGCCGAGCCGGTCGTAGAGCACGAGCACGCCGAGCGCCGCGCAGGCCGAGCCGGGCGGCTCGCCGTCGGCGGGCGGGTGGCCGGGACGGTCCGGGCCGCGCGACTCGGCGCCGCCGGGCGTGGCGAACGGCACCGCCACGTACGTCTCGCAGGACGGTTCCCCGGTCGGGGTCTCCGGTGGGGTCCACCGGCCGCGCAGCGGCTCGCCGGTGGCGGCGACCGCGCCGAGCACCCCGGCGCCGACCGGCACCCGCAGCGTCGCCGGGTCGGCCGGATCGCCTGTGGGCCGGCGTCCGGCCAGCCCTTCGACGCACCGGCCGACCAGCACGCCCTCGGCGTCGACGAGCAGCACCGCGCCGGCCCGGGCGCCGGTGGCGGCGATCGCGCTGTCCAGGATCACCCGGAGGATGCGTTGCAGGTCGTGCGTGCTGGCGAGCGTGTCGCCGAGCACGGCCAGATGGTTGCGGAGCTGGTCCCGGCTGCTGGTCAGCGCCGCCACGTAACTGCCGGTCTCCCGGGCCATCCGGTTGAACGCGCCGGCCAGCCGCCCGATCTCGTCCCGGCTGCGCACCGGCACCCGGGCGCTCAGGTCGCCGCGCGCCACCCGGTCCACCGCCCCGGCCAGCTCGCCCAGCGGCCGGGTGGTCACCCGGGCGAGCCGCCAGGCGGTCAGCACGGCCAGCAGGGCGGCCAGCGCCACCGCCGCGATCAGCGCACCGTACAGGCCGGGCGGGCGCTCACCGGGAATCGAGAGCACCAGCGGCAGCGGCTGACCGGGCATCGGGCCCACCCGCCGCACGTACCGGCCGTCGCCCGTCCCGGCCACCCCGTTCCCGTGCGCCTTGCCGGCGGCGGCCAGCACCGCTGCGCGTACTCCCTGGTCCTCGGTCGTGTGGGTGATCTGCCCGGGGGCGTCGAGGAGGGTGACCGCGACGCCTGTGACGGCGGCGAGTCGCGCCACGAAGGCCCGGTCGACGGGCTGCGCGGCGGCGACCGCGCCGAGGTCGGTGCCGGCCGGATCGCGCAGCCGCACCTGGGCGGAGAGCGCGCCCACTCCTGTGGCGGGGGCGCCGGCGCAGTCCTGCCAGCGCCCGGCCGGGCCGCCCGCTGTGACATAGGTGGTGCGGCCGGCGGCGTCGGCGATCAGCACGGCGGCGGCCAGCCCCCGGCCGACCACCTGGTCGGCCGCACGCGACCGGGCGGCCGGGTCACCCACGAGCGCGACCGCGTCAGCCGCCGCGCGCAGTTGCTGGCAGAGCGCGTCGATCGAGGTACGCACACCGGCCGCGGCCAGGCCCAGTCGCTCGGTGGCGCGGCTGCGGTCGACGGCGCTCAACGCGGCTCCGACGAAGAGCGCGCCGAGCAGGACGGGGCCGAGCACCACCGCGAGGAAGGCTGCCGTCAACCGCCCGCGTAGCGTCAAGCTTCCCCCCGGAAGTTCCGCGCCCCTTGGTGCGATGCTGACACAGAGCGACCATTAGGCAAGCGTTGCGTCAGGAGTGTTGCGTGCCGGAATTTTCGGATGAAGCGCACGATGCGAAGCAGAAGATGCGCGTCGCGCTACTCGCCGCCCGCCGGTCGCTGTCCGCGCCCGACCGCGCGGTGGCGGCAGCCGCCGTCCAGGCCGAGCTGGTGACCCTGGTACGACGGCTGCGACCGGCCCGGATGAGCGCGTACGTGCCGGTCGCCTCCGAGCCCGGCGGGGACGACCTGCCGGACGTGCTGCGGGCCGCGCTGCCGCCCGACGCCGAGTTGCTGCTGCCGGTGCTCTGCGACGACCTGGACCTGGACTGGGCCCCCTACAACGGGCGGGAGTCGCTGCGCGCCGCCGGCCGGGGCATGCGCGAGCCGACCGCGCCGCCCCGGGGCCGCGCCGCCGTGGCCGCGGCGGGACTCGTAGTGGTGCCGGCCGTCGCCGTGGACCGCCTGGGCATTCGACTCGGCCGCGGCGGCGGCTCGTACGACCGGGCGCTGGCGCGGGTGCCCGCCACGGTGCCGACTGTGGCTCTGCTGCACGACGGCGAGCTGGTCGAGGCGGTCCCCGCGCAGTCGCACGACCGCCCGGTGCACTGTGTGATCACTCCGGCGGACGGGCTGGTGGCCGTCCCGGGTGTGGGCCCGGGCGCTTCCGCTGGACGAACCCGGGGGTGATGACGCACCATTGGCACTCGAAGACCACGAGTGCCAACAGGCCGTGCCAAGATCCGGAGGAGAACGTGCCCACGTACCAGTACGCCTGCACCGCGTGCGGCCACCAGCTCGAGGCGGTGCAGTCCTTCTCGGACGACCCGCTGACCGAGTGCCCGGCGTGTGAGGGGCGGCTGCGAAAGCTCTTCAACTCGGTGGGCATCGTGTTCAAGGGCTCCGGCTTCTACCGCACGGACTCCCGTACGTCCGGCTCCGAAAACGGCACCGGCGCCGCGAGCAAGCCGGCTACCAAGTCCGAGTCGTCCTCGTCGTCCTCTTCAGGGTCGTCTGATTCGTCCTCGTCGTCCTCTTCGGGGTCGTCGTCCGGTTCGGGTTCGGGTTCGGGTTCTGGCTCGGGGTCCGGGTCGACGGCGGGCAAGGCGCCGGCGGCGTCCAGCTCTTCCTGACCAACGCTTCGCGCTGCACGTGGCCGTCCCGCCTCCGGGGCGGCCACGTTTCGTGTGGCAGGCCGGCTCGCCGCAGTTGCTCCCCACTCGGCGAGGTTGCTGCCTCACCCCGCCTTGCTCACCAGCTCGGCGAAGTTGCTGCATCAGCCCGCCCGGAAAGCACCACTTCCCCGAACTGGCGGCCCCAGCCGCACCGGACGTGACCACCTCCCCGAAGTGGTGACGCCGGGCCCTGCCCGGACTGCTGTTGTGCACAGGGCGGCGGGTTATCCACAGGGGCGAGCGGTGGGGCGGCGGGCGACTGTGGCCCGGTCCTAGCCTGCGGGTCGGATGGTTGGCCGACGGTGGGAGGCAGCGGTGGCGGGTGGCGAGGCGACGTTGCGTCCGGTCCGCTGGCGCGGGTTGCCGCAGCGCCGGACACTCCTGCGGGTGACACTCGTCGCGGTGCTGCTGGGACTGGCCGCGGCGGTGCTCCAGACACCTCCGTCCTGCCAACCCGGCGCGCCACCGGCAGCCTCGACGGCACCGGCCGGTACGCCGCCCGGCGGGCCACGCGCGTTGCCGGCCGGTGCGGTCGGTGTGCCGATCCGGCTGGCCGAGCCGGCCGCCCTCGCGGTGCTGCGTCCAGGTGCCCGGGTCGATCTCCTGGTGGTGCCGGCCGGCGGGTCGGCCGATCCCACGCTGCTGGCGCCGCGCGCGCTGGTGCTCGACGTGGTCGGCGCCACCGGGGCGGTCGACGGATCCTCCGCGCTCTACCTGGCGCTGCCGCCGGAGCAGGCGCGACGGGCGGTCGGGTTGCCGGAGGGCAGCCGCTTCGCCGTGGTCGTACGCGGGTGACGCGGAGCGGTCAGTCCCAGTGCGGCGGGCGCTCGGCGAGCAGCCAGTCGTCGTTGCCGCCGGGGCGCTCGCCCCAGCCGCGGTCGGTGTCGTCGGTGGTCTGTTCGGGCAGCACCACGAAGTCTTCGCTGAGGTCGACCACGCGGTCGTCGTCGCCGCGCGGTGTCCGGATGCCGGGGTCGGTCACGAGCAGCAACGATACCGCCGGACCGGCGGCCACCTCGATCCCGCGACGCCCGTCGCGGACGGGGGCCGTGATCGGGAACAGCCCGGCGCGGACCGGGCCGTGATTTCAAACAGCCCGGCACGGAGAGGACATGACCGGAACGGGCCGGCACGACGGGGCGTAATCCTGATCGGCCCGGCACGGCGGCACCGTGATCCTGGGCGGCCCGGCCCGGCCCGGACGGGCCACTCGATCCCGTCGGGCCCGGCAGCGGGCCGGAGCCCGCCGCGCAAGAGGCAGGCGCCGAGGTGCCGGTGTCGGGCGGCCGACCGGCCGGGGCGTTGGTAGCGTCGGACGGCGTGACGACGCCGAGCGGTGGCAGCCCCGACGACGAGACCTGGCGACGCCCGGAGCAACAGGCCACGGGCGAGGAGAACGACGCCGGGGCGTCCCGCCCAGGCGGGACGGGCTCCGGTCAGGCCGACCCCGGACATGTGGGCGACCCCGCCGATCCCGGACCCCTGGGCCGCCCGGCTGACCCCGGACCCGTGGGCCACCCCGCCGACCCCGAACCCGTGAGCCACCCGGCCGACCCCGGACCCGTGGGCGGTCCCGAACCCGTGAGCCACCCCGCCGACCCCGGACCGGTCGGCCGCCCCGCCGGCTTCGAACCCGTGAGCCACCACGCCGACCCCGGCGGGCGGGACGCGCCCGGAACCGGCGAAGCCGGGAGCCGGCCGACCGGAACCGGCGCGGCCGGGGCGAACGTCACCACCCCCGCCGACGCCTTGGGGGCGGCCGGGCCGAACAGCCCGTGGTCGCGCGAGGCGGCCACCGAGAGCCCGTGGGCGAAGCCGGAGGCGGCCGGCGGCTGGACGGTGGCGGGCGGGCCGTGGCCGGGCCGGTACGCCGGTGACCCGGCTGCCGGTGGCTACGCCGGTCCGCCGCCGAGTACGCCTCCGCCTCCGGGCTGGCGGCCGCCGGTGCACGTCCAGCCGGCACCACCCCGCCGGCTTCCGCCGCAGGACATGGCCGCGATGGATCAGGCGGAGCAGCGCGCGCAGCGGCTCACCTATGGCGTCGGGGCGGTCGTCGCCGTGGTGCTGGTGCTGCTCACCTGCCTGCTCTGCTCGCGGGTGCTGTTCTGACCCGCAGCGGTCAGACGATGCCGTCCCACACCATCTTGGCGCCGCTGTCACCGGTCAGGTAGACGTACACGAGCGCGAAGCCCGCCAGCACCGCCACCGCGACGGTGAGCAGGATCGGCAGCCAGCGGGGCAGGTTCCGGCCCGCGACGAAGCGGCTCGTCGACAGCACGAGCAGCAGCGCCGCGGCGCCGAGCCCGAGCGCGTACCAGAACAGCGTGTCCCCGTACGACGCGTGCTCACTGATCTGCTGGAGCCGGTCCGGCGGGTAGCCCTTCGCACGCAGGATCCCCTCCAGTTCCTCGCCGGACTCCGTGGCGACCCAGGCGGCCGCCGGGGTGATCACGGCGAGCGCGGCGACCGCCCAGTCCAGCCGGTGCCGCCAGCGGGGCAGCACCCCGTACGCGATGGCGAACAGCGCCAGCAGCGGCACGAGCACCACCACCGCGTGGATGACGAGCACGTGGAGCGGTAGACCGTTGAATTCCCTGAACACCGACACCTCCGGCGAGTGGGTGGTAAGGCGCGCTCAGCGTACGTCGCGAGGCTGTGTACCTCGACACACGCAGGCGCGGCCCCGCCGGTTCACCTGTGGCCCGGGACACCCGCGGGGACGCTCGCTTGTCGGCCTGTCACCTGCGTGCTGTCATGGATTCATGTCCACGGGTGAGGAACTGCTCCGGTCGAGGGGCCTACGGGTCACGCGGCCGCGTCTCGCCGTGCTGGACGTGCTCTCCGCCGGTGGTCACCTGGAGGTCGACGAGATCACCCGGCGGGTCCGCCAGCGGATCGACTCGGTCTCCACCCAGGCCGTCTACGACGTGCTCGGCGCCCTGTCGCGGGCCGGGTTGTCCCGCCGGATCGAGCCGGCCGGCAGTCCCGCGCGGTACGAGGCCCGGGTCGGCGACAACCACCACCACGTGGTGTGCCGGGGCTGCGGCGAGATCGCCGACGTGGACTGCGCGGTGGGCAGCGCGCCCTGCCTCGACCCCAACGTGGCGCACGGCTTCGAGCTGGACGAGGCCGAGGTGACCTTCTGGGGTCTCTGCCCGGCCTGCCAGTCGCGCCGCTCCGCCGACGACTGAGCGAAGCGCCGCGCCCGGCGTGGCACTCTTGATCGGTGGACACTGACGACCTCGGCCTGTTCGGTCCGGGCTCGGTCACGTGGAAGGTGCACGAGGAGCCGATCCTGATCGTGGCCGGCCTGCGCTCGCTCTATCTCCAGGCGCTGCATCCGCGCGCGATGGCGGGCGTGGCGCAGAACAGCAACTACCGCTCGGACGCCTGGGGCCGGCTGGTCCGCACGGCGAACTACGTGGGGACGACGATCTACGGCACCACAGCCGAGGCGGAGGCGGCCGGGCGACGGGTCCGTGCGCGGCATGCCCGGATGCGCGCCACCGACCCGTTCACCGGCGAGGAGTTCCGCGTCGACGAGCCGGAGCTGCTGCGCTGGGTGCACGTCACCGAGGTCGAGTCGTTCGTGAGCACCGCCCGGCGGGCCGGTCTGGCGCTCACCGACGACGAGGTGGACGGCTACTACACCGAGCAGCGCCGGTCGGCGGCCCTGGTGGGGCTGGACCCGGGCGACGTGCCGGGTACCGCCGCGGAGGTGGCGGACTACTACCGGGACGTACGCCCGCAGTTGCGGATGACCCGGGAGGCGGCCGAGACCGCGCTGTTCCTGACCGCGCCGCCGATCCCGTGGAAGCTCAACCTGCCGGCGCGGGTCGGCCTGAACCTGGGGCCGCCGCGCTGGGCGTACCTGGGGATCGCCGCCACCGCGCTGGGGATGCTGCCGCCGTGGGCGTTGCGGCTCTACGGCGGGCTGGGCCTGCCCACCACCGCGCTGTCGGCGGACCTGAGCGCGCGGGCGCTGCGGCTGGCGCTGGCCGCTGTGCCCCGGCGCTACCGGGAGGGCCCGTTGCAGCAGGCGGCCAAGGAACGCGCCGCCCGCCTGGCCGCGGCCTGACCGCGACCCGCGTTCAGTCCGGGTCGGCGAACCGCTCGACTGCGGACCAGGGCTCCTTGCCGGGGGTCTGCGCGCCGGTCGGGCAGGTACGCCGGTAGTCGCACCAGGCGCACCGCGGCCCCGGCTCGGTGGGGAACGCCGCGTCGGGGTCGGCGCCGTCGGCCACCGCGCGTTCGGCGGCCATGATGTCGCGGGCGGTGTCCTCGGCGCGGGTGAGCTGCCGGTGCAGGGACTCCGGCGCGTGCTCGTGCGCGGCGACGGTGCCGGTGGGCAGGTGGTGCAGCTCGACCCGGCGGCACGGCTTGCGGAACACCCGCTCGGCCGCGTACGCGTAGAGCGCGAGCGCCTGCGAGCCGCGCGCGTCGTCGGTGTCGAGGCCGGTGCGGCCGGTCTTGTAGTCGACGATGACCAGCTCGGGCCGCCCGTCCGGGCCGGGGCGCGAGTCGATCCGGTCGGTACGGCCGTTGAACGCGAGCACTGCTGTCTTCACCGCGACGACCCGTTCCACGCCGACCGGCTCGTCGGCCGGGTCGAGGCCCGCCACATAGCTCTCCAGCCAGGTCAGCGCCCGCCGGAACGCGTCGCGTTCCTGCTCGTCGTCGCGGTAGCCCTCACGGACCCAGGTGCCCTTGAGCAGCGTGCCGAGCACCTCGGGGCGGCGCCGGTCGGGGGCCAGCGCGTACCAGTTCTTCAGCGCGGTGTGGACGCTGGCGCCGAGCGAGTTGTGCGCCCACGGCGGGCCCTTGGGCGGCGCGGGCCGGTCGACGTAGGCGTAGCGGTAGCGGCGGGGGCAGTCGGCGTACGTGCCAAGTTTGCTGGGGGTACAGACGAACAGGCGTTCCGGCATGCCTTCGAAGCCGAGCTGCTCGGGTTGCTCGGCACGGGGTCGGGGGGCCCGGGAGCCGCTGGCCGCTGACTGTCGTCGCACCCGGAGAATCCTGCCATCCGGGTACGACACCGGACGACCCGCTCAGGCGTTGTTGAGGTACTGGGTCACGAACGCGGCGATCGCGTCGGCGATGAGCTGCACGGCGATGGCGGCGAGCAGCAGGCCGGCGATGCGGGTCAGCACCTCGATGCCGCCGGGGCGCAGCACCTTGACGATCCCGCCGGAGAAGCGCAGCACCACCCAGACGGTGACCATCACCGCGACGATGGCGAGCCCGATGGCCAGGTAGTCGACCCCACCGCCGGCCTGCTGGACGAAGAGCATGGTGGCCACGATGGCGCCCGGCCCGGCGAGCAGCGGGGTGCCGAGCGGCACCAGCGCGATGTTGGAGGTGACCTGCTGGCTCGGGTCGTCCGACTTGCCGGTCAGCAGTTCCAGCGCGACAAGGATCAGCAGCAGACCGCCGGCGGCCTGGAGCGCGGGCAGGTCGACGTGCAGGTACGCCAGGATCGTCTGCCCCGCCACCGCGAAGATCACGATGACCCCGAGCGCCAGCGCCACGGCCTGCCAGGCGGCCCGGTGCCGGTCGCGCGCCGTCAACGGCCCGGTGAGCGCGAGGAAGATGGGCATCATTCCGGGCGGGTCGACGATCACCAGCAGGGTCACGAAGACCTCGCCGAAGAGCTTGAGATCCACGCGGACACGGTAGCCGTGCCGCCGGAGCGCTTCAGCTCGAAGCGACAGGGGTCACCCCGCGGGCCAGCGCGACGATCCGCTCGTACGCCTCGGGTCCGGTGGTGTGCGCGCCGAGCCGGACGGTCTTGTGCGTGCCGTGGAAGTCGGACGAGCCGGTCACCAGCAGCCCCAGCTCGGCGGCGAGCCGGCGGACGTGCTCCCGCTCGGCCGCGTCGTGGTCCTCGTGGTCGGCCTCCAGGCCGGCCAGGCCGGCCGCCGCCAGGTCCGCGATCAGCTCGTCCGGCACGATCCGGCCGCGTCGGCTGGCCTTCGGGTGGGCGAAGACGGGCACGCCGCCGGCCGCCCGCACCAGCGCCACCGCGCGGAACACCTCGATGTCGTCCTTGGGCAGCCGGTACCGCTCGCCGAGCCAGTCCGGCCCGAACGCCTCGCTCGTGGTGGCGACCAGACCGGCCCGGATCAGCGCCTGCGCGATGTGCGGGCGGCCCACCGTGCCGCCGTCCGCGCCGGCCAGGATCTCCGTCCAGCTCACCTGGATGCCGTCGGCCTGGAGCAGCCGCACGATGTGCTCGCCGCGTACCTCGCGGGCCCGCCGGACCCGGGCCAGCTCCGCGGCCAGTTCCGGCTCGTCCGGGTCGAAGAGGTACGCGAGCAGGTGCAGCGGGATGGCCGGCTCGACGCCGAACCAGCGGCAGGAGATCTCCGCGCCGCGGATCAGGGTGAGGCCCGGCGGCAGGGCGGCGACGGCGGGCGCCCAGCCGGCGGTGGTGTCGTGGTCGGTGAGCGCCACCACGTCGAGCGCGGCGTCGGCGGCGGCCCGGACCAGTTCGGCCGGATCGAGCGTGCCGTCGCTGGCGGTGGAGTGGGTGTGCAGGTCGATGCGGGCCGGAACGATCACCCGCCCGACGCTACGCGCCGTCCGGCGTGGCGGGGACGTCGGCCACCACCACCGGCCGGTCCCCCGGCGCCAGCCCTTCGACAGGCGACGCCGTGGGCCGGTCCCCGGCCAGCACCCGCTCCGGCTTGACCCGGACCAGCCCGCCGGTCGCGTCCACGTGCAGCGCCACGCCCGCGTGGGTCCATGCCACGTCGCCGGCCAGCACCGGGCCGGCCGGGTGGGCGGCCGGGGAGGCGCCCGGGTCGGCCAGGTCGACCAGCAGCGCGGAGCGGGCGTTGCCGTTTGCGAGCAGCCACCGGCCGTCGGCGGAGACTCCGCCGAGTCCGTCGGCGGCCAGCTTCACGCCGCAGCCGGTACGCACCGGCGCGAGGTCGCGGGCCGGGTCGAGCAGGGCCAGGCAGTGCTGCCCGGGCCGGTCGGCGGTGACCAGGCCGACCAGGCGGCCGTCGGGCCGGGTGCCGTAGACGGCGCGTACGTCCGGGTTCGCGGGCGCCGGCTGCCCGCCGAGCGCGCGTTCCCAGACGCTCACCCCGCCCTCGTCGGGCTGCTGGATCAGCACGGCGTCGCCGGCGAAGCCGACCGGCACGGCGCCGTCGGGCGCGGGCGTCCGGACCGGCGCGATGAGCTGCCCGGCGACCACCCCGGCGGCGATCACCTCGGGGCCGTCCCGCCAGGCGACCTGCCGTCCGTCCGGGGAGACCGCGACCGCGTCCGCGGCGGCGAGCATGACCTGCGGCGCGGTGCCGTTGGCCGGGACCCACCAGAGGGTACGACCGGCGGCGGTGGCCGCCGAGGTCATCAGCCAGCCTTCCCGGTCGTGGACGCGCTGCGCCCGTTCGACGCCGCTGACCCCGGTCAGCTGCCGCCGTTCGCCGCCGCTGGTGTCCAGCCGGTCGCCGACGAGCAGGTCGAGTTCGGCGCGGACCGGCCCGAAACGGGTGATCGAGGGCCCCGAGGCCAGCGGGGACGGGGAGAACCCGGGCGGGTCGCCGAGCACGACGGTGGGGGTGCCGCCGTCGCCGCCCGCGGCGCTGAAGTGGGCGACGCCGGTGGTGACGAACACGGTGGCGACCCCGGCCAGGGCCAGGCCGGTGAGCGTACGCCGCCGGCCCGTGCGCCGTGCCCGGCGCAGGACCGCTCCGGCCGGGTCGACTGGCAGCGGCCGGGACGTGACGACGCGGCGGGTCAGCGTCTCCCGCAGCGCGCGTTCCAGCTCGTCGTCGCTCACGGCCAATGGACGCTCCGGGCCATCCGTCCGGTTGTCACCGTTGCGCCGGATGCCGGTCATCGGCTCTCCGCCGCGATCGGAACGGCGGGGCGGACCGGGGCCGCCGGTGGTGGGACCGGTCGCGGCACCCGGGTGGCGGGCCGTCGCGCCGGGGTACGGGGCACGGACTGTCCGTCGCCGCGCGCGGGCGGCACGGACCGGCCGGCCGGAGCGGGCGGCGGCGACGCGGGCCCGGGCAGGCTCAGGGCCGCCTCGGAGCCGAGGCGGCGGCGCAGCGTGTTGAGCGCCCGCGAGGTCTGGCTCTTCACAGTGCCGGGGGAGATCTCCAGCAGCGCGGCGGTCTGTGCCTCGGACATGTCCTCGTAGAAGCGCAGCACCAGCACGGCCCGCTGCCGGGCGGGCAGCGCCTGCAGGTGCCGCCAGAGCGCGTCCCGGTCGAGTTGCTGCTCGATCTCGTCGACGCCGGCGTGCTCCGGCAGCACCTCTGTGGGGCGCTCGCCGTGCCAGCGGCGACGCCACCAGCTGGTGGACGTGTTGACCAGGACGCGGCGGGCGTACGGCTCGATGGCGTCGATCCCGCCGAGCCGCTTCCAGGCGAGGTAGGTCTTGGTCAGCGCGGTCTGGAGCAGGTCCTCGGCGGTGGCCCAGTCACCGGCGAGCAGGTAGGCGGTGCGCAACAGCGCGCCGGACCGGGCCGCGACGAATTCGCGGAACTCCTCCTCCAGCGGATCCCTGCTCACCACGCTCGTCTCCCCCCGTCCTGCCTGGCAGAATGCCACGGCCCGGCCGGTCAGGTCGATGGCGGAAGGTGTGCAGTTCATCCGATGTTCGGACGAAAACTTTCAGGCTCCGTCGTCGGCCTTCGCCTCGTCGGCCTCCTTGCCCAGCCGCGCCTCGACCGCCTGCGGCTCGTACATCTCCTCGACCACACGCAGGTAGAGCTCGTTCGGGTTGGGCAGGTTCTTGATCACCCGGAGCGCCTGTTCCTGGCCGGCGGACTCCAGCACGAACGTGCCGTAGTTGAGCGCGCGGCCGGTCGGGCTCTGCTCGTACTTCATGTCGGTGACCCGGGTGAGCGGCATCATCGCGACCTGGCGGGTGATGATCCCGGCGACCACCATCACCCGTTTGTTGGTGAGGATGAACCGGTCGTACCACCAGTCGGCGACCCGCCAGGCGACCCAGCCCATCACGCCGAACCAGAGCAGCACGGCGACGGTGGTCAGCGCGCCGACGTTCCGCCCGGCGAGGAAGCCGGAGAGGTAGCCGAGCACGAACGTGGCCGCCACGCCGACGATGATCGGGGTGGTCAGGTGGATCCAGTGCCGCTTCCACTCGCCCCGGTAGCGCTCGGTGGGGAAGAGGTAGCGCGCGACCAGCGAGCTGGGCTCGTCCTCCAGCGGCAGCACCCGGCGTGGGGCCATGCCGGTGGCGTCGGCCCGCAGCCCGGCCAACTCCTCCTCGGAGATGGGCTGCTCCGGGAAGCCCTCCGGGTCACGCGCCCAGGCGCGGCTCGAACGCCCCTCGCCGGCGTAGGTGCCGCCGTAGCCGGCGTCGTCCGGGTCCCCGTAGGGGCCGGGGCCGTACGCGCTGGGAGGATCGTCCGGGTCGATCCGCGGGATCGGCTCGGTGTCGCGCTCCCGGCGTGCCCGGTCGGGGTCGTCCGGGTCGAAGGGTGGACCGGAGGGGCTTCCCATGGGCGGCTAGGCGACGAGGTTGGTGAAGAAGTCGCCGAAGCCCTGCGCGATGTCCATGATGCCGCCACCGAGAGACTTGAAGACGTCGGCGGCGGAGTTTGGCCGGTACGCAACGAAGAAGATCAAGAATGCGATGCCGGCCCAGGTGAGGACCTTCTTGACCATAGCGGGCCATCCTCTCGCGCGGCGCCGGGTCCGTTTACCGCAGCGGCACCCAGAGTATCAGCATGGTGTCTTACCGTGAATATCTGCGTCCGCTCTCCGACTCGCCCGCGCGGGCCCGGTCAGGCCCGCCCGTGCAGGTACGGAGACGGTGCGCCGTACACGAGTTCGGGCGGTGTCCACTCGGCGAGGTCGTGCAACACGACTTCTTCCGCGAGGAGGTGACCCGCACTCGCCGGCCAGGCTATCGCATGGAGCCACATTCCCCGAGCCTCGCCGGCGTACGCGCTTCGATCCGTTTCGGAGCGTACGAGCCACAGTGGAGTCGGATGGCCGCCCACCCGGATCTTCGCGTGCGGCAGCCGCTCGGGATGACCAGGGCCGGGATCGGTCAGCGCCTCCTCCACCTGCGGACCGGGATCGGGGCCGGGCAGTCCCGCGAAGCGGGAACCGAGACCGACGCCGGGTTCCTCGGCGACGAAGATCAGGTCGGCCGGTCCACCGTCCAGCGGGGCCGGTCCGGCGCAGGCGACCAGGGTGGCCCGGACTCCCGCGCGCTCGTCGCCCGCCCAGGCCACACCGGTGAGCGTCCAACCCGGTGGGAGCGGCCACGGACACCACAGCGGCATCCGGAGCCGGCCGGTCGGGTCGGGGTCGGCGGCCATCCGCTCCACCACGCTGGCCATGATCTCGTCGTTGATGCGCTCGGGCACGTGCAGCGGCGCGACCGGGCCGCAGCGCAGGCACCGGTGCTCGGAGTGCATCAGGTCCGGCTCGCGCACCGGCCCGGCGCATCTCGGACAACTCACCGCGACAGTCACACACTCACCGTCGCCCTCGCGCGGCGAGGCGTCAAGCGGGCCGGGCCGACCGGCGTGGGATTTCCGTCCGGTGGTGGAACCGCGGCGTCAGTCCGGCGGCGGCCCGGCGTACGACCGGATCCAGGCGTGCATGGCGATGCCGCTGGCCACGCCCGCGTTGATGGACCGGGTCGAGCCGTACTGGGCGATCGAGAAGAGCGCGTCGCAGGCCGACCGGGCCACCGGGGACAGGCCGGGCCCCTCCTGGCCGAAGAGGAGCACGCAGCGGCGCGGCAGGACCGCGGTCTCCATCGGCCGCGACCCGGGCAGGTTGTCGATGCCGACCACCGGCAGGCTCTCGTGCCGTGCCCAGGCGACGAACTCCTCGATCGTCGGGTGGTGCCGGACGTGCTGGTAGCGGTCGGTCACCATGGCGCCCCGGCGGTTCCACCGCCGCCGCCCGACGATGTGCACCTCGGCGGCGAGGAAGGCGTTTGCGTTGCGGACCACGGTGCCGATGTTGAAGTCGTGCTGCCAGTTCTCGATCGCCACGTGGAAGTCGTGGCGGCGGCGGTCCAGATCGGCCACGACCGCCTCGCGCCGCCAGTAGCGGTACCGGTCCACCACGTTGCGCCGGTCACCGGCGACGAGCAGCTCCGGGTCGTAGCGCGGGTCGTCCGGCGGGTCACCGGGCCACGGCCCCACTCCCACGTCGAGCTGGTCGTCGGTCACGGTTGCCGAGGGTACGGCCCGGCGGCGCCGCGCGTCAGCGCAGGTCGAGCGCGCCGCCCAGACGGTCGAGGAAACGCCGGTCGGCGGGACTCGGCGTGGTCTGCCCGGCGCGGCACACGCGGGCGGCCACCGACTCCACCCACTGCCGGTACGCCGCCGAGTCGGCCGGGTCGGCCCGGCGGCGCAGCACCCGTACCGCGGCCCGGGCGGCGGCCAGCAGGTCGACCAGGTCGGTCAGGCGCTCGTCCCGCTCGGTGGCGCCGTCGTGGCGGGCGTAGATGGCGGCCACCACGGCGCGGACGAGATCGCTGTCGAAGGCCCGGCCGGCGGCCACCGCGTCCAGCCCGGCGAGGCCGGCGGCGACGCCCCGGGGCGGACGCCCGGGCCCGGGTGAGGCGGCGGCGACGAGGACGCGGCCGGGCAGGTCGGTCAGCAGGTCCCACTCCGCCGCGGAGTAGGCGGCGGTGGTGAGCGGGGCGGCGCGGCGACCGGCGGAAGGCGGCTCTCCGGCTGCGGAGTGGCTCATGGGCACCTCCAGCCCGAGCATATGCCTCCGGAAGAGGTCCGGGCCCCGTCCCCGCCGAACGGAGAACGAGGCCCGGTGAGCCGGAGGGACGCGGGTCAGCGCGGCTCGGGGAAGCTGGGCCGCTCCGGGTCGACGCCGTCCGGGACGGCGGCGGCCGCGTACTCCTTCTTCGGGACCATGACCTTGCGGCGGAACACGCAGACCAGCGTGCCGTCCTGGTTGTAGCCGCGGGTCTCGACCGCGACCACGCCCCGGTCGGGCTTGGAGGCCGACTCCCGCTTGTCCAGCACCGTCGTCTCGCCGTAGATGGTGTCGCCGTGGAACGTCGGCGCGACGTGCCGCAGCGACTCGATCTCCAGGTTGGCGATCGCCTTGCCGCTGACGTCCGGCACGGACATGCCCAGCAGCAGCGAGTAGATGTAGTTGCCGACCACCACGTTGCGCTTGAACTGCGAGGCGGACTCGGCGTAGTGCGCGTCCATGTGCAGCGGGTGGTGGTTCATGGTGAGCAGGCAGAAGAGGTGGTCGTCGTACTCGGTGACCGTCTTGCCCGGCCAGTGCCGGTAGACCGCGCCGACCTCGAACTCCTCGTAGTAGCGGCCGAACTGCATCCTTGTCCCCTTCGACAGGCGGCGATGGAGTTCGGCACAGCATGCCTTATCGCTTGTTAAGGCGAGGGACGGGGCGTTCGCGCGGCGGAAATGTCACACCGGCGCGACCGGGTCCGGACGCAATGAGCGGCGGGGCCCTCCCCGGCACCCGCCGCCCACGCTCTGATGCGAAGAATTCTGCCGTACGGCGCTCCGCACCAACAGAGACGGAGGTCACATTTATCTTTTCGTAACACTACTCAAAGTCACCGACACCCTGTCGGTAAGCGATCTCCCCAGGCAGGATCGATGCTCGTCAGAGCCGAAGTTACTGATTCGTAGCAAGAACTGAGCGTGATCTCCTTGGAAACGCTCCCATCACGTCCCGTCACGCAAGTGCGGCGTGCATTTGCGTTCCGCACGAGCGGAGGGCACAGATAGAGTTCGATGTGCCCAGGGTCACCGTCCGGGCGCTGAGCGTTTCGTCCCCACGGTCCCGGGAATTCGGACGGACTGACCCTGGTTCCACCGGACGTACGACAATCCGCGGTGATCGGAGAGAGCAATGGCAACGGTTGAGCTGACCACGGCCAACTTTGACGAGGTGACCGGCCAGGACGGGATCGTCCTGCTCGACTTCTGGGCGGACTGGTGCGGCCCGTGCAAGCGCTTCGCCCCGGTCTACGAGCGGTCCTCGGAGAAGCACCCGGACATCGCCTTCGGCAAGGTCGACACCGAGGCGCAGCAGGAGCTGGCGGCGAAGTTCAACATCAGCTCCATCCCGACGATCATGGCGATCCGCGACGGCGTGATCGTGTTCGCCCAGCCGGGCGCGCTGCCGGAGTCGGCGCTGGAGAACCTGATCGAGCAGGTCCAGGCGCTGGACATGGACGACGTCCGCAAGAAGCTGGCCGAGCACAACCACTGACGTTCCCCACGCCGCCGGCCGGTCCCGCCCCGGGCCCGACCGGCGGCGTTTTCGCGCCCGCCGCACCGGCGGGACGGACAGTCAGGAATGGCTGACTGAGGGACACTTTCGGCCGCTTCACTCCCGTATCGTCACCACGCGATGGAGACCTTGACCGCCCGCGGGCGCGCGGTCCGAGTGGGCGCCACCCTGCTCGGCCTGGCGCTGCTGCTCCTGGGCACCGTGCGCGGCACCGACGACGACTTCCCGTTCGGGCCGTTCCGGATGTACTCCACCTCCGACCCGCCGAACGCGCCCGCCCCGGACACCCGGGTCGAGGGCGTGGACCGCACCGGAGCGGTGGTCCCGCTCGGCCAGGACGCCACCGGCATCCGCCGCGCCGAGATCGAGGGCCAGCAGGACCGGTACGCCGCCGACCCGAGCCTGCTGCGCACCGTCGTCGACGCGTACGCCGAACGCCACCCCGGCGCGCCGGAACTGGTGGAGGTGCGCATCGTGGTCCGCTGGTTCGACATCCAGGGCGGCCGCCCGACCGGCAAATGGACCGACGAGACCGCCGTCCGCTGGGAGACCGGCGGATGACCGCCTGGCTGACCGAGGCGGTCCCGCGCGGCCGGATCGCGGCGTTCCGCACCCTTGTCTATCTCTTCGTCGCCGCCGACCTGGTGGTCTTCACCCCCTGGGTACGCACCCGGGTGGACGTGCCCGGCGACCTCTACCAGCCGCTGCTCGTCGGCCGGCTGCTCCCGCTGCCGACACCCACCCCCGCCCTGGTCGGCGTGGTGTTCTGGGCCCTGCTGGTCACCGCGCTGCTCGCCGCCACCGGCCGGGCGCACCGGCTGCTCGGCTGGACGGTCTTCGCGCTGTACTTCGAGTGGATGATCGTGGCGATGAGCTACGGCAAGGTCGACCACGACCGGTTCGCGTTCCTCGTGGCGCTTGCCGTGCTGCCCACCGCCGGCCGCGCCCGGCACGGCGACCCGACCCGCACCGAGGCGGGCGGCTGGGCGTTGCGGGTCACCCAGATCTCGGTCATCTGCACGTACTTCCTCGCCGCCTGGGCCAAGTTCCGCTTCGGCGGGTTGGACTGGGCGAACGGTTCGGTGCTGGCCCGCGCGATCATCCGGCGCGGCACCGACCTCGCCGACCTGATCGCGCAGGTGCCGCACCTGCTGATCGTGGCGCAGTTCGGCATCCTGGCGTTCGAGCTGCTCAGCCCGGTGGTGTTCGTGCTGCCGTCACGGTGGCGGACGATGACCGTCGGCTTCTTCTACTCGTTCCACCTGGTGACCGTCGCGACGATCACCATCTCGTTCGCGCCGCACCTGGTGGCGATGACCAGCTTCCTGGCGCTGGAGAAGGTCCGCCCGGTGGTGTTCGTCAGGCGTCTGCTCGGCCGTCCGCCGCCCGCCGCGCCGACGTCCCCCGTACCGGCGTCCCCCGCGGCAGCGCCGGTCTCCGCGGCGGCGGCCCCCGACCCGTCCCCGACGGCCGGCGCCTGACCGCCGGCGTCCGGGCCGGTCAGGTGTTCGGGCCGGGGCGGCCGGTCGGGCCGTACAGCCGTTCCCGGGCCTCCTGCGGCAGCGCGCACGCGGCCGTGCCACCCGGCAGCCGGTGCCGGTTGCGGGCCACCCAGCGGTACGCGGGCCAGGCCGCCGCGCGTACCGGGGAGAGGCGCAGCCCGGCCCCGGCGGACCGCCAGAGCGGCCCGCTGTCGCCGAGTAGCCGGGCGATGGCGTCCGGCCCGGCGGCGCGGGAGCCGTCGGCGCCCACCCACTGGACCGCCTCCTCGCACTCGGCCTCCGTCAGGCCCAGCGCCGCCAGGTCGGCGAACTGCCACGGCACCACCCGGGCGCCGGTCGGGATTCGACGCTCGATGAACTGCGCGCACCGGGTGCAGAAGGCGCAGTCGCCGTCGTAGACGAAGGTCGACGTCTCCATGCTCTCCATCCTGCACCGCCCCCGGACGCGGCGGCGCGCGGTGTCCGCAGCGTCACTTGCGCTTTGTTCGTACACGTGTTCGAATGAGGTCCATGCGCTGGGACAACCTCTCCGCTCCCCCGGACGAGGGGACTCCCGATCGGGCGGCGCCGGCGGCTCCACCCCTGCCGCTGGCGCTGCCCGGCGCCATCGCCCGCACCTTCGACACCCCGGGCTTCGCCGGCATGACCTTCTACGAGGTCCGCGCCAAGTCGATCATCAACCGGGTGCCCGGTCAGTCGCGTGTGCCGTTCGAATGGACGATCAACCCCTACCGGGGCTGCTCGCACGCCTGCGTCTACTGCCTGGGCGGGGACACGCCCATCCTGATGGCCGACGGGCGCACCAGGGCGATCAGTGAGCTGGAGCCCGGCGACCGCATCTACGGCACCCGGCGGCGCGGCGCCTACCGCCACTACGTCGTCACCACGGTGCTCGACAAGTGGTCCACTGTGAAGCGCGCCTACCGGGTCACCCTGGCCGACGGCACCACGCTCGTCGCCAGCGGCGACCACCAGTTCCTGACCGAACGCGGCTGGAAGCACGTCACCGGGAGCATGCGGGGCGGCGGACGCCGTCCCCACCTGACCACCCGCAACCGCCTGCTGGGCACCGGCCGGTTCGCGGCGGCGCCGAAGCGCTCGGCCGACTACCGCCGGGGTTACCTGCACGCCCTGATCCGCGACGACCAGGCCGGCGCGAGCGCCCGGTTCCGGCTGGCCACCGCCGAGGCGGAGGCGCTGGAGCGGGCCGAACGCTATCTGGCCGACGCCGGGGTCACCGTCGAGCGGGCCACTGTCACCCGGGTCGGCCGCCGGCCGACGACCACAGTGGTACGCACGTCCGGCCCCGCCGAGGTCGTCACCGGCCTGCTGCGCCCGCCGGACGAGGCGACCGACGACTGGTCGCTGGGCTACCTGGCCGGCATGTTCGACGCCGCCGGCACCTGCCACCGGGGCGTGTTCCGGATCAGCGTCGCGGACGACGCTAGCCAGGCCCGCACGTCCGGCGCGCTTGAGCGTTTCGGCTTCCGGTGGGCGCTCGACGTGCCGGGCGTGCCGGGCGCGGCGCGCCAGCTCCGGCTGACCGGCGGGCTGCCCGAGCGGCTGCGTTTCTTCCACCTCACCGACCCGGCCGTCACCGCCCGGCGCTCGATCGAGGGCATGGCGCTCAAGTGCGCGGCGCACCTCCAGGTGACAGCCGTCGAGGATCTCGGCCTGGAGCTTCCGCTGTGGGACATCACCACCGGCACCGGCGACTTCATCGCCAACGGCGTGGTCAGCCACAACTGCTTCGCCCGCAACACGCACACCTACCTCGACCTGGACGCGGGCGCCGACTTCGACCGCAAGGTGATCGTCAAGGTCAACGCCGGCGAGCTGGTACGCCGCGAGCTGGCCGCCCCGCGCTGGCGCGGCGCGCACGTCGCCATGGGCACCAACGTGGACTGTTACCAGCGGGCCGAGGGCCGCTACCGCCTGATGCCGCCGATCATCGAGGCGCTGCGCGACTTCGCGAACCCGTTCTCCATCCTGACCAAGGGCACCCTGCTGCTGCGTGACCTGCCGCTGCTGCGCCAGGCGGCCGAGGTGACCCGGGTCGGGGTGTCGTACTCGGTGGGATTCGTGGACGAGGCGCTCTGGCGGGCGGCCGAGCCGGGCACACCGAGTCCCCGCCGCCGCCTCGACGCGGTCCGTGCCCTGACCGACGCCGGCTTCTCCGTCGGCGTGCTGATGGCGCCGATCCTGCCGGGCCTCAGTGACGACGAGGAGTCGATCGACGCCACCGTCGCGGCCATTGCCGCCTCGGGCGCGGCCAGCGTGACGCCGTTGCCGCTGCACCTGCGGCCCGGCGCGCGGGAGTGGTACGCCCGCTGGCTGGCCCGGGAGTTCCCCCACCTGGTGCCCCGCTACCGGCGGCTCTACCAGGCCGGCTCGTACGCGCCGCAGGCGTACCAGCGGGAGGTGACCGCGCGGGTGCGGATGGCGGCACGCCGGCACGGGCTGCACCGGGGCGAGACCGGCGACAACCGCCGGCTGCCGGAGACCCCGCCGCCCGCCCCGGCCGCCGAACAGCTCTCCCTGCTCTAGCGACCGGGGCACCCGCGCCGGCGGGGCTAGTCTCGGGGGATGCGTTCCGCTCAGCAGATCCTCGCCGACTCCGCCGTGATCGCCGTCGTGGGTGCCTCCCGCGATCCGGGCAAGGCCGCGCACCGCGTACCGCTGGAAATGCAGCGGCACGGCTGGCGGATCATCCCGGTCAACCCGACAGTGGACGAACTGTTCGGCGAGAAGGCGTACCCGACGCTGGCCGACATCCCGCACCCGGTCGACCTGGTCGACGTGTTCCGCCCGGCGCGGGACGCGGTCGACGTGGTCCGGCAGGCGGTGGCGATCGGCGCCCCGGCGGTGTGGTTGCAGCTCGGGATCTTCTCGGACGAGGCGCGCCGGATCGCCGAGGAGGCCGGCCTCGACTACGTCGAGGACATGTGCCTCCTCGTGGAGCGGGCCGCCGCCGGGCTGACCCGGCGCGCCTGACCGTTCCGGCCTACTGCTTGTACTGCTTGAGCAGGCCGCGCGAGATGATGGTCTTCTGGATTTCCGAGGTGCCCTCGCCGATCAGCAGGAACGGCGCCTCGCGCATCAGGCGCTCGATCTCGTACTCCTTGGAGTAGCCGTAGCCGCCGTGGATCCGGAACGCCTCCTGGACCACCTCGGCGCAGTACTCGGAGGCCAGCAGCTTCGCCATGCCCGCCTCGACGTCGTTGCGCTGGCCGGCGTCCTTGAGCCGGGCGGCGTTGACCATGAGCGCGTGCGCGGCCTCGATCTTCGTGCCCATCTCGGCGAGCTTGAACGCGACGGCCTGGTGCTTGGCGAGCGGCTGGCCGAAGGTGTGGCGCTGCTGGGCGTACGCGACCGCCAGCTCGAACGCCCGGATCGAGATGCCGCAGGCGCGGGCCGCGACGTTGACCCGGCCGACCTCGATGCCGTCCATCATCTGGTAGAAGCCGCGGCCGACCTTCTCCTCGCCGCCGAGCACGGCGGAGGCGGGCACCGTGACGCCGTCGAGCACCATCTCGGTGGTCTCGACGCCCTTGTAGCCCATCTTGTCGATCTTGCCGGGGATGGTGAGGCCGGGGGCGGTCTCGCCGAAGCCGGGCTCCTTCTCCAGCAGGAAGGTGCTCATGTTGCCGTAGACCGAGTCGGCCCCGGTGTCGGTCTTGACCAGGGTGGCCACCACCGACGAGTACGCGCCGTTGGTCAGCCACATCTTCTGGCCGTTGAGAACGTAGTTGTCGCCGTCGCGGACGGCCTTCGACTTGATCGCCGAGACGTCCGAGCCGCACTCGGGCTCGGACATCGAGAACGCGCCGCGCACCTCGCCGGTGGCCATCCGGGGCAGCAGCCGGGCCTTTTGGTCGGCCGAACCGTGCTGCGAGATCAGGTACGCCACGATGAAGTGCGTGTTGACGATGCCGGAGATCGACATCCAGCCCCGGGACAGCTCCTCGACCACGAGCGCGTACGTCAGCAGGGACTCGCCCAGCCCGCCGTACTCCTCGTCGATGGTGAGGCCGAACAGCCCCATCTCGCGCATGCCGTCGAGGATGTCGCTCGGGTACTCGTCGGCGTGCTCCAGCCGCTGCGCGTGCGGGATGATCTCTTTGTCGGCGAACTCCCGGACAGTTTCCAGGATCGACCGCTGCACGTCGGTCAGTCCGGGCGTCTGGGCGAGTCGGGCCATCTCAGCCTCCGGGGTCGTCGGCGCATTACTCAGGGGTAACTGAACGCTCGGTCAGTATCGGCCCCGGGACCGGCACAGCCAAGGTGACCAGTCCCTACAACCGCTGTGAAAAGGTTCACCGCTGCGGGTAGCGTCCGCAAGAGAGAGGGCCCGTTCACCTGGGGAAAAGGGGCGCGCGTGACCGACGAGCAGCCACCCTCACCGTACGAGCCGCCGCCGCACGGCCAGCCGTACGGGCAGCCGCAGTACGGCCAGCAGCACCCGCAGTGGGGCCAGCAGCCCCCGTACGCCCCGCAGCCGCCCTACGGCCAGTACGGCCCGCCTGGGCAGGGGCCGCGCCCCGGCGGCACGAACGTGCTCGCCATCCTGTCGCTGGTCTTCGCGTTCGTCTTCGCGCCCGCCGGCATCGTCTGCGGCCACCTGGCCAAGCGGCAGATCCGGCAGACCGGCGAGGACGGCGACCAGCTCGCCACCTGGGGGCTGATCCTCAGCTACATCTTCACCGCTGTCGGCCTGGTGGCCTGCTGCGGCTGGATCGGGCTGGCGATCTGGGCCAACTCCGACAACGGCACCTACTGACGCTCAGCGGAACTGCGCCTCCCGGACGCTGTTGCCACCGTCGACCACGAGCATCTGCCCGGTGATGTACGAGGCGGCGGGCGAGCAGAGGAACGCGATCGCGGCGGCCACCTCGTCCGGCGTGCCGGGACGCCCGACCGGAGTGCCCAGCCCCTGCTTGATCTCGGCCATCGTGGACGCCGCGGTGTGGATGATGCCCGGCGCCACCGCGTTCACAGTGACCCCGTCGGCGATCATCTCCATCGCCAGCGCCCGGGTCAGCCCGACCACACCGGCCTTGGCCGCCGCGTAACCGGCTTCGGTGGGCAGCGCGTTCACCGGCCCGGCGGTGGCGGCCAGGTTGACGATCCGCCCCCAGCCCCGCTCGGCCATGCCGCCGATGAACGCCCGGCTGCACAGGAACGCCGTGGTCAGGTTGCGGTCGATCTCGCCGCGCCACTCGTCGTACGTCAGCTGCGCCACCGGGCGCAGCACCTCCGGGCTGGCCCGGCTGGCCAGGCCCGCGTTGTTCACCAGCACCTCGACGTCGCCGAGCTGCTCGGCCACCGCGTCGGCGAGCGCGCCCACCTCCGACTCGTCGGTGAGGTCGGCGACGAAACCGGTCACACCCAGTTCGCCCGCGCGGTCGTGGATGCGCCGGGTGGTGGAGACGATCGCGACCCGGGCGCCCAGGTCGGACAGCCGGCGCGCGGTCGCGTACCCGATGCCGTCAGGACTGCCCGCGCCGGTGACGAGCGCGACGCGGCCGTCCAGCCGCATGGTGGCCGGTTCCGGCAGCGGCGCCGGCCGTTCGGAGTCGGCGGCGCCGACCGGCTCGCCGCCACGCGGGCGCCGCACCGACCCCGGCCGGCTCATGTCCCGTCGCGACCGACCCCCACGCGCGTCAAGTGCCATGCCGAGGATCCTGCCCGGTACCGACCCGCCGGGCAACGCGCGCCCGGAAAGAGGGTGCTCCGTGTCGCGCGCCCGGTGGCTACCCTGAGCCGACCACGTACCTGGAGATGATCAGATGAGCTATCCCCCACCGCCCGGTGGTTGGCAGGACCCCTCGGCGGCCGGGCCGCACTCGGCGCCGCCGGCCGACCCGATAATGCCCGGGATCCCGAATCAGCCGGGCCCGGCCGACCCGTACGCGCCGGTCGCCGATCCCTATGCTCCGGTCGCCGACCCGTACGCGGTCGCGAAGTCCCCCTACGCCCCGCCCGGCGGTGACCCGTACGCCGCCGCGATGCCCGGCTACCCGCCCCCGGGCGCCTACCCGCCGCCGGGGGCCTATCCCGGCTACGCGATGCCGCCGGCCCGCACCAACACTATGGCCATCGTGGCGCTGGTCCTGTCGCTCGTCGGCTTCGCCTCGTGCATCACCGCGCCGATCGGCGCGATCATGGGCCACGTCGCCAGCAAGCAGATCCGGGAGACCGGTGAGCAGGGCGAGGGCATGGCCAAGGCGGCCATCATCGTGGGCTGGATCCTGACCGCCCTGCTCGCCGCCGTCATCATCTTCTACATCGTGATGATCGTGATCGCGATCGGCGCGTCCAGCACCAGCAGCAGCTACTGACGCCACCGGGCCGCCCCCGGCGAGGGGGCGGCCCGGCGTGCGGTCAGGCCGCTGGCGGCGTGAACGAGGAGGTACGGGACATGCCGGCGGCGCGGCCCTTGGCGGCGATCACGAGCGCCATCTTGCGGGACGCCTCGTCGATCATCTCGTCGCCGAGCATCACCGCGCCGAGCTTCCCGCCCGCCTCCGAGGTGTAGTAGTCGTAGGCGTCGAGGATCAGCTCGGCGTGGTCGTAGTCGGCCTGCGCCGGCGAGTAGACCTCGTTCGCCGCGTCGATCTGGCCGGGGTGCAGCACCCACTTGCCGTCGAAGCCCAGCGCCGCCGAGCGCTTCGCCACCTCGCGGAACGCGTCCACGTCGCGGATCTGCAGGAACGGGCCGTCGATGGCCTGCTTGTCGTGCATCCGCGCGGCCATCAGGATGCGCATCAGGATGTAGTGGTACGGGTCGCCCGGGTAGTCCGGGATCAGCGCGCCGACCACCAGCGACTTCATGTTGATCGAGGCCATGAAGTCGGCCGGGCCGAAGATGATCGTCTCGACCCGGGGCGAGGCCCCCGCGATGGCGTCCACGTTCACCAGCCCGGCCGCGTTCTCGATCTGCGCCTCGATGCCGATCCGGCCCACCTCCAGGCCGAGCGTCTTCTCGATCTGGGTGAGCAGAAGATCCAGCCAGTGCACCTGCTCGGCGTTCTGCACCTTCGGCAGCATGATGCAGTCCAGGTTCGCCCCGGCACCCTCGACCACCTCGATGACGTCCCGGTACGTCCACGGCGTGGTCAGGTCGTTCACCCGGACCACGCGGGTCTTGCCGGTCCAGTCGCCCTCGTTCAGCGCAGCCACGATGTTCTTGCGCGCGTCCGGCTTGGCCAGCGGCGCGACCGCGTCCTCCAGGTCCAGGAAGACCTGGTCGGCGGGGAGGCCCTGGGCCTTGCCGAGCATTTTGACGCTGGAGCCGGGTACCGCCAGGCAGGATCGGCGGGGGCGACCGACAGCGGTCATGGATGCGCTCCTTCCAGCGTCCGGCGCAGGCGCCGACGCAGCGGTGGATTTCGAGAACTTAACGATCCCAAAGGGCGTGGTGACGCCACGGTAACCTCGTGCCGTGACCGGGGTGAATGGACCTGTGGAAGATCTCACTGAGCGTCGGATCGTGGTGCTGACCGGGGCAAGCTCCGGCATCGGCCTGGCCGCCGCCGAGGAGCTGGCGCGCCGCGGCGACCAGGTGGTGCTCGTCGGCCGCGACCCGGCCCGGCTGCGCGCCGCGGGCGAGCGCGTCCGCGAGTGCTGCGGCGAGCAGCCCGAGCTGTTCCGCGCCGACTTCGCGGTGCTCGACGACGTACGCGGGCTCGCCGAACGGCTGCGCGAGCGGTACGACCGGATCGACGTGCTCGCCAACAACGCGGGCGCGATCGTGCTGGAACCGATCGCCACGGTCGACGGTTTCGAGCTGAGCATGCAGGCCAACCACCTCGCCCCGTTCCTGCTCAGCAACCTGCTGCGCGACCGGATCGGGCGGATGGTGGTCACCGGCTCGGACGCGCACCGCAGCGGCGTGCTCGACCCGGACGACCTCAACTCCGCGCTGCGCTCCTACCGGCCGTTCCGCGCGTACGGCACCAGCAAGCAGGCGAACATCCTGTTCACCGCCGAGGCGGCCCGGCGCTGGCCGGAGGTGCCGGCGCACGTGTTCCACCCCGGCGTGGTGCGTACCCGCTTCGGCAACGAGAGCCGGATCGTGGCGCTCGGCATGCGGCTGCTGCCGTTCCGCAGCCCGGAGAAGGGCGCGGAGACGCTGGTCTGGCTCGCCTGCCAGGACCCGTCCCGGCTGACGAACGGCGGCTACTACGCCGACCGGAAGCCGCACCGGCCCCGGCCCAAGGCGGCCGACCCGGCGCTCGCCGCCCGGCTCTGGACGGCCAGCGCGAAAGCGGTCGGCATCGACGTCTGAGGGCCACCGCGACCGCCGGTCCGCTGGGACACTCGACGCCATGACGACGGGGAACGAGGTCCTGCTGGTCGCGCTGGTCGACCTGAGCGCCGACGCGGACGCCGGGCGGCGGTACGAGGACGCGGTGCTGGCGCTGCTCGGCCGGCACGGCGGCGAGTTGGAACGGCGGCTGCGTACCGGCGACGGGGAGACCGAGGTGCACGTGATCCGGTTCGCGGCCCGCGCCGGGCTGGACGCGTTCCTGGTCGACCCGGACCGCGTCACGCTGCGCGCCGAGCTGGGCGACGCCGCGCCCGCCACCCGCGTGCTGGAGGTACACGACGTCTGACGCGTCCCTCTTCCCTCACTTCATCACGAAGGGTCACGAAGAACAAGACTTGATCTTGGAGCTGGTGAGGCGCAGGGTCGGGGCATGGACTTCGATCCCCTGGCCACCGCCCGCCGGGCGCTCTGGATCGGCGGCGCGCAGTGGGCCGGCAAGACGACACTCGCTGTCACGTTGGCGCTGCGGTACGGGCTGACCGCGTACCTCTACGACCGCCACGACGCGCGAGGGCACGACGACCGGCGGATCGCCGACCGGATCCGCCGAGGTGAGCCGCCGGACGGTCCGGACGCGGAGGCGATCTGGGTGACGACGAACCCGGAGCGGATGGCAGCCGAGACCCTCGCCGAGTTTCCGCGCCGCTTCGAGTGGGTGCTGGACGACCTGAGCGCGCTGGTGAGCGGTCGTCGGGTGGTCGCCGAGGGCTGGGGGCTGCGCCCCGAACTGGTCGCCCCGGTCGTCGAGTCGACCCGGCAGATGGTGGTGCTGGTACCGACGCCGGAGTTCCGCGCGTACCAGTTGGAACGGCTGCCTCGGGCGACAGCCCGCCACCCCGGGGTGAGTGACCCGGAGCAGGCGTGGCGTCATCGGATCGCGCGCGACGAACTGGTCGCCGCCGACGCTGTCGCCCGCGCCCGGGCACTCGGGGTCCGCGTGATCGAGATCGACCGCGGCCGGGACGCCGAGGCGGTCGCCGCGCTGGTCGCCGACCATTTCGCCGGATACCTCTGAGGTCACGTCACGTGCACCGGGACGCTCGTGACCACCACGCCGGGCAGCGCCCGCAGGGCGGTCCGCAGCCGCTGCTCGGCGCGGCTGTGCAGCAGCCGGTACCGCCGCCGGCGCAGCACCACCTCCGGCACGATCACGGTGAGCGTCAGCTCCGGGCTCGCGGTGTGCAGCGCCTCCAGGTAGTGCGCGAGCGGCCCGATCACCGACCGGTACGGCGACACGATCGTCTCCAGCCGCAGGTGGTCGCCCCAGGTCCGCCACTGGTCCCGGAACCGGTCCGCCTCGTCCTGCGCCGGAGCGATGTGCACGGCGAGCGTCGGCCGCCCGAGTGACGTCGCGTACGCCAGCGCGCGCAGCGACGCCCGGTTCAGCCGGGCCACCGGCACCACCACCAGGTGGCGTACCTGCTGGGGCAGTTCGTCGCACTCGGCGGGCGGCGCGGACGGCGGCGAGTGCAGCGCCAGCGCGCCGTGCAGCCGGTCGTAGTGCCTGCGGATCCGGCGGAACAGCAGCACCAGCAGCGGCACCGCGAGCACCACCACCCAGGCGCCCTCGGCGAACTTGGCGACCGCCGCGGTCAGCAGCACCAGACCGGACAGCGTCGCGCCGACCGCGTTCAGCGCGAGCCGGCGGCGCCAGCCCGGTCCCCGGCGGCGTCGCCAGTGCACCACCATCCCGGTCTGGGACAGCGTGAAGGCGAGGAAGACGCCCACCGCGTAGAGCGGGATCAGCCGCTCGGTGTGCCCGCCGAACGCGACGAACACCAGCACGGCCGTCAGCGCCAGCGCCACCAGCCCGTTGCTGAACGCCAGCCGGTCGCCCATGTGCAGGAAGCGGCGCGGCGCGTGGCCGTCCCGGGCCATGAAGAACAGCAGCCGGGGAAAGTCGTTGAACGCCGTGTTCGCCGCGAGCAGCAGGATCAGCGCGGTGGTGGCCTGGAGGATCGCGTACCCGGGTCCGCTGGGGAACGTCACCCGGCCGAGCTGGGACAGCAGCGTCTCGTCCGCCCGGGGCGCCAGGCCGTCGAGGTGGATCAGCCCGACCAGGCCGGCGAAGAGCGTGACCAGCATGGCCACCATCCAGCCGAGCGTGGTGCGGGCGTTGAGCCACTCGGTCGGGCGGAACGCGGGCACCGCGTTGGAGACCGCCTCGATGCCGGTCATCGACACCGCGCCGGAGGAGAACGCCCGCAGCACCAGCAGCAGGCCCAGGCCCTCGGCGGCCGGCGCCGAGGGCGGCGGCAGCGGCGCGAAACCCCGCGAGGCGGCCTTCGCGTACCCGACCGCCAGCACCGCGACCAGCACCACCACGAACGCGTACGTGGGCAGCACGAAGATGTTCCCGGCGGTGCGTACACCGCGCAGGTTCCCGGCCAGCAGCACGGCGATCACCAGCACGCCGAGCGGCACCGTCCACCGGTCGAGCCCGGGCAGCGCCGAGGTGACCGCGTGCACCCCGGCCGCGACCGACACCGACACGGTCAGCACGTAGTCGAGCATCAGCCCGGCCGCGGCGGCCAGTCCCGGCGTACGCCCGAGGTTGTCCCCCGCGACGATGTACGAGCCGGCGCCGTGCGGGTAGGCCGGGATGGTCTGCCGGTACGACAGGCCGACCGCGACCATCAGCACCACCAGGACGGCGGCCAGCGGCAGGGCCAGCCCGAGCGCGGCGCTCCCGGCCAGCACCAGCACCGCGAGCATCGCCTCCGGCCCGTACGCCACGGAGCTGAGCAGGTCCGAGGAGAGCACCGGCAGCGCGACCAGCTTGCGCATCCGCTCGTACAACACCGACGCGCTGGACAACGGCGGACCGAACAGGGTCCGGCGGACCCGGGCGACCGACCGGCCGGCCCGGTTGCCGGGCATGTCCGCCGCGCCGGTGGCGACCAGTTCGCCCGGCTGCGCCACGGTGAACATGTCGATCGGCGCCAGCCGGCCGAACCGGGTCGGCGCCGGCTGGTGGTCGTGCCGCCCGAGCGTCGGGTCGACCGGCAGGTCGTCGGCGCGGCGCGGGCCGCGCCACCGCTCGCCGATCCGGCCGAGCGCCGCCCGTTCCTCGTCGCCGAGCGGCGGGAACTCGGCCGAGGGCGTGACGACGGTGCCCGCCTGCGCCGCGTCGTCCCGCTCCGCCCTCACCCTGAGCACTTTCGTGCAAACCGGACCGCCCGGTGGCCGGAACGGCGCGACTTCGCCCCGACCGGCTCAGTCGGGCGCGGGAGCGTCGCCGGGTCGCCGCGCCTGCGCCGCGTCGCCGAGCGGGGTCGGATCGGCGGGCGCGGCGACCGGCGTGACGCGGCGACCGGCCCGCGCCCCGCCGAGCACCACCACCGCCACGCCGGCCAGCAGCAACGCCAGGCCGGGCAGGGCCAGGGGCCGGGGCAGCTGATCCAGCCACACCCAGCCGATCAGTGCCGCGCCGGGCGCCTCCAGCAGGATCAGCACGCTCACGGTGGTCGCGGAGACCCGGTGCAGGGCGTAGTTGAACATCGAGTGGCCGAGCAGTTGGGCGCCGGCCACCAGGCCGAGGATCGCCAGCCAGGTCGGGCCGTCGAAGCCGTGCAGGCGTACCCCGCCGAGCAGACACACCACCAGCAGGACCAGCGCGCACACGCCGTAGCAGACGGTGGTGTAGGTGGTGGTGCTGATGCTCGCCCGGGCCCGCTCGCCGAAGGCGGTGTAGACGGCCGCGAACAGGCCGCCGACCACCGCGAGCAGGTCACCGGCGAACGCGCGGCCGGAGACGCCGAAGTCCGCGCCGGTGGCGAGCGCCGCGCCGAGCACGGCCACCGCGATGCCGGCCCACACCGCCGACGGCAGCCGCCGTCCCTGCCAGCGGGCGATCAGGCCCTGCCACACCGGCTGCGTCGCGCCGAGCGCGGTCGCGGCCGCGACCGAGGTGAGCTGCGCGCTCGGCATCCAGGTGGCGAAGTGTGCGGCCAGCGCCACCCCGGCGAGTACGCAGTAGAGGCCCTCGCGCCGGCCCGGCCCGACCGTCAGGGCGCGCAGTTCGGCCCGTCGACGGGTCAGCGCCACCGGCCCCAGGACCACCGCCGACAACGCGGTACGCCAGAACGCGACAGCGAGCGCCGAGGCGGCGGCGAACGCCACGAGCGGCGCCGAGGACGACACCGAGGCGACGGCGAGGGCGAGCGCGCCCACCGTCAACACGTCGAGCGGCGGGCGGTGCGGAACGGTCGGCACGAACGGTAATCCTCACACGGACACCCGACAGACACGGAAAGTCAGCACTCCGTTACGATCATGCGTCCCGGCGATCTCCCCCTCGACGTCCGGAGGCGTTCCCTCATGCCCAGATTCCAGGCCGTGCTGTTCGACTTCTTCGGCACCCTGACCCACGGCGTCCGGCGCGGCGCCGCCCACCGCGCCACCGCCGAACTGCTCGGCTGCTCCACCGAGGCGCTGGTGGAGGTGCTGGACGGCAGCTTCTACGAACGGGCCAGCGGTTCCTTCGGGAACGCCGAGTCCACCATGCGCTGGGTGTGCGCCCGGCTCGGCGTCCACCCGTCCGACGCGGCGGTGCGCGCCGCCGTCGCCACCCGCCACCGGGCCGTACGGGCCGACACCCGGCTACGCGCGGAGGCGGTTTCGGTGCTGGCCGCGCTGCGCCACCGGGGCGTCGGCACCGGGCTGGTCAGCGACTGCACGCACGAACTGCCGGCGTTCCTGCCACAACTCGCGGTCGCGCCGCTGCTCGACGCCCAGATCTTCTCGGTACGCCTCGGACGCTGCAAACCGGACCCGGAGCTGTACCTTGCCGCCTGCTACCGGCTCGGCCAAGCCCCGGCCGACTGCCTCTACGTCGGCGACGGCGACAGCCAGGAACTGACCGGCGCGGAACGGGCCGGGCTGAGCGCGGTCCGGCTGGCCGCGCCGGACCTGGCCGGCCACGTGGTCCTCAACGCCGACCACGGCTTCGACGGGCCGTCGCTGACCTCGCTGACAGACGTGCTCGACCTGCTCGACCCGGTCCCCGTCGCCTGACCGGGCGCGTCGGACGCTGCCCGGCCTGTCGGACCCGGCCCGGCCCGTCGGACACGGGCCGTCGGACGGTTCGCGGTCAGCGGCGGCGGACGCGGTGCAGGCGGAACGGCTTGCGGGCGGCCCGCACCACGGGGGCGGGCCGGGGCTGCTCACTCAGCGAGCCGTCCGGCAGGTCGGCGCCGGTCACGGCGGCACCTGCGGGCGTGAGCCGGTTGAGCGCGCACCCCTGCGCCGCCCACCGCTGAACCAGGTCGGCGGCGGCCCCTGAGGCGTTGAGCCGCTTCGCCGCGACCAGCGGCGCGGCGGTGTCCCACTCCTCGGTGCCGGGCCGCAGCCGGGTCACCCGCGCCGACCAGGTGACGATTCGTCCGCCGTGGTCGCCGCGCAGCGTGACCTCGGCCGTCTCGCTGTCGGCCAGCCCCGCGGCGGCCTGCTCACCGGGGCCGGTGACCACCAGCAGCGTGCCGTCCAGCGGGAGGCACCACAGCGCGTACGCCGGGCCGCCGCCACTGCTCACCCAGCAGACAGCGGCCTTCTTCACCGCCTCGTCCACCAGCGGAGGAGTCACCCGCTCGTCCACCTCGTCACTCACCCCGCCATCCTCCCCCATCCCGCCCCATCCCTCCCGCCCTCACCCTCACCCGCCCACCCGCCCCCGCCTCCGGCCGCTTGATCAAGGAGTTTGTGTCCTCCAGAGGCCCGTTCGCCGACACAAACTCCTTGATCACCGGGTGAGCCCTCCGGGCGGAGGGTGAGGCGGGGAGTGGGCAGGGCGGGGTCAGCCGATGAAAGGGGGGACGGTGATCTCGCCTCGGGCCACCGGCATCACATGGCCGGAGACGGTCGCGCCCAGCGCCAGCCCGCCGGAGGCGGTCACCGTGCAGGTCAGCGTGGAGGGGCGGTGGATCTCGATGCCCTGCCGGACCGTGTACTCCGCGCGCCCCTCGCCGGGCAGCAGCCCGCTGGCGACCAGCCACACGCCCAGCCCGAGAGCGGCCGAGCCGGTCGCCGGATCCTCGGGCACGCCGAGCCCCGGCACGAAGACCCGGGCGTGCGCGGTTTGCGAATCGGCGTCCCAGGAGAAGAGGCTGACGTGCTCCACGCCGTACCGCTCCGCCGCCGCCGTGTTCAACCGTGCCCGGGCCACCGCGTCCGGGCGTACCGGAAGGTAGGGGAACTCAAGGCCGCACCCGGCGACGCGCGGTGGCGGGCCGACGTGGTCGGGGCCGGTGAGGCCGACCATCTCCAGCAGCGGTTCCGGGTCGAGTTCCGGGCCGAGCGTGGGCGTGCCGCCGGTGAGCGTCGCGCCGGTGGCGGTCACCTCGATCGGCAGGACGCCGGCGCCGCACTCCTGGGTGACCCGGCCCGCCTCGAAGACGCCGCGCCGGCTCGCGGTCACCGCGGCGCCGACGCTCGGGTGCCCGGCGAAGGGCAGTTCGTCGGCCGGGGTGAAGATCCGCGCCCGGTAGGTGGCGCCCACCTGTGTGGGCGGGAGCACGAAGACCGTCTCGGACAGGTTGAACTCCAGCGCGAGCGCCTGCATCTGCTCGGTGGCCAGCCCTTCCGCTCCGAACACCACGGCCAGCGGGTTGCCGGCGAAGGGGCGGTCGGTGAAGACGTCCACGATCTCGTAGCCCAAGGTCGACATGCTGTTAGAGAGTAGGCCCTTAGGCTGGTGCCCGTGAGCACGCCGAACCGGGTCTACCTCGCTCGACTCGCCGGAGTCGCCGTTTTCGACCCGAACGGCGATCAGGTCGGCCGCGTCCGGGACGCGGTGGCGCGGATGCGCGCGACCCAGCGACCGCCGGAGGTGGTCGGCCTGGTCGCCGAGATGCCGATGCGGCGGCGCATCTTCCTCTCCATCAACCGGATCACCTCCATCGATCCGGACGGCGTGGTGCTCGGCAGCGGCACGCTCAACCTGCGCCGCTTCGAGAAGCGCCCGAACGAGCTGCTGGTGCTCCAGGAACTGCTCGACCGCCGGGTCCAGGTCGAAGGCGGGCGGGCCGGGTCCGTGGTGGACGTGGCCATGGAGTGCAGCCGCGGCGGCGAGTGGACGCTGAGCCGGGTCGCCGTCCGCGAGCACACCGGCCGGCTCACCCGGCGCGGCCACCTCCACCAGGTGGACTGGGACCGGGTGCACGGCCTGGGCGCGGTGGGCGACAACCGGGGTACGGCGAACCTGCTCGCCATCCTGGAGGACCTGCGCCCGGCCGACCTCGCCAACGCCCTCCAGGACCTGCCCGACGCCCGGCGCAACGAGGTGGCCGCCGCGCTCGACGACGAGCGCCTGGCCGACGTGCTCGGCGAGCTGCCCGAGCACGACCAGGTGGAGATCCTTGCCGCGCTGGACCGCCAGCGCGCCGCCGACGTGCTGGAGGAGATGGAACCGGACGACGCCGCCGACCTGCTCAACGAGCTGCCCCCGCCGGAGCAGGACGTGCTGCTCGACCTGATGGAGCCGGACGAGGCCGACCCGGTACGCCAGTTGCTGCGCTACGCCTCCGGCACGGCCGGCAGCGTGATGACCTCGGAGCCGGTGATCCTGCCGCCGGACGCCACGGTGGCCGAGGCGCTGGCCCGGATCCGGGAGCCGCAGCTCTCGCCCACGGTGGCCGCCCAGGTCTTCGTGACCCGCGCCCCACTGACCACGCCCACCGGCCGCTACCTGGGTATGGTGCACTTCCAGCGGTTGCTCCGGGAACCTCCGGCCGATCTGCTCGGCGGCATCGTGGTGAACGACATCGACCCGCTGCGGACGTCGACGCCGCTGCCCGAGATCACCCGCCGGATGGCGACGTACGACATGGTGAGCATGCCGGTGGTGGACCGGAACAACCGCCTGGTCGGCGCGGTGACAGTGGACGACGTGCTCGACCACTCCCTGCCGCGGGACTGGCGGGACCGGGACGCGGCATCCCCCTCGTCCGCCACCCACGACGGCCCCCTGGACGGCGACGATGAGTGATCAGCGACGAGGCGACCGGCTGGACCAGCCGCGCGCCCCGCGGAACCTGCGCCTGCGCCGGGTCGACGCGGAGACGTTCGGTCGCTGGGCCGAGGGCATCGCCCGGGGCATGGGTACGGCGAACTTCCTCGTCTACATGACGCTGATCCTGGTCGCCTGGTTCCTGTGGAACACGCTGGCCCCGGCGAACCTGCGCTTCGACCCGTACACCTTCACGTTCCTGACCCTGATCCTGTCCCTGCAGGCGTCCTACGCGGCGCCGCTGATCCTGCTCGCGCAGAACCGGCAGGCGGACCGGGACCGGATCGCGCTGGACGAGGACCGGCGGCGGGCCACGTTGCAGAAGGCGGACACGGAGTACCTGGCGCGGGAGATCGCCGCGTTGCGGATCGCGATGGGTGATGTGGCGACCCGGGACTTCCTCCGCTCCGAGCTGACCCGGCTGGGTGAGGAGCTGGACGAGGCCGCCGAGCGGCGTCGCAAGCTGGAGCGGCGGCAGCAGGAGCGCGGGACCCGCCGGGCGGCCGGCGGCGAGCGCCTGGACGAGCCCCGGGACGAGCTGGACGGCGACTTCGCGCGGGACGGTCGCTACGACGGCTGACCGGCCATCGAATCGCTCACACCGCCCCCGCCAGCGGCGGTGGCCAATGACCCGCGACGTAGCATTGCGGGCATGTCAGCACCCGTCAGCACCGTCTCCGACGCGATCCAGGCCGCCCTGGCCACCGTCAACGACCCGGAGATCCGCCGGCCGATCACCGAACTCGGCATGGTCCAGTCCGCCGAGCGGGACGACGACGGCGTGGTCCGGGTGGAGCTGCTGCTCACCGTGGCCGGCTGCCCGCTGAAGGACAAGCTGCGCAGCGACATCACCGCCGCGGTCGGCGCGGTGCCCGGCGTCAGCGGCGTGGAGATCGTCTTCGGGGTGATGAGCCCGGAGCAGCGCCAGGAGCTGCAGTCGAAGCTGCGTGGCGGTGGTGCCACGGCCGAGCCGGTGATCCCGTTCGCCCAGCCCGGCTCGCGGACCCGCGTCTACGCGGTCGCCAGCGGCAAGGGCGGCGTCGGCAAGTCGAGCGTCACCGTCAACCTGGCCGCCGCGCTCGCGTCCCGGGGCCTGTCGGTGGGTGTGGTGGACGCGGACATCTACGGCCACTCGGTGCCCCGGATGCTCGGCGCCGACGGCGCGCCGACCCGCGTCGAGGACATGATCATGCCGCCGCAGTCGCACGGCGTGAAGGTCATCTCGATCGGCATGTTCACCCCCGGCAACGCCGCTGTGGTCTGGCGCGGGCCGATGCTGCACCGGGCGCTTCAGCAGTTCCTCGCCGACGTCTACTGGGGTGACCTGGACGTCCTCCTGCTCGACCTGCCGCCGGGCACCGGCGACATCGCGATCTCGGTGGCCCAGCTGCTGCCGAACGCGGAGATCCTGGTGGTCACCACGCCGCAGGCCGCCGCCGCGGAGGTCGCGGAGCGGGCCGGCGCGATCGCGCTGCAGACCCACCAGCGGGTGGTCGGCGTCATCGAGAACATGTCCTGGCTGGAGATGCCGGACGGCTCCCGGATGGAGGTCTTCGGGGCCGGTGGCGGCGCGGCGGTGGCCGAGTCGCTGACCCGGACCATCGGCGCGCAGGTGCCGGTGCTGGGGCAGATCCCGCTGGACACCCGGGTACGTGAGGGCGGCGACGCCGGTCAGCCGATCGTGCTGGCGCAGCCGGACGCGCCGGCCGCGAAGGCCATGTTCCAGGTCGCCGACCGCCTCGCGGTGCGCCGCGAGTCGCTGCTAGGCAAGCCCCTGGGCCTCAAGCCGGCAGGCCGCTAGCTCCCACCGCTCCCCACCGCCCCTTCCCGCCTATGCGGGAGGGGGCGTCCCCTTTTCCGGGGTCGATCATGAGGTTGGCGGTCGCCGGAGCGGCGTGTCGCGCCGTCAACTTCATGATCAGCGCGACAAGAGGGCCGTCAGGTGGCGTCGTCGTAGGATGGGCGGGGGGCCGGCGGCGTCGGCGTGGGCGTGCCGGTGGCCACGCTGGGGGTACGCAGGTCGGCGGCCTTCGCGACGTCCTTCAGCTCGTCGTGCACGCCGGTGACGTCCGAGCGCAGGTTGTCGTACATGCTCTGCAGCGGCTTGCGGATCGCCTGCTCGTCGTCCTCGCTGAGCAGATGCTTGCGGATGAACGCCTTGGGGTGCAGATCCTCCAGCTGGATGTCCGTGCCCAGCTCGCGGCTCAGGTCGCCGGTGGCGTTGCGCGCCATGTTGCGCAGGTTGCGGACCATCCGGAGACCGTCGTTGATGACGTTGGGCAGCCGATCCCCGAAGATCAACAGCGCCAGGAGCAGCAGGACGCCGATCTCCCACCAGTTCAGGTTCTCGAACACCGCGGCCTCCTCGTCCGTGTCAGGGCAAGACTACGCACGTCAGGTGACCGTCCGGGAGGGGGTGACCGGTGCTCACTTCGCGTCAGCGGCGAGCGTCACCGACGCGTTCTGCCGCGACGACCCACGCCGGTACTCGACTGTCACCACCGACCCGGGCGCGTACTTGCGCACCAGGGCCACCAGATCGGTCGGGTCGGTCATCGGATGGCCGTCCAGCCGCAGCACCACGTCCCCGGTACGCAGCCCGGCGGCCGCCGCCGGGCCGGCCGGCTCGACCGCGTTGAGGCGTACCCCGCCGCCGGTGGCGCCGGTGCCGCCGACCTGGGCGCCGATCACCGTACGCCGGGCCTTGCCGGTGCCGATGATGTCCTCGGTGATCCGCTTCGCCTGGTTGATCGGGATGGCGAAGGCAAGGCCGATGTTGCCGGCCTCCTGCCCGTCCGCCACCAGTGACTTGATCGTCGAGTTCACCCCGACCACCCGGCCGGCCCCGTCGACGAGCGGGCCGCCGGAGTTGCCGTGGTTGACGGCGGCGTCGGTCTGGATCGCGGCGTAGTAGCGGGTCGGCCCGCCCGGCTCGCCGGCCTGCATCGTCCGGTCCAGCGCGCTCACGATGCCGGCGGTGACGGTGTTTGCGAGCGACAGCGGCGAGCCGATCGCGAGCACCGGGTCACCGACGGCCAGGGCGTCGGAGTCGCCGAACTGCACCGGGGTCAGCCCGGTGCGGGAGACTTTGATCACTGCGATGTCCGACTCCGGGTCCTGCCCGACCACGGTGCCCGCGGCGGTGCTGCCGTCGTTGAACACGACTGTCGCCTTGCCGGGGCCGTCGGCCACCACGTGGTCGTTGGTGACGATGTGCCCCTCGGCGCTGACCACGAAGCCGGAACCCTCGCTGGTGCCGCCGAGACTGACCACCCGGATGGTGACCACGCTGGGCAGGACCCGCTCGGCGACGCCCGCGAGCGACTCCGGCTTGCGCTGGGCCAGCGCCGGGGCCTGCCCGGACTGCGCGCCGAGCGTCGGCACGTCCCCGCCGCGCAGGAGGGCGTACGTCAGGGCGCTGCCCAGGGAACCGGCCAGCAACGCCGTGACCAGCGAAATCAGCACCACCTGGCGCAGCCCCGGCCGGGTCGGCAGGTCCGGATCGGTGACCGGCTCCGGCTCACCCGCCCCGGGCGCCGGCGCGGCCGGAACCACCACTGCGGCCGGCGCGTACGGGTCCCGCCACGGGTCGGCGAGCGCGTCCGACCACCACGGCGACGTCGCCTGACCCGGGGTGTCCTGCGCGGGTCGTCCCGGCGCCGGTCCACCCGGTGCCGGTGATCCGCCGGGCCGGCGCCAGTCCCAGCCGTCGGTCACGTCGGTGCCTCCCACTCCGTCCCCCTTGCCCCGTGCCGGAGACCGGCGGAGCCGGACGACCGTGACGCGCGGGACGCATCCAGGATTACACGGATGACGCGAATGGAGTCAGGGGTTGCCCTCCGTGACCGCTTCACAGCGGACTCGCGGCTGCGCGGGTACCGGCCCGCCTCTACGCTCACAGTGCATACCGCCCCTCGCACCAGTCCGCCCCCGGAGGTGTCCCATCGCCACGGTCGCCGGTCACGGCAGTTCGACGGCCCAGGCGCTTCACTTCGCCGAGTCGTACGTCACCGAGGACCTCGTGCTGCGCACGGCCCGTGCCCTCGCCCACGAGGTGGGGGTGGAAGCGGTCACGCCCGGGTCGGGCGCCGCCCTGCGGCTGCTCGCCGCCGCCGGCAGCGCCCGGGCGGTGGTGGAGATCGGCACCGGCACCGGGGTGAGCGGCGTCTGGCTGCTGCGCGGCATGCGCCCCGACGGGGTGCTGACCACGATCGACGTCGAGGTGGAGTACCAGCGCATCGCCCGTCGGCTGTTCCAGGAGGCGGGTTTCCCGTCGGGACGCACCCGGATCATCACCGGCCGGGCCCTCGACGTGCTGCCCCGGCTCGCGGACGGCGCCTACGACCTGCTCTTCGTGGACGCGGCGGCCACCGGCTTCGCCGCGTACGTGGACGCGGCGCTGCGGCTGCTGCGCCCCGGCGGGGTGCTCGCGCTCAACGGCGCGCTCGCGGCGGGCCGGATCGGCGATCCGGCCGCGCGGGACGTCGAGACGGTCACCGTGCGGGAGACCATCAAGACGATCCGCGAGTCGGAGAACTGGGTGCCCGCGCTGCTGCCGGTCGGCCACGGCCTGCTCGCCGCTGTGAAGAGCTAGATCAACCCAGCGTCGCCAGCCAGCGCAGCAACCCGCGTACGCCCCAGCCGGTGGCGCCCTTGACCAGCTCGCCGTGCGTGTCGTCGGACCACGAGGGCGCGGACATGTCCAGGTGCGCCCAGCGGTCCCGCAGGTCACCGGTGAACTCCCGCAGGTACAGCGCGGCCACCACCGAGCCGGCCCCCTGCGCCGGTGAACTGTGCAGGTCGGCGACGTCGCTGGCCAGGTGTTCGACGTAGTCGTCGGCGAGCGGCATCCGCCAGGCCCGCTCACCGGCCGCGGTGATCGCGTCGAGCAGGTCGCCGGCCAGGGCGTCGTTCTCGCTGTAGAGCGCCGCGTGCCGCTTGCCGAGAGCCACCGCGTTCGCGCCGGTCAGCGTGGCCAGGTCGACGAGCAGGTCGGGCTTCAGCTCGCGGACCGCGTACGCCATCGCGTCGGCGAGCACCAGCCGGCCCTCCGCGTCGGAGTTGGTGCTCTCGCTGGTCAGCCCGCCGTAGTGCCGGATCACGTCGCCGGGGCGGAACGCCGACCCGCTGACCATGTTCTCGGCGAGCGGGGCCAGCGTGGTGACCCGTACCGGCAGCCCCAGCTCGGCGGCGCCGAGCGTCGCGGCGATCACGGCGGCAGCCCCGGCCATGTCCTTGCGCATGAGCTTCATGGCGGGAACCGGCTTGATCGAGATGCCGCCGGTGTCGAACGTGATGCCCTTGCCGACGAGCACCACGTGGGTGCGCGCGCCCTCCGGCCGCCAGTCCAGCTCGACCAGGCGCGGGCCGCTGGCGGAGCCGCCGCCGACGGCCAGGATGCCGCCGAAGCCCTCGGCCGCCAGCTCCTGCGGGCCGCGTACCCGCAGGTGCAGGCCGGTACGGCCGGACGCGGCGCCGGCCACCTGCGCGGCGAACCACTCCGGGTTCTTGGTGGACGAGGGCGTGTTCGTCAGGTCCCGGGCCAGGCGGGTCATCTCGGCGGTGGTCCGGGCGGCGTCGAGCGTGCCGGCGAGGGCCTCCGGGTCGTCGACGAGCACCAGCGCCTCGGCCAGGGCGGGACGTCCGCCGGCCTCGGTGAGCCGGAAGCGGTACGAGCCGAGCAGCAGGCCCTCGGCCAGGCCGCGCAGCGCCGCCGTCGCCTCGGCGGGAAGCGCGATAGTGATCTGCGTCTCATCCTTCGCCGCGCGGGCCAGCGCGGCCCCCGCGGCACGCCAGTCGTGCTCCTCGCCGTTCCCGACGCCGAGCAGCCACAACCGTCCCGGAGCGCCACCGGGACGCAGGTGCTCGCGCACCTCACCGGCCGCGCCGGTGAGCCGGGTGGCGGGCAGCACGGCGGCGGCCTCGGCCCGGACGTCCTCGCCGGGCGACACCGCGGTCGGGACCAGCTCGGCCGGAGAGTCCGGCTTCCCGGGACGGACGGGCAGGGCGAGAGCGTCGGACCCCACGGGTCCGCTCACCAGACGAATGACCAGCACGCTGGACCGTACCTCCGAAACGGTTTCAACGGGGACGTTTCATCGCTCGCCCACCGAGGAAGGCCCTGAGCCACCGGCGACGCCGGTGGCTCAGGGTATGACGAACCGCCCGCGCGGCGGACGCCACGCGGACACTCCTCGAATCAGCCCGCTGCCGCCTTCAGCGCGTCACCAAGCGCGGTGGCCTCGTCGGGAGTCATCTCGACGACGAGCCGGCCACCACCCTCCAGCGGGACACGCATGACGATGCCCCGGCCCTCCTTGGTGACTTCCAGCGGACCGTCGCCCGTCCGCGGCTTCATCGCCGCCATGTTGTCTCCCCTCAGACCTACACCAGGGTCGGTGAGTTGCCCCACAGCCACTTCGCCATCGCCATCCGCAACCCTCGCGGAAGGCTCGACCAACGATTTTCCCTGATGAACACCGCCGGACCCAAACCGAAGCAGCATTGATGTAACAGCATCTAGCTTATCTTGGATAGGCCTGTCACAATGTGCGGTCATGCAGGCACGGTCGGCACTCTTCGACCTGTACGGCGACCACCTCCGGGCCCGGGGTGGCCGCGCACCCGTCGCCGCCCTGGTCAAGCTGCTCGCCCCGCTCGGGATCGCCCCACCGGCGGTGCGTACCGCGGTCAGCCGGATGGTCCGTCAGGGCTGGCTGGATCCGCTCCGGCTCGCTTCCGGACCCGGGTATTCGATCACCCCGAAGGCGGCCCGTCGACTCGACGAGGCGGCGTCGCGGATCTACCGGACCGGACGGCACAGCTGGGACGGACGGTTCGACCTCCTGGTGCTCACCCCGCCCACGTCCCGCCGCGACCGGCAGCGGCTCGCCGCCAACCTCACCTTCCTCGGCTACGGCACGCTCGACGACTGCACCTGGGTCGCCACCCGCGCCGGCGAGGACGTCGACCTGCTGCTCGACGAGGCGGGCGTGCGCTACGAGCGGTTCACCGCCGCCCACACCGCCGGCACGCCCGGCGCGATGGGAGTGGTCCGCCGCGCCTGGGACCTGGCCGAGATCGGCCGGGCGTACGAGCGCTTCGTCGCCGAGCAGAAGCCACTCCTGTCCGGCGTCACGGTGCGCAGCAGCGACGAGGACGCGTACGCGGCCCGGTTCCGGCTCGTGCACGCGTGGCGTACGTTCCTGTTCCGGGACCCGCAGTTGCCACCGGCGCTGCTGCCCGAGCGGTGGCCGGGCACCAGCGCGGCCAGCTTCTTCGACCGGCACGCCGCCCGGCTCCGGCCGGCCGCGGACCGGTACGTCGAGCAGTGCCTCGACGCGAGCAACCGCCTCGCCAGACAGAAGGGTCGTTAGAAACGTGACCGAGCCGCTCCTCGTCGACCGCACCGACGCCGTCGTCACCCTGACGCTGAACCGCCCGACGGCGATGAACTCGCTCGACGTGGCGCTCAAGGAGGCGCTCCGGGACACCCTGGCCGAGCTGGAGACCGACCGCTCCTGCCGGGCCGTGGTGCTGACCGGCGCGGGCAGCTCGTTCAGCGCCGGACAGGACCTGCGCGAGCACGTGCGGACGCTGGACTCGGCCGACACCGACCCGCTGGGCACGGTCCGGGCGCACTACAACCCGATCGCCGCCCGGCTGGCCAACCTGCCCAAGCCGGTGGTCGCCGCGGTGCGCGGCATGGCCGCCGGGGCGGGCGCCTCACTGGCCCTGCTCGCCGACTTCCGCATCGGCGGCCCGAAGACCCGCTTCCTGATGGCCTTCGCCGGGGTGGGGCTGGCCGCCGACACCGGCGCGTCCTGGACGCTGCCCCGGCTGGTCGGCCACGCCAAGGCCGTCGAGCTGCTGATGCTCGCCGAGCCGGTGGGCGCCGAGGAGTCCTGCCGGCTGGGCCTGCTCACCAAGCTGGTGGACGACGACGAGCAGGTGCTCCCGGCCGCGCAGGAGCTGGCCGCGCGGCTCGCCGCCGGCCCGACCGTCGCGTACGGGGCGATCAAGCGCCAGCTCTCCATCGCCGACGCCGGCACGCTCGCCGACGCGCTGGCCGCCGAGGCGCAGGCGCAGGCGATCTGCGGCGCCACCGCCGACCACCACGCCGCCACCAAGGCGTTCGTCAACAAGCAGAAGCCGGTCTTCGAGGGCCGCTGAACCCGCGCCGGGCCGGGCGCCGGGAATGCCCCGCGCGCCCGCTCAGCGGGCCACGTGGCCGCCGTGGATGGGGATCGTGTGCCCGGGTCAGTCGTCCTCTTCCGGATCCTGGTTGGCCTCGACCCCGAGCACGAACGCCTGCATGGCCAGCTCGTCGCCGTAGGGCGAGACGAACGCCGGCAGCTCACGCGGACCCAGCTCCTGCACGTAGGACCAGAAGATCCGGACCGCCTCGGCCCGCGACGCCGCCTCGATCGGCAGGTCCAGGCTGACCAGCCAGGTGCTGCGGGCGGGCGGCGGGCCGATCCGGTCGGCCAGCGCGCGCCAGCGGGCCGGGTCGAGCGCGACCACCGGCCCGTCCGGCGCCGCGCCGTCGACCGGAACCGGCTCGTCCAGCGCCCGCCGGGTGTACGTGATCACGAGCGACCCGGCCGACGGGTCGGACTGCGGGTCGTCCGGGTCCTCCCGGGTCTCGGACGTCGCAAGCGCGACCCGGCCGAGCGCCACCAGCCGCAGCGGCTCGCCGACGAGCACCGCGACCCGGTCGCCCGGCCGCGGGCGGGCCGCCCCGGCCGGCCCGGTCAGCTCCAGCACGTCGTGGTGCACCAGCCGCTCGGCCTCGAAGCGCTCGGCCGGCAGCAGCACCGCCCAGGCGCCGGTAGTGGTCTCACCGTCGGTCGTCCCGCTCGTACGCGGCTCGGTGTCGGTCATGTCCCAATCCCATCACGCCGGAGGTCGCGGACTCCGTCACACCCCGGCCCGGTCACCGCTCACGTGGCAGTCGGCCAGGTGGTCGTCGACCATGCCGGTGGCCTGCATCAGCGCGTAGGCGGTGGTGGGGCCGACGAACCGGAAGCCCCGCTTCTTGAGCGCCTTGGCCATCGCGACGGACTCCGGGCTGGTGGCCGGCACCTCGGCGAAGGACCGGGGGCGCGCCGCCCGGGGCGGGGGCGCGAAGGACCAGAGCAGCGCGGAAAGACCCTCGGGCAGCTCCGACGCGGCCCGGGCGTTGGCGACCGCCGCCTCGATCTTGGCCCGGTTGCGGACGATCCCGGCGTCGGCCATCAGCCGGGCCACGTCGGCCTCGCCGTAGCGGGCCACCCGCTCGATCCGGAACCCGGCGAACGCGAGCCGGAACGCCTGCCGCTTGCGCAGGATGGTCAGCCAGGACAGGCCGGACTGGAACGCCTCCAGCGTCAGCCGCTCGTAGAGCGCGTCGTCGCCGCGCAGCGGCCGGCCCCACTCCTCGTCGTGGTAGACGGCGTAGTCGGGGGTGCTCGCTCCCCACGCGCAGCGCGGCAGCCCGTCTGGGCCGGTCACCAGGTCAGTCACGGCGTCCACGGTAGGTCAGCCCACCGACAACCCTGGGTCAGGGCAGGCGGCCCTGCTCGACCAGCCGGGCGAACTTCTTCAACGCCTGCGTCAGGCTGAACTTCGAGCCGGGCCAGAGCACCGGCCAGGCCACCCGGCCCGCCGGGCCGCCCGGCAGGTGGAACCACTCGTGCCAGACCACCTGGGTGCGGTCGCGGTCCATCGGGGTGCAGCGCAGCACGCCGGGGCCGCGCAGCAGCTTGCCGCAGTGCACCACCCCGACCTCGTACGGGGCGTCGACCCGGACCACACGCATCTCGTCGCGGAGCACGGCCGGGCCGAGCGCGGTGACCGCCTCGACCAGGCTGCCCTCACCGCCGTCGCCCTCGACCACCCGGACCCGGGTCAGCGGGATCCAGTCCGACTGGCGCTCCCAGTCGGTCAGCGCGGCGAAGACCCGGTCGGCCGGCGCGTCGACGATCACCGTGGCGGTGACCTCGCCGGCACCGCGCCGGGACGCCTCGGTGAAGTCGTCCGCCGGCCGGCCGGCGCCGGTCACGCCGACTCCGACCGGACCACCGGCCCGCGCTCCCGGTCGGAGTCGCCGCCGGCGGCGATCCCGTCGGCCGGGTCGACGGTGTCCTCGGTCGCCGCGGCGGCGGGCGCCTCCGCCACGCCCGGCTCGGCCGGGGCGCGTCCCGGCTGCCCGTCGGCGTCGGTGTGGGCCGGGCGCTCCGGCGCGGACAGGTCGATCACCACCGGCTCCGGGTCGGACGGGTCGACGGCCGGTTCCGTCTCGGGCCGGGTCGCGGCGGCCTCCTCGCGCGCCCGGCGCAGCGCGTCGGCGTCCTCGGTGCGCCCGTCGCGCAGGGCCGCGTTCTCCGCCTCCAGCACGCTGATCAGCTCGGACTTGTAGCCGATGTCGTACGCCGCCCGGCGCAGCGCGGAGTCGACCTGGGCCATCCGGTAGCCGCGCAGCGCCGTGTCGAAGCGGACGCCTGTCACGTCCGACTCGTCGAGCGGACGGCTGCCCGGCAGGGGCACGGCCCGCCCGTCCGGCTCGGCCGGTGTCAGGCCCGGATCCTTGCCGGAGACCAGCACCGTCACCCCGAACACCACAGCCGCGACTGTCAACGCGACGACCAAGAGGAGCAGAACCTCACCCATGCACAGATCGTGGCATGCGGGCCCGGATCGGGCGAGCCCTCCGGGACGTCCGGTCGGTAAATGCGTCCGGCGCACGGGACCGGAACCGGTGGCGCGGACGGGACCGGATAGCGTCGGACCGGCCGGCGAGCGCGGGCGACGAGGAGGCGGGCATGACCGGGGCGTTGCGGCTGGGCGGACGGACGTTCGGCCCCGGTGAGCTGGTGGTGATGGCGATCGTCAACCGCACGCCGGACTCGTTCTTCGACCGGGGTGCCACGTTCGCGCAGGACAGCGCGCTGCGCGCGGTGGAGCGCGCGGTGGACGAGGGCGCCGAGATCATCGACATCGGCGGGGTGAAGGCCGGCCCGGGCGACGAGGTGGACGTGGCCGAGGAGATCCGGCGGACGGTGGACACCATCGCCGCGGTCCGGTCCGCCTTCCCCGAGGTGGTCATCTCCATCGACACCTGGCGGGCCGAGGTGGCGGTGGAGGCGGTGGCGGCCGGCGCGGACCTGCTCAACGACACCTGGTCGGGGGCGGATCCGGCGCTGGCCCGGGTGGCCGCGGCGACCGGCGCCGGGCTGGTCTGCTCGCACGCCGGCGGGCTCGCTCCGCGTACCCGGCCGCACCGGGCCGCCTTCGACGACGTGGTGGCCGACGTGCTCGCCACGGTGACCGGGCTGGCCGAACGCGCGGCCGGGCTGGGTGTTCGCCGCGACGGCATCCTGATCGACCCGGCGCACGACTTCGGCAAGAACACCCGGCACTCGCTGGAGATCACCCGCCGGCTGGCGGAGCTGACCGGCACCGGCTGGCCGCTGCTGGTGGCGCTGTCGAACAAGGACTTCATCGGCGAGACGCTCGACCTGCCGGTGCCCGAGCGGCTGGAGGGCACGCTCGCCGCCACAGCGGTCTCGGCCTGGCTCGGCGCCCGGGTGTTCCGCGCCCACCAGGTACGCCAGACCCGCCGGGTGCTGGACATGGTGGCGTCGATCCGGGGCGACCGGCCGCCGGCGGTGACCCGGCGCGGGCTGGCCTGACCGGTCAGGTCCAGCGCAGGACGCCGCGCCGCCAGGCGTAGAGGATGCCGAGCGCGACGATCGACACGAAGACGCCCATCTCGACGACTGTGGTGGCCCCGAAACCGGGCCGGTCGAACACCAGCGCCCACGGGAACAGGAAGACGGCCTCGACCGCGAAGAGCACGTACAGGTAGGCGTAGACGTAGTAGCGGATCTGCATCTGGGCCCAGTCGCCGCCGACCGGGTCGATGCCGCACTCGTACGTGGCCCGTTTACCCCACGGTTCGGCCGGACGGCTCGGACGTAACACCCGGTTCGCGGAGAACGCCGTCACGAAGAAGAGCACGGCGGCGAGCAGCAGCAGACCGAGCGTGGCGTACGAGCCGAGATATCCGGTCACGACCGGAGCGTACCGGTCCCGTCCAGATGTCCCGGACACGTTACGAATTCGTTTCCTGGCAGGACTAGTGCCTGATGGCAAGCATCACCGAATAATGAGACTCCCTTGACCCGTCCCGGAGGACAGATGCCCCGCCTGCGCGTTCGACCCGTTCGGCGGGCCGCGCTCCGCCGTACCCTCGCGCTGCTGGCGCCCGTGCTGGTCGCGGCGGTGGTGGCGGTGGCGCCGGCCGGTGCGACGGCCGGCGTCGGAGGCCCGCTCGGCGTGGCCCGGGTGGTCGAACCCGCCGATCCGGCCGCGGAGCCGACCGAGCCGGTCCCCACCGAGGATCCGGGGACCACGTCGCCGGCCCCGCCGCCCACCGAGGCGCCGCCACCCCCGAGCACGCCTCCGCCGCCGGTCACCACCGCGCCGGCCCCGCCGGTCAGCAGCCCGCCCGCCGAACCGGCGCCGACCAGCGCGGCCCCGAACACCACCAGCGCGCCGCCGCCGGTCGTGCCGCCGGTCCAGCCCCCGCCGCCGCCCTCGGCCCAGCCGCCCGGCGGGCCGCTCGGGGTACGGGTGAAGACCGAGGACGTGGTGCTCACGCCCGACTACTGGAACGCCGACAGCACGGTGGCCACGCTGCGGGTGACGGTGACGAACACCGGCGGCCGGGCGGAGCGGATCACGCTCGCCTACACGCTGCCGCCCGGGCTGACCGACGCGGGCACGCCGGGCTGCCAGCCGACCGGCGGCGCCAACCACAGCTGCGTCGGGTGGGACGCCGAGCCGGGTGCCCGGTTCAGCGCCACCATCCGGGTACGGGTCGACGGCGACGCCTGGCGGACCATGCCGCTGACCGGTTCCGTGCAGGTCACCGCCGTCGCGCCGGGGGTCAGCGGAGCGGCGTACGACGACGAGGGCTTCCCGGTGCTCTTCCCGCCCGGGCCGCCGGTGCCCGGGATCTCGCTGCGCGCCGACGAGGTGCTGTTCGACATCAGCGGCGCGCCCAGCACGCTCACCGTCCGGCTCGGCAACACCGGCGCGGTCGACGCCGTGGGCCGCGTCGAGGTGCTCCTGCCGGCCGGCGTGACGGCCGGCGACACCGGCAACGGCTGCGCCGCGGTGACCGCCGACCGGACCCGGTGCGAGCTGGGCGTCCTGCCGGCCGGCCGGACCGCGACCCTGCGGTTGACGCTCGCCGCCTCGGCCGAGGCGCAGCGCCGGGCCCCGCTGGCCGGTGCGGTGATCGGCCGGCTGGATCCGCGCAGCGGGCGGGACCGGCAGGTGCAGATGAGCTTCCGGATCAGCGCCGCCGCGGCGGACGCCACCCCGCCGGTGGACGCGCCGGGTCCGACCGCCTCGCAGGGCGTGCTCGCCGCCGGCGGCGGGCCGGCCGACGACGACGCCTCGATCCGGCGGACCGCGATCGCGCTGATCGCCGTGTCCGGCCTTCTGGTCGTGCTCGCGTTGACGCTGGCGACCCGTTCGCTGCGCCGCCGCAGCGACATCACCATGCCGGAGCCGCCGGTCACCGACAGGTGATCATGGATGGGTGGTGATCTGGGTTACGGACCCAGGTACTAAACCCTGCAAAGCGGGGCATACAGCGGCCCGAACCAGTCCCATACGTCGGACCTCGACCAAGGTGGCCCTAACGTGGCGACGTAGGCTCTGACGTGAGAATCGGAGCGGGCCGGGCCGGCAGGGGCGACGGCGCTCAGCGAAGCGAGGTGCGGGTGTGACCAAGCAGATCCGTCAACTGGACCGGGTGGTCATCCGGTTCGCCGGTGACTCCGGCGACGGCATGCAGCTCACCGGCGACCGGTTCACGTCGGAGACGGCGCAGCTGGGCAACGACATCTCCACGTTGCCCAACTTCCCGGCCGAGATCCGCGCCCCCGCCGGCACCCTCCCCGGCGTCTCCAGCTTCCAGGTGCACTTCGCCGACTACGACATCCTGACCCCGGGTGACGCGCCGAACGTGCTGGTGGCGATGAACCCGGCCGCGCTCAAGGCCAACCTGGCCGACCTGCCGCGCGGGGCGGACATCATCGTCAACACCGACGAGTTCACCCGGCGCAACCTGGCCAAGGTCGGCTACGCGACCAGCCCGCTGGACGACGACTCGCTCGCCGGGTACGCGGTGCACCCGGTGGCGCTCACCTCGATGACGATCGGCGCGCTGGCCGAGCACGCCGTCTCCAAGAAGGACGCCGAGCGGGCCAAGAACATGTTCGCGCTCGGGCTGCTGAGCTGGATGTACTCCCGCCCGTACGAGTCCACGCTGCGCTTCCTGGAGCGCAAGTTCGCGGCCCGTCCCGAGCTGGTGGCGGCGAACGTGGCCGCGTTCCGGGCCGGCTGGAACTTCGGCGAGACCACCGAGGACTTCTCCGTCCGGTACGAGGTCAAGCCGGCGAAGATGCTGCCCGGCACCTACCGCAACATCACCGGCAACGCGGCGCTGTCGCTGGGCCTGGTGGCCGCCGGGGTGCGCTCCGGGCTGCCGGTGTTCCTCGGCGCGTACCCGATCACGCCGGCCTCGGACATCCTGCACGAGCTGAGCAAGCACAAGAAGTTCGGCGTGGTCACCATGCAGGCCGAGGACGAGATCGCCGCGGTCGGCGCGGCGCTGGGCGCCTCGTACGGCGGCGCGCTCGGCATCACGACCACCAGCGGCCCGGGCGTGGCGCTCAAGAGCGAGACGATCTCCCTCGCGGTGGCGCTGGAGCTGCCGCTGGTCATCGTCGACGTGCAGCGGGCCGGGCCGTCCACCGGCATGCCCACCAAGACCGAGCAGGCCGACCTGAACATGGCGCTGTACGGCCGGCACGGCGAGGCGCCGGTCGCGGTGATCGCGCCGAAGTCGCCGTCGGACTGCTTCCACGCGGCGCTGGAGGCGGCCCGGATCGCGCTCACCTACCGCACGCCGGTGATCCTGCTGTCGGACAACTACGTCGCCAACGGCTCCGAGCCGTGGCTGCTGCCGGACGTGGAGTCGCTGCCCGACCTGCGGGTCGAGTTCGCCACGAAGCCCAACGGCGAGGACGGCACCACGTTCCTGCCCTACCTGCGGGACCCGCAGACGCTGGCCCGTCCGTGGGCGGTGCCCGGCACCGCCGGCCTGGAGCACCGGATCGGCGGTCTGGAGAAGGCCGACAAGACCGGCGACATCTCGTACGACCCGGCCAACCACGACTTCATGGTGCGGACCCGGGCGGCCCGGATCGAGGCCATCCCGGTGCCGGCCGTCGAGGTGGAGGACCCGGACGGCGACGCCCGGGTGCTGGTACTGGGCTGGGGCTCCACGTACGGCCCGATCGGCGCGGCCTGTCGTGGCCTGCGCCAGCGCGGGCACTCGGTGGCCCAGGCGCACCTGCGGCACCTGGCCCCGATGCCGGCCAACCTCGGCGAGGTGCTGGCCCGGTACGACAAGGTGGTCGTCCCGGAGATGAACCTCGGCCAGCTCGCCCACGTGATCCGGGCGAAGTACCTGGTCGACGCGATCGGCTACAACCAGGTCCGCGGCCTGCCGTTCACCGCCGCCGAGCTGGAGACGATGCTGGAAGAGGTCCTGAAGAATGTCTGAGCCCGTCGCCCTCAAGCTCACCGCCAAGGACTTCAAGTCCGACCAGGAGGTGCGCTGGTGCCCCGGCTGCGGCGACTACGCCATCCTGGCGGCCGTGCAGGGCTTCATGCCGGAGCTGAACATCCCCCGGGAGAACATCGTCTTCGTCTCGGGCATCGGCTGCTCGTCGCGCTTCCCGTACTACATGAACACGTACGGGATGCACTCGATCCACGGCCGCGCCCCGGCGATCGCCACCGGCCTGTCGGTGTCCCGGCCGGACCTGTCGGTCTGGGTGGTCACCGGTGACGGCGACGCGCTCTCCATCGGCGGCAACCACCTGATCCACGCGCTGCGCCGCAACGTGAACCTGAAGATCCTGCTGTTCAACAACCGGATCTACGGGTTGACCAAGGGCCAGTACTCGCCGACCTCCGAGGTCGGCAAGATCACCAAGTCGACGCCGGTCGGTTCGGCGGACGCGCCGTTCAACCCGCTGTCGCTGGCGCTCGGCGCCGAGGCCACGTTCGTGGCCCGGACGATCGACTCGGACCGCAAGCACCTCCAGTCGGTGCTGCGGGCCGCCGCCCAGCACGAGGGCTCGGCGTTCGTGGAGATCTACCAGAACTGCAACATCTTCAACGACGGCGCGTTCGACACGCTGAAGGAGCCGGCCACCCGGGACGACTTCCTGATCCGGCTGGAGCACGGGCAGCCGATCACGTTCGGCAAGGACGGGCAGTTCTGCGTCGTCCACCCGCCCGGCGGCTTCGGCCTGGAGGTCCGGGAGACCGCGAACACGCCGGCCGAGGAGATCGTGGTGCACGACGCGGGCGTGGCCGACCCGGCGTACGCGTTCGCGCTGTCCCGGCTGCCCGGCCTGGACCTGAGCAACACCCCGATCGGGGTGTTCCGTTCGGTGGGCCGCCCCTCCTACGACAGCGTGGTGCAGGAGCAGGTCGCGGCCGCCAAGGCCAGCGTGGACAAGACCCCGGAGCAGCAGCTCGCCGCGCTGCTCGGCAGCGGCGACACCTGGACGATCCTCTGATCCGCCGCTGACCCGTCATGTGAAAGGGCGGGCCGTTCCCCCGTGGAGCGGCCCGCCCTTCGCGTGTGACGCAGCCCGGTCAGGCGGCCGCCGGGGCGGGTACCCACAGCTCGTCGACGGCCCGCTCGGCCGCGGCGAGGCTCTGCTCGAACAGCGGGATCAGCTCGGCCATCGCCGGGTTGACCGGGGCCAGGGTCAGCTCGGCGCAGATGAACCGCGGCTCCAGGCCGGTCAGCGACAGGCCGTGCGGCAGCCACGGCTCGGCGTGGTCCCAGCCCTCCCGCGGGGTGCCCGGGCCGTACCCGCCGCCGCGGCTGACCAGGACGACGAACTGGCGGTCGCCGAGCAGCCCGGCGTTCGTCACCGGGTCGTAGGCGATGCCGGGGGCGATCAGGTGGTCGACCCAGGACTTCACGCTGCTGGGCGCGCCGTAGTTGTAGAGCGGGAGCCCGAGCAGGACCGTGTCGGCCTGCTTCACCTCGGCCACCACCTCCTCGGTCAGCTGCCAGGACGCCTGCTGCTCGGGGGTGTGCTGATCCGGCGGCACCATGCGCGCGAGGCCGCTCGCGGTGTTCAGGTGCGGCAGCGGGTTCTGGCCCAGGTCACGGTAGGTGACGGTGCCGTCCGGGTGGGCGGCACGCCAGGCGGCGGCGGCGCGGGCGCTGAGCCGCCGGCTGATCGACCGCTCCCCCGTGATGCTGGAGTCGATGTGCAGTAGGTGTGCCATTGGTGATTCCTCCTCCGACGATCGTTCGTGTAGGACCAACTATTTATAGCAGGTCGATGTTCCTCGGAGCGCGTAAACTGGGTCACATGTCCGCCGCACCGGTCGAGGAGTCCGAGCGCCGCTCCGGGCCCCTGCTCGACCACCTGGCCCGGCGGATGCGGCTGCGCTCGGAGTCGGTGCTGGCCCCGCTGGGCCTGCGCCCCCGCCACCTGGTGGCGCTCACCGTGCTGCGCGACTCCGGCGGCGTCAGCCAACAGGCACTCGCCGGCACGCTCCAGCTCGACAGCACGAACGTGGTCGGGCTGCTCAACGACCTGGAGGCGGACGGCCTGGCCGAGCGCCGCCGCTCCCCGGAGGACCGCCGCCGGCATGAGGTACGCCTCACCGACGCGGGCACGAAGCGACTACGCGAGGCCGAGTGCGCGCTCGCCGGCGCCGAGGAGGAGGTCCTCGGCGCGCTGGCTCCCGGCGAACGGGACCTGCTCTACGACCTGCTGCGACGGGCCACCCAGGGCCGGTCGTCGACCTGCGGCGAAGTGATGGCGGAGGGCGGCCCGGGCGCCTGCTGACCGCCGGCGCTCAGCGGGGCCGGGTCAGAGCGCGGTGGTTGCCTGCGGCCGGTCGTCGCGGACGTGGACCAGCATGTCGCCGGTCTCGATCACCGCGCCGGCACGGTCGTTGAGCGTGACCACCTTCCCCCGGCGGACCAGCGCGATGACCAGCGACTCCAGCTCACGCGGAGCACGGCCCACCTCGTCGCGCTCGGCCGACCGCATCGCCAGCGCCATGCCCTGACCGGGGGTGAGCAGGTCCTCCACCACGTCGATCAGGGGCGGGGCCGAGGTGGAGAGGCCGAGCAGCCGCCCGGCCGTGGCCGACGAGACGATCACGTGGTGCGCCCCGCTCTGCTTGAGCAGCGGCGCGTTCTCCGCCTCGCGTACCGCCGCGATGATCCGCACCTGGCCGGCGGTGAGCTGCCGGACGGTGAGCGCCACCAGCACCGAGGCGTCGTCGCTGTCGGTCGCGATGATGACCGACTTGGCGGTACGCACGTGCGCCTGCTCCAGCACCGACGAGCGGGTGGCGGAACCCTCGATCGTCACCAGGCCGTTCGCGGTGGCCTGCCGCAGCGCCGGCCCGCTCCGCTCGACCACCACGATCTTGGACTTGTCCGTACCGTTCTCCAGCAGGGCGGAGACCGCGCTGCGGCCCTTGGTGCCGTAGCCGCAGATGATGACGTGGTCCTTCACGGTTCTCCTCCACCGCGACAGGCGGCGCCCGGTGCGGTACTGCTCGGTCAGGACTTCCAGGGTGGTGCCGACCAGGATGATCAGGAAGAGCACCCGGGCGGGGGTGACGAACAGGACGTTGGCCAGGCGCGCGGACGAGCTGACCGGCGTGATGTCGCCGTACCCGGTGGTGGAGAGCGAGACCACCACGTAGTAGAAGCAGTCGAGCAGGGTCAGGCCGCTCTCGTCGACGTCGCGGTAGCCGTCGCGGTCGAGCCACACCACGAACACCGTGGCGAAGACCAGGCCGAGGGCGGCGAGCAGGCGCAGACTCAGCGCGCTCAGTGGCCCCCGCCGCTGCGCGGGAAAATGGATCACCGTCGGTCCCGCTCCGCCACCGTCGCCTGCACGCCCTCAAGATAGCGGGTACGCCCCGAGCCGGCTGGCTGGGCCGCAGGCCCGCCCCGCGCCGCCAACGCGGTCGCCTGGCTTTGATCCACACCTGCCCGGTCGGCACCACGGGGGCCGACCGGGCAGGTGCCGGGGGCGTGGACGGGGCATGATGGGAACGTCCGGGACGCCCGACCGCGAGGAGGCCGGCATGTCGTTGCTGCGACGGGTGATCGGCGGGGTGCTCCGGCGCATCCGCCTGCGCCAGGGCCGCACGCTGCGCGAGGTGGCCCAGGCCGCCGGCGTCTCGCTGCCCTATCTCTCCGAGGTCGAGCGCGGACGCAAGGAGGCCTCCTCCGAGGTGCTCGCGGCGATCTGCCGCGCGCTCGGCATCCACCTCGCCGACCTGCTCGAAGAGGCCCGCGACGAGCTGCGCCGCGAGCGGCCGACGCCGGTCGGCCCCGGGATCTCGGCGGCCCGGTTCGACCGGGTGCCGGTCGCCCGCACCGGGCCGCAGGCGCGGGTCGGCCCACCGCGGCTGTCCGTCACCCGCCGGCCGGCCGTTTCGCCCCGGCCGTCGGTGACCTGCCGTCCCACCGTCTCGCTCCGTCCGCCCGCCGCCCGTCGGCCGGTCACCGCCACACCGCTGCTCGGCGGGGCACTGCGGCCCGTCGGCCTCGGGCCCGCGCCGCTCGGGCCGGCCCTCGACGCCGCCACGCCCACCGGGTTCGGCGGCGGCATCCGGATCTGGCTGACCCCCTCCGCCCCGGCCGTCCGCCCCCGCCCGCGTATCTCATCGGCGGTGGCCCGGCGGCGGGCCCGCGCCGGCCGGCGGCGGCCGGTCGCCGCGTAGCTTCTGCCGAGGGCGGATCTGCCCCGGGCAGAAAGCCTGGGCCGCGACCGTGCGCCCGGCGGACGCTGGAGACCGCCGGGTTCCCGGGCGGTCCCCCGCCCACCGGCGGTACGGAGGTGCGCGGCGATGGGTGGCATCTGGATGCTCGACGATCGGCAGCCGGCGTTCGACGACCGGGTCTTCGAACGGCTGCTGAGGGAACGGATCATCTTCCTCGGCACCGAGGTCACCGAGGCGTCGGCGAATCAGATCTGCGCGCAGATCCTGCTCCTCGCGGCCGAGGACCCGGAGCGGGACATCTTCCTCTACATCAACTCGCCCGGCGGCTCGGTGAGCGCCGGCATGGCCGTCTACGACACCATGCGGTACGTCAAGAACGACGTGGCGACGCTGGCGCTCGGGATCGCCGGCTCGATGGGGCAGTTCCTGCTCTGCGCCGGGGCGGTCGGCAAGCGGTTCGCGCTGCCGCACACCCGGATCCTGATGCACCAGCCCTCCGGCGGGATGGGCGGCACGGCCTCCGACATCACCATCCAGGCCGAGAACATGCTGCACGTGAAGCGGACCATGCAGGAACTCATCGCCCGGCACAGCGGGCGCACGCTGGATGAGATCCAGCGCGACTGGGACCGGGACCGCTGGTTCACCGCCGAGGAGGCCCGCGAGTACGGCCTGATCGACCAGGTGCTCTCCCGCGTCGACCAGCTCGCCGGGTGAGCCGGGCGGCCCGGCCGGATCACCGGCCGGGCCGCCGCTGGCGTCAGGGGTAGCTGACCACAGTGCTGGTGCCGTACGAGCCGACGACCGGGGTACCGACGTCGTTGATCGTGCGCTCGATCCCGCCGCTGCCGTCGAGGAACACCGTGATCGCGTCGTGGAACCGCACCCCGGCCCGGCGCGGCGCCTCGATCCCCCTGTCACAGCGGATGTCCACGCCCTGGTTGAAGTACGAGTAGACGCCCAGTCCCCACGCCTCGTGCGTGCGGACGTGGTCGGCCACCTTGTACGAGGCCCAGCCGTTGCCGGTCGGGCTGCGCCAGGCCGCCTGGCTCGGCGGGTCGTAGGGCAGCTCGCTCTGGTAGAAAACGGTCCGGCCGCGCTCGCCGTTCCAGATCGTCTGCCAGCGCTGGTAGTGCTCGACGAAGAGCCCGTACGCGGTCACGTCGTCGCCGTTGACGATCACGCCGGTGGCAGCGGTGTTCACGGTCCAGCCGATCGTGCCGGCCCGGCCGTGGTCGCCGCGCCAGGCCCAGATGTTGTCGATCAGCGTGTGCCGGCTGTGCACCACGAGGCTGGTCACCGCCCGCCCGGCGTACGGGCCGCCGATGCGGAAGAAGACGTCCTGCAGCGAGATCGGGTTCGTGGCGTGCGACCGGTGGCAGTGCCGCGTACCGACCTCGACCAGCACCGGCGACTCGACCGGCCCGGCGTCCACCAGCACCCCGGCGATGCGGACCCCGTCCACGTCCTCGATCCGCAGCGCCGCGTCCCCACGGTCGGGCACCAGGCTCGGCATGCCGAGGCCGAGCACGACGGTGTCCGGGCGGCGTACCCGCAGGGCCCGGTCCAGGTGGTAGACGCCGGGCGTGAGCAGCAGGTGCCGCCCCCGGGCCAGTTCGGCGTTGATCCGCTTCGCCGAGTCGGTGGGCCGGGCCAGGAAGAACGCGGACAGCGGCAGCGACGGCACCGGCGCGCCGCCGGTGGCCCAGGTGGTGCCGGCGGTGTCGCGGCGCAGACGCGGTACGGCGACCCGCCAGGCGCCCCGGGCGTCGACGAACAGGTACGGCTTCTCCCGGGTGACCGGGCTGGTCGGCAGCGTGGTGTACGGCGGGTCGGGGAAGCCCTGCGCGGGCGCACCGATCACGCCGGAGAACACCTGGTTCCACACGCCGTTGGTCCACTCGCCGCCGAGTTCGCTGTCCCGGGTGAGCCACTGCTGCTGGGAGCCGTTGATGGTGATGCCGTCCACCTTGGAGTCGGCGATGTAGCCGCCGCTGGAGTAGCCGCCATTGCCGGGTTCCAGCCACAGGATGCCCTTGACGTGCACCCTCCGCATCGGTGACGCCTGCGAGACGGCCCACTGATTCGACCAGTCGGTGGGGGTGACCGCGAGGTTCTCCGCCGAGCGCCAGAAGTTGGTGAGCGCGGAGATGCCCGCGGGCGAGTTCGGGTCCGGCTGCCCGACCACCCGGACCGCGCCGTGGATCTCCACGTCGTCCGGGTGGGCGCCGAGACCGGCCACTGTCGTGTAGTAGCCGAGCCGGGCGTCCACCGCGTAGCGGCCGGGCTTGAACAGCACGGCGTACCTGTCGAAGCCCATCTCGTTGCGTTCCTGCGCGGTGAAGAGGCGGTCCAGCGTGGACTGGATCTCCTCGACCGGCGTGCTGGGGTCGTACACGAAGACGTTCGGGCCGAAGTCGGGCTCGCGTGCCGGGCGCGCGGCCGGGGACGCGGCGGCGGCGCCGGCCGGGAGGCCGAGGGCGGTGAGCGACGCCGCGGAGGCGGTGAGCGTGAGGAAACGGCGGCGGGAGGGGTCGGGTGATCGCATCTGCCTGCCTGTTCGGTGATGGGACGGGAGAGCGCTCTCTCGGCTGTTCCTACCTCATCACCGTCGATACCGCCAGAGCCCGCCGGTTCCGGAATCGGCGGGCTCTGCGTCGTACGTCGGTCAGGCGCGCCCGGCGCGCTGCTTCACCAGGTCGTCGACGAGCCGCTCCACGTAGTCGGCGGTGTCCTCCCACCGGGTGACCGCGTGGCAGCGGATGTCCATGGCCTTGACCGGGTAGTCGTTGCCGCCCACGTCCAGCCGGTCCCCCACGAAGAGCACGTTGTCGATGGTGAGGTCCAGGTGCTCCAGCAGCTTCCGCATGCCGTACGCCTTGTCCACGCCCTTGCGGGTGACGTCGATCGAGGTCGAGCCGCCGCCGCGGACCTCCAGATCGGGCAGCTTCGCCGCGACCGCGTCCCGCAGCCGCCGCTTCTTGTCGCCGTCCGGGTCCCAGCCGTACTTCTCCGCTGGCGGGGCGGACTGGCCCAGCGCGGAGAACGTGATCTGGCTGCCCCGGTCCTCGATGATGTCGCCCCAGGTCTTCGCCTCCCACAGGCCCAGCGCCTGCGCGGACTCGGTGAGCGCGGTGACGACACGCGCCTTGTCGGCCTCGCTCAGGTCCTCGGCGTAGACCTGCCGCCAGTCCCCGTCGGACCAGCGGTAGTACCGGGTGCCGCAGGTGGGCATCAGGTGCAGCCGCTCGCGCTGCTCCTCGGTGAGGTCGAGGTGGGCCAGCACCTGCGACTGGAACTGCTCGAACCGACCACCGGAGATGATGAGTACGTCCACCTCGGTGAGCAGGTGGCCGAGCAGCTCCGCCATCCGACGATCGATCTGGGACTTGGAAATCGCCAGGGTGTCGTCCAGGTCGAACGCCACCACTCGAAGATCGTTCACGAATACCTCATGTCGTCGCGGACAGGCCAGAACTAGCAGGGTACCGACGCACCCTGGCGCCGACCTGGAGGGCCCGGACCGGAGGGCTCACCAGACCACACGGCCCTCATGACAGAGCGTAACAGCGGCTCCGGCACGTGCGGCGGGCTTCCACCGGCCGCCACGGACGCGACCAGCACGGGTGCCGGGCCGCCGGGCCACCCTCCGAGCCGTTGACGACATCGCCACCCGTCGATAGCCTTCGGTCGTCAATTACCTTCATCAATGGAGGACGCGCGGTGAAATTTCTTCCGGAGCGCCGAACGCTCGCCGCCCTCGCGGCAACCGCCCTGCTCGCCGGCACGGTGGCGGAGGCGCCCGCCGCGGCCGCGCCCGGCAGCGACCTGTCCACGCTGGCGAGTTCGTCCACCTTCCCGCTGGCCGACCCGGACACCCTGCTGGCGAAGGACGGCTCCTACGTCACCTACGGCACCACAGTCGGCGCCGGCACCGGCGCGCGCTGCGGCGCGACCGGCAGGCTGTACGTACCGGTCCTCGTCCACGGCTCCGGCAGCAGCGTCGGCATGGCCGACTGCGCCTCACACGACGCGCTGCCATCCGGTCCGGGCGCCTGGGCCGAGCCCGGCGGCGCGGTCTGGGCCCCCGGCGTCGCCCGCTTCGGCAACCGGTTTTTCATGTTCTACACCGCCTCCCGCAAGGGCTCCGGCCAGAAGTGCATCGGACGGGCCATCTCCGACAGCGCCCGCGGCCCCTTCCAGAACCAGGGCGAATGGGCCTGCCCGGACGCCGGCCGGTGGGCGCTCGACGCCAACCCCTTCGTGGCCGGCGGGAACCTGCACGTCACCTACCGGGACGACGCCATCGCCAGCGGCGCCGAGACCGGCATCTCCACAGTCCGCACCGACAGCGAGGGCCGCGCGATCTGGGACACCCGCCGGGACATGCTCAAGAGCACCGACATCACCTGGGACACCGCCAAGATCAGCGGCGGTACGCACGTGGTCGAGAACCCGGCGATGTGGAAGGCCGCCGACGGCGACTGGTACCTGATGTACTCGGGCAACAACTGGGACAGCGCGCGCTACTCCACCGGCATCGCCCGCTGCGGCGCCAGTCCTCTGCCCGGCTCCCGCTGCACCCCCATCCGCGAAGGCGTGTCCCGGCCCTTCTTCGGCTACACCGGCAGCGCCGGACTCAACCCGATCCGCGACCTGCCCGGCAACCACCAGGGCCCCGGCGGGATGGACGTCTTCGACGCCGCCGACGGCACCGAGCGCGTGGTGTGGCACTGGTGGAACGGCTCCACCCGCTTCCCGATGACCGGTGTTCTGACCCGCCCTTCGACCGGCTTCCTCGTCTCGTAGTCCGCCACGTACAAGGTGAGCGGATCCCCAGTTCGACGCCGGCATCGACCAGATCGGCTGGCTCCAGGGGTCGAACGGGGTCCAGATCCAGCTGCGCAACCGCAAGACGGTGCCCATGCACGTCGACGGCCACCGACGCCCGCGTGGCGGTGCTCCAGCTCCGCCGCGCCTGACCACACGCCTGCTCACCGTAAGCTTCGGATTGGTCACGTTCGGTAGAACTCGTTCACGGAAAATTGCATTTGGCAAGAGGTGGCACCGAAATTTTCTCGATGCGATGCATCTGCTTGTCAGGTACCCGACAGTGAATTGCCCGCTCTTGTGCTAGCTGTCCGCCGGGAGGATGCTCGAACCGTCGAACGGCACTGCGTCGCCTCACACAGAGGGCGGCGCCCGGCTGCCACCGGACGCCGCATTCGACTCCACCGCTGCAACGGAAGGAGTCACGTTGACTGTAATCCCTCACGGGTCAGACTTCGAGACACCAGAGGACGAGGACGAAACCGTTGCCGAGCCGACCGACCGGCACCGGCTCATCCTGGCGTACATCAAGACGCTCAGTCCGATCATCGCCGCCGTCGTCGCCTGCATCGGGACGCTGGTGGCAGCGCTGGTCCGCTGACCCGCCGGCCCCGCGCCCGAGCTCCGGCCGGACGCGGGGCCGCCCCGTCCCCGCCTCGTCGCCGGTTCGCCCGACCGCTGTCCATGTGTCACCGTCAGGCTGCATCACCGGCCGACAGCAGCCGGGGCCAGACCTCTACCACGGTCAGGACCACCAGGGGTTGACGCAACCGGGCACCAGGTCGGCCACTCCACGTCATGTCGCGCCGCGGCTACATGCTCCACCAGCCGCAGCGGAGGCACCGATGCGGTGGTCGTAGCCTTCCGGCCGCCGCAGCATGCAACAGTCGCCCGGGCCAGCAGCTGTTCGACCATAGGCGAGCCGCATACGCCCCGGTGAGTGGAGCTGATCGAGCAGCATGGCTCGCCTACCGCGACCTGGCTGAAGCTCCATCACCCATCGCCTCCGACATGTCCAGCCGCAATCAGGACGAGGAAGATGCAGCGAGCAGAGCAGAGGTTGCGTCAAACGCCGTCGACCGGGAACTAACGGTTTTGGAGCTTCTTGCTCCCCACCAGGTCCACGAGGCTGCGGCATGCCACGCAACAGCGAAACCGACCCGAAACCTCACATTTACGCAGATGAAATAACAGCACCTGTCCACCTCGGATCCTGGCACCAACAGCCTGCGCGAGTAGATCGATCGACGCAAGCTCAAGAAGCCCTCAAGATTGAAGAGTAGGAGTAGACCCCCGCGACTCCGGTGATACCGTCCACTCCAACATATTGATCACCGAGAAAGCGGGTAACCATTGATGGCAAGGGCGAGGAAAAGCGCTCAAAGCAGCATTCTTGGAGCAAAGATGCGTGTCCGGATGCTGTTCGCAGCAGCTGCGGCGCTGCTCGTAGTCGTCGGCGCCGCAAACCCGGCCGCAGCAGCCGGAACCGCGACCGTCAGCATTGGGAGCAGCGCCGCGGTCGGTGTGCAAACCGATTTCGAGAACCCAAGGTGGTCGAACCATTATTCGAACATACGAGTCGTCGGCAACTTCACCAACCACACCGCCACCTCGGTGAAGCTGACGTCCATCAAGGTCTGCTACTCGGACGGCCAAGGCAAAAGGGTGCTGATTTCGCCGTGGATCACGAATAGCAGAGGGACGTTCGATGTGGATTGGCAGGCGGCTACATACCTTCCCTCCCAGTGCGCGACGTACACTCACGCGCGCACCCTTTCCAAGCAGCCGGACGGGGAAATGATGAGGGTGATCCTGCGCATCACCATGGAAGACCGAAGCACCACTTCCACCATCTCGGGGTTCTACCGGTAATAGCCGGTCTCCCATCTCGGGGTTCTACCGGTAATAGCCGGTCTCCCATCTCGGCCATGTGCGTGCGAATTCCTTCCGCCGGACATGGCCGAGTGCAATTCAGCATAGGGATTCGACCAGTTGAACGCAGGGCCAACGGACGACGCCGGCTGGCTGGCGTTCCTGCGGTCGCTGACCGCCCGCGGCCTGTCCGGCGTCCGCCTGGTCATCTCCGACGCTCACGCCGGCTTGGTCCAGGCCATCGGAGCGGTCCTACCGGGGGCGTCATGGCAGCGCTGCCCCACCCACTACCTGCGCAACTTGCTGACCAAGTCGCGCAGCCGTGATCCAGCCCGACCAACACGACACCGGCCAGACCAACGCGGCACCGATCGCCGCCCAACCTCAGCCCGGATCCCGCGATGGCCCGTCTCTTACACCAGCGCGGTCGTGACCGCCGACACCTGCTCATACCCGTCTCCTGCGCCGATGTCCGCCATCAGTTCGGCCGGTAGGTGGCGAGGCGATCGGGCACGCAAGCCCTCGCAGGCGGAGCAGTGGTCGTAGCACCAAGCGTCTGAACTGGTGCCCCCGGCAGGATTCGAACCTGCGACACACGGTTTAGGAAACCGATGCTCTATCCCCTGAGCTACGAGGGCGCGAGGGCCCAGTCTAGCGACCTGGGGGTTCACCTGGGGTGGCAGGGAGTCGCCCACGTTCCCCGGACCGCTGTTCTCCCAGCCCAGGACCACAGCCCGAGCACACAAGCCCCGGGTCGCGACCGGCGGTCGGTCGCGGTGACCCGCGTCGGCACCGGTTCACCCCGGTCGGCATCCGCTTGAGGAGTCTCCATGTGACTCCGATTGAGCCTGGCGGGCAGGATGAAGTGGCCGGCGCGATGAGGTCGCGTCGGGGAGCGGACCGCCGCCGGCGTCGACTGTCTGGGGCGTCACGCTGACACGCCGCACCGGCCCTCCACGATCCTCGCCACACCTTGGCGACGGTCAGCGGGGAACCATGCGTCAGGTGTCGAGGCCTGCGAGGTTGAGGCGTTCGAGCAAACTGGGCTTGCGGGCGTGCGCCGCCCGGAGCTCGGCCAGCCGGTGCTGGAACGACGAACTGTCCCCGTCGCGTTCGCTGAGTTCGCGCAGGTCGACGAGGAGTTGAACGGCGGTGTCGTATTCGCGGGGTTTCTTCGTGGCGATGAGCTCGTCGACTCGCTGCCAGGCGACGGGTTGGTCGACTGCGAGGGTGTCGAGGTGCCGTTGCCGGGCGGCTGCGGCGGACCGTTCGCGGCGGATCCGGTCGCGTTCGCGTTGCTCAGCGTCCCGTCGTTCCCGTTCGGCGCGCAACCCCGCGGCGGTGGCGAGCAGTTCCCCGGCGGTACGGGCGGCTGCCGGGGTGGGCGTATCAGTGCGGTGTGCGTCGCGGTAGCGGCGCAGCAGTCGGTTGCGCAGTTGGCTGTCGCCGCCGGTGATCAGGTCGGTCAAGATGGCGTCCTTGTCCCGCGCGGACAGCCCGACGACCCAGGTGCGTAGTTGCACGGCGGTCGGTTCGCCAGAGGCGTCCGGCGGCGACCCGGCGGCCGCAGCCGCGATCAGGTCGGGGTCGATGCGCAGGAACTCGGCGACGGCGGTGAGGGGCGCGTCGAGGGTCCCCAGCCGGGCGGGGACGGGCGGTTCAGGCTCGTCGTCGGCGATCTCGGCGGACTGTACGCAGCGCAGCCAGGCCAGGTAGAGCAGGCGCAGGTCGCCAGCGGCGAGGCTGGCCCGGACCGGGATGATCGAGGTGAGCAGGCCGTGGCCGTCGAGGTCCCACTCGTCCGCGCCGTCCTCGTCCTCGTCGTGGAGGTCGATGATGACGTGCTTGCCGGCAGTCGAAGCGCAGGCGCTGTCACCTTGGCAGTACTGGGCGACCGTCGCGGGGTCGAGCACGTTTTTCGGTAGTCGCAGCATGAGCTGGCGGGTGCCCCAGTTCGCCAGGTACAGGTGAGCGTCGAAGTACCGTTCCATCAACGTGCGCGGGTCGCCCTTGAAGTCGCCCCACTCGTAGGTGTTGACGAAGCTGGTGGCGGTGATGTCGGCCCGGGTCGACAGCGACCGAAGCTCGGCCCGCTCCCGGCCGGTGAGGGGCCGGTCGACGGCGGTGAACTCGTAGTACTGGTACTCGCTCACCGTGGCCTACCGTCCGGCCCAGTGCCGGTAGGCGTCGATCCACGCGGCACCATCCGGCGCGGGGGCGGGTAGCGGAAGGTCGAGAAGGCCGACCCGTTGCCGGTGGCGGCCCCGGACGCAGACCGCGACGATGCTGTCCGCGGCCAGCTCGATCTTGCCTATGGTGACCTCGACGCCGAGGACGGTGGTGGTGAACGGCACCGCCAGATGCTCCTCGATCATGGCGAACAGGCCGGCACGCTGGTCCTCGTGACCGTCCGTGTCGACGGTGGCTTCCTCGATCATCGCCTCCAACGCGGCGGTCCCCTTCGATGCCATCGGCGGAGGATAGCGGACCGGTGTCGAGGTGTTCGGAGCCTGATACGCGAGGATGGTCGGCATGGGTTCGGTGGCCGAGTTCGTCGATCTTCGGCGGGAGGTGGAGCGGTTACGGGCGGAGAACGCCCGGCTGGCGCGTCTGCTGGAGTTGCGCGGCCAGGACACGTCTGCGGCGCCGGAGCAGTTGTCCGCTCCGGTTGAGCCGCCAGGGCTGGTCACCATGGCTTCGCCGACCCGGGACAAGCTGGCGTTGTTCGCCGACCGGTTCCGGGCCCGGGCCGACGTGTACGCCGTGCGGTGGGACAACGCCCGTACCGGCGCTGCCGGGTGGATGCCCGCGGTCGCGGGCGGTTGGCGTAAGGGTATGGATCGGCGGGGTGCCACCTACCTGCCCCGCACGACGGAGGTCGTCGCGGCGCATCTGGTCGGCGACGTGTTCATGGGCCTGTATCCGCTGATGCCCGGCAACACCTGCCACTTCGTCGTGGCCGACCTCGACGGGCCGACGGCGGTGCTCGACGCCCTCGCGTACGTGAAGGCGGCACGGGTCAGCGCGGTGCCCGCCGCGTTGGAGATCTCCCAGTCGGGCCGCGGCGCCCACGTGTGGGTCTTCTTCACCGGCGCTGTTCCTGCGGCCACCGCGCGGGCCGTCGGCACGGTCCTGTTGCGTGAGGCGATGGTGCTGCGCGGGTCGATGGACCTCCGCTCGTACGACCGGCTGTTCCCCAACCAGGACGTGCTGCCCGAGGGTGGCTTCGGCAACCTCATCGCCGCGCCGCTTCAGGGTCGCCGCCGCAAGGACGGACTGACCACCTTCCTCGACCTCGGCACCCTTGAGCCGTACGCCGACCAGTGGGCGTTCCTGTCGACGCTGGATCGGCTCAGCCCCGGCGATGCCGAACACGTCGCCCGGCAGGCCAAGCACGCCCTCACCGGCGCGGACGTCGCTACGATGAGCCGGTCCACCGCGACCCAGGTCCACCCTCCGCTCCCTGCGGTGGTCCACGCGGAGGCCGGTGCCGGGCTGAGCATCGACACCAGGCAGCTCACGCCCGCCGCGCTGGCGACGTTCAAGCACGCCGCCGCCATGGCCAACCCGAAATTCTACGAGTTGCAGCGACTCCGCAAGTCCACCTGGGACACCCCGCGCCTCATCCAGGGCTACGACCTGACCCTCGATGACCGCCTGGTCCTCCCGCGGGGCCTGCGGCACACCATCGCCGCCATCGTCGAGCGCGCCGGGTCACGGCTGGCCGTCACGGACGTACGAAACTCCGGGACCGAGATCGACACCGCGTTCACCGCCGAACTCACTGGCCAGCAGGCCGACGCGGTCGGCGCGCTTCTCGCCCACGACGACGGGATCCTGGTCGCCCCACCGGGCTCCGGCAAGACCGTCATGGCTTGCGCGGTGATCGCCGAACGCAACACCTCCACCCTTGTCCTCGTCGACCGCAAAGCCCTAGCCGACCAGTGGCGCACCCGCGTCGAGCAGTTCCTCAGCATCAAGCCCGGTCAACTCGGTGGCGGCCGACGCAAGCTCACCGGCACGGTGGACATCGCGCTGCTGCCCTCCCTCGCCCGGCGCGACGACGTCGCCACCCTGACCCAGGGGTACGGGCACGTCATCGTCGATGAATGCCACCACCTCGGCGCCGCAGCCTACGAGCACTCGGTCAAACGGATCGCCGCGCAGTTCTGGCTCGGCCTCACCGCCACCCCTACCCGACGCGACGGCCTCGGCCAACTCGTCACCTGGCAACTCGGACCCGTCCGCCACACCCTGACCGACGAGAAACAAGGCACCCTCGCGGCCGCGATGCACACCGACGCCGGACCCCGTCGAGCGCTGTTCATCCACGAGACCACTTTCCAACCCGGCGACGTCGACCTGGACGCGCCCGGCGCGCTCGCCGAGGTGCACCGAAGGCTGGCCCTCGACGAGCCCCGCAACACCCAGATCGCCGACGATGTCGCCGCGGCCCTGACCCGCGGTCGCAACTGTCTCGTGCTGACCCGCCGGGTCGCCCAGGTCGAGACCCTCACCGCCCTGCTCGCCGCACACGGACATCAGGCGCTTGTGCTCCGGGGCGCGATGAGCACCCGCGAACGGCGGGCCATCGTTGACCGGCTCGACGGCGCCAAGGCCGGCGACGGCCTCCTTGTCGTCGGCACCACACCGTTCATCGGTGAAGGCTTCGACGCCCCCGCCCTCGACACCCTCTTCCTCGCCGGCCCGATCTCCTACGACGGCCTACTCGTCCAATGCGCCGGCCGCGTTATCCGCGCCGCGCCCGGCAAGGACCTCGCCGAGGTCCACGACTACCACGACCCGGCCACACCAATCCTCGCCGCCTCACTCCCACGCCGCATGCCCGGATACCGGGCCCTCGGCTTCACCAGAACATGAGCGCATCAATCGCGATCATCATGACTGGTCCGCCGGCTACAGAGCTACGACGTAAGCCAAGCGCGCTGGGCCTAGCCTGGTAGGCTAACGGGCCATGGGCCGGTTCTCCGAGGATGAGCTGCAGGCGGTTGTCTCCCGGTATGAGGCGACGCGGGCCGCCGCGCTGACCGAGCGGGATGAGCAGCTGCGGGCGTTCCACGCGGCCGGATGGCGGCCGGTGGACCTGCAGCGGGTCACCGGATACAGCCGGGAGACGATCCGCCAGGCGCTACGACCGGAAGTCCGGCGGGCGACCAACATCAACCGGCGCAGGACATCACCCCAGCCGCCAGCGGACTACCGACCCTACGGCGACCGGAAACCCTACGTCGTGGCCGAAACCCTCGCCGCACTGCGCGGCCCGACCGGCGGCACGGTGACGCTTCCGCGTCACCTCGACTGGTCAGGGCAAGCCGAGTACGACCTGAGCCGGACCGCGCGCCTGGCCACCATGTACAAGGTGGTGCTCACCGAAGCCGCTACCGTCGAGGATCTGAACACCTGGCTCGACGCCGACCTCCTCCGGCAGCTCTGGCCCACCCTCTGGCTGCCGCCCCAGCTTCGCCAGCGCTGGGAGGACGCCTTCCCCGAACTCGCCGCGACCCGCAGCAACGCGGCATAGCGGTGGACCCGTTCCACGAACGCCTCGCCCGTACCGGGCTCGCGGCTGCCAATCGATACGGCTTCGCGCTGGCCGGCGGTTACGCGGTGCAGGCGGCCGGGCTGCTGGAGCGGCCCAGTGAGGACGTCGACCTGTTCACCGCTTGGGACCGCCGCGACGAGTTCACCGCTGCGGTCACCGCCGTCGTGCACGCCTACCGGAACGACGGCCTCACCGTCGAGACCGAGCGGCAGTACGACACGTTCGCCCGGCTGGCCGTCACCGACGGCACCCGGGTTTCCAAGGTCGAACTCGGCGTGGACTGGCGCGCCAACGAACCAATCCTCATGGCGATCGGACCCGTCCTCCACCCTGACGACGCGGTAGCGAACAAGATGAGCGCCCTCTACGGGCGAGCGTTCGCCCGGGACTTCATCGACATCGACGCCACCCTGCGGTCAGGCCGCTACACCCGCGAAGCCCTCCTCACCCTCGCGCAGCGCGCCGACCGCGGCTTCGACCCGCGCATCTTCGCCGACGCCCTCGGACAAGCCGCCCAGCTCGACTCCGACGACTTCACCCAGTACGGCATCACCGGCCCAGCGCTGGACGATCTCCGTAGCCGATTCGCGGAGTGGCGCCGCGACCTGCTCGACGGCGAGGAAGGGTGACTCGGTCCCGACTCCCGGCAGCGTAAGCCTGCACACGCAGGGCCCAGAACGTCCAGCTGATCTTCGGCAAGCGATCGCAGCGAGCCCGCGAAGCGACCGGCACGCCACGAGGGACAGCAGGAGAAAGCAGGTCGTCGGCCTGTGGACACCGGCAGAGCGTCGTCTTAGGAAACCGATGCTCTATCCCCTGAGCTACGGGGGCGCGAGCGCCTAGTCTAGCGACCTGGGGGTTCACCTGGGGTGGCAGGGAGTGGCCCGCGTTCGCCCGCCTTCTCCGCACCCCGTTTTCCCAGCCCAGAAGCACGCCCGGAGCACACGGACCCCGGTTTGCGACCGGCGGTCGGCCGCGGTGACCCGCGTTGGCACCGGTTCACCCGGGTTGGCATCCGCTGGAGGAGTCTCCATGTGACTCCAATTGATCTTGGTGGGCAGGGTGGGCCGAGCCGGCACGATGGGGTTGCGTCGGCGGCGAGCGGTTTGGTTCAGGCCGCGGCGCGGATCACCGGTGCCGGTCGAGAGTGAATTCTTACGGTCGCGGATGAGTGCCCAGACAACGTCAACGCGTCGCCGGGCGAGAGCGAGAACGGCTTGCCGATGGTTCTTTCCTTGCTCGCGCGGCCCACCCATCAACATCGAGACATTCGGAATATGTGATCGCCGCCATGCCCGGCCCGTTCGGTTGTCCCGCGACCGGCCGGGCTGCTGCGCGACCGGCAGCCTGGCCGATGGCGGCTGGACCGGCATGTTCCGCTGCTCGAGCTGTTACCAGGTCAGCGGGAACAGCGGGTCCACGCCCACCTCAAGGTGATCAACCAGCACAGGCACTCCGGCTACATCTACCGTGGCGCGGGCGCAAAGTGCGCTGCGGGCACGGCGACCTCCAGGTCGCCGTGCCCGCGGATCTGCGCGCCGTGGAACAGATCCACCACCTGGCCAGCCGTGACGTACCAACGAACTACGGAGGCGTTCGGCCAGAACGGCGCGGATGTCAAGCCCTCACGCGTCGGCATCAGGAGGGCTCACGACCACCAGCCTGAAGCGGACGAGAGATCCGGCCGGACAAGAGATTCGTCTGCTCGTCGAGGGACGGGCGGTCGTCCTCGCCCACCCGCGCCGAACTATCCGTCGGAACCTCGGGGATCGGCGTTCCCTCGCACTCCGCTCCCCGTTTCGGCAGCCTTCCGTTCAGCAGGTAGTCGTCGATGGCGGCGTCGACGCAGGCGTTGGTGCCGTGGACGACGTGGTAGCCATCGCGGGGAACGCTGAGGAGCCGGTGCCCGAGCAGGTTTGCCATCGCCCGACCGCCCTCGTACGGCGTTTGCGGGTCGAACTCCTCCTGCACGACCAGCCCTGTCGGGTAGCCGCTGCGGCGCAGCTTCACCAGCGGCTCGACACGCTCCACCGAGCCGAAGGTGCACTCACGCGGAGAAACCGCCGAAGCACCCCAGCCGTAGGGAAAGTGCTCGGAGAAGTAGCGCATGTCCGCGTAGTACACCTTGAGGTCGGCGGGCCATTCGGCCTCGCAGTTGACTGCCTCCCAGACGCCATTGCTGGTCGGCGGCGGGTCGGCCTGGATCTCTTGCTGAAGAGCCAACGCCCGGCCCAGGTCACCCGGCACGTCCGAGGGCGTCTCGACCTGCTGACGCAGCCGGCTCGCCGTCGCTGCGAAGAAGTCCCAGTACGCCACCTCGTTGGTGGCCCCGATGAGGCCGTCGAACTCGGTGCCGTCGTACACGAAATCACCCTGGTCGATCGGGCGTTGCTCCAGCTTCGCCCGGGTCCGTTCGATCGTGGTGCGCACCTGCGACCGGGTAGTTCCCAGCCCGTAGATTCCGTTGCGCTCGGCCACCCACGTCATCCAGGCGTCGGCGGTCCTACGTTGGGCGATTGCCTGTTGCTTCCACGCCTCCCGCCATATCCATTGCGGGTGGATCGCGGAGTCCAGGACGTTGCGGTTCAGTCGCTTCGGAAAAAGCGTGCCGTAGACGGCCGTCACGTACGTGCCGTAGGACTTCCCCATCAGGTTCAGCTGACGCTCACCCAGGACCGCGCGGACGATGTCGAGATCTCTGGCGTTGTTGGCGGTGGTGAAGTAGGGACGCCGGGCACCGTCCGCACGTTCGCATTGCTGATCACGCCTGCGGAACTCCTCGGTGTACGCCCGCATCTGCGCGTCGGTGAAGCGAGTCCTGCCGGACAACTGCACGCTCGTGCCCTCGCACAGCAGAGGCTGCGACTGCCCGACACCGCGCGGGTTGTACCCGATGATGTCGTACCGCGTTGACAGCGCCTCGTACGCCGGATCCTCCGACGCGTAGATTCCCTGCCCGCCCGGCCCGCCGGGGACCTCGACCAGTACGCCGAGCCGGTTCGGCTGATCGCTCGCCAGGCGCCGGGAGAGCTCGACGGCTTCCCGGGGACCGCCCGGCCGCCGGTAGTCCAACGGCACCCGCACTGTCGTGCATTCCACCACCGGGGACGCGCTCTCGACACGGGGAAGCGCGGACGCCGAAGCAACCGGTGACCGCCTCGGGGGCACCGGCGGGCGGGGGCAGGGTACCCACGCAGGACGCTGCGCGTAGAACTCCGCCAGTCCGACCGGCACCGCGTCGGACTTCGGCGCGGTGTTCGCCTCGGCGAGAGGCACCACCTGTACGCACAGAGCCGCTGTTGCCGTGGCAATCAGACCGGCCTTGCTCTCCGTTTCATCCCCGACCTTCATTCTTTGCGGCAGGAGTCGCTGAAACGGTCCTGCGGAACAGCACCGTCGTGGTGCCGGTGCTGACCGTCATGGCCGCAGGGCGGTCGCGGCCGGAGTCCAGGTCGACTCGTCCTCGACGTCGGCGACCGTGATCCCCTTGGCGATCTTCTCCAGCTCGGCCCGCGGCAGCTGGTTACCGTGCCCAGCGGGGCTGACCTCGAGGACGACTGTGCCGTCGGCGCTCCAGGACTGGCACCAGCTGTTGGGCAGCGGGCCGTCCCACCCGGGCCGGCCGGGTACGTCGTAGCACTTCGTCACACCGGGCTTCGGCGTCTGGTCCGCGCTGCTGCTCGGGATGACGGAGATGTGGAACCCGTCTTTGATGCCGCCCTCGGTCGCGTCGTACGGTGCGGTCAGTCCAGTGCTGGGCACGGCGGACCTGGTGTACGTCGCGCCGCCGTAGTCGCCGGCGCGGGCCGCGGCGATGCCGCCGAGGCCCGCCGTGGCGTGGGTGCCGATCTGCAACGGCACGTAACCGTCCGGCAGGTAGCCCACCGTGAAGGGCACCAGGGCCGGCGTCGGCCTGCTGGGCTTCAGGCCTTCGACCAGGCCGGCCAGCTCCTCGAAGCTCGGCGTGGCCTTGTGGCCGGAGTACGACGTGACAGCCGCCCAGGCGTTGTCGGCGTACTCCCAGGCGAAGAGCTTGTTGCCGCCATCCACCGGGCGCTGCGGGTCAAGGCCGACCGGCAGGGTCGCCTGCACGGCCCTGCGACCGGCCACGGTGACGTTCGTGCCGTCCTTGATCCTGGCGGGGTCGAACGCACCGGGCCGGTAGACGGTCAGGTATGCCCAGAGGGCCGGCTTCCCGTTTTCCTTGTTCCGCAAGAACGCGGCGCCCTGCTCCTCCACCTCCTTGCGGGTCATGGGCTTGTCGTTCGAGGTGTGGCCGTCGGAGTAGACGGAGGCGATCTGGTACGCGGTGGACGCGACGATCGGGTCCTGCACATGCAGCGTGCCGGCGTCGTACCCGGTGAAGGTGAAGGTGAACGGCGCGGCGTCGGGCCACTCGGCCCCGGCCGGCTTGGACGCCGCCGCGCCGGCCACGACCGGCGCGGCCGGGGAGCTCTGCTCGGCACCCAGGGTCGGTACCACGAACGCGCCGGCGACCACGGCCACGACGAGGCCCGCCGCGCCGGCTGACGCGAATCCGGCCCGGCGGCGGCGCTCAGCCCGCCGCCCTGCCGTGATGATGTCGTCGATGGTGCGGGACATCGGCGGCTCATCGCCCGTTACCGCGTCAACGAGATCACGCAACCGCATGAGTCCACTCCTTTGTCGATGGTTCGATGAGATCGGTACGGTCGCCGCCGAGCGACTCGCGCAGCTTCGCCAGGCCACGGGACACCTGACTCTTGGCCGTGCCCACCGTGCAGTTCAGGACGCTGGCGGTGTCCTCCAGGCTCAGATCCAGGTAGTGCCGGAGCACGACTGCGGCTCGCTGCCGGGGTGGCACCGCGTCGAGCGCCGCCCGCAGGCGCATCCGCTCGTCGGTCGCACCGGCGGGGTCGCGCAGCGCGATGTCCGGCATGGCGTCACCGGCCGACCGCTCGCGTCGCCACGGCCGACGGGTCTCGTCGACCGCCGCCCGGTAGACCATGGTCTTGACGTAGAGATCGGGCCGGTCCAGCTTCCGCCAGCGGGGGTAAAGCCTGACCAGAGCGTTGGCCACGGCGTCCTCCGCCGCGTGCCAGTCGCCGCAGGTCACGTACGCCAGCTTGCGCAGTGACGCCATTTCTGACGTCACGAACTCGCGGAATGCTTGCTCGTCTTCGGCTATCAAGTCCACTGCCTCCTCGTGACGGAGGTAGAACGGAACCGCCCACCCGGAAAGTTGCACCGCTCGAAGAAGTGGGCGGATCGACAGGACGATCGAGCGGGTTCTACGGTCGCGCCGACGCGCCCTGAAGAGAGCATCGTCGCGGTCGAGCAGGTAGTGGTACCGGGCACTGCGGCTGGCCTCGGTCCGCGACGCGTACGCCGGGATGGTGCCGCAGGCCGCCTGAGCCGGGCGCGACCTGCGGCCGGGAGACCGGCGGGCCGGGCGCGGCAGCCAACGGCCCGGTCCCAGCTCGGAAGGATGACTCGGCTTCTGAAACGCGGGTTCAACCCGACGAAGACGCACTGCCACCGGGCCTGACCCGCGAGTGACACACCCAGGGCTGGCGACGGTCGGGGCAGCCGCACGCACCCGCGTCACGCACCCGGGACGCTCCGTCAGTGGCTGGAGAGTTGACGGTTCCAGGCAGAGCTGCCGATCAACACGGTCCTGCCCTCGTCGCTGCGTCGGAGCAGGTCGACCGCGTCGAGCTGCGATGTAGCAGCGGCCGTGCGGCGTACGGTCAGAATGGTGCGGGTCCGTGGCCTGCCAGCGACATCAATACCTGCGTGGCGAGTAGCTTGCGTATGCGGGTGACGGCGACTGTCCCTACCCGATCGTAGGGCAGCTCCAATTGCAGCCCCTGGTCTGCGTTGCGAAGGTCTGTCGTGATCTCGTCTGGACGGAACGTGCCGCCCCAGCCGTTGAGTCCTCCGCGCTGGTTGGTGCTGAGGGAAGCCATGCCGGAGATGCTGGTGCCGTCGACCAGGATCAGCCTCGCAGGACCGGAGTAGGTCGTCGTCATAGTCATCAACCCTTCAGAATTTGGCGCCGTGCACCCCGGGCCCTGGCTGTCTGACAGTCATCAGGAGGGAAGGCGTCGAGTCCGGCCATGGTGTGCTCCAACCGGACCGCGACCGTACGTGCCTCGACCGTCAGGGCGGCGGCGGTGCGGTATTCGGCTCGTGAGGGATAAGGGTCGCTGCTTGGCAGACTGGTGCCCGTGGTCCGAATGTGGTGAGCGCATGAGACGCCGAACGGCGGCCCGCTGAATCAGTCGGGCCGCCGTCCAGAAGGTGTGGATCAGAGCGGGCGGATGTTCTCCGCCTGCGGGCCCTTCTGGCCCTGGGTGATGTCGAACTCCACCTTCTGGTTCTCGTCGAGGCTGCGGAAGCCGCTCGCCGAGATCGCGGAGAAGTGGGCGAAGACGTCGGCGCCGCCGTCGTCCGGGCTGATGAAGCCGAAGCCCTTGTCGGCGTTGAACCACTTCACGGTGCCTGTAGTCATGTCTGCTCCTTCGCAGGCTGTTAGAGACCGCACGGTGCGGACCCTTACGCCGCCGCGTTGATCACCCGCGTCGAAACGACACGAAAACGAAAAGCGCCTGGATGGGTTTCAGATGCCCCATCAGGCGCCGGAAAACGTCTACGGAAATCAAAACTGCAACCCGGCTACCGTAGCACATGATCCGTCGTGGAGCCGATGGCGGTCGTCCTCGACGCGCTCAACGCCGGTCCGCCACGCGCGGGCACCGGCGGCCTACGGCCGCCTCGGGCCGCCGGTCACGAACAGCAACATCCCGGCCGATCGCCGGGATGCGGAGAGGCGCGACAAGCAGGAGTACGGGCTACCAGGACCGAGCCGGCCAGTCTGCCGCCGTGGCCCACGCTACTGCTTCTCGTTCTGCCGCAGGGCTTCCTCGAGCTGGTCTTCCAGGATGATGATCCGGCAGGCGGATTCCAGGGCGGTGCCCTGATCCACCATCTCGCGGGCCCGGGCGGCAAGACGCAACTGGTAGCGGGAGTAGCGGCGGTGCCCGCCGGCAGAGCGGTGCGGGTTGATCAGTTTCGCCTCGTCCAGGCGGCGCAGGAAGTCCTGCGTGGTGCCGAGCATCTCTGCGGCCTGACCGATGGTGTAGGCCGGAGTGTTCTCGTCGCCGAACATGTCATCGGGGTCTCGCCCCATGCCACCTCCATGTCGAGGGCCCCGGCGCATAAGCGCCGGGGCCCAGGGCTAACGGGTCAGAACACCATCTACCGACGGGAAAGTCGGCTTGTCGTATCCGCACCAGCCATCGAAGGCTTCGGGTGCGAGGATCGCATATGCGTGACCGGAGACCACCTCTCGTTCGATGGAAACTGCGGTGTCCGCCCGAGCCTGGAAAACGGCTACTGGCGGGCGATCCAACGGTGTACGGCCCTCCCTTTCCTCTGCTTACTTCTTACCCTTGCGGTCGTACGTCGTACGGTCCGTCGGCGCCGGAGCCCACGCGACTTCATGGCCCCGACACGTGCGGCGAACATCAGCTGGAGCCCTGAACAAGCCTTGGCCCCACCTGCATGCCCCATCGCGCATCACACGTTGAGGCTGACGTGCTCCTACTGCCGTTCCAGGCGGAACGAATTCCGCTTCTCACCGTCCGTCGTGACCTCACGGCCGGGCGGCCCCGTCTGCGTCTTGACGGATCTTCTCTCTCGACTCGAAGAAGATTATTCCACGCCGCCGAGGATGTCTAGTCGTTCCGACCTAGATTTTCTGGTCGACCGCCGTCAGGGTCAGCGGCGTGCCCCGGCAGGCACGTGAGGGCCGCGCCGACAGCTGAGCCCACCGAGCACCTCGGTCATGCGGAGCGCCACTGGTTCCAGGAGGTCTTTCGCGGTTCGGTGGAGCCGCTGCCCTGGCCGGACGAGAACACACCGCTGCGCACGTCTCGATCGCCGTCCCAGGTCTTCGACTTCTATCGCGACCAGTGCCAGGCCTCCGACGCGATCATCGCCGCGGCACCGTTGACGGCGGAGCCTGTCGGCCGGCACCCGGAGGAGCCGCTGGCGTCGCAGACCACCGACCTGCGGCGAATCGTTCTACACGTCATCGAGGAGACCGCCCGGCACGCCGGCCACCTGGATGTCGTGCGCGAACTCATCGACGGGCGGACCGGTCTGGGCCCGCGCTGAGCAACGAGCGACGACTCAGGTCACGACGCGGACGCCGGGCCAGCGTTCGGCGGGGCGGTGACGGGCCAGTCGTTGCCGGGAGACCTCCGGGTCGACCCGTGTCGGGTTGCGTCGCCACACGCCGTCGAGCAGGTCGTCGAGGCCGTGCGGCGCACACACCGAGATCCGGTCGTACGTGTCGAGGCGTACGGCCACGGCGGTGGCGTACTCGGGCCAGGTGGCGACCGCGTCGGCGATGGTGCGCAGCGGGTTCACCGGGCCACCGCCGAACTTGGCGGGATACCAGGTGTGCACGGCGGCCTGGTTCTTCGCCTCCCACGGCGGATCCGACCAGCTCGCCACCAGTCGCCGGGTGGCCCGGTCGTCGTTGTCGCGGCTCAGGTCCGCCGGGTCGAGGAAGACCACGTCGACGTCGCGCACGGACGAGAGGTCGAACCCGTGGCCGTACCGCTCGCCCCAGACTAGGTCGCGGATGACGCCCGCGCCGATCCAGGCGTCCGGCAGGCCGCAGTCCCGAACGACGCCCAGCGCCCGGACCAGCCAAGGGCTGCGCCAGACCAGGTCCCGCAGTTCGTCCTCCCGCATCGGTTCTCCTGAGATCAGGCGGAGGTCGCCGGGCCGGGCGCGAGGTTGAGCACTCGCATCGCGACGTCGACCGAGGCCTGGAGGTCCTCGCGGCTCGCGCCGGCCGCGGCGTGCACGGCGTGGCCCTCGCTGAGCGCCATCACGAACCGGGCGAGTGCCCGGCTGTCGACGCCTTCCGGGAGGTCTCCTTCCTTCGCCGCGCGGGACAGCCGTTCTTCCAGAGCGGTCTCGGTGGCGGCCCGGCCGGCGGCCAGCATCTCGGAGATGCGGGTGTTCTCCGGGGAGCAGGAGAGCCCTCCCTGGATGGAGAGGCAGCCGGCGGGGTGGTCATCGGCGGTCAGGCCGTCGGCGCTGGCGCGCAGGAAACTCTCCACGGCTGCGTACGCGGTGGGTTGTTCGAGTGCGGCGCGGGCGTTGGCCAGGTTGGTCTCGTGGTAGCGGGCGAAGGCCCGCCGGAACAGCTCCTCCTTGCTGCCGAAGGTGGCGTAGAGGCTCGGCCGGTTGATGCCCATCGCGCTGGTGAGGGAGCTGAGCGACGCGCCTTCGTAACCGTGTCGCCAGAAGACCTCGGCGGCCCGGTCGAGGACCGTCTGCTCGTCGAAGGCCCGCGGTCGTCCCGGTGTCGGAGTGCCCATACGACCACTCTACCGCTCGGTACAGAAGTGACGCAGCGCACCAACCGGTCGGTACAGAATCTTGTTACGGTGATGCCATAACCGATCAGTACAAAAGTGCGGCAGGGCCTCGGCTCACCGCGAACCGAGGGAGACGCATGACCGTCACATTGATCACCGGCGCGAACAAGGGCATCGGTTTCGCGACCGCCAGGCAGCTTCTGGACCTGGGGCACATCGTCTACGTCGGGGCCCGCGACAAGCGCAAGGGCGAGGAGGCGGCGGCAACGCTCGGCGCGCGGTTCCTGCACCTCGACGTGACCGACGACGCCTCGGTGACCGAGGCCCTGGCAACGATCGACGCGGCCGAGGGCCGGCTCGACGTCCTGGTCAACAACGCGGGCATCGCGGAGAGCGGCCCCGTCGACGGGCCCACCGCCCTGCGGGTGTTCGACACCAACGTGGTCGGGATCATCCGGGTCACCGAGGCGGCACTGCCCCTGCTGCGCAGATCCGCCAACCCCGTGGTGGTCACGGTGTCGAGCAGCGCGGGCTCCTTCTGGGCGACGAACCATCCCGACCGGCCGGAGTTCGATCTGCCGTTCCCGCTCTACTCGGCGTCCAAGGCGGCCGCCACCATGATCACCCTCAAGTACGCCAAGTCTCAGCCGGGCATCAAGTTCAACGCGGTCGAGCCGGGCTTCACCGCCACCGACATGACCGCAGCGCTCGGCGGCGGGAGATCACCGGCCGAGAGCGCCCGGATCGTCGTACGCCTGGCGACGCTCCCCCCGGACGGCCCGACCGGGACGCTCCAGGACGAGTCCGGGCACCTGAACTGGTAGCCACACAACTGACAGCTTTGAGGTGGAGACCATGACAACCATCGGCATCATCGGCGCGGGCGAGGTCGGCAGCCAGATCGCACGGGCGGCGATCGCGGCCGGATACGCGGTCGTCATCGCCAACTCGCGAGGGCCCGAAACGTTGGCCGGCCTCGTCGCCGAGCTGGGTCCGTCGGCGCGGGCGGCGTACGCCAGGGATGCCGCGGCGGCGGGCGACTTCGCCGTCGTCGCCGTACCCCTGAGGGTCGTCAACGACATGCCGGCCGAGGAACTCGCGGGCAAAGTCGTCCTGGACACGAACAATTACATGGTCTGGCGCGACGGGCACATCCCGGTCGTCGACTCGGGTGAGAAGACGGTCCACGAACTACGTCAGGAACAGCTCCCCACGTCGAAGGTCGCCAAGGCGTTCACCCACATCCAGGCGCCCCGCCTTCTCACCTCCGCCCGGCCTGCCGGCGCCCCTGACCGGCTGGCGCTCTCCGTCTCCAGCAACTTCCCTGAGGCGGTTGCTCTGGTGACGCGGCTGTACGACCAGTTCGGCTTCGACACCGTGGACAACAGCCCGCTGAGCGAATCCTGGCGCAGCGGCCCCGGCCAGCCCGCGTGGATCCGGCACGCGCACCAGAACCGCGAGGAGCTGGCCCTCAACCTGAGGAGAGCGCGGCGACTCGCGCGGGCGTGATTCTCGGCGTCAGCGCCGCGTGGACTCGACGGCGCTCTCGCGGGCGGGCCCCTCCGCGGTGAACGGGCTGCGCAGGCGGGTCATGGAGGCGGCGCTGATGTCCGCGGCCGGACTGCGCTCCTCGTCGGTGGCCTTGACCCCCTCGACACCGAAGGGATTCAGGGCGAATGTCTTGTCGGGCACGTCGTGCTCCAAGGGAATCTGCACGGCAGCACTCGACTCAGTCGTCGCGGCTGAGAAACCGTGGGAAGGGCAGGGGGTCGGCGATCAGCCGTCGGTACCCCGCATCGACAGCGTAACCCCCGCCGGCCGCCTGAGCGAGCCGCGCCGACCAGGAGCACGCGGACGGGCCCGGCGCGGAGGAGCGTTCCTCCGTGCCGGGCCCGTCCGGACGTCGTGCGGGTCAGGCGGCGCAGGTGGCCGTCGCGCCCTGACCGGTTCCGGTGCCCTGGAACCCGAAGTTGGTCGTCTGCCCGGCGCCCACCTGTCCGTTGTAGCCCACGTTCGTGAACCGGACGGTGCCGCTGGTGCCGCTGGCCTGAGCGTTCCAGGTGCCGGTGATCGCGGCGCCGCTGGGCAGCGCGATGGTCACGGTCCAGCCGTTGATGCTCGCCGAGCCGGCGGTGACGTTCACGCTCGCGGTGAAGCCGCCGTTCCACTGGTTGATCGCGACCGACGCGGAGCAGCCGTTACCCGCCGGCGGCGGCGTGGTCGGGGGTGCCGTGGTCGGCGGAGCGGTGGTGGGCGGCGCGGTGGTCGGCGGAGCGGTGGTCGGCGGGTTGGTCGTCGGCGGCGCGGTGGTGGGCGGCGGGTTGGGCGCGCCGTTGGCCAGGCTGAAGGCCAGGTCCGGCTGGAACGAACCGGCCGTGTAGCGGCAGCCGTCCGCCTCGCCCGGCGGCTTCACCCAGAGGTACGCGTCGATGTTGGCGTCGCCGGTGTTCGTCGTGGGGTACTGCCCGATGCGCCGGTCGGTGTTGTCGTCGGCGCACCAGTCCCCGGCCGCTCCGCCGTTGCGGCTGGTGTCGATGACCTGCCGCTTGCCGGAGATGCCCATGCCGTTGAGGGCGGAGATGACGGCCCGGCCGAAGTTCGCCTCGCTGGACGTCGGGTTGAAGTTCGACACGTTTGTGAAGAACCCGTCGGCGTACTGCACGCCGGCCGCCCGGAGCCGGTTGGCCGTGTCGTTCGCGCTGTTCCAGGTGGAGTGGCCGCCGTCGAGGTACACCTTGGCGTTGGGGTTGCCCGACTTGATGGTCTGGGTCGCCGTGGTGAGCGCCTGGTTGCGGGCGTTCAGCTCGCTGGTGCTCAGGCAGGTCTGCAGGGCGAGCGAGTCGGTCTCCAGGATGATCAGGACCGTCTGGTTGCCGAGCCCGCGGGCGAAGTTGGACACCCAGGTCTGGTACTGGTTGAGGTCCGGAGCGCCACCGGCGCTGGCTCCGCCGCAGTCCCGGTTGGTGATCTCGTACACCGACAGCACCGGGATCTGCTGCGCCGCGTTGGCGGCGCCGATGAAGCTGGAAACCTCGGACTGGATGGTCGACGGGTTGAAGTTGGCGTACCAGCGCGCCTGCGGCTGGCTGGCGATCTTGTCCCGGATCACGGCGGCGCGGGAGTCGCCGGGGTTGGCGGCGACCCAGCGGACCACTGCCGAACTCGGGTCGCGGTAGAGCGACCCGGACACGGTGCCGGCGGACGCGCCGCCGACGGCGAGACCGACGCCGGCGGCGGCGAGGCCCGCGACGGCCGCCACACTGATGGCCGCTGACCTGCGGCGGGCGGAGAGGATAGCCACGACGTGTTTCCTCCTGATCACATCGAAGTATCTAAGTTCATGGGAGCGTTCCCATGGACGGTAACGGAGGCGGGCGTCGATGCCAAGATGTGAACGTCGGCCACTGCCCCGTAATGTGGCAACGATCGACGAAGCGGCGTGGGAGGAAGACCAGGCATGACGGCGCAACCGGGCCAGCATCTGCCCACGCCAACGCCCGCTGACGAGGATCTGCGGACGCTGTTCGGGCAGTCCATCGCCGTCTTCGCGGCGCTTGCCGGGCCGACCCACGTGGTGGAGGCGGCGAACCCGGCGTTCTTCACCGCCATCGGTGAGGAACGCGCACGTACGGGAGTCGCCCTCGCCGAGTTGATGCCGGAACTGGACGGCCAGGGCTTCATCGCCCTGCTGGACGAGGTCTACCGGACGGGCGAGTCCTACACCGGTCACGACGCCCGGATCATGCTGGGCACCGGGTCGCACGCGCGGGAGGCGTTCTTCGACTTCACCTACGAGCCGCGCCGCGACGCCGCCGGCACGGTGACCGGGATCCGCGTGATCGGGGTGGAGACCACGCAGGTCAAGCACGCGCAACGGCTGATGGCCGAACACCGCGCCATGCTGGAGCAGATCGCCCGGCAGGCGCCCCTGGCCGAGGTGCTCGACGGGATGGCCCGCTGCATCGAGAACCTCGCACCGCAGGAGGTCCTCGTCTCCGTCCTGCTCGCCGACGCCGACGGCCGGCACCTGCGCCACGGCGCCGCGCCCAGCCTGCCCGACTTCTACAACGAGGCCATCGACGGGATTGCCACCGGTGAGGGCCTCGGCTCGTGCGGCACCGCCGCGCACCGGCGGGAACCGGTAGTCGTCACCGACATCGCCACCGACCCGTTCTGGGCCGACTTCCGCGATCTGGCCGAGCGGGCCGGGCTCGCCGCCTGCTGGTCCACGCCGATCCTGGCCCGCGACGGCAGCCTGCTCGGCACGTTCGCCATGTACCACCGCACCCCGCGCGTCCCGCGGGACACCGACCTGGCCCTCGCCCGGGTCTTCACCGGCACCGCCGCCCTGGCCATCGAACGTCACCACATCGAACAGGCGAAGTCCGAAGCGGACGCTCGCGCGCGGGCCGCGCACGACGAGCTGGCCCGGGTAGTGCGGGCGGAGCGGGAGCTACGGGCCGAGGCGGAGCAACGCGCCGCCGCGGCAGCGAAACTCACCGCCCGGCTGCGCGCCGCCGCCGCGGCGCAGGCCGCCAGTCCCCGCCCCGGGCAGTGTCAGCTCGGCGGCAGCGACGGCTGCGCCGCACCCGCCGAGATCAAGGTCGCCGACTCGTGGGGTGACTCGGCGTGGGGCTGCCCGGTGCACGTCGAGGAAGCCATCATCAACGTCCGCTCGGTCTTCATCGCCAACGAGGAGCTCGGCGGCCTGGCCGCCTACCTCAACCGCTGACCACCGGTCGATCCCGCGCCCGGGAAGCGTCGACGCCGCGCCGAGGCCTGGAGCGGGCGCGTCCTTCGTCTACTCCGCCGCCTGGGTGGAGGGGCCGTGCGGCGATCGCACCATCGCCCCGATGAGCGCGGCCAGCGGCACGGTGGCGAAGCCGACCCGGGCGTCGCTCGCCCCGTACGGCAGCCACAGCTCGCCGGCGTGGACGAGCCCGCCGCAGGAGTAGACGACGTTGGGCACGTATCCGTCCCGGTCTGCCTCGTCGGGTGACAAGAGCGCGCCGGGAAGCCGTGCGACGACCCGCTCCGGCCGGCGCAGGTCGAGCAGGAGCGCGCCGATGGCGTAGCGGCGCATCGGGCCGACGCCGTGGGTGAGCACCAGCCAGCCGTCGTCGGTTTCGATGGGCGATCCGCAGTTGCCGACCTGGATCAGCTCCCAGCTGTCGCGAGGGGCGTGCAGCGGCACCGGTTCCTGCCAGCGGTTCTCGCCGTTCAGACAGGTCAGGCCGATGGTCTCGCCGTCGGCGCGGCACAGGGCGAGGTGCCGGCCGCCGACGGTACGGGGGAACAGCGCGACGCCCTTGTTGCGGACGCCCGGCCCACGCATCGGGGTGGCCTCGAAGCGGCGCAGGTCGGTGCTGGCCAGCGCGCGGGTGGCGATGCGCCGGCCGTCGTAGGCGGTGTAGGTGGCCCGGTACACCGGTCCGTTCTCGTCGGTGAACCGCACGAACCGGGCGTCCTCCATGCCGTTGCTCTCCGCCGGCGTGGCCGGCCAGAGCACCCGTTGATGCAGGGCGGTGTCGGCGGGGAAGGCGGTGGCGTAGCCGGCGGCGTTGGTGCGGCGCAGTTGTTCGAGACTGGCCATCCCGCTACTGCGGGACAGCAGGTCTGGTGGCAGGTCGCCGAGCACCCGCTCGAAGGTGGCGTCGTCGTACCGTTCGGGCAGGGCGTCCAGCACGGTGGCGGTGATCTCGTTGTCGCAGTCCACCTCGGCCAGGCCGGCGGCGAGGAGGTCCCGCCGGTGCCGTACGCCGGTCCGCTGCCCCACCACGAGCGGACCGGAGCGTTCGGCGACGGACAGCCGGCGTCCGGGGCCGAGGACTGCGGTGGCGAAGCCGATGGACGACAGGTGGCCCTCGCCGATCTGGCGCAGGCTGACCGCGACGCGTACCTGCCCGGCGCTCAGACCGGTCTGATCGGGGTGGACCACCATCGACGGGTTGCACAGCGCGGCGGACTCGACCGCGTACTCGTGACTGAAGTAGGCGCCGACCAGGAGACGGGCGGCGGGGGAAAGGTCCCAGGCCCGAGCGGCGCGGTGCCGCACCAGGTCGTAGTGGTGATGAAGCCGGCCGTCCAGGTCCCGGTGCCGAGCTCCGAAACGCTCGAAGGTGGCCCGCAACAGGCGGCCGGTCTCCTCCTCGTCGAGGTGCGCGACGCGGTCGATGAGCGCCCGCGCGCGGGTGTGCACCAGGGCGGCGTCCTCGCCCGGGACGAAGAGTTTGAGAATCACCCGGCGTGGGTCCGGGGTGAGGACGACGTCCTGCCGGACGGCCAGGCCCCCGGTCACGACCACCGCCGGGCGTGCTGCAGGGTGGAGATCAGGGCGAGGGTCGACTCAGCGCCCTGGTTGGCGTTCGGCCCGTGCGTGGTCAGACCGTCGTAGGCGCCGCCGGTCGCCGGATCCCACATCCGCGTACCAATGTCGTTCTCGCCGAGGAACCACCCCACCGCCTGCCGTATCCCGGCCTCCCAGCCGCGATCGCCGGTGACCTCGGCGGCCGTGGCGCAGGCGTCGGCGAAGGCGGCGACCTCGATCGGTTGCTGGTCGTGGCGCAACCGTGCCGCGCCGCGCTGCCACCCGCCGGCGGGTACGACCGACAGCCGCCCGTCGCGCAGCTGGACCTCACGCAGCCAGGCCAGCATCCGTAGCCCGTCGTCGAGGGACGGACCGTCGTGACGCAGCTGGCTGGCGGCGACGACGACCTCCGCGAGGGCCGCGCTGGCGTAGGTCAGCCCTTGCTGCGGCCAGGGCCACCGCGGGTCGGATCCGGGGCCGCCGATCGTCGTCGCGGCGTCCGTCAGCAGCGCCGCTGCGGCAGCGTGGGCCGGGTGGCGGCGAAGCACCTCGACCGCGCCGAGCCCGGCGAAGGCCATCGTGTGCGGCGCCGGGGAGCGCCGGTTGGCGCCCCGGCTGAAGGCGACGAGTGCCTCCTCCCGGATCCAGGCGGCGGGACTGCGGGCAGCGGCGGTGCCGAGCCCCCACAGCGCCCGGCCCCACCAGTCGCCGAGGCCGGCCTCGTCGGTCCAGCGCCGGTCGTGCCCGAGCCGGTTGCGGAAGGCACCGCCGGCGTCCTGGGCGTGGGTCAGGAAGGCGAGGTAGCGCTCGGCGAGCCGGAGCACCTCCTCCGCCGGCTCCGGTTCCCGGCTGGTGACGACCAGGCCGCGGGCGACGTCGTCAGTGCAGTAACCGTGCTCGCGCCGGACGATGGCGTGCCGGGCGTGTTCGAACAGCCCGGTGTCGTCACTCAACCGGATCAGGTGCGCGAAGCTCGGCCGGGGCGCCGGATGCCGGCGGGCGCTGCCCGGCATGCTGGACAGACCGGTGGTCGCGGTCACGCCGATGCCGCACTGGCCGCGGGAAGGCGGGCGGCGACGAGCCGTTCGGCGAGGGCGCCGTAGCGGGCCGCCACCGCCGGCCAGCGCAGGTCTGGGGCGAGCGGGCGGACACGGCCGGCCAGCCGGGCCGCCAGGCCCGGTTCGCTGAGGATCCGCCGGATCGCGGCGGCCAGCGCCGCCGGATCCCGATGGGGTACGACCAGACCGGGGCCGCCAGTGAGCAGTTCGACCGCGTGCGGGAAGGCCGTGGCCACGACGGGCACCCCGGCGGCCACCGCCTCGACGAGCACCCCGGACGTGACCTGTTCGCGGGAGTCGTAGGGCAGCACGACCACATCGGCGGAGCGGATCAACCGGCCGAGGGCGGCTGGGTCATGGTAGACGTCCTGGTAGTCCACGGCGTGGGCGATGCCGAGCTGCGCGCCGAGCCGGTGCAGTCCCGACCGGTACGCCTCCCCGTCGTGCTCGACCACCTTCGGGTGGGTGCGGCCGGCGACGGTGTAGGTGGGGGTCGGGTCGAGGTCCTGCAACCGCGCCAGCGCCTGCAACGACCACTCGACGCCCTTGCCGGGGCCGAGCAGTCCCCAGGTCAGCAGGTGTGGGCGGGTACGGCGGTCGGCGGGCACGCGGACGTGCTCGGCGGCGCCGTGCGGGATGACGGTGACCTTCTCCGGCCGTACGGAGTAGCCGACGAGCAGCCGGTCGCGAGCCGTGCCGGTCATCGTGACGACCGCTGCGGCGGCGGTGACGATCTGCTCCAGCAGGGACTTCTGCCGGGCGGTGGGACGGCGGAGCACGGTGTGCAGGACCACGATGCTGGGCACGGTGAGCCGGCGCAACACCGGCAGGACGTCCTCGCCGTCGGCCCCGGGGTAGATGCCGTACTCGTGCTGCACGACGGCCACGTCGAAGGCGTTCAGGGCGGCCGCGGCGTCCCGCCATCCGGCCTGGGTGCACGTCGACCAGGTGTGCACGACCCCGGGCCCGGCCCGCTGGTCGTCGCCGCGGTCGGTGACCCGGACGATGCCACCGCGCGTGCCGTCGGCGGTCAGGTGGGCGGCGAGGGTGAAGTTGAAGGTGGCCAGTCCACACCGTGTCGGCGGGTGGGTGCTGAGAAATCCGTAGCTGGGCATGGGTGTCGGGCCTTCCGGTTGTCGGCCACCTCCGAGTTACGGGGACGAGCCTCACGCGGTATCGGCGTACGCCGGCCAGCGTGTGTGGCCGGCGGAACGGATTCGGGAGCTGCCCGGCGCCGCCCGGCAGGTTCAGCGTCTCGGTCTACGGATGAGGTCGTCGTAGACGGCAAGGTATTCGGTGGCCATCCGGTCGCCGCCGAAGCGCTCGCGGGCCCGCGCCCCACAGCCGGCCCGGTCCAGCTCGGCAGCCCGGGTGACGGCGTCGACGGCCTGCTCGACGGTGTGCACGAGGAAGCCCGTCACCCCTTCGTCGACCACCTCCGGCATGGATCCTCGCGCGTACGCGACGACAGGCGTGCCGCAGGCCATCGACTCCACCACAGACAGTCCGAACGGCTCGTCGAAGGCGATCGGGTGCAGCAGCGCGATGCTCGCGCCCAGCACCTCCGCACGTCGTTTCGGGCCGACCGAGCCGAGGAAGACGACCTGGTCGCCGTCGATGTGCGGGGCCACCTGTTCGGCGAAGTACCGCTCGTCCTGCACGATGCCGCAGATGGTCAGCGGCCGTCCGGCGCGGCGGGCGATCTCGATGGCGGTGTGGATGCCCTTGTCCGGATGGACCCGGCCGAAGGCGGCCAGTCCCGGGCCGGCATCCGGCCTGAACGGCAGCCCGCTGAGGTCGACACCGTGGTGCACGGTGGCGACGTAGTCGAGTTGCGCGCTCCGGTCGGCGTCGGAGATCGACACGTAGGACGAGCGGGCCCGGGCGTACGCGGGGAGGATGCCCGCGCCGGAGAAGCCGTGCACGGTGGTCAGCAGCGGAGCACGACAGTGTTCGGCGAACGCCAGCGGCAGCCAGTCGAGATGACTGTGCACCAGGTCGAACTGGCCGGAACGGGCCATCGCGTGGGACACGTGCATCGCCTCCCACACCCGCCCGTCCATTCCGGGGTCGTCGGCGTAGCCACGGGGGCACACGCCGTCGAGGGCGGCGGAGGTGACGGAGTCGAGTGTCGCGAAGAGGGTCACGTCCACGCCACGAGTGACCAACCCTTCGGCGAGCAGCCCGGTCACCTGCTCCCAGGGGCCGTAGTGGTGCGGGGGTGTCCGCCAGGCGATCGGCCCGAGCAGGGCAACTCTCACCAGGACCGGGTGGCGGCGAGGTCGGCCGGATCGAGACGCAGGGTGGCGAGCAGCCCGGCGTGCTGGTCGGAATCCACCAGCTCCGGCAGTTCCCGCTCGACCCATTCGGCCCTGACCTGCTGCCCGCGCTCGCGCAGCGCCGCAGCGATCCGGTATCTGGCGATCCTCATCGGTACCCCCTTGTGAAGCGGTGCGGAACGGTCATGGCCCGCCCCCGGGCCGGGCTGGTCCGGGCGTTCAGGCCCGGACCGGCGCTGTCACGGCCAGGTCGATCCGCAGGTCCCGCGTGCCCGTGAGGATCACCCGCTCGGCGTCGAGGGTGGCGAACCAGCCCACCCGAACCACGGTGCCGCCGACACCGATCCGCGTCGGATGGCTGTCCCAGGACGCCGGCGGAAGCATGACCCGTTCGATCACGCCGCCGCCTCGGGCGGCGAGCGCGGTGATCAGGCTGGACAGTTCGACGACCGGGTCTCGCGACGTGGGCCACCAACCGCCGTCGAGCATCGCACGGCTGGACGGTGGATCCGCCAGCCGCAGGCGTGCCGTCGGCGGTTCACTGGTGCAGACCCACGTCATGCGGTCCTGGGCTGAGCGGACCATCAGTTTCGTCCCTCTCGTACGCCGGCGTCCGGGTCGGCGCCTGCGGGGTCGGGGCGGGTGCCGGGGGTGGCGCGGCGCCTGCGGGTCGCCAGCCGCAGCTGGATGACGCGTCGCGTGGTGGTCTGGACGGTCACCAGCAGCACGCCGAACACCGCGGCCAGCAGCAGCGCGACTCCCATCGGAAGTTGCCCGTGCGCACCGAAGAAGTGCACGGTCGTGCGTTGACCGTTCTGCAGGATGAAGATCAGAAGCAGGAGCAGCACCACGGCGAAGGCCGTGATCGCGACCAGCGATCCCGCGGCCCGGACGCGTGGCACCGGACGGGGCCGGTTGTTGATCTCAGGTGTGGACCGCACGGTGGCGGAGCGGGTGGAGTCGGCGAACCTCGTCATGGTGGACCTCATCTCGGCGGTGGTGCGCGAATAACGCGAACCGGGGCCGTCGGGGTCCGGGACGACATCCTGAGCCTACTCGCTGCCCGACCGATCGGTACGTCTGAGATGTCGGAATTGCTCCCCTGGACGAACACGTACCGTCAGAGTCCCAGCCGGCGACCGGTCAGCGGAGCATCCCGGCTCTCAGCTGGGCCAGAGAGCGCGTCAGCAGCCGGGAGACGTGCATCTGCGACAGCCCGACGCGGGCGGCGATCTCTTCCTGGGTCAGGTCACCGTAGAACCGCATGGTCAGGATCCGACGTTCACGTAGGGGAAGCGCCGCGAGGAGTCCTCGGAGGGTGAGGCGGTCGTCCACTGCCGCGTATCCCGGATCGGCGGCGCCGACGTCTGCGATCCGCTCGACGCCGTTGCCCCCGGGCCGTGGCTCGTTCACCGACTGCAGACGATAGAAGTCGAAGGCGGTGACGGCGGCCACGATCTGGGCGACGGGCACCTCCAGGTGGTCGGCGAGCTCTGCGTCAGTTGGTTCGCGACCGTGCCGCTGCCCGAGCTTGCTCCGCGCCTCCGGCACCCGGGCGCTCAGTTCCTGCATCGATCGCGGCACCCGGATCGCCCAGGCCGAATCGCGGAAGTGTCGTCGGATGCCGCCGAGGATGGTCGGGATGGCGTAGCCGGCGAACGGCGCGCCCAGGTCGGTGTCGTAACCGTCGACGGCTTTGATCAGACCGAGCGCGCCGACCTGAGCCAGGTCCTCGTAGGACTCTCCGCGGCCGGTGTAGCGGCGGGCCAGCCGGCCCGCCATCGGCAGGTTCGCCTCGATGATCCGGGCTCGCAGCCGGTCCCGGTCGGGATCTTCGGGGTTCAGGGCCGCGCGTCGACGCAACAGTTGTTCACTCGCCCCCGTTGCCGGGGTCAGTGTCGGAGGGGACGGCGCGGCCGGGGCTGTCACGATTGTGGTGACCATTGTCCTGTGCCCCTAACGGGCTGGTGGCGGCGAGACTGGCGGCCACCGGGGACCCGGGCGACACCGTCACCGTACGCCTTAATCCCCCCGACCGAAACCCGGGCGGCCCGGCGAAGCACCCTCAGGTGTCGAACCGGTCGTCAGTCGGACTTGTCGGCGACCGGTACCGGCGCGAGCTGCTCGGAGCCGTCGACGATCGCCTGGGCCAGTTCGGACAGCCGCCGGTTGCGGCTGCGGGCGCCGTCGCGCAACATCGCGAAGGCCTGGCCGACGTCCACCTGGAGGCGCTCGGCCAGAATGCCCTTGGCCTGTTCGATCAGCACACGGCTGTTCAGGGCTGTCTGCAGCTGCTCGGTGACGATGTCGCGCTCGTGGATGGCACGGTGTTGCAGCAGTCCGATGGTGGCCACGTCGGCGAGCGCCCGGGCGATGCGGAGCCTGCCCTGGTCGACAGCTCCCGGCCGGACGTCGAAGAGGCTCAGCGCGCCGATCACCTCGGAACGCAGGCGCATGGGCAGGGCGTGCACCGCAGCGAAGCCGACCTCGGCCGCGGCGGCGCTGAACCTCGGCCATCGGGCAGTGGTCAGGGTCAGGTCGGCGACCGACACCGGTTGCCCGGAGGTGAAGCAGTCGAGGCAGGGCCCCTGGCCGGTCTGGAGCTGGAACAGCTCCAGCAGTCGGGTGCGTTCGGAGGACGCGGCAACCACCCGCAGCGTGACGCGCTTGTCGGCCAGGAGCAGGCCGGCCGCCGACACACCCAGCAGTTCGACACACCTCTCGGTCAGCCCCTGCAGGAACTCGATCACGTCGAAGTCGTCGACGAGGGTGTCGGCCATCTCCACGAAGACGTCGGCCAGCTGGGTCTTGGTCATTTCGGTCACCTCGCGCTCGGCGGTCCCGGGGTCGGACCGCCGAGGGGCGCGTCATCGCCCCGGCGGACCAGATGCACGTGGTGTCCGCCCACGACCCGATTCAGAGGTAGGTGCGCGTCCGTCACGCTGCGGTGACGGCCTAGCGCCGGGCGGGCTCGCCGACCGAGACGCGAGCGGAGCGCTCCGCGGTGAACGGGCTCCGCAGGCGGGTCATGGATTCGGCGCTGATGTCCGCGATCGGACTGCGCTCGTCGTCGGTGACCCCGAACCGCTCCGCACGGAAGGGATTCAGGGTGAACGTATTGTCGGGCACGAGGTGCTCCAAGGGAATCTGCACGGCAGCGCTCGACTCAGTCATCGCGGCTGGGAAACCGTGGGAAAAGCAAGGGGGTCGGCGATCAGCCGTCGGTACCCCGCAGGGACAGCCTAGCGCGCATCGGCCGACCCGGCCCGTCACGGTCGATATCGGCGGCGTACTCAGAGCTGGACGACGTGCCCCACCCGTGGCGGCGTACGGCCCGCGAGGACGTCGAGCCACGCGTCCCGCAGCGCCTCCGGGCCGGTGCCGACCCGTACGTCGAGCCATCCGCTCACCACCTGGGAGAACCGCTGCCAGGCGTCGGCGAAGCGTTCGTCGAGACCGGCCCGGCCCCAGTCCTGGCTCCGCTTGCGGATGCGCACCGGCGCGAAGAAGACCTCCCCGGCGGCGTCGGCGTTGGGCGTCTGCTGGGTCAGGCCGACGGCGATGTCCCGGACGAGCAGGTCGCCGAGGTGCGCCCGCAGGGCGGCGCGGGTCGCGGGTGAGCCGGACAGGTCGAGGTAGACGGTCGGAACGGCGTCGAGCGCGCCGATGTCGTCGTAGGAGAGGACGTCGTCGTAGCAGCCCAGCGAACGGGTGAAGGCGAGGTTGCCGGGCGAGGTGAGCCCGATCAGGCGGGGGCCGCGGCCGTGCAGCTCGAACGCGGCGGCGTACGCCGTCTTGCTCGACGCGGACGACAGCACCAGCGCCGTCGCTCCGTAGCCGTCCTCGTCGATCACCTGGTCGGCGAGCATGAACGAGGTGAAGAACAGCGGCCGGAACAGGATCAGCAGGTCCTCCTGCTCCGCCCGATATGCGGGGTCGCCGGTGGTCGACCGGTAGGAGTTGTACGGCGAGGGCAGCCCGGCCCGGTGCGGGCTCGCGTCGCGGAACCCGGACGCGTCCACCCGGTCCGGGCGTACCACCAGGTGACCGGCGGGCGGCAGGTAGCCGTAGACCCGCACGCCCGGCTCGACTCCTGACACTGTGGATGCAACCACCTCGGCGAAGCCCCACAGCGGCGGCAGCCCCCACTGCCGGTCGAGCCCGCGCGGCTCGGGCGGGAAGAACTCCCAGTAGCGCATCGCCTCGCCGAGCACCGCGTACGTCACGTTGTTGGCGGTCAGGCCGACCCGGTCCACGCGCAGCAGCGCCTCCCCGTCGGCGAGGGCGGGCACCGCGCCGTCGACGAGCGTGGTGCGGGCGAGGTCGGCACGGGCCACAGCGAACGTCCACGAGTCAGCCATGGCCTGACGCTAGGCAGCAGCGAAACCGGAGACAAGTGCACTGGGAGTGCAAAATCCCACTCGCGCCGCGGGTTCAGAGGTAACTGACACCGGTCAGCTCCGCCGCCGCCTGCCAAAGACGCCTGCCCACGGCCGGGTCGGCGGCCTGCCGGCTGAGCCGCGCCTCGGTCACCGGGCCCCAGCTCTCGAAGAGCCGGGACGGGCCGAAGAACTGGCCGCCACGCACGTCCGGGTCGGTCGCGGCCCGCAACTGCGGCAACACGCCCCGCTCGACCGGCTGGGTGGCGAGCAGGCCGAGCCGCCCGATCAGCCGTCCGAGCCGGCCCCGGTGTTCCCAGGCACGCGGCGTGAGGTTGCTGCGGGTGAGACCGGGATGCGCCAGCGCGCTGACGATCGGCGACCCGGCCGCGCGCAAACGGCGGTCCAGCTCGACGCCGAAGACGGTGGTGGCGAGCTTCGACCGGCCGTACGCGGCGGAGGCCCGGTAGTCGCGCTCGGACATCAGGTCGCCGAAGTCGAGCCGCGCGTTGCGGTGGGTGAGGGAGCTGAGGCTCACCACCCGCGCCGCCCGCGCCCCGGCGAGCGCGTCCAGCAGCAGGCCGGTCAGCGCGTAGGGGCCCAGCGTGTTGGTGGCGAACTGCAGCTCGAAGCCGTCGGCGGAGGTACGGCGCGGGCCGAGCAGCACCACGCCGGCGTTGTTGACCAGCAGGTCGATCGTCGGGTGGTCGGCGGTCAGCTTCGCGGCGAACGCGCGTACCGAATCGAGGCGGGCCAGGTCCAGCTCGCGTACCTCGGTGTCGCCGCCCATGCGGCGGGCGGCCTCCCGACCGGCGGCGGTGTTCCGCACGGCCAGCACGACGTGGGCGCCGTGGCGGGCCAATTCGGTGGCGGTGACCAGGCCGAGGCCCGAGTTCGCGCCGGTCACGACGGCGACCCGGCCGCGCTGGTCGGGGATGCGGTCGGTGGTCCATCCGGTCATCTGCTGCTCCTCGGGTGCGGGTTCGCGTCGAGCGATGACGCTAGGAGCGGTCCGGCCGGTCTCGGTCGTTCGCTGTTGCCCAGGTCCGCGGGACCTACCCTGGGCGGGCGGCGTCACGGCACACTGGCCGCATGAGCAGCCCGCATCCGTACGCACGCGAGCTGGGCGCGTTCCTGCGCGCCCGGCGTGGCAGGCTGCGTCCGCGCGACGTCGGCCTGGAGCCGGGCGGCCGGCGCAAGGTGACCGGCCTGCGGCGTGAGGAGCTGGCCCTGCTGGCCGGGCTGAGCACCGACTACTACCAGCGGATGGAGCAGGGCCGGGAGGTACGCCCCTCCGACGACGTGCTGGACGCGATCGCCGGCGCCCTCGCTCTCGACGACACCGAACGCCGGCACCTGTTCACGCTGGCCCGGGCCGCCCGGCGGCCGATGCCGGCCCGCGTCGACCACGGGCCGGAGCGGGTGCCGGACAGCACCCGACGGCTGCTGCGGGTGATGGACACCCCGGCGGTGGTCCTCGGCCGGCACCTGGACCTGCTCGACTGGAACCCGATGGCGCAGGCGCTGCTCGGTGACCCGGCCGACCACCCGCCCGGCCGGCTCAACATGCTCCTGCTGCTGTTCGACGACGCGCTGACCGGGGGACGCAGCTGCCCGGACTGGGAACGGCAGGCACTGGAGTACATCGGCATGCTGCGCGCCGCCGTCGCCGACGACCCCACACATCCCCGCGCCACCGCGATCGTCGGCGAGTTGAGCATCCGCAGCGCGGAGTTCCGGCGGCTGTGGGCACGGCACGACGTCCGCGCGTCGGTCAGCGGCACCAAGACGTTCCGGGTGCCCGGACTGGGCGACATCGTCCTGGACTGGGACACCTATCCGCTGCCGGGCAGTCCCGGCCCGGTCGTGCTCGTCTTCACCGCCGAGCCGGGCAGCCCGGACGCTGATCGGCTGCGGCTCCTGGCGTCGTGGCGCGCGACCCGTCCGGCGTCCGCCGACGGGAACCCGGCCCGATGAGGCGAGCGGCGGTCACCGCCCCCGGTTGAGGCCGACGATCGTGCCGTTGAGGGCGGTGGCGAAGAGGGTCCACGCGACGTACGGGGCGAGCGCCGCCCCGGCGGAACGGTCGGTGCGCGCCGCGCGGCGCAGCAGCACCAGGTTGGAGACGTTCAGCGCGGCGATCTCGGCCAGCGCGGCGCCGGGCTTGCGGGCGCCGAAGAACAGGGCGCTCCAGCCGGCGTTGAGCGCCAGGTTGAGCGCGTAGCCGCGGGCGAAGGCGGCGCGTTCGGGCCCCTCGGAACGGTCCAGCGCCCGGGCGCCCGCCAGCGCGATCAGCCCGTACAGCGGGGTCCAGACCAGGGGGAACGCGGCCGACGGCGGCTGCCAGGCGGGCTTGCGCAGGCGGCGGTACCAGCGCGTCGAAGTGCCGGTGGAGGTGGCGGCGGCGCCCGCGGCAGCGGTCGCGGTGACTGCCGCCGCGGTCTTGACCAGGGTCGGTACTCGCATGTCGCTCAGCTACCCGGCCAGCGGCGGATCAACCCCGCCGCCGCCGGAAGATCCACTTCCGGGTACGCCCCGATGCACAGATCCTTCACCATCACGCGGAGAGTTGTAGACAACTTTCATCGGCGTCGATAGCCTCTCCATTCAGTGACACATGTCGATAGGGAGGCTCCATGCGACGGCTCATGCTCTCCTGCGCCCTGGCGGCGATCGCCGCCTGGGCGGTGGCCCCGGCACCCGCCACTGCCGCTCCTCGCACGACACCGGAACCCGTCGCCGACGCCGTGACCGCGAAGCTTCTCGGCTCGGCGGACGCAGCCACCGCCCGCGCGGCGGGCGCGGAGCGGACCCGGATCAGCGTCACCCGCGCGAACGGACGGTGGGCCTTCGGCACCGCGGTGCTGCTGGCGGACCGGTCCGCGGACGCGCACCCCACCGGTTCGGTCTTCCTCGCCCGGGCCGACGCCAAGGGCTGGACCGTCGCGTTCGACGGGGAGGCCGCGTTCGGTGACCTGGCCGCCGCGTCGCCGCTGGTGAGCGAGACCGAGAAGGCCGTCTTCACCACGCCCGTCACACCGCTGCTCGCGGGCGGAGACTTCCGCACCGGCATGGCGTTGCCGTTCGCGGTCGGGCAGACGTGGACGCTCACCTCCGGGCCGCACGGCTGGGGCGGCGCCGCCGCGCCGTGGAGTTCGGTCGACCTCGCCGGTGGCGACCAGGTCGTCCGCGCCGCCCGGGCCGGCACCGCGTACACGATGTGCACCGGATGGATCCGGGTCATCCACGACCGGGGCTACTCGACCGACTACTACCACCTGTGGAACAGCATCTCCGTCAACGGCGCGGGCGTCGCCCAGGGCACGGTCCTGGGCAACACCGGCACCGACGTCACCTGTGGCGGCTCCGCCACCGGCCGGCACGTGCACTTCGGGCTGCGGCAGAACTCGGCGTACGTCCCGATCGCCGGGCACGGCATCGGCAAGTGGGACTTCGTCAGCGGCGCTGCGGCGTACCAGGGCGGCGCCCGGCACGGATCCGCCTACGTCGGCGGCGGTGGCGGCGTCTACAACTACGGCGCGCTCGGCTTCAACCAGGGAGTCGTCGACGCCAACGGCGGCGGCTCGCTGACCCGGCGCTCCGGCCCCGGCACCGGGTACGGCGCCCTCGGGTCGGTGGCCGACGGCGCCACCGTCACCATCTCCTGCTCCGCCAACGGCACCTCGCACACCGGCCGCTACGGCACCACCGCGCTGTGGGACCGGCTCAGCGACGGCAGCTGGGTGTCCGACGCCTACCTCTCCACCGGCGTCAACGGGCCGATAAACGGTTGGTGCTGACCGCACGGCCCACGCGTGCCGGTGCCCGGAAACGGCACCGGCACGCGCGGCGTATGACGCAGACGGGATGCACAGATTCATTGCCAGACATCGATGGATGCCAATAGGCTCCTGCCACCGCGTGCGGCCCCGGCGGGCGGCACACAGTCGATGTCTGGAGGGGACCATGGTCCGTTGGCGCAGATTTGTCGGCCGGTTGGCGGCCGTGTTGGCAGTCGTCACCGCGGGAGCGGTCACCGTGACCGCGCCGGCCCCAGCGGCGCCGGCCGGGGACATGACGCCGTACGTCGTCGGCGGCACCCGGGCCGCGCAGGGCGAATTCCCGTTCATGGTCCGGCTCTCGATGGGCTGCGGCGGCGCGCTCTACAGCCCGCGACTGGTCCTCACCGCCGCGCACTGCGTCGGCCGCACCGGGTCCAACACCAGCATCACCGCCACGCTGGGCGTGGTGGACCTCCAGTCCTCCAGCCGGATCCAGGTCCGCTCCAACTACGTCTACCGGGCCCCCGGTTACAACGGCAACGGCGACGACTGGGCGCTGATCCGGCTCGCCAGCCCGGTCACCTCGCTCACCACGCTGAAGATCGCCACCACCACGGCGTACGACAGCGGCACGTTCACGGTGGCCGGCTGGGGCGCCGCGCGGGAGGGCGGCGCGCAGCAGCGCTACCTGCTCAAGGCCAGCGTGCCGTTCGTCGACGACACCACCTGCAACCGTTACTACGGCGGCGACGTCATCCCCAGCGAGGAGATCTGCGCCGGGTACGCCAGCGGCGGCGTCGACACCTGCCAGGGTGACTCCGGTGGCCCGATGTTCCGCCCGGACGCCGCCGGCGCCTGGATCCAGGTGGGCATCGTGAGCTGGGGCAACGGCTGCGCCCGCCCCAACTACCCCGGCGTCTACACCCAGGTCAGCACGTTCGCCTCGGCGATCCAGTCCGCCGCCGCGAGTCTGGGCGGCTGACAGCGCAACGCGCCTGGTGGCCCGGTCGCGGCACAGCGGCCGGGCCACCGCCACGTCCGTACGGCCGGTCCGTGACGCCGCCACCGCGTGCGTGGATCACTATTACTGCTACCTTCCGGAAGCATGGACGACTCCCCTCGCTGGTACCGCCCGGCCCCTGACCTGCTGCTCACGGTCGGCAGCGCCACCGCGCTGCTCGGCTACCTGATCCCGTGGTTCCGCGCCAGCCGCCGGCACCAGTGGTCGTACTCGGGCTGGGCCTATCTGGAGACCGAGGGCGGCTGGACCTGGCTGGTCGTGGTGTCCCTGGTGATCGCCGTCCTGGCCGGCCTCTGGGCCGGGCGGAGCGTGGCGTGCGCCAAGCTCGCGATCGGCGCGGCGGTGGCCGGGATGTTCCTCGCCAGTGCGGTGGTCGCGGTGAGCCTGGGCGCGCTGCCGGAGCGCGACAGCATCAACTGGGTCGGTGAGCTGCCCTTCGAGATGGGGATGCCGCTCATGGCGGTCGGATTCGGGACCGTCGTCGCCGGGGCGCTGGGCACCGTGCGCCGCCCGGTGCAGGAGTGAGGCGACGTCACGCCGCCGGCAGGTCCACCACCCGGGTGGCCCAGCGGGCCATCAGCGCCGGGTCGTGGGTGATGACCAGGACCCCGGCGCCCTGCCGGCGCTGGTAGTCGCCGATGACGGCGGCGACGTGCGCCTGCGTGGAGGCGTCGAGCATCGCTGTCGCCTCGTCGCAGAGCAGGTAGTCCGGCCGGTGGACCAGGGCGCGGGCCAGGCAGGCGCGTTGCAGTTGCCCGTCGCTGACCGCGTGCGGACGGCGGGTCAGCAGGTCGGGAGTCAGTCCGACCAGGTCGGCCAGCTCCGCCGCGCGGGCGGCGGCCTGCTGGCGCGGTGTGCCGGTGGCACGTAGCGGCTCGGCGACGATGTCGGCGAGGCTGAGCCGCGGGTCGGTGGCGGCGCGCGGGCTCTGGAACAGGATCGCCACGCGGGTGCGCAGTTCCGCAGGCAGGCGATGGCGGACGCCGCCGAGCGGTTGCCCGTCGATCGTGACGTGCCCGCTGTCCGGGGCGTGCAGCAGGGCGAGGACGCGGGCGAGCGTGGACTTGCCGCTGCCCGACGGTCCGCGCAGCCCGACCGTCTCACCGGGAGCGATGTGCAGGTCGACCCGGTCGAGAACGCGCTGCCCGCCGTACGCGACGGAGACCTGGCACGCGGCGAGCCCGCCGGCCGGCGCGGCGCCCGGGGCGGCGGCGTCGGTCGCGCCGGTAGCGGTGAGCGTCATGCCGGTACTCCCTCGCGCAGCGGGTGGTGACAGGCGACCCGGCCCGCGCCGTCGGTGCCGAGGCGGGGCACTGTCGCGCAGGTGTCGGTGGCGCGGACGCAGCGGGGGGCGAAGGCGCAGCCACCGGGCAGGTCGGTGAGCGCCGGCGGGTGGCCCGGCACCGGCACGAACGCGCGGTCGGGCAGCGCGTCGAGCAGCCCGGCGGTGTACGGGTGGGCCGGGTCGTCGAACAGCGCCTCGGCCGGGCGGTGTTCGACGACCCGGCTGGCGTACATGACGGCCACGGTGTCCGCGACGCGGCGCGCGGCGGACAGGTCGTGCGTGATGAGCAGGACCGCCGCGCCGGTGTCGCAGCGGCGGCGCAGCAGGTCGAGCGTGTGGTCGACGAGCGGCCGGTCGAGGCCGGTGGTGGGTTCGTCGGCGAGCAGCACCGGCGGGTCGGGCGCGAGGGCGAGCGCGGTGGCGAGCCGCTGGGCCATGCCGCCGGACAGCTCGTGCGGGTACCGGTTGAGGTCGGCCGGGTCGAGACCGACGTCGGCGGCGATCCGGTCGGCGGCGGCCGGCGCGTCGCGGCGGGTGTGTCCGTGGGCGCGCAGCGTCTCCTCCAGCAGCTTCCGCCCGGTACGCACGGGGGTGAGCGCGGTGGCGGGGCTCTGCGGGACCAGGCCGACGCCCCGGCCGCGTACGTGCCGGGCGAGGTGCCGTTCCCCCGCGCCGATCAGGTCGACCTCGTCGCGTCCCGGCGCCTGCAGGCGGGCGTGCCCGGTGACTGTGGCGTTGCGCGGCAGCAGGCCGAGCAGGGCGTGCGCGAGGACGGACTTGCCGCACCCGGACTCGCCGACCACCGCCAGCAGCTCGCCGGGCCGCAGCGTGAGGCTCAGGTCGGTGACGGCGTGCACGAGCGCGTCGCGCAGCCGGAAGCGGACGGTCAGCCCGTCGACTGTCAGCAGCGCCGGGGCGGTCACAGGTGCAGCTCCGCCCGTACGCGCGGGTCGAGGCGGTCGCGCCACCGTCCGGTGAGCACAGCGAGCGCCAGCGTGGCCGCCACGAGCAGGAGGCCGGGGACGATGCTGGCCCACCAGGCGCCGGTGAGGAGCGACCGCTGCCCGTCGTTGATCATGTTGCCGATCGAGGCCAGGTGCGGTGGCAGGCCGAGCCCGAGGAACGACAGCGCGGTCTCGTGCCAGACGGCGTGCGGCACCATGAGCGTGGTCGCCAGTGCCAGGCGCGGCAGCACGTGCGGCAGCAGGTGCCGGGTGAGCACCCGGGCCCGGCTCGCGCCGCCGGAGATCGCGGCGTCCACGAACGGCCGGTTGCGCAGGCTGAGCAGCTCGGAGCGGACGATCCGGGCGGTGGACAGCCAGTGCGTCAGCGCGATGGACGCGATCACCGCGCCGAGGCCGGGACGCAGCATCGCCACGATGAAGATGCCCAGCAGCAGGTGCGGCAGCGCGGCGACGGTGTCCACGACGCGCATGAGCGCCCGGTCGACCCAGCCGCCGACGCTGCCGGCGAGCGCGCCGACCAGCCCGCCGATGACTGCGGCGACGAGCGCCGCGACCGCGCCGACCAACAGCGAGACGCGCAGGCCGTAGAGGCTGCGCACCGCCACGTCGCGGCCGAGGTCGTCGGTGCCGGCCAGGTTCTCCGGCGAGGGCGCGAGCCGGGTACGGGAGAGGTCGACGGCGCTCTGGTCCAGCGGCCACAGGACCGGGGCGAGCAGCGCGGCGGCGACCACACCGGCGAGCACGACGACGGCGACAGTCGTGCCGATGCCGCCGGTTCGGCGCAGGCGCCGGACGCGCGTGGGGAGGGCGAGGTCAGTCATCGAGGCGTACCCGGGGGTCGGCGGCGGCGTAGGCGAGGTCGGTGAGCAGGTTCGCGGTCAGCACCACGACGGTGGTGACCAGGGTCGTGGCCGCGAGCAGCGGGAAGTCGGCGCCCAGCGCGGCCTCGACGGTGACCGCGCCGAGGCCGGGCAGCGAGAACACGGTCTCCACCAGGACCGCGCCGCCGACGAGTTCGGGCAGGTGCGTGCCGACCAGGGTGAGGAACGGCAACAACGCGGTACGCAGCGCGTGTCCGAACAGGACGACCCGGCCGGGCAGCCCCCGGGCGCGCGCGGCCAGGACGTGGTCGTCGCGCAGGCTCTCGGCGACCGCGTCGCGGACGAACAGGACGAACCACGGCGCCTGGGAGATCGCCAGCACTGTCACCGGGAGCACCAGGTGCCGGGCCACGTCGGCCGGGTCGGTGCTCGTGGCGGTGATGTCGGTGAGCCCGCCGGCGGGCAGCCAGCCGAGACTGAGCGCGAACACCGCGATCGCCGCGAGGCCGATCCAGAACACCGGCATGGACTGCACGGCGTACGCGACGGCGCGCAGCGCCCTGTCGAACCAGCCGCCACGGCGGTACGCGGCCAGCGTGCCCAGCAGCACGCTCGCCACCAGCACCAGGGCCAGCGCGGTCCCGACGAGCAGCAGCGTCCACCCGGCCCGGGACGCGAGCACCGAGGTGACCGGCTCGTGCCGGCTCGTGGACCAGCCCAGGTCGCCGCGCAGCAGGTTGCCGACCCAGCGGGCGTACTGCACCGGCAGCGGGTCGTCGACACCCCAGTTGGCGCGGATCTGCGCCAGGTTCTCCTCGCTGGTGGTGAACGCCGCCGCGCCCGCGTACTGCTGGGCCGGGTCGATCGGGGAGGCGGCGCCGAGGGCGAACATGCCCATGCTGGTCGCGGCCAGCACGGGCACGGCGACCAGCAGCCGCCGCCGGACCACGGCACCCGCCCCGGCCAGCCGCCGCCGGCCGGTCACGGGCGCCGTCACGACTTCTTCGTCCACGTGTGCACGTTCCACCAGATGCTGTTGGCGACGTCGTGCTCGTGCGGCTCGACCCGCGGCGCCACCCCGGTCACCGCGTCCTTCAGCACGTAGGTGTGCTGAAGGTAGGTGAGGAACACCCACGGCACGTCGGCGGCGAGCTGCTTCTGGAACGTGGCGTACGCGGCCTTGCGGGCCGCCGGGTCGGCGTTGTCCCGGCCGTCCCGCAACGCGGCGTCGGTGACCGCCGAGCGGTACGAGCCGGGGTTGAAGAAGCCCTGCCCGGCGAAGGCCGAGCTGAACAGCTTGTAGGAGACGAAGTCCGGGTCGTACGGCGTGCCGTAACCCATGATCAGCGCGTCGTTCCCCATCCGTGGGGTGATCGCGTCCCAGGTCAGGCCCTCCGGCGTGACAGTGATGCCGACCTTCCTCGCGTCGGCGGTGACGGCCAGGGCCAGTTCCTTGCGGAGGCTGTCGGTGGCCGGGTACATGATCGTGAACGCGGCCGTACGCCCGTCCTTGACCCGGATGCCGTCCGGGCCGGGCTTCCACCCGGCGGCGTCCAGCGCCGCCGTCGCTCCGGCGATGTCGGCGGCCGGCTTGCCCGTGATCGACGGCTCGGCGTACTCCGAGGTGGGCGGCACCGGCCCGAACGCGGGCTCCCCGGCCCCGCCGAGCACACCGGTCACCATGGCCTGCCGGTCCACCGCGACGTTCAGCGCCCGCCGGATCGCGAGGTCGCCGGTGACCGGGTTGCCCATCGGCAGCATGACGCCCCGGTAGTCGGCGGTCGGCACCTTGTGCACCCGGTAGCCGTTGCGGCCCTCGAACCCGGAGGCGAGCTTCGGCGCCAGCTCCGCCGCGTCGAACTCGCCGGCCCGCATCCGCTGGGCCCGAACGTTGTCGTCGGCGACGAACGCCACCACCACGCCCGAGTTCGCCGGCTTGCCGCCCCAGTACGTCTCGTTGGCCGCGAGCACGAGCCGGTCACCCGGCGTCCAGGACGTGACCCGGTACGGGCCGGTGCCGACCGGCTTGCGGTTGAAGCCGGCCTTGTTGACGTCCTGCCCGGCGAACGCCTTCGCCGGAACGATCCCCAGCGCCAGCCGTTGCAGGAACGGCGCGTACGCGTACTTCAGGGTGAACACGACTGTCGCCGGGTCGGGCGCGGTGACGGAGACGAGCACGTCCAGATCGGAGCGCAGCGTCGAGTCGACTCCCGGGTCGAGCACCGCCTGGTAGGTGAACGCCACGTCCTGGGCGGTCAGCGGGCTGCCGTCGTGGAACAGCACTCCCTCGCGCAGCTTCGCGGTGACCGTCTTCCCGTCCGCGGAGACGGTGGGCAGCTCGCGGGCCAGGGCGGGCACCAGTTCGTTGCGGGCGTCCCGGGCGACCAACCCGTCGAAGATCAGTGAAGCGCCGTCGACGCCGTAGTTGAGCACCGGGTTGAGCGTGTCCGGCTCGCCCGCGGTGGCGACCACCAGCGTGCCGGCGTTGCCCGTGCCGCCGGGCGGGGCCGTTGGCGACGAGCAGCCCGCGACGGCGAGCAGTGCGGCGGCGAGCGTCGCGGCCACGCGTACGGGCTTGGGCTTGATCGCCACCGGCAACCCCTCGAACTCGTCCTCGGTAGCGGCCGGGCGGGCGCTCCGGCGAAGATCAGATCATCGCGTGCCCGAGCACCCGCCCGCTTCTGCCACTATTCGGTAGTTGCCAATCATATGCAATAGGGAACCGTCGACGGCGGAGACCCTCCGGGCGCGGGCGTCCGCTCGTGAGGCGGCCGTGCGGCGCGCTGAATATGCTCAGGGGGTGGAGGACAGCGAGCAGGCGGTGCTTGCCGGGATGTTGCAGTCGGCCGAGAACGCCGCCCCGGTGCAGGCGGTCGAGGCCGTCACCGGCGTCATCGCCACGGCGCTGAACGCGCGTGGCGTCTCGCTGCTGATCGCCGATCTCAGCGGCCGTGCGCTGGTCCGGCTGACCCACCAGCCGAACGGCGGCGGTAACGGCCGGCGCCACGGCGAGGAGGACGCCGAGGTCTTCCCGTTCGACGGCGGGCCCTACGAGCGCACCCTGCGTCAGCAGGCCCCCGAGGTCGTCGCCGGCGACGGCACGTGGACCGTGCTGGCGCCGGTCACCGACCGCGGTGAGACGATCGGCCTGCTGGAGGTCGGCCTGCCCGAGGAGCCGGACGGCGACGCGGTGAACTCGATCGCCCGTACCGCGCACGCGCTGGCGTTCGTGGTCATCGCCAACCGCCGGCACACCGACCTGTTCGAGTGGGGGCAGCGCACCACCCCGTTCAGCCTCTCCGCCGAGATCCAGCGCCGCCTGCTGCCCGCCTCGTTCACCTGCGAGGCCGGCGCCTTCGCGCTCTCCGGCTGGCTGGAACCCGCCGCGAGCGTCGGCGGCGACACCTTCGACTACAGCCTCGCCCGGGATCTGCTGCACCTCAGCGTCACCGACGCGATGGGCCACGGTGTGGCGAGCGCGCTCACCGCCACCCTCGGCGTGGGCAGCCTGCGCAACACCCGCCGGCGCGGCGTCGGCCTCGTCACCCAGGCCGAGGAGACCAACCGGGCCGTCGCGGAGCACGCGAACGTACGCGGCGCGTACGTCACCGCCGTGCTGGGCCGCATCGACCTGGCCACGGGGCGCTGCGAACTGCTGAACGCCGGCCACGTCCCGCCGATGCTGGTCCGGGACGGCCGGGTCGTCCCCGTGGAGCTGCCGGGCAACTTTCCGTTCGGGATGTTCCTCGGCGAGAGCTACCGCAGCGGAGAGCTGGCCCTGTTGCCCGGCGACCGGCTGGTGGTGGTCACCGACGGCATGCGCGAACGCAACGCCGCCGACCTGGACCTGCCCGGGGCGCTGCTCCGCCTCGCCCACCTGCATCCCCGCGAGGCGGTCCGGGCGCTGTCCGACGCGGTGCTGGAGATCGCCGGCCCGGCTCTGACCGATGACGCCACGCTGCTCGTCGTCGACTGGTACGGCGGCCACGGCCCACGGCACAGCACCGCCGGCGCCGACAGCGCCCGCGTCAGCCCGGACGAGGAGCCCTCAGCGCACCGCCGCCGCTGATCCGTCCTCGGCGTCCCGCACCGTGTCGAAGAGCGGGATGACGCGGTCCACCGAGGTGATCGAGAAGACGTTGCGGATCGACTGGCGGACGACCGCCAGGCCGAGCCAGCCGCCGCGCTCCCGCAGGTTCTTGTAGACGAGCACGAGTGCGCCCAGGCCGCTGGAGTCCACGAACCCGACCCGGGTCAGGTCGACGACCACCGTCCGCGCACCGGTCTCCACCACCTCGAGCAGCCGGTCACGCAACTGCGGCGAGCTGGCCATGTCCAGATCACCGGCGACCTCGATCACCGGGCCGACACGGCCCTGTCTGGTCGTCACCGAGAACTCCACCACTCCCCCTCAACCGCGCCCGTCGCTACCCGACACCGTGCCAGAATTCGGCCCTGATCGCCTCCCGTGGGCTCACGTCGGCTCGACGGCCTCTCGGCGAAGTGGTGGAGGACACCTCGGCGCCGATCGAGCTGGATCACGATCCGCGTCCCCGCTGCCGTTCACCGAGCGCGAGCCGGCGACGCTCGCAGTCGACCAGCGGATGCGCCTTCGGTAGCCCCGTCGTGGGCGCGGCTCAACTACCCTCGCCGCCGTGGACACTCTGGAGATCGATGCGCCGGTCGTCGGCGTGACCGTCTACCCGGACCGCGCCCGGGTCACCCGCCGCGGCCGCGTCCGGCTGGCCGTCGGCGACCATCGGGTACGCGTCGCTCCGCTCCCGCTGGGCCTGCGCCGGGACTCGATCCGGGTGGGTGGCCGGGGCGCGGTGACGGTGCTCGGGGTGGACGTGGTCGCGTGGCGGCAGGCCCGCAGCACCGACGCCCAGGTCGTCGAGCTGGAACGGCGGCGTCGCGAACTCGCCGACGAGCTGACCGAGGTCGGGGACACCGACGCGATCGAGGAACAGCGCGGCGAGTTCCTCACCCGGCTGGCCGAGCGGGCCGGTGGCACGTACGCCCGGGCGCTGGCCGCGGGCGACGCGGCCCCGGCCGACGTGGCGGCCTTCACCGACTCGGTGTCCGGGCAGCTCGCCGAGTCCCGGGCCCGGCGGCGCGGGCTGGCCCGGCGGCGCACCGAGCTGGCGGAGGAGCTGGCCGCTGTCGACCGCGAGCTGGAGGCGGCGCGCGGCAAGCGGGCGCCGGACCGGCTGGCCGCCGAGGTGTCCGTCTCCGTCGACGCCGACGACACCGAGGTGGAGCTGGAGCTGAGCTACCTGGTCGACGGCGCCCGCTGGACGCCCTCCTACGACCTGCGGCTGGTCGAGGACACCATGACTGTCACCTGGTTCGGGCTGGTCAGCCAGGGCACCGGGGAGGACTGGCCGGAGTGCGAGCTTCTGCTCTCCACCGCCCGCCCGGCGGCGGCCAGCGGCGTACCCGAACTGTCGCCCTGGTATCTCGACCGGCTCCGCCCGCAGCCGCCGATGGGTGTGTCGGCCGCGTCGTTCGACGGCATGGTGCCACCCCCGGCGCCCGGCGCGGCACCGGCGGGCCGGGCCGGCGCGGCGCGGTCCGCGGCGCCCCGGCCGGCGGTGCGGGAGAGCGTCGCCGAGGTCGAGCAGGGCGTCACGGCGGCGACCTACCGGCCCGCCCGGCCGGTGGCGGTGCCGGCCGACGGCAGCGCGCACCGGGTGACAGTCGCGGCGCTGGAGCTGCCGGCCCGGCTGGACCACGTGAGCGTGCCGGTACGCGCCGCCGAGGCGCACCTGCGGGCCACCGTCCGCAACACGTCGGACCACACGCTGCTGACCGGCCCGGCGTCGGTGTTCCACGGCGCGGACTTCGTGGCGGCGACGCGGCTGCCGACGTGGGCGCCGGGCGAGGAGACCGAGCTGGCGCTCGGTGTGGACGACCGGGTACGGGTGGAGCGGAAGCTGCACCGGCGCACCGAGAGCAAGGCGACGCTCGGGTCGACGCGGCGTCGGGAGGTGGAGTACCGGATCACGGTGGCGAACCACACCCCCCGGCTGGCCACTGTGGAGGTGCGCGACCAGCTGCCGGTGTCCCGGGACGAGGCGGTGGCGGTACGCGAGACGGCGCTGACGCCGCCGCCCGCCGAGCGTACGGAGCTGGGCGAGCTGACCTGGCGGCTGTCGCTCGCGCCGGGCGAGAGCGGCGAGATCGCGCTGGGCTTCCGGGTGGAGCTGGCCAAGGGCGTCGAGCTGACCGGCTGGCGGGAGTAGCCGCACGCGCGCGTTAAGAAGGGCCCCTTCTTATGCAGAATGCGTTAAGAAGGGGCCCTTCCTTCGGTCCGGTCAGACGCGGCGACGACCGTACAGACCGGCGAAGACGGCGACGCCGATGGCCGCGAAGCCGACCTGGAGCGCCAGCTCGATCCAGTCGATGCCGGGGGTGTCGTCGACGCCGAACGCGCCGGCGACCAGGGTGCCCACGAACGCGGCGACCACACCGATGAGCAGGGTCAGCCAGATCGGGATGTTCTGCTTGCCCGGCACCACCAGGCGCCCGAGCGCGCCGATGACGAGGCCGATGATGAGCGCGGTGAAGAAGCCCGTGATCTCCACGAGAGGCGTCCCTTCCCTCAGATGTGTTGGCGCCTCGGTGGTTGCCCCGATCAACCGCCCGGCCAAACGTGCGGGCCGTTTTCGTCACAGAACTGTCATGACCTGCCGGTCAGTGGTCCGAGTGCTGGCGGCGGCGCGGCGCGCCGGGCGGCTCCTCCCGGTCGATGCGTAGTTCCCGCTCCAGCTCGGCGACGACCATGCGCAGGTCGTCCAGGCGCTGGCTGATCGCGATCCGGTCCAGCTCGTCCGGTATCCCGTCGCCGTCGGAGTCGTAGTCCGGCGCCAGCCCTTCGGTCATCTCCAGGCGGCGCGCCTCCTCCATCGAGTTGACGATGACCGCGATGAGGATGTTCAGCAGCAGGTTGACGGCGATCATCACGAAACTGACGTAGTAGAGCAGCGTCCACGGCGACACCTCCAGGCCCTGTTCCAGCAGGTCCGGAAGCGTTTCCAGGGACAGCAGCACGAACAGCGTGACGAGGGAACGGCCGATGTCGCCGTACTGCTCGGGGTAGCGGGTTCCGAAGATCAGCCAGCCGGCCATGCCGTACACGTAGAGCGTGACGGCGGCGAGCGCGAGGAAACCCGCGACTCCGGGCAGGCTGCGCCACAGCGCCGCGACGATGGTCCGCAGGCCGGGTGAGAAGCGGACCAGGCGCAGCACCCGGGCGACCCGGATGAACCGCAGCACCGCCGAGTCGCCGTGCAGGCCCGGGATGAAGATGGCGGCGGTGACCAGCAGGTCGAAGACGTTCCAGCCGTGCCGGAAGAAGTCCTGCGGTCGGCGGCCGTACGCGAGGATCCGGATGGTGATCTCCACGACGAAGACCGCCCGGAACGTCCACTCCGTCCACCGCAGCACCGGCCCGGCGGCGCCCAGGTTCGGGTACGTCTCGATGCCCAGCACCACGCCGTTGGCCATGATGAGCACCACGATGGCCACTTCGAACGGCCGGGACGCGACGAGCCGGGCACAGTGGCCCGCCAGCCCTCGCTTCCCCGTGCTCGTCCGGCGACCGCCGCGCGGGGCCGGCACCGTGTCCCCGATCAGCGCATTCCTCCACGACACGAGGCCCGGGCAACGTACGGACGACGGGGGGTAGTCACCCGGACACTTTAGTGGATCACCACTGGCGTGCGGTCACTGCCGAGGCGCGGCCGGTCCGGCTCACAGCCAGCCGCGGCGCTTGAACAGCAGGTAGAGCGCCCCGCAGACGGCGAGCATCAGGGCGAGCGCGAACAGGTAGCCGTACCGCCAGCCCAGCTCCGGCATGTGGCCGAAGTTCATCCCGTAGACGGTGCCGATCAGGGTCGGCGCGAACAGGATGGCCGCCCAGGCGGAGACCCGCTTGATCTCCTCGTTCTGCTCGAAGCTGGCGGCGGTCAGGCTGCGCATCTCCTCGTTCTGCGCCTGCGAGACCAGTGTGGCGTTGACGGTGAGGATGTTCTGGAGCAGGTGCCGGAACCCGTCCACCCGCTCCACCACCTGGGTCAGGTGGTCGGCCACGTCGCGCATCCGGCGGCGCAGCTCCTCGTCCGTGCCGTACCTGTCGAAGCCGTGTGTCAGCTCGTCCACCACCTTCAGCAGCGGGCGGGCGGCCCGCTGGAACTGGATCACCTCGCGGCTCAGCTCGTAGATGCGGCGGCTGGCGTTCGGGTCCCCGCCGAACACCCCGGTCTCGATCTCGTCGATGTCGTTCTCCAGCCCGGCCACCACCGGCGCGTAGCCGTCCACCACCCGGTCGAGCACGGCGTAGAGCACTGCTTCCGGGCCGAACGCGAGCACGTTCGGCTCGGCCTCCAGCCGCCGCCGCACCTCGGCCAGGTCGGGCGTGCCGCCGTGCCGCACGGTGATCACGAATCCCGGCCCGAGGAACAGGTGCAGTTCGGCGAACTCGACAGCGTCCCGCTCGTCCAGGTAGCGGGCGGCGCGCAGCACCACGAACAGGGTGTCGCCGTACCGTTCCAGTTTGGGGCGCTGATGGGCGTTGATGGCGTCCTCGACGGCCAGGTCGGGGAGCTGGAACTCGGCGGCGAGCGAGCCGATCTGCTCGCGGCCCGGCCGGAGCAGCCCGATCCAGGCCATCGCGTCGTCGAGCTGCTGCAGGCAGCGGTACGTGTCGGCGAGGCTCACCGGCGACGCCCGGCGTACCCCGTCGACGTAGACGCCGCTGTCGACCAGCCCGTCGGGGCGCTCCGGCTCCGCCGCGCCGGCGTCGATGGCGTGCTCGTCCAGCCGCCGGCCGAACCCCTCCGAGGACCGGTTTCCCGCCATGCCCCTCCCCCACCGCCCGACCGGCTCGCCGAGTCCCCCGCCGAGGCGGTCGCAAACGTCAGGGGCGGTAGCGGTAGCCCATCCCGGGCTCGGTGATCAGGTGCCGGGGCCGGGCCGGGTCGTCCTCCAGCTTGCGCCGCAACTGGGCCATGTACTGCCGCAGGTAGTTCGTCTCCTGGTGGTACTCCGGCCCCCACACGTCGTGCAGCAGCTGGCGCTGGCTGACCAGCTTGCCCGGGTTGCGCAGCAGCTTCTCCAGCATGGCCCACTGGGTGGGGGTGAGCTTGACCTCGACGCCGTCGTCGCGGGTGACGGTCCGGTCGGCCAGGTCGACGGTGTTGCGGCCGATCCGCAGCGCGGGCACGGCGGGCGTGGCGGGGGCGAGCCGCCGGGTCACCGCGCGGATGCGGGCGAGCAACTCGTCGACCCCGAACGGCTTGGTGACGTAGTCGTCGGCGCCCGCGTCGAGCGCGGCCACCTTGTCCTCGCTGCCGGCCCGGCCGGAGAGCACGATGATCGGCACGCCGGTCCAGCCGCGCAGGCCCCTGATCACCTCGGTGCCGTCCAGGTCGGGCAGGCCCAGGTCGAGCACCACCAGGTCCGGCGGGTGCCCGGCGGCGGCCTTGAGCGCGGCGGCGCCGCTGTCGGCCACCTCGACGTCGTAGCCCCGGGCGCGCAGGTTGATCCGCAGGGCGCGCAGGATCTGCGGCTCGTCGTCGACGACCAGGATGCGGGTCATTCCTGCGGCCCTTCCGGGTGCGGGGCGGCCGGCAGCCGCAACACCATGGTGAGCCCGCCGCCGGGTGTGGTCTCCGGGGTGATGCTGCCACCCATCGCCTCGGCGAGACCACGGGACAGCGCCAGCCCGAGGCCCACGCCGGTCTGGTTGTCCCGGTCGCCGAGGCGCTGGAACGGCAGGAAGACGTGCTCCCACTGGTCCTCCGGGATGCCCGGCCCGGTGTCGATCACCCGCAGCTCGACCTGCCCGGCGTGCGCGCTGCCGGTGATCGTCGGCGGGCGACCGGGCGGGCTGTGCCGCAGCGCGTTCGACACCACGTTGACCAGCACGCGCTCCAGCAGGCCCGGGTCGGCCAGCGCCGCCGGCAGGTCGGCCGGGATGTCCGTGGCGACCTCGGCCGCCGCCGGGCCCAGTTCGTCAAGGGCCCGGGGTACGGCGTCCTCCAGCCCGATCGCGGTGGTGGTGACGCCGAGCGCGCCGGCCTGCAGGCGGCTCATGTCGAGCAGGTTCGCCACCAGCCGGCCCAGCCGGTCCAGCGACTCGTCCGCGGTCGCAAGCAGCTCCTCCCGGTCGTCCGGGTCGAACTCGACGTCGTGGCTGCGCAGGCTGCTCACCGCGGCCTTCGCCGACGCCAGCGGCGTACGCAGGTCGTGGCTGACCGCCGCGAGCAGCGCGGTGCGCATCCGGTCGGCGGCGGCGAGGGGGCGGGCGGTGGCGGCCTCCTCGGCCAGCCGCTCCTGGCGCAGCGCGACGGCGGCCTGCGCGGCGAACGCCTCGACCACCCGGCGGTCCGCCGCCTCCAGCCGCCGGCCGGCGAGCACCACGCTGAGCCGGTCGTCCACCGGCACCACCGTCTCGCCCGCGCTCGGGCTGCCCGGCGGCCGCTCCCCGACCTCGGCCACCACCCGCCAGGCCCCTTCCTCCCGGGCGCGCGCCGGCCGCCCCTCGGCCTCGGCGGTCAGTTCGAGCACGCTCACCGCGCGCAGCCCGAACGTCTCCCGCAGCCGGTCCAGCAGCGCGGGCAGCGGCCGCTCGCCGCGCAGCACGCTGCCCGCGACGGTGGCCAGCGTCTGCGCGTCGGCGGAGGCCCGCGCCGCCTCCCGGGTACGCCGGGCCGCGACGTCGACCACCCAGCTCACCGCGATGGCGACGCCCACGAACACGCCCAGCGCGAGCAGGTTGTCCGCCTCGGCGATGGTCAGCGTCCGGTACGGCGGGGTGAAGAACCAGTTGAGCAGCAGCGAGCCGCCGAGCGCGGCTACCAACGCGGGCCACAGCCCGCCGACCAGCGCCACGCCGACCACTCCGGCGAGGAACAGCAGGATGTCGTTCGTCAGCGTGAGGTCGGGCAGCGTCCGCAGCAGCAGCGTGAGCAGCGGCATGCCGAGCGCCGCGAGCGCGTACCCGACGAGCCGGCGCCTCCGGGACAGCGCGGCGGGCACCGCCCCGGCCCGGCGCCCGCGCCCCGCCTGCGGGTGGGTGACCAGGTGCACGTCGATCGGGCCGGAGAGCGCGGTGGTGGTCACCCCGACGCCCCTGGCGAACACCTGCGCGAACCGGCCCCGGCGGCTCGCACCGAGCACGAGCTGGGTGGCGTTGACGCCCCGGGCGAAGTCGAGCAGCGCCGCCGGGATGTCGGCGCCGAGCACCTGGTGGTACGTGCCGCCGAGGCTCTCCACCAGCACCCGCTGCCGGGCCAGCTGGGCCGGGTCGGCGCCGGCCAGCCCGTCGCTGCGCGCGACGTGCACGGCGAGCAGGTCGGCGCCCTTGCTGCGGGCGGCGATGCGGGCGGCCCGGCGGATCAGCGTCTCGCCCTCCGGGCCCCCGGTCAGCGCGACGACCACCCGTTCCCGCGCCTCCCAGGTGTCGGAGATGCCCTGCTGGGCGCGGTACGCGTCGAGCTGCTCGTCGACCTTGTCGGCCAGCCAGAGCAGCGCCAGTTCGCGCAGCGCGGTGAGGTTGCCGACCCGGAAGTAGTTGCCGAGCGCGGCGTCGATCTTGTCGGGCCGGTAGATGTTGCCGTGCGCCATCCGCCGGCGCAGCGCCTCCGGCGTCATGTCCACCAGCTCGACCTGCTCGGCGGCGCGGACCACCTGGTCCGGCACGGTCTCCCGCTGGGTGGTGCCGGTGATCTGCGCGACCACGTCGTTGAGCGACTCCAGGTGCTGCACGTTGACGGTGGAGAGCACGCTGATGCCGGCGTCGAGCAGCTTCTGCACGTCCTGCCAGCGCTTGTCGTGCCGGGAGCCGGGCACGTTGGTGTGGGCCAGCTCGTCCACCACGACGACCTCGGGCCGCCGGGCCAGCACCGCGTCCAGGTCCATCTCGGTGAACTCGACGCCCCGGTAGGTCATCGACCGGCGCGGCACCACCTCCAGGTCGCCGATCATCTCGGCGGTGTGCCGGCGGCCGTGCGTCTCGACCAGGCCGATCACCACGTCGGTGCCGCGTTCGGCCCGCCGCCGGGCCTCTTCGAGCATCGCGTACGTCTTGCCGACGCCCGGGGCGGCCCCGAGATAGATCCGCAGTTCACCCCTGCCCACAACCCCATCCTCCCTGAGTGCAAGGAAGGGCCCCCTGTTAACGCCTCGCGAGGTGAAGGGGGCCCTTCTTAACACTTCCGTCAGCGCGCCGGGAACGCCTCGTCCAGCGCGAGGTTGAGTTCCAGCACGTTCACCCCGGGCTCGCCCATGAAGCCCAGCGCCCGGCCGGTGGTGTGCTCGGCGACCAGCCGCCGTACCGCCGCCGGGTCCGCGCCGCGCTCCCGCGCCACCCGGGCCACCTGGATCCGGGCGTACGCCGGGGAGATGTGCGGGTCGAGGCCGCTGCCACTGGCGGTGACCGCGTCGGCCGGTACGGCGGGGCGTGCCGGGGCGTCCCCGCGGACCGGGGTGACGATGCCGCCCTCGGCCACGTAGTCGTGGCCGGGCCGGGCCGCCTCCACCGGCACGCCCTGCCAGGTGGTGACGAACGGCGTCGCGGGCGCGGCCTGGTTGACGCTCACCACGCGGGTGATCCGGCCGGTGAGGCCGTCGGCGCGGAACACGGCGAGCACCGCGCCCACCCCGTCCGGCGTGCAGTACGGGCGCCGCCCGTCCACGCCGTCCAGTTCGCCGACCGCCTTGCTGCGGGCGCAGACCTGGGTGAGCAGGCTCTGCGCGGAGGTCTCCTCGTCGCCGGTGAGCGTGTCGACCACGCTCTCCGGGCCGAGGTTGCCGGCCGCGGTGGCGGTCGGGTCGTAACCGTCCCCGGCGGCCGACGGGCGGGACTGGAAGTAGCGCGGGACCGGGTTGCCGTCCGCGTCGGTGAACGACTGGCCGATCAACGAGCTGCCGACGGTACGGCCGTCGACGGTGAGCAGTGAGCCGTCGGCCCTGCCGTCGAGGCCGGGGAGCCGGCCGACGGCGACCAGGGCGAGCGGGTAGAGGAGGCCGAGCAGCACTGTGAACACGAGCACCGCGCGCAGGGCGGCCAGGTGCTGGGCGAGCCAACTGGGAAGGCGCATCACGAGATCCCCGGGACGAACTGGACGAGCAGGTCGATGAGCTTGATGCCGACGAACGGCACCACGATGCCGCCGAGGCCGTAGAGCCACAGGTTGCGGCGCAGCAGCGCGGACGCGCTAGCCGGGCGGTAGCGCACGCCGCGCAGGGCCAACGGGATCAACGCCACGATGACGATCGCGTTGAAGACGACGGCGGAGAGGATCGCCGACTCAGGGCTGGCCAGCCGCATGATGTTGAGCCGGTCCAGCGACGGGTAGATGCCGGCGAACATGGCCGGGATGATCGCGAAGTACTTCGCGATGTCGTTGGCGATGCTGAACGTCGTCAACGCGCCCCGGGTGATCAGCAACTGCTTGCCGATCTCCACGATCTCGATCAGCTTGGTCGGGTCGGAGTCGAGGTCGACCATGTTGCCGGCCTCCTTCGCGGCCGACGTGCCGGTGTTCATGGCCACGCCGACGTCCGCCTGGGCCAGCGCGGGCGCGTCGTTCGTGCCGTCGCCGGTCATCGCGACCAGCCGGCCGCCCTCCTGTTCCTTTCGGATCAGGGCAAGTTTGTCCTCCGGCGTGGCCTCGGCGAGGAAGTCGTCCACGCCCGCCTCGTCGGCGATGGCCTTCGCGGTACGCGGGTTGTCACCGGTGATCATCACGGTCCGGATGCCCATCCGGCGCATCTCGTCGAAGCGCTCCCGCATCCCGGCCTTGACGACGTCCTTGAGGTGGATGACGCCGAGCGCCCGGGCCGGTTCGCCGGCCACGTGCTCGGCCACCACGAGCGGCGTGCCGCCGGTGCCACTGATCGCGTCGACCAGTTCACCGACCTGCTCGGTTGGGTGGCCGCCGTTCTCGCGTACCCATTTCATCACCGCGGCGGCGGCGCCCTTGCGGATCTGCCGGACGTCGCAGTCGGCGTCCAGGTCGACGCCGCTCATCCGGGTCTGCGCGGTGAACGGCACGAACGTGGCGTGCGGGATCACACCGGGCTCGCGCTCGCGCAGCCCGTACTCGTTCTTGGCGAGCACCACCACCGAGCGGCCCTCCGGGGTCTCGTCGGCCAGGCTGGACAGTTGCGCCGCGTCGGCGAGCGTGGCCGCGTCCACGCCGGTCACCGGCAGGAACTCGGCGGCCTGCCGGTTGCCGAGCGTGATCGTGCCGGTCTTGTCCAGCAGCAGCGTATTGATGTCACCGGCCGCCTCGACCGCCCGGCCGCTCATCGCCAGCACGTTGCGCTGCACGAGCCGGTCCATGCCGGCGATGCCGATCGCGGACAGCAGCGCGCCGATGGTGGTCGGGATGAGGCAGACCAGCAGCGAGACCAGGACGACGCCGGTGACGCCGGAGTCGGTGATCGCGGCGCTGTCCGGCGCGGCGGCCTGGTACCCCTTGGCGAAGATCGCCATGGGCTGGAGCGTGACCACGGCGAGCAGGAAGACGATCGTCAGCGCGGCCAGCAGGATGTTCAGCGCGATCTCGTTCGGCGTCTTCTGCCGGTTGGCGCCCTCGACCAGGGCGATCATGCGGTCGATGAAGCTCTCGCCCGGCTTCTGGGTGATCCGCACGACGATCCGGTCGGAGAGGACCCGGGTGCCGCCGGTGACAGCGCTGCGGTCGCCGCCGGACTCCCGGATCACCGGGGCGGACTCGCCGGTGATCGCCGACTCGTCGACGCTGGCGATGCCCTCCACCACGTCGCCGTCGCCCGGGATCACCTGCCCGGCCTCGACCAGGACGATGTCGCCCTGGCGCAGTTGCGGCGCTGGCACCGCCTCGTCCCGGTACGCGTTCGCGGCGGCGCCCGGCGTCCAGCCGACCAGGCGGGTGGCGATGGTGTCCTGCTTGGCCCGGCGCAGCGTGTCGGCCTGTGCCTTGCCGCGCCCCTCGGCGACCGCCTCGGCCAGGTTCGCGAAGATCACGGTGAGCCAGAGCCAGACGGTGATCGCGATCGCGAAGACCGACGGGTCGGTCACCGCGAGCACAGTGGTGAACAACGCGCCGATCTCCACGATCAGCATCACCGGGTTGCGCCACAGCGTGCGCGGGTCGAGCTTGCGCAGCGCGTCCGGCAGCGACCGGAGCAGCTGGCGAGGGTCGAGCAGTCCGCCGCCGACCCGGCCGTCGCGGCGGCCCGGCGTGCCGAGGGCCGGCGCGTCGGCGGTCTGCACAGGTGCTGTCATGTCCGTGTCTCTCATGGGGGTCACAGCCCTTCGGCCAGCGGGCCGAGCGCGAGTGCGGGAAGGAAGGTGAGCGCGACGAGGACCACCGTGACGCCGACGACCATGCCGACGAACAGCGGCCGGTGGGTCGGCAGGGTGCCCTCGGAGGCGGGTGTGGGTTGCTGGCGGGCGAGCGATCCGGCCAGCGCGAGCACGAAGATGATCGGCAGGAACCGGCCGAGCAGCATGCAGAGCCCGAGCGCGATGTTCCACCACGGCGTGTTCACTGTGATGCCGGCGAACGCGGAGCCGTTGTTGTTGCTGGCCGAGGTGAACGCGTAGAGCACTTCGGACAGTCCGTGCGGCCCGACGTTGAGCGCTGTCGAGTCGTTGCCGGTGGCGAACGCGGCGGCGGTGCCGGCGAGCACCAGCGCCGGGGTGATCAGGAAGTACATCGAGGCGAACTTGATCTCGCGCGAGCCGATCTTCTTGCCCAGGTACTCGGGGGTGCGCCCGACCATCAGCCCGGCCACGAACACCGTGATCACGGCGAGGATCAGCAGCCCGTACAGGCCGGCGCCGACGCCGCCGGGCGCGACCTCGCCGAGCATCATGTTGCCCAGCGTCATCATGCCGCCCAGAGCGGTGTACGAGTCGTGGAACGAGTTGACCGCGCCGGTCGAGGTGAGCGTGGTGGCCGCCGCGAACGTGGCCGAGTTGGACACGTCGAAGCGCACCTCCTTACCCTCCAGCGCCGCGCCTACCGCCTGCGGCACCGTGCCGTGGCCGGCCAGCTCGAACACGTTGGTGAGGGTGATGCTGGCGAGCGCGAGGATCGCCATGACGGCGGCGATCGCGTAGCCCTGCCGCTTCTGCCCGACCATCCGGCCGAAGACCCGGGGCAGGCTGAACGGGATCACCAGGATCAGGAAGATCTCCAGCCAGTTCGTCCACGCGGTCGGGTTCTCGAACGGGTGGGCGCTGTTGGCGTTGTAGAAGCCGCCGCCGTTGGTGCCCAGCTCCTTGATGACCTCCTGGCCGGCCACCGGCCCGCCGGTGATCGTCTGGGCCCCGCCGGTCAGCGTGGTCACGTCGGTGCCGCCGGACAGGTTCTGCACCACCCCGCCGAGCATCAGCGCGAGCGCGCCGAGCACCGCGATCGGCAGCAGGATCCGCAGCGTGACCCGGGTCAGGTCGACCCAGAAGTTGCCCAGCTCGCCGGTGCGGCTGCGGGCGAAGCCCCGGACCAGCGCCACCGCGACGGCGATGCCGACAGCGGCCGAGACGAAGTTCTGCACCGCCAGGCCGGCCATCTGCACCAGGTGGCCCATCGTCGACTCACCCGAGTACCACTGCCAGTTCGTGTTGGTCACGAACGACACAGCGGTGTTCCAGGCGCCGTGCGGCACCACCGGGTCGAAGCCCAGCGAGAGCCACAGATGGTTCTGCAGACGCTGGAACGCGTACAGGAACAGCAGGGAGACCGCCGAGAAGGCCAGCACCGAGCGGGCGTACACGCCCCAGGTCTGCTCGGCGGCCGGGTTGACCCCGACCAGGCGGTAGATCCGCCGCTCGAGGAGGGACGACCGGGTTCCGGCGACCACCCGGTACATGTGGTCGCCGAACGGCCGGTGCACGGCGGCGAGCGCCGCCACCAGCGACAGGACGAAGAGCACGCCGGCTGTCGTCATGCTCATCAGAAACGCTCCGGGAACAGCAGGGCGACGACCAGGAACACGCCCAGCCCGATCGCCAGCACCAGGCCGACGGCGTTGACTGCGCTCACAGCTTCTCCACGCCCCTCACCACGAGGGCGAGCGCCGCGAACAGCCCCACCGTCAGCAACACGAACAGCACGTCAGACACGGCTGATCTCTCCTAGCGGAAGATGTCCTCGCGACCGCCTGCCGGTCGCGCCGGGCAATCAAAACGCCAGGTCCGGGGGTACGGACAGGGGCTATAACGCGACCATGACGCGCGGCCGCGGTTTCTTGACGCGCTTTTCACGCCGCCTGCACGAACCGCCCCGGCGCGGGGGCCGTGACGGGCCGGCCCGCCGCCTACGCTGGCCCGGTGGCCACCGAACTGAGCCTGCTGTCGGACGTGGTCTGCCGGGGTGTGCCGGTCGGTGGGGCCCGGCTGCGCGGGCTGTTGGCGCTGCTGGCCGGGCGACTTGGGGCGGGCTGCGGCACCGGGGCGCTGGTCGAGGCGCTCTGGCCGGAGGAACCGCCCCGGCACCCGGTGAAGGCGTTGCAGATCCTGGTGTCCCGGGCCCGCGCCGAGCTGGGTGCCGACCTGATCGTGCGGACCGCCACCGGCTACCGGCTGGCGCTCACCGACGCGCAGGTGGACGCGGCGGCGGTGCTGCGGCACGCGGAGGCGGCGGCGCGGCGGGCCCGAGCCGGTGAGCACGCGGACGCGCTGGCCGAGGCGGAGGCGGGGCTGGCGTACTGGGCCGGCCCGCCGGGCGACGAGCCGGGCGAGGGCGATCCGCTCACCGCGTTGCGCGCGGACCGGGCGGCCACGTACCGCGCGCTGTCCCGGGCCCGGGCGATCGCGTTGTCCCGGCTCGGCCGGCCGGCGGAGGCGCTGCCCGGGCTCGCCGCGCTGGCCGCCGGGACCCGCCACGACGAGGAGCTGCTGGCCGAGCTGCTCCGCTGCGAGGCGGCGGTGACCAGCCGGTCGGCGGCCCTGACCCGGTACGACGACTACCGTCGCTCGCTCCGCGACGAGCTGGGCGCCGACCCGGGGCCGGCGCTGCGCGAGCTGCACCGGGAGCTGCTCGACGGGGAGAGCCGGGTGGCCCGGCCCGGCATCCCGTACGAGCCGAACACGCTGCTCGGCCGCGACGACGACCTGACCGCCGTGGAGTCCCTGCTGACCGACGCCCGGGTGGTCTCCGTCGTCGGTCCGGGCGGGCTGGGCAAGACCCGGCTCGCGTACGCGGTGGCCCGGCGCGCGCCGCAACGCGCCGTACGTCTGGTGGCGCTCGGCGCGGTCACCGCCGACGGCGACGTGCCGGACGCGGTCGCGGCGGCGCTGGGGGTCGGCGAGCCGGTGGCCGGCCCGGTCGGCGCGCTGCCGGTGCCCGCCGACCCGGTCGCCGCGATAGTGGCGGCGCTCGGCACCGGGCCGGTGCTGCTGGTGCTGGACAACTGCGAGCAGGTGGTCCGGGGCGTCGCCGAGCTGGTGGCGGCGCTGCTGGCGGCGACCCGGGAGCTGCGGGTCCTGACCACCAGCCGCACCCCGCTCGGGTTGACCTCGGAGGCGGTGCACGCGCTGCCCGAACTGCCGCTGGACACGGCCGTGGAGTTGTTCACGCAGCGGGCCCGGGCCGCCCGGCCGGGCGTGGTGCTGCCCGCCGAGCAGGTGGCCGAGGTGTGCCGGCACCTGGACGGGATGCCGCTGGCGATCGAGCTGGCCGCGGCCCGGGTCCGGGCGATGAGCGTGCCGGAGCTGGCCCGCCGGCTGGACGACCGGTTCGGGCTGCTGCGCGGCGGCGCACGGGACGCGCCGCCGCGCCACCACACGCTGCACGCGGTGGTCGACTGGAGCTGGAACCTGCTGCGGCCGGAGGGGCGGGCGGCGCTGCGGGCGCTGTCGGTGTTCCCCGACGGCTTCACCACGGCGGCGGCCGACCGGGTGCTGGGCGACGACGCGCTGCCGGTGCTGGAACATCTGGTCGACCAGTCGCTGCTGCGCGTGGAGGAGACGCCCGAGGCGATCCGGTTCCGGATGCTGGAGACGGTGCGGGAGTTCGGCGCGGCCCGCCGGTCCGAGGCCGGCGAGACGGACCCTGTCGTGGCGGCGTTCCTCGCCTGGGCCCGCGAGTTCGGTCTCGGGCAGCACGAGACGCTGCTCGGCCCCGAGCCGTTCACCGCCCTGGCGGCGGTCCGGTCCGAACAGGACAATCTCGTCGCCGCGCTGCGACTGGCCTCGGCCCGGTCGGACGCGCCCACAGTGGTCGGCGTCGCCGCCGCGCTCGCCGCGTTGTGGACGCTCGACACCAGCTACACCCGGATGCTCACGCTGGTCGCCGACACCGACTTCCTGCTGTCCCACTACCGGCCCGCGCCGGAGTTCGTGGCGCCGGCCCGTACCGTGGCCGTGCTCGGCGTGGCGCACAGCCTGATGATCGCCGGACGGCGGGCGACCCGCTCGCTCGTGGTGCTGCGGAGGCTGCCGCCGCCCCCGACGGGCGACCTGGTCGGCGCGATGGCGACGGTCCTGGGCGCGATCCCCGAGATCGTGGCCGACCCGGCCGCGCTCGCCGCGCTGCGCGCGCATCCGCAGCCGCTGGTCGCCGCGATGGCGAACGGCCTGGCCAGCTACCTGCTGGAGCAGGCCGGGCGGCCGGACGACGCGCTGGACGCGGCGCGGCGGATGCTGGACGCGCTGGCCCACCGGCCGATCCCGTGGCTGCGGGTGCTCGTCCACTCGCGGATCGGCGAGTTGTGCATGCAGACCGAACGCTCGACGGAGGCCCGGGATCACCTGACCGCCGCGCTGGACCTGCTTGCCGACTCCGGCCCGTGGTGGGACCGGCTCCAGATCCGGTGGAGCCTGGTCCTGGTGAACCTCGGGCTCGGTGAGGTCGACGAGGCGGAACGCTGGCTGCGGCTGGCCACCGCCGACGCCTGCGACGGCCGGTACGACGCCGCGCCGGCGCAGGACGACCAGTACGGCATGCGGGCGTACGAGCGCGGCATCCGGGCCGAATTCGCGCTGGCCCGGGGCGACGTCGACGCCGGACTGGCCGGCTGGCGGGAGGCGCTGGACGGGTTGCGGCAGCCGGCCGACCCGCTCATCTGGTCCGGACCGCCCGGCGACGCGCCGTGGCACCTGGAGATCCGGGCGGCCGCCCTGGCGGCACACGCCCGGCACGGCCGGCTGGACCTGGTGCCGGGGCTCGCCGACGCGCTGCGCCGCAGGAGCGCGGCTCTGCTGGCCGACCCGATCGCCGACGCGCCGGGCTTTCTCGTGCAACTGCCGATCCACGGGTCTCTGCTGCTCGCCGTCGCACTGGTCGAGCTGGACCGGTCGGGCGGTGCCGGCGACAAGGCTGCCGGCGCCCGGCTCGTCGCGCTCGCCGAACGCTTCGGCTACCAGCGCAACTTCCAGCCCACCATGTCCTCGGCGGCGGCCCGGCAGGCGGCGCGGGACGCCGACCCGGCGGCGTACGACGCGGCCCGCGCGTCGTACGCCGCCCTCGACCACGACGAGCTGCGGCTCGTCGCCCTGGCGGAACTCAGCGGGACGGGTCCCGGTCGTACAACCGGCGCGCCCACAGGTAGCCCACCAGGCTGATCCCGGCACACCAGGCCACCGCCGCGAGCGCGTCGCCGCCGCCGACCGGACCGGCCAGGAGCAGCCCGCGCAGCGTCTCCATGATCGGGGTGAACGGCTGGTGCTCGGCGAACCAGGCGAGCCACCCGGGCATCGAGTCGGTCGGCACGAAACCGCTGCCCAGGAACGGCAGCAGCATCAGCGGCATCGGCAGGTTGCTGGCGCTCTCCACGCTCTTGGGCACCATGCCCAGCGCGACCGACAGCCAGGTGATGGCGAACGCGGTGAGGGTGAGCAGCCCGGCCGCGGCGAGCCACTGCGCCGGGCCGGCATCCGGCCGGAAGCCGACGAGCAGCGCCACGGCGACCACCACCGCCAGCCCGATCAGCGTCTGCGTCACCGCGCCCACGACGTGGCCGGTGAGCACCGCCGCGCGGGCGATGGACATGGTGCGGAACCGGGCCACGATGCCCTCGGTCATGTCCATGGCCACCGAGATCGCGGTGCCCTGCGCCGCGCCGGCCAGGGCGAGCAGCAGGATGCCGGGGGTCACGTAGTCGACGTACGCGGACCGGCCCCCGGCCACGCCGCCGAGCCCGTTGCCGAGCGTGCCGCCGAAGACGTAGACGAACAGCAGCAGGAAGACCACCGGCAGGGCGATCACCACTGCCGTCAGGGACGGATAGCGCACCGCGTGCTTCAGGTTGCGGCGCAGCATCGTCGCCGAGTCGCCGACGGTGTGGGCGAGCGTGCTCATGCGGTCACCTTCTCCTCGGTGCGGTGGCTGGTGAGGGCCAGGAAGACGTCGTCCAGGTCGGGGGTGTGCAGGCTCATCGACTCGACGGCGACGCCGGCCGCGTCGAGCCGGTCGAGCAGGGCCTTCACCCCGCTGACGCCGCCGTCGCCGGGCACCCGCAGCGTGAGGTCGTCGTCGTGCCGGGTGGCCGCCGGGAACAGCCCGGCCGCCGCGGCCAGTTGCGCCGGGTCGGTGAAGTGCAGGCGTACGTGACCGCCGGGCACCAGCCGCTTCAGCTCGGCCGGGCTGCCCTCGGCGACGAGGCGACCGCCGTCGAGCAACGCGACCCGGTCGGCCAGGTGGTCGGCCTCCTCCAGGTACTGCGTGGTCAGGAAGACGGTGGTGCCCTCGGCCACCAGCTCCCGCACGATCTGCCACATCGCCCGCCGGCTGCGCGGGTCCAGGCCGGCCGTCGGCTCGTCCAGGAAGATCAGCCGGGGGCGGCCGACGAGCGTCATCGCCAGGTCCAGCCGCCGCTTCATCCCGCCCGAGTACGCCGCCGCCGGCTTGTCCGCCGCGTCGGTCAGGTCGAAACGGGCCAGCAGGTCGTCCACCACCCGCCGTCCCTCGATCCGGCCCAGATGCCGCAGGTCGGTCATCAGCCGCAGGTTCTCCGCGCCGGTGAGCAACGCGTCGACGGCGGAGAACTGGCCGGTCACGCCGATCACGGCGCGTACCCGGTCCGGCTCGGCGGCCAGGTCGTGGCCGGCGACGCGCACGGTTCCGCCGTCCGGTCGGATCAGCGTGGAGAGGATCTGCACTGTGGTGGTCTTGCCGGCGCCGTTCGGGCCGAGCAGGGCGAAGACCGTGGCCCCGGGTACGCGCAGGTCGATGCCGTCGAGCACCACCTGCTTCCGGTACGCCTTGCGCAGCCCGGTCGCCTCGACCATCGGTGAGGTTGTCGTCGTCATGCGGTAACCGTGACGGCGGCGGGGATCAGCGCGGTTTCACGGCGGTTTCACGCCCACCGGACAGGGGCGCGGACCTCAGCGCTCGACAGCGCGGGCAACTAGTGCCTCGGCGAGGTCGCCGAGTCACTCGTGCACCGCGCTGTGCACGGCCCTCGTGACTGAGCGTGCGGTCAGCGGGGCATCGCCCGCCAGCCGGAGCCACTCGCGCGCCACGCGCCCGCCAGGATGCTCGCCGAGCCACGGCTCGGGCACTGCTGGATCTTGGACCGGCCGGACGCCCCGCCGATCTGTGCCTGGACCTGCCACTGGCTTCCGTCGGTGCAGATGTAGACGTCACGCCGTCCGCGAGGGTTGTTGACGCCGTTCCACCAGTGTTCCTCGACCACCATGTCGTGACCGTACCGCAGGAGACCCGGAGCAGCACAGACGCAAATCGGTTGCCGCCGTCGGCCGGGCGGCGCACGCTCCCCGGATGACAGCACCGGACCTGCCGCGCAGCTTCACCATCCGCGAGGGCGACCTGCGGATCCTCAATCCGTTCGACGACGTCAAGCTGGCCACGCTGGGCCGCGCGATCCGGCTGCGACCCGGCGACGAGCTGCTGGATCTGTGCAGCGGCAAGGGCGAGCTGCTCTGCACCTGGGCCCGCGACCACGGGGTCACCGGCACCGGGGTCGACATCAGCAGCGCCTTCACCGCCGCCGCCCGGGAACGCGCCGCCGAACTGGGCGTCACCGAGCACGTACGGTTCGTGCACGGCGACGCGGCGGCGTACTCACCGGAGCGGCCGGTCGACGTGGCGGCCTGTGTCGGGGCGACCTGGATCGGCGACGGGGTGCCGGGCACGCTGGAACTGCTCGGCCGGGCGTTGCGGCCCGGCGGCATGGCGCTGGTCGGCGAGCCCTACTGGCGGCGGGACCCGCCGGACGAGGAGACGGTCACCGGCTCGCACGCCCGGTCCCGGGACGAGTTCCACGACCTGCCCGGCCTGGTGCGGCTCTTCGGCGAGTGCGGCTGGGACCTGGTCGAGATGGTCCTCGCCGACCAGGACAGCTGGGACCGGTACGCGGCCGCGCACTGGCTGAACCTGCGCCGCTGGCTGGACGCCAATCCGGACGACGAACTGGCCCCGGAGCTGCGGCGGGAGCTGACCGAGGACCCGCTGCGGTACGTCCGCTTCCAGCGCGAGTACATGGGGTGGGGAGTGTTCGCGCTGTTGCGACGGTGACTGCTTAACGAACGGCTACGCAGGGTAAAGCCAGATCATGGGACAGTTGCGCACCTCGCCGCCGCCGCCACAGGCCTCGGAGCTGGAGCGGTGGGTGCTCGACTCCCCGGAGGATCTGCGCGTCCTGCGCGCCTCGCTGCGCGACGCGCTGAACCGGCACGGCCTGGTGCAGGGTGAGGACCTGGACGAGGTGCCGCACCTGGTCGTGCTGGTCGCCACCGAACTGGCCAGCAACGCGCTGCGGCACGGCCGCCCGCCCACCATCATCACGCTGCTCGCCACCGACGACCGGTTCCTGCTCGACGTGGCCGACCACGACGTCAGCTCGGTGCCGGAGCTGACCGACATCAGCCCGACGGACTCGGGCGGGCGCGGACTGTTCCTGGCCCAGTCGGTCTCGCTCGACGTCGGCTGGTACGCCACCGGGTCCACCAAGAACATCTGGGCCGCGTTCTCCCGCTGACGGCCCGGGACGGTCGCCGGGCGAGGGCTCAGCGGTCCCCGGCCGGGATCGGGTCGTCGTACTGGCCGGACGGCCCGGCGAGCGGTTCGCCGTCCACGATCGGCCACGGGTTCGGCGTGCACCCGTGCAGCCCGAGCGTCTGCTGCACCATCACCGGCGCCGGACCGCCGGCCCGGGGGCAGCGCTCGTGTCCCCGGCCCAGCCGGTGACCGACCTCGTGGTTGAGCAGGTACTGCCGGTAAAGGTCGAGGTCGGGCACGTGCGGCACCCCGTACACCCAGCGGGCCACGTTGATCACCACCTGGTCGCCGTTGCGGCAGGACGTGTATCTGTCGCTCGGGTCGCCGCAGAGCCGCCCCCGGGTCACCGGCGTGGTGAGCAGCACGGTGAAGTCCGCCCTGTCGTCGCGGCCCACCCGTTGCAGCCGCCACCGGCCGTCGCCGGTCCAGCCCCGCCGGTCGGCGAGCGTCGCCGCGACCTCGCGGGCGAAGCGTTCCACGTCCACGTTGCGGATGCCGTCCTCGACGGCGACCCGGTAGCGCAGCAGCTCGCCGGAGCGCCCCGCCACCGCGCCGACGGTGTCGGCGGTGCGGAAGGTGCCGCTGCCCCGGGTCGGGTAGCCGATGCCGGGCGCCACCCGTCCGGCCGCCGGGACCGGCGTCGGCACCGCCGTCGGCGAGGGACGCGCGTCCGGCGCGGGCGCGCTCGGCGCCGCCGCCTGCACGGTCCGCCGCACGTCGACGCGGTCCAGCAGGTCCGGGTGCCGCGCGGCGTACCCGCCGGCGGCGAGCACGGCCCCGACCAGGACCACCGCCAGGATCCGCCCGGATCGCGGCCTCCGCCGTCGCCGGTGCAGCCCTCGGTCACGCCCGCCCACGTCGATCTCCGTCCGTCGCCCCCACCCGCTCGGGCAGGAGTACGGACGGCAGGCCGGGAAGGTTGAACGGGCGGGCCGGGTACCGTCGGGTGTCGGGGTGAGCGAGAGGCCGCCTGCCGGAGTTCAGGGAGAGCCACCCGTGTCACCAGCCGACCGACTGCTCGACGACGCCGTGGCGACGGCGCGCGGCACCGACGTACGCGCCGCCGAACGGGCCCTCGACGGGCTGGTGGTGGCCGACGGCGCCGCGGTGGACGCGGCGCTGCTGGCCCGGCTGACCCGGGACGTGGGCCGGCTCTGGCCACGCGGCTGGCAGCCCGCCGACCTGGACCGGCTCGCCACCCGGCGGCTGACCCCGCGCGGGGCCCGCCTGCTGCGCGACGCCATGGCCGCCCAGCGGCGCACCCTGCCGGCACCCGTCCCGGAGTGGTTCGACGCGCAGCTCACCGAGGCCGGCGCCCGCTGGGACGACGACGCGGGCTGGCTGGACCGGCGCGCCGACGGCGACCGGATCACCGCGCTGCGGGACGCCGTCGACGCGCTCGTCCTGGTGGCGGGGCTGCCGCCGATCGCGGTACTGCGGCCCCCGCCGGGCTCGGCCGCCGTCCCACACGCCGCCGCGACGCCGAGCGGTTCCCGGATGCTCGACCGGGTACGCGCGCTGCTCGCCAAGGCCGAGTCGACCGCCTATCCGGCCGAGGCGGAGGCGTTCACCGCGAAGGCGCAGGAGCTGATGGCCCGGCACAGCATCGACGCGGCGCTGCTCGACGCCGCCGCCGAGCGGTCCGGTGCTCCGGGCGGGGTCCGGATCGGCGTCGACGCCCCGTACGCGGCGGCGAAGGCGCTGCTGGTCCAGGAGGTGGCGGCGGCGAACCGGTGCGAGTCGGTCTGGTCCGACGACCTGGGTTTCGCCACGGTGCTCGGCTTCCCGGCCGACCTGGCCGCGGTGGAGCTGCTGCACACCTCGCTGCTGGTGCAGGCCACCGCCGCGATGCTGCGCGGCCGGGGTGAGCGCGGCAAGGCCGGCGGACGGCGTACCAAGGGCTACGACGAGTCGTTCCTCAACGCGTTCGCGCTGCGGATCGGTGACCGGCTGCGCGAGGCCAGCGCGGTCGCGGCCGAGGAGAGCGACGACGACCGGCTGCTGCCGGTGCTCGCGGCCCGCTCGGACGCCGTCCGGGAACGCGTCGACCAGCTCTTTCCCGGCACCACGCGGCACCGGCTCCAGGTGCGCGACGAACAGGGCTGGGTCTCCGGCACCAGCGCGGCCGACCGGGCCTCGCTCGACCCGGGCCGCCCGGCGCGCCGCCCGGTACGCGGGGCCCGCTGACCTTTTCCCGGGATGATGTCGGTTCGGGCGGACCGGCTCCGACCCGTCTGCGAGGCGCCACCGACGGTGGCCCCGGACCCGAGGAGTGACCCGTGAAGTACATGCTGCTGATCTGGAACCGGCCCGGCTTCGTGGAGGAGCTGTCCGAGGCGGAGCGCAACGCGATCTTCGGCGAGGTCGACGTGATCATGAAGGAGCTGACCGAGTCCGGTGAGCTGGTCGGCGGTGAGGCGCTGGCGCACCCGTCGCAGGCCCGGACGGTACGGCCGGCGGCTTCCGGCGGCACCGAGATCACCGACGGGCCGTTCGTGGAGAGCAAGGAACAGTTCGCCGGCTACCTGACTGTCGACTGCGAGACCCCGGAGCGGGCCGCCGAGATCGCCGCGCGCTGGCCGGACGTGCGGCACGGTTTCGGCGTGCTGGAGGTGCGCGCGGTGATGGAGCAGGCCGGGACGGAGATGTGACCTCACCTGCGGTCGAGGACCTGCTGCGCACGCTCGCGCCGCAGGTCCTCGGCGTGCTCGTGCGCCGGCACGGCCAGTTCTACGCCTGCGAGGACGCGGTCCAGGAGGCGCTGCTGGCCGCCGCCGTCCAGTGGCCGGAGCAGGGCCTGCCGGACCACCCCCGCTCGTGGCTGGTCACCGTCGCCACCCGCCGGCTCACCGACGAGTGGCGCCGTGAGCACGCCCGCCGGGCACGCGAGGTCGCGGTGGCGGTCCGGCAGCCCGCGTACGCGACTGTCGCGCCGCCCGCCGACGAGGAGCCGCCGAGCGGGGACGACACGCTGAAGCTGCTGTTCCTCTGCTGCCATCCGGCGCTGCCGGTCAGCGCGCAGGTGGCGCTCACGCTGCGTGCGGTGGGCGGGTTGAGCACCGCCGAGATCGCCCGCGCGTACCTGGTGCCGGAGGCGACCATGAGCCAGCGGATCCGCCGCGCGAAGCAGCGGATCGAGGCGGCCGGCGCGCGTTTCACGCTGCCTTCGCCGGCCGACCGCGACGAGCGGCTGGGCGCGGTGCTGCGCGTGCTCTACCTGGTCTTCAACGAGGGGTACGCGGCGTCGAGCGGCGAGGCGCTGCACCGGGCGGAGCTGACCGCCGAGGCGATCCGGCTGGCCCGGGAGCTGCGCCGGCTGCTCCCGGACGACGGCGAGGTGGCCGGGTTGCTGGCGCTGATGCTGCTCACCGACGCGCACCGGGCGGCGCGTACCGGGCCGGACGGCGAGCTGGTGCCGCTGGCCGAGCAGGACCGCGGCCGGTGGGACCGGGCTGCGATCGAGGAGGGGGTGGCGCTGGTGACCGAGGCGCTGACCTGGTCGTCGCCGGGGCCGTACCAGGTGCAGGCGGCCATCGCGGCGGTGCACGCGGAGGCCCCCTCCGCGGCGACCACTGACTGGCCGCAGATCGTCGCGCTCTACCGGGTGCTGGCCCACATCGCGCCGAATCCGATGGTCACACTCAACCAGGCGGTCGCGGTGGCCATGGTGGACGGTCCGCGCGCCGGGCTCGCGCTGCTGGAACCGCTCGACGCCGACGGCCGGACCGCCGGCCACCACCGTCTCGCCGCCGTCCGCGCGCATCTGCTCGACCTGGCCGGGGACCGGGCGGACGCGCGGGCCGCGTACCTGGCCGCCGCGCGGGCCACCACCAGCCTGCCGGAGCGCCGTTACCTCCAGGCCCGCGCCGCGCGCCTGACCGGTGACCGGCCGCGCTGAGGCGGGCCTGGACAGCACGCCGGGCCGGCCCGAGGGCCGACCCGGTGGGTGTGCGTCGCGTACGTCAGCTCTTGAAGGCGTCCTTGATCTTCTCGGCGGCCTGCTTGAGCTTGGCGCCGGCCTGGTCGTTGCGGCCCTCGGCCTCCAGGCGCTCGTTGTCCGTGGCGCGGCCGACGCCCTCCTTGACCTTGCCCGCGGCGTCCTGGGAAGTGTTGTCGATCTTGTCGTCGAGACCCATGATGACCTCCACTGATGCGATTGCCTGACGACAACTGGTTACCCCGTCGGCCGCCCGCCCAATCCCCTCACCCGATCGGGCGGAAACGCCGCAGCCGCAGACTGTTGCCCACCACGAAGACCGACGAGAAGGCCATCGCCGCCCCGGCGAGCATCGGGTTGAGCAGCCCGGCCGCCGCGAGCGGCAACGCCGCGACGTTGTAGGCGAACGCCCAGAACAGGTTTCCCTTGATGATCGCCAGCGTGCGCCGGGAGAGCCGGATCGCGTCCACAGCCGCGGTCAGGTCACCCCGGACCAGCGTCAGGTCGGCGGCCTCGATGGCCGCGTCGGTGCCGGTGCCCATGGCCAGCCCGAGGTCGGCCCGGGCCAGCGCGGCGGCGTCGTTGACCCCGTCGCCGACCATCGCGACCACCCGGCCCTCGCCCTGGAGCCGCTCGATCACCGCGACCTTCTCGGCGGGCAGCACCTCCGCGATCACCTCGTCGATGCCGACCTCCTCAGCGACCGCCCTCGCCACCGTGGCGTTGTCGCCGGTGAGCAGCACCGGTGTGAGCCCCAGCTCGCGCAGCCGGGCGACGGCCGTCCGGCTGGTCGGCTTCACCGCGTCGGCCACCGCGAGCACGCCCCGGGCCCGCCCGTCCCAGCCGGCCAGGATCGCCGTCCGGCCCGCCGCCTCCGCGCCGGTCGCGGCCCGCGCGACCTCCTCGGGTACGTCGAGACCCCGCTCGCGCAGCAGCCGCGCCCGGCCGACCACCACGGTCCGGCCCTCGACCGTGCCGGTCACGCCGAGCCCTTCGGCGTTGGCGAACTCGCCGACCGGCGGCAGCGGCCCGGCCTCGGCCGCGCCCTCGGCGACGGCCCGGGCGATCGGGTGCTCGGAAGCGGCCTCCAGCGCCCCGGCCACCCGGAGCAGCTCGGCGGCGTCCTCGCCGTCGGCGGGCAGCACCTCGGCCAGCGCCATCCGGCCGGTGGTGACGGTGCCGGTCTTGTCCAGCACCACGGTGTCGACCCGGCGGGTGGACTCCAGCATCTCCGGCCCCTTGATCAGCACACCGAGCTGCGCGCCGCGTCCGGTGCCGACGAGCAGCGCCGTCGGCGTGGCCAGGCCGAGCGCGCACGGGCAGGCGATGATCAGCACGGCCACCGCGGCGGTGAACGCGGCGGTCGTACCCGAGCCGGTGCCGAGCCACCAGCCGAGCGTGCCGGCGGCCAGCGCGATCACGATCGGCACGAAGACGCCGGAGATCCGGTCGGCGAGCCGCTGCACGGCCGCCTTGCCGGTCTGCGCCTGCTCCACCAGCCGCGCCATCTGGGCGAGCTGGGTGTCGCCGCCGACCCGGGTGGCCCGCACGACCAGCCGGCCGCCGGCGTTCACAGTCGCGCCGACCACCGTGTCGCCCGGCCCCACCTCGACCGGCACCGACTCGCCGGTGAGCATGCTGGCGTCGACGGCCGAGGTGCCCTCCTCGACCACGCCGTCGGTGGCGACCTTCTCGCCGGGCCGGACCACGAACCGGTCGCCGACCGCGAGCCGGTCGACCGGGACCTGGACCTCCTGGCCGCCGCGCAGCACCGCGACGTCCTTGGCCCCGAGTTCGAGCAGGGCGCGCAGCGCCGACCCGGCGGTGCGCTTGGAACGGGCCTCGAAGTACCGCCCGGCCAGGATGAACACGGTCACCCCGGCGGCGGCCTCCAGGTAGATGTTGCCGGCGCCGTCGCCACGGGTGATGTCGAGGCTGAACGGGTGCTTCATCCCGGGCATGCCGGCGTCGCCGAGGAACAGCGCCCAGAGCGACCAGCCGAACGCGGCGAGCGTGCCGAGCGAGACGAGCGTGTCCATGGTCGCCGCGCCGTGCCGCAGGTTGACCAGGGCGGCGCGGTGGAACGGCAGCCCGCCCCAGACCACGACCGGCGCGGCCAGCGTGAGCGAGGCCCACTGCCAGTAGTCGAACTGCCAGGCCGGAACCATGGCGAGCACGATCACCGGCACGGTGAGCACGGCGGAGACCCAGAGCCGCGTACGCGCGGCGCGCAGCTCGTCCACCGGCTCCCCGGCCGCTGCGGCCGCCTGCTCGGGCGGGGGCGGCACCACGGCGGTGTAGCCGGTCTTCTCGACTGTGGCGATCAGGTCGGCCGGCGCGATGTCGTCGGCGTACCGGACGGTGGCCTTCTCGGTGGCGTAGTTCACAGTCGCCTCGACGCCGTCCATCCGGTTGAGCTTCTTCTCGATCCGGGCGGCACAGGACGCGCAGGTCATCCCGCCGATCGCCAGCTCGATCAGGTTCGGCGCGGTGGGCAGCGCCTTTCCCGTGGCAGTCATCGCGGCGCCTCCGGCGCTCAACTGTGCCCGTGCCCCGGCGTGCCGTGTCCGGCGTCCGGGGTCGGTGCGGTGGTGGATGCCGGCGCGGTGGGCGCCGGCGCGGTCCGGTCGCCGGCCAGGACTGTGAACTCGGCCGTGTGCACCGCGTCGCCGTGCCGGAAGTCCAGGTAGAGACGGTACGCCCCGGCCGAGGGCACCTCCGCGGCGAACGTGATCGCCGGACCGGCCGGTGTGCGCCCGTCGCCGGGCGTGCCCTCCGGGTGCACGTGCAGGTAGGCAAGGTCGCCCTGCCGCAGCGCCACCAGGTGCCCGTACGCGCCGAGGTAGGGCTGCAGGTCGGTGACCGGCCGCCCGTCGCGGCTGACGGAGAGCGTGAGCCGGCTGGTCCGGCCCGGCTCCGGCGTGCCGGTCAGGGTGACTGTGTAGCCGTCGACCGTGGTGCTGGTGGCCGGTTCCGGCAGCGGACGGGCGGCCAGCTCACCGGGGACCGTGACGTCCAGGCCGAGCGTCAGCGGCTCGCCGCCTTCGGGCGTGAAGTCGGCGAACGCCCGCCAGGCCCCGGGGCCGTCGAGCGGGGAGGCGACCCGCCAGGTGCCGTCGCCGGCCATCTCCGGGTGGACGTGCCGGAACCCGGAGAGGTCCCGGCGGGCGACGATCAGGTGCATGCGCTTGTCGTGGGCCACCTCGAAGCGGGTGACCGGCGCGCCGTCCGGGCCGGTGATCCGGAAGGCGAACTGCCCGGCCGCCGCGGTGGCGGGCTGGAGCGTGTAGCCGCGTTCGGAGACGAGCAGCCCGCCGGGCAGGTGCGCGGCGGCGCCGCCCGCCTGGCTCTCGTCACCGTGACCGGTGTCGCCGGTCCCGTGGTCGCTGCCGCTGTCGTCGTGGCGGGTCTCGGCGGCCGGGGCGACGGGGTCGGCCAGGTTGCCGATCCCGTACGCCGCGCCGAAGACCGCCACGAGGCCGAGCGCGAAGCCGCCGAGCTTCGTCGCCGTATTCATGGTTTCTCCTCGTTCCCGCGGGTCCGTGGACCCGTCACGCACCGACGAGGTCGTAGCCGGCCTCGTCGACCGCCGCCCGGACGGCGTCCGCGTCCAGCGGGTTCTGACTGGTGACGGTGACCCGGCCGGTGGCCAGGTCGACCTGGACGTCGGTGACGCCCGGAAGCGCGCTCAGCTCGGTGCTCACCGACTTGACGCAGTGGCCGCAGGTCATGCCGCTCACCTGGTAGGTGCTCTCCATCTCGCCCTCCGATCCTATACCCCCTGGGGGTACTGTCGACACGTTAGCATACCCCCGAGGGGTACGCTATCCTCGTTTTCATGACCGCGCCGTCCAGCCCGACCCGGGGCTACACCGCCAGCAAGGACCAACTCCTCGCCCGGCTCCGCCGCATCGAGGGTCAGGTCCGGGGCATCGAGAAGATGGTCGAGGACGACCGTTACTGCATCGACGTGCTGACCCAGATCTCGGCCATCCAGGCGGCGCTGGACAAGGTCGGCCTCGGCCTGCTCGACGGGCACGCGCGGCACTGCATGCACGAGGGCGCCGCCGAGGGCCGGGCCGACGAGATGGCGACCGAGATGATGGCCGCCGTCGGCCGCCTGATGAAGCGCGGCTGAGGGGGACCTCCGGCCCTCGGAGCAGGGCACATCGACCCGACCCGACGCGCCCGCGCGGACGTACCGTCGAAGTGGCGGGCAGGCCGGCCCGGCGGACCCGCGGTGACGGACGGAGGGCGGCCCGATGATGTGGCAGAGCCCGATGATGGGCTGGATGTGGATCTGGTCCCTGCTGGTCCTCGCGGTGCTGGCGGGGCTCGTCTGGGCGGCCGTGCGGTGGACCGGCCCGCAGTACCTGGGCCCGACGACGGCCCGGCGCATCCTCGACGAGCGGTACGCCCGCGGCGAGATCGACGAGGACGAGTACCGGCGACGCCGGGCCGGCCTGGCCTGACCGCGCGGGCCGCGCGTCCCCGGCCACGGTGCCCGGGAGCGCTCAGCCGGGCTGCCTACCATGTCGGGGCGACGACCCGGACGTGGTCGACACGTCCGCGCCGGCCCGGTGACCAGACCGGTCCGGCGGACCAGGCGTCGCCGCGACCGTTGGGAGAGACGCCTTGGGTGCCGACCACACCCGCCCCGCACCGCCCACGCCACCGGGCGTACGGCGGCTGCTCGTCGCCGTCGTGGTGCCGCTGTTCGCGCTCACCGTGATCGCGGCGCTGGTGCTCTGGCCCCGGCAGGACCGGGAGCCGGTCGGCGGCGCGGACGTCCCCCGCTACCACGGCACCGTGACCCGGGTGGTCACCGAACCCTGCCCGCCGACCCCGGAGGCCCCGGAGGGCGCGGAGGGCGCGGGCGGCCCCTGCGGCACCGCGACCGTCACCGCCGAGCAGGGCCCGGACGCGGGCCGGCAGGTCGAGACGCCGCTGCCGGCCGGGCCGGGGGCGCCACGGGTCGAGGTCGGCGACAAGATCGTGCTGGTCGAGCTGATCGACCCGGCCGACCCGTCGGTGAAGTCCTACAACATCGCCGAGCACCAGCGCGGCACCCCGCTGATCTGGCTGCTGGTGCTCTTCGCCGCCGCGATCGTGGCGTTCGGGCGCTGGCGCGGGCTCGCCGCGCTCGGCGGCCTGGTGGCCAGCTTCGCGATCCTGCTCGGCTTCGTGCTGCCCGGCATCGGCGGCGGCCAGCCGCCGCTGCTGGTGGCGATCGTGGGCGCCGCGTTGATCATGTTCGTGGTGCTCTACCTGACGCACGGGGTCACCGCGCAGACGTCGGTGGCGGTGCTCGGCACGCTGGGCAGCCTGGTGATCACCGGCGTGCTCGGCCTGCTCGCCACGTCCGCCACCCACCTGACCGGCTTCGGCAGCGAGGACGCCACCACCCTGTCCATGTTCCGGGCCGACGTGGACCTGCACGGGCTGCTGCTGGCGGGCATCATCATCGGCTCGCTGGGCGTGCTGGACGACGTCACGGTCACCCAGGCGGCCACCGTCACCGAACTCGCGCACGCCAACCCGGGACTGTCCCGGCGGCAGCTCTACCGGGCGGCGACCCGCGTCGGCCGGGCCCACATCGCGTCCACCGTCAACACCATCGTGCTGGCGTACGCGGGCGCCTCGCTGCCGCTCCTGCTCCTGCTGGTCGCCGACTCCCGCCCGGTGAGCCAGATCCTCACGAGCGAGTTCCTCGCCCAGGAGATCGTCCGCAGCGCGGTGGCCACGCTCGGCCTGATCGCGGCCGTACCGCTGACGACCGCACTGGCCGCGATCGTGACCACCGCCGGACGGCGCGCGCCCGGCGCGGAGCCCGCGGAGCCGGCGGCCCCCGCGCCCCGTCCGCCGGCCGGACGCGACGACGCGCTGGAGGCGCTCGGCGGCGGAAGGAGTACGGAGGCGACATGGTGAGACTCCGCACGGTGACCATCGATTTCAAACGCGACGCTGGTCACGGCGGGCCACGGCGAAATCTCGCTATTGGTCGGCTTCCGGACGTAGATCCGCAGGAGTGCTGTCGGGTAACCTCGCTGCCGGTCACCGCCGAAGGCGCGCACCGGCGCCAGCGGTGCCGCCGCCCAATCGCCTACGGGCGAGCCGGGGAACCAGGTACATGGGGTGAATCCGCGCGAGCGGTAGGGGCCACTTCCGTCCCGAACCCGTCAGCTAACCCGGTCGGCGGCCGACGGAAGGGAACACTGTGACGCCACCCCTGCGCCGCTGGCTGACACCCCTGGTGGCCGTGCTGGCCTCGCTGGCAGTGCTGGCCGGGCCGAACGCGGCGACGGCGGCCCCCGCCGCCGCGGCCCCGAAGCCGTCCGGGCACGAGGAGGACGGCGAACCACCGCTCATCACCGAGGCCATCGACAGCGCCAACCGGAACTTCCTCCAGGCGAAGGCGAAGCTGGCCAAGTCGCAGGACCGCCAGCGGCGGCTGGCCGCCGAGGTGCAGACGGCACAGGCCGAACTCGAGGCGCTCAGCCCGCAGGTCAACCAGCTCGCCGCCCAGTCCTACCGGACCGGCCGGATGGGCGCGATGGCGATGCTGCTGGAGAGCAACTCGCCCGACTCGTTCGTCCGCCGCGTCAACGCCCTGGACGAGCTGAACCTCCTCAACGCGCAGCGCCTGGCCGCCATCAACGCGGTCAAGACCCGCGCCGAGCAGGCCAAGATCGCGCTCGACGCCGAGGTGCGCGAGCAGGAGAAGCAGAAGAACGCGATGGAGCGCGAGAAGGTGCAGGCCGAGCGCGCCCTCAAGCTCGTCGGCGGCCTCGGCTTCACCGGCGGCCTGGTCGACGCCACCTCACCGGTCGCCAAGATCGGTCCCGGCCGCACCGCCGACGGCGGCTGGAAGGCCGAGTCGTGCAGCGAGAACGACCCGACCACCTCGGGCTGCGTCACGCCGCGGACGCTGCACGCCTACAAGGAGGTCCGGCGCGCCGGCTATACGCGCTTCGTGGGCTGTTACCGGCCGGGCGGGCCGTGGGAGCACCCCAAGGGCAAGGCGTGCGACTGGTCGCTGCAGAACAGCGGCTTCGCGCCCTGGCACAACGACGACACCCGCAAGTACGGCAACGACGTGGCCGCCTTCCTCATCCGCAACGCCGACCGGCTGGGCATCTACTACGTCATCTGGAACCGGCAGATCTGGTTCCCGGCCACCGGCTGGAGTTCGTACAGCGGGCCGTCGAACCACACCGACCACGTCCACATGTCGATGCTCTGACCTGGACGCAGACAGAAGGGGCCGCCCGTGGGCGGCCCCTTCTGTCGTCCGGCGCCGCGGTCAGCCGGCCAGCGCCGCGTCCGCGTCCGCCGGCGCCGAGGGAGCGGGCAGTGGCGCCGGGACCTGCGCCACTGTCCGCACCTCGCCGCCGGAGAGCCGGTACGACATTCCCACCACCGTGCATCGGCCCGCAGCGACCCGCTCGGCCAGCACGGCGGACCGGGCCAGCAGCGTCTCCACGGTCTGCGCGATGTGGACGTCGACGATGCCGTCGAGGTCGTCGATCCCCTGCCGGGCGGCCCGCAGCAGGCTGGGCGAGACCGCGTCCACCACCGCGCCCAGGTGTCCGGCCGGCGCGGCGCCGGTGCGGACCCCCTCCCGGGCGGCCTGGACCGCGCCGCAGGAGTCGTGCCCGAGCACCACCACGAGCGGCGTACCAAGCACGGTGACCGCGTACTCGACGCTGCCGAGCACCTCGGGCCCGGCGGTGTGCCCGGCGGTACGCACCACGAAGAGGTCGCCGAGACCCCGGTCGAAGATGATCTCCGCCGCGAGCCGCGAGTCGGAGCAGCCGACGATCACCGCGAAGGGGTGCTGGCCGTCGGCCACTGCCGCCCGGTGCCCGGCGTCCTGATTCGGATGCTGCGGCACACCGGTGACGAACCGGTGGTTACCGGTGCGCAGTTCCGCGAGCGCCTGCTCCGGGCTTCTCGGCGTCATCTGCCTCACCTCGTCTACCTGGGGAACGACCAGGCCGTACGGCCTCACGACTTCACGGTCACACGACGTCTGGGGCACGTCAAGATTCGTGATACGCATTTCATACTTTCCCGTGCCGGGCCGCGTCCGATTCGGGTCGACCGCGTCGGTGGCCATAGCATGACCACCATGGCGACGACACCAGGTGAGGACGGGAGCCGCCGTAACTGGACCTTCCTCACCAATCACGGGCATGTGCTGCTGGCGATCGCGCGCAACCCCACCGCGCGGCTGCGGGACGTGGCCGACGAGGTGGGCGTGACCGAACGGGCGGCCCAGGCCATCGTCGCCGACCTGGAGGCCGGGGGTTACCTGCAGCGCACCCGGGTGGGGCGGCGCAACGAGTACACGATCAACCCGACGGGACGCTTCCGGCACCCGGCGGAGGCCGACCAGCAGGTCGGCGCCCTGCTGGCTCTCTTCGCCGCCGAGCCGGCCGGCGACGTCGCCGCCGACCGGTGACCGGCTCCCGCGACCGCGTGCGCCCGCGCGGGCGCGCGCGACGGTAATCTCACCGCGTGCGCGACAGCTTGCGGCCGGGCGCGACAGAGCGACGCGTCCGGGCCGGACACCGGATCAGGTCCGTCCTCTCCGGAGCGGCGGCGGCCGCCCTGCTCGGCGGCGCGCTGACGGTGCCCTCGCCCGCGGTGGCCGCCCCGAAGTGCGGGCCCACCGGTGGTCCCGCGCCCACCGAGACACCGTGGGCGCTGAGCCGCCTCGACCCGGCCGCCGCGTGGCGGGTCGGCAAGGGCGCGGGGATCACCGTCGCCGTGATCGACTCCGGGGTCTCGCCGTCCCATCCCCTGCTGCGCGGGCGGGTGCTGCCCGGTGAGGACTTCAACCAGCTCGTCCGGCTCCAGGGCCAGTGTGACCTGGTCGGTCACGGCACCATGGTCGCCGGCATCATCGCGGGGCGGGAGGGCACCGGCTCGCCGTACACCGGCATCGCGCCGGAGGCCCGCATCCTGCCGCTGCGCGTGCTGGCCGAGAACAAGGAGAACTTCGACCCGGACGTGCCGGCCGAGATCGGCAAGGCGATCCGCTGGGCGGTCGACAACGACGCCGACGTGATCAACCTGTCCCTGGTCACGCTCGACGACCCGGCGCTGAAGTCGGCCGTGCAGTACGCGCTCGACAAGGACGTGGTGGTCGTCGCCTCCGCCGGCAACCGGCAGGAGAACCGGGAGGACCGGCCGGCCTATCCGGCGGCGTACCCCGGGGTCATCGCCGTCGCCGGCCTGGACGAGCAGGGCGGGCATGTGGGCAGCTCGGTCAGCGGGGACTATGTGGACATCGCCGGTCCCGGGCTGAACATCGTCGGGCCCGCGCCGCAGGGGTCCGGCTACCGGGCCGAGCCGCAGGGCGGGACGAGCTTCGCCACCGCGTACGTCTCCGGGGTCGCCGCGCTGGTACGGGCCGCCCACCCCGACATCAGCACCGCCGAGGTCGCCCACCGGCTGACCCGCACCGCCGACAACCCGCCCGACGGACACAACGCCGACGTCGGCTACGGGATGGTCAACCCCTACCGGGCGGTGACCAGCCTGCTCGGCACCCGTGCGGACCCGCCGCTGGGCGCCATGCCGCCGCCGGCGCCGCCCACCGACCCGCTGGCGTGGCAGCGCACCGTCGCGATCTGGGTCGCCGTCGTCGGCGGGCTGCTCGCCGGCGTCCTGCTGACGCTGCGGCCGATCCTGGTACGCGGCCGGCGACGCGGCTGGCGCCCCGGCCGACGGGACGTCCCGCAGGACGCCTGACCGGCCGCCGCGCCGTCGACGCGAGGCGCGACGGCACTGCCGGAATACACGACATGCCGCAACACACGACGAGGCCGGAATACACGACGGCTCCGCCCGGCACGAGCCGGAGCGGAGCCGCTGTGGACCGGTCCTGGTTCAGCTGCCCCAGACCTTGGAGTTGCTCATCTCCGTGGTCATGTAGTTCTCGCGCGCGATGCCCACCGCGCCGCCGATCTCGTTCAGGACCTTGTTGATGTCCCGCACGGCGGCGTCCCACTGGGCCTGGTGCTGCTGGTAGGCGGCCCGGTCCTGGCCCTCCCACTCGAGCTTGGTCAGCATCGCCCGCAGCGTGTCCAGCTTCTCGTCGATGATCCGCGAGATGGCCTGCATCTGCTGGTTGCTGCTCTCGAGAACAGCGTAGTCAACCTTGATGCTCATCAGTTCCTCCTCTGCCTGTCTTCGCGGATCACGGGTTGAGAGCAGCGTGGAACTTGTCCAGCATCTGCTGCTGCTCTTCGTCGTTGACCTGGTGCGTGGTGCCCGACTTGTCGAGCAGGTCCGCGATGTTGTCCATCGCGGTCAGCAGCTTGGTCGTGTCCTCGGTCCAGCGGTTCATCAGGCCCTGGAAGCCCGTGGACGCCTGGCCCTTCCAGGCCATCGCGAGGTCGTCGACCACGTTCCACAGCTTCTTCAGCTCGCCGTCAACCTCGCTGCGCGTGGACCGCACGTCACTCGCGGCGGTGTGCAGAGTCGCTGCACTGACCTCGAACGCCATGCTTCACACCCTTCCGTCATCTTGTGGCGGCGGTTCCGCCGCGCCCTCCCCCGCGGCAAGGCGAACACACCCCACCGACGGACACTTCATCCGAACCGTAGCGGACGATGTCCAACCCGCGCAGCCCTGCTGTCCCATCGATGTATTCCGACAGCCCAGGACCGACAAGGCGATCCGGCGCTCTCCGTACGAGTTGGACGGTCCATCCCGAGGTCAGGACCGCTCAGGTGCCGCTCTGGCGGTCATCGGCACGTCTCACGATCGTCGACACGCCGAAGGCCAGCACCGCGACCAGCAACACCACCACGACCCACAGCAGCGGCTTCTCGAACGCGCGCTGGAACGTCAGCACCAGCAACGCCGCGCAGGTGCTCAGCGAGACCACCTCGGCGGCCCGCCGCAGCCGCGCCGAACGGGTCAGCGCGGCGAACAGCATCAGGACCACGAAGACCGGGATGGTCAGCAGGACGTACAGAAACAGCACGAAGATCAGAGTGTCCACGGCCCGCTCCCGTCACCTGTAGAACGCGGAGTCCTGAACCCAGTCGATTTTGATGTCCTTGATGTCCGGGTCGGAGCCGGCGGGCGCCCAGCCGGGCCGGGAGTCCGCGGTGAACGTGAACCGGCTGTCGGTGTGGAACGCGGAGAGCAACGCGTGCAGCAACGCGCTGATCTCCCCGAAGACCAGGACCAGGATCGCGGCGGTGGCGGCCAGGCCGGCGATGCCGATGGCCTGGGCCAGCGCGGTGGTCGCGGGGAAGAACTGGAGCGCGATCGAGGCGATCACCGCGACCAGGATCGGCATGAGCGCCTGAGCCAGGCCGGAGACCGCGTCGTTGTACGCGTCCCGGGCCGCGGTGAGCGTGTCCCGGTTGGCGTTGAACGCCTCGGCCAGCGAGTTGATCTCCGCGCCGAGCTTGCGCATGAACTGGTCGAACGCGTCCCGGTCGTCGAAGTCCCACTCCGACGCCTCCGGCGGGACCGCCGCCATCGCCGCGCCGAACTGGTCCGCCCCGAGCAGACGGGCCGCCTCGTCCCACTTCTTGATGGACTCGTTCACCTGCTGGTTGTCGAACGACTCCAGGTAGAGGATGGTGCCGATCAGCGCCGCCGAGGCGGCGATCCAGACCAGGTTTCCCCGGGCGATGGCCGCGGCCGACCGTACCGGCGCCGTGGTCTGGGCGACCGACACCGAGCCGGTCACCGTCCCCGAGGCGTTGGCGATGAGGATCTCCGGTGGCATCAGGCGTCCTTCCCCTGGCGGGCCCGGCCGGTCACTTGACCACCCAGGGCTGATCCGACTTCTCCCAGTTCTTCGCGCTCTGTTCGAGCTGCGCGGCGGCCTTGCGCAGATGCTCCACGCCGGTCCGGACGTTGTCGAGGTGCCCGTCCACCGCCGCGTTGTGCCGCTCCACCGCGCCGGTGCCGAACCAGCTCAGCGCGCTGCCGGGCAGCTTCACCTCGGCCAGCAGCGCCTCGACGTTGCGCAGGTACTGGATCGGGCCGTCCGGGGCGTCGAGCATCCGGCTCGCCTTCCGGATCGCGTCGACGTCGACGGTGTTCGGCATCGTCGTCCCCTCTCGCTCAGCGCCGCAGATTGCGGGTCGGGTCGGACAGATCCACCCCGAACTGGCGGAACCAGTCCTCCGGGGTCAGCGTGCCGTCCTGCGCCCGGCGGACCGTCTCGGAGTCGCCGAGCATCTCGCCCAGCATCTCCCGCTGGCGCTCCTCGAACGCCGCGTACGCGGCGCCGACAGCGGCCTGGATCGACTGGGCCAGCGAGAAGCTGTCCAGCCGCATGGCCCGCGCGTTCAGCTCGACGTCGCCGACCTTCATGTCGCCGTCCACAGTCACCCGAACCAGCCCGTCCGGGCTCTCCCCGGTGACCCGCAGCTCCGCCCGCTGCCGCTGGAGCTCGGCCAGCCGGCGCTGCTGCTCCTGTGCCTGCCGCAGCAGGCCTTCCAGGGCTCCACCGATACCCGACGGGCTGCTCAACTCCGGGCCCTCCCCGTAATCGCGACGATCGATCGGGCCGACGCTACCGGAAACCCGCGCCGGTCGTCCGTCCCGTCAGGCCGGTTCCGTCCACGCGGTCTGGATCAGCTGCTGGCCGTCGCGGCGGCGCACCAGCGTGCCCCGGCCCGGCGGCTGCGGAGTCGGCCGCAGGTTGCCGAAGACCGCGCCCTCCTCCCGGCTACCGGACATGAGCAGGCCCGGTGAGTCCAGCTCACGCAGGCGTTGCAGCACCGGCTCGTACAGCGCCCGGGCCACGCCACCCACGCGCCGCGTGACGATCAGGTGCAGGCCGATGTCCCGTGCCTGCGGCAGCAGCTCGTGCAGCGCGCTGAGCGGGTTGTTCCCGCCGGAGGCGACCAGGTCGTAGTCGTCCACCAGGATGTAGAGGTCCGGCCCCTTCCACCAGCTGCGGTCGCGCAGCTGCGCGGTGGTGACGTCCGGGCCGGGCAGCCGGTTCTGCAACGCGCTGCGGATCGAGCCGAGGCCCTGGCTGAACACCTGGTTCGACGGCGCGTAGTCGAGCAGGTGGTCACCCTCGACCGCGCCGAGCAGGCCGCGCCGGTAGTCGGCGATGACCAGCCGCGCCTGGGCCGGGGTGTACCGCTCGGCGATCCCCCGGGCGATCAGCCGCAGCAGGTTCGTCTTGCCGCACTCGGCGTCGCCGAACACGGTCAGGTGCGGCTCGCTCGCCAGGTCCAGGTAGACCGGGGCGAGCGCCGACTCGTTGACGCCGATCGGGATGCCCGGCGCCGACCGGTCGACCACCTTGGCCAGCTCGGTGACCGCCAGCTTGCGCGGCAGCAGCCGGACCTTCGGCGCCGGGCGGCCCGGCCAGTTCGCCGCGACGTGACCGGCCAGCGCCACCGACGCCTCGGTCAGGTCCTCGATGTCGCGCTTGCCGTCGATCCGCGAGATCGCGGTCAGGAAGTGCAGCTTGTCGCGGGTCAGGCCGCGACCCGGCGCGCCGACCGGCACGTTCTGCGCGGCCCGCCGGTCGATCTCCGACTCGGACGGGTCACCGAGCCGCAGCTCCAGCTTGGTGCCGAGCAGGTCCCGCATGTTGATCCGGATCTCCGCCCAGCGCACCGCCGTGATCACCACGTGGACACCGAAGCCGAGGCCCCGGTTCGCCAGGTTGGTGATGGTCTGCTCCAGCTCCTCGTACTCCTGGCGCAGCGTGTTCCAGCCGTCCACCACGAGGAAGACGTCACCGAACGGGTCGTCGGCGAACTCACCGGCAGCGCGGCGGCGCCGGTAACTGGCCACCGAGTCGATGCCGTGCTGGGTGAACCGGTTCTCCCGCTCGTCGATGACGGCGACCACCTCGGCCACCGTCCGCCGGACCGCCTCGGTGTCCCGCCGCCCCGCCACGCCCGAGGTGTGCGGCAGCCCGTCCAGGCTGCGCAGCGCGCCACCACCGAAGTCGAGGCAGAAGAACTGCACCTCGCGCGGCGTGTGGGTGAGCGCCAGCGAGGCCAGCATCGAGCGCAGCATGGTGCTCTTGCCGCTCAGCGACGCGCCGACGATCACCACGTTGCCGCCGGCCCCGGCCAGGTCCACCATCATCGGGTCGCGGCGCTGCTCGTACGGGCGGTCCACGATGCCGACCGGCACGGCGAGCCGGCCGCGGCCCGGCCAGTCGGCGGTGGTCAGGCCGTACGTCGGGTGCACGCTCAGCTTCGGCAGCATCTCGGCCAGCCCGGACGGCTCGGCGAGCGGCGGCAGCCAGACCTGGTGCGCCGGCTTGCCGCGGCCCTTGAGCTGGTCGATCAGCACGTCCAGCATGGCCACCGCCTTGCCGTCGCCCGACTGCTCCGGCTCCGGCGTGGCCTCCGCCGGGCTCGGCAGCGCCGGCGCCGGTACGTAGTCGATGCCGTACGGGACGATCCGCCGCTGCACCTGCGCCCGGGTGGAGCGCTGCACCTGCCCCGGCGCCTGGTACGGGCCGGACACGTAGGCGGCACGGAACCGCAGCATGGTGGCGGTGTCGGTCTTCAGGTAGCCGTGGCCCGGCGCGCTGGGCAGCTCGTACGCGTCCGGCACGCCGAGCACGATCCGGCTCTCCACAGCCGAGAAGGTGCGCAGGCCGATCCGGTACGACAGGTGCGTGTCCAGGCCACGCAGCTTGCCCTCCTCCAGCCGCTGCGAGGCGAGCAGCAGGTGCACGCCGAGCGACCGGCCGAGGCGGCCGATCATCACGAACAGGTCGATGAAGTCCGGCTTGGCGGCCAGCAGCTCGGAGAACTCGTCACAGATGATCAGCAGGCTCGGCATCGGCTCCAGCGACTCACCGGCCGCCCGCGCCTTCTCGTAGTCGTAGCGGGAGACGTAGTTGCCGGCCGCCCGCAGCACCTCCTGCCGGCGGTTCATCTCACCGGCGAGCGCGTCCCGCATGCGGTCGACCAGCGGCAGTTCGTCCGAGAGGTTGGTGATCACCGCGCTGGTGTGCGGCAGCGCGTCCAGCGAGGCGAACGTGGCGCCGCCCTTGAAGTCGACCAGGACGAAGTTCAGCTCCTCCGAGGAGTGCGTCACGGCCAGCGCGGCGACCACCGTACGCAGCAGTTCGCTCTTGCCCGAGCCGGTCGCGCCGATCACCAGGCCGTGCGGGCCCATGCCCTCGTGCGCGGACTCCTTGAAGTCCAGCTCGACCACGTTGCCGTCCGGGCCCAGGCCGAGCGGGATGCGCAGCCGGTCGCGGTGGCTGCGCGGCCGCCAGGTCTGCCGGACGTCCACGGTGGCCGCGTCGCCGACGCCGAGCAGGTCGGGCAGCTCCATGCTGCGGGCCAGCGGCTCCTCAGTGCTGGCGCCCTGCTGCTGGGAGAGCCGGAACGGGGCGATCTGCCGGGCCAGCCCCTCGGCGGCGGACAGGGACAGCCGGTCCGGGTGGCCGAGCCGGGACGTGGCGGTGCCGCGGACCAGGTCGAGCCCGGTGCCGTCGCCGGCGTCCAGGCAGAGCAGCCAGCGCCCGGCGTCGCGCGGCACCGTGCCGGACAGGTCGACCACTGTGGTGCCGAGCAGGCCCGCGCCGGTCAGCGCGCAGGTCGCCGAGACCTCGCCGCCGTCCAGCACGACCACCACGTGCGGCGCGGTGGTCAACGGCTTCGCCTCCGGCGCGAACCGGGGCCGGCCGCCCAGGTCCTGGGCGAGCGCGGTCTCCGCCTCGTCGAGCGCGGCGAACACCATCCGGCGCGCGCCCGCCGCGTCGGTACGCCCCGGGTGCTGGGCGTGCGGCAGCCACTTCACCCAGTCCCAGACCGGCTGCCGGTCCGGCGCGGCCACCACGACCACCAGCAGGTCCTCCGGGGCGTGGAACGTGACGAGCTGGCCCAGCGCGGCCCGCGCCAGGTCGAGCACCGGCTCCCGGTCGCCGCGCAACGCGATCCGGCTGAACGCGCGCAGCGACAGCGCGGTGGGCAGGTCCGGCACGCTGGAGTGGGCCCGGACGAACCGGCGCAGCGCGATCGCGCTCATCGGCTCCAGGTCCTCCACCGGCTTGGTCTCCGGCGGCACGATCTCCACCGCCAGCCGCTGCGGGCCGAGCGCGATCCGCACCTCGCCGAAGTCGTCCTCGGTGATCCGCCGCTCCCACAGCCGGCGGGAGGCGGCGATCGACCAGAGCGCGTCCGGCTCCGGGTGCCGCCAGGTCATCGCGGCGCGCTGCTGCTCGGCGGCCCGGCGGGTGCGCTTGCGCATCTGCGCGAGGTAGCGCATGTAGTCGCGGCGCTGCGCGTTCAGCTCGGCCTTGTCGTTGCCGCCGTTGCCGAGCGTGCCGATCGCCATGCCCAACATGGACACACCGAACAGACCACCCGCGACGTACGTCATCATGCCGCCGCCGCGGCCGGCGTAGAGGAACGCCATCGCGCCGACGCCGCAGAGCATCGGCAGGATCATCAGCACCTGCCCCATGCCCTTGGCCTTCGGCTCCGGCAGCTCGGGCGGGGACTCCAGCAGCACCTCGCCGCGCGGCAGCGCGGGCCCCTGTTGACGCGGAAGTCGGCGGAACACCACCGTACTCACGGCTCTCCCCTCTCAGAAGCGGCCCTGATCGTGGTCTGCCACCGCCGGTGAGCGTCGGGTGGGCAACCTGTGCGACCGCCATCGTAGGTAATCTCCCGGAGGCGTCGTGGACCCGTGGGGCGACGCCGACGGCCGAGCGGATCGTTTGCGAGCAACGAGGAGGCCACTGTGGCGACGAAGACGGCGACCGGCGGGCTGAGCCGGATCACCATCGTGGCGCCGCGTACCAGGATGGACCTGGCGCTGCCGTCCGACGTGCCGCTCGCCGACCTGCTGCCCACGCTGCTGCGCTACGCGGGCGAGGACCTGGCCGACGAGGGCGTGCGCCACGGCGGCTGGAGCCTGTCCCGGCTCGGCGGCCAGCCGCTCGACGGTGGCCGTACCGCGGCGCAGCTCGGGGTCCGCGACGGCGAGGTGCTCTACTTCAACCCCCGGGCGGCCACCGCCCCGGAGATCGTCTTCGACGACGTGGTGGACGCGGTCGCCACCTCCACCACGCAGCGGGCGGGCGCCTGGCAGGTGGGCACCACCCGGACGTTCGCGGTCCTCCTGGCCGCCTCCGCGCTGGCCGCCGGAGCGGTGGCGGCGCTGCTCACCGGTCCGCCACAGCTACCCGGCGCGGCCGCCGCGTTCGTGGTCGCGGTGGCTCTGCTGGTCGGCGCCGCGGTGCTGTCCCGGGCGGCCGGCGACAGTCGCACCGGCGCGGTGCTGGCCCTGGTCGGGGTCGGCTACGCGGGCGTCGGCGGCCTGCTCGTGCTCGCCGGGGACCGCACGCTCGGCGAGCTGGCCAGCCCGCACGTCCTGCTCGCCGGCACCGCCGTGGTGGTGTTCGGCGCGATCGCCGCGCTCGCCGTCGGCGACCGCCTGCCGCTGTTCCTCGGCGCGGTCGGCGTGGGGGCGGCGGTCGGCCTCGGCGCGGTGCTCAGCCTGGCCTTCGACATCGACGCGGCGGCCTCGGCGGCCGTGGTGGCGACCGTCGCCTTCGGCGCGCTGCCGGCGCTGCCGATGCTCGCCTACCGCCTCGCCCGGCTGCCGGTGCCGTCCATTCCCACCGGACCGGACGACCTGAAGACGGACACCGAGTCGGTGGACGGGCCGTCGGTGCTGCGCAACAGCGAGCGCGCCGACGGGTTCCTCACCGGCCTGCTCTGGACCGTCTCGCTGCTGGTGCTCGGCGGCGAGGTGGTGCTGGCCGAGGACGGCCGCCTGCCGGCGGTCCTGCTCTGCCTGGTGCTGGCGCTGCTGTCGCTGCTGCGGGCGCGCCCGTTCCTCAGCCGCGGGCAGCGCACGCCGGTGCTGCTGTCCGGCACCGTCGGCCTGGGGCTGGTCGCCGCCGCCCTGTTCGCCGCCGGCTCGCTGGCGGTACGGCTGGGTCTGATCCTCGGCGGCCTGGCCGTGCTGGCCGTGATCAGCCTGGTCTACGGCCTGACCGTGGCCGGCAAGCGGATCTCGCCGGTCTGGGGCCGGATCCTGGACATCGTCGAGATCCTGCTGATCATCGCGTTGGTGCCGCTCGCCGTCTGGGTGTGCGGCATGTACGGCTGGATCGTCAACCTTCGACCGTGACGGTTCCCATCGCGGTGCCGACCGGCGCGGTCGCGTAGACGCCGGGGCCGTGCTGGCCGTCCAGCGGGCGGGCCGGCACACCGACGCGCCCGGCCATGTCCCGGACCGCCTTCACCAGCGCCTCGGCGTGCCCGTCCATGGCCGCCACCCGCAGCAGCGGCGGCACCCGCCGGCCGCCCGGGAGCACCACCGCGGCGACCGTGTGCGAGGGCGCGGAGGTGGCGGTGACCGCGTCCACGAGCGCGCCGAGCGCGCCGTTGGGGCGTACCCGCAGGGCCAGGCAGCGCTGCGTCCAGCCGCCCCCGCGCACGCTGGTCCACGTCTCCACCGGGGCCTCCGGCGCCAGGTCGAGCCCGGCCCCGGACACCACCGCCGCGTGCAGCTCGTCGCGGCCGAGCACGCGGTGGCTGAGACCGGCGGCGTTGAGCGCCTTGCCGAGCCGGCCCACCCCGGCCGCCACCGTCCGGTGCACGCCGCGCAGGCCGCCGCCCCGGCTCACCGTCTCGGCCCGCGCGTCGGCCACCGACAGGCGCAGCGCCACCCACACGGTCCGGTGCGCCGACGGCGGCGCGCCGGGGGCCGGGTACCAGACCAGGGTGTGCGAGACGACCTGGGTCTGGGTGACCGGGCCGGAGAAGTCGGCGAGCACGGCGAGCGCGCGGTCCACCACGGCGGCCTCGATCGAGCCGGCGGGCGCGCCGGGGCGGCCGGTGAGCGCCAGCGCGGCGAACCAGCCCCGGTCGTCCTGCCCGATGCCGAGGCGGGTGCCGCGCTCGGTCAGCTCCACCACTGTCAGTTCCGGGGCGAGCGCGGCCAGCCGGGGGTCGCCGCCCGGCGCCGCGCCCCGGGCCCGGTCGCGGCGGCGGCGCAGCCGGCGGCGGAGCATCAGGTCCTCGTACCACCAGCGACCGCCCCGGCGGGCGAACGCGGCGGTTACGGCGAGCAGCGCGAGTACGCCCACCACCCCGAGCAGCCAGGCCGGGCCGGCGGTGGCGAACCAGACCGCGAGCGCTGCGCACTCCACCACGACGAGCTGGCCGACCACGACCGGGCCGAGCCGGCCCCGGCGGCGCTTGTCGGCCGGGGTGACCGGCCGGTCCGCCGGTACGGCGGGGGCGGTGGCCGTACGACCGGGTGGCGCCTGCAGCTGCGTCATCGGTGAGCGTCCCTTCTGGACATCCTGGGCGTCCGCCGGCGGGGTGCGGCGTTCGGGCGGCGGACGGGGTCCGGCGCACCCCCGGCGGCCCCTTATCGTAGGGAAGCCCGCGGCGCCGCTCGGCCCTGTCGTCGTGGACCCACCCCCGCCGGAGGTTAGTCATGCGGACCCGCCGCGATCAGGTGCAGGCGTACCGCTTCGTCACCCGCCGCATCGTCTCGGCGTTGCTCTCGGGTGATCCGGAGACCAACGACCTGCCGATGCGCCGCCTCGGCATGGCGGTGTTCGGCAGCGTGATCGCGGCCGCCGTGGTGCTCGGCGGGGTGGGCGCGTACGGGCAGCTCACCAGCAACTCGGCGCCGCTGGAGCCGAACACGCTGGTGATCGAGCGGGAGACCGGCGCGACGTACTACTTCGGCGAGGACCGGGTGCTGCGCCCGACGCTCAACTACGCCTCGGCCCGGCTGATCGTCAACGACGCGGCGGCGAAGCCGCGCACCATGTCCCAGGCGTCCATCAAGGACCGGCCGCGCGGCCGGCTGGTCGGCATCGTGGGCGCCCCGGACGACCTGCCGGACCGCAAGTCCCTGGTCGGGCTCCCCTGGTCGGTGTGCGACGTGCCCGACCCGAACGACACGCAGCGCTCCACCACGCACCTGGTGATCGACCGGACGCTGCCCGGTGGCACCGCGCTCACCGACCGGGCCGTCGTGGTGCGCACCGGCGAGGCCCGCTACCTGCTCACCGGCGGCTCGCGGCTGCGCGTCGCCGGCGACGACCAGGCGCTGGTGGCGTTGAAGATGGCCGGCGTCACGAACCTCACCGTCGGGCAGCAGCTGCTGAACGCGGTGCCGGTTGGCCCGGTGCTGCGCAAGCCCACCATCGACGGGGACGGCGGCCCGAGCGGGCTCGCCGTCGCGGGCCGGCCGGCCCGGATCGGCCAGGTCTACCAGGCGGCCGGCCAGTACTACGTGCTCACCCGGCAGGGCCTGGCAACGGTCCGGGAGGTCACCGCGTTGCTGCTGCTCGGCCGGGGCGGTGAGGTGACGCAGATCACTCCGGACGAGGCGGGCCGGCTCCTCACCGACCAGCGGCTGGAGCCGGACGGCCTGCCCGCCCGGCTGCCGACGCCGCACGAGGTCCGCCCGGGGCGCACGGTGCTCTGCGCCACCTACCGGCCCGGCCCGGCCGGCCAGCCGCCGACCACCACGCTGGAGGTCTTCGACTCCCCGCCGGCCGAGCTGACCGAGGCGACAGCCGCGATGCCGTCGCGGCAGGGCGGCCGGGACGCGGTACGCACCGCCGAGAACGTGCTGCTGCCCGGCGGCAAGGGCGTGCTGGCACAGGCCACCGCCGGGGAGAGCGGCAAGCCCGCGGCCGGGTCGACGGTCTACCTGATCACCGCCCAGGGCATCCGCTATCCGCTCGGCACCGACGGGGGCGACGCGAAGAGCGCCCTCGGGTACGGCGACGTGACGCCGGTGGCCGTACCCGCCTCGCTGCTGGCGCTGGTGCCGACCGGCCCGACGCTGTCCCGGGCGGACGCGATGGCGTACTTCGATGCCTCGTCCCCGCCGGCGCCCACCGCGAGCCCCTCCGCCGGCGGCGCGGCGGCCCAGGTCCAGGGCGGTTGACCGACCCCTTCGGGATCCGATGTGGATGGAAGCTGTCACGGGTCGCCCGGGTTGGCGCGTTTCGACTAACCTGAGTGCGGCGAAGGTTATCGACGATGACTACGGGGATACAGCCATGACGGGTCGCACGACAGTAGACGTACTGTCCCTGGAGGACTTCCACCAGCGACTTGAGCGGCGCCTGCACGAGGCGGAGTCGGTGTTGCGCAAGCTCAACACCCAGATGCAGTGCCGCCCGCCGGCGCTCGGCACGTTCACCGACGCGAACGACAACGCACGTCGCTACTCCGAGACGCACCAGAGCTACGTCAACCACGTCGACCGGCTGCGCCGGGCGATCCTGGCCGCCCGCGAGGCGACCCACAAGATCATGACGAACTACAAGACCGCCGAGGCCCGCAACGCCGCCGCCGCGGCCGACATCGCCGCCGCCCTCTCGGGGCTGAACGAGGCGATGAAGCAGCCGAAGGAGGACCCGCGTGTCTGAGTACACCCGGCGCTACGAGCACGTCAGCCACGAGGAGCTCTACCAGGGCGTCAACGCCGGCGACCCGAGGCAGATCGAGGCGCTCAGCGCCCAGTGGACCTCCCTCAAGGGCACGCTCGACGACCTCGGCCGCGACCTGACCGCCGACCTGGAGGCGCTGTCCAAGAGCTGGACGGGCGACGCCGCGCGCGAGTTCACCAGGCGGCTCGACATGGTCGTGCGCTATTCCGGCAACCTCGCCGAGGGCATGACCGGCATCCGGCAGGGCCTCGACATGATGTCCAGCGAGCTGCGGGCCGCGCAGACCAAGGCGGAGAGCCCGGAGAAGACCGACGACAACGACAAGCTGCTCTCCGGCGCCGGCAAGGGCTTCCTGCTCGGCGGCGCCCCCGGCGCGGTGATCGGCGGGATCGTCGGCCACCAGCAGGACAAGGCCGAGCAGGAGAAGGCGCACCAGCGGATGGTGCAGGTCGTGGCGAAGCTCGCCGAGGGCTACGACTTCTCGGCGTACGGCCGGATCGTCGTGCCGGACCCGCCCGAGGTCGAGCTGCCCGGCAACACCAGCAACGGTGACCCGAACCTGCAGAACGGCCCGTCGGTCAAGACGCCGTCGTCCGGCCCGGGCCTGGGCAGTTTCGGCCCGGGGGCGAGCGCCACCGCCACCACGTCGGGCGTGCACCACACGGCGCCCACCAGCGGCTCGCCGGGTGAGGGCACCCCGGGCGCCGGTGCCCCGGGCGGCAGCCCCGGCGCGGGCGCCCCGGGTTCGGTCACCACCGGCGGCACTGTCGACCCGACCGGCACCTCGCTGGCCGGCGCCGGCCCGCTGACCAGCACCACCGGCGGCCCGACGATCGGCGGCGGCCCGGGCCTCGGCTCCGGCGGCGGCCCGGCGACGATGACGGCCGGCGGGGGCGGCGGCGGGCTCTACGGCGCCCCCGGCGTGCTCAGCACCGGTGCACTCGCGGGCACCGGTCCCAACTCGGCGTCCTCGGCCCGGTTCGGCGGAGTGCCCGGCGCGGAGAACCGCGCGGCGGCCGGCACCGGCCGGCTCACCTCCGGTCGCGGCCTGGTGGTCGAGGCCGGAGGCAAGGCCGGCGAGCGCGCCGGCGGCACCGGGCGGCCCGCGATGGCCGGTCGTGGCGGCGTGCTCGGTGGTCGCGGCAGCCATGGCGACGACGAGTCCGACGGCCGGCTGACCTGGCTCACCGAGGACGAGATGGTCTGGGGCGACGGTGACGGCGCCCCGCCGCCGGTGCTCGGCGGCAACTGACGGCATCCACGAAACGGCGCGGCGCCCCGGCGGGCTCCGCGCCGTTTCGCGTCCGGTGGAGTCCGCTCGCCCGCCCTGACGAATCGGTCCGTCCACAGCGACCCGTGGGACGGCTCACGTAACCAGCAAGATCTTTGAGCTGCGAAATCGTTCGCCGGCCGATAGGTTGAAACGGTGCTGCCCGTAGCGTTCACCCCGTCCACCTGGACGGCGACGCTGCGCCGGATCGCCCGCACGGCCGTGGCCAGCCTGGTGCTGATCGCCGGCCTCCAGGGCATCGCCGCCGCACCCGCCCACGCCGTCGTGACCGGGCAGTCCGTCACGACGGTTCGTACCGCCGGGTTCGGGGCGACCGACGCCCGGGCGACATCCGCCGCCGGATTCGCGCCGAGCGCGATCGCGTCTCCGGTCGCGGCAGGCACCACGACGGCCGGCGGCGCGCCCCGGTCCGCCACCGGCCCCGCCGCCGACGCGGCCGCCGTCACCGATTCCGCCTCCGCCGGGCGCGTGCCCGGCGTCGAGGCCGTGGCCGTCGCCGACCCGGCTCGGGCGGCCATCGCCCGCCGCGGTCCGCCGCGCGCCTGACCGGACCACTTTCCGGTACGCCCCGACGCGGCCCGATGAGCCGCACCCGCGCGCCCTGCCGCGCGTCGAGTCGCGCCTCCGCACGAGGCGCACCCGCCCGGACCACCGGGCCACAACCGTTTGTTCGTCAGTCGTTCCACCTTGAGGTGCTGGTAATGCAGACCGTCTTCTCCACCGTCCTGCCCGACATCCCCGCGGCCGCCGTGATCTGGCTGGCTCTGCTCGCCGTGGCCGCGACAGTGATCGCCGCCCTGATCGTCCGCCCGTCCCGGTTCCGCTCGGAGCTTGTCGACCGGATCAGTGACGCCGCCCGGCCGAGCAGCATCGAACAGGCCGAGCGGGCCCGCGTACAGGATCGGGAGCGGGACCGGTACGCCGACGAGGTGGCGGTGGCCGCCGCCCGCGCGGCGGCGACCGCCGAGCGGAGCCGGTCGGAGTGGCTGACCGCGCAGGAGGAGGCCGAGGCGGCCTGGCAGGCGTACCAGGCGGCCGAGGACGACGTGCGGCGCTTGGGCGCCGCCGCGGCGCTGCCGCTGCCCCGGACCGCCCGGACCCCGGCCGAGTACGCGGACCGGGAGCGCTGGCTGCACCGGGCGGCGATGGACGCCCAGTGGCGCAACGAGATCACGGTGCGGCAGCTCAGCGACATCCTCGGCGGGAACGGCTGGGACCCGAGCCGGCATCCGGTGGAGCAGGAGCTGCTGCTGCGCCGGCTGGTCCGGGACAACCTCGCCGCGCGGCACCGGGCCGCCACGCAGCGGGAGCAGGCCGCCTGGCAGGCCGCCGAGCTGGCCGCGGCGGCGGCGCAGAGCCTGCGTGACGAGGTGTTCGCGGCGCTGCACCCGGTCGTCGAGCCGCAGGCGGAGCTGTCCATCGTCGGGTTCGCCGGGCCGGACACCACCCGGGAGCTGCCGACCGGGACGGCCGGCGCCGACATCACCCGCGAGCTGAGCCCGGTGGCCCGGGGACGGGCGGCCGTCGCGGCCTGAGCGCCCCGCCGTCCCGAGCCGTTGCCGCCACTTCGGGGTAGTGGTGGCCCGGTTCGCCAGTTCGGGGTGGTGGCTGGGTCGGCACCACTTCGTTGCCACCACTTCGGCGAAGTGGCGCCCGGCTCACCAGCCCGGGGAGCTGGCTAGGTCCGGGGCACCCCGATGCCGCCACTTCGGCGTAATGGCGGCCCGTTCGCCAGTTCGGCGAAGTGGCTGCATTCCGGGCACTCCGATGCCGCCACTTCGGGGTAGTGGTGGCCCAGTTCGCCAGTTCGGCGAAGTGGCTGGATCAGCGCCACTTAGTTGCCACCACTTCGGCGAGATGGCGCCCGGCTCACCAGCCCGGGGAACTGGCTAGGTCCGGGGCACTCCAATGCCGCCACTTCGGCGTAATGGCGGCCCGTTCGCCAGTGGGGTGGTGGCTGGGTTGGCACCACTTCGTTGCCACCACTTCGGCGAAGTGGCGGTCCGGTGCCCCGGATCACGACCCAGGGCGCCACGGCCACGCCCGCGGGCGGCATCGACCCGGCTCGGCTAGCGTGAGGGCGTGTCCCGCGAATCCTGGGTGCTCGTCGTACTCGCCGCCGTCGTCGCGGCGGCCATGCTGGCCGGGGCGGTCGTGCTCGCCGTCCGGCTGGTCCGCACCCGCCGCATGCTCGGCGCGCTCGGCGCCGGTGGCAAGGTCGCGTTCTACGGCGCGCTGATCTACACGATCATGCCGGTGGACCTGCTGCCCGACCCGATCTACCTGGACGACATGGGCGTGCTGGCCGGCGCGCTGTTCTACCTGGGCCGGCTGGCAGTCAAGCACCGCGCCGCGCAGCGGGCCACCGGGGAGTCCCCGGCCCCGGCGTTGCCGCCCGGCGCGGCACCCCGTCGATGAGGCACGCGAGCGAGGAGACGGCATGGCGGGACGACACCGGTTGGACCCGCACGACGGGCGGGTGGCCCGTTTCTTCGCGGACCGGCATCTCGCCACGCTGACCACGCTGCGCGCCGACGGCACACCGCACGTCGTACCGGTGGGGGTGACCTTCGACCCGGAGGCCGGAGTGGCCCGGGTGATCACCTCCGCGGGGTCCGCCAAGGCCCGGCACGTCGCGGCGGCCGGGCCGGACGGCACTCCGGTGGCCGTGTGCCAGGTCGACGGCCGCTGGTGGCTGACCGTGGAGGGCCGGGCCGTGCTGCGCCGGGACCCGGATTCGGTGGCCGAGGCCGAGCGGTGGTACGCCGGGCGCTATCGCACGCCGCGTCCGAATCCGGAGCGGGTGGTCATCGAGATCGCGGTTACCCGGCTTTTGGGCAGCCTGCCCGACTGAGCCGGTCTGTCCGGTTTCGCGGTGGCTCCGGTCACGCCCGGAAATGAGGCCCGGAAGCAGGGCGGTTGAACTCTCCGTACGCCGAGCGCCACTCCTGGTGCCGCGTCTCCGCACGGAGCGCCGACCCCCGAATGGAGCCTCGACATGAACCCGATCATCCGCAAGTGCGTGCTCTCCGTCGCCGGCCTCGCCGCTGCCGGCGGGGCCGTGGCCGGCCCGGCCGCCGCCCACGCGGCCCCGGTCAAGGGCAAGGGTGACCGCACCGCCAATTACGAGTACCAGGCCCAGCCGAACTTCTTCTACTGTGGCCCCGCCTCGGCCCGCATCGCGCTCTCGGCCGAGGGCAAGGACGTGAGCCAGGACGAGCTGGCCGTGAAGCTGGGCACCACCCAGAACGGCACCGACTCCGCCATCGACATCACCCGGGTGCTCAACGAGTACACCGGAGGCAAGTACCGGACCACCGAGATCCGCGACGACGTGGCCACGCCGGAGCAGGTCGCACGCCTGCGCGCGGACATCCGGGCCGCAGTGGACGACGACCGGCCGGTGGTGGCGAACATCCTGGGCGGCGCCCGGGACGTCGACGGCGTGGAGCACAGCTACCCCGGCCACTACCTGACCGTGGTGCGGTACGAGGGCGACGTCGACACCGTCCTCATCGCCGACCCGGCCCGGCCGGACACGCCGACGTACTGGATGGACGTGACCGAGCTGGCCAACTGGATCGCCGGACGCGGCTACAGCTCCTGACCCCGACGCCACGGCGGCCACGCTCCCCAGGGGGCGTGGCCGCCGTCGTGTCCGGCGCCGGAGCGGGTGTACGGGGTCAGCGCCCGGTGTCACCCTCGCCGGTCCGCTGCTGCGCCGCGTCGACGCCCTTGTCGATCTGGTTGTCGTACTTGCCGCCGGTGCGCTTGTCGGCCGCGTCGCCAGCCTTCTCGATGCCCTGGTCGACCTGCTTGTCATGCTTGTCGGCGAAGTCCTTCGCCTTGTCCATGAAGTCACTCATGTCGGATCTCCCTTCGATACGTTGGAAGCCTTCCCTGGGGCTGGGGGCACAAACACCGGGTGGGCCATTACCGCCCTGGTGTCGGATCGACGTCCGTCGGGTACCAACGGCCACGATCGAGGAGGCGACGTGGACGCTGATGGATCCGAGCCGACGCGGCCGGCACCGACGACCGGCCCGCGGCAGACCTGGGCGGGACTGCCCTGGCCGGTGCGGACCGCTGTCACCTGGAGCGCCTGCCTCCTGGTGGTGACCGCTGGGCTGTGGCTGCTCGGGCAGATCGCGGTGCTGCTCGCGCCGCTGGCGGTCGCGCTGGCCGGCACGCTGTTCCTCGCCGCGCTGCTCGACCCGGTGCTGGTACGCCTGCGCCGGCTGCGGGTGCCGGCCGGGCTCGCCGCCCTGCTCAGCATCCTGCTGTTGCTCGGCATCCTGGGCGGTGCCGGTGTCCTGGTCTGGAATCTCACCGCGAGCCAGTTCAGCGAGCTGAGCCAGCAGCTAGACGAGGGGCTGCAACGCACCCGGGACTTCGTCACCTCCAGCCTGCCGGTAACCGACCAGCAGCTCGACCGGCTGGTGGAGCAGATCCGGCAGGGCCTGAGCAGCGGCGCTCCCGACCCGGTGGCCGGTGCGCGCAAGGTCGCCGAGGTGGCCGGCGCGATCCTGCTCGCGCTGGTGCTGCTGTTCTTCCTGCTCAAGGACGGCCGCTCGATGTGGCACTGGGTGTTGCGCCGGCTGACCGGCCCGCGCCGGGAGCTGACCGCCGAGGCGGGCCGAGCCGGCTGGCGCACGCTCGGCGCGTACAGCCGGGGCACGATGATCATCGCGGCGATCGACGCCATCGGCATCGGGCTGGCGCTGGTCGTGTTGCGTGTCCCGCTGGCCCTGCCGCTCGCCCTGATCACGTTCCTCGGCGGCTTCGTGCCGATCATCGGCGCCACGGTGGCCGGCGCGGTGGCGGTGCTGGTCGCGCTGGCCGCGAACGGCCCCACTACCGCCCTGCTCACGCTCGCCGCCGTGATCGCCGTCCAGCAGATCGAGGGCAACCTGCTGGAACCTCTGGTGATGCGGCGGCAGGTGCAGCTGCACCCGGCCGTCATCCTGGTGGTGGTCACCGCCGGCACGCTGGTCGCCGGGGTGGCCGGCGCGTTCGTGTCGGTGCCGATCGCGGCGGTGCTCTGGCGGGTGCTGGACACCGTGCAGCGACACCGCGCCGCCGCGGCGAAGCGCGCAATCGGTCCCGGCCCGGCTGCCGGACCCGGCCGCACCGTCGAAGCCACCGGCTGACAGCCGGGCCGTCGAAAGCCGCGGCATGACAGCCGCGCCGTCGAGGCCGCGAGCTGAGCCGGGCCGTCGAAGCCGCTGGACGAGGATCGCCCGGCCGCCGGTGGTGCGGGCGGCACCCAGCGCTCAGGCGGGGTGCGGCTGGCGCAGGTGGGTGGTGAACCAGGTGCCGGCCTGTTCGGCCACCTGTTCCAGCGTGCCGGGCTCCTCGAACAGGTGCGTGGCGCCGGGCACGATCCGCAGCTCCGCCACCTCGCCGAGCGCGTCCCGGGCCTGCTCGTTGAGCACGATCACCTGCTCGTCCAGGCCGCCGACGAGCAGCAGCGTCGGTGCGCGTACCCCGGTCAGTGAGCTGCCGGCCAGGTCGGGCCGGCCGCCCCGGGAGACCACCGCGCCCACCCGGTCCGGCCGGGCCGCCGCGGCGACCAGCGCGGCGGCGGCGCCGGTGCTGGCGCCGAACAGCCCGATCGGGAGTTGCCCCAGCTCCGGGTCGGCGCCCATCCAGTCGACGATCCCGGCCAGGCGCTCGGCCAGCATCCCGATGTCGAAGCGCAGCTCGGCGGTGACCTCGTCCCGCGCCTCCTCGTCGGCGGTCAGCAGGTCGACCAGCACGGTGGCCAGCCCACGGTCGTTGAGCGCGCGCCCGACGGCCATGTTGCGCGGGCTGTGCCGCGAGCTGCCGCTCCCGTGCGCGAACAACACCACCCCACCGGCGTTGCCGGGCACGCTGACATCCCCGACGAGCCCTGCGTCCACCACAGGCACCGAAACCTCACGCATATCCCTCACCCCCGCCCACCCGATACCCCCCAGCCGCACGATCATGAAGTTGACGGCCCAGAAAGCGCTCCCCCACCCCGCCAACTTCATGATCACGCCATCCGGGCAAAACCACGGGGGAGATCTTGGTACGAAACGGCCCCTGGAGGGGCCATCTCGTACCAAGATCCGCGAGGGACGCCACCCCAACCCCGCGGAACCCCGCCCCGACAGGGTTGATCATGAAGTTGGCGGCAGATTTGGAGATCCACAACGCCGTCAATTTCATGATCGACGGGGACAGCCAGCGGGGAACGCAGCGCGGGGACGCAGCGCGGGGACGCCCGCGCGGGGAGGCCGACGCGTGCGGGGTTGCGTTGACGTCGGCGGCAAGGTTTAGCGTCGACCCACAGGCAGGGACGGGGGCGGCGGATGCGGATCGGGGAGCTGGCGCGGCGGGCCGGTACGAGCACCCGCACCCTGCGCTACTACGAGACCCACGGCCTGGTCCGGCCGGGCCGGTCCGCCAACGGGTACCGGGTCTACGACGAGGCGGAACTGCGCGTCGTCCGCGAGATCCGGTCCCTGCTGGCCATCGGTTTCGGCTTGGACGACATCCGTCCGTTCGTCGCCTGCCTGCGTGCCGGTAACGACTCCGGGGACGTCTGCCCCGATTCGGTGGCGGTGCTGCGGCGCAAGCTCGCCGAGGTGGACGACTACCTCGACCGGCTCGGCGACGTCCGCCGCCGCCTGCACGACCAGCTCGCCCACGCGATCGCCCAACGGGAGGAAACATGCCTCAGGACACGGGGACCGGCCGGCTGACCCCGGTCACCGACGACACTTTCGCGGCCACCGTGCTGGCCGCCGACCGGCCGGTGGTGGTCGACTTCTGGGCCGAGTGGTGCCCGCCGTGCCGGGTGGTGTCGAAGCACCTGGCCGAGTTGGCCGACGAGTTCGGCGATGCGTTGCGCTTCGTCACCCTCAACACCGACGAGAACCCGGCGACCGCCCGCGCCCACCGGATCATGTCCGCCCCGACGATGCTGGTGTTCCGGGACGGCGAGGTGGTCGGTTCGATCGTCGGCTCCCGCCCCAAGGACCACCTGCGGCGCAGCTTCGCCCGCCACCTGGACGGTTGATCCGCCGCGGGGCGGGAACGCGCGGGGTGACCACGGACCCCGACGGATCGCGAGGATCGTCATGGCGAAACAGGACAGGTCCCGGGAACAGGAACTCACCGACCAGGAGCGCCGCAAGCAGGAGCTTGAGCGCTCGCCGGAGTGGGCCGACCGCGCCGCGACGGCGCGGACGTCCGACGACCCGCGGGCCACGGCGCCGCGCGACGCCGGCGGGCGTCCGTCGAACGGCCGCCAGTTCTGAGGTACGCGTACGTAGCGGTCCCGCCCGCCGTGGCGGGACCGCTACATGCGTTCCGGCAGGTGCATCAGCGGCGCGCGGCCCTGCGGCTGCTCCGGCTGCGGCTCGTTCGGTTGCGCCGGCGGGATCGGCACGGTGACCGGCTGCGCCGAGGTGACCCGCAGCAGCTCGCCGTGGTGCCGCAGCTCCACCACCGTGTCCGGGCCGCCGTTGCGCAGCGAGTACGTCGTCTGGTGCGGCCGCACGTCGACGCGTAGTCGCATCCCGCGCCACTGGAGCGAGAACTCCAGTCGGCTGAGGCGGCTGGAGAGCCGGGGCGCGAAGGATAGCGTCCCGTCGTGGTCCCGCAGCCCGCCGAATCCGGCGACGAGCGCGATCCAGGCGCCGGCCAGCGATGCCATGTGCACGCCGTCGCGGGTGTTCTCGTTCAGGTCGTGCAGGTCCATCAGCGCGGCCTCGCGCAGGTAGCGGTGGGCCAGTTCGAGGAAGCCGACCTCGGCGGCGAGCACCGCCTGGGTGCAGGCGCTCAACGACGAGTCGCGTACGGTGCGCCGTTCGTAGTAGACGAAGTTGCGCAGCTTCTCGGCGGCGCTGAAGGCGTCGCCCCGCCAGTGCATGGCGAGCACCAGGTCGGCCTGCTTGACGACCTGCTTGCGGTAGAGGTCGAAGTACGGGTAGTGCAGCAGCAGCGGGTACTTCTCCGGCGGCGTGTGCTGGAAGTCCCACTCCTGGAACCGGGTGAACCCCTCGACCTGCTCGTGCACCTCGGTCTCGACGTCGTACGGGACGTGCATGTCGTTCGCGGCGTCCCGCCACGCGGCGGCTTCTTCCTCGGTGACGCCGAGGTCGAGGGCCTGGTCGCGGTAGCGCATCGCGCAGTCGGCGGCGGTGAGCAGGTTCCGCTGCGCCATCAGGTTGGTGTAGACGTTGTCGTTCTTCACCGCCGTGTACTCGTCGGGGCCGGTCACGCCGTCGATGTGGAACTGCCCGGCCCGGTCGTGGTGGCCGAGCGAGCGCCACAGCCGGGCGGTCTCGACAAGCAGTTCCAGCCCGATCTCGCGTTCCAGCGTCTCGTCGCCGGTCACCAGCACGTAGCGGCGCAGCGCGTCGGCGACGTCGGCGGCGATGTGGAACGCGGCGGTCCCGGCCGGCCAGTACGCCGACGACTCCGGGCCTTCGATGGTGCGCCACGGGAAGGCGGCGCCGTCGAGGTTCAGCGTGCGCGCCCGTTCCTGGGCCTGGGCGAGCGTGGCGTGCCGCCACTGCAACGCGTCGCGCACCGCGCCGGGCTGGGTGTACGTGAGCACCGGCAGCACGAACATCTCGGTGTCCCAGAACGCGTGGCCGTCGTACCCGGGGCCGGTGAGGCCCTTGGCCGAGATCGGCCGCCGTTCCGCGCGGGCGCCGGCCTGGAGCACGTGGAAGAGGCCGAACCGGACGGCCTGCTGCACCTCCGGGTCGCCCTCCACCCGCACGTCGGCGGCGTCCCAGAACGCGTCCAGGTATTCCCGCTGGGCCCGGCGCAGCCCGTCCCAGCCGTCGAGCCGGGCGGCGGCGAGCGCCGCGCCGACCTGGTCGCGCAGCGCCGGCAGCGACCGGCGGCTGGACCAGCCGTACGTGAGGTACTTGATCACGTGCAGCTTCTCGCCGGGCTTGAGCACGCAGCCGATGGTGGTGCGGACCCAGTCCTCGTACCCCTCGCTCTCGATCGTGGTGCGTTCGGGGCCGTGCACGTCGTGGCCCATGGCGGCGGCGACCCGCAGGCCGCTGACCTTGGTCCGGTGGATGAGCAGGCCGCCGTCGTCGGTGGTCAGCTCCTCCTCGGCCTGCAACGGTGACTCCAGCACGGCTGCCACCCGGGGGTCGCGGCTCTGCGGCGGCAGCGTCTCGTTGGCGACCAGCTCGGACTGGAGGATCAGCCGCAGCGGCCCGTCGACCGGCTCCACCTCGTAGTGGATGGCGGCGACCGAGCGCTGGGTGAACGACACCAGCCGGGTGGTGCGGACCTTGACCTCGCGCCCGGCCGGGGAGCGCCAGTGCAGGTCGCGTTGGAGCGTCCCGGTGCGCATGTCGAGGACCCGCTCGTGGGCGAGCACCTCGCCGTAGCGGACGTCGAGGGGTTCGTCGTCCACGAGCAGCCGGATCAGTTTGCCGTTCGTGACGTTGACGATGGTCTGCCCGGACTCGGGGAAGCCGAAGCCGGCTTCCGCGTACGGCAGCGGGCGCAGCTCGTAGAAGGAGTTCAGGTAGGTGCCGGGCAGGCCGTGCGGCTCGCCTTCGTCGAGGTTGCCGCGCAGCCCGATGTGCCCGTTGGAGAGCGCGAACACCGACTCGGACTGGGCCAGCACGTCCATGTCGAGCCGCACCTCCCGGACGTGCCAGGGCTCGACCGGGTATGCCCGTTCCCGGATCACGCGGCCGGCTCCGCCGCGAGCAGGTCGGCAAGGTCGGTGACCACCACGTCGGCGCCGTGCGCCAGCAGTTCGTCGGCCTGGCCGACGCGGTCGACGCCGATCACGTACCCGAATCCGCCTGCGCGTCCGGCGGCCACGCCGGCGAGGGCGTCCTCGAAGACGGCGGCCTGCGCCGGTTCGACGCCGAGCAGCCGTGCGCCTTCCAGGAAGGTGTCCGGGTCCGGTTTGCCGCGTAGCCCGTTCGCGCGGGCGATCACTCCGTCGACCCGCGCCTCCAGCCAGCGGTCCAGCCCGGCGGCGTGCACCACGGCGGCGCAGTTGGCACTGGCCGAGACGACCGCCCGCCGCAGCCCGGCCGCGGTGGCGGCCTCCAGGTAGCGAACCGAACCCTCGTACGCCTCGACGCCGTGCTGCTCGATCTGCTGGAGCAGGACGACGTTCTTGCGGTTGCCGAGGCCGTTGACGGTGTCCGCCTCGGGCGGGTCGTCGGGCGAGCCCTCGGGCAGGGTGATGCCGCGCGAGGTCAGGAATGTGCGCACCCCGTCGGCGCGCGGTCTGCCGTCCACGTAACGGTTGTAGTCCGGTCCGGGGTCGAACGGTTGGAACGGCTCGCCGGTTTCGACGGACCGTCGCCGCAGGTAGGCGTCGAACGTCTCCGCCCAGGCGGCGTTGTGCACCTTGGCGGTCTGCGTCAGCACACCGTCCAGATCGAAGAGACACGCGCTCACGTGCGCGGGGAGGCCCAGCATCGTTTGAATCTATCCAGGCGCCGCGCCGGGCAAACACACTTCGCGGGTCAGCGGTTCGGGCGTAGCGTCCAGATCACGGTGAGCGAGGAGGTGAGCGTGCCGTCCTCGGTGCGCACCTCGACCTCGACCGGGAACTCGGGCCGCCGCCCGGCGTCCAGTTCGGCCAGCACTTCGGCGGGTACGCCGCCGAGCCGCGCCGTCGCCAGCACCGGCCCCACCGCCACCTTGAGGTAGCGGATGGTCGCGGTCACGGCCAGGGGTACGGCCCGGTCGAGCACCTGCCCGAACGCGGCCAGGACGACCGCGCCCGAGGCGCTCTCCCCCAGCGTGAACATGGCCCCGGCATGCGGGCCGCCAACGTGGTTGTGGTGCGCCGGGTCGTCGGGGAGCCGGACCACGGCCCGGACCCCGCCCTCGGCCTCGGGCGCCACCTCGACGAACTCGATCCCGAGCGTGCGGGCGAACGGCACGGCGCCGAGGAGACCGGCCGCCACCTGGCGAGAGTCGATGCTCATGCCCGAACGCTACTCGCCGGTAACAACACCGGCAAGGCCGATCCCTGGTCAGCCCGCGCTGAGGTCGGTGCGGCGGACGATCCACCAGACGACGAGGAGCGCCAGCGCGGTCAGGCCCAGATAGCCGCCGGCGACGATCAGGTGGAACTCGGGGATCCGGCTGCCCGGCTGGTACTGGAGGTGCTGCTGCAGGTTGTGCTCGACGAAACAGGCGACCGTCCGGCCACTGCCGTTGTCGGGCGGGCAGAGCCGTTGCAGCTCGACCCCGCTGAGCTCACGCCCGGAGGGGTCGAACGCGCTGGACGGCCCGTCGATCCCGTAGTCGATCATGCCGCCGTCGACGACCAGGGCGTTGTCGCGCAGCACACCCACACCCGGCCCGCCGATGACGCGGTGCGCGGTCAACGGCTCCATCAGCGTGGGGTAGCGCCACCGGACGAGATAGTTCAGGCCGACGAAGCCCACGATCACGCCGAACACGGCCGGGAGCGTGCGTTTGATCGCGGCGCCGAGCGCGACGCCGACCGCGAACCAGCAGAGGCTGATCACGGCCGGAAGCATCGCGGTGTTGAGGAACGGCCCGTACTCGAACAGGCTCACCGGGGCGACCCGGGCCTGGAGCCGCTCCAGGTGGTCGCTGACACCGGCGACGGCCGAGGTCACCGCCGCCACGAACAGGCCGAGCAGGGCCAGCCGGGTCCAGAGCCACCGCTGCGGGGAGACGTCCTGGCTCCAGGCCAGCAGCAGGGTGCGCTGCTCGTGTTCCCTGGTCAGCACCGGGACGCCGACGAACACGCCGATCAGCAGCGGCATCCACTGCACCACCTGCGACAGGACGGCCAGGGTGAGAACCAGGCTGGAGGAGCCGCCGAGCCGCCGGCCCTGTGGCGACTCCTCCGCGCAGAACGTCTCGTGACACTGGTGCCACAGGCTCGTCAGCTCCACGGACAGGTAGGTCATCCAGCCCACCAGGACGGCGGCCAGGAGCAGCGTGCCGATCACCGTCCAGCGGTGCTGACGCCAGGTCAGCCAGAGCAGACCGCGTACGCCTCCGGCGTACCCGGGGTCGTTTCGTCGGTTCGTGGGTGCGGACAGCTGGCCGACCGGGCTCATGCGACTGCCTTCCGCTCGTGCGGCGCGGCGGCCGACGCTCTGAGGTGGGTCAGGATCAGCTCGTCAAGGGTGATGGGCCGGGCGGTCCAGCCGGGCGCCACTACCGCGTGCGCCGCCGGTGCCGCCGGCCGCCGGAGGACGAAGGTGGACTGGCGGCCGGTGTGCTGCGCCTGGACGACCACGCCCGGCCCGGGTGGCTGGTCGGCGCGGGGCCCGGTCAGCCGGACGTGACTGTCGAGCAGCTCCTCGACGTCGCCGGTGAGGACGGGCCGACCGGCGTCGAGCAGCAGCAGGTGGTCACCGACGCCGCTCAGCTCGGCGACGATGTGGGTCGACAGCACGACTGTCATGTCGTCGTCGGCGACCTCCGCCAGCAGCTCGCCTGTCACCTCGACGCGGGCCAGCGGATCCAGGTTCGCGAGGGGTTCGTCCAGGAGCAGCACCGCGGGGCGGGAGCCGAGCGCGACCGCCAGCGCGACCTGCGCCCGCTGCCCGCCGGACAGCTTGCCGCAGCGCCGGTCCAGCGGGACGGCGAAGCGGTCGAGCCACGACAGCGCCCGCCGCTGGTCCCACACCCGGTTCGTCGAGCGGCCGAAGCGGAGCATGTCCGACACGGTGAAGTCGCGGTAGAGCGGCTTGTCCTGGGCCAGGATCGCCACCCGGCTGCCGCCGTCCACGGATCCGCCCCGCGCCACGGACCGGCCGTGCACCGACACCGTGCCGCCGGTGGCCGCCAGGGTGCCGGCGATGATGCTCAGCAGCGTGGACTTGCCCGCGCCGTTTGCGCCGACCAGTGCGACGACCCGGTTGGCGGGCAGCGCGAACGAGCACTCCCGGAGCGCCCACACGGCGCCGTAGCGCCGGCTCAGGTTACGCGCCTCGACGGCGACCGGCTCGCCGCTCACGCCGCGCCCTCCGCGTTCTCTCTCTTCGCGGGTGTCGCGTTCTCCGCGATCACCGAGGCGAGCAGCGCCTGGACGTCCTCGTCCTCCAGACCGGCCTCGCGGGCCTGGCCGAGCCACCGGGCCAGGCTGCCGCGCAGGCGGCCCATGACGTGGGGATCGGCATGCCCGAGCGTTCCGCTGACGAACGTGCCCGCCCCCTGTCTCGCCTCCACCAGGCCGGACAGCTCCAGCTCCCGGTAGGCCTTGAGCACTGTGGTCGGGTTGACGGTGCACGAGGTCACCACGCTGCGCACGGTGGGGAGCTGGTCTCCGGGCCGCAGCGTCCCGATCCGCAGCGCCTCACGGACCTGCCGCACCAGCTGGGCGTACGCGGGGACGCTGCTGGACCGGTCGACATGAAAGTTGATCACCCTGGTGACCCTCCGTCAGATTGTTATGGTTAAGTAGAACACCAGTTAAACGACATGGCAACGACTTACTGCGTTTCGGCGGCTGTCGACTCCGGGTAGCGAATGGACCATGAACCGCGATCTCGCGCGCGGGCTGACGGTGGCGTGGGCGCTCCCGGAGTTCCGCGACGGGCTGCGTCACCTCGTCGACCTCGACGAGGTGACAGTGCTGCTGGCCGCACTGTCCCTTCCGGACCGCGACCGCGAGGTGGAGCGGAGCGCGCTGGGCCTGCTGCGGTCCGGGCTCGACAGCACCGAGGTCCGGGAGGCGGTGTTGCTGCTGCTGGAGCGGGACACCGTACGCCGGCCGCTCGTCGCCGCGGCGGTGGAGCCGCTCGCCGACCGGCCCGGCCTGGTCACCGCCGTCACGTCCGCGGCCGAGGACCCCCGGGTACGCCACGAGGTGCGGGCGATGCTGGACAGCGCCGACGTCCGCGAGCTGATCTGGCGGGCGGTCGACGACCAGGTGAGCGACAACCGGTTCGGGCTGGTCCACCGGGCGGCGGTGCTGTTCGTCCGGCACCCGAGCGCACGGCGCCTGGCGTGGGCGCTCCGCCGGCACGGCGTGCTCCGCGAACTGCGCCGCAAGGCGTGATCCGGAGCCGCATCACCTGATCGGGCCGGTCAGCTCCGGACGCCAGGGCCGGCCCTCGACATCCCGGCCGTCACTCGTATCCCATCGCGGGGACGATCTCGCCCAGTTCCCGCTCGACGAACGCGCGGGTGCCGGCGTCGAACTGGTCGTCGCGGTGCGCCAGCTTGTCCGCCTGGAAGGTCGACGCGGTGACCGCGTCCTCGACGCCGAGCCGTTCGAACAGGGCGCGCCGCTGCCCGGGCCAGTCGGCCGCGAGGTCTTCCGCCTTCACCTCGACGTACCGCCGGTTCGTCAGGTCGGCGGCGTTCTTCCAGGTCAGCCACCGGTCGTAGATCGGCACGAGGTAGGCCAGCGCACCGTCGACTGTGGACGGCGCCCACGGCTGGGCCAGGTGGGAGGCGAGCACCGAGACCGGGTGACGCTTGATGTGCACGATCGTCGCCTCGGGGACCAGCCCCCAGAGGAAATCCATGGCGAAAAGGTTGAACGGCGTCTTCTCGCACCAGGTCGGCTTGCCCGCGTCGGCCGCCGCCCCGCCGAACAGCGTGTCGACCAGGCCGCGCAGGACGACGATCAGCTCGGCCCGGTCGCGGAAGTACCTCGGCACGACCCGTCGGCGGCCGGTCGGCCCGAACGGCCCGGCGGGCCGGTCGCCGTCGCCGAAGCCCTCCGCGGGCGCGGGCTCCTCGAAGGCGTGCGCGATCACCTGCGGCCAGAGCTGGTGTACGGCGTCCCGGTAGCGCCGTTCGCCGACCAGCTCGGGCACGGTCTTGCCCCGGTCGTCACGCCGTCCGGGCACCCGTACGGCGAGGAAGTCGCTCAGCCGGTGCAGGGCGTCCTCACCGACGATGGGGTCGTACCGTTCGGTGAGCGCGTCGGCCAGGTCCCGCAGGCCACCGGGTTCGACGATGAACTTGGTCTCCATCGGGATCCGGTGGATCAGCGGGTGCTGGCCGATGACGTCGGCGATCCGCGACGTGCCCGAACGACCTGTACCCGCGACGAAGACCGGTGAGGGGGACGGCATGGGCGGCAGTGAAACTCCCGGCCCGGCGCAGGGGCAATCCATTTATCCCCGCCGCGATCAGCTGATCGGCCTCCTGGCCGACGCGGTCGGGTCCGTCGCCGTGTCGCACCCGATCCGGGTCGCCGTCGACGGGCCGCCCGCCGCCGGCAAGACGACGCTCGCCGACGAGCTGGCCGCCGTCCTGCGCACCAGGGGCCGGTACGTCATCCGCGCGACAGTCGACGATTTCCTCTTCCCCCGTGCCCAGCGCTACCGGCGCGGCGAGTTCTCGGCCGAGGGCTGCTATGTCGACACCCACGATCACGGGTCGCTGAACCGGGTGCTGCTCGATCCGCTCGGCCCGGGCGGAGATCGACGCTTCCGGCACACGGTCTACGACCACGCGACGGATACGGTGCTGTCCCCGCCGCCCACGACCGCCCCCGCCGACGCCGTGCTGGTGTTCGACGGCGTCTTCCTCCTGCGCCCGGAACTGGTCGACCGGTGGGAGCTGCGCGTCTTCGTGTCCACCGCGCTCGACAAGACGGTGGACCGTGCCGTGATCCGCGAGAGCCGCGTGTCAACGAGAGCCGACGTCGAGCGGCGCTGGCACGAGCGTTACCTTCCCGCCCAGCGGCTCTACTTCGCCACGGCCCGCCCGGCCGAGCACGCCGACGTCGTGGTGCACAACGACGACCCCGGGCGGCCGATGTGGGAGACCCGGGCGGCCTTGGATGGCAGGCTGACAACCATGGACAGGAATCGGGTGGCCGCCTGGATCGCGGCGTACGAGCAGGCGTGGCGCACACCGGGCACGGCGGCGCTCGGCACGATGTTCACGCCCGACGCGAGCTACCAGCAGGGGCCGTACCGGGATCCGGTGGTCGGCCTGCCGGCCATCGTCCGCATGTGGGACAGCGAGCGCGACGGAGCCGACGAGGTCTTCCAGATGACCTCGGAGGTCGTCGCGGTCGACGGCGACACCGCTGTGGCACGGGTGCATGTCCGGTACGGCGACCCCGTCCACCAGGAGTGGCGCGACCTCTGGATCATGCGGTTCGCCGAGGACGGCCGGTGCCTGTCGTTCGAGGAGTGGCCGTTCGCGCCGGAAAAGCGGACCGCCGCCGCCGGGTGACGACGACGGTCGCTGCCTAACCCCGCTTGGCGTACGCGACGAACGCCGCCCAGCTCGACGGCGTGAACGTCAGCGCCGGCCCCTGCCGGTCCTTGCTGTCCCGCACCCCCACCACGCCGGGCAGGTTGTCCGCCACCTCGACGCAGTCGCCGCCATTACCGCTGCTGCGGGTGCTCTTGCGCCAGATCGCGCCGGTCAACTCCATCGCTTCGCCGCCTCCGAAATCGCCGCCAGGGTCGCCCCGTGCGGCATCGCCTCCGCGCGTATGGACTCCCACGTCTGCCGAAGTGAGTTCACGTCCACCGTGCGCTCCACGATTGTGCCGTGCAACTGGTTGTTCAGGTAGCCCACGTCGTCACCGTCGGATGGAGTGGCGAGCACGAAAGCGCCGTTGACCCCCGGATAGGCCCCAGCCGTCTCCGGCACCAGGTGCAGGTGGACCCGGGGTCGCCGTGCCATCTCGATCAGGTGCTCCAACTGTTCCCGCATCACCTTCGGCCCGCCGACCGGTCGAGCCAGCACCGAGTGGTCGAGCACCACCACGAACTGCGGCGGCGTCGGGCCGTCCAGCACCGCCTGCCGGGCCAGCCGGGCGGCCACCTGCTGTTCGACAGCCTCGCCGACGAACTGCGCGGCCCCTTCGTAGAGCGCACGGGCGTACTCCTCGGTCTGCAACAGACCAGGGACCACCAGCGGTTGAAAGCTACGCAGTGAGGCAGCCTCCTGCTCGATGCTCACCCACTCGCGGAACCACGGCATCAGCGCCTCCTGCATCAGCGCGTCCCGGATCCGCACCAGCAGGCCGCCGCCGTTCAGCACCTCGTCGCAGCGCTCGGTGAACTCGGCGCGCGGCGCGCGGCGGCACTGCTCGACGGCCGCCACCAGCGACGCCGAATAGCTCACCCGCTCGCCGAGCGCCTCCTGGGTAAGCCCCGCATCGGTACGTAACCGACGTAGCTCACCGGCGAACAGTTCCCACAACGGCACACGGATCATCTGCACACCTCTGCACACGGCTGCACACGGAAATCGGCCGGTCGGACGGCCGGGAAGGTGGGGGTGGAACGCCTTCCGACCCTAGCGGCGCGGTGACGAGACTGTCACGCAGTGGAATCGAATTCGTCCGATTCCCGCTACCGAGAGGAGTTGCGCCGTGCGACTGCGCTGGTTCCGCTGCCGGGGTGCGTCGGCACCGACACTGCCCCAGCGGGTACGGGGCGACAACCTGCCGGACTGGATGCGGCAACCCACCCGTCCACTCCCGACGATGAGTCCCGGTCGGGTCGGCAACCTCACCCCGGCCCAGCAGTGGCGCGCCAACGGCGGTCGCTGGTCCGTCCCGGAGCAGCGCGGGAACGGTGCCGGCAGGTGGCCGGCCTCCGAGCAGCGGGCGGCCGACGACGGTCACCCGGAGCAGCGCCGGAGCGGCGGCCACGAGGAGGCCCGGTGATCAGCCACCAGCTCGGCCAGCCGCCGGACGGGCCGACGCCGGATCGCCCCCGGCCGTACCCGTTGCACGCCACCCCGCACACGCCGCTGCGTCCGATGTGGTGCTGCCGGGCGTGCGGGCAGCCGTGGCCGTGCCCGACGGCCCGTCTGCTGCTGCGCAGCGAGTACGAGGACAACCGGATCGGGCTGTCCATCTACCTGTGCGGGCTGCTGTACGAGGCGACGCGCGACCTCTACCGGCTCAACCCGAACGACGCGCCTGCCCCGGCCGACATGTTCGCCCGCTTCGTCGGCTGGGGCCCGTACCGCCGTCACCGGCCCGTCCCTCCGGGCGGCGGTTGTTAATAAGGGGCCCTTCCTCTACCGGAGGCGTTAATAGGGTGCCCTTCCTTTCACCGCCAGCCGACGTCGATGCGGTCGCCTCGCTCGTCGAAGAAGTGCAGCGCGTCCATCCGCACCTGCACCGCGAGCGGGTGCCCGGGCGACACCTGCGGGTACGGCGCCAGCCGTACCGCCAGTTCCGCCGGACGACGGTGGTGGCGGCCCGGGTCGGGCAGCACGCTCGTCCGGTTGCCGCCACCCCCGCTGGCTTCCGGGGCCGGCGCGGAAGACTCCGTCGCACGCCCGGTGAGCCGTTGCATCACCTGGTTGAACCGGCGCAGGCCGCGCTGGCCCGGTGCGGCCTGCTCGACAGCGGTGCCCATCTCGTCCACGACGATCGCGGTGGCGCCGATGTCGAGGAACGCGAGCGACTCGTGGCCGTGGTGCTCCAGGTAGCGGATGCGCCCGTGCAGCACGTCACCGGCGGTGTCCGGGGCGACCGGGGTGAGCGCCTCGGCACGCATGCCGACCACAATCCGCTCACCGTGGTAGTGCGCCACCGCCCGGCTGCGGATGTCGTCCCAGGGCAGATAAAGCGACTGCTCACCGAGGTTCAGCGCGACGTACCGGTCGAGGTGGACGTAGACCGACGCCTCCAGCAGGTTCATCCGGGGGCTGCCGAGGAACGCGGCGACGTAGAGCGTGGCCGGGCGGCCGTACACCTGGGTGGGGGTGCCCACGTCCTGGAGCACGCCCTTGCGCATGATCGCCACGCGGTCGGCCATGGTCAGCGCCTCGGCCTGGTCGTGGGTGACGTAGATGGTGGTGACGCCGAGTTCGCGGGTGAGGCCGGAGATCTCGGCGCGCAGTTCGGCGCGCAGTCCGCTGTCCAGGTTGGACAGCGGCTCGTCCATCAGGAACAGGCCGGGCCGGCGCACTATCGCCCGCCCCATGGCGACCCGCTGCCGCTGGCCGCCGGAGAGCTGGCTGGGCTTGCGCGCGAGCACGTCGCCGATGCCCAGCGCGCTCGCCACGTCCTGGATCCGCTCGCCGCGCGGCGCCGGTTCGACGCCGGAGAGCCGCAGCGGGAAGCCGATGTTGTCGCCGACTGTCATGTGCGGATAGAGCGCGAAGTCCTGGAAGACCATGGCGATCTTCCGGTCGCGTGGCGGCAGGTCGTTCGCCAGCTCACCACCCAGCATGATCGCGCCGGAGGACGGGTCCTCCAGCCCGGCGACCATGCGCAGCACTGTCGATTTCCCGCAGCCCGACGGGCCGAGCAGCACCATGAACTCGCCGTCGTTGACGTCCAGATTGATGGTGTCGACCGCGACCGTTCCGTCCGGGAACACCTTGGTGACATCCTTGAGCGCGACGGTAGCCACCGCCACCTCCCCAGTTTTCTCTCCCCAAACCCGGGAATGACTGTGACCAGGATCATCTGATCCGCACATCGGGTAAACGTGCCATGTTCGGCTCGTGACAGTCCTATTAAGCGGCAATCGCCGGGCTCGACGGTTAAGTGACCAGCGAGTAGCCGCTTTTACGGCGTTTCGCCGAGGAACACGCGACGCACCACGCGCTCGGCGGCGTGCCCGTCGTCCAGGGCGCAGAACCGCGCCCGGAACGCCGTCCGGGCCCGCTCGGCCGCCTCGTCGTCGACAGCGCCGGAGCGGAACACGTCGAGCAGCCCGGGGAAGTCCAGCGCGACTGCGCCCGGCGGCTCGGCCAGCAGGTCGAAGTAGACACCACGGGCCACCCGGTAGGCGTCCCAGTCCGGCGCGTAGACCACTGTCGGCCGGTCCAGCACCGCGTAGTCGAACATCGCCGAGGAATAGTCGGTGATCAGCACGTCCGCCGCCAGGTAGAGGTCCTCCACCCGGTCGTACGCGCTCACGTCCAGCACGCCGTCCGCCGCCGCTCCCCCGGGGTGCCGCTCCCGGTCGTGGAAGTAGTGGCTGCGCATCAGCAGCCGGCCCCGGGGCCCGAGGACGTCGAGCATCCGGTCCGGGTCGAACGGCGGCCGCCACCCGGGCAGGTGCTCCCGGTGCGTCGGCGCGTACAGCACCACGTACTCGTCGGGTGCGATGCCCAGCGCGGCGCGGACCTGGCCGCGGTCCTCGGCGGTGGCCAGCGCCAGCCGGTCGTTGCGCGGATAGCCGACCTCCAGCGTGGTGTAGTCCGCCGGGTACGCCCGCTCCCACATCTGCGTCGAGAAGCTGTTCGACGTGATGCTGTAGTCCCAGCGGTCCACCCGGCGTAGCAGGCCGGCGAAGTTCATCCCCACCGCGCCCACCGGGTAGCGCTGCTGGTCCAGGCCCATCACCTTGACCGGCGTGCCGTGGTGGGTCTGCACGTGCACCGAACCGGGCCGCTTGCGGACGAAGTCCGGGAAGTTCACGTTGTTGACGAGCCAGCGGGCCCGGGCCAGGACGCGGTGGTACTCGCGGGTGCCGGCCACCACGTACTCGACGCCGGGCGGCAACGTGGCCACCCGGTCGCGGCGGACGATCCACACGCCACGCACCTGCGGCGCGAGCCGGCGGGCCGCCTCGTAGATCGCGGCCGGGTTGCACGCGTAACCCCGGTACCAGTAGGCCGCATAGACGGCCAGCGTCGGGTCGATCGGCCGGTGCAGCTCGGCCCGGTAGTACTCGCCCAGGGCCAGGTCACGGGCCCGCCGGGCGGTACGCCGCACCACCGGCGTGATCCGTCGCCGGGCCCGCCGCGCGGTCCGCCGGGTCGTCTCCGTCGCCTGGTGCGCCTCGCGCAACGCGCTGAACGTCCGCCATCGGCCGGCCGCCACCAGCCGGTGCTTGAGCCCTTCCGGGCCGGGCGGGACCGGATAGCCCTCGGGCGGCAGGAACCGCACGTAGTCGGCGTGCATCTGGGCGAAGAACGGCGCCCGCAGCTCGGGCGCGATCCGGTCGCCGTTGCCGAGCACCGTGAGGTAGTGCCAGATCATCCGCTCGAAGACCGCCGGCCGCAGCCCGGTCGCCTTCCAGCGGTCCATCAGCCCGAACACCCGGTGCCACTGGGCGAAGACCTCGAAGTGCCGGTCCCCGCGGGTCTTCGTGATCGCGCCGGTGCGGCGCTGCCGGTAGTTCAGGCAGATCCGGTCGAGTACGCCGATCCGCCCGGCGGCCATCAGCGCCGGGTAGCTGAACGAGACGTCCTCGTACCAGCCCGGCTCGAAGCGCAGGCCGCGCTCGATCAGGAACTCCCGCCGGACCACCCGGTTCCACGCGGTGTGCAGCAGCTTCAGCGTCTCCGGCCGGTCCCGCAGCGCGAACGTCGTCGCGCCCGGCGGCACCGGGAACACGTCGCGCATCGCGCTGCGGGTGCCGATGTTGTTCCAGTGCGCCCGGACGTGGTCCACGATCAGCACGTCCGGCGCGGTGTCGCGGAGCCGGTCCGCGACGTGCGGCAGGCAGCCGGGCACCAGCCAGTCGTCCCCGTCGACGAACCACACGTACTCGCCGACGGCCCGGTCCAGCCCGATGTTGCGGGCCGGACCGAGCCCGACGTTCTCCGCGAGCCGCACCGGGCGGACGCGGGGGTCGCGCAGCGCGTACTCGGCCAGGATCTCGCCGCTGTCGTCCGGGGAGGCGTCGTCGACCCCGATGACCTCGATGTCCCCGAACGGCTGGTCGAGGATCGAGTCGAGACATTCCCGCAGGTAGCCCTGCACCTTGAAGGCCGGTACGACGAAGCTGATCAAGGTCACCCCGGCCCGCCCTCCGTCAGCCCGGCGAGCGCACACCCCCACGGGCGCGGGCCGGCAGGACCACCCAGGCGAGGACCACGCTCGCGACAAAAACCACGAGAAGGTACGCACCGAGTGTAGCCAGAGCGATACTCGCATATCCGGCGATCAGCCCGATTGCCAGCAGCAGGGAACGCCCCGGCCAGCCCAGCGTGGCGGCGTGCAGCGGCGGCGCCGACTGCCGCTTCTCCAGCCGGGCGGTCAGGTCGTAGTGGTGCAGCGTCAGCACCAGCACGTACCCGAAGATCAGCCACGCGGGCGCCCGGCCCGCCACCCCGACCGCGATGGCGAACAGGTACTCGGCGGCCCGCAACGCCGCCGGCACCAACCAGTCCAGCGACCCCTCGTGCGGCGCCCGCGAAGCCTGCGCGGCGCCCAGCAGCAGCACCAGCGCGAGCACCGGCACGAAGACCGGCAGGTCGCCGCCGCCGTGCACCGCGAGCAGCGCCCACACCAGCGTCCCCGCCGAGCCGAGCGCGCCGAGCACCGCCAGCAGCAGCGGCCGCCGCGTGGTCGGCAGCGTCCGCGCCAGCACGCCGTCGTCGCGGTGCAGGGCCGCGTCCACAGTGGCCATCACCGGCACCCGCATCCAGCGTGCCCGCAAGGTCCGCAAACCCCCGGTGTACGCGAACGCCAGCACACCCCAGACCAGTACCGCGACCAGCGCCACCAGCTGACCGAACAGCGCGGCGGCGATCGCGATCAGCGCCCACCGCTCCCCGATCGGGAACACCACTGTGCGCTTCAGCCAGTACGACACCGACCCGGTGTCCGCCTGCACCCGCGTCGACGCGGCGTTCAGCTTCCCGCCGATGCCGCCCGCGTCGGCGGTCACCACCTTCGGCCGCCGGGCCGCCTCGTCGTGCAGCGCCCCGTACCAGGTGTCGGTCATGTGCCGCACGGTCTGCAACGTCATCGCTGCCAGCGCCAGCGCCCAGCCGTACCGGAACCCGGCGTGCGTGGCCCCGAAACCGAGACCGGCGTAGACCACGTACTCCTTGAAGCGGTCGGCCATCGTGTCCAGCCAGCCGCCCCAGGCGCTGAAGTGCCGGGTGTAGCGGGCGAGCTGCCCGTCCACGCAGTCGAGCACGAAACCCAGGTAGAGCAGGACCGCGCCGGCCACCAGCGCGAGCCGTCCACCGGTGCCGAACAGCACCGCCGCGGCCACCGCGAACGCCACCGAGACCATGGTGACCCCGGTCGGGCCGATCCCGATGCGCGCCGCCGCCTTCGTGACGTACACCGACCAGGTGCTGACGAAGAACGTGGTGAAGAAGTCGTCCCGCTCCTTCACCGACAGCTTCAACTCGGCCCGGTCCTCGTCCACCGCCGCCACCGCCGCCTCGGCCGCCTCCCGCTGCGCCTCGTCGCCGACCCGGTGCGCCACGAGCAGACGTACCCGCTGGGCGAAGATCAGCGTGCCCCGCGCGGCGAGGTCGGCCACGAGCCGGTCCACCGCGCCCAGCGGCCCACCGCCTGCGGCGCCGACGGCCGACGCGGACGCCGGGTCGGTCAGGCGCGCGTCCGGCGCGGACGCCGGATCGGGCGCGGCGCCCGCGGCGCGGCGGGCGGCGTCGGCGAGCGCGGGCAGGTCGGCCGCGCCCACCCGCAGCGCGCCGCCGAACACGCCGCTCGCGTCGGCGGCGTCGACCTCGACCACCTGGCCGCGTTCCTCGCGCACAGTGGCCTGCCCGGGAGCGGGCGGATCGGTGAGCACCAGCGCCACCGTCGGCCCGACCGGGCTGGTCGCGAGATGCTTGAGTACGGCCGTGTGCGCCACCAGGTCAGCGCCGCTCACCAGCACCGGGCCGGTCGCGGCGGCCACCAGGTCGGCCAGTTCGGTCAGGTCGGCGGCGATGCGCACGTCGTCCGCCCCGGCCCGACGCCACTGCGCCGCCAGCCGTTCGGTGAGGTGGCCCGCCGCCGGGTCGGCGGCGAGCACGATCGCGAGCGTCACCGCTTCGCCGCGTCGGCGTAGGCCGCCAGCGCCTCGTCGATCGTCCCGTCGACGATCAGCCGTCCGGCGTCGAGGTAAAGCCCCCGACGGCAGAACCGGGTGAGGTCCTTGTCGTTGTGTGACACCAGCACCAGCGTGCGCCCTTCCGCGAGAAGTCGCTCGATGGTCGCATAGCACTTCGCGCGGAACTCCGCGTCCCCGACCGCTGTCACCTCGTCCACAAGCAGCACCGGGTGCGGCAGGTGCGCGATCACCGCGAAGCCCAGCCGCACCTTCATCCCCGACGAGTAGTGCCGCACGGACGTGTCGATGGCGCGTTCCACCTGCTCACCGGCGAACGAGACGATCTCGTCGAAGTGCTCCCGCAGGTACGCCGACGACAGTCCGTGCAGCCCGCCCACCAGGTACAGGTTCTCCCGGCCGGTCAGGTCACCGGAGAACCCGGCGGACAGTTCGAGCAGCGGCGCCACCCGGCCGTGCACCCGGATCGAGCCCTCGTCCGGGATGAGCACACCGGCGATCAGCCGCAGCAGCGTGCTCTTGCCGGTGCCGTTGCGCCCCACCACGCCCACCGTCTCGCCCGGCTCGATCCGGAACGACAGGTCGCGCAACGGCCAGAACCGGCCGGCGTCCGGGTCGCGGGCCCCCCGGTGCACGATCAGCTCCCGCAGCCGCAGCTGACGGCGCCGGTTGCGGACGAACCGGATGCCGAGCCCGTCCGCCTCGATGATCGGGGCCATTCAGAGTTCCTTCAGCACTGCCGGTTCGAGGCGGTGGAACGCCCACCAGCCGAGCGCCAGCACCGCCACGCTGCCGCACACCGTGATCGTGAGCAGCCGGGCGTCCGGGAACTCGTCCGGGTACCAGACCGCGTGGTGCAGTTGGAAGATCCCGACCAGCGGGTTCAGCTCGTACCCGATCTTGAGCCAGCCCGGCATGCCCGAGTCCCGGACCAGGTCGAGCGGATAGATGATCGGCGTGGCGTAGAACAGCAGCCGGATGACGAGCCGCATGGTGCGCTCGATGTCGCGCATCAGCACGTTGCCCGCCGACAGCAGCAGAGCCAGGCCCACCAGCAGCACGAACTGCACCGCCACCGCGAGCGGCAGGGCCAGCAGGCTCCACCCGGGGCGGATCTTCCCCTGGCTCGCGTAGATCGCCGCGACGGCGACCAGGATCGGCAGCCCGGCCAGGTACTCGGCGAAGCGACCGGTGACCCGCCCGATCGGGAAGATCGGCCGGGGCAGGTTCATCGTGGTGATCAGCCGGGACTGCCCGGTCAGCGCGTTCGCGGCCTCGGTCAGCGCCGAACTCGCCCACATCCAGGCGAAGATCCCGGTGATCAGGAACAGCGGGTACGACCCGGCCGCCTCGCCCAGGTGCCGCCGGGTCGCGCCGGAGTAGAGCACGCCGAAGACGAACCAGTAGATCAGGCCCATGCCGAGCGGCTCGATCAGCGACCAGAAGTAGCCCAGCACCGACTGCTGGTACTTCACCGCGAGATCCCGCCGGACCAGGATGCGCAGCGAGGTGCGGGCGGACCAGAGCGCCGCGACGCCTGACGTCACCGCATCATGGTCGCTTTGTCAGTCGCGCTCCCGGGCCGGGTGCGGGCCGGGGTCACCCCAACGAGGTCAGCACTCGATCACGTTGACGGCGAGCCCGCCCCGCGCGGTCTCCTTGTACTTGACCTTCATGTCCGCGCCGGTCTCCCGCATGGTCTTGATGACCTTGTCCAGCGACACGTGGTGCACCCCGTCGCCGCGCAAGGCCAGCCGGGCCGCGGTGATCGCCTTGATGCTGGCCACCGCGTTGCGCTCGATGCACGGGATCTGCACCAGGCCACCCACCGGGTCGCAGGTCAGCCCCAGGTTGTGCTCCATGCCGATCTCGGCGGCGTTCTCCACCTGCTCCGGTGTACCGCCGAGCGCCTCGGCCAGCCCGGCCGCCGCCATCGAGCACGCCGACCCCACCTCGCCCTGGCAGCCCACCTCGGCGCCGGAGATCGAGGCGTTCTCCTTGAACAGCACGCCGATCGCGCCGGCGGCCAGCAGGAACCGGACCACGCCCTCCTCGGACGCGCCGGGCACGAACCGGGTGTAGTAGTGCAGCACGGCCGGAATGATCCCGGCGGCGCCGTTCGTCGGCGCGGTGACCACCCGTCCGCCGGCCGCGTTCTCCTCGTTGACCGCCAGCGCGAACAGCGTCACCCAGTCCATCGCGCGCAGCGGGTCCTGGCTGCCGGTCTCCGCCTCCAGGCTGCGCCGCATCTCGGCCGCGCGCCGCCGGACCTTCAACCCACCCGGGAGTACGCCGTCACGCGTGCAGCCGTTCTCCACGCACTCGCGCATCACGCGCCAGATCTCCAGCAGCCCCGCCCGGACGTCCGCCTCGCTGCGCCAGGACAGCTCGTTGGCGAGCATCACCTCGCTGATGGACAGGCCGGTCCCGGAGGTGACGGTCAGCAGCTCCGCGCCGGTGAGGAAGGGGTACTTCACGCGGGTGCTGTCCGCCTTGATCCGGTCCGCCCCGGCGGCCGCCTCGTCCACCACGAAGCCGCCACCCACCGAGTAGTACGTGCGCGTCCGCACCTCGTTCCCGGCCGCGTCGTACGCCGCGAACGTCATCCCGTTCGGGTGGTACGGCAGCGAGCGCCGGCGGTGCAGCACCAGGTCGGCGTCCGGGTCGAAGTCGATCCCCTGGCTGCCGAACAGGTCGAGCCGCCGCTGCGTGCGGATCCGCTCGACGCGCGGCCCCACCGAGTCGGTGTCGACGGTCTCCGGGACCTCGCCCTCCAGCCCCAGCAGCACCGCCTGGCCGCTGCCGTGCCCGTGCCCGGTCGCGCCGAGCGAGCCGAGCAGCTCCGCCCGTACGCGCGCCACGTCGGCGAGCTGCCCGTCGGCCTTCAGGCCCGCCACGAACGTACGGGCGGCCCGCATCGGCCCGACGGTGTGCGAGCTGGACGGCCCGATACCGACGCTGAAAAGATCGAAAACACTGATCATGTGCTGCTTTCCTCGCCGTCGTCCCCGTTGTGCGGATCCGAGCCGGTGCGTGGGTTGCCGTACCCGCCAGGCGGGTGGACGGCCGGCGCCCGGGGTGGGGGCGCCCGACCGGCGAGCCTACCCCGTCCTCGTGAATACCCGCCCCCACTCCGCCGCACGCCCGCCCGCAGCGACCGCCCGTCCCACTCCCGCCTCGATCTTGGAGTTGTGGCACCCGGGATGGACGGTTTTACGGCTTTCGCGACCTGCCACAACTCCAAGATCGCCGCACCCCGCGACCTCCGCCAATCCCACCCACCGAAACACCTGTCTCGCCACACGGAAAGCACTGACGCACCACCCGACCGAACGACGCCCCCGGCCACACACCACCCCCACCACCCGCGCGATCTTGCACTTCCGGCCCCGTCAATCCACCGCAAATGGGGCGCGACCGGGGCCTCAAGTGCAAGATCGCGGGAGCAGGAGCAGGAGCGGAGCGGGGAGGACGGGCGCGGCTCGGCGGCGTGGCCCTGCTGAGCGGGCACCGGCGTTTCCGACCCGTCCCAACGTGGCGAAAGCGGAGCGGGGAGCGGGGCGGCCCCGCCGAAGAAGCGGCGTGACCGCAGACGGCGGGCTGCGGCGGGCGGGGAATCTTCGCGGGCGAGTCGATGGGGATGGTCCGGGGTATGCACCTACGGGTGCCCGGGTCGCCGATCATCCTCGGGGCCGAGGGCGCGGCGCGCACCCCTTTCTACCGTGGAATCAGCGCGGCGGATCGCCGCAGAAGTGGGAGACGACGATGAGTCGCAAACTGGTCCGGCCCCGCCAGGGGCGCATGATCGCCGGTGTCTGCGCCGGCCTGGGACAGCGGTTCGGCATGTCGGCCGGCATGGTCCGGCTGCTGTTCCTGCTGTCGCTGCTGCTGCCCGGCACGCAGGTGATCATCTACCTGATCCTGTGGGTCCTGATGCCGAACGAGGACCGCTACCTCGCCACCCGCTGACGCGACACGACACGAAGCCGGGACACCGGCACACACGCGACGCGCCCGCCCCGGACGATCGGGGCGGGCGCGCGGCGTCAGCGCACGAAGATCAGGGAGCCGTGTAGGTGACTGTCACCTTCTCGTAGCCGAGGGACCGCAGCAGCCCTTCCAGCATCTTGCGGGTGTTCTCCTCGGCGCGGGCGGCGAGCCCGCTGTCCCGGGCCGCCGCGGTGATCCGGTCCTCGGCGAGCTTGTAGATCTGCTGCTGCCGGTTGGGGTCGCCGGCCACCAGGTCGTTGAGCCGGTTGATCAGGCCGCGCTGCTGGGCGAACACGTAGCTCTTGTCCATGTCCAGGTCGGTCTCGCCGAGCTGCGGCGCGGGCAGCTTGATCTCGGCGGTCTTGCCGTCCTCGGAGACCACCACGGCGCCGTCGGCGATCTTCGCGAAGTCGACGTACGCCTCGACGCGGCCCGCCCCGACGAACAGCGTGCGCTCGTTGAGCAGGAAGTCGGGCACGTTGCGCCTGTCGTTCTGCACGTCGACCACGACCTGGAAGTTGCCCTCGGCGGCGACGTAGCGGCTCAGGTCACGGATCGACTTGAGCAACGGCGGCTGGCTGCGGTCGGTCTGCTCCTTGGCGAACGGATTGCGGAAGTCGGGCAGCAGACCGGTGGCCTGCACGCCGAGCAGCACCACCACCGCCAGCGCCGCCGCGCCGAGCACCCAGAGCAGTCCACGCGCCGCGCCCCCGCCCGACGGCGGGACACCCGGACCGGGATAGCGGTCCGGGTCGGGCGAGCCCTCCGCCCGGTCGCGAAGGGACTCGCTGGTGGGGTAGTCCGGGAACTCCCGGGTGGGCTCGTTGATGTCACCGTCGCGGGCCATCGCCCTCACCGTCCTCGTCCGACACATCGACTGACAATGACGGTACGGCCACCGTGCGACAGTCGCTCGTCGAGCGCCCCGATCGGGTGAAACCGCAGGTCAGGCGAATGCGGACACGCCCGTGAGCCGCTGGCCGATGACGAGCTGGTGGATCTCGGAGGTGCCCTCGTAGGTGAGCACGCTCTCCAGGTTGTTGGCGTGCCGCATGACCGGGTACTCGCCGGAGACGCCGTTCGCGCCGAGGATCGTGCGGCACTGCCGGGCGATGGCGAGCGCCTCCCGGACGTTGTTCAGTTTGCCCACGCTCACCTGATCGGGCCGCAGCGTGCCGGCGTCGGCGAGGCGGCCCAGGTGCAGCGCGAGCAGCATCCCCTTGTTCCACTCCACCGCCATGTCGGCGAGCTTGGCCTGGGTGAGCTGGAAGCCGGCGAGCGGGCGGCCGAACTGGGTGCGCGTGGTCGCGTACTCCAGGGCGGTCTCCAGGCAGTCGCGGGCCGCGCCGAGCGCGCCCCAGACGATGCCGTGCCGGGCCTCGGTCAGGCACCCCAGCGGCGCCTTCAGCCCGATCGCCTCGGGCAGTCGCGCGTCCGCCGGCAGCCGGACGTCGTCGAGCGCGATCTCGCCGGTCAGGGACGCGCGCAGCGACATCTTGTGCCGGATCTCGCGCGCCGTCACCCCCGGCGTGTCCATGGGTACGGCGAAGCCGCGCACGCCCTCGTCGGTGCGCGCCCAGATCACGCCCACGTCGGCGATCGGGGCGTTGGTGATCCACAGTTTGCTGCCGTTGAGGATCCAGTCGTCGCCGTCGCGGCGGGCCCGGGTGGCCATCGACCCTGGATCGGAGCCGTGGTCGGGTTCGGTCAGCCCGAAGCAGCCGATCGCCTCGCCGGTCGCCATGGCGGGCAGCCAGCGCTGCTTCTGCTCCTCGCTGCCGTAGCGCCAGATGGCGTACATGGCCAGTGATCCCTGCACCGACACGAGCGAGCGGACGCCCGAGTCGCCGGCCTCCAGTTCCAGGCAGGCCAGCCCGTACGCGACGGCGGACGCGCCGGCGCAGCCGTACCCGGTCAGGTGCATGCCGAGCAGACCGAGCTTGCCGAACTCGCGGGCCAGCTCGCGCGCCGGCACCTGGCCGTCCTCGTACCAGCCGGCGACGTGCGGGCGTACCCGGTCGGTCACGAGCTGGCGCACGACGGCGCGGATCTGCCGCTCCTCCTCGCTGAGCGACGCATCGATGTCGAGCAGGTCAAGAGGAGTCATGGCGTCACCTTAACCAAGGCTCAGCCGGGCGTCACTCGCCCTGGTCTCCGAGGACCAGCACGCGCGCGTGGATCTGGTTGCGCTGCTGCAGCGCCGCGCGCAGCGCCCGGTGCAGCCCGTCCTCCAGGTAGAGGCCGCCGTTCCACTGGACCACGTGCGGGAAGAGGTCGCCGTAGAAGGTGGAATCCTCCGCGAGCAGCTTGTCCAGCGCCAGTTCGCGCTTGGTGGTGATGAGCTGGTCCAGCCGCAGCGGGCGCGGCGGGATCTCGGCCCACTGCTTCAGCGTGAGGTTGTGCTCCGGGTAGGGACGCCCGTCCCGGACCGCCCTGAAGATCACGGCGTGCTCTCCTCCCCCAGGCCCGGCTGACGATGTGGATGTCAGCCTAACCGCTCAGGTCCACCGTCCCCGCCGCACCACATCCTGCACCGGACGCCGCCCTCTGCGCAGCGACGGTGACCGATGGTCGGCGACCCGATAACCCACAGTGATGGCACCGACGGGGCTGAGTTCCGGCGGTACCCCGAACGCCTCCCGGTACGCCTCGATCCGCTGCGGCGCAATGCCGAAGAAGCAGGCGCCCAGCCCTTCGTCCACGGCGGTGAGCAGCATCAGCAGCGCCGCGAAACCGGTGTCCACGTACCAGTAGGGCACCGGCCAGCGGTCCTCGGCGCGGTCCGCCCAGCCCTTGTCCGGCTCGGCGTAGCGGTCCAGGTAGGCGTCGCGGTTGGCGTGCGGCACCACGATCAGCGGCGCCCGGCGCATCCCGGCCAGCCAGCGTTCCCGGCCGCCGCCACCAGGCGTGGTCGCCGCCCAGAACCGTTCCCGGTCCTCGGGTTCCTCCAGCACCAGGAAGCCCCAGCCCTGGGCGAACCCGGCCGACGGCGCCCGGACGGCGTGGTCCAGCAGCCGGTCCACCACCTCCGGCGGCACCGGGCGGTCGGGGTCGTAGTTGCGCACCATCCGGCGGCGGCGGACGACCTCGGCGAACTCCACGCTCAGACCTCCGGCCGGACGCCCCAGGCGCCCCGCCAGGTCTGCCCCGGCTCCAGCGTGATGACGTCCCGGCCGGAGCGGAACGCATCCGGCGGGCAGGTCATCGGCTCGACCGCCACCGACCGGCGGTGCCGTTCCCCGCCGAGCGTGTCGCCGGTGAACACCTGCCACCAGCCGAACTCGCGGTCCGCCCAGATCCGCAGCCCGGACGAGCCGTCCGGCGCGCTGAGCGTCACCGCCGAACCGCCGTCGGCGTCCCGCTCGACGTCACCGAAGGCGGTGTCGAGGACCAGGTCGCCGATCGGGCGCGGGCTGGTGAAGTCGAACTCGGAGCCGGTCACCTCGGTCGCCCCGACGGGCAGCAGCCGGCCGTCCACCAGCACCCGCCGCCGGGCCGGCAGGTGCAGCCGCAGCCCGTCCACGCCGACCTTCGGCAGTTGCAGGTAGGGGTGCACGGAGAAGCCGAACGGCGCGGGATCGGCGGACAGGTTCGTCGCCTCGTGCTCGGCCCGCAGCCCGTCCGGGCCGACGCTCCACCGGGCCCGCACCCGCAGCGCCCACGGGTAGCCGGGGCTGGGCGGCAGGTCGTAGCCGATGGTCACGCTGTCCGAAGACTGCTCGATCAGCTGCCATCGCGCCCAGTTCACCAGGCCGTGCAGGGCGTTGTGCCGCTCCGGCTCGGTGAGGTCGAGCTGGAACGACTTCTCCCCGAACGAGTAGACGCCGTCCCGGATCCGGTTCGGCCAGGGCGCGAGCACCTGGCCGGCCGAGCCGGGGCAGACCTCGTCCTCGGCGTACCCGTCGAGGTAGTCCACGCCGTCGTGCCGGTATGCCCGCAGCCCGCCGCCCACCTCGACCACGACGGCCTCGTGGCCGTCGGCGGCGATGGTCCACTGTGTACCGGACGGTGGCTGCACGTCGATCCCCATGTCGGCGACCCTACCGTCAGCGCCGCTCCTCGGCTGGGGTGGTGGAGCGATAGCGCAGCAACGCCGGGAACGCCGCCACCAGCAGCACCGCCAGCACGGCGGCGGCCAGGCCACCACCGACCATGGCGAAACCGGTGCCGAATCCGGCGGCCATCGCACCGGCGCGCAGGTCGCCCAGGCGCGGGCCGCCGGCCACCACGACCGTGTTCACGCCCTGGAGGCGGCCCCGCATCCGGTCCGGCGCGTAGACCAGCAGCATCGACTGGCGCAGCGTGGCGCTGACCAGGTCCGCCGCCCCGGCGACGCCGAGCAGCACCACCGCCAGCCACAACTGGCCGGCCAGCCCGGCGAGCGCGATCGCCACGCCCCAGCCCACCACCGCCACGGTGAGCGCGACGCCCTGCCGGCGTACCCGGCCGATCCACCCGGAGGTCAGGCCGCCCAGCATCGCGCCGATGGCGATGGAGCTGTAGAGCCAGCCCACCGCCGAGGCGCCGCCGAAGCGTTCCTGCGCCAGCTCCGGGAACAGCGCGCGCGGCATGGCCAGGATCATCGCGATCAGGTCGATGGCGAAGGAGAGCAGCAGCACCCGCGTGGAGGCCAGGTAGCGGAACCCGTCGACGATGCTGGCCAGCCCGGCCTTGCGGACGCCGCCGTCCGGGTCCGGCGTGGGCGGCATCGCGGGCAGCCGCAGCGTGGCCCAGAGCGCCGCGGTGTACAGCAGCGCGTCCACCGCGTACGCGATGGGCAGCGCCATTTCGACCTGCCACCCGGCGAAGATCAGGCCGGCGGCGAGCGGGCCGAAGACGGCGGCGGCGGTGAACGTGGTGAAGTTCAGCGTGGTGGCGGCCGGAACCAGCTCGGCCGGAACCAGCCGGGGCAGGATCGCGCTGCGGGCCGGCGAGGTGATCGCGAAGGCAGTCGACTGGAGGCCGACGAGCAGCAGGAGCAGCAGCGGGCTGCGCGCGCCGGCCAGCGACTGCACCAGCAGCCCCAGCGTCGAGGCCCAGAGCACGCAACCGCCGACGAGCAGCACCCGGCGGCGGTCCCGGGCGTCGGCGATCGCGCCGCCCCACAACCCGAACAGCAGCAGCGGCACGAAGCCGGCGATGCCCAGCAGGCCGACCCAGAGCGAGCCGCCGGTCAGGTCGAACATCTCCACCGGCACCGCCACGGCGGTGAACTGGAAGCCGAACATGGCGATCGCGTTGCCGGTCCACACCCGCCGGTACGCGGGCACGCGCAGCGGACGCAGGTCGATCGCCCAGCGGCGCGCTTCCCGCCGCCGGGGCGTTGTGACGTCGGTCACGGCGCGAGCCGCTCGACGACGAAGACCCCGTCCCCGGTACGCCGGAAGCGCAGCCGGTCGTGCAGCCGGCTGGCCCGGCCCTGCCAGAACTCGACGGTCTCCGGCCGGACCCGGAACCCGCCCCAGTGCGGCGGCGCGGGAATCGGGTCCACCTCGGCGAACCGCTCCGCCGCCGCCCGGTACGCCTCGTCCAGCGCGGCCCGGTCCGGCACCACCGACGACTGGGCGCTGGCCCACGCCCCGAGCTGCGAGCCGCGCGGCCGGCTGGCGAAGTACGCCTCGGTCTCGGCCCGGTCGACCTGCTCGACCCGGCCGGTCACCGTCACCTGCCGCTGCATCGGGAACCAGGGGAACACCAGGCTGGCCCACGGGTTCCCGGTCACCTCGGCGCCCTTGCGCGAGCCGTGGTTGGTGTAGAAGACGAAGCCCTCCGGGTCGTACCCCTTCAGCAGCACGGTGCGCCCGCTGGGCCGGCCCCGGGCGTCGGCGGTGCCGAGCACCATCGCGTTCGGCTCGGGCAGCGGATGTGCCACCGCGTCGGCGAACCATCTGGCGAACTGGGTGTGCCAGTCCGTCGCCAGGTCCGTCTCGGTCAGGCCCAGGTCGGCGGCGTACTCGTTACGCATTCCGGCTGGTGCGGGTGTGTCGCCTGTCACTGTGGTCGTCCCTCTCCCGGGCGTGCCGGCGTCCCCCGACGCTGGCCAGGCCCCGGTACCCAGTCTTCTCCTACTCTCACCGACGGCCAGCGGCGGGGATGTCGCGTGGCGCACAGTGGCTGTGGGTCGCGCAGCTTGTTACCCACCGGGCAAGATGTTCCGAACCACATCCCTGAAGGGTCGCCTGAGCTGCGGGGCTCGATCAGCCCGCCCGGGCGCGCCGAGCCGAAGCCAGGAGACGACATGTCCGATTTCAAACCGGGCCTGGAGGGCGTCGTAGCCTTCGAGACCGAGATCGCCGAACCCGACCGCGCGGGGGGATCACTGCGCTACCGGGGCGTGGACATCGAGGACCTGATCGGCCAGGTCTCGTTCGGCAACGTCTGGGCACTGCTGGTGGACGGCCGGTTCGGCCCGGGCCTGCCGCCGGCCGAGCCGTTCCCGGTGCCGGTGCACTCCGGTGACATCCGCGTCGACGTGCAGTCCGCGGTCGCCATGCTGGCACCGTACTGGGGGCTCAACCAGCTCCTCGACATCTCCGACGAGCAGGCCCGCGAGGACCTGGCCCGGGTGTCGGTGACCGCGCTCTCCTTCGTCGCCCAGTCGGCGCGCGGCCTGGGCCTGCCGGCCGTGCCGCAGAAGGAGATCGACAAGGCGGAGACCATCGTCGAGCGGTTCATGAAGCGGTGGCGGGGTGAGCCCGACCCGCGGCACGTCAAGGCCGTCGACGCGTACTTCATCTCGGCCGCCGAGCACGGCCTGAACGCCTCCACCTTCACCGCCCGGATCGTCGCCTCCACCGGCGCGGACGCCGCGGCCTGCATCTCCTCCGGCATCGGCGCGCTCTCCGGCCCGCTGCACGGCGGCGCACCGTCCCGGGTGCTCAGCATGCTGGAGGCGGTCGAGCGCAGCGGCGACGCCGACGGGTACGTCAAGGGCGTGCTCGACCGGGGCGAGCGGCTGATGGGCTTCGGCCACCGGGTCTACCGGGCCGAGGACCCCCGCGCCCGCGTGCTGCGGCGTACCGCCAAGGACCTGGGCGCGCCGCGCTTCGAGGTCGCCGAGGCGCTGGAGAAGGCCGCGCTGGCCGAGCTGCAGGCCCGCCGCCCGGACCGCGTCCTCGCCACCAACGTCGAGTTCTGGTCGGCAGTGGTGCTGGACTTCGCCGAGGTGCCGGCGCACATGTTCACCTCGATGTTCACCTGCGCGCGGATGGGCGGCTGGTCCGCGCACATCCTGGAGCAGAAGAAGCTCCAGCGGCTGGTGCGCCCGTCGGCGACGTACGTCGGCCCCGGCTCGCGCAAGCCGCAGGAGGTCGAGGGCTGGGACGCCATCCCGCACGGCGTCTGACGTCTCGCCCGGGGCCCCGCTTCCACCCGCCGGTGGAGCGGGGCTCCGGCACGTCCGCGGCGCCCCGGTCAGCGCCGCCACAGGTGCCAGGTGATCCCGCCCATGACCGCCGCGCCGGTCAGCGCGATGGCCGGCAGGAGGAACGGCAGGTGGTGGGTCCGGGTGTCCATGGCATACCAGGACGGGTCGTCCGGGTGGTACAGCAGGGGCACCTCGTCGCCGACCCGGGTGCCGGAGTAGACGTCGATCTCGGCGACCACCCGCCGGCCCTCGGCGGTGACGAAGGCCACCCGTGCCGGGTCGCCCTTGAATCCCAGCACGATGCCGGTGGCGGTGTGCTCCGCGTGGAGCAGTCGCGCGTCCTGATCCGCCTTGAGGATGGCCACCCCCAGGAAGCCCGTCGCGGCCACGGCGCCGAACGCCAGCGCCAGCCACTCCCCGAAGGGGCGGCGGTGTCTTCGGCTCATCCGTCACCTCCGCAACTCATGATCGCGGACGCGGGCAACCCGCCGTCGCCGCCCGTGTGGCGGACGCCTCACCGACCGGCGTGGGACTGACCGCCGAACGGCCCCGAGCAGGTGCGAGGATGGCCGTGGCAGTGTCGCCGGAACAAGGCTCGGACGCCGCCCGCCGTACGGCGGCAGGACATCGTCCGCGCCCTGCCAGCTCACCGGGCTCTCGCCCATGCGGAAGGATCTTGAAGACCGTGGCTGACGCACCGACCATCCGGATTCCCGACGAGATCAGGCCCGCCGACGGACGATTCGGCTGCGGGCCGTCCAAGGTCCGTCCGGCCGCGGTCTCCGCCCTGGCCGACGTCGCCACCAGCTACCTGGGCACGTCGCACCGGCAGAAGACGGTCCGCGACCAGGTCGCCCGGCTGCGCCGCGGCCTGGCCGAGTTCTACTCCCTGCCCGAGGGGTACGAGGTGGTGCTCGGCAACGGCGGCACCACCGCGTTCTGGGAGGTCGCCACGTTCGGCCTGATCCGCGACCGGGCCCAGTTCGCCAGCTTCGGCGAGTTCGGCGCCAAGTTCGCCAAGTCGGTCAAAGACGCGCCGTTCCTGGGCGAGCCGACGGTGCGCAAGTCCGACGCGGGCAGCGCCCCGACGCTGGTGGCCGAGGCCGGCGTGGACGTCTACGCCACCCCGCACAACGAGACCTCGACCGGTGTCGCGGTGCCGATCAGCCGGGTGGCGGGCGCCGACGAGGGCTCGCTGCTGCTCGTCGACGCCACCTCCGGCGCGGGCGGGCTGGACGTGGACGTCGCGCAGACCGACGTCTACTACTTCGCGCCGCAGAAGTGCTTCGGCTCCGACGGCGGCCTCTGGCTGGCCCTGATGTCGCCGGCCGCGCTGGCCCGGGCCACCGAGATCAAGGAGTCCGGCCGCTACATCCCGGCCTTCCTCGACCTGGTCACCGCGATCGACAACTCGCGGCTGGAGCAGACGTACAACACCCCGGCGCTGGCGACCATCTTCCTGGCCGCCGAGCAGACCGACTGGATGAACTCGCAGGGCGGGCTGGCCTGGGCGGCCAAGCGCACCGCCGAGAGCGCCGGCATCGTGTACGGCTGGGCCGAGCGCTCGTCGTTCGCCACGCCGTTCGTGTCGGACCCGGCGCTGCGGTCCAACGTGGTCGCCACTGTCGACTTCGCCGACGGGGTGGACGCCACGGCGATCGCCAAGGTGCTGCGCGCGAACGGCATCGTCGACACCGAGCCGTACCGCAAGCTGGGCCGCAACCAGCTGCGGGTGGCGCTCTTCCCGGCCGTCGAGCCGGCCGACGTCGAGGCGCTCACCGCGTCGATCGACTACGTGGTCGAGCGACTCTGATCACTTGGTCACGGTGCGTGGCCGTCAGGGCTCCGGCGGCCACCCACCGTGATCATTACCGCAGCTCAGTCACGACATGCCGGGGTGTCGCAGTCCCCATCACCGGGTAGATGAGCGTACGGTGGTGCGAGACGCCCGGGTGGCCGGCTCCCGTGGCGTGACGGCCAGCGAAGCGGGACGGAGGCAAGCCCATGCGCCCAGTACGCTTCGTCGCCCTCTCCGAGGACGGCCAGGCCCTGGTGCTCGCCGACGAGGTGGGGCGCCTGCTCGCCCTGCCCATCGACGAGCGGATCGCGTCGGCGCTGCACGCCGAGCCGGGCGCCCCGCCGCTCGTGGTGGTGCCGAGCGCCACCGACCTGACACCGTCACTGTCCCCACGGGACATCCAGGCCCGGATCCGCTCCGGTGAGTCCGCCGAGGACGTCGCCCGCATCGCCGGCGTGCCTGTCGACCGGGTGCTGCGCTACGCCGGCCCGGTGCTCCAGGAGCGGGCCATGCTCGCCCAGCACGCCCGGCGCACCCGGCTGAAGGGCGCGGAGAAGCCGACCCCGCTGGCGGAGGTCGTCAACGGCCGGCTGGCCCAGCACGGGATCGACACCGAGAAGATCTCGTGGGACGCCTACCGCCGCGACGACGGCACCTGGCGGATCATCGCGACCTGGCCGTCCGGCAAGGCCACCGCGCAGGCGGTGTGGGATCTGGACAAGACCCGCCAGAACGTCGCCCCGCACGACGACATGGCGCAATACCTCTGCGCCGAGCGGCCCACGCCGATCCTCGGCCAGGAGCCGGCGCCGGAGCGGGGCGGCCACGCGCTGCCCGGTCCGTCGCGTGGCGAGCCGAGCCGGGGCGGGCACGGCCTGCCCGCAGCGGCCGACCACGCCCGTCCGGGGCGCGACCCGATCCGCGCCGGCCGGGACGCGCTGCTCGCCTCGCTGGACCGGCCGCTCGGCGGCACGTCCGGGCGCGGCCTCGACACCCGGTCCCCGGCCGCCCTGGCCGGGCAGGACGCGCCCCGCCAGCGAGCAGTCGCCGGTGGTGCCGCCGCCCTGCTCGGGGGCGGGCAGGGCTCGGCCTTCGACGACGACTCGGACGCGCCGAAGGAGGTCCCGGCCGTACCCTCGCTCGCCGTGCTGCGGCCCCGGCGCACCGGCGCCGCGGCGGCGACCGGCGGCGCGGGCGCCGAGTCCACCGAGGCCGGTGGCAAGCCGCGCAAGCGGCTGCCGAGCTGGGACGACGTGCTCTTCGGCACCGGCCCGGCAGCGCGCGAATCCTCCTGATCCACAGCTCCACCCTGGCTCGTTGAGAGGGCACTCGAAGTGCCGGCGTGCCAGGGTGGAGCCATGGAGTACACGAACCTGGGACGCACCGGTCTGTCCGTGAGCCGCCTCTGCCTCGGCACGATGAACTTCGGTCCGCAGACCGACGAGCCGGACAGCTTCGCCATCATGGACCGGGCGCTCGAACACGGGATCAACTTCTTCGACACCGCCAACGTCTACGGCTGGAAGCTCGGTGAGGGCGTCACCGAGCAGATCGTCGGCCGCTGGTTCGCGCAGGGCGGCGGGCGGCGCGACAAGGTCGTCCTCGCCACCAAGGTGTACGGCAAGATGGGCGAGTGGCCCAACGACCAGGGCCTGAGCGCCCGGCACATCATCCGGGCCTGCGAGGACTCGCTGCGCCGCCTCCAGACCGACACCATCGACCTCTACCAGATGCACCACATCTCCCGGACCACGCCGTGGGAGGAGATCTGGCAGGCGATGGAGACGCTCGTCGCCCAGGGCAAGGTGCTCTACGTCGGCTCGTCCAACTTCGCCGGCTGGCACATCGCCCAGGCGCAGGCCGCAGCCGGCAAGCGCAACTTCCTCGGCCTCGTCTCCGAGCAGTGCATCTACAACCTGCTGACCCGGTACGTCGAACTGGAGGTCGTGCCGGCCGCGCAGCACTACGGGCTGGGCATCATCCCCTGGTCGCCGCTGCACGGCGGGCTGCTCTCCGGCATCATCCGCAAGATGGCCGACGGCAGCGCGGCGCGCGGCACCACCGGCCGCTCGGCCGACGCGCTCGCCGAGCACCGCGGCACCATCGAGGCGTACGAGAAGCTCTGCGCCGACCTCGGCCACGACCCGGCCGACGTGGCGCTGGCCTGGCTGCTGTCCCGCCCGGGCGTGACCGCCCCGATCGTCGGTCCGCGCACCATGGACCAGCTCGACCGCAACCTCGGCGCGCTCGACGTCCACCTGGACGAGGCCACGCTCACTCGCCTCGACGAGCTGTTCCCGCCGGTCGGCAACGGCGGCCCCGGCCCGGAGGCCTGGGCCTGGTAGGTGAAAGGAAGGGCCCCTTCTTAACGCCTCAGGTAGAGGAGGGGCCCCTTCTTAACGCCCCGCCCGAATCAACGCCGCCCCCGTCAACGCGCAGCCGCCAGCGCCCACGCGGCGATGCGCTTGTAGCGGGGCGTACGGCCCAGGTGGCTGCGGACCAGCACCACCTCACCGACCGACCACTGTGGGCCGGCGTACCCGTTCAGCGTGTCCCGGTCGGCGCGGAGGTCGGCCTCGGGCACTCGGTCGCCCGGCCGGGCGATGGTGAGGTGCGCCCGGAACGGCTTGTCGTCGCAGGGCAGCCCGGCCTCGCGCAGCCCGCCGCGGATCGAGCGGGCGAGCGCGTCGAGCGCCTCGACCTCGCCGCGTACGTCGACCCAGAGCACTGTGGACCGGCCCTGACCGAAGCTGCCGCCCCCGGCCAGGCACAACCGCGGGGAACGAGCCGACCGGGCGGCCGAGGCGAGCGCCGACTCCGCGTCGGGGAGCCGGACGTCCGGCACCTCGCCGAGGAAGGCCAGCGTGAGGTGCAGGTTCGCCGGGTCGGCGAGCCGGGCGTGGCGGGCGGACGCGACCCGCAGGCCCTTGACCCGGGCGGTCAGGTCCGCGACCGCCACGGGAGGCGGGTAGATCGCCGCGAAGAGCCGCACCCCAGGTCAGCGGTGCCGCTGGTGGTGCGCGGCGCGGGCGGCCGGCAACGTCAGCCCGGCGGCGTGCAGCAGCCCTTCGACGCGTACCCGTTCGATCTCCCGGTCGACGCCGTCCAGCTCGGCCAGGTGCTCGACGATGCCGAGCGCCCGGCAGGCGGCGCGCAGCCGTTCGTCGTACGCCTCGATGACCGCGCCGTGCCACACCACGCTGCGGTCGGCGGCGGCGAGCCGGTGGCCGCCGAGGCGGCGCAGGTCGGTGGCGAGCTGGTCCAGCGGCCGTCGGCCGTCCCTGTCGAACTCGGTGAGGTCGATGTCGCGGGTCAGCGCCTCGGCTTCGATGGCCCGGTCGAGCCGGGCGATGGTGCGGCGTTCCCGGCGTTGCTCGCGCCACTCGGCCCATCCGCAGGCGACCCGGTCGATGATCTCGTCGGCGCAGAACAGCAGCGCGAACAGGGCGGGCAGGCAGCAGACGGCAAGGATCGCCAGCGCCAGCAGCAGCCCTTGCCCCACGTCCACACATCGACGCTAAGCCCTGCCGCACCGGCCCGCCACCCGTTTGGGTAATCGGACCGGTACGGTCGGCCAGGACGGGGCTACTTGGCTCCGGGTGACACCACGTAGAAGCGGGGCATGGGCAGCACCCGCATGCGCAGCCGGGCGCCGGAGCGGCGCAGCTGCCAGGTGAGCGCCAGCAGCGCGGCGGTGAGCGAGATCAGACCGCCGGCCCAGATGCTCGCGCCCGCGCCGTACTTCTCGGCGACCCAGCCGATCAGCGGCGCGCCGACCGGGTTGGTGCCCAGGAACACCAGCACCCACAGCGCCATCACCCGTCCCCGGAAGGAGGCGTCGACACCGAGCTGTACGCGCTGGTTGGCGGCCTGGGCGAAGTAGATCATGAAGAACCCGGCGGGCAGCAGCAGCGTCACGACCAGCCAGTACGCCGGGGCGAGCCCGACGAGCGTGCCGAAGACCGCGCAGCCGATCGCGGCGCCGAGCACGAGCCAGACCGAGGGCCGGCTGCGCCGTCCGGTGCCGGCCAGCGCCCCGACCAGCGCACCGGCCGCGAGGGCGGTGCTGAACAGGCCGAACGAGGCTGCGCCGGTGTTGAACACGGTCTTCGCGAGCGCGGCGAGGGTGAGCTGGAAGTTGAACAGGCTCATCCCGATCACCGACATGAGGACCATCGGCAGCAGGATGTCGGGGCGGCGTGCCACGTACCGGAGGCCGTCGACCACCCGGGCCTGGTCCCGCTCGCCGACCGGCGGCAGGTCCTTGCGGTGCAGCTCGTCGGTACGCATCCGGACCACGTTGACCAGCGGGGCGATCGAGCTGAGCGCGGTGACCAGGAAGACCGGGCCGACGTCGACGGCGGCGATGGCCAGGCCGGCGACGGCGGGGCCGACGATCCGGGCGGAGTTGAACACGGCTGCGTTGAGCGAGAGCGCGTTCGGCAGCAGCGGCATGCCGACCAGCTCGGAGACGAACGCCTGGCGGACCGGCGTCTCGATCGCGTTGGAGACGCCGAGCAGGGCGGCGAACGTGAAGACGTGCCAGAGCTGCACCAGGCCGGTGAGGACCAGGACGCTCATGGCCAGCGCGAGCACGGTCCAGAACGCGTTGGCGACGAAGAGCAGCATCCGCTTGTCGTAGCGGTCGGCGAGCCGTCCGGACAGCAGCGTGAGCAGGAGTACGGGCGTGAACTGCAACGCGGTGACCACGCCGAGCGCGGTCGCCGAGTTGTCGCTGAGCTCGAGCACGAGCCAGTCCTGGGCGATGAACATCATCCAGACGCCGATCAGTTTGATCAGCTGTCCGGTAGCGAAGAGTCGGTAGTTACGGACCCCTAGGGACTGGAACATCGTGCTCAATTTGGCCTGCACTCTAGGTGCGCCTCCTTGCGTCGGTACGCTTCATCCACAGCTGACGAAGCGAACCGCGGGCGGCGGTGTCAGGCGCGAGCGATGCCTTGGAGGATGTCCGCGGCGCGCCGTAGCGTTTCGCGTTCGTCCTCGGTGAGATCGGCCAGCCGGGTGGCCAGCCACTCGTTGCGGGCCCGCTCGAACTGCTCGAGCACGGCCCGTCCCCCTTCGGTAGCCGCCAGGATGACCTGCCGTCCGTCGGTCGGGTGGGGGGTGCGTTGCACGAGGCCCCGCTCCTCCAGCTTCGCGACGATCTTCGTCATCGTGGGCGGCTGCACCCGTTCGACATCGGCAAGTTCCCGTGGCGTGAGGGCGCCCGCCAGTTTGAGGCTGGTGAGCGCCGACAGCTGGGTGACCGTGAGGTCGCCGACCGGCCGGGCCTGTCGGACCCGCCGGTTGAGTCGGGTGATCGCATCTCGCAGCTGAGGGGCCAGCTGCGCCGGTGGCACGCGTTTCGCCGTCACCGTCCGCTCCGTCACACTCGTTAGCTTAACTAATGAGCCTGGCTAACGACATGCGTTATGACCAGGCTCACCAGCGTCAGAGCAACACGGACTCGACCGGCCCGCGCAGGAAGTACACGATGAACAGCACGGCGACCCCGTACAGGAGCGGGTGGACCTCCCGGGCCTTACCCTTCGCCACCTTCAGCAGCACGAAGCTGATCACGCCGGCCCCGATGCCGTTGGAGATCGAATAGGTGAACGGCATCAGCGCGATGGTGAGGAACGCCGGGATGGCGATCTCGTAGTCGGTCCAGTCGATCGTGCGGACCGCCGTCATCATCAGGAAGCCGACCACCACCAGGGCCGTCGACGCGGCCTCGAACGGCACGATCAACGACAGTGGCGCGAGGAACATGGCCAGCAGGAACAGGGCGCCGGTGACCAGGTTGGCCACGCCGGTCCGGGCGCCCTCCGCGACGCCTGCGGCGCTCTCGATGTACGACGTGTTGCTGGACACCGAGGCGGCGCCACCCGCGGCGGCGGCGATCGAGTCGACGAGCAGGATCTCCTTGGCCTTCGGCGGGGTGCCCGTCTCGTCGAGCATGTCCCCTTCCTGGCCGATCGCGACCATCGTGCCCATGGTGTCGAAGAAGTCCGTGATCAGCAGCGTGAAGATGAACATCAGCGGCACCAGCCAGCCGACCCGGCTCCACGAGTTGAGCACGTTGAACTGGCCCAGCAACGACAGGTCGGGCAGGTCCACGATCTGCTTGGGCAGTTCGGGCACGTTCAGCGCCCAGCCCTTCGGGTTCGGCTTGCCGTCGACGAAGGACGGGCCGACGTTGGCGATCGCCTCGACCACGATGGCCAGCACGGTGGAGGCGAGGATGCCGATCAGGATCGCGCCCCGGACCCGGCGTACCACCAGGACCAGGGTGATCAGCAGGCCGACCACGAAGACCAGCATCGGCCAGCTGACGATCTTGCCGTTGATGCCCAGCCCGACCGGCACTGTGGAGTTCGCCGCGTCCGGCACGCGCCGGACGAATCCGGCGTCGACCAGGCCGATGATGGTCAGGAACAGACCGATACCGACGCCGATCGCGGTCTTGAGCTGCGTCGGCACCGAGCGAAACACCGCGGTACGCAGCCCGGTGAGCACCAGGATGCCGATCAGCACACCCTCGATGACCACCAGGCCCATCGCGTCCGCCCAGGTCATCTGCGGCGCGATCTCGTAGGCGACGAGCGCGTTCACGCCCAGCCCGGCCGCGAGCGCGATCGGGAACCGGGCCACCACACCCATCAGGATGGTCATCAGACCGGCCACCAGCGCGGTTGCCGCGGCGAGCGCCGGAATGGCCAGCGAACGGCCGTCGCCGTCCTTCCCGCTGCCGAGGATCAGCGGGTTCAACACCACGATGTACGCCATCGTGAAGAACGTGGCGAAACCGCCCCGAAGCTCCCGGCTCAGCGTGGACCCGCGTGCCGAGATCAGGAAGAAGCGGTCGAAGGCGTTACGTGGATGCGCGGGATCGGGCGGAGTGCCGTGATCCGGCGGCGGGGCAATGGACATGGTTCCTCATCTGGTCATCGGCCGGGTTTTGTCGCGCGCATCGTCCCAGATCACCTGGTGGGCAGGGAAGAACGATCACGTAGGCTGGGCCGGTGTCACAGGAGCAACAGCCGCGGCCGGAGCCGCTCGACCCGCCGATGGTGCCGTTCGCCGTCGCCGGGCTGATCGCCTGGGCGGTGGCCGGCCTGGTGCTACTGATCTTCTTCCGGGACTGGCTCGCCGAGTCCGGGCGTCAGAACTGGCTCTGGACCTGCCTGGCCGGTTTTCTGTGGGGCTTTCCCGGCCTCGCGGTAATGATGCGGCACGACGCCAACCGGCGTCGCCGGCGCGCGGCCGCCGCGCAGCGCCCGCGCTGACCGGTCAGGGGTGGCCGTACGGCTCCGCCGGCTCGGCCGCCTCGACCGAGCCCGGGGCCCGGCTGACCGTCATGGCCTCGACCGCGCTGTCGTCGTAGACGGTGGGAAGCTCCTCGACGGGAGACTCGGGCGTCTCCACGAGCGTCTCCGAGTGCGCGCCGCACCCGTGGTCGGCGCTGACCACCCGGCCGTCGTCGGGCGCGTAGAAGTTGCCGCACGCACCGAAGGCCAGGCGCAGCGCGCCGGCCAGCGGCAGGTAGAAGCCGCAGGTGCCGCAGCGCGCGGCGGCCGGCGCGGCCGTCGAGATCGCGGCGTCCGGGCCGTGGTCACCGTCGTACCAGCGCTGGGCGGTCTCGGCGCGCCCCTCGCGGGACAGCACCCGGGCCCGGCCCAGCCCCAGCTCCCACGCGGTCTCCTCGACCGCCGGGTCGTCGGAGAGCAGGTAGCCGGGGGCGAGCCGGTCGTCGTCGGCGGGGGTGGGCAGCAGGTCGCCCGGGCCCAGGTCGCCCGGCTTGAGCCGCTCCTGCCAGGGCAGCCAGCCCGGGGCGAGCAGCGCGTCCGGGCCGGGCAGCAGCACCGTCTCGCAGATGGTGACGTGCCGGCTGCGCGGCACCCGGGTCACCGTGACGGCCCAGCGCCAGCCGCGGTAACCGGCCATCCGGCATTCGAAGTAGTGGGTGACGACCCGGTCGCCCTCGGCGACGGCCTGGAGATGGTCGCCGATGTCTGTCGGCTCCACCTCGGTGATGGCGTCGCGGGCCACCTCGACGGCGGCGGCGCAGACCTGGTCGAGCCGGGGAGCGCGGGCGGAGGCGGGCCTGGTCACCGGACCATTGTTCCCCATGCCTGTCCACGGGTGACAGGCACTCCCCGGAGTCGTTCTCCACGGGTGGTGCGGCGCGCGTGGATCGAATGGGCGAGGATGGGACGCATGGCGCTGTCCTCCCGCTCCGGCCGCTCCTTCCTGGGGCGGACCGTCGGCACCGGCATCCGCGCCACCCGGCTGCTCCTGCGCGGGTCTCTGCACGGCGGGCGCTGGATGACCCGTCGCGCCGGCACCGCCCGGGCCCGCAGCGCCGGCAACGAGGTGGGCATGGTCCGGCTGTTCGACCTGCACGCCCTCTCCTGCGCCGGTGACACGCTCATCGCCATCGGCCTGGCCGGGACGATCTTCTTCGACGTGCCGCTGGGCGAGGCGCGCAACAAGGTCGCCCTCTACCTGCTGGTGACCATGGTCCCGTTCGCCATGCTCGCCCCGGTGGTCGGCCCGCTGCTCGACCACTTCCGCCACGGCCGGCGGTACGCGCTGGCCACCACCATGCTCGGCCGCGCGTTCCTGGCCTGGCTGATCTCCGACTACATCGGCGGCTTCGGGCTCTACCCGGCGGCGTTCGGCGTGCTCGCGCTCTCCCGGGCGTACGGCGTGGCCCGCTCGGCGGCGGTCCCCCGGCTGCTGCCCGAGGGCCTGGGACTGTCCCAGGTCGGGGCGCGGGCGAGCGTCTACGGCACGGTGGCGGGCGCGCTCGTCGCGCCGATCGGGCTGGCCGCGTTCTGGTTCGGGCCGCAGTGGCCGCTGCGGGTCGCCTCGGTGATCTTCCTGATCGGCATGGTGATCTCACTCCGGCTGCCGCCGAAGGCCGACTCCGAGCCGCCGGAGCGGATGCCGCACCCGCTGCGCGCGATGCGCCGCCGTGACGGCGAGCGCCCGCTGGGCCGGGGCCGCCCCGCCGGCCGCCTGGTGATCGCCACGCTGATCGGCGCGGCGGCGCTGCGCGGGCTCTACGGCTTCCTGCTGCTCTTCCTGGCGTTCGCCATCAAGGCCGGTGACCTGACCACCGACTTCTTCGGCCGTGACCTCGGCGCCCAGGGCGCGCTGGGCCTGGTCGGCGGCGCGCTGGCCGTCGGCACGTTCCTGGCCACCGCGATCGGCACCCGGCTGCGCATCCACCGGCCGACCGCGCTCCAGTCCAGCGGCACGACAGTGGTGGCCGGCGTGGCGGTGCTGGCCGCGCTGAAGTTCTCCCTGCCCATGGTGGCGCTGCTCTGCCTGGTGGCGGCGATGATGAGCGGGATCGCCAAGCTGACAGTGGACGCCTCGATCCAGGAACGCATCCCGGAGCGGCTGCGGGCCAGCTCGTTCGCGCACTCGGAGACCGCGCTGATGCTCGCGTTCGTAGCAGGGGGCGGGCTCGGGCTGGTGCCGTTCACCGGGCTGATCGGCGTGACCGTCGCCGCCGCGGTGGCCGCGCTGGTGGCCGTACGCGGGGTGCTGATCGCCGGCAAGCTGCGCGGCGAGCACCTGGTCGGCCGGCCGCTCGGCGACGAGGAACTGGCGGCGGAGCAGGCCACCCGGGCCGAGGAACCGGCCACCACCTCGTTCGACGACCCGGCCCCGACGTCACCGGCGCCCCAGCGGCCCGGCCCGCCGGACGACGACGGGCTCGCGCCGCCCGGCTTCCACATCTACCGGCCCTCCTCGTCGGTGGGCGGCCCCGGCGGCGTCGAGGACACCGAACGGCGCGACCCCCGAGGGCCGGTGGCGTGAGCGGGCTGCTCGTGGTCACGGCGGTACCCGCCGAGGCCGAGGCGATCCGTGCCGGCCTCACCGCACCGGACGAGACGGTGACAGTGGTGCCGGTCGGCGTCGGCCCGGCTGTGGCCGCTGCCGCCACGGCCCGGCTGCTGGCGCTGACCGAGGCCGCCGGGCGGCCGTACCGGGCGGTGGTCAGCGCGGGCATCGCCGGAGGCTTCGCCGGCCGGGTCGCCGTCGGCGGCACGGTGCTGGCCGACCGCAGTGTCGCCGCCGACCTGGGCGCCGAGTCGCCGGGCGGGTTCATCCCGATCGAGGACCTGGGCATGCCCCCCGAGCTGCTGGGCGGTGGCCGGACCGTGCCCGCCGACCCGGGCCTGCTGGCTGGGCTGCGGGCCGCGCTGCCGGGGGCGACGGTCGGCACGGTGCTGACGGTGAGCACGGTGACCGGCACCGCCGCGAGCACGGCGGCCCTCGCCGAACGGCACCCGGACGCGGTGGCCGAGGCCATGGAGGGGTACGGCGTGGCGGTCGCCGCCGCCCAGGCCGGCGTGCCCTTCGCCGAGCTGCGTACGGTCTCGAACCCGATCGGTCCGCGCGACCGGGGCGCGTGGCGCATGCGCGAGGCGTTCGCCGCGCTCACCACCGCCGCTGCCGTTCTCCACTGATCTTGTCCACCTGTGGACAACCCTGTGGACAACTCGCCGGGCTGGGGACGGACGGCCTCAGATCGTGATGACGACCTTCGCCCGCGCGTGCTCCCCTTCGAGGTAGCGGATGGCGTCGGGCACCTCGCGCAGCGGATAGGTGCGGTCGATGACCGCCGCGAGACGGCCGGCCTCGGCGTGCTCGCGGAGCACGTCCAGGTGCGGCCCGCCGGGTGACGTGGCGAGGACGACGACACGCTGCCGGACGAAGGGCGCCGTCAGCCGTCCGCGGGCGAGCAGCCCGACCGGTCCGATGAGGCTGCCACCTCGGTAGACGCCGCCGCCGGAGAGCACGAGCGTCCCGTCCGGCGTCAGCGCGCGCCGCAGCGCGCGCAGCGAACGGTTGCCGACCAGGTCGAACACCACGTCGTGTCGCTCCCCGGCGCGGGTGAAGTCGTCGCGGGTGTAGTCGACGACGTGGTCGGCGCCGAGCGAGCGGACCAGGTCGGCGTTGCGGGTGCTGCACACGCCGGTCACCGTCGCGCCGAGCGCCTTGGCCAGCTGGACGGCGAACGTGCCGACGCCGCCGGACGCCCCGTTGATCAGGACTAGGTGGCCGGGCCGGACCTGCCCGGCGTCGCGCAGCCCCTGGAGCGCGGTGACGCCGGCCAGCGGCAGCGCGGCGGCCTGCTCCGGCGTCAGGTTCGCCGGCCGCGTCGCGACCAGGCGTTCGGGTACGCACACGTACTCGGCGAACGCGCCGTCGGCCTCGCCGAGGTCGGCGAAGACGGCGTCACCGGGGCGTACCTGCCGCACCTGGGCGCCGACGGCCTCGACCCGGCCGGCGACGTCGCGGCCACGGATGCGCGCCCGGGGCCGCCCGAGGCCGAGCGCCAGCCGCGACAGCCGGGGGTCGCCGCGCATGACGTGCCAGTCGTACGCGTTGAGCGCTGCCGCCTCGACCCGGATCAGCACCTCGTCGGCGGCGGGCACGGGCGTGTCGACGTCGGCGAGCGTGAGTGTCTCGGGTGGGCCGTACCGGTCCTGGACGATCGCTCTCATGGTCCCGCTCCCTCCCCCGGTGTACGGCGTACACCTTGTTGGGACCAGGCTAGGTGTACGCCGTACACCAGTCAAGGCGGATACTGTGACAACCGCCCCCGGGAAGGCGAGGAAACACATGCCGAAGCAGGCGGAGAAGGTGCGCCGGGCACCGCTGAGCAGGGACCGGATCCTGCGTGCCGCCGTCGCGCTCGCCGACGAAACAGGCATCGAGTCGCTCAGCATGCGCAACCTCGCGCAGGACCTGGGCGTCGTGCCGATGGCGCTCTACAAGCACGTGGCCAACAAGGACGAACTGGTCGACGGCATGATCGACGTCGTGGTCGCGGAGATCGACCCGCCCGAGGCCGGCGACTGGAAGCACGCGATCCGGCGGCGCATCCTTTCCGCGCGCCGGGTGCTGCTGCGCCACCCCTGGGCGGCGCTGGCGATCGAGTCCCGCAGCACTGCGACGCCGGCCGTGCTCGCGTACCTGGACTCGACGGTCGGGACGCTGCGGGCCGGTGGGTTCTCCACCGACCTCGCCCACCACGTGATGCACGCCATGGGCAGCCGCGTCCTGGGCTTCAGCCAGGAGCTGTTCGACACCACCCGGCAGGCCGGCCGGTCCGGCGCGACAGTGCCCGAGCCGCCCGCCGACCTGCCGCCGGAGGTGGCCGCCCGGTTCCCCAACCTCGCGGCGATCGCCACCGCGGCGTCGCACGACGGCGACTCGGTCGTCGGGCCGGGCTGCGACGACCAGTTCGAGTTCGAGTTCGCGCTGGACCTGCTGCTCGACGGCATCGAACGGCTGCACCGGGACGGCTGGACGTCACACCGGACGCTGTGACGGGCCGCCCGGCCCCCGGGGTTACGGTGGGGACGTGGCGCTCTCCCTGGCGATCTCCCCCTGCCCCAACGACACGTTCGTCTTCGACGCCCTGGTGCACGGCCGGGTGCCCGGCGCGCCGCCGGTCGAGGTGACCTACGCGGACGTGGACGTCACGAACACGGCCGCCGAGCGGGGCGCGTTCGACCTGGTGAAGGTCAGCTACGCGGCGCTGCCCTGGCTGCTGGACGACTACCACCTGCTGCCCTGCGGCGGCGCGCTGGGCCGGGGCTGCGGCCCGCTGGTGCTGACCCGCGGCGACCGGACCGACCTGTCCGGCGCGACGGTGGCGGTGCCCGGCGAGCGGACCACCGCGTACCTGCTGTTCCGGCTCTGGGCGGCCGGCCAGGCCCCGGCGCGCATCGAGGTGGTGCCGTTCCACGAGATCATGCCGGGCGTGGCCGCCGGCCGGTACGACGCCGGCCTGGTGATCCACGAGGCGCGCTTCACCTACCCGCGGCACGGGCTGACCGCCCTGGTCGACCTGGGCGAGTGGTGGGAGGGCGACACCGGCCTGCCGATCCCGCTGGGCGCGATCCTGGCCCGCCGGGGCGCCGTCGACCCGGTCGAGGCCGCCGCCTGGATCCGCGAGTCGGTACGCCAGGCATGGGCCGACCCGGAGGCCAGCCGCGAGTACGTCCTCGCGCACGCGCAGGAGATGGAGCCCGACGTGGTGGACCGGCACATCGGCCTCTACGTCAACGAGTTCACCGCCGACCTGGGTGAGGCCGGCTTCGCCGCCGTGGAGGCGCTGCTGGGCCGGGCCGCCGACGCCGGGCTCGTGCCTCAGACCTCCAGCTCGCGCGCCACCGCGTGGACCAGCTGAGCGATCTTCTGGGCGGCCTTGCGGTCCGGGAAGCGACCCCGGCGCAGGTCCGGCTGGACCTTCGCCTCCAGCACCTTGATCATGTCTTCCACCAGGCCGTGCAGCTCCTCGGCCGGCCGGCGGCGCAGCTCCGCCACGGACGGCGGCGCCTCCAGCAGCTTGACCCCCATGGCCTGGGCGCCCCGCCGGCTGTCCACCACGCTGAAATCGACCCGCTGGCCACCCTTCAGGTCGGCGACACCCGCCGGTAGCGCGCCCTTCGGCAGGAACACGTCGCCACCCTCGTCACTGGTGACGAACCCGTACCCCTTGGCGGCGTCGTACCACTTCACTCGACCCGTCGGCACCTGTTGAACCCCGCTCCACTCGAACCGAACTACCCCTCCAAGGCTAGCCCGATGATCCGGTCCAGCGCCCTCGGGAATTCGACGAGATCATCAAGCACCAGGTACGCCCCGGCCTCGGTCAGTTCGGCGGCCGAGCAGGGGCCGGTCGCCACTGCCACGCCTGGGATTCCCGCAGCTCGCGCGGCGGCCATGTCGGCCACGTGATCACCCACGTAGAGCGTCGCGCCGTGCTCGCGCAACGCGACCGCCTTCTGCTCGGCGAACACGTCCCCGGCCAGCTCGTCCACCGGCAGCCCGAGGTGATCCAGGTGCAGCTTCGCCAACCGGCCGATCTTCGCGGTCACCACCATCGTCCGGCCGCCGCGCGCCTGCACCGCGCGCAGCGCGGCCTCCGCACCCGGCATCGGCACCGTCGGGGTGATCGCGTACGCCGGATACAGCTCCCGGTAGAGCGTCACCGCCTCCTCCACGCGCTCCGGCGGGAACCAGTGCGCCAGCTCGGTGCGCAGCGGCGGGCCCAGCCGCGAGACCGCCAGCTCCCCGTCCACGTGCACGCCGGTCCGCGCGGTGAGCGCCCGGAACGCGGCGGCGATCCCGGGGCGGGAGTCGACCAGTGTCATGTCGAGGTCGAAGCCGACCATCAGCGGAGGCATGCCGAGAACCTACCCAGCGGGCTAGCGTGGTACGACGATGACCACCTCACTCGCCGACCACCTGCGGGCCCTCCCCGACGAGTCCCTCGCCGCGCTGCTCCAGCTGCGGCCGGATCTCGTCGTGCCGGTGCCGGCCGACGTGTCCGCCCTCGCCCTGCGCGCCCAGTCCCGGGTCTCCGTGGCCCGGGCGCTCGACGGGCTGGACCAGTTCACCCTCCAGATCCTCGACGCCGCCCGCCTCACCCGCGGCCCCGAGGGCGCCACCTCCACCGACCAGATCCTCGCCATGGCCACCGCCGGGCCACAGCCCCCCGCACCCACCGCGGTCCGCGCCGCCGTCGACCGGCTCCGGGCCCGGTTCCTGCTGTACGGCCCCGAACACGACCTGTGCGTGGCCGGCGGCATCGACGAGGTGTCCCCGTACCCGGCAGGGCTGGGCCGGCCGGCGGCGGAGCTGGACCCGCGCGTGGCGGCCCTCTGCGCGGACCCGGCGAAGCTGCGGCGGACGCTGCTGTCCGCGCCGCCCTCGGCCCGCGCGGTCCTGGACCGGCTCGCCGCCGGGCCGCCGGTCGGCACTGTCGCACCGGGCGCGCTGGAGGCGCCCGCCACCGGCGCCGAGGACGTGCTCCCGCCGGACCTGGTCAACGGCGGCGCGCCGACCGGCTCCCCGATCCGCTGGCTGGTCGAGCACCGGCTGCTGGTGCGGATGTCCGGCGGCCGCAACGGCACCGTCGAGCTGCCCCGCGAGGTGGGGCTGGTGCTGCGCCGCGACGCCGGTCCGCTCGGACCGCTGCGCACCAGCCCGCCGGTGGTCTCCGGCCCGCCCCGCGAGGTCAAGTCCGCCGACTCGGCCGGGGCCGGGCAGACCATGGAGGTGGTCCGGCACACCGAGGCGCTGCTGGAGGCGCTGATCGTGGAGCCGGCCCCGGTGCTGCGCTCCGGCGGCGTCGGCGTACGCGACCTGCGCCGGCTCGCCCGTGGCCTCGGGCTGGACGAGACGACCACCGCGCTGCTGTTCGAGGTGGCGTACGCGGCCGGGCTGACCGGTGAGCTGGAGCTTTCCGGCGCGGCCACCACGCGCTACGGCGGCGACCAGCAGATCCTGCCCACCGGCGGGTACGAGGTGTGGCGCGCGGCGTCGCTGGCCCAGCGCTGGGAGCAGCTCGCCCGCGCCTGGATGTCGATGCCCCGCCAGGCCGGCCTGATCGGGCAGCGCGACGACCGGGACCGGCCCATCTCGGTGCTCTCCGCCGAGGCGGAACGAGCCGGTGCGCCGGCCGCCCGGCGCGCGGTGCTCGCCGTGCTCGCCGACCTGCCGGCCGGCACCGCGCCCACCCCCGACGAGGTGCTGGAACTGCTGGACTGGCGCGCGCCCCGGCGGGCCCGTGGGCGGGAGGCGGCGCACCGGGAGGTGCTGGCCGAGGCGGCCGCGCTGGGCGTGACCGGGCTCGGCGCGCTCACCACGTACGGGCGGCTGCTGCTCGCCGAGCTGACCGACGCCGACGAACGCGGTGACGACCCGCTCGGGCTGCGCTCCGACGCCGAGTCGGGCGACCCGTCGACCACCGTCCGCGCGCTGGACGGGCTGCTGCCCGCCCCGGTCGACCACGTGCTGGTGCAGGCCGACCTGACAGTGGTGGTGCCCGGCCCGCCCGACCCGGCGCTCGCCGCCGAGCTGGAGGTGGTGGCCGAGCACGAGTCGGCGGGCGGGGCGAGCGTGCACCGGGTCACCACGGGGAGCATCCGGCGGGCGCTGGACGCCGGCTACACCGCCGAGGACCTGCACGCGTTGTTCCGCCGCCGGTCGCGTACCCCGGTGCCGCAGGGCCTGACCTACCTGGTCGACGATGTGGCCCGCAAGCACGGCGGGCTGCGCGTCGGCTCGGCCGGCGGGTACGTGCGCAGCGACGACGAGGCGCTGCTCAGCGAGGTGCAGGCCGACCGGCGCCTGGAGCCGCTGGCGTTCCGCCGGCTCGCACCCAGCGTGCTTGTCACGCCGTACCAGGTCAACCGGATGCTCACCGCGTTGCGCGACGCCGGCTACGCCCCGGTGCCCGAGGACGCCAGCGGAGCGACTGTGCTGGCCCGGCCGAAGACCCGGCGGGCGCCCGCCCGTACCGGGATCGGCCGCGCGGTGGACCCGCTCGCCACGCCGAAGCTGCCGATGCCCCGCCTGCTCGGCGTGGTGGAGCAGATCCGCCGGGGCGACGCGGCGGCCCGGGCGGCGCGGCGGGCCCCGGCGGTGGTCCGGGGCGGCGCGGCGGCGGGCGGTCCCGCCCCGGTGCCCGGTCACGGTGACGCGCTGGCGGTGCTCCAGCAGGCGGTACGGGACAAGGCGCTGGTCTGGGTCGGCTACGTCGACGCGCACGGGGCGACCGCGTCCCGGCTGGTCCGGCCGGTGTCGATCGGCGCCGGCTACCTGCGCGCCGAGGACGACCGGACGGAGATGCTGCACACGTTCGCGCTGCACCGGATCACCGCGGCGGTGCTGGAGGAGTGAGGCGTCACTCCCCGTTGCGGCGCAGCGTGCCCACTACCGACACGGCCAGCAGCAACGCGAACGCCGCGCCGGCCGACTCGCCGACCGAGTCGACGAAGCCCTGCTGCTGCACCAGCAGCCCGAACAGGAACCAGCCGAACACCCCGACGGCGGCGGCCGCGTAGCCGAACAGGACCGCGGTGGGCACCTCCTGCTGCTGCGTCCGCTCCTCGTCGGGAAGCACGTCCTGGTCAACGGTCATGGCAGTCCCTCCCCGTCCCGGCATGGACCCGGCTTCCAGAGTGGCACCTGCGGGACCGGGCGGACAGGGGTTAAAACCCTGATCCGGGCCGTCCGGTCACGGGTAGGGACGGTCGGGGCGGCTCAGGTGCCGGGACGGCGGCCGATCACCACCACGCGGGTGCCGACCGAACCCAGCTCCCAGAGGCGTACCGCGTCGCGGTGCAGCAGGTTGACGCAGCCGTGCGAGCCGATCGCGCCGTTGTGCAGGTACGTGGTGGTCTCGTGGAAGCCGATCCCGCCGTTGAACTGCTGCCAGTACGGCAGCCACACCTCGTACGGGTTGGACCACTCGCGCGGGTTCTTCCTGCCCACCGAGTACGTGCCGGCCGGGGTGGCGTAGCCGGACATGCCGGTGCGGGTGACTGTCGGGCCCATCACCACGGTGCCGCCGCGCATCGCCCAGACCGTCTGCCGGGTCAGGTCGACGCAGAACGTGAGCCGGGAACCGGCCTTGCACCGCGCGGTGTCGGTGGCGGCCAGCCGCTTCGCCACGTCGTACGTGGTGGGGCCGGCGCGACCCGAGGACGGGCTGATGCCGTACCGGATCTGGAACTTCTTGATCGCCGCGCAGTCGGCGGCGGACTGCTCGCCGTCCACGGTCAGCGTCCCGAAGCCGCCCAGCCGCGTCAGGTACGTCTCCACGGCCCGCTGGTGCTCCCCCTGCGGGCACCCGGCGGACGCGCTCGGCCTCGGCTTGGGCTTCGTCGTCTTCGTCGCCTCCGGCGATCGGGAGGGTTGCGGCGAGGCCGTCCGGCTCGGCTGCGCCGACGGGGACGTGACCGGCTGCTCCGGCGTGGGCGACGCGCTCGCCCCCGATGCTCCCTCCGTCAGCCCGACCGGGCCGGGGGTGCTCCCCCCGGCGCCGTCCGCCTGCGGATCGAGCGCGCAGGCGCCGACACCGACCAGCACGACCACCGCCAGGGCGGTGACCCGGGCGAGAAACCGGACACGCTGCATGGGCCCTCCCTGGACAGTTGTCCCGCTTGCTAGACGTGTGGGACGAGTATGACGTTGCCTGTCCAGCCGGACTTTTTTGCGGAGCCCTCCGGCGTGCAACACTGGTTGGTCGGCCTCCGGCAGGTCAGCCGGGGTGCGGCGGGGTGCGGCGGAGTTCCGGGCAGCGGGGTTCCGGGCGATGCGAGAGGACGCTGGCGTGAGCGGTGGACCACTGATCGTGCAGTCGGACAAGACGCTGCTGCTGGAGATCGATCACCCCGACGCGCAGGCGTGCCGGATGGCGATCGCGCCCTTCGCCGAGCTGGAACGCTCCCCCGAGCACGTGCACACGTACCGGCTCACGCCGCTGGGCCTGTGGAACGCCCGGGCCGCCGGCCACGACGCCGAAGGCGTGGTCGACTCGCTGATCAAGTACTCCCGCTACCCGGTGCCGCACGGGCTGCTCGTCGACGTGGCCGAGACGATGGACCGGTACGGCCGGCTCCAGCTCGCCAACGACCCGGTGCACGGCCTGGTGCTGCGCGCGCTGGACCGGGTGGTGCTGATCGAGGTCGCCAAGAGCAAGAAGCTCGCCGGCATGCTCGGCGCGAAGCTGGACGACGACACCATCGCGGTGCACCCGTCCGAGCGGGGGCGGCTCAAGCAGGCGCTGCTCAAGCTGGGCTGGCCGGCCGAGGACCTGGCCGGGTACGTGGACGGCGAGGCGCACCAGATCGAGCTGGCCGAGTCCGGCAAGGACGGCGGCAAGCCGTGGACGCTGCGGTCGTACCAGCGGGAAGCCGTCGAGGCGTTCTGGGCCGGCGGCTCCGGCGTGGTGGTGCTGCCCTGCGGCGCCGGCAAGACGCTCGTCGGTGCGGCGGCCATGGCCGAGGCGAAGGCGACCACGCTGATCCTGGTCACCAACACCGTGGCCGGACGGCAGTGGAAGCGGGAGCTGATCGCCCGCACGTCGCTGACCGAGGAGGAGATCGGCGAGTACTCGGGCGAGCGCAAGGAAATCCGCCCGGTCACCATCGCCACGTACCAGGTGCTCACCTCGCGGCGCGGCGGCGCGTTCACCCACCTGGACCTGTTCGGCGCCCGCGACTGGGGCCTTGTCGTCTACGACGAGGTGCACCTGCTGCCCGCGCCGATCTTCCGCTTCACGGCGGACCTCCAGGCCCGCCGCCGGCTCGGCCTCACCGCGACTCTGGTACGCGAGGACGGCCGCGAGGGCGACGTGTTCAGCCTGATCGGCCCGAAGCGGTACGACGCGCCGTGGAAGGACATCGAGCAGCAGGGCTGGATCGCCCCGGCGGAGTGCACCGAGGTACGGGTGACGCTCACCGACGCCGAACGACTCGCGTACGCGACGGCGGAAGCCGAGGAGCGCTACCGGATGGCGGCCACAGCCCGCACGAAGCTTCCTGTGGTGCGGGCCCTGGTGGACCGGCACCCGTCCGAGCAGGTCCTCGTCATCGGCGGGTTCCTCGACCAGCTGCACCAGCTCGGCGAATACCTCGACGCGCCGATCGTGCAGGGCTCCACCACCAACAAGGAACGCGAGCGGCTGTTCGACGCGTTCCGTTCCGGCTCGTTGCGGACGCTGGTGCTCTCGAAGGTCGGCAACTTCTCCATCGACCTGCCCGAGGCGGCTGTCGCGATCCAGGTGTCCGGCACGTTCGGCTCGCGGCAGGAGGAGGCGCAGCGGCTCGGCCGGGTGCTGCGCCCGAAGGCCGACGGGCGGCAGGCCCACTTCTACACCGTGGTCTCCCGGGACACCATCGACACCGAGTACGCCGCGCACCGGCAGCGGTTCCTGGCCGAGCAGGGGTACGCGTACACCATCGTGGACGCCGACGACGTGCTCGGGCCGAAGCTGCCGACGGTCGACTGACCGGCGGGCCGGGCGGGCCGCTGTGGTGCGGTCCGCCCGGTCTCGCGGTCAGCCCTTGCCGCTGGCGCGGAACGCGACCCAGGCGTCGCTCATCCGGTCGGCCTGGCCCGGGGTGAACATGTTCATGCAAGAGTCCTGCGTGTAGTCCATGAAGTTGTGGATCGGGTCGAGCCCCGGCGCGGTGCAGGTGTCCGCGCCGATCGGGCAGTTGAACTGCGGCGCCGCCTCACGCGGCGTGTCCGCCACGAAGTCGCCGGACGCGGAACAGCCGTGCGCGAACGTGTGCTCCAGCATCAGCCAGTGCCCGACCTCGTGCGTGAGCGTGTCGCCGAGCGCGTACTTGCCGGCAGTGCCGCCCGGCATCGACTCGTCCAGCATCACCACGCCGTCGATGTAGTCGCGGCCGTTGTTGTAGCCCTTCGGGAAGTACGCCCAGCCGAGCAGCCCGCCACCGATGTTAGCCGCATACACGTTCAGGGTGCGGGAGTCGCCGGTGTAGAGCGCCTTCTTCATGTCCCGCTCGTTCTTGCCCGGCACCACCGTGTACCAGGTGCTGTTGACGGTCCACGTGGTGTCGACCAGCGAGAAGCGGAACGGCGTGTCCGAGGCGTCGGCCGCGGTACGACCCGCGAACGAGTCGTTGAGCACCGTCATCTGCGCCGAGATGAGCGTGTTCCAGCGGGCCTTCTCGGCCGCGCTCAACTCGTGGTCGGAGATCATGTGGAAGATCGTCGGCACGGTGACGCTGCCGTTGGCGAGGCGCGGCGAGTCCTTGATGACGCCGTACGCCTTGGCCTCGTTCGTCGAGTAAAGCTCGGGCTCCTTGGCGGTGGCGCCCTCGCGTACCCGGGCGGCGCTGTGGCTGTCCGCGCCCGGCTCGCACTCGGCGACCATCGGGGAGGCGGCCACGGGTGCGGGCGTGGCGGAGGCCCCTCCGGCGGTCAGGAAAGTGGCGGCGGCAGCGACGAGCACTGCCAGATGGATCGTCGGTTTCCTGTGCATCGTTGCACCTTTCGGAAGGCATGAAAGGAGTACCGACGCGGGGTTGTCAAAGCTGCGGATCGATGACGTCGTCGTTCCCGACATAAGACCACGTCAATGGGCATCGGCAACAGTCCCCGGCAGGGACCGCTCCGGGACGGTTCAGGCGGCGCTCAGCTTCCTTAGCAAGTACTGGTTCAGGCTCATGCCTTCCTCGGCGGCGTGGATGGCCAACTCTCGGTGCAGGCTCTCGCCGACCCGCAGGTTGAACTTGCCCGAGTACCTGCGCTCGGACAGCGGCTCCGGGATCTGCTCGCCCTGTTCGGCCATGTCGGCGATCACCTCACGCAGCATCTCCTGAAGCCCCTGGAGCGCCTCGATCTGGGTGGTGGCGAGCCACGATAGAGACGGGAACTCGGCGCAGGTGGCGACGAACTCCTGGTCTTCGAGAGACCAGGTGACGCGGTACGTGTAGTGCGAGATCTCGGGACGGGACTCGGACATCACATGGCCTCACAGCTCCGCCCCGGTCGGAGGACGTTGACCTCCTCGGTGCGAGCCATGATGGCACCGACGAAGGCGGCGAATCCAACCTCCGGGTCGGGTTGCCGGACAGGGGCGTCGACCTCGCGGGAGGAGGTCACCAGGCAGGTAGCGTCGTAAAGGCCGGCACTGCACAACCGCTTACAGAGAATTGCGTAGCGATCAACGTACGATGTTCCCGTGAAGGTGGGGTCGACCGGGAAAGTGCCGCTCCGTGGCGTGCCCGGACGCGTCGATGCTGGCGCCTCCTCCACCAACAGGACGTACCCGAGCCATGGCCTGATCCGGCCGAGCAGGCCATGATCATAGGCTCGCCGCAGGTCGACCGCGCTACCGATTGCCTCCTCGTTCCTGTTGTTGAAGTTGTTTCCGAATGATGGACCGACGTGAGATTTAAGTTCGACAGCGGCAACAAGCTCGCCCTCGTGGAGTACGACTAAGTCCCACTTCTTCGCAGGCCGAAAGTAGCCGGGCAACTCCAACCCCGAGCGACGACGTACGGCGTCGTCCGGAAAGCCCGCGTCACGAAAGACTTGGGCGAGCAACTCTGTCATTGCATCGAGGTGACCGCCACCCGTCACTGCGCCGCGCCCGCCGGTGTCGGTCTTGCCGCCGATGAGCTTCTTGGCAGCCTGCGACTCGCGTACCAACCAGGAGCTACGAACCGCCTCTTCCAGTCGTCGGTCCACTGACCAGGTCCTCCATCGCCTCGATGCCGTATACACGCAGGGCAACCTCCGTCGCCGCTCGCGAGTCCCGCGCATCGAACGCGGCCGCTAGAGCAGACCGATCCCTGGCAGAGATGCTTTCGGGCCTCGGGACACGGATTCGGCGCAGATACTGGGCCTGAAATCGAAGAGTGCCGCCACGCATCCTAACGGCATACGCCTCCACAAAGGCCTGTGCGACACCCGACAACAACAGTCCACCTAGGACCCGGAGGTCCCAAACGTCGGAAACAACGTAATACAAGTTGTGATGCGGGTAGTAGCCGCCCTTGTCTAAGACGGGGTGGATTGATGTCTTCATGTCCGGAAAGAGGAGTTTCGGTCGATCAATCAGCGATGGATCGACCTTGTCAATTGTCCGGTACCACTGCACTGGCCGCCGCCCTGCAACGTGTCGACGCTTGAGAGCCGCTGCGTGTCGTTCGTAGTACGCACGCAGTCGCGGCGACCTGGCCAGATCGACGAGTCCGCCTTCCTCGTCCCAGGGATTGACCAGGTAGTGACCTGACCACGAGAACGTTCCCGATGCGGTGTCCTTGACCATCGACAACGGCAGCAGTCGTCGTGGCTCAACATCCGCATGCGTCGTTACGAAGACTTTGTCGGCACCGGTCGCCACGCCAATCCCAACCCGCGTGCCAGTACGGCAATCCTCCAGCAACGGCAGCCTGTCGTTTAGACTCTCGATCAGTGCCAGGCGAGAAGGCGAACCAGTTGGCCAAGGCTCCCCCCCGGTGAACCAATGGGGCAAGCGGGCAGCCTCGAAGCTTCCGTTCGACGCCACTTTAGATGCCGCGGCACGAAGTGACTCGACCAACTCCGGCGCGTCCTGCGGTCCGAAGCTACGCCGGGTATCCACCACCATGGTGGCGTTCTGTTCGGCGCGACGCAACACGGTGATGGCCGGATACGCCGACACCTGTTCTTCGAACGCATCGACGTCGTGCATGCTGATGGTGATGTCGATGCTGTAGCCGGCGGTAACAAGCTCTCGCAAATGACGCCCGTATTGGTTACGCATCCATCGATCGGCACATATGAAAGCGAGAACTCCACCGGGCCGAAGCGATTTCAACCCACGTTCGTAGAAACCGACGTAGAGATCAGACCGGCCGGTCATCGTCCGGCAAGCAGCGCGATAGGCGAGCATCCGATCCGCAGGTACGTCTTCCAGACGGACATACGGCGGGTTACCCACAACAAAGTCCACATCTGTCGGCAAGTGCTCATCGAGCAGGAAATCACCCTGCCGCACCCAGGCCCTAGCCAAATCGTTCGCCTCAGGAAGCGGCCAACCCTCATCGGTCAACACGTTCCGCACTAATCGTCTACTGGCCGCCACGCTTGGAGCAAGCAGGTCGAAGGCTCTCAGCGCAGGCTTGGCATCAAGAATCGGCCGATCGTGCTTGCGGCACGAGGCGCTGATGCGGCTTGCCATGGCCGCCAGAAAGGCACCACCGCCACACGCAGGCTCGACGGCTACCAGCCCAGCCAGATCACGATCGGCGGTGTAGCCGGCAAGGTCAAGAATGAGGTCGACGATCCAGCGACGCGTGAAGATTTCGCCGTGCTCGACCGAGTTCGCCGGGGCGGCAGACGGCACCGACGTCATCCCACCTGGCAAGAGCTGCCGCCCTGCTACTGCCACCGCCTTCACCCGACGAGCATAGGACAGGCTAGTCGCCACGCTTCACGGCAGCACGCCGCGCACACTTGTCTGGCACCGCGCACTCCCCATACCGCAGCCCGCATGCTGGCTAAGTGCCGAATCGAAGCGACGGTCAGTGCTCGGACGACATCATGACGTCGGCGATGGCACGTGCCACGCACTCGTAGTCGCGTACCAGCGGCCCGACCAGCGCACGGTCCGGCTCGAACGCGGCGACCAGTCCGCGTACCACGTCCTGGACGCGCTGGTCCGGGCTGAGGCGCCGCCCCCGGTGCCGGCGCCCGACGCTGCGCCAGCGGCGCAGGCCGACGTCGGCGAGCCGGTCCTGGTGCTCAGGCGCGGGCACCGGGCAGCCGTTCTCCCACAGGTCGGCCAGGGCCCGCACGATGGCCGCCCGGGTTGCGTCAGTCATGGAGGTAGCGGGCGCGGCGGCCGAAGTCGCGGAAGCCGAGCCGCCGGTACAGCCCGGCCGCCGGGTTGTCGTCGTTGACGCAGAGCCACGCGCCGTCCGTGCCCGCGTCGGCGAGGCCCCGCAGCACGCGCGCCACCAGGTACGCGCCGACCCGTCGCCCGCGCCAGCCCGGCACGACGCCGACCTGGTCGATCCAGTTGTCGAGCACCGTGACGAAGCCAGCCGCCTCACCGTCCGGACCGCGCGCGAGCAGCGTCAACTCCGGACGGAAGTCCTCGTCGTCGCGCAGGTCGCCCAGCCACTCGTCGGCCTCCGGCTCCACGAATCCGGGCCGGTCGGCGAACGACGCGCGGTAGGTGGCGAACAGCTCCGGCCCCAGCGCGGCAGGCTCCACTGTGACGCCGTCCGGCACGGCGACCTCGGGCAGCGCGTCGAGGTCGTGCCGCAGCACCCACTCCAGGAACGTCCGCGTGTAGCCGCGCTGGGCGAACAACTCCTCCGCGCCCGCGTTCCACGTCTCCGTGGTGACCAGCAGCCCACCGTCGCCGGAGTGCTTCTCCGCCCAGTCGAGCAGCGCGCCGCCGAGCCCGCGCCCTCGCCACGCCGGGTGCACCAGTCCGGTGGCGGTGGCGGGCGTCCGCCCGGCGCCGACCCCGACGGCCGCGACCAGGTCGTCGCCGGACCACGCGCCGTGGGTACGCGTCTGCACCAGCCGTGCCCGCACCAACGGGGTACGCCCGAACAAAGGCAACCCGCCGTCAATGGCGAGGCACGCCTGCGCCAGGCCGGTCAACGCGGCCAGGTCGTCCTCGCCGAACTCCCGCCACACAAGCGCACCCGTCCCGCCCACGCCCACTCCCGCCGTCACGCCGGGCCCGACCGCCACCGCCGGGCACACCGAGGCAGTAGGCCCCACCCCGTCCCCCGAGGTCAACCAGATTCCCCGCCCATCCGCCCTCGGCCAGCCCGCGCCGATCTTGGAGTTGTGGTGCCTCAGATGTCGGCTTCGCGGCTTACGCGAGGTGCCACAACTCCAAGATCGGCGCGGGGCATGCGAACAGCGCGGACGAGCCCTACCTCTGCCGCCTCGAGCGCCGCCCGCAACACGAGGCGGGCGTTTCACTCAGCAGGACTCACGGAGATCTTGGAAGAAAAGTGCCCCCATGAGGGCCATTTGGCTCCAAGATCTCTCGCAGATCGACGGGAAACGCCTCGCCACGCCGTTGATCTTGCCGTTGCTGCCCCGGCAAAGGCCACAAATCCGGCACCGAAGGGGCCGCAACTGCAAGATCAGCGAGGCTGGGGGGCAGAGCTGGCGTGGATCAGGACCGTGGCTCGGGCGGACAGGGGGGCGAGCAGCCACTTCAAGGGCTGCTCGTCCTCGGTCGGGTCGATCACCAGGCGGTCGCCGGGGTGCAGATCGAGCTGGGTGGCGATCTCGGCGGCCAGGCGCCGCCACGCGCCGAAGCTGGTGCCGTCCGCCGTGGCCGGACCGGACGGGTCGACGGCTGTGTAGTCCGGCGGGTCGGTGGGGTGCCGCAGCACCTCGGCCGACCAGCCCAGCCAGCCCGGCGGCACCTCGGCCAGCGGGCCCGGCCCGGTGCCCACCAGGTAGCGGTGTGTCCCCTCGGGTACGTCCTCCAGCCAGTCGTCGAGGCGTTCCGGGGTCACGAACACCGCGTCGTACGGCCGGTCCGCTCCGGGTTCCAGCACCGGCAGACCGGCCAGCGCGCGGGGACGGAACGAGACGGACAGGCCCACCGACCAGGCGCCGAGCAGCACCGCCGCGGTACGCCAGTGCGGCGGCAGCAGCACCGCCACGCGGTCGCCGGGGCGCAGCCCGCAGCCGTCGCGCAGCAGCCCGGCGCTGCGGGCCGTCCACTCGCCCAGTTGCGGCCCGGTCAGCTCGGTGCGCTCGCCGGTGGCGTCATCGAGGTAGGTCAGCAGCGGCTCGTCGGTCGCGACGGCGGCGGGTGCGCGGGTGGCCATCGGATGTGCTCCTCCCTGGCGGTCAGCTCACCCTAGCCGGGTGAACCGGTCGACCAGGAGGGCCAACCGCCGCTCGTGTTCCGCCCGCCGAAGACGGCCGTCGCGCATCAGCGTGACCTGGCCGTGCAGCCCGCTCCAGAACGTCTCGGTGAACGTCTCCAGGTCGTCGTCACCGGCGAACGGGCGCAGCGCCTCGGCCAGTTCGGCGAAGGCCCGGACCAGTTCGACCGGCGTGTCCTGGCTGGCGAAGGAGAGGGCGACGGGAAGTGTGAAGATCGCGTCGTAGAGCGCGGGCCGGCGTTCGGCGAACGCGGCGTACGCCGTGGCGATGCCGGCCACCGCGGCCCGCGGGTCGGTCGCGGCGGCCCGGGCGGCGGCGAGTTCGACTGCCAGTTCGGCGCAGCCCTCCACGGCGACTGCCGCCATGATGGCGTCCTTGCCCTTGAAGTGGCTGTAGAGGACGGGCTGGCTGTACTCGATCTCGGCGGCCAGGCGGCGGGTGGTGACCGCGTCCCAGCCCTCCGACTCGGCCAGGTCGCGGGCGGCGGTGATGATCGCCCGTTCGCGTTCCGCCCGCTCCCGCTCCCGACGGGCCCGAATCGACATGCCGGCACTCTAGCACCGCTAGCCAATCTATCGATGCTCTGCTAGCTTCGCTCTCATCCCTAGCAGCGCTAGAAAACGGGAGCCGAATTGCTCACCCCCATCGCCTACGGGCTCGCCACCGTCCTCAGCCTGTTCATCGTCCTGATCGGCGCGCGCTTTCTGCTGGCTCCCCGAGCCGCCGCCGCCGGCTACGGCGTCCCGGCCACGGAGGGCACCGGAGATCCCGCGTACCTCACCGTCAAAGGGCTACGTGACCTCACCTACGGCCTGGTCGGCCTCGCCCTGATCGCCTTCACCAGCGCCGACGCCGACGCCGTAGCCTGGTTCATGCTTGTCGTCGCGCTGGCGCCGCTGGGCGACACAGTCATCGTGCTGCGGCACGGCGGCTCCCGGGCGACCGCCTTCGGCATCCACTTCGCCACCGCCGTGGTCGTCCTCGTCAGCGCCGCCCTGCTGTTCGCGATCTAGCCGGGCCCGCCGGTCCGCGACCGTCGACTTTGGTCGCGGGCCCGGTCGCCCGACGGCCGTATCGAAGGGCCGGATGGCTGCGGGACGGTGCGGTCATGACGACCGAACCCCCGCGCCGGCGGCTGGTGCCGGCGATCGCGTTGCTGCTGCTCGCCCCGTGGACCGCCGAGTGCTCCTGGGGCGGCTTCACCCTCACCGGCATGCCGTTCGTCGTGCTGGTGCTCGCCCCGATGTACGGCGGGGCCGCGCTGCTGATCCGCGAGACGGCCCGGCGGCTCGGGCTCGGCTGGCCGGGGATCGCGCTGCTCGCCGCCGCGTTCGGCGTGGTCCAGGCCGGCCTGGTCGACCAGTCGCTGTTCAACCCCGGGTTCCTGGACGACACCGAGTTCGCCGACACCCGGGCCGCGGCCGAGGCCAGCCTGGTGCCCGGCCTCGGGTTCAGCGCGCGGCAGGCGGTCGACTACGTCGGCAACCACGTGGTGCTGACCATCTGCGCGCCGATCGCGCTCGTCGAGTCGTACCTCGGTGCGGGCCGCCGGACGCGGCCCTGGCTGGGCCGACCGGGGCTGGCCGTGGCGGCGCTGCTCTGGCTCGGCGGCAGCCTGCTGGTGTTCGCCGACGACGGTGGCCGCAAGAACTTCCTGGCCTCACCGGCCCAGTTGGCATTCGCCACCGGCGTGGCGCTGGCCCTGATCACCGCCGCCCTGCTCCGCCGCCAGCACGCCGGGCCATCACCCATTGCGACAACGCCCGCGCCGACGCCCACCGCGCCAACGCCCGGGCCGACGTCCGCCGGACCAACGCCCGTCGTGCGAACGCCCGCGCCGACGCCCGCCGGAACAACGCTCGCCGGCCGACCGCACGCCGAAGCCGGCCCGCCCCGGCCGGTCTGCCCCGCGCTGGTCGTGGTGGTGGCGTACCTGGGGTCCACGATCGCCCCGGGCTGGCCGGGAGTCACGCTCGCCCTCGCGCTCGCCGCTGTCGCCGCCGTCCTGCTGACGCGCTGGTCCCGGCGGCCCGGCTGGGAGCAGCCACACGTGCTCGCCACCGGCTCGGCCGGTCTGGTCGTCGCGGCCGCGCTCGCGTACACCGTGCCGACCTATGCCCCGGCGAGCCCGGCGGCGGCGCTGGTGGGTGACGTGGCGATCAGCGTGATCGTGCTGCTGCTGGTCGGCGGCGCGTGGTGGCGGGTCAGCCGGTCGGCAGCTCGGGACCGCCGTCGAGCAGCGGCGCCAGCAGGTCGCCCTGCTTCTCCACCCGCTTGAGCACCTCCCCGGCCGTGTACGGCCGCGCCGACGGCCGCTTCCCGGCCGCCCCGGCGTCCACCTCGTCCCAGGTCAGCGGCGTCGACACGGCCGGCACCGGCTGGGCCCGCAGCGAGTACGGCGCCACAGTCGTCTTCGCCGCGTTGTTCTGACTCCAGTCGATGAAGACCTTGCCGGGACGCAGGTTCTTCGCCATCTTCGACACGACCAGCTTCGGGTGTGCCTTCTCCAGTTCCTGCGCGATCCGCTTGGCGTAGTCGGAGACGAGTTCGGCGTCCTGTGTACCGGCGATCGGGCAGCAGAGCTGCATGCCCTTCTTCCCCGACGTCTTCGGGAACGAGGAAATCCCGTCGGAAGCCAGCCGGTCGCGCATCAGCACCGCCACCTGGCAGCACTGCTTGAGCGCCGCCGGGGCGCCCGGGTCCAGGTCGACCACCATCATGTCCGGGTGCGCGCCGACCTTCCACTGCGGAGTGTGCAGCTCCAGCGCGGCCAGGTTGGCCAGCCACACGAGCGTGGGCAGCTCGTCGCAGACCACGTAGTCGATGGTCTCCCGCCCCTTGCTCGACCCGGGGGCGGGCAGGTTCTCGGTGCGTACCCAGCCGGGGGTCGCGGCGGGCGCGTTCTTCTCGAAGAACGAGCCGCCGTCGACGCCGTTGGGGAACCGGATCCGGGTCAGCGCACGGTCACGCAGGTGCGGCAGCAGGACGGGGGCGATCCGGGTGTAGTAGTCGATGACCTCGCCCTTGGTGAAGCCGGCCTGCGGGAACAGCACCTTGTCCAGGTTGGACAGCTCCAGCGAGCGCCCCTCGACCTCGACCTTGAGCCGGTCAGCCGGCATCGTCGACCTCCTCGGGCGGCTTGTCCGGGCGCAGGCGCAGGATGCGCGGGAAGCGCAGCCGGCCGTCCGGCGTGCGCTGGCCGTACTTGACCTCCACCACGATCTGGGGACTTACCCAGATCGCGCCGCGGGCATCCTCGCGCGGCACCCCGGCGGCGAACGGCGACGCGGTGGCCCGCAGCGGCTCCAGCTCGCGCAGCAGTTCCCGTTCGATCGCCGCGCCGATCCCGCCGCCGACCCGCCCCCGGTAGATCAGCCGCCCGTCCGGGCCGGGCACGCCCACGAGCAGGCCGCCGATGCGGCGCGCGCCGGGCCGCCAGCCGCCGACCACGAAGTCGCCGGTGACCTCCAACTTGACCTTCACCCAGTCCGGGGAGCGCACGCCGGGCCGGTAGAGCGAGTCGACCCGCTTGGCCATCACCCCCTCCAGCCCGTGCTCACCGGCCGCCGCGTAGGTGGCCGGGCCGTCGCCGAAGACCGGCGGCACCGCCCACCGGGCCGCGCCGAGCCCGAGCGACTCCAGCGCCGCCCGCCGCTCCCGCCACGGCCGGGCGGTCAGGTCCTCGCCGTCGAGCCGCAACAGGTCGAAGATCATGTACGTGACGGGAACGGTCGCCGCCAGCCGCGCCGCCTTGGCCGGGTTGCGGACGTGCATCCGCTCGGCGAGCGCGGTGAACGAGGGCTGCCCGTCGGTGAAGAGCACCACCTCGCCGTCGAGCAGCGCGTCGCCGACCTGCTCGGCCAGGTTGAGCAGTTCCGGATACGCGGTGGTGATCTCGACGCCGGAGCGGGCGTAGAAGTGCCGGTCGCCGCGCGAGATGTCGGCGAGCGCGCGGACCCCGTCCCACTTGAACTCGTACGCCCAGGCGGCGCCGGCCGGGAGCTGCCCGGTCGTCGCGAGCATCGGCTTCAACGGCGCGCCGGGCACGTTCCGACTGTAGTTGGGTGCCGAAGCGCGTGCGTCCCGTTCGATCATTTGCGATTCTGGTTGTCAACCGGGGAGAGGAGCGCGGAATGCGGGCGATCTGGAAAGGAGCGGTGTCGTTCGGCCTGGTGTCGATCGGGGTGAAGGTCTACTCGGCCACCGAGGAGAAGGACATCCGTTTCCACCAGGTGCACCGTGAGGACGGCGGCCGGATCCGCTACAAGCGCACCTGCTCGGTCTGCGGCGAGGAGGTCACCTACGACGACATCGCCAAGGGGTACGACATCGGCGGCGGCGAGATGGTCATCCTCACCGACGAGGACTTCGCCGACCTGCCGTTGAGCACCTCGCACGCAATCGACGTGCTGGAGTTCGTACCGGCCGAGCAGGTCGATCCGATCCTCTACAACAAGGCGTACTTCCTGGAGCCGGAGGGCTCGGCCACCAAGCCGTACGTGCTGCTGCGCGACGCGCTGTCGGACTCGGAGCGGGTGGCGATCGTCAAGGTGGCGCTGCGCCAGCGCGAGCAGCTGGCCACCCTGCGGGTCCGCGAGGGCGTGCTGCTGCTCAACACCATGCTGTGGCCGGACGAGATCCGCCGGCCCGACTTCGGGTTCCTGGACGAGGACCTGAAGGTACGCCCGCCCGAGCTGGCGATGGCCAGTTCGCTGATCGACTCGATGGCCGGCGAGTTCGAGCCGGACGCCTTCACCGACGACTACCGGGCGGCGTTGCAGGAGGTCATCGACGCGAAGGTCGAGGGCCGCGAAGTGGTGCAGCCGGAGGAGGAAGAGGCCGCACCGGCCGCCGCGGTGGACCTGATGGCCGCGCTGAAGGCGTCCGTGGAGCGGGCCCGGGCGGCCCGGGGCGAGGCGCCGTCCCGCGGCGGGGCCGAGCCCACGCCGATCTCGTCGGCCCGCTCGGCGAAGAAGGCCGCGAAGAAGGCGCCGGCCAGGAAGACGGCCGAGAAGAAGGCGGAGCCGGCGAAGAAGACCGCCGCCAAGAAGACGCCCGCGAAGAAGACGGCGGAGAAGAAGGCCGAACCGGCGAAGAAGACCGCCGCCAAGAAGACGCCGGCGAAGAAGACGGCCGCGAAGAAGAGCGCCTGACGCGTACGGCCGGGGCCCCGCCCTCGGTGGAGAGCGGGGCCGGACCGCTCAGCCTCGGCCGAGCTTCTCGGTCGGGGTGACCCGGACGATGACGCGCTCCTCGCCGGGGCGCCGCCACGGGTACGTGTCCTGGCCGAGGTACTTCTTCGCCATCCGGTCGATGTGCTCGTCGGCGCCCTCGGTGACGAACTCGACGGTGCCCTTGATCCAGAGCGTGCGGAAGTCGTCGGCCTTGTCCGCCACCGAGACCGCGACCACCGGGTTGCGCGACATGTTCAGGTACTTCTGCCGCCCCTTGGCCGTGTTGAACACGATGTGCTCACCGTCGGTGTCCACCCAGACCGGGGTGACGTGCGGGGTGCCGTCGGACTCGACGGTGGCCACGTGCGCGAGCTGCGGCTCGGCGAGCAGGGCCACGTCTTCTTCGCTGAGGATCGCCATGGCCGAAACGTACCCTGTGCGGCGCCCCCGTATCGGTGTCTGTGTCCTGATCGGTGCGGGCGTATGGGCACGCTGGGGGTCCGGGCGGGTACCGTGTGCGCTGGCCTCGGCGGCGGCCCGCCGGGGGCGCACCCACCCACCCTGCAGGGAGTCGACGTGAGCGAGCGTGTGGAGAACCGGTCGGCGGGCCAGGCCCCGGCCACCAAGGCACAGCGGCGGCTGGCCGCCCAGTTGGCCGAGAAGAAGGCAGCCGAGGCGCGTCGCCGCCGGCAGTCGATGCTCGGCGCGGCGGTCGGCGTGCTCGCCGTGGTGGCCCTGGTCGGCGGCCTGGTCTGGCTGAACAGCGGGGACGACGACAAGGCGGCCACCGCCGGCTCCTCGGCCAGTCCCACCGCCCCGGCCGAGCCCAGCGCGCCCGCTCAGGAGCTGCCCGCCGGCATCGACCCGGCGCTGAAGACCAAGCCGGCCGTGCAGGCCGGCACCGGCGAGCTGACCAAGCTCACCGTCACCACACTGGTGAAGGGCACCGGACCGGCCGTGAAGGCGGGCCAGAACATCACCACGAACTACGTGGGCGTGTTCTACAAGGACGGCAAGCAGTTCGACGCATCCTGGGACAACGGCCAGCCGGCCACCTTCCAGATCGGCGTGGGCCAGGTCATCAAGGGCTGGGACCAGGGCCTGGTCGGCGTGCCGGTGGGCAGCCGGGTGCAGCTGGACCTGCCGGCCGATCTGGCGTACGGCAACGACGCCGCGGGCGGCCGCCCGGCCGGGCCGCTGCGCTTCGTCGTCGACGTGCTGGCTGCGCAGTAGCTCACTCCGGGCTTCCGCCCGGTCACCCTGCGGCAGTAGGTTCATGGTCACCGCGGGCGGCACGCCCGTCCGCGGTGATCTGCTCACCGACGCGGAGGTGCACGTGGCGGCGCTGGACGGGGCCGGGGCGACCCGGCAGATGTGGACGCTGTACGAGCCGGTCCACGCGGTGACCTACTTCCACCCGCGGGCCCGCGCCGCGTTCGAGGCGGTCGGGTTGCGCGGCTACTGGCGCGGCTACTTCGCCGGGCGGGCCGCGCCACTGGGCGCTGTCGACGCGCCCGCCGTGACTGCTGCGTTCTTCAGCTTCGCGCCGGCCATGGTGACCCGCGCGCTGCCGTCGGTGTGGCGCCTGGCCAGCCCGGAGGAGGCGCTGCGGGCCCGGCTCACCGGCGGTGTGCAGGCGCTCGCCGAGTTCACCTACGAGCTGCCCGAGTCGCACCTGGTCGAGGCCGCCGACCTGCTGGAGGAGGCGGCCGGGCGGGTGGACGTCGCCGGCCGGGTGCTCGGCGCGGTCAACGCCGCGCTGCCCCGGGGCGAGTACCCGCTGGCCCGGCTCTGGCAGGCCGCCACCACGCTGCGCGAGCACCGCGGCGACGGCCACGTGGCGGCGCTGGTGACGACCGGGCTGGAACCGGCCGAGGTGGTGGCCTGGCGGTGCCGGGTCGACCAGTCCCGCGAGTTCCACCAGCCGGCCCGAGGATGGACCGACGAGCAGTGGGCCGCCGCCGAGCAGGGCCTGGTGGACAAGGGCTGGCTGACCGCCGACCGGAACCCGACCCCGTACGCCACCGAGACGTTCCGCGCGGTCGAGGAGGCCACCGACCGGGCCGCGTCGGGCCCGTGGCGGGCGCTGGGCGCGGAGCGTACCGCCCGGCTGCGGGAGCTGCTGGAACCGATCGCGACGCGCTGCCGCACGATCATCCCGGCCAAGGCGCCGATCGGCCTGCCGGCGCAGCGGTCGGCCGGAGTCGCGCTGCCACGGTGAGCCGGGCCGCCGGCTGGGGCAGGATGGCGGCATGGTGGACGCGGTGCTTTTCGACCTGGACGGCGTGATCGTGGACTCCGAGCCGGTCTGGGAGGAGGTCCGGCGCGCGTACGTGGCCGAGCACGGCGGCACCTGGCAACCGGACACGCAGCGTCGGCTGATGGGCATGAGCACCGGCGAGTGGGCCGCCTACCTCAGCGGTGAGCTGGGCGTCGACAGGTCGGCCGAGCAGGTCGCCACCGAGGTGGTGACCGAGATGGCCCGGCGGTACGCGCAGCGCGTACCCGTGATCGACGGGGCGGAGGAGGTCGTGCGCCGGATGGCCGCGCGGTGGCCGCTGGGGTTGGCCAGTTCCTCCCCGACCCGCCTGATCGCGGCGGCGCTGGACGCGACGGGCCTGGCCGGGTCGTTCGGGGCGACGCTGTCGACGGAGGAGACCGCCCGGGGCAAGCCGGCGCCGGACGTCTGGCTCGCAGTGGCCGGGCGGCTCGGTGTCGACCCGGCCCGCTGCGTGGCGGTGGAGGACTCGTCGAACGGGGTCCGGTCGGCGGCTGCCGCCGGGTGCCGGGTGGTGGCGGTGCCGCACGGGTCGTACCCGCTCGATCCGGACGCCGAGGCGCTTGCGGCCGCGCTGCTCCCCTCGATCGACGCGCTCACCCCCGCTGTGGTCGAGGGGTGTTAACAAGGGGCCCTTCCTCTACCTGAGGCGTTAACAGGGGGCCCTTCCTTGAATGATCGGAGGGCGGATGAAGGCGATCGTGTACGAGCGCACCGGGGACGCCTCGGTGCTCCAGGTGGTCGAGCGGCCCGTGCCGGAGCCCGGCCCCGGCGAGGTGCTGGTGCGGATGGCCGTGTCGGGGGTGAATCCGACCGACTGGAAGGCCCGGCAGGCGTGGCCCCTCCCGGCCGGCTGGCAGATCCCGCACCAGGACGGCGCCGGGGTGGTCGAGGCGGTCGGTGAGGGCGTGGACCGGACGCTGATCGGCGAGCGGGTCTGGGTGTGGGAGGCGGCGTGGCAGCGGCCGTGGGGCACCGCCGCGGAGTACACGCTGGTTCCGGTCCGGCACGCGGTGCCGCTCGGTCCGGCGTCGTTCGACCTGGGGGCGGCGCTCGGCATCCCGTTCATGACCGCGCACCGCTGCCTGACCGCCGGTGAGTACATGCCGGACAAGCTGCACGCGGGCGCGCTGAGCGACCACGTGGTGCTGGTGCAGGGCGGCGCGGGCGCGGTGGGCAACGCGGCGATCCAGCTCGCGAGCTGGGCCGACGCGTGCGTCATCGCGACTGTGAGCAGCCCGGAGAAGGCACAGCTCGCGGCGGCGGCCGGGGCGGACTTCGTGATCAACTATCGCGAGCAGGACGTGGTCGAGGAGGTCCGCAAGGTCGCGCCCGACGGGGTGCACACGATCGTCGAGGTCTCCGCCGCCCGCAACGCCGCCGCGGACGTGCGGATGCTGCGCACCGGCGGGGCGGTCTGCGTGTACGCCGACGACGGCGGCGACGAGGTCACGTTGCCGATCCGGCCGCTGATGGGTCCGAACGCGCGCTGGCAGTTCGTGCTGATCTACACCGCGCCGAAGGTCGCCAAGGCGCAGGCGGTCACGGACATCGCGGCGGCGGTGGCGCAGGGCGCGATCCGCGTCGGTGAGGACGCCGGGCTGCCGCTGCACCGGTATCCGCTGGCGGACGCCGCCGCCGCGCAGCAGGCGGTGCAGGACAGCGTGGTGGGCAAGGTGCTGGTCACCACCGCGGACGAGTAGGCGACCGGATTTCCCCGACAGCCGGACAGACGCGAACAAGTTTCGCAACAATGACGGTGCGGGTCAGCCCGTAACGGACGGGCGGCCCCGGCGCGGTGCGAACGCCGGGGCCGCCCTCTGGGAGGAATGCCCGTTGGAAACGTGTTCCTGCCCGTGTAGGCGACGGTACGCCCCGAAACGTTACGACGCGGTCAGTTCCCGCACGTCGAGCCCGCCGTCGGCGTACCGCGAGCGCACCACCTTCTTGTCGAACTTGCCGACGCTCGTCTTCGGCACGGCGTCGATGAACGCCCAGCGTTCCGGCAACTGCCAGCGGGCCACCGAGCCGGCCAGGAAGTCCCGCAGCTCCTCGGCGGTCACCGAGGCGCCCTCGCGAACCACGACGGTGGCCAGCGGGCGCTCGTCCCAGCGCTCGTCCGGCACGCCCACCACGCACGCCTCCAGCACCGCCGGGTGCGCCATCAGAGCGTTCTCCAGCTCGACCGAGGAGATCCACTCCCCGCCCGACTTGATCACGTCCTTGGCGCGGTCGGTGAGCGTGATGTAGCCGTCCGGCGAGAGCGTGCCGACGTCACCGGTGCGCAGCCAGCCGTCCCGGAACTTCTCCTCCTCCGGCACGTCGTCGCCGATGTACCGGGCGGTCACCCACGGCCCGCGCACCTCCAGCTCGCCCACCGACGTCCCGTCGGCGGGCAGCGGCTCACCGGCCGGGCCGACGATCCGCGCGGTCACGCCCGCCGGAACGCGGCCCTGCGTGTAGCGGTAGCGCCAGGCGTCGTCGCCGGTCGCACCGGCCGGCGCCCGGGACACCGAGCCCAGCGGCGACATCTCGGTCATGCCCCAGGCGTGGATGACGTCGATGCCGTAGCGGTCGTGGAACGCGTGCATCAGCGCCGGCGGGCACGCCGACCCGCCCACGATGACCTCCTTCAGCGAGGAGAGGTCCACCTCGTGCGCGTCCAGGTAGGCCAGCAGGTCGGTCCAGATGGTCGGCACCGCGCCGGCCAGCGTGGGGCGCTCGGCGGCGATCATCGCGGCGATCGGCTCGGCCTGGAGGAACCGGTCGGGCATGATCAGCGAGGCGCCGGAGAGGAAGGCCGCGTACGGCAGGCCCCAGGACATCGCGTGGAACATCGGGACGATGGCCAGCTCGCGGTCGTTCGGGCCGAGGCCGAAGCCCTCCGGCATGCAGACCTGGAGCGAGTGCAGGTAGATCGAGCGGTGCGAGTAGGCGACGCCCTTGGGGTGGCCGGTGGTGCCCGAGGTGTAGCAGAGCGCGGCCGCGTCGCGTTCGTCCACCTCCGGCCAGTCGTAGTGCTCCGGGCGGTCGGCCAGCAGCGCGTCCCAGTGGTGCACGGTGATCCGGTCACCGGCCGCGGCCAGCAGCGGGGCCGGGTCGCCGCCGCCGACCACCACCACGTGCGCCACGGTGGTCATCTCGCCGATCACCCGGGCGAGCAGCGGGATGAGCGTGGTGTCGACGAGCACCACGCGGTCCTCGGCGTGGTTGGCGATGTAGGCGACCTGGTCGGGGAAGAGCCGGATGTTGAGCGTGTGCAGCACCGCCCCCATGCTCGGCACGGCGAAGTAGGCCACCAGGTGCTCGTTGTTGTTCCACATGAACGTCGCCACCCGCTCGTCGCCGGTCACGCCGCACTCCGCGCGCAGCGCGTGGGCCAGCCGGGCGGCCCAGCGGCCGACCTCCGCGTACGTCATCCGGCGGGGCTCGGCGCCGGTCCAGGTGACCACCTCGGCCGTGCCGTGCACGGTGGCGCCGTGTTCGAGGATCCGGGCGACCTGAAGGGGGGCGTCCATCATCGTGCTACGCATGGGTAACAAAGTAGTGGCGGCGGTCACATCTACGGAACCCCCCGGAACCGCCGAGGTGATCGCGGATGATGCGTAGATTGTCCGGGTGAGCATCTCGTGGGCCGACTCGTACGTGGGGCAGCTCCGCGCCCTGGCCGGTGACCGCACCCTGATGTTCGTCGGCGCCCGCGCCGTGGTGCGCGACAACGCCGCACGGGTGCTGCTGATCCAGCGCTCCGACAACGGCCAGTGGGCGCTGCCGGCCGGCGCCATGGAGCTCGGCGAGTCGATCGCCGACTGCGCGGTCCGGGAGGTGCGGGAGGAGACCGGCCTGCGGGCGCTGCGGGTCAGCGCGTTCGCGCTCTACACCGGCCCGGACCGCACCCACACCAACATGTACGGGCACACGTACCAGGTCTTCACCGCCGCGTTCCGGGTCGACGAGTGGGACGGCGAGCTGGACCGGTTCACCGACGAGACCACCGACGCCGGCTTCTTCCGTCCGGCGGACTTCCCGCACCCGCTCTCGTCGAGCGTCCACGAGACGCTCGCCGACCTGGACGTGTTCGAGCAGACCAACCGGCTGATCCTCAAATAGCCGCCGGTCACAGCATCGTCTGCGACTTCGCCTCCATGTCGGCGGCGGCCTCCTCCTTCGACTCCTTGGTGAGCGGCTTGCCGCCCGGCGCGGGGGCCTTGCCGCCGATCGGGTCGGCGCCGCCGGTGGCGCCCTGCGGACCGGTACCGCGCAACTGGTGGTTCGGCATCGCCAGCGTGACCAGCACCGCGACGATCGCGATCAGCCCGGTGGTCAGGAAGACCAGGTGCAGCGACTCGACGAACGCGGCCTGCACGGCGGCGCGTACCGGGGCGGGCAGGGCCAGGATGGCCGCCGGGTCGTTGATCGAGAAGTTCCCGCCGGCCGACACCGCGGCCCGCTGCTCCGGCGGGAGCTGCGCGAGCGCGCCCGGCAGCCGGCCGGCCAGTTCGGAGGTGAGCCGGGACGACAGCACCGCGCCGAGGATGGCCACGCCGAACGAGCCGCCGAGCGACCGGAAGAACGTGGCCGAGGAGGTGCCCGCGCCCAGGTCGCGCACGCTCACCGCGTTCTGCACCGCGAGGATCAGCGACTGCATGCACAGGCCCAGCCCGACGCCGATCACCACCATGTAGCCGAACGCGGCCCAGAGCGAGGTGGCCACCCGCAGCTGCTGGAACAGCAGCATGCCGACCACCAGCACGGCCGCGCCCGCCACCGGGAACCACTTGTACCTGCCGATCCGGCTCATCGCCCGGCCGGTGACGATCGAGGTGATGATGACGCCGGCCATCATCGGCAGCATCAGCAGACCGCTGCGGGTCGGCGAGGCGCCCTTGACGATCTGGAGGTAGAGCGGGATGAAGATGATCGACCCGAACATCACCAGACCGAGGACGAAGCCCGCCGCGTTGGCGAGCGCGAACGTGGCGCTGCGGAACAACCGCAGCGGCAGGATCGGTTCCCGGGTCCGCGCCTCCTGGACGACGAACAGCACGCCCAGCACCACGCCCGCGGCGAACAGGCCGACGATCACGCCGGAACCCCAGGCGTACTCGGCGCCGCCCCAGCTCAGCGCCAGCAGCAGGCAGCTCACCCCGGCGACCAGCAGCGCCGCGCCGATCCAGTCGACTGTGTGCTCCCGGCGCTCGAACGGCACCAGCCGCATCACGTGCCAGCAGACCACGATGGCGAGGATCGCCAGCGGCACGTTGATGTAGAAGATCCACCGCCAGTTGGTCTCCGCGAAGTAACCGCCGACGAGCGGCCCGGCCACCGAGGACACGCCGAACACCGCGCCGAACAACCCCTGGTAGCGACCACGCTCCCGGGGCGAGACCACGTCCGAGATGATGGTGAACGCCAGCGTCATCAGGCCACCCGCGCCGATACCCTGCACGCCGCGCGTGACGATCAGCTGGGTCATGTTCTGCGACAGCCCGGCCAGCAACGAGCCGAGCAGGAACATGCCGATCGAGAACAGGAAGACCGGCCGGCGTCCGTACAGGTCGGCCATCTTGCCGTACAGCGGCGTCGAGGCGGTCGACGCCAGCAGGTACGCGGTGACCACCCACGAGTAGTGGTTGATGCCGCCCAGCTCCCCCACGATCGTCGGCAGGGCGGTGCCGACGATGGTCTGGTCGAGCGCCGCCAGCAGCATGCCGGTCATCAGACCGAACATCAGCAGGCGGATCTGGCGGGCGGGCAGCGCGGGCGGGGCGGTCTGGGCGGTCATCCCGCTTCCTATCCCACCGGGGGCGGATCATGCCCCCGGTGGGCCTGTGACTTTTCTCAGGCGACGTGCCGGCCCTCGGCGAACTCCTCCACGATCTTGGCGCAGAACGCCGGCAGGTCGTCCGGCTTGCGGCTGCTGACCAGCCCGTTGTCGGTGACGACCTCCTTGTCGACCCAGTTCGCGCCGGCGTTGGTGAGGTCGGTGCGCAGGCTCGGCCAGGAGGTGATGGTGCGGCCTCGCACCACGTCCGCCTCGACCAGCGTCCACGGGCCGTGGCAGATCACCCCGACCGGCTTGCCGGCGTCGAAGAACGACTTCACGAACCGGACCGCGTCCGGGTCCGCGCGCAGGAAGTCCGGGTTCGCCACGCCACCGGGCAGGACCAGACCGTCGTACGCCCCGGCGTCCGCCTCCTTGACGGTGACGTCGACCTGGTACTGCTTGCCGTGGTCGAGGTGGTTGAAGGCCTGGATCGAGCCGGAGTCGAGGGAGACCAGCTCGACCTGAGCGCCGGCGTTCTCCACCGCCTCCCGGGGCTGGGTGTACTCGACCTCCTCGACGCCGTCGGCGGCCAGGAAGGCGATGCGCTTGCCCTGAAGTGTCGCTGCCATGCTCTTCTCCTCTCCGGGGTATGTCTGAACCGTTCCCCCGGCCGATGCGGCGAAACCGGACGCACCGGGTGGCCCCCGTCGCATCCCCGCCCACCCCGCCGGCGCTCAGGTTTGGCCCGACGGCCTGGGGGGATCCGCAGAGGCATGGCAGGAGCAGCAGCGGAAGAGCGCCGGCTGGCCACCGTGGTGGCGAGCTGGCAGCAGCGTCCCGTGCTGGTCGTCGGGGACGCCATGCTGGACGAGTGGCGGTTCGCCGAGTCGGAGCGGCTCTGCCGCGAGGCGCCCGCGCCGGTCCTCACCCTGCGGCGGCGGATCTCCGCGGCCGGGGGCGCCGCCAACACGGCGGTGAACGTCGCGGCGCTCGGCGGCCGGGCCGCGCTGGTCGCCCCGGTCGGTGCCGACGTGGCCGGTGACGAGCTGCACGACTGCCTGGACCGCGCGGCGGTCTGGGACCGTACGGTGAGCCAGCCCGGCCGGCCGACGCCGGTCAAGCGGCGGATGCTCGCCGGCAACCAGATCCTGCTCCGGGAGGACTCCGGCGGCCCGGAGGACGCGCTGGACGACGACGGGGTGGCACGGCTGCTGACCGCGCTGCACTGCGCCACCGAGGAGCTGCGCGCCGTCGCGCCGGGACAGCCGCTCACGCTCGTGGTCTGCGACTACGGACTGGGCGCGCTGCCCTCGGCGGTACGCGCCTGGCTGGTCGCCAACCGGGACCGCTACGGCACCGTGGCGCTGGACGCGCACGACCTGGCCGACTGGCGTGGACTGAACCCGACTGTGGTGACGCCGAGCTTCGCCGAGGCGACCCGACTGCTGGCCCGCGCTGCCGCCGGTTTCGCGCACGGCGAGCGCAACGCCGTACCCAATGGTGGTGACCTGCACCTGGACCACCCACCGGAGGCCGACGGCCCGTCCGAGCTGATGGTCGGCGCGGCGCCCGGCGGCTCCGGCGACCGCGCGCCTGGCAGCCCGCACCCGACCTCCGGCGCGCCCGCCACCCGGGCCACCGGCGGCTCCACCGGCCCGACCGGCGAGCCGACGCCCGGCGAGGAACGGGTGGCGTTCACCGGGGACGGTCTGAGCGTCACCGGCACCGGCGTGACGGTGAGCGCGACCGCCGGCACCGGCGTGGACCGGGCCGTGCTGGCCGAGTCGCGCCTGCCCGAGCTGCGCGCGCACACCGGCGCGGACGTGGTGGCGGTGACCCTGGACACCGAGGGCGCGGTGGTCGGCGGCGCCGAGGGTGAGCCCCGGCGCAGCCACAGCACCCCGGTCCCGGCCAGCCACGCCGTGGGCGCCGGGGACGCGTACCTGGCGGCCATGACGCTGGCGCTCGCCGCCGACTCGGGCCTGCCCACCGCCGCCCAGCTCGCGCAGCTCGCCGCCACCATCACGGTCGCCGACACCGGCACCTGCGTGTGCCGCCGCGAGGACCTGCTCGCCGCGCTCGGCACCGGCCCGGAGGAGGGCGGGCACCCGGCGCTGGTCGGCGCCGACGAACTGGCCGCGCTCGTGGACGAGCACCGGCAGGCCGGCCGGTCGGTGGTGTTCACCAACGGCTGCTTCGACGTGCTGCACCCCGGGCACGTCCGCTACCTGACCCAGGCCCGCGCGCTCGGTGACCTGCTGATCGTGGCGGTCAACTCGGACGGCAGCGTGCGCCGGCTCAAGGGCGCGGACCGGCCGGTCAACCCGGTCGAGGACCGGATCGCCCTGCTGGCGGCGCTGGCCTGCGTCGACCACGTGGTGGTCTTCGAGGAGGACTCGCCGGCCCGGCTGATCGAGGCGGTCCGGCCGGACGTCTACGTCAAGGGCGGCGACTACCCGCCGGAGATGGTGCCGGAGGCGCCGCTGGTGCGGCGGCTGGGCGGGCAGGTACGCACGCTCGGGTACGTGCCGGACCGCTCCACCTCGGCGATCATCGACCGGATCCGCGCCCAGTCGCACAGCATGAGCGAACGCACCGAACGCACCGAGCGGAGCGAGGGCCGTGAGGCCATGGCCGACCGGCACAGCCCCGCCGTGGGCGAGGGCAGGCCGGCGTGACCCGACCGCTCGACCCGGGCACGCCCGGACAGTTCCGGCAGCACCGCCGGCTCGACGTGCTGATTCCCACCCGCAACCGGCCCGCCGAACTGGCTGTCACCCTCTCCGGGCTGGCCGCACAGGAGGGCGTACCCGGCTTCGGGGTGGTGGTCAGCGACCAGTCCGACGGCGAGCCCGCGTACGCGCATCCGGCCGCCGCCACGATGGTCCGGGCGTTGCGGCACCGGAGGCACCCGGTGCTGCTGACCCGGCGGCTGCCCCGGCGCGGCCTGGCCGAACACCGGTCCTACCTGCTGGCCCAGTCGGCCGCCGACGCGGTGCTCTGCCTCGACGACGACGTGTGGCTGGAGCCGGGCACGCTGTCCCGGCTGGTCACCGCGCTGGACGAGCTGGGCTGCGGGTTCGTCGGCAACGCGGTGCACGGGCTCTCCTACGCCGACGACGTCCGCCCGGAGACGCACGAGCACTACGAGGAGTGGACCGGGCGGCCGGTGCCGGAACGCATCCTGCCCGGTACGCCGGAATGGCACCGGGCCTCCATCCACCCGGCCGCGAATCTGCTGCACGTCACCGAGAAGCTGAACCTGCCGCCGGGGCAGTGGCGCGCGTACAAGGTGTCCTGGATCGGCGGCTGCGTGCTCTACGACCGGGCGAAGCTGGTCGAGGCCGGTGGCTTCGACTTCTGGGAGCGGCTGCCCGACCGGCACCAGGGCGAGGACGTCGCCGCCCAGCTCGCGGTGCTGGAGCGCCACGGCGGCGCCGGTGTGCTGCCCAGCGGGGCCTACCACCTGGAGTCGCCGACCACTGTCACCGAGCGGGACGTGGAGGCGTGGGAAGTGGTGCTCAGCGACTCGGCGGCGGAGGTGTGAGCAGCTCGCGGGCCGCCTCGATCACCTCGACGGCGGGGACGTCGGCCACGAACGACACCCGGTGCGGGCACTCCCCGTCGCCGGGCCGGTGCGGGTAGATCCCCGGTGTGCAGTCGACGCCGCAGACCGGGCAGTGGGTGGTCCAGGCGGCGATCGGGCGGTGCCGGCCGCGCAGCGGCGACGCCCCGTTGATCAGGTTGCCGACCCAGAACACACCGACAGTCGGCGCGCCCACGGCGGCGGCCAGGTGCAGCGGGCCGGTGTCGTTGGAGACCACCAGCGCGCAGTCCGCGTACGCGGCGGCCAGCGCCCCGAGGCTGAGCGTGCCGACCTGCGGACGTACCGGCACGCCGGCGGCCGCCACCACCGCGTCCACCGCCTCCTGCTCGGCGGGAGTGCCGGTGACCAGCACCTCGTACCCGTCTCCGGTCAGCTCGCGGGCGACCTCGGCGAAGCATTCCGGCGGCCAGCGCCGCCGCGTGTCGGTGGCGCCCGGGTGCAGCGCCACCCGCGGCCGGGTCTGCGGGCCGAGCACGGCGGTGGCCTCGGCCCGGTCGGCGGCGGTCACCGCGAGCGACGGGGTGATCGTGGTGGCGGGCGCGCCGACAAGCGCGGCGACCTCCAGGTAGCGGATCACCTCGTGCTGGTAGTAGACGTAGCGCAGCCAGCGGTCGAGCGGCGGCGCGTCCTCGGCCCGCAGGCCGGCGGTGACCCGCGCGCCCAGGCCCGCCACCAGCGGGTTGGAGTTCGCGCCGCCGCCGTGCACCTGCAACGCCAGGTCGAACCGCTCGGCCCGGGCCGCGGCCAGGAACTCCGCGACGTCTCCCGGCTCCTCGCCGGCGCCGGGATCGCGGATGCCGGGTGCCGCCGGCACCACGAGCACCCGGTCCACCGGGCCGGGCCGGTCGCGCCAGAGCGCCGCGTGCCACGGCGCGCCGAGCAGCACGATCTCCGCCGACGGGTACGCCGACCGCAGCGCGTCCAGCGCCGGCAGCACGAAGATGAAGTCGCCGAGCGCGTTGGCGCGCAGCACGGCGATCCGCTCGACGTCGGGTACACGCTCGCCGACCGGACCGAGCAGCGACGACGGCTCCAGGTCGCGGCGCGGCGACAGACGCGCCGAGCTGGAGTCGTCGAACGGACTGGTCACGCGGTCCCTACGGCCGGTCGATCTCGTCGAGCGCGGTGTCCGGGTGGTGCAGCTCCCGGTCCGCGGCCGGGTCGGCCGGCATCGGCGTACGGTCGGCGCTCGCGCGCGGGCCGGTGCGGCCGACGGTGATGGTGCGCGGCGTGGGCCGGGCCGCCCGGGGCAGCCGCACCCGCAGCAGACCGTGGTCCATCACCGCGTCGATCCGGTCCGGGTCCACGCGGGACGGCAGGTCGACGCGGTACTCGAAGCCGCGCGTGGTGAACCCGCCCGGGATGCCGTGGTCGGCGTTGACCTCGGCCTCCGACCGGGCACGCACGCACAGCTCCCGGTCGTCCAGCTCGACGGCGACCTCCTCCGGCGCCACGCCGGGCAGCCGGACGACGACCTCCCAGCCGTCGGCCGTCTCGGCCAGATCCACGTCCTGGCCGCCGGAGCGTCCGCCGACCAGCCGGCTCAGTTCGGAGCGCAGCGACTGCAGCTCACCCATCGGGTCCCAGCCCTGCTGGCGGCCACGCCAGCCCTTCTGTTCGGTCATCGCACGTCTCCGGTCCGCCGTGTCGCCGAGTGGGGTCGCAGCGAGCTGGGCGCGTTCAGGTCGTGCTCCGGGTCGACGCCCACGCCAAGCCGGTCCACCAGCTCGCCGCCGAGCCAGGCGCTGACGCCGAGGATCGCCACCGCGACCACCTCGATCGCGATCAGCGCGCCACCGGCGGCCCGCGAGTCGGCGTTGAGCCGGACCACCCAGACCGCGGCGAACAGCAGGATCACCGCCACGTTGGCGGCGGCGTGAGTGAGCCCGACCCGCTTCGCGCGGGTGCCGACCGGCAGGGCGAGCAGGTCGAACGCCCCGGCCGCGGCGGCCAGCAGGCCGCCGATCAGGCCGACTGTGATGTTCCAGTACGCGACCTCGCCGAGGAAGTCCGGACCGCCCACGGTGTCCACCACATCGAAGATCACCGCGGTCACCAGAAGCGCCACCGGGAACATCACGAGCATCGGATGCACGGGATGGCCGAGCACCTTCAGTCGGCTCTCCATCTCGGCCTCCATCCGTCGCGTCCGGACGCACGCTGCGAACCGGTCCCTACCCGCCGGTCCCGGGGGCAAACCCGGCACTCGACGCGTCTCCTAGGCTGACAGTGGCGGAAACCAGCCCGTCGCGGGCCGGAACCGTCGTGACGATCAACGGACGGGGGAGGAAGACGTGACGACCCGGGAGATCACCAGCGAGGCCGAACTACGCGAGCTGATCGGGACGCCGATGCCGCGCGCGGCCGCCAAGGACCGCCGTACGCTGCACGAACGCGACCGGGAGTGGCTCGCCGCGTCACCGTTCTGCCTGATCGCCACCGCGGGCGCGGACGGCACCTGCGACGTCTCCCCGAAGGGCGACCCGCCCGGCTTCGCGCTCGTGCTGGACGACACCACGATCGCCATTCCGGAGCGGCCCGGCAACCGGCGGGCCGACGGCTACCGCAACATCCTGGCGAACCCGCACGTCGGGCTGATCTTCCTGATCCCCGGCCGCACCGACACGCTGCGGATCAACGGGCGCGCCCGGCTGATCGCCGACGCGCCGTGGTTCGCCGACATGGAGGTCAAGGGCCACCGGCCGGTGCTGGCCGTCGAGGTCGCGATCGAGCAGATCTTCTACCACTGCGCGAAGGCGTTCCTCCGCTCCGAGCTGTGGCAGCCGGAGACCTGGCAGCCGGACGTGCTGCCGGCCCGGGCCCGGCTGATCAAGGAGGTGGAGGCCCCGGCGGAGAGCCTGGCCGACCTGGAACGCCACTACGGCCCGGCCTACCTGGAGACCCTGTACCGCTGAGGTCAGTGGTCAGGGCCGGACGTTGCGCTTGCGCTTGCCCCGGCCCACGTATCCGCGACCGTCCGCCGCCGGCTCCACCCGGCGCGGCCGGTCGCGGCGCGGCCGGTTGGAACGCCGACGCCTGATACGGGAGAGGGTCAGCACCACCCCGACGCCCAGGACGGCCAGCCCGACCACGCCGAGGACGCCCTGCACACGGCCGCGGTGGCCGCTGAGCTGCCCGAAGTCGGTCACGAAGTCGCCCAGGTCAGCAGGGTTCACCCAGATCGACACCTCGACCCCGGCGGCCCGGCACACCTCGAAGCAGGCCACCTCCTGCGCGTGCGTCCGGCCGTCGAGCTCGTAGCTGAAGTACATGGTCCTCGACGAGGAACTCCGGTTGCCGCCGCTCTTCGTCACCTGATCGACGACGACCGCCCGCGCGGGCGTACCCCGCTCGCGCAGCGTCACCGCCCAGTCGTCCAGCTCCATCTGGGTGTGGAACGGCAGCCACAGCAACGCGCCGCCGCCGGCCACCAGCAGTACGCATGCGAGGTGGATCAGGAACGACCGGCGGTTGATCACCTGGCCATCGTCGCCGGGGGCCGCAACCCCGGGACCGACCCCCGATGGGGTTGAATCGGCTACGTGGCGAAGACCTTGACGATCACCACCCGGAACGCGAGCTTCCAGCAGTGGCAGGCGCTGCTGACCAACCGCAACAAGCGCCAGCGTGCCGGGGAGTTCCTGGTCCAGGGGGTACGCCCGATCACCGTCGCCCTGGAACAGGGGTGGGAGATCCGGGCGCTGCTGTACCCGGACCGGCAGCCGCTGTCCCGCTGGTGCCGGGAACTGCTCGACCGCGCCGACGCCCGGCGGGTCGCCCTCGCGCCCGAACTGATGCGGGAACTCAGCGGCAAGGAGGAGGAGTCACCCGAACTGCTGGCCGTGGTGGCGCAGCCCGATGACGACCTGGCCCGCATCCCGGTCGGGCCCGACATGCTCGTGGTGGTCTTCGACCGCCCCAAGACCCCGGGCAACATCGGCACGCTGATCCGTTCCGCCGACGCCTTCGGCGCGTCCGGCGTGGTGGTCACCGGCCACGCCGCCGACCCCTACGACCCGAAGGCGGTACGGGCCAGCACCGGGTCGCTGTTCGCCGTACCGGCCGTGCGCGTCCCCAGCCACCACGCCGTCCTCGACTGGGTCGCCGCGGCGCGGAAGGAGGGACCACAGATCCAGATCATCGGTACGGACGAACACGGCGACGTGGACGTCGCGGAGCACGACCTGACCGGGCCCACTGTCCTGCTCGTCGGCAACGAGACGCACGGACTCAGCAAGGGCTGGCAGGAGGCGGCCGACCGGATGGTACGCATCCCGATCGTCGGCGCGGCCAGTTCGCTGAACGCGGCGGCGGCCGGGACGGTGGCGCTGTACGAGGCCGCCCGGCAACGCGCGAAGCAGCGGTGACGCCTCGGCTCGCCGCTACGAGGCGGCCGTGCCGGTAGCGGTCCTCGACGGCCGCTCACGTCCCCACGCGGCCAGCGGCTCGAGCGCGTCGTTGAGGCGTACGCCGTCCTCGGTCAGCGAGTACTCGACGCGCGGCGGCACCTCGTCGTAGGAGACGCGGCGCACGACGCCGTCCGCCTCCATCTCGCGCAGATGCGCGGCCAGCACCTTCTCGGTGATCCCCGGCAGCAGCCGCCGCAGCTCGCCGAAGCGGCGGTACGGGTGCTCGTGGAGGGCCCAGAGGATCAGCACCTTCCACTTGCCTCCGATGACCTCCATCGCGGCGTCGATCCCGCAGACATGGCCGTCCGGTGCGCCCGGCCGGTTCAACGTCGTCATGCCCCGCCCTTCCGACCTGCTCACTCACCTCAGAGTAACCACCTACTCCGAAGTGCGTACTTGTTCACCTGCGGGCCTGCGACCAGCCTGATCGGCATGGCACACGACACTGTGGAGAAGACGCCCGTCACGCTGCTGGGCCTCGGCGCGATGGGCGCCGCGCTGGGCCGCGCCTGGCTCGCCGCCGGCCACCCGCTCACCGTCTGGAACCGCACCCCGGCCCGCGCCGCGGCGATCTGCGCCGAAGGAGCGAGGGCCGCGGAGAGCGCCGCCGAGGCCGTCGCCGCGAACACCCTTGTCGTCGTCTGCCTGCTGGACGACGCCTCGGTCGAGGAGGTGCTGGCCGGCACCGACCTGGCCGGCAGGGACCTGGTCAACCTGACCACGAGTACGCCCGCCCAGGCCCGCGTCCGAGCCGACTGGGCCCGCGAGCGCGGTGCCCGCTACCTCGACGGCGGAATCATGGCCGTTCCTCCGATGATCGGCGTCCCGGACGCCGGCGGCTACGTCTTCTACAGCGGCTCCCGCGAGCTGTTCGAACGGCACCAGGAGACGCTCGGCGTCCCGGCCGGCACCACCTACGTCGGCCGGGACGCGGGCTTCGCCGCCCTGCACGACGTCGCCCTGCTCAGCGCGATGTACGGGATGTTCGCCGGGGCAGCGCACGCCTTCGCCCTGATCCGCCGGGAGGACATCGACCCCGCGTCGCTGGCCCCGCTGCTCGCCGACTGGCTCGTCGCGATGGCCCCGGCCGTTCACCAGACCGCCGACCAGTTGCGGAGCGGCGACTATACGAAGGGCGTCGTCTCCACTCTCGCCATGCAGGTGGCCGGCACGCCGACGTTCCTGCGCACCGCCGAAGAGCAGGGCGTCAGCCCGGAACTGCTCAGCCCCTACTTCGAGCTGATGCGCCGCCGACTGGCCGAGGGCAGCGGCGAGGAGGACCTGACGGGCGTCATCGACCTGCTGGTGCGCTGACCGCCGCGGACCGAGACAACCCACATGGACCGCCGATACGCCGATGGTGATCTCGGCTGTTCCCCTGATGAGATTTCCCAGCGACGCAATGACGATCGTCCGATGCGACAGGAGCATCCGCAGCACGTACCCGATCGCGCCGGCCCGACCGGCGTCGAGGGCAAGTTGCCGGTCGCCCGCTGGCGGCGCGTCCTGGCGGTTCTCGCGCCGGTGATCGCGGCGGTGCTCGGCGCCGCGATGGCCACGCAGTGGGAGGTCGGCGGCGGCCGAGCCGTCAGCTCCCTCCCCGGTCCGTCGCGATGGATGGCCGAGAACCTTCCGCTGTTCGACGGTGGGGAGCCGGCGTGGATCTGGCGCGGGCCCTTCTTCGTGTCCGTGCTGCTGGCGCTGCCGCTCGTCTGGACGGTCACCGGCCGCACCACCGCGACGCCCCGCCGCCTCACAAGGTACGGGCTCCTCACCGCGGCCATCGCGATCGGCCTGGAATACAGCAGCCCCGGGTACGGGTGGATATTCGACCTCGTGGCCCTGTTGACGGCGCTGGTGGGCACCGTCTGGTGTGGGCTGCAGGGGCTGCGTCGCGGCGTGCTGCCGCGCCGCGTCGCGTGGGCGCTCGTCGCGGCACTGCCGTTGACGCCACCAGCCGGCTTCCTCACGTTCTGGTACCTGCCGCCCGGCCTGACCATGGGCGTACTGCTGGCCTGGGCAGCCGCTGCCGGCTGGTCCGACTCCCCCGCACCGTCTCCAGGCTCATCGCCGCCTCGGCGTCGATGACTGGACGTGTACGTGGCTCTGTTCGGTGACGACCTGGACGCGGTCGCCAACCGGCTGGACGAGGCGGTATCACTCCCCCACTGTCCGCCGACCTCTTGCGGACTAGATGCGGACCGCTCACAGTCGTCATGGTGGTCGGGCAGAATGTCGCTCTCGGCCGGGTGTATGCCGGCAAGACCATCACCATCCACGTCACCGACACCGAACTGACCATCGCGTGCGATGACGGCACCCGCACCCTCCGACGCACCACCGACCAGCCCGTCCGCAACCTCAAAGCCAGCCGGCCCCGCAAGGTGACCACGGCATGAGGCGGTCAACGCAGAAGAGGACCCCCGTGAGAGCCTGTCGCGATGTCGCGTGCCCGCCTAGCGATGACCGCCGGGGTTCTCCTGCTCATCGCCTCGTGCCTGCTGCCGTGCCTGCCGTTCCTGGATCTGTCCGGGATCTCGATGCCCTACCAGGACCCCACCCCCGAGATGCTGGAGAAGCAAGCCGCCGACATCACCGCAGCCGAACACAGACTCGCCGTCCACGCAGCCATCGCCGGTGCACTCGCCGTAATCGGCCTGGCAGCCTTCATCTACGCCTGGAAGCACAGACGGACCCGCAAGGCCGACCACGGAATCTAGACCAAACGTAAAGCATGTGCTGGGACGGATTCGTCAAGCATGTGGTGGGACTAGACATCGCCGGCAGCCGGTGTCCGGTCTCAGGACCTTCGTGACGGATCGGTATCGGGACCTGGGTGACACTCCGCGAGAGCGCCGAAGCGATCGGCGTGCGATCCGATCACGTCAAGTCGTCTCGGGCGCCGATCGGCGTCTGCGCTCTTCCCAACGGGCTTGTCGTCTGGCATAGGCACGCCGCGCATCTGGCAGGCTGACCGGCCGTTCGGCGTAGGCACGCCGGGCATCCGTCAGGCTCAGCGAGCCGTTGGGGCCGCCTCGCACCGTATCAGCGTCTTCGTCATCCTGCCCGTCGTCCTCCCAGCCGCAGGCGAAGCAAATCTCGAACTGACCTCGCCCTTCAAGCGTCGGGTGCCGACAGCAGGGACACGCGTACGGTTCGCCACCCGCTTCAGCCACTACAGATCGCTGGTTCAACGCCTCGACGTACTGCTCAAACCACCTGGTGCGGCGCGCGAGTTCTTCCGCGGACAGCCCCTCCTGCTCACCGGCATGCTCGTTCATCATCTGCACCTCTCGCTGTCGATCCAGTTCAAGCATCGAGCCCAATACAGAAAGGCCCCACCGCAGGGAGGTGGCGCCACCGCGTTGACAGAGACCCGCCATCGCCGGCAGTTGGCTGTCCGCCTCCGGTTGATGGTTGACACTGCGACCTCGGTTGATGCTTGACCCTGTGGCGATGTATCGCCAGCTCGGCGGTATTGGCGGGGTAATTCCGATGACGGCCTTTGGGCGGGCAGCAAGGATGTTGCATCGAGGGGGTGTGACCAAGGGATGGCGCTCATGGATGGCACGGACCAACGGCATCGACCCGTCGCCCTGGTGACCGGTGCCGGCCGCAGCGCCGGCATCGCCGCATCGGTGGTGCTGACGCTGGCTCGAACCGGCTGGGATGTCGGCTTCACCTACTGGACCCCGTACGACGAGCGGATGCCCTGGGGAGCCGATCCCGAGGCCATGACGCAGCTCAGCAGCCAAGCCGCCAAGCACGGGGCGAGAACCGCAGCAGTCGAGGCGGACCTCGCTGATCCTCACGCCACGGCCGGCATCTTCGAGGCCGTGGAGCGGAAGCTGGGCTCGGTCAGCGCGCTCGTCCTCGCCCACTGCGAGAGCGTCGACTCGGGCCTGCTCGACACCAGCATCGAAAGCTTCGACCGTCACTTCGCGGTCAACACCCGGGCAAGCTGGCTCCTGATTCGCGAGTACGCCCAACGATTCCAAGGGCCACACGGCACGGGACGCATCATCAGCCTGACCAGCGACGCTACCGTCGGCAACCTTCCCTACGGAGCCAGCAAAGGCGCACTCGATCGGATCACCCTGGCCGCCGCTCAAGAACTGGCCCACCTCGGCGTGACCGCCAACGCCATCGATCCGGGTCCGACCGATACCGGCTGGATGACCACAGAAATCAAGGACGCGGTCCTACGGACCACGCCGCTCGGTCGCCTCGGGCGCCCACAGGACTGCGCGAACCTCGTCGCGTTCCTGTGCTCACCCGACGGAGGCTGGATCAACGGCCAACTCTTACACAGCGACGGCGGCATCACCTGACCAAAGCCCACGTAGCTCCGGAGATCGCGCGGGAAGCGGCTTCGCGGTTGGAGGGGGCGCTGTGGTCAGGTGAGTAGGGTGGCTGCTCGCTTGGCTGCCCGGGCCTCACGACGATAGGCAAAAGGCCCAGGTCATGATCGGCGATCAAGCCGGTGACCTGGGCCTTTCTATGGAGCCGCCTGACGGAATCGAACCGTCGACCTACGCATTACGAGTGCGTCGCTCTAGCCGACTGAGCTAAGGCGGCAACGACCGCCAAGTGTACGGCACGACCGAGCCTGTGCCGAACCGGATCCCCCGCCTCCGAACCCGGACACCGGACCACATCCGCCCCGCCACGGGAGAGACTTCGCGCCGCGTCCCGACTACCCTGCGGCGGGTGACCGACGAACCGCCGCGGCCAGCGGCCCCCGAGGCGCATCCCGGCGAGCGCGCCACCCGCCGCCCCCGCAGCATGGACCCCCGCGAGCTGGGTTTCACGCCGCGCCGGCCGGTGCCCTGGCTCGCGCCGTTGCTGCTGATCAGCACCGGCCTGCGTACGCTGCTGGCGATGCTGTTCGGGGCGTACCTGGACAAGCGCGAGCTGCAGAACGCGTTCGGCGACGGCACGTTCCGGCAGGTCGGGCCGGACGGCGGGCTCTGGCTCGACTACGTGGCGGACCTGGGTGACGGCTTCGACGCCACGTACTCGGTGGCGTACCTGCTCGCCCAGCCGGAGCTGACGGTGGACGGGCACCGGCTTCCGCGGGCGCAGACGCTGGTGATGGGCGGCGACCAGGTCTACCCGGCGGCGGGCTACGAGGCGTACGAGGACCGCTGCAAGGGCCCGTACCAGGCGGCGCTGCCGGTCGCGCCGCCGGAGCAGCCGACGCTGTTCGCGGTGCCGGGCAACCACGACTGGTACGACGGGCTGACGGCGTTCCTGCGGCTGTTCGTGCGGACCCGGGACCGGCACTTCGGCGGCTGGGGCACCGGCCAGTCCCGCTCGTACTTCGCGGTCGAGCTGCCGGCCGGCTGGTGGCTGCTCGGCCTCGACGACCAGTCCGGGTCGTACCTGGACGACCCGCAGCTCACCTACTTCGACGAGGTGGCCCGCAAGCTCACCCCGGAGTCGAAGGTGATCCTGGCGGTGCCGGCGCCGACGTGGGTCAAGGCCGTCGACCACCCCAACGCGTACGACTCGATCGACTACTTCATCCGTACCCTCGTGGCGCCGACCGGCGCGCAGGTGCGGGTGCTGGTCTCCGGCGACCTGCACCACTACGCCCGTTACGCCGGGGCGGACCGGCAGCTCGTCACGTGCGGCGGTGGCGGCGCCTACCTCTACCCCACGCACCGGCTGCCGGAGAAGCTGGAGGTCCCGCCGCGTGACACGCTCACCCGGCGGGCCAGCAACACCCAGGAGTACGACCTGGCGGCGCGCTACCCGGACAAGGCGCGTTCCCGCCGGTACGGCTGGGGGATCTTCGCCCGGCTGCCGTTCCGCAATCCGGGCTTCACCACGCTGCTCGGCACCCTGCACACGCTGCTGATGCTGGCCATGGCCGGCGTGGCGGTGCAGCGGGTGGGCACCACCGAGCAGCGGCTGTTCAGCGTTCCGCTGGCGATCATGCTGGTGGTGGCGATGATGAGCGCGGTGTTCTTCGCCAAGCCGCCCACGGCGGGCGGGAAACGGCACGCCCGGCACTGGATCCTCGGGGTGGCGCACGGGCTGGCCCAGGTGGCGCTCGCCGCCGGGGGCACGTGGGTCTGGTTGCAGCTTCCGTTCTACGACTGGCCGTGGCCGATGCCGGCGGTCGCCGCGGTGGTGCTCTACGGCCCGGTGAGCGGCCTGGTCGCCAGCCAGCTTGTCGCGCTCTACCTGCTGGTGGCCGGCGCGTTCGGGGTCAACCTGAACGAGTTGTTCGCCGCCCAGGGCATCGAGGACTCGAAGGCGTTCCTGCGGTTCCGGATCGACCCGGACGGCACGCTGACGATCTATCCGATCGCTGTGGACAAGGTGTCCCACGGCTGGCAGCTCAACCCCGACCAGTCCCCGACGGCGCCGTGGCTGACCCCGAAGACCCCGCTGACCCCCCGCCTCGCCGAACCCCCGATCGTCATCCGCTGACCCCCGATCACCGCCGAAGGGGCGGGAGGGAAGGGGTCAGGGCTGGGGGTAGTGCTGGTCGTGGGCCTGCCGGGGGCCGCAGACCGACGCTCGGGAGCACATCGAGCGCGAGCCGTCGGCGTCCAGGCGTACCGTCACCGCGTCGCGCGGGACGCTGTGGCCGACCACCTTGCCCTCGCCCTGCGGCGTGGAGACCCGGCTGCCGACCGCGGGGGCCGACTCCTGGAACTTCTGGTACAGCGGGTGCTCGTACTTGAGGCAGCACATCAGCCGCCCGCACGCGCCGGAGATGCGCAGCGGGTTGAGCGGCAGGTCCTGGTCCTTCGCCATCCGGATGGTCACCGGCTCGAAGTCGTTGAGGAACGTGGCGCAGCACAGGTCACGCCCGCAGGAGCCGATGCCGCCCTGCACCCGTGCCGAGTCGCGGGCGGACAGCTGCCGCAGCTCGACCCGGCAGTGCAGGGTGGCGCCCAGGTCACGGACCAGGGAACGGAAGTCGACCCGGTGCGGCGCGGTGAAGTAGATGGTGGTGCGGTCGCTGCCGTTCTCCGGCGTGGCCAGGACGTGGTCGACGGCTACCACCTTCATCGGCAGGCCGTGTTCGCGGATCAGCCGCTTGGCGGCCACCTTCGCCTCGGCCTTGCGCCGGCGCAGCGTCTCGTCGCGGCGCAGGTCGTCGTCCTCGGCGAGCCCGGCGAGTTTCGGGAACCCGTCGGTGTCCTCGCTGACCCATTGGGCGGCCCAGACGCACTCGGCCACCTCGGGTCCCTCGTCGGTGGGCACCAGCACCCGGTCGCCCACCTGCGGGCGCAGCTCGCCCGGGTCGAGGTAGTAGAGGCGCCCGTACCGGTTGAAACTGACCGCGCAGAGCATGCCCATGCGCCCCACCCTACGCGGATCGACGCCCGCCGTACGGCGGGCGGTCGCCGTCCGGTCACCGACTGCGGCGATCGGGTCCGTCGATCCGGCCGAAGCGCCCCCTTCGCCTCGCCCGGACGGCTGAAACCTCGCCCGCTGCCGGGACAAGCGTGTGTCGACAGCGTTGAGTGAAGACATACCTGCGGGGGGTGCAGGGGAAGTCCACGGCGTCGCCGCCGTTGCCCGGCCACGGCCGGTCCGGCGCGCGGCGCCGTGGACCGTCAGTAGCCGATTCGGGTGGTGCCGCCGTAGTGCGGCGCGACCGCCGGCCGATCCCGCCAGACCGTCTCGGCGAGACTCGGCCCCCACTGACGCAGCAGCGTCTCGGCGCCGTCGTAGGCGACTCCGAGCACGCCGAGGATCCGGGTGGCGATCTCGGCCGCGGCCGACGCCCCGGCCGGTCCGGGATGGACACCAGGACGGGTCGCCGCGTGCACGGCGACCGCCTCGGCCGAGCCCAGCACCTCGGCCAGCGCGCGGGCCAGCGCGACCCGGCTGCCCTCCACCCAGCCGGCCAGCGCGTCCGCGTAGCTCGCCGTCGACTCCAGCCGCCCGACCAGGCTCTCCGGCCCCTCGTCCAGATGCCGGAGCAGTGTCGCGCGCGCCTCGTCGTACGCCGACGCGGCAGCACCCGACCAGGCGATCGCGTCGCCGAGCAGGGCGCAGGTGTCGTCGTACCCCCGGACGAGCCGGCGCACGGCGTGGCCGGCGCCGGTCAGCGGCGCGGGGTGCAGGTCGAGGAACTCGCGCACTGCCGCGCCGGGAAGCACCTGCATGCGGCGCAGCAGCGGCCAGAGGCGGTGCCCCTCGGGCGCGCCGGCGGCGAGCAGCGTGTCGACGCGGGCGAGCAGGTCGAGCCCCGGCTCGGCGAGACGGTCGAGCGCGTCCATCAGGCCTCCCGGGCCAGCCGCCGGGCCACGCCGTCGTCGGCGGCGGCGTAGCGGTCGGCGGCGCTGCGCAGCGCGGCCGCGGCGGCTGCGAGCCGGACGGCGGCGGCCTGCGCCTCGCGTGCCCGGTCGGCGGTGGCGGCTGTCCACTGCCGGTGCAGCGCGCGGCCCACGTCGCCGGGGCGGCCGGCGGCGTGCGCGCCGAACGCGGGGTGCGGCGGGTCGGTGGCGGTGACCGTGCGGGCCAGCGTGGCGAGGGTCGCGCCAGCCTCGTCGAGGCGGGCGGCCAGGGCGCGCAGCGTCTCCATGTCAGGCTCCCGCCAGCGGCCGGTAGGCCGCGAACGTCTCGTTGTGCAGCTTCTCCCGCGCCCACTGCGCCGCGTCGGCGGCGGCGGTGACCGCCGCCTGCACCGAGCCGGCCACGTCACGTGGGCTGCGGTGGTGCAGCGGCCCGAGGAAGCGCACGTCGGTGATCCGCCCACCGGCTGTCACCACCACCTCGACGAGGCCGTCGGGCGAGCGGACGGTGACCTCGACAGTGGCCACCGCCTGGTCGAACTCGGCCTGCAGGTTCTCGATGCGGCGGTAGCGCCGCACCGCCTCCTCGATCCAGGCCTCGTCGATCTCGCCCCGCGGCATCGGCGGACTCCTCCCGGCCGGTCGGCCCCAACATCACTGAGCGTGCCGCCTCGATCACCGCGGCATCACCGGGGACCGTACCGCACGCCAATCGCGCGTGTCGATGCCCTGTGGACAGCGTGGAACGGGAGTGGGTCAGCCGCGCCAGAGGGCGAGCATCATCGCCTCCACCGCGATCCGCGGCTTGACGTTCGCCTCGATCGCCGCCCGGCACTCCAGCACCGCCTCCAGGCGGCGCAGCGAGCCCTCGGCGTCCCACTTCTGCGCGCCCGCGCCGGCCAGCGCCGCGGTGTCGGTGTGCACCGGGGCGACCGGCGCCCGCAGCGCCATGGTGAGCGCGTCCCGGTAGAAACCGGCCAGGTCGACAAGCGCCCGGTCGAGCGCGTCCCGCTGGGCGCGGGTGGCCCGCGACTTCTGCCGCTTCTCCAGGTCCTTGAGCTGGCCGGCGGCGCCGCGCATGGCGCCGGCCGCGCCCCGGCCGGTGCCGCCCGCGCCGAGCGCGGTCTGCAACGCCGACCGTTCCGCCTCGTCGATCTCGACGACCGAGGCGGCGGCCTCCGCCTCGGCGGCCTCGATCAGCGCCGAGGCGGCGTCGAACGCCGCGCCCACGCCGGTCAGCCGGCGCGGCACGGCCAGCACCGCGTCGCGCCGCTGCCGGGCCTCCGGGTCGCGGGCCAGCCGCCGGGCCCGGCCCACGTGCCCCTGCGCGGCCGCCGCGGCCCACTCGGCCACGTCCGGCGCGACGCCGTCGCGACGGACCAGCACCTCGGCCACCGCGGCCGGTGGCGGCTGGCGCAACGGTACGACGCGGCAGCGCGACCGGATGGTCACGGAGATGTCGTCGGGGTGGGTGGACGGGGCGCAGAGCAGGAAGACGGTACGCGGCGGCGGCTCCTCGATCGCCTTGAGCAGCGCGTTGCCGGCGGCCTCGGTGAGCCGGTCGGCGTCCTCGATGATGACGACCTGCCACCGGCCGCCGGACGGGGTGCTCGCCGCGCGGAGCACGAGCGCGCGCATCTCGCCGACGCCGATGGAGAGCCCGTCGGGCACGACGAGCCGCACGTCGGCGTGCGTGCCGGTGAGCGTGGTGTGGCAGCCCGGGCAGCTGCCGCATCCGGTGCCGTGCACACACTGGAGCGCGGCGGCGAACGCGCGGGCGGCCACCGACCGGCCGGATCCGGGCGGCCCGGTGAAGATCCAGGCGTGGGTCATCCCGGCGCCGGGATCGGCTTCGGCGGCGGGCGCCGGACCCGGGTCGGTGTCCGTGCCGTCGAGCTCCTCGGCGAGCGCGTCGAGGTCGTCGTACCCGCCTGCCGGCGCGCCGGCCGCGACGGGCACGGCGGCGCGCAGCAGCGCGGCGGCCGAGGCGGCGGCCCGCCGCAGCGTGTCCACCGCCTCGTCCTGCCCGACCAGATCGCCGAAGACGTCTGTCATCTTCGGGGTTGCTCCATCGTCACCAGCTCCGCGTCGGATAACTCCGGCTGGACCGAGGTGTCCGGGCCCTGCGCCGGACGCGGGTGCACGATCCCGCCCGGGTCGGCGAGGAGCTCACCCACCCGGCGCGCCACCGCCTCGGCGATCTCGTCCACCGGCCGGGACGCGTCGAGCACCAGATAACGCTTCGGGTCACCGGCGGCCAGGTCGAGGAAGGCGTACCGGACCCGCTCGTGGAACGTCAGCGACTCGGCCTCCAGCCGGTCGGCCCCCTCGTTGCGCGTCTCGACCCGGCTCAGGCCGGTACGCGGCTCGACGTCGAGCAGCACCACCAGGTCGGGCTTGAGCCCGCCGGTGGCCCAGGACGAGAGCCAGGAGACCTCGTCGACCGGCAGCGTCCGGCCGGCGCCCTGATAGGCGAGTGACGAGTCGACGTACCGGTCACTGATCACCACCGCGCCGCGCACGAGCGCCGGGCGGACGACAGTCGCGACGTGGTGCGCCCGGTCGGCGGCGTAGAGCAGCGCCTCGGCGCGCGGCGACGGCGCCTCGTCCTTGCCGGTGTCCAGCACCAGCGAGCGGATCCGCTCACCGACCGGGGTGGCGCCCGGCTCGCGGGTGACCACCACGTCCCGCCCCTGCGCGCGCAGGCGCTCGGCGAGCACGGCGAGCTGGGTGGACTTGCCGGCGCCCTCGCCGCCCTCGAAGACCACGAACAGGCCGCTGGAGACGAACGGCTCGGCCGGCATCAGCGGGCGGCCCCGGATCGAGCCCCACAGGTCGGCGAGGACCGGTACGCCCTTCTTGTCGTCCATCTGGCCGAACGCGCTGATCCCGGCGATGATGCCGGCCGCACCGGCGGCGAGCAGCAGCAGCCGGGTGGAGGAGATGGAGATGCCCAGGTCGGCGATGGTGAGCTGGCGGGAGCCGCCGACGCCGACCAGGAGGCTGCTGAGCGCGATGGCCAGGATCAGCACCAGCCGGGTGCCGATCTGCACCACCGCGAAGACGCGGCCGCGTACCTCGTCGGCGACCTCGCCGCCGAGCAGCGTGGTGCCGGCCAGGAACGCCATGCCGGCGCCGGCGCCGACCAGGATCGCGCCGAGGATGGCCATCGACAGGTGGATGGCGAAGGCGAGCACCAGCACCGAGGCGCTGGCGAGCACGATGCTCATACCGAACCAGCGGCGGCGGGACATGTCCCGCACGATCATCGGCCCGAGGCCGATGCCGAGCGCCAGGCCGACGAAGATCGCGCCGAAGAGCAGCGAGAACGCGGCGTCACCGGCGCCGAGCGAGTTGGCGAAGAACTTGCCCGTGCCGACCACGATGCCGCCGCCGGCGAACGCGCCGAAGATGCCCAGCACCAGGCCACGGACGAGCGGGGTCTGGCCGATGTATTTCCAGCCCTCGGAGAACTGCCGGAACATGCTCTGCTCGGTGCGCTCCGCCTCGGCGCGCTGGGCCTGGCTGATCTCCTTGATCCCGAACGCCACCACGAGCGCGGTGGCCAGCCGGGAGAAGGCGTTGAACCAGAGCGCGAGCTGGGCCGGCTCGGCCCAGTTCGGCAGGTTGCCGCCGACCGCGCTGGGCAGGCCGCGGGTCAGCACGGCCAGGGCGACGGCCGCGGCCACCGGCGTGAGGCCGTACGTGGTGATCAGCGTAAGCTGGTTCGCCGCCTCCAGCCGGGTACGCGGGATGAGGTTCGGAACCGCCGCTTCCTTGGCCGGGATCCACAGCAGGGTGATCGACTCGATCAGGAACGTGGCGATCAGTGCCCAGCCGACCACCAGCCCGCCGGCGGCGCCGGTGAGCGCGTACAGCGGGATCGAGGCGAACAGCACGAAGCGCAGCACGTCGCAGATGACCATCGTCCACCGGCGGTCGAACCGGTCGGCGAAGACGCCCGCCACCGGGCCGAGCACCAGCGCCGGGAGCAGCCGGATCGCTGTCACACCGCCGAACGCGGCGCCCTGGGCGGTGCTGCCGGAGACCTGGGACGCGGCGAACAGCGCGGTGGCGAGCAGGCCGAGCCAGTCGCCGAAGGAGGCGGCGCTGAGTACGATCCACAGCCTGCGGAACGGCCGGATGCGCAGCACCGAGCGGATGGCGGCGAGGCCGGAGTGGTCGGCGGCTGTCCCGGGCGACGACACGCCGGGCGACTCGCCGTTGTTCTGGCTTTCGATGGCCGTACCTCCACGTGCCGGCCCAGGTCTGGGCATCCCCGGTGGAACACTCTAGTCGCGTGGGAGGAGTGGTCCTGCGCGACATTCACCTGCTCGCTGAGCCTAGGCCGCCGGGACCACCGCCCGCAGCCCGGACAGACGCGAGGGTATTTCGCATTCTCGCCCAGACAGTTAGCGTGCAGACGTGGCCATCGACCGTGACAAACTTCGCGAGCGTCTCGACCGGGCGACCGCTCACCTCGACCCGCCGTACGCGGTGGTCGACCTCTCCGCGTTCGACGCCAACGCCGGCGCGCTGACCGGCCGGGCCGACGGCAAGCCGCTGCGCGTGGCGAGCAAGTCGGTACGGGTCCGCGAGCTGCTGACCCGCGTGCTCGGACGCCCCGGCTGGCAGGGCGTGATGGCCTTCACCCTGCCCGAGGCGGTGTGGCTCGCCCGCTCCGGCGTCAGCGATGACGTGCTGGTGGCGTACCCGACGGCGCACCGGGCCGGCCTCGCCGAACTGGCCGCCGACCCGGCGCTCGCCGACACGGTGACGCTGATGGTCGACGACGCCGCCCAACTCGACCTGATCGACCAGGTCTGCCCGCCCGAGCGCCGCCCCGCGCTGCGGGTCTGCCTCGACCTGGACGCCTCCTGGCGGCCGCTGCGGGGTCGGGTGCACGTCGGTGTGCGCCGCTCCCCGGTGCACAGCGCCACGGCCGCCGGCGCGCTCGCCGCCGCCGTCGCCGGGCGGCCGGGCTTCCGGCTGGTCGGCCTGATGTCGTACGAGGCGCAGATCGCCGGCCTGGGCGACGCGCCGCCCGGGCAGGCGGTGCTCGGCTCGGCGATCCGGGTCGCGCAGCGCGGGTCGTACCGGGAACTGCTGGCCCGCCGCTCGTCGGCGGTCGCCGCGGTACGCGAGCACGCCGACCTGAAGTTCGTCAACGGCGGCGGCACCGGCAGCGTGGCCGCCACCAGCGCCGACCCCGCCGTCACCGAGGTCACCGCGGGCTCCGGCCTGTACGGGCCGACACTGTTCGACGCGTACCGTGCCTGGCGGCCGACCCCGGCGGCGTTCTTCGCCTGCGCGGTGGTCCGCCGCCCGGCGCCCGGGCTGGCGACGGTGCTCGGCGGCGGCTGGATCGCCTCCGGCCAGGCGGCGAGCAGCCGGCTGCCCCGGCCCTGGCTGCCGGACGGCCTGAAGCTGCTCGGCGCGGAGGGCGCCGGTGAGGTGCAGACGCCGCTCGCCGGGGACGCCGCGGACGACCTGCGGGTCGGTGACCGGGTGTGGTTCCGCCACGCCAAGGCCGGCGAGATGTGCGAGCACGTCAACGAGGTGCACCTGGTCGACGGGGACGCGGTGGTCGCGACGGTGCCCACCTACCGGGGCGAGGGCCACGCCTTCCTCTGACGCACCCGCGGCGTGACGACGGCGGGCCCCGGCGCACCCGGGAACCCGCCGCTCGGCGTGCCGCTCAGCCCTGGGACACGGCCTCGGCCGGGGCGTTGACCTGCCGGTGCAGGTACTCCCGGATGAGGGCCTTCGCCTCGACCAGCACCCGCTCGTCGCCGTCGGTGCGGCGGCGGAAGGCCAGCTTGATCAGGGCGTCGGCCGCCTCGACCGCGACCTCCAGGTGGAACCGCAGGTCGGGCACCCCGGCCAGGCCGAAACGCTCGGTGAGCACGCGGGCGAGCTGCTCCGCGATGACCCCGTTGTTGTCGCGCTGGTCGTCCAGCAGGTGCAGGTCGACCACGTCGCCGAAGTGCAGGGTACGGAAACCGGGGACGGTGCGGTGCATCGAGATGTACTCGTCGATCGCCGCGTCGACGCCGTCCCACCAGTGCGTCAGATCGTCCGAGGCGAACCGCTCGTCGAGCCGCTGGAGGTAGGACTCCATGGTCCGCAGCGTCAGCGCCTGCACGATGGCCCGCTTGTCCGGAAAGAACTGGTACACCGACCCGATCGCCACCTCGGCGCGCTCGGCGAGCAGGGTCGTGGTCAGCCCTTCGTACCCCACCTCGTCGACGAGCTCGGCGCAGGCGTCCAGCATCCGCTGGACCCGCGCGACACTTCGACCCTGCACCGGTACCCGACGCAGCGGCCCGGTCGTGGCGGCTGGTGTGGACACTCGGCGCCACCCCCCTTCGACGGATGAACATATCTGCACGTCACGAGTCTGTGACTACCGGTACAACGAGCCGGGCTCGATTGCGGTATTTACCAGGCACAACGTTCCTGATATGAATTCAGTTCATATTCATGTCGAGGAGTGGCCGCGATGACCGGTACCACCGCCACCTGGTCCAACTGGGCCGGCAACCAGCACAGCACCGCGCTCCTCACCGTGCGCCCGCGTAGCGTCTCCGACGTCGTCGAGGCGGTCCGCCAGGCCGCCGCGGCCGGCCGGACCGTCCGGGCCACCGGCAGCGGCCACTCCTTCACCGCCACGGCTGTGGCCGACGGGCACCGCATCGACCTCGCCGAACTGGAGACAGACGTCAGCGTCGATGTGGCGCGCCGCCTGGTCACCGTACCGGCTGGGATGACGTTGCACACGCTCAACGAACTGCTCGCCGGGCACGGCCTGGCGATGCCAAACCTCGGCGACATCGACGCCCAGACCATCGCCGGCGCGCTCTCCACCGGCACCCACGGCACCGGGGCGAAACTCGGCTGCCTGTCCACCTTCGTGGCCGGACTGACGCTCGTCACCGGCACCGGCGAGGTGCTGCGCTGCTCGGCCGAGGAGAACCGCGACGTCTTCGACGCCGCCCGGGTCGGGCTCGGCGCGGTCGGCGTGCTTGTCGAGGTCACGCTGCGCTGCGTCGACGCCTTCGTGCTGCGCGCGCACGAACGCCCCGCCCCGCTCGCCGAGGTGCTCGACGACCTGCCCGCCCTGTACGAAGCGCACGACCACGCCGAGTTCTACTGGTTCCCGTACACCGACCGGGTGCAGGTCAAGACCAACGACCGGGTACCCGCCGACGACCGGCCCCTGCCCGGCTGGCGCGGCTGGCTCGACGACGAGTTCCTCTCCAACACCGTCTTCGCCGGCGCCTGCCGCCTCGGCCGCGCCGTGCCCGCCCTCGCGCCCACGATCAGCGCCGTCTCCGCCCGCGCGCTCACCGAACGCACCTACACCGGCCGCTCCGACCGCGTGTTCTGCACACCGCGCCGGGTCCGCTTCGTGGAGATGGAGTACGGGCTGCCGCGCGAGGCGCTGCCCACCGCGCTGGCCGAGCTGCGCCAGATCGTGGACCGGCTGCCCTTCAAGGTGCTGTTCCCGGTCGAGGTGCGGTTCACCGCCGCCGACGACATCTGGCTGTCCCACTCGTACGGGCGGGACTCGGCGTACATCGCGGTGCACCAGTACGTGGGCATGCCGTACGAGCCCTATTTCCGGGCGTTCGAGCAGGTGGCGACCGAGCTGGGCGGCCGACCGCACTGGGGCAAGCTGCACTGGCGCGACGCGGAGTCCCTGGCGACGGCCTACCCGAGGTTCGCCGACTTCCAGTCCGTCCGCTCCCGCCTGGACCCCTCAAACATCTTCCAGAACCCCTACCTGAGTCAGGTGCTCGGCTCCTGAACGGCTAGTCCTCAGCCTCGCCAGCCGGCCGCCCGCAGGGCGTCGCGAAGCTGGGCGATCACCGCTTCGGGGTCAGTGCGCAGGACCCAGGCGGGGAACCGGAGGACACGATCACCCTCCACCCAGAGATCGTTCTGCCGGCGCATGTCCGCCCATGCGTGCGCCGGATCCAGATGCTGTCCGCCGTCCACCTCGACGTGCACCCGCCACTGCTCGAAGTACGCGTCGAGATAGCGTCGGCGGCCGGCAGCGTCACGGCGGACCAGCTGGCGCGTCGGCTCGGGCAGGCCGGCGCGGCGCACGAGACCGAGTAGGTCCAGCTCGCCCAGCGAGTGCGCACCTCCGGCCGCATCGGTGGCGGTGGACACGATCAGATGTCGTCGGCGGATCCGGGGCATCCGCTCCACCACCTCGTGCAGGTCGGCACCACCCACCAGCCGCTGCTGGAATGCCGCCGCGACGATCGCGCGGGCCTGTGTGTCGGAGGGCGCCCACTGCGCGGCGTCGACGATCGACCGGGCTGCCGTAGTCCGGGGCGGCGCCGCCACCGGCACCACGTCGGAGCCGGGCAGGTGGGTCGTCCGGTGTGCCAGCACGCCGGCCGGCAGCGGCGACCGACGGGTCGTGGCGGGCAGGAGCAGGTGGACCACCCGGTCCGGGAACCCCCGCAGCCCGCCCGCCTGAGCCGCCGTCATGCCGCCCAGGAGCGCGGTGGGGCCGGCGGCCAGTACCGCGATCCAGCGGAGCTGAGCGGGACCGACCGGACCGTTGTGCGCGACGAGAACCGCCCGATGCGCCTGTCGCCATCGGCCGGTCGTCACCCGGTGACGGATCGCCTTACGCGTGAGGTGCGCCCGCGCCTGCTGAAGGCTGAGCACGTCCTCCTGCCGGAAGAGCAACCAGGTCAACTCGTCCGCGTCATCCGACGGCAGAGCCCGCCGCATCCCCGCCCAGGAGTTCGCCACCTACCCAAGGTGCCCCCCGATGCGGCTCCTTCGCCGCCCCTGTGGACAACCACCAGATCTTGGAAGAAAACGGCCCTCATAGGGGCCCTTTCCTTCCAAGATCTCGGGAGGGGTCACTCCTTGGGGGAGGTCGCCTTCTTGGGAGCGGCCTTCTTCGCGGGGGCCTTCTTGGCCGTCGTTGTCTTCTTCGCGGCTGTTGTCTTCTTGGCCGGGGCGGCCTTCTTCGCGGCCTTCTTCTTGGGGGCCGGGCCCTTCGCGCGCTTCTCGGCGAGCATCTCCGACGCCTGCTCCAGCGTCAGCTCCTCCGGCGTCTGCCCGCGCCGCAGCGACGCGTTGAACTCGCCGTCCGTGACGTACGGCCCGAAGCGCCCGTCCTTGATCACCAGCGGCTTCTCGGTGAGCGGATCGTTGCCCATCTCCCGCAGCGGCGGCGCGGCGGCCCGGCGCTGGCGCGTCTTCGGGGCGGCCAGCAACGCCAGCGCCTCGTCGAGCGTGACGGTGAACATCTTGTCTTCCGAGTCCAGCGAACGGAAGTCGTCACCGCGCTTGACGTACGGGCCGTAGCGGCCGTTGTTGGCGACGACCTCGGCGCCGTCCGGGGCCACGCCGATCAGCCGGGGCAGACGCAGCAGCTGCAACGCCTGCTCCAGCGTGAGGCTGTCCGGCGACTGCGAGCGCAGCAGCGACGACTTGCGCTCGCCGCTTGCCACGTACGGGCCGAACCGGCCGGACTTGAGCAGGATCGGCTCGCCGGTTGACGGGTCGTCACCGAGCTTGCGCTCACCGCCGCCGCCGAGGAACAGCTCGTGCACCTTCTCCGGGGTCAGCTCGTCCGGTGCCAGGCCCTCCGGGATCGGCGCGCGGTCGCCCTGCGAGCCGCCCTCCTCGCCCTCACCCGTGGCCGCCGGCGTCTGCTGCTCGCCTGGGAGCGCCCGCTGGAGGTACGGCCCGTACCGGCCGACCCGGACGACGACCTCGCGACCCTCGTCGTCGGTGAACAGCGGGATGGAGTTGACGCTGCGCGCGTCGATCTCGCTGAGGTCCTCGGTGACCAGCTTCTTCAGGCCACCGGCGTGCGCGATGGCCTGGTCGCCGGTGCCGTTGGTGCTGCCGAAGTAGAAGGAGGTGAGGAAGTCGACGGCGGCGTGGTCACCACCGGCGATCTCGTCCAGCTCGTTCTCCATGCTGGCGGTGAAGTCGTAGTCGATCAGGCGCGGGTAGTGCCGCTCCATCAGCCCGATCACCGCGAACGCCAGGAACGTGGGGATCATGGCCTGGCCGCGCTTGGTCACGTACCCGCGGTCCTGGATCGTCTGCATGATCGAGGCGTACGTGGAGGGTCGGCCGATGCCCAGCTCCTCCAGGGCCTTCACCAGCGACGCCTCGGTGTAGCGCGACGGCGGCTGGGTGTGGTGGCCCTGCGCGGCCAGCTCGTCGGCGGTCAGCGGCTGATCCTTGACCAGCGTGGGCAGCCGCCGCTCGGCGTCCTCCGCCTCGGCGTTCTCGTCGTCGCTGGACTCGACGTACGCGCGCAGGAAGCCCGGGTCGGTGATGGTCTTGCCGGTCGCCCCGAAGTCGGCCTCCTCCTGGGCGGAGGAGACGGCACGGATGCGCACCGACACGCTGGAGCCGACCGCGTCGGTCATCTGCGAGGCGATGGTGCGCCGCCAGATCAGCTCGTAGAGCTTGTACTCCTCGGCGGACAGCTCCTTGGCCACCTCGCCCGGGGTGCGGAAGTTGTCGCCCGCCGGGCGGATCGCCTCGTGCGCCTCCTGCGCGTTCTTCACCTTGCCGGTGTAGCGACGCGGCTCCGGCGGCACGCTGCGCTCGCCGTACAGCTCGACGATCTGCCGGCGGGCGGCCGCGATGGCCGTCTCGGACAGGTTCACCGAGTCGGTACGCATGTAGGTGATGTAGCCGTTCTCGTACAGGCGCTGCGCGGTGCGCATCGTCTGCTGCGACGAGAACCGCATCTTGCGGGCCGCCTCCTGCTGGAGCGTGGAGGTGATGAACGGCGCGTACGGGCGGCGGCGGTAGGGCTTCTCCTCGACCCGGGTGACTGTGAACGGCCGGTCGGCCAGGCGGGCCGCCAGCCCACGGGCGCCGCCCTCGTCCAGGTGCACCACGCCCGCGCCGGGCCGCACCTTGCCGGTGGTCGGCTCGAAGTCCTTGCCGGTGGCGATCCGGTCGCCGTTCAGCGCGACGAGCGTGGCGTTGAACGTACGCGGGCCCTCCCCCGGCTTCGCCACCGCGAGCGTGGCCAGGATGTCCCAGTACTCGGCGGTCCGGAACGCCATCCGCTGGCGCTCCCGCTCGACCACGATCCGGGTCGCCACGGACTGCACCCGGCCCGCCGACAGCTTCGGCATGACCTTCTTCCACAGCACCGGCGAGACCTCGTACCCGTAGAGCCGGTCGAGGATGCGCCGCGCCTCCTGGGCGTCGACCAGGTCGCGGTCGATCTCCCGGGGGTTGGCCACCGCGGCCTGGATGGCCGGCTTGGTGATCTCGTGGAAGACCATCCGCTTGACCGGCACCTTGGGCTTGAGCGTCTCCACCAGGTGCCAGGCGATGGCCTCGCCCTCGCGGTCCTCATCCGTCGCCAGGAAGATCTCGTCGACCTCCTTGGCCAGCTTCACCAGCTTGCTGATCTGCTGCTTACGGTCGGCCGAGACCACGTAGAGCGCGTGGAAGCCGTTGTCGACGTCGACGCCGAGCCGCGCCCACGGCTCACCCTTGTACTTCGCGGGGACGTCGGCGGCGTTGCGGGGCAGGTCCCGGACGTGGCCGAAGCTGGCCTCCACGACGTACCCCGGGCCGAGGTAGCCCGAGATCGTCTTGGCCTTCGCCGGAGACTCGACGATGACCAGACGGGTGGTTCCAGCGTTGCTCGGCACGTCTCTCCCCGACCTCACTCCTACGCCATGCCCGCTTCGGGCCGTGTTGCGCCACCCGGACCACGGGCGGTCCGGATGTCCAACGTAACGCGCCGTCCGCGTTCCGGGTTTCGTGGGCGGCAAACGGGCCGCTCTCCCGGCGACCGCCGGCCGCACCCTGCCGGACGGCGTCACGGTACACCGTGGGTAGGGCGACAGGCGTGTCACTGTGACGATCGCGTACACCCGGCGGAGTCGTCTCCGGGTGTCCGGGTTCGGACACCGGACGGTCAGCCGTGCGAGCCCGGCCACTCCGTCGCCGGCGCCGTGGCCGGCCGTTCCCCCACCAACTCGGCGAGCCGCGACATGCGCCGCCCGCCGATCCGGAACGCTGGCCCACCCTCGTCCGGCTCCACGAACGCGGCCGGCAGGCCGACCGCCGCCAGCGCGGCGCGGACCACCGGCCAGCACGGCTCGTCGGCCGCGCCGAGCAGCAGCCGGAACCCGGCCGGCTCGGCCGTGCCGGCCGCCGCCGCCCAGAGCCGCAGCCGCCGCCCGTCCAGGTGGAAGCGGGCCGGTGGCCGCTTCACCGCCCCGCGCAGCCAGGCCCGCGCGAGCGGCGCCAGCATGCTCGTGTACGCGGTACGCACCCGGTGCCGCCCGTCCTCGGTCGGCTCCCAGCTCGCCGGCACGCCCCGGGCACCCAGCTCCGCCACCAGCACGTGCACCCGCCAGGCGGCGTCCACCACCACGGAGATCCGGGCCGTTCCGCCCATCCGCCCCACCTCACCCGGCCCGGCGAGCAGGCCGGCGAGATCCGCCAGCGCGGGATCGGCCGCCTCGGTGGAGAACAGCGAGGGCTGGCGGGCCGGTTTCGGGGTGGGAGGGGTCAGCGACACTCCGGGACCTCGTCGAAGGCCTCTTTCAGCTCTGTCGAGTTGAGCTTGCTGGTGTCCAGCGCGCTCGCGTCGTACTCCTTGTTGAGCGTGTCCACGGCGGCGCGCACGCCGTCGTAGAACGGACCGGCCTGGGCGGTGTCGAGCCGGTCGACGGTGTCCCGGGCCCGGCCGTACGCGTCGCGCATCTTGCTGAGCGACCCCAGGAACCCGGCGGACACCTCGGCGCCGCGCTCGGCCTCGGGCACGCCCGCCTCCTCGACCTTGCGCCGGGCCGTCTCGCTGGCCTGCTCGGCGCCGGCGAAGAGCCGGACCAGGTTCTCCTTGGCCTGCGGCGGAGTCGTCTGCGCGGTCATCTGCTGCTGGGTGCTGCTGGTCAGCTTGGAGATCTCCGCGCGCCACGGGGTCAACGCCTGGCACACCGACGCGGCCCAGACCCGGGGGCTGGGACCGCCGCCGCACCCGGCGACGACGAGGACCAGCGTGGCCAGGACCACCGTGAGCTTTCCGGCGGTTGCCGCCCGGCGCGTACGCATGCGTTGCAGCGTACGACCTCCAGGCGGAACCGCCACCGCTCAGGTTTGGCGGGCACGGGGTTCCCGGCCGGCCGGGCCGGCCGGGAACCGTCGCGTGGAGATCAGGCGTTGACCGTCTCCGGGCGCTGGTCCGGCTTGCCGGCGTCGCTGTCCGAGTCGGTCATCGCCACGCCCTTGCGCTTGCTGAACACCACCGCCGCCGCGATGATCAGCGCGGCGACCACGGCGATCGTGATGCGCAGCGCCGGGTTCTTGTCGTCGCCCACGCTCCAGGCCACCACGGCCGGGGCGATCAGCAGCGAGACCAGGTTCATCACCTTGAGCAGCGGGTTGATCGCCGGGCCGGCGGTGTCCTTGAACGGGTCGCCGACAGTGTCGCCGATGACGGTGGCCGCGTGCGCGTCGGAGCCCTTGCCGCCGTACGCGCCGTCCTCCACCAGCTTCTTGGCGTTGTCCCAGGCACCACCGGAGTTGGCCAGGAACACCGCCATCAGCGTGCCCGCGCCGATCGCGCCCGCCAGGTACGCCGCCAGCGCGCCCGGGCCGAGGCCGAAGCCGACAGCGATCGGGGCCAGGATGGCCAGCAGGCCGGGGGTCATCAGCTCGCGCTGCGCGTCCCGGGTGCAGATGTCCACGACCTTGCCGTACTCGGGCCGCTGGGTGCGGTCCATGATGCCCGGCATCTCGCGGAACTGCCGGCGTACCTCCATCACCACGGCCCCGGCGGAGCGGGAGACCGCGTTGATGGCCAGGCCGGAGAAGAGGAAGACCACCGCGGCGCCGATGATCAGGCCGACCAGGTTGCGCGGGTTGGACACGTTGAGCGAGTTCAGGATCTCGTTTCCGACGTCGCGCACGCCCGCGTCCTCGTAGGCGGAGCGCAGCGTGTCGGTGTACGAGCCGAACAGCGCGGTCGCGGCCAGCACCGCCGTGGCGATCGCGATGCCCTTGGTGATCGCCTTGGTGGTGTTGCCGACGGCGTCCAGCTCGGTGAGCGTCCGCGCGCCGTGCTCGTCGATGTCGCCGGACATCTCGGCCACGCCCTGCGCGTTGTCCGAGATCGGGCCGAACGTGTCCATCGCGACGATGACGCCGACGGTGGTGAGCAGGCCGGTACCGGCCAGCGCGACGGCGAACAGCGACAGCGTGATCGAGCTGCCGCCGAGCAGGAACGCGCCGAACACGCCGGCGGCGATCAGCAGCGCCGAGTAGACGGCCGACTCCAGGCCGACGCTGATGCCGGCGAGGATGACGGTGGCGGCGCCGGTCTGTGAGCTCTTGCCGATGTCCTGCACCGGGCGCCGGTTGGTCTCGGTGAAGTAGCCGGTGAGCGCCTGGATCGCGGCGGCCAGCACGATACCGATCACGACCGCGCCGATGGCCACCAGCCGCGGGTTGCGGTCGACGTCGGTCAGCCCGCCCTCCAGCTCGGCGAAGGTGGCCGGCAGGTACGCGAACGCCGCGATCGCGACGAGCACCGCGGCGAGGAGCGCGGAGAGGTAGAACGCCCGGTTGATGGCGGTCAGGCCGTTTCGGTCGCTGGCGCGCAGCCGGGTGATGAAGACGCCGACGATCGCGACGAGCACGCCGATGGTGGAGATGATCAGCGGGAAGACAAGGCCGGTCTCACCGAACGCGGCCCGGCCGAGGATCAGCGCCGCGACGAGCGTGACCGCGTACGACTCGAACAGGTCGGCGGCCATGCCGGCGCAGTCGCCGACGTTGTCGCCCACGTTGTCGGCGATGGTGGCGGCGTTGCGCGGGTCGTCCTCCGGGATGCCCTGCTCGACCTTGCCGACCAGGTCGGCGCCGACGTCGGCGGCCTTGGTGAAGATGCCGCCGCCCACCCGCATGAACATGGCGAGCAGCGCGGCGCCGAAGCCGAAGCCCTCCAGCACGGTCGGGGCGTCGCCCCGGAACATCAGCACGACGAGCGCCGCACCGAACAGGCCGAGGCCGACGGTGAGGAAGCCGACCACGCCGCCGGTGCGGAAGGCGATCTTCATGGCGCCCTCGCGCCCGCCTTCGCGCTCCCGCGCGGCCGCTGCCACCCGCAGGTTGGCGCGGGTGGCCAGCCACATGCCGGCGCCGCCGATGAACGCGCTGAACAGCGCACCCACCACGAAGAACGCCGAGCGGCCGACCTTCACCAGCGTTTCGTTGCCGTCGGTGTCGTGCACCGGCAGCAGGAACAGCAACACGACGGCGATCGCCACGAAGATCGCCAGCGTGCGGAACTGCCGCAGCAGGTACGCCGAGGCGCCCTCCTGCACCGCCCCGGAGATCTCCTGCATCTTGGGGGTTCCCGTACCGGCCGCCAGGACCGCCCTGGTGAGGGCGGCCGCGAAGACGAGCGCCACCAGCGCGATGACCGCGGCGATGACGACGTACGTCACGTTGGCTCCGGTAAGGGACAGTGCGCCGCCGTCGGCGGCCAAGGTCCCGGACATCTATGTCCTCCTGTACCGAACAACTCGCGCCGGCCGGTGGAGACGCACGGGCCGACGCCTGGATGCGGACTCGCAAGCGCGCGCCAACCCACCCCGGCGGACCAGCGATCTACTCCCGTTCCCGCTGGCTGCGGGACCGGATCACTTGCTGACAACCCGGGTACTGTAGCCCTCTGGCGTGGCGAGGGTCACAGGCAGGGGGCACCGTGTCTCGATGATCTTCGTAACTGTGTTATGCGAAGAAATCTGATATATGGCCCGGTCAACACGACGAGGCCGCGCTCCCCTCGCGGGGAACGCGGCCTGCGTGAGCGGAAAGGGTCAGGCGCGTCCGGCGGGCCAGGCCATCCGGACCTCGGTGCCGACGCCCTCGTCGACCGGGCGGACCTGGAGGTCCTCCACGAAACCGGCGAGCAGCGCGAAGCCCACCCCGGTGGTGAGCGCATCCTCGCTCAGCGACTCCTTGGCCAGCTCGTCCGGCCCGAGCGCGGCCAGGCCGAGGCCCGCCTCGATCGGGGCCCGGTCGACCACCCGGACCGTGTAGCCACCGGTGTCGGACATCTCCACGTACACCGGGTCGGCCAGGCCGTACTGCCGGTGCAGCGCGACCGCCCGCGTGCACGCCTCACCGATGGCCAGGCGCACCTCGTCCAGCAGGTCCTCGCGTACGCCGGCCCGCCGCGCCACCGCGACGCCGACCAGGCGTGCGGTGCGCACGTGCACCGGGGCCGGAGAGAAGGAGAGCTTGACGGTGGCCATCACGCGCCGGTGGAGTCGGCGGCGATGGCCGCGTCGACCGTCGGGTGCAGCGGGAAGACCTGGTCCAGGGCGGTGATCCGGAAGATCTTGAGCAGCGGCTCCTTGTCGCAGACCAGGGCGAACGAGCCACCGGCCGAGCGCAGCCGCTTGAGCGCGCCCACGAGCACGCCCAGTCCGGTCGAATCGAGGAAGTCCACCCGGCCCAGGTCGACCACCACGTGGCGGGCCCCGCCGTCGATCAGCTCAAGAAGCCGTTCCCGCAGGCGGGGGGCGGTGTAGACATCCACCTCACCACCGACCTCGAGCACCGTGTGCTCCCCCACGGCGCGGGTCGCCAGCGACAGCTCCATCGGCCCCTCCTCGGTAAACTCTCCTGGGCATCTAACCATCCCCCGTGCAGCCCGATCGGATCACCGGCCACGCCCCTCCCTTACCCCCACCCCGCGGTTCCCAATTCCGAACACCAGTGCGAGAGTGCAGGACGTGACCGACCACAGCTCCGGCCCGCGGCGTGCGCCGGGCGAGCTGCTGCGCCGGCTGCGGCTGCGTCACGCCACCGACCCGGTCACCCACGTCGAACGCGTCCCGGCCCGCGCCGGCGAGCCGGTCGGGTGGCCCGGCTGGGCACCGGAGGAACTGCGGGCGGCGTTCGCACGGCGCGGCGTCACCGTCCCGTGGCGGCACCAGGCCGAGGCCGCCGAGCTGGCGTACGCGGGCAGTCATGTCGTGGTCGCCACCGGCACGGCGTCCGGCAAGTCACTGGCGTACCAGCTGCCGGCACTGAGCACGCTGCTCGCCGACCCGCGCGCCACAGTGCTCTACCTGGCGCCGACAAAGGCGCTCGCCGCCGACCAGCTCCGCGCCGTCGCCGGTCTCGAACTCGACGGGGTACGCCCCGCCACCTACGACGGGGACACGCCGCGTGCCGAGCGGGAGTGGATCCGCCGGCACTCCCGGTTCGTGCTGACCAACCCGGACATGCTGCACCACGGCATCCTGCCCGGCCACGCCCACTGGTCCGGGTTCCTGCGCCGGCTCGCGTACGTGGTGGTCGACGAGTGCCACACCTACCGGGGCGTGTTCGGCTCCCACGTCGCGCACGTGCTGCGGCGGTTGCGGCGGCAGTGCGCGCGCTTCGGGCGTACACCGGTGTTCCTGCTCGCGTCGGCCACGTCGGGCGACCCGGCGACGGCGGCCGGGCGGCTCACCGGCCTGCCCGTCACCGCCGTCACCGAGGACACGTCGCCGCGCGGCGGAGTGACGTTCGCGCTCTGGGAGCCGCCGCTGCTGCCGCCGAGCGACCCGTCGGTCGACGCCGACCTCGTCCAGGTCCGGCGCTCCGCGCTGCGGGAGACCGCGGACCTGCTCGCCGACAGCGTGGTCGAGGGGGTACACACGCTCGCGTTCGTGCGGTCCCGCCGGGGCGCCGAGGTGGTCGCCGCTAACGCCCGGCGGTCGCTGGACGAGGCGGTGCCCGGGCTCGGCGAGCGGGTGGCCGCCTACCGGGCCGGCTACCTGCGCGAAGAGCGCCGCGAGCTGGAACGGGCGCTGCTGCACGGCGACCTGCTCGGGCTCGCCTCCACCAACGCGCTCGAACTCGGCGTCGACCTGGTCGGGCTGGACGCGGTGCTGATCTGCGGCTGGCCCGGCACCCGCGCGTCGCTGTGGCAGCAGGCCGGGCGGGCCGGACGCTCCGGCGACGAGGCGCTCGCCGTGCTGGTGGCCCGCGACGACCCGCTCGACACCTACCTGGTCCACCACCCGGAGGCGCTGTTCGGGCGGCCGGTCGAGGCGACGGTGCTCGACCCGGCCAACCCGTACGTGCTCGCCCCGCAACTCGCCTGCGCCGCCCACGAGTCCCCGCTCACCCCCGCCGACCTGGACCTGTTCGGTGAAGGCGCGAAGGAGGCGGTGGACTCGCTGGTCGAGGCGGGGGCGCTGCGGCAGCGGCCCACCGGCTGGTACTGGCGGCACCGGGAACGGCCCGAGGTCGACCTGCGCGGCGAGGGCGGCTCCCCGGTGTGCGTGGTGGAGGAGTCCACCGGCCGACTGCTCGGCACCGTCGACGGCGGATCGGCGCACTTCCTGCTGCACACCGGCGCGGTCTACCTGCACCAGGGCGTCTCGTACGTGGTCGACTCGCTCGACCTGGCCGACGGCTGCGCGCTGGTGCACGCCGAGGAGCCGGACTGGTCCACCCACGCCCGCGACGTCACCTCGCTGTCTGTGGTGTCGGTCCGCTCGTACGTGGACGCCGGCCCGGTCGGCCTCTTCCTCGGCGAGGTGGACGTGACCAGCCAGGTGGTGTCGTACCAGCGGCGGCGCATCGCCACCGGCGAGGTGATCGACACCCGGCCGCTCGACCTGCCCGCGCGGGAGCTGCGCACCGTCGCGGTGTGGTTCACGCTCTCCCCCGGGTCGCTCACCGCCGCCGGTGTCGAGGCGGCCGACGTGCCGGGCGCGCTGCACGCCGCCGAGCACGCCGCCATCGGCCTGCTGCCACTGATGGCGACCTGCGATCGCTGGGACATCGGTGGGCTCTCCACCGCCCTGCACCCGGACACCGAGGCACCCACGGTCTTCGTCTACGACGGGCATCCCGGCGGGGCGGGTTTCGCCGAGCGGGCGTACGGCACTGCCGCCGCCTGGCTGCGCGCCACCCGGGACGCGATCGCCGAGTGCGGGTGCGAGACCGGGTGCCCGTCCTGCGTCCAGTCCCCGAAGTGCGGAAACGGCAACAACCCGCTGGCGAAGCCGGAGGCGGTGAAGGTCCTCAACGTGGTGCTGGCAAACCTCGCCAAGGTCGGCGGCGCGGCGGCGGGTGCCGGCCCGGAGGCGGGTGCCGACCCGGGGCGCGGCGAGGCGCTCCCCCGGCAGGGCGACCGGGTGGCCCGCCCAGCTCAGACGGCCGGTGGCCCACCCGCCTGACCGGCCGGCCCCGCCGGGCCGTCGCTCAGGGCTGCCTGCCCGCCCGCCAGTTCGGGGACGTTGCGGTATCGACAGGTGCTGGACCCCACCACTTCGCCGAACTGGTGTCGATCAAGCTAGGCCGTGCGGTTCCGCGGGGCCCGGGGGGTCTGGTGGGTGGGACGGGTGCATGAGGCTGGGGCGCTCGGGGCATTGATGTATGGGAGCGCTTCCATGCATCATTTCCGGTAGCGCAGAGGTGACCCCAGACCCGTCCCGCCGGAGGTGCCGCCATGGCCGACACGATCGCCGAGACCGTCGAGTTGCTCTACACCATCGACCAGGAAAACCTCACCCCCGACCAGCAGATCGCGCTGGGCACCGCGCTGGCCACCCTCGCCCAGGCGGAGCGGCTGGAGCAGATCAACGAGCGCCTGCGCGGCATTCATCAGGTGCTGAACACCTGGGCGATGAAGGCCACGGTCGACGGCGGTCGTTGACCTTCCGTCGTCGTTCGCCTTGTGGGGTGGGTGGGTGCCCGGAAGCCGGAGGCCCCCGCGAGCGGTGATCCTGGCGCGAGTGGGGGTAAGCGGCGGCGGGCCTGCTGTGCGAGACTCCGGCGACCCCTCGAAGGAGATCTGATGTCGCTCGACAACCTGCAGGCCCATAACCGGTTCATCGTCCGCCAGCGAATCCGGATGATGGTCAACCAGTACGAGGTGCACGCCGCGGCGCCCGACGGCTCCGAGGCCGGGCTGCTCGCGTTCGCGCAGCAGAAGCGGCTCGCCTTCAAGGAGCAGGTGACCATCTACACCGACGACTCCAAGCAGTACCCCCTTCTCGGCTTCAAGGCCCGGCAGCGGCTCGACCTCGGCGCCACCTACGACGTGACCGACCACGCCGGCAACCCGATCGGACTGTTCCGCAAGGACTTCGCGCAGTCGCTGCTGCGCTCGACGTGGCACGTCGAGCAGCCCGGCCTGCCGCCCGCCACCGGGCAGGAGCGCAGCCTGCCGGTCGCGCTGCTGCGCCGCTTCGTCGACTCGCTCTCCTGGCTGCCGTACCACTTCGACTTCGTGGCCGGCGGCCAGCCGGTGTTCTCGGTCGACAAGAAGTGGGGCCTGCGCGACCGGTACGTCGTCGACATCCACCACCCGCAGATCGACCGTCGCCTGGTGATCGCGATGGCCGTCGGGCTGGACGCGCTCCAGTCCCGCTGACCCGGCACCACCTGTTCAACCCGCCGGCCGGAGCCGGGCGCGCCAGCGATTGGCACCCCGGCTCCGGCCGCGTCAGCGCCATCGGCGTACCGCCCCGGCTCGGCCTTCTCAGCTGTCGGCGTCCCGGGCCGGGCCGGCTCGGGACGCCGCGGTGGCGTACCGGGTCAGCCCGGGCAGCGGCTCGACACGTACCCGCGCCGTGACGATCAGGTCGAGCCCGTCGACCCGGCAGCCGGTCATCCGGCCACCGTTGGCCGCCACCAGATCGCCCGCGCGAGCGCACGCGCCCTCGACGCCGTCGAGCACCCGCCCGGCACCGGCGAGCGCCCCGAAGTCCGCCGCGTTGCGGGCCTGGTGCCGAGCGCACCGGGCGGCCCCGAGCGCCGCGCCGAACATCCCGACCAGCACGAACACCAGCCCGATCGCGAGCAGGCACACAGTGGCACCGCCCCGCTCGGCGGCGGTTCGGCGCGACGCCCGGACGGCCGTCACGGCACCGGCCCCGGCGCGCCGGGTTCCACAGCCGCCGCCGCCTGCCCCGACACGCTCAGTCGCGGCAGCCGAGCACCGAACGTCCGGACCGGCGCCCGAACCGTCGCCGTGACCCGGTCGCCTGCCACAGTCACCGACACCTCGGCGCCGTCGGGGGCGTACCGGAGGCCGGCGACCGCGCCGGACTCGCCCCGGGCCGCGGCGAGCGCCGCCTCCCGGGCCGCGTCAACGCAGCCGACCCGGGTACCCACCGCGTTCACCGCCGTCAGCCCCGCGACGAGCAGCAGCATGAGCGCCGGCAGGCCGGCCGCCAGTTCGGCGGTGAAGGAGCCCCGCTCGCACGCCACCCACGAACGTCCCCGGCGGAGCAGGCCGACCAGGGCACGCGCGACCACCCCGGCCCGGATGCCGGCGGCGTCGCGGATCGGACCCGCTCCGGCCGGGACGCCCAGCGGATAAGCCGGAGCGGGGAACCAGCTCCCGTGACGGCCGGCCCACCGGCGCGGAATCACTTCAGGGCCCGGTCGATGACGGCGGTCAGCGCGGACTGCACGTTGCCGGAGGTGAGCACCTTCAGCAGGATCCCGGCGAAGGCGACCGCGGCGAGCGTGCCGACGGCGTACTCGGCGGTGTTCATGCCGGCGTCACCCCGCAGGCGGGTGAGGAGTTTGCGCATCTCGGTAGTCCTTTCTCGATGGTTCACAGCACGTCGCCGAGAACGGCGACGATCACCGGCACCAGACCGGCGAGAATGAAGGCGGGCAGGAAACAGAGCCCGAGCGGCAGCACGATGAGCACGCCCGCGCGCCGGGCGGCCGCCTCGGCGGCGGTAGACCGTTCGGCGCGGAGATCGTCGGCGAGCCGGGTCAGCGCGCGAGCCAGCGCGGCGCCGCTGTTCGACGACCGGACCGCCGCCGCGACCACGGGTTCGGCCCCGGCCACGCAGCTCAGGTGCGCCCATGCCTCGGTTGCCGTACCGCCCAGGCCCAGCGTGCGGCCCACCCGGCCGAGCCGGTCGGCGAGCGGGCCGCCGAGCACCTCGGCGACCGCCAGCACCGAACGGTCGACCGGTGCGCCCGCCCGCAGCGCGGCGGCGAGCAGGTCCGCGGCCAGCGGCAGATCGGCTGTCTCCCGCAGACGTCGGTCCCGGGCTGCGCGCGGCTCGATCCGCCGCAGCAGACGATCGGCGGCGACACCGGTCAGCAGCCCGAGGACCAGACCGGTCCAGCCGCCGACCACCACCGGCACGGCCAGCCCGGCCAGCGCCGCGCCCAGCCGTACCCGATCCGGCCACCACGCCGGGCGGGGCCGCCGGGGCGCCGGGGCCAGCCGGCGCAACCGCCGGGCCGGGCGGACCGCCGGCGCGGCGACGACCAGGAGCAACGCGGCGCCGCCGAGGCACACGGCCGCCAGCACCTGACGGGACATCAAGCGGCCCGTCCCGGCGTGACGCCGAGCCGCTCCGCCCAGAGCAGCCCACCGACCTGCAACGCGACGGCCGCAAGCGCGCTGCCGCCACCCACGGGCGTGTGCAGCAGCACCTCCACCGGGTCCACCCCGATGCCGTAGCCCAGACCGATCCCGCCCAGGGGCAGCGCGGCGAGCAACCAGGCGGTCGCCCGGGCCCCGGCGGCCTGGGCGGCGGCAGCGGCGAGCCCTCGGTCGGCGGCGCGGGCGTCGGCCTCGATCCGTTCCAGCAGGTCGGCCAGGGGCGCCCCGGTGCTGTCGGCCAGCTTCCCGGCGGCCCGGGCGAGTCGCGCGACCCGACCCGGCCCGTCGTCGAGGTCGGCCGGCAGCCCGGCCCGCAGGTCGGCGGCGACGGCGGCCAGCCGGTCGAGGTCGCGGCGGTGCGCGAGGGCTGCTGCCCGGTGGGTACGCCGACGCAGCACCGCCCGCGCCGCGAGGACGCCGTACGTGGCCAGCGCCAGCGCCGCCACCGGACCACCGAGCAGCGCCCCGGACACGGCGCCGAGCAGCGCCGCCACGGGTAGCGCGCGTCGGAGGGTGAACAGCGGAGGCGCCGATGGACCGGCCGATCGGTCGCCGTCCACCGCGAGCGTCGCCGGGCCGAGGCCGGCCCACTGCCGTACCCGATGCGCCAGCGCGGAAGCAGGCCCGGGGCGGGCCCACTCCCCTGCCCGGCGGGCCGACCCGAGGCCGGCCCATTGCGCTACCCGATGCGCCGACGCGGACGCAGGCCCGAGGCCGGCCCACCGATGTGTCGGGTGCCCGGCGCCGGGCCGACGTGGTTCCCGAGGGCGGCCTGGCGGCCGGCCGAACGACTGCGGCCCGGCGTCGAGCGGAGGACGCGTAGCTCTTCCCCGCTGGGCCGAGCCACCGCCCAGAACCGCCAGCCGCCGGGCTCGACCCGCGCGTACCGGCCAGGCGACGGCCACCGCCGACACCGCGAGGAGCAGAGCCACCAGCCCGAGCCGGGCGGTCACGACGGTTCCGCCCCGGACACCTGGAGGATCGGCGGCACCGGCACACCCCGCTGCCGCAGCAGGGCGCCGAGCCCACGGGCCGCCGGACCGGGCCCTCGCCCTCGCACCCAGGCCGGAATCACAGTCACCACACGATCGGGGCCGTCGGGCAGCAGCAGGCCGATGGAGTCCAGCACCCGCCCCTCGCCGGTCCGGCGAAGCTGGAGGACCACCTGCAACGCGGCCGCGACCTGCGCGTGCAGCGCGAGCCGGGGCAGGCCACCGAGCATCCCGAGCGCTTCCAGCCGGGCCGGAACGTCGGCCGGAGCGTTCGCGTGCAGCGTCCCCGCCCCGCCGTCGTGACCGGTGTTCAACGCGGCGAGCAGGTCCACCACCTCGGCGCCCCGGCACTCGCCCACGACCAGCCGGTCCGGCCGCATCCGCAGCGCCTGCCGGACCAGATCGCCGAGCCCGACCGCCCCGGCGCCCTCGACGTTCGCGGTACGCGCCTGCAACCCGATCACGTGCGGATGCACCGGCCGTAGCTCGGCGGCGTCCTCCACCAGCACGATCCGCTCGGTGCCGGGCACCAGCCCGAGCAGCGTGTTGAGCAGCGTCGTCTTGCCGGAGCCGGTACCGCCGCTGACCAGGTAGGCGAGGCGGGCGGCCACCACCGCGGCGAGCAGCGGGGCGACCGGCCGGGCGACGGTGCCCCGATCCACCAGCTCGTCGAGGGTGAACGGCCGCTGCCGGAAGGTACGCAGCGACAGGTACGGCCCGTCGGTCGCCACCGGCGGCAGCACGGCGTGCAACCGGGTGCCGTCGGGCAGCCGCGCGTCGGCGTACGGCGAGGCGTCGTCCAGCCGGCGACCTGCAGCGGCGGTGAGGCGCTGCGCCAACCGGCGTACGTCGTCGAGTGTGCCCAGCGGAACCGCCACCTGACGCAGCCCCTGCCCCCTGTCCACCCAGACCCGTACCCCGTTCACCAGCACGTCGGTGACCTGCGGGTCGGCGAGCAGCGGCGCGAGCGGACCGGCGCCGATCAGGTCGTCGTGCACCCGGTCGGCGATCCGCAGCAGCGTGGTGTCGCCGAGCACCGCGGTCGCCGGTTCGGCGCGTACGGCCGAGACGATCGCCGCCGGCGTGACCGGCGTCGCCTCGGCGGCGAACCGGTGCCGGACCCGGACGGCCAGCTCGCCGGGGTCGGCCGGCCCGGTCATGCCGCACCCGCCGCCGACGACCCGACCAGCTCGTCCACGAGCCGCTGGCACAGGACGGCGAGCGGGCCTTTGCCGCTCGCGCCCGGCGCCTCGCCCCGCTCCAGCCCTCGGCACAGCCCCGGCTCGGGCCGCAGCGTGCCGGCGAGCGGCAGCCCCAGCGCCCGGGACACCTCGGCCGCGCGAAGGCGGCCGGGAGCCGGGCCGCGCACGATCACGGACAGGTCGACGCAGTGCGGCGCGGCGACGGCGGCGACCCGGGCCGCAGCGGCTGCCGCCCGCAGCTCGGCCGGTACGACGAGCAGCGCGCGGTCGGCGGCCTGGAGCGCGATCACCGCCGCGTCGTCGAGGTGCCGGGGCAGGTCGAGCACGACCAGGTCCCGCCCTCGACGGCCGGCGTCGACAGTGGCGGCCATCGCCTCGGCCGGCAGGTGCCGCAGGTCCCCGCGATCCCAGGAGAGCACCACCAGGTCGCCTCGGCTGGGCAAAGCGCGGACCAGCGACGGCGGGTCGACGCGCCCGTCCGTGCCGGCCAGCTCGGGCCAGCGCAACCCGTCGAGCTGCTCCCACCCGAGTACGAGATCGAGGCCGCCGCCGAGCGGGTCGGCGTCCACCAGCAGCGTCCGCAGGCGCGAGCGGGCCGCGGTGACGGCGAGCCCGCCGGCCAGCACGCTGGCCCCGGCGCCACCCCGCCCGCCGAGCACCGCCACCACCCGCCCCGACGCCGGTCCCGCCGGACCGGCCCCGCATTCGGCGAACCGGTCGATCAGCCAGGGCTCGGCGGCCGGCAGCGTCGCGACGTGCTCCGCGCCGATCAGCTCGGCCAACTCCGTACCCGGATCGAGCTGGCCGGAGCGACCGACCAGGACCGTGCGGGGACGGCGGGGAAGACGTGCCCGCAGGCAGGCCGCCGCCTGGTCGGCGCCGACCAGCACCAGCGGCGCCGGCGCCCAGCGGGCCCGGGCGGCCGCCGGGTCGGCGGCCAGCTCGACCTCGGTGCCACCGGCCGCCGCGAGCCGCAGCAGCTCGTCGAGAAGGTCGCCGTCGGAGGTGACGAGCAGAGGCAGGCGGCGGTACGGCGGGAGCGGGGTGCGCGGCGGCATGGCGGCCTCCATCGGTCGGACTCGGACGTGCCCGGCAGCCTGCCGAACCGACGAGCCGAGCGAGGGGGATGACCGCTCGCCTGTGGACGACGGAGTGGGATGTGGACAGACCTCGGCGGAGGAGTGGATCTGCTATGTGCCGCGAGGGCCGGAGCACTGAGCGCACGGTCAGCCATTGACTACAGGGATGATCCGTAACGGATAATCGGGACCCCCTCGCCGCTCTATGGACGGCACCGGCTTGCGGATTCGAGGCCATGACCGATTCATCGCACCCCCTCGCGATTCCCCCACCTCCACGTCACGCGCGGCCCGGCGAACCGACCGGCGGCGAGGCCTGGCTACGTGATCCTTCACCGACAGCGCTCGCCGCGATCGCGGTCGGGCTCGTGGTCGTGGTACTCGCCAGCATCGTCAGCGCCTTCGCGACGCCCCGCCGCCCCGACCTTCCGCCACCGATCGAGGGTCAGGCGATCCTGGCGTCCCCGCCGCTCCCCACGAGGGCCGCGGAACCACCGGAGGCGTCCTGGTCGCCGCCACCGGTGTCGCTGTCCAGCCGCTCCGTCCTGCCCACCCGGACGGCCCCGCCGACCCGGGCCGCCACTCCGACCAGGCAGCCGGCGTCGCCGAAGCCCTCACGTCCCAGGTCGAAACCGCCGGTCATCGGTCCCGGCGAGCTCAGCCCGCTGCCGCCGTCACGCGAACGGACGCTGCGTTCACACGGCGGCGGACCGGAGACGTTCATCGACTTCGTCAACACCCGGCGGGCGCCTGTCACCGTCTACTGGCTCAACTACGAGGGCCGGCGCCAGCGGTACGCGCTGCTCACACCTGGGCAGTCCTACCGGCAGCAGACGTACGTCGGCCACCCGTGGGTGGTCACCGACGAGCGCGGCGGCGGGCTGGTGTGTTTCGAGCCGGCCAGGCGCACCTCGCGCGCGGTGATCCGCTGACCCGACCGCAACTCGCTTGCCGGTCGGGGCGCCGGCTGCGACGCTCCGGGCCGTGATCGACAAACCTGGCGTCGACGAGCGGCTGCTGGCGGCCAGGGTGGCCGCCGCCTGGTCACTGGACGTCGCCGACCTCGTGTTCCTGCCGGTCGGGCTCGACGGGAACGCCTGGGCGTACCGGGTGGACACGGCCAGCGGTGGTCGGTACTTCCTGAAGCTGCGCCGCGGCGAGTTCACCCGGGCCGCCGTCGCGCTGCCCGGTTCCCTTCGCGCGCGGGGCCTCCGGCAGGTCGTCGCGCCGATCGACCTTCCGGACGGCGGCGCCGTCCACGGCTTCGAGGGCTACCGGCTGCTGCTCTACCCGTTCCACGAGGGCGGCAGTCTGTGGAATCGCGGTCTCACCGACCGCCAGTGGATCGAGTACGGCGAGTTCCTGGGCCGACTGCACCAGGTCACGCCGAGCGCCGAACTCGCCGCTGTCCTGCCGGTGGAGACCTACCGGTCGACCGCGGGCGAGCGGCTGCGAACGCTCGGGGAGCAGGCCGCGGCGAGCGACGCCCTCGGCGCGTTCTGGAAGCGGTACGGCGGCGCGCTGCACCGGTTGGCGGACACGGTGGACGACCTGGCGTCCGGTGTGACGCGCGCTCGGCACGTCCTCGTCCACGCCGACATCCACCCGGGCAACCTGATCGCCGACGGCGACGGTCCGCTGCACGTCGTGGACTGGGACGCGCCGATGCTCGCGCCGCGCGAGCGGGACCTGATGTTCGTCCACAGCCAGGACTTCGGCGACCACCCGATCGACGCGCACCGGGCCGCACTGTTCCGGCGAGGCTACGGGCCGGTGGAGCCGGATCAGAGGTTGCTGAGTTACTACCGCGGCGAGCGGCACCTCGACGACGTGGCCGCTTTTCTCCGCAGCATCCTCGACTCCGAGGCCAGTCCGGAGTCCCGGGCCAACGACCTGCACTGGCTCACCCGCATCGCCGAGGCCGTCGCCGATCCCGGCTACGCGCCGTGATCTCGCAGCCGAACCCTCAACCAACGAAGGGACACGCCGTCGGGTAGGGGAAGCCTGGTCGATGTTGTCGACCAGCGTCGGCAGATGGCATGCCGTGTAATCCAGCCGTCGACGTCTCGCCGCCATGACCGCTGGTGTCGGACTACGGCAGCGAGTGGCGGAGGCGGAGGCCGGGTAATTCCGACGACGGCCTTTGGGCGGGCAGCAAGGATGGCGCATCGAAGGGGGTGCGACCACGGATGGCACTTACGGATGGCGTCAACCACCAGCATCGACCCGTCGCCCTGGTGACCGGTGCCGGCCGCAGCGCCGGCATCGCCGCATCGGTGGTGCTGACGCTGGCTCGAACCGGCTGGGATGTCGGCTTCACCTACTGGACCCCGTACGACGAGCGGATGCCCTGGGGAGCCGATCCCGAGGCCATGACGCAGCTCAGCAGCCAAGCCGCCAAGCACGGGGCGAGAACCGCAGCAGTCGAGGCGGACCTCGCTGATCCTCACGCCACGGCCGGCATCTTCGAGGCCGTGGAGCGGAAGCTGGGCTCGGTCAGCGCGCTCGTCCTCGCCCACTGCGAGAGCGTCGACTCAGGCCTGCTCGACACCAGCATCGAAAGCTTCGACCGTCACTTCGCGGTCAACACCCGGGCAAGCTGGCTCCTGATTCGCCAGTACGCCCAACGATTCCAAGGGCCACACGGCACGGGACGCATCATCAGCCTGACCAGCGACGCTACCGTCGGCAACCTTCCCTACGGAGCCAGCAAAGGCGCACTCGATCGGATCACCCTGGCCGCCGCTCAAGAACTGGCCCACCTCGGCGTGACCGCCAACGCCATCGATCCGGGTCCCACCGATACCGGCTGGATGACCACAGAAACCAAGGACGCGGTCCTACGGACCACGCCGCTCGGTCGCCTCGGGCGCCCACAGGACTGCGCGAACCTCATCGCGTTCCTGTGCTCACCCGACGGAGGCTGGATCAACGGCCAACTCTTACACAGCGACGGCGGCATCACCTGACCAACGCAATCGTTACACCCACACCCCGGACGACTACGCGGCCCGCGTCCTGGCTGCCTTCGATGGCTCTGCTGCTTCTCTGCTGCCTCCCTCTCTGGAGGCAACGCCGGGGGGCGACGAGCGGGAGGGCCTGTGACCTGCGGCGGAAGGCTCCCCTCGAAAGGGACGACCCCCGTCGGGGGGAGACGGGGGTCGTCTTGTGGTTCGGCTCCGGGGGGGTCGAGCCGAACCGACTCAGCGGTTACGGGGGGTGCAACCGCCGAGGCCGGCGGCGTCGGGAATGCGAACTCCCGTCGCGAGGACAAGCATGCCGCAGCCGACCCTTATACGTCGAGTGGTGTTCAGTCCACGCAAAGCTAATTTCTTGCACATCAGATGTGACCGCCGTCACTCCTGCGGGTGCTCATCAACTTCCATGACCCTGGGCGGACGCCTCCGTGCCGCCGTCGGGCTAGACTTTCGCGCCGTGGGCCGCAGCGCCGCTTTCTTCGATCTCGACAAGACCGTCATCGCCAAGTCGAGCGCCCTGGCATTCGGTCGGCCGTTCTACCGGGACGGGCTGATCACTCGGCGTGACGTGGTCAAGTCGGCGTACGCGCAGTTGATGTTCCGGCTGGGCGGCACCGACGAGCAGACCATGGCCCGCACCCGGGACTACCTGGCCACACTCTGCAAGGGCTGGCCGGTGGAACAGGTCCGCCAGATCGTCGCGGAGACGCTGCACGAGCTGATCAACCCCTATGTGTACGCCGAAGCGGCCGCCCTCATCGAGGAGCACCAGGCAGCCGGCCGGGACGTGGTGCTGGTCTCCGCGTCGGGTGACGAGATGGTCCGGCCGATCGGCGAGCTGCTCGGGATCACCGATGTCATCGCCACCCGGATGGGTGTGGTGGACGGCCGCTACAGCGGTGAGGTCGAGTTCTACGCCGCCGGTCCGAGCAAGGTCGAGGCGGTCAGCGAGCTGGCCCTGGAACGCGACTACGACCTCAGCGACTCGTACGCGTACTCCGACTCGTACTCGGATCGGCCCCTGCTGGAGTGCGTGGGGCATCCGACGGTGGTCAACCCGGACCGGGCGCTGCGCAAGCTTGCGGTGGAGAACTCGTGGCCGGTGCTGGAGTTCCGGCACCCGATTCCGCTGGGCCGCCGCCTGCGTGAGCGGCCGGCCGTGCCGGTCGCGGCGGCGGCGCTCGGTGTGGGCGTCGGCGTGGCCATCGGCATCGCCTGGTACGGCCGGCACCGCCGCACCCGCGCCGCCGCACCGACCGCCTGACCGGACGGGCCACCGGACAGGTCGGCCACCCCTCAGGACGCGGCGAGGATCTCGTCGCCGATGAGCGTGATCTGGTCCGCGCCGACCTCCACGGCCGTCATGTAGTGCCGCAGCCAGGAGCGCAGGCCGTCGGGCGTGCCGGTGGCGAACGCGCCGGCCGCGCCCACGTACTCGGGTTCGCGCTCGCGGTGACCGACGTCCACCGCGACCAGCCCCCGGGGGTCGAACCCGGTGGAGATCAGCACCAGCCGGGCGGCGGCGCGGGCCACCACCCCGGACGGGCCCGGGAACGGGCGCAGGTTCAGCAGCTCGCCGTGTACGACGGCGGCCAGCACCAGCGGTGGCACCTTCGTGCCGCCGGCGACCAGGGCGGCCAGGCCGTCGAGGCGGGCCGCGACCACCGGGTCGGCGACCGGCCGGCCCAGTTCCTCCTCGGTCACCACGTCGCGGGCAGCGAGCACGTGCAGCCGGGCCAGCACCTGCCGGGGCGCCTTGGGCCAGAGGTCGCTGAGCCCGGGGAGCGCTCCGGCCACCCGTAGCGCGCCCTGCAGCACCGGGTCGGTGACCGTGCCGGCGCGTACCTCCTCGCGGTCGTGGTCGCGGCCTTCGAGCGCAGCGCTGGCCACGGCGGAGCGGAGGCTGACCTCGGCGGCGACCTGGCCGCCCTGGCGGCGCAGCGCGCGGTGCCGGTGGGCCTGGTCGACCCGGTCGCGGGCCTGCTCGACGGCGGGGGCGACGTCGGCGAGCGCGAGCAGCGGGGCGAGCGGATCGGTGGTCACCCCGTCACGCTAGCGACCGCCGGGCTCCCCGCATGCCCGGGGTTGTTAAGAAGGGGCCCTTCCTCTACCGGAGGCGTTAACAGGGGGCCCTTCCTTACACCTCGGCGCGAGGGGAAGGCCGCTGGGCGCGCGGTGAGGGGTCGGGCGGTCGCGACCGGGGTACGGCGGGACTAACCTTCCCCGGAGTAGGAGACGCAGGTCACGCGACGAAGGAGTCACCGCATGAGCGAGGCATTGGCCAACTTGCTGAACGAGACGCGCCAGTTCCCGCCGCCGGCTGAACTCGCCGCGAACGCCAACGTGACCGCCGAGGCGTACGAGGAGGCGGCCGGTGACCGGCTGGCCTTCTGGGAGCGTCAGGCCGGCCGGCTGGCCTGGGCCCAGCCGTGGGAGCAGGTGCTCGACTGGTCGAACGCCCCGTTCGCGAAGTGGTTCACCGGGGGCCGGCTGAACGTGGCGTACAACTGCCTGGACCGGCACGTCGAGGCGGGCCTCGGGGACAAGGTGGCGATCCACTGGGAGGGCGAGCCCGGCGACACCCGCACCGTCACCTACGCCGACCTGCACCGGCTCACCTGCCAGGCGGCGAACGCGCTGACCGAGCTGGGCGTGAGCGCCGGTGACCGGGTGGCCATCTACATGCCGATGATCCCGGAGGCGGCGGTGGCGATGCTCGCCTGCGCCCGGATCGGCGCCACGCACAGCGTGGTGTTCGGCGGCTTCTCCGCCGACGCGCTCACCAACCGGATCCAGGACGCCAGCGCCAAGGTGGTGATCACCGCGGACGGCGGGTACCGGCGGGGCAAGCCGTCGGCGCTCAAGCCGACGGTGGACGAGGCGGTGGCGAAGTGCCCGTCGGTGGAGCACGTGCTGGTGGTCCGGCGTACCGGTGAGGAGGTCGCCTGGTCGGGCAAGGACCACTGGTGGCACGAGACGGTGGAGACCGCGTCGCCGGAGCACGAGGCGCAGGCGTTCGACGCCGAGCACCCGCTGTTCATCCTCTACACCAGCGGCACGACCGCCCGGCCGAAGGGCATCCTGCACACCACGGGCGGCTACCTGACCCAGGTGTCGTACACCACGCACGCGGTGTTCGACCTGAAGCCGGAGACGGACGTCTACTGGTGCACGGCCGACATCGGCTGGGTGACCGGGCACTCCTACATCGTGTACGGCCCGCTCTCCAACGGCGCCACCCAGGTCATGTACGAGGGCACCCCGGACACCCCGCACAAGGGCCGGTTCTGGGAGATCGTCGACAAGTACCAGGTGACCACCCTGTACACCGCGCCGACGCTGATCCGCACCATGATGAAGTGGGGCGAGGACATCCCGGCCGGGTACGACCTGTCGTCGCTGCGCCTGCTCGGCAGCGTCGGTGAGCCGATCAACCCGGAGGCGTGGATCTGGTACCGGCAGCACGTCGGCCGCGGTGAGCTGCCGGTGGTGGACACCTGGTGGCAGACCGAGACCGGCGCCATCATGATCTCGCCGCTGCCCGGCGTGACCGAGGCGAAGCCCGGTTCCGCGATGAGCCCGCTGCCCGGCATCGTCGCCGACGTGGTGGACGACCAGGGCCAGTCGGTGCCGAACGGCGGCGGTGGGTACCTGGTGCTGAAGGAGCCGTGGCCGTCGATGCTGCGGACCATCTGGGGTGACGACAACCGGTTCCTGGAGACGTACTGGTCACGGTTCGGCGCGGGCGCCAACACCGGCGACGAGTGGGTCTACTTCGCCGGTGACGGCGCGAAGAAGGACGACGACGGGCACATCTGGCTGCTGGGCCGGGTCGACGACGTGATGCTGGTGTCCGGCCACAACATCTCCACCACGGAGGTGGAGTCGGCGCTGGTCAGCCACCCGTCGGTGGCGGAGGCGGCGGTGGTCGGCGCGACCGACCCGACCACCGGGCAGGCGATCGTCGCGTTCGCCATCCCGCGCGGCAACGCGGAGACCGCCGGCGACGCGGGCGAGCAGCTCATCGCCGAGCTGCGCAACCACGTGGCGAAGACGCTCGGCCCGATCGCCAAGCCGCGGCAGATCATGCTGGTGCCGGAGCTGCCGAAGACCCGCTCCGGCAAGATCATGCGCCGGCTGTTGCGGGACGTGGCGGAGAACCGGTCGCTCGGTGACGTGACCACGCTCCAGGACTCCTCGGTGATGGAGTTGATCTCGTCGGGGATGAGCAGCGGCAAGTCCGACGAGGACTGACCACGGCCTGGCCAGGGGGCGGACCGCACTGCGGTCCGCCCCCTTCGTCGTACCCGGGATCCGCGCTGGTCGATCGGTGGACCCGATCTGACCTGATCGGCCAGAGCACTTTTCCACCACTGTCGATGTCGCTGGTTGTCGGTTACGTTCAGCCGCACCGGCGGATTTCGACGAGCGTCAGTGAGACGGCCGGTTCCCCACCATTCCCTACGAACGGAGTGGCATGCTCCCCATGTCGCAGCACAGGGCACGGCGACGCTTACTCGTCGCGCTGCCCGTCATCGCGCTCGCGGCCACGTCGCTGACCGCGACGGGCAGCGCGGCGGCCCAGCCGTCCCGGTCCGCACCGGTCACGATCGGGGCGGACGAGCACTACATCAACTACGCCGAGCCCGAGGTGCAGCCGGACACCGGCGGCAAGGAGATCAAGGGTCGCGACGGCGTCTTCTCCTCGCCGGCGGACGAGGCCCGCGCCTACGACCGCAAGTACGCCGGCGGCAACCCGATCGCCGCCCGCGAGCTGGCCAAGCTGGAGGCCAAGTCCATCCGGACCGGTCACAGCCCGCGGAAGATCAAGAAGGCGAAGAGCACGCAGACCGCCAAGCTGCTGACGCTGCTCGTCGAGTTCAACGACAAGGCCAACGACGACTTCACGAACGTGATGGTCCCGAAGACGGTGTTCGAGGACCGCACCTGCGTTCCCGGCACCGTGCAGAACGGGCCGCGGCACAACACCATCCCGAACCCGGCCACGCTGCCGCACAAGGACAACAACTCGATGTGGGTGCCGGACTTCTCGCCGGCCCACTACGACAAGATGCTCTACAGCAAGAAGGGCATCACCGAGCGGGTCCGCAAGGACCTCAAGGGGCCGGACGGCAAGCCGGGCATCAGCCTCGCCGGGCGGACCATGCACAACATGTACCTGGAGATGTCCAAGGGCGCGTACACCGTGGACGGGCAGGCCAGCCCGTGGATCACGGTGCCGCACTCGGAGGGCTGGTACGCCGCGTCGCGCTGCTTCCAGGACGAGAACGGCAACTGGGTCGCCGGGCGTGAGCAGTCGATGAACGGCCACCCGGACAACCCGCAGGGCGCCGGGCGTCTCGCCACCGACGCGATCGACGCGCTGGCCGCGTCCGACCCGAACTTCCCGTGGGCCGACTACGACATCGAGGACCAGAGCGACCGCGACGGCGACGGCAACTACCACGAGCCGGACGGCGTGATCGACCACCTGGTGCTGGTGCACGCCAACCAGGGCAAGTCCCGTGGCGGCGGCGACGTCGGTATCTACTCGGTCTGGGCGCACTCCTCGACCGTGACCGGCGGCTACACGATCCCGGGCACCAACCTCAAGGTGTCGAACTACATCGTGCAGCCGGAGGACGCCGGCGTCGGCGTCTTCGCCCACGAGTTCGGGCACGACCTGGGCCTGCCGGACCTCTACGACACCTCCGGCAACGCCGACTCCGACGTGGACTTCTGGGACCTGATGGCGTCCGGATCGCACTCCGGCGAGATCTTCCAGGCGCTTCCCACCCACATGGGCCTCTGGGACAAGTGGGTGCTCGGCTGGGCCGAGCCGAAGACGTTCGGGCCGGGTGACCGGTCCAAGCTGGTCAAGCTCGGGCAGACCTCGCGTACGCCGGTCGGCACCGAGGACGGCATCAAGATCGACCTGCCGGACAAGGTGATCTCACTGGCGACGCCGCACAGCGGCGGCAACATGTGGTACTCCGGCGCGGACCAGAACTGGGCCGACGTCAAGCTGAGCCGCACGGTGACCGTCCCGAACGCCGCCGACGCGAAGTTCTGGATGTGGAACAACTACGTCATCGAGGCGGACTGGGACTTCGGCTTCGTCGAGGTCTCCACCGACGGCGGCGCCACCTGGAACGAGCAGAAGGTGTACGCCGAGGGCGGCGCGCTGGTCTCCACCAACGACGGCTACGCCGACCCGAACGGCCGGATGGTCGACTTCGGCAACAAGAAGTACGGCCTGAGCGGCAGCACCGGCGGCTGGCGGCACGACTACGTCGACCTGTCGTCGTTCGCCGGGCAGACCGTGCAGGTGCGGCTGCGGTACGCCACCGACGAGGCGTTCGTCGAGCGCGGCTGGTTCGCCGACGACTTCTCGGTGACCGGCGGTGGCGCGACCACGTGGAGCGACGACGTCGAGAGCGGCGCGGCGGGCTGGACCCAGACCGGCGGCACCTTCACCGACACCAGCGGCGCGGGTTGGTACATCGACTCGGGCACGCAGGTCAAGTCGCACTACTACCTGGCCGAGTGGCGCAACTTCGACGGCTTCGACAACGGCCTGAAGTACACCTACGACACCGTCTACTCGCACGAGGCCTGGAAGGTCGACCGGATCGCGTACAACGCGCCGGGCATGCTGGTCTGGTACCGGGACACCCAGCTCGGCGACGTCAACCACGTCACCGCGCAGATGACCGCGCTGCCCAGCTACGGGGCGAAGGGCGGTCTGCTGATCGTCGACTCGCACAACGACCCGCTGCGCCGCAAGGGCACCGCGGCCGAGAAGGACCCGTCGGTGCTGAAGAACCTGCCCAGCCGGCCGCAGTCCTCCAACGCCGCGTTCGGCCTCAAGCCCACGTACCCCTTCAAGGAGTGCCTGGAGGCGGCGGACGAGCCGTACAGCGAGTACTGCACGAAGTTCGGCCCGCAGGCGCCGGTGAAGGGCTTCACCGACGCCAAGGGCTGGTACCCGGGCATCGAGATCCGTGACGGCGCCGCGTACGCGCGGGACAACGACGCCTCGGTGGTCATCCCGTCCCGGGGCAACCAGCAGTACACGACCCGGGTGGTGAACCCCGACGGCTCTCCGGCGACCGACTACTACGGTTCGACGCTGGGTGGCGGGGCGATCGTGCTCGGCACCGGCAACCCGGGTGACGCGGGCGTCCAGTACGGCGTCTCGATCATCATCAAGCGGGCCGCCAAGGACAACTCGTACGCCCAGGTGTACGTCGTACCGCCGCGTAGCTGAAACGGGCGCGGTCAAAGCGGAACCGGAATGACCGAAAAATGATCTGATCCAGCTCGATGGGGGAAGGGCCGGGAGCGCGAGCGCTCCCGGCCCTTCCGCGTAACCGATTAATCCATGCATGTCACTGCAATCACCGCTGAGCGCATCGTTGCTGGTCAACGGCTCGGCAACCGGCGGTCATGTGACGGTGAAAAGCGTTCTCAACAAAAAGTTGCAACAAATCGACGCACGCATCTTCCCACCAGTCGCAGCAGTGTCTATGTTCACCCTTGGTCCCACTAGTGGGACGTTCCACCGGCCCGTACCCCCAGTTGGGCCGGTTCCCTCACACCGGAGGTACCACGTGCGCAAAGTCGCAGTGGGTCTGCTCGGGCTTTCGCTGACCGCGACGGGGCTGATGGCAGGCACGTCCGCCAGCGCCGCGCCGACGCCGAAGCTGCCGGCCGCCGCTCCGTCGGTGGCCGAGCCTGCGCAGGCTGAGCACGACCTGCCCAACCCGCTGGAGGAGAAGCGGCGCGCGCTGCGCCAGGAGGGCCTCAGCGAGGTCCTGTCCGGCAGGGCGAAGGCCCAGAAGATCAACGGCAGCAAGGTCGTCAAGGTCGGCGAGCAGGCTGTCGCCGGTCCCGCGGCGGGCAAGGCAGCCAAGAGCACCAAGGCAGGCAAGGGTCCGACCAAGGACCAGTACGTCGAACTCTCCCGCGAGCGGACCGACAAGATCTTCGTCATCCTCGCGGAGTTCGGCGACGAGCGGCACCCGAACTACCCGGACCAGGACACCGACCCGGACACCCCGGGCCCGACCCGGTTCGACGGTCCGCTCCGCAACCAGATCCCCCAGCCCAACCGGGCGGTGGACAACTCCACGGTCTGGCAGGCGGACTACAGCGCCGACTACTACCGGGATCTGTACTTCGGCACCAAGCCCGGCGAGGAGTCGCTGAAGCAGTACTACGAGGCCCAGTCCTCGGGTCGGTACAGCGTCGACGGCGAGGTCACCAACTGGGTGAAGGTGCGGTACAACGAGGCTCGCTACGGCCGCTCCGGCGGCTACCCGTGCGCCTCGAACGTCTGCACCAACACCTGGGCCCTGGTCCGCGACGCCGCCAACCAGTGGGTCGCCGACCAGAAGGCGCAGGGCCGCTCCGACGCGGAGATCGCCGCGGACGTCAAGGCGATGGACGAGTGGGACCGGTACGACTTCGACGGCGACGGCGACTTCAACGAGCCGGACGGCTACATCGACCACTTCCAGATCGTCCACGCCGGCGGTGACGAGGCCGACGGTGACCCGTACCAGGGTGAGGACGCCATCTGGAGCCACCGGTGGTACGCCTTCGCCAGCGACCAGGGCAACACCGGCCCGGAGAACTTCCCGGCCGGCGGCACCCAGATCGGCAACACCGGCGTCTGGATCGGTGACTACACGATCCAGCCGGAGAACGGTGGCCGCAGCGTCTTCTACCACGAGTACGGCCACGACCTCGGTCTGCCGGACGACTACAACGTGGTCAGTGGTGGGGACAACAACAACGAGCACTGGACCCTGATGGCCCAGAGCCGGCTCGGCGCCAAGAACGACGGCGGCATCGGCGAGCGCGGTGGCGACCTCGGCGCCTGGAACAAGCTCCAGCTCGGCTGGCTCGACTACGAGGTGATCGTGGCCGGCCAGAAGCGCACCCTGGAACTCGGGCCGCAGGAGTACAACTCCAACAAGGCCCAGGGCGCCGTGGTGGTGCTGCCGCAGCGGGAGTACACGTTCCAGAACGGCAAGCCCTTCGAGGGTACGAAGCAGTTCTTCTCGGGCAACGACGACGACCTGAACAACACGATGACGCGCACTGTCGACCTCACCGGGAAGACCAGCGCCGCGCTGTCGATGAAGGGTCGCTACAGCATCGAGGCGGACTACGACTACCTCTTCTTCGAGGCGTCCACCGACGGTGGCCAGACCTGGGCCTCGCTGCCCGGTACGGCCAACGGCACCCCGCTGAAGGAGATCTCCCCCGGGCGCTACGCCCTGGACGGCTCCAGCAACAACCAGTGGGTCGACGTCAACATCCCGATGGACGCGGTCGCCGGCAAGGTCGTGCAGTTCCGGCTCCGCTACCAGACGGACGGCGGCGTCTCCGAGGGCGGCTTCTACGGTGACGCGGTCACCGTGACCGCCGACGGTCAGACGGTGCTCACCGACGGCGCCGAGGCCGGCGCGAACGGCTGGACCCTCAGCGGCTTCAGCATCGTCGAGGAGACCTACACCCGTAAGTTCGACAACTACTACATCGCCGGTCACCGGTCGTACGTCTCGTACGACAAGTACCTCAAGACCGGCCCGTACTTCTTCGGCTACGCGAACACCCGCCCGGACTACGTGGACCACTACGCGTACCAGGAGGGTCTGCTGATCTCCTACTGGAACCTCCGGTTCGCGGACAACGACACGTTCGCGCACCCGGGTGAGGGTCGGAACATGATCATCGACGCGCACCCGCGGCCGATCTACAACCTGACCGGCCAGCCCTGGCGGGCCCGTGTCCAGGTCTACGACGCGCCGTTCAGCCTGAAGAAGGCCGACTCGTTCACGCTGCACATCAACAGCCAGCCGCAGTACATCCGCGGCCAGGCGGCGCAGCCGCTGTTCGACGACACCAAGCAGTACTGGTACCCGGAGCTGCCGAACCACGGCGTCAAGCTCCCGGCCACCGGCACCAAGATCAAGGTCCTGGAGCAGAACGGCACCTCGCTGAAGGTCCGCTTCTCCTGATCCACTGATCGACGCGCCACGCGATGCCCGGGCGGGCTCACCGCCCGGGCATCGCCCTTTCCGCCGGAACCCGCCGGCCCGTGCCCGCGTCCTACCCCGGTGACGTCCCGTACCGCCCTGCCGGCCGCTCTCGCGACGGCGCTGCTCGCCGCCGCGGGCTGCGCCGGAAACGGAGGACCCGTGTCCGACGACCGCCAGCCGCCCACCCCGGTCACGCCGCCCTCCGCCGGCCCGGCCGCGCCGCCCGCGTCCCGAGCCGACGCACCGGCCGCGAGCGGCGCGGCCACGCCCGCCGACCGGCCCACGCCGCTGTCCGCCACCGAACTGCCGACGCTGCGGCGCCCCGCCGGCCCCCCGAAGAAGCCGACCGACAACCGGCCGGCCGGCGTCGTCGCCGGCTGGATCATCCGGGGCGGCTCCGGCCCCTGCTACGGCCTGATGGACGAGAACGGCACGGAGTACGCCGTCTACGGCCCGAACACCGGGGAACTGCGCAAGGGCGACTTCGTCTCGCTGCGGCTCACCGCGCGGGACCGCTCGGTCGACTGCGGTCCCGGCATCCCGATGCGCGTCGTCGAATCCTGACCTCACAAGCGGTCTCGGGGCTCATGGGTCGCCTCCCGGAGAAATCCCTGATCCTGGTCACCTGCGAGCCCGATGCGCGACCGGCGGCCCTAGGCTGTGCCCCATGACCGACCAGCGCGGCGGACCCGTCGACGAGTCCTGCGTCCTGCCCGAAGGGCCGTGGACGCACCGGTTCGTCGGCGCCAACGGCAGCCGGTTCCACGTCGTCGAGGCGGGCGCCGGCCCGATGGTGCTCTTCCTGCACGGCTTCCCCGAGTACTGGTACGCCTGGCACGAGATGCTTCCGGCGGTCGCGGACGCGGGCTTCCGGGCGGTCGCCGTCGACCTGCGCGGCTACGGCGCGAGCGACAAGCCACCCCGGGGGTACGACGGCTACACGCTCGCCGCCGACGTCGCCGGCCTGATCCGCGCACTGGGCGAGCGGTCCGCCACGGTGGTCGGCACCGGCGCGGGCGGGCTCATCGGCTGGACCGCCGCCTCCTTCCACCCGACCCTGGTCCGGCGGCTCGTGGTGCTCGGCGCGCCGCACCCGCTGCGGCTGCGGGCCGCCATCTTCGCCGACCCGCGCGGCCAGTTCGCCTCGGCCACCGCCACGCTGAAGTTCCAGCTCCCCCGCTACGAGCACGTCCTGACCCGGGACGACGCCGCCGAGGTGGAGGAGATCCTGCGCCGGTGGGGCGGCCCACGCTGGGCGGACAGCCCCGACTTCGCCGACTACGCCCACTGCTGCCGGGTCGCGATGCAGATCCCGCAGGCCGCGTTCTGCGCGATGGAGGGCTACCGCTGGGCGTTCCGCTCGGTGCTGCGGCTGCACGGCTACCGCTTCGTGAAGCTGATGCAGAAGCCGCTCGTCACGCCGACCCTGCAACTGCACGGCGCACTCGACCGCGCCTCGCTGCCCCGTACCGCCCAGGGCTCCGGCCGCTACGTCAGCGCGCCGTACGAGTGGCGGCTGCTCGACGACGTGGGGCACTTCCCGCACGTGGAGGCCCGGGACCTGGTGCTCGGCGAGATCCTGCGCTGGGCGAAGTCCTGACTCAGACCCGCTGCTCGCCCAGGTCGGCCACCTCGGACGCGGGCGCCCAGCCCTGGTAGACGCCGAAGTCGAACGCCTCCAGCCCCATCGCCTCGGCCACCGGCCAGCGCCCGCCCGTGTACTCCAGCCGCAACCAGCCCTCGTGCTCGGCCAGCACGATGAACGGCTGCCCCTGCCAGGTGCAGGTGGTCCGCACGTACGCGAGATCGTCGACCTCGGCCGCCGGCACCACCCGGACGTACCTGCCGGGGCGTACCTCGGTGAATCCCTCGTCCGGGCCGGGCTGGTAGAGGCGGACCTCGTCCCCCGCGGGGCTGGCCTGGTACTCCCGCCCCCGCCAGCGGGCGACGTAGCCGTCGCGGGTCACGCCTCGTCCGCCTTCCGCCAGACCAGCGCGTCGGTGTCCAGGACCGCGACCAGCCGCGTGTCGCCGTCCGCGCCGAGCCGCCACAGCTCGGCGCCGTGCGGCAGGCGGGCGCTGTCCACCTTGAACTCGGCGATCACGTCGCTGCTCTCCCCGGGGGCGAAGCCGTTGCCGCGGAACGGCAGCCGCTCGATCACCCAGCCCTCCATCGCCCGCATGGCGGACTCGTTCGGCCCGCCGTAGGGGATCCGGTAGAGGCTCGGCCGGTAGGCCGGCCACCGCAGCAGGTAGATCTCCTCGTCGTCCGGGGAGAACGGGGATCCCGGGTGGCCGAGGCCGAGCGCGCGGTACAGCACCGCCGGGCTGTTCAGGTGCGCCAACTCCCCGGCCCGGTGCACGAAACCGGAGACCCGGTCGTAGCCACGCTCCAGGTAGTAGGCGAGTTGACTCGCCGCGATCGCCTTCTGCATGGTCACCGGCCGGTTCGCGGCGATGGTCGGCGCCTCCGGGCGCTGTCGTTCCGCCGGCTGCGGCGCGGCGGCCGGCTCCGGGTCGTCGCCGAGGCCCACCTCGGCCGCCCAGTTGGCGAGCGCGAGAACCTGCTCCCCCGGGTACGTCGCACCGACCGGGCTGCCCGGGTTCACCCGGAACGACCAGGACACGTCCGGCCACTTGCGAATGAGCTGGACGAACTTGACGCGTACCGTCTCGACCGCGTCTCCGGCGTGCTCGGCGAGGCGCTCCGCGGAGGTGTAGACCGAGACGGACGTCTCGCCGTCGACCGGCTCGGTGTGCCAGACGAACCCCGGATCACCCGGACGGCTGCCGGCGACCGACTCGGGCGCGGCCGGCAGCAGTACCCGGGCCAGCAGCAGCGTGGTGAGGAAGCCGTCGGTGCTCCCGCTGCCCGCGGCGGCCAGCAACTCCTCCTCCACGTCGTTCGCCGGCACGAAGTCGGCCGGAGCGACGGCGTCCGCCGCGTCGCCGCCGATCGGTGCCGGCTCCGCTACGGGCGCGGGCGGCTCTGCCACGTCCGGCGCCTCGTGCGGGGTGGGCAGCGCGACGGTCGGCTCACCCGGGGCGAACAGCGACGTGGTGGCGGAGTTGTCGAAGGCGGCCGGTTCGGCGTGGGCGGTCGGCTGCGTGACCGGGTCGGCGTCGGTGGTCGGCTGGAAGAGCGACACGGTGGCCTGTTCCTCGGCGGTAACCGGCGCGAACAGGGGAGCCGTCGGCTCGGCCGGGGTCGGCTCGTACAGCGAGGTGGTCGGCTCGGCCGACGGCGGCTCGTACAGCGGAGTGGCCGGCTCGGCCGACGGCGTGTTCGCCTCGAACAGGGACACGGTGGGTTCGGTCGACGACGCCGGGCGCCCGAAAAGCGACTCGGACGGCTCGGCCGACGGCTCGAAGAGGGACTGCGTCGGCTCAGCCGACGATGCCGACGCCCCGAACAGAGACGTGGTGGCGTCCTCCGACGTGCGGTCGAACAGCGGCTCCGTCGGCGAGCCGGGCAACGGCGCGGTGGGTTCGGACGTCGAGGCGAACGACACCGTCGACTCGTCGAGCCGCCCGGTCCGGTCGAACGACGCCGTTTCGGCTGGTGGAACGGTGTGGGCGGCCTCGGTGAGGTTCGTCGTCTCGTCGCCGGTCGTCACCAGCGGGTCGGCCGGCAGCGGCGCGGTCGGGTCGGCGGTGCCGGCCCAGGGTGCCGCCGCGTGCTCGGCGGGCGCGGAACGCACCGGGTCGGCGTACTGCGAGGACCAGGGCGGGTCGGGCTCGGTCAGGTCGCGGGCCTCGATGACGGTGCCCTCGATGACGATGGGAGTGAAGTCCCGGCGCGGCGAGGGCGGGCTCGACACCGGCTCGGCGATCGACGGCGACAGCGCCTCCGCCGGGTCCTCGGCCGCGTTCCAGGGCGGGGCCTCACGGTCGGGGCCGAGCGGATCGGCCCAGGCGTCCGTCGCGGGGGTGGCGGGACCGGAGTGACGCCGGGGCAGCGTCTCGACGGCGTCCTCGGGTGGGCGGGTCGGCCGGAACGCCTGCGTCGCCTCGTCGGTCCGGGGAACCGGAGGCGGCTCGTCCGCCCGCGTCGCGAACGCCTGGGTGGGCTCCTCGCGTACCGGCTCGTTCAGCGGGCGGCGACGCGGAAACGGCTGGCCGCCGGCGAACCGGGTCGGCGGGGCGGCCCGGTCGGCGGCCCGCCGCGGCGCGTCCAGCGACGACGAGCGGCGGGTCGAGCGGCCGGAGGCGGGTTCGAAGAAGGAGCGGGACGGCGGCGGTGGGGTGGGGGTCGCCGGCGGCTCGTCGGTCGGCGCCGGCCGGGCGGCGAAGGGGTCCGGCTCGTCGGGGCGGCGGCGCAGATCGGTGAGCCAGCCGTCCAGGGCGTCCGTGCCCGGTTCGTCTCCGGCGTCGGCACGGCCCGGGCCGTCCCGGTCCGGCTCCCGGCGGCGGGGCGGCATGGTCGGCAGCCGCCGTCCCAGGACCGAAGCGCCGCGCATCGGCACCGTTGGCGGCTCGTCGTGCTCCGTCCGCCGTTCGCCCCGGCCGTTCGGTACCGGGGGAGGCGGAACGGCGGGAGGCGGAACGGCTACGGGCGGCACCGCGGCCGGGGGAACCACAGGGGGCGGAACGGCGGCCGGCGGGACGGGCACGGCCGAGGGGCGGGGCGCGGACTCGGGTGCGCCGTTGCGAGCGCTCCGGGCCGCGCTCTCCACCCGGTCCAGCCGGGCCCGGGCGCCCATGGTCCGGCCGGGCAGCCGGACGTCGCCCCGGGAGAGCTGAGCGACGTACCAGGCGGGCAGGTAGCCCTCGATCGGCAACCCGGGGTTGACCGCCAGCCACCACTCCGGGTTGGGCCAGCCGGCCGCCAGCTCCGGGTAGGGGACACGGCGGGCCGTGCCGGCGTTCTCCCCCAGGCTGGCCCGCAGCGCGGCGGCGGAGGTGAAGGCGAGCACGTGCGTGCGGCCGCCGGAGGTCCAGGTGCCCCATCCGCCGGCCGAGCCGCCCGCGACCGGCAGGAAAAGATCGACGCGCGTCAGAGCGCGAAAGTACTGCTGCTGGTCCTGGGCGCGTAACGCGTCCCGCATCGCCACCTCGGCCTCGGTGGCCGGCTCCCATCCGGTCACGGCCACCTCTCCTTCCGCGAACAGGCCACAGGCATCGCCTACAACCTACAAGGTGGCAGCAAGATCAGGACTTCTGGCCATCGACGGTCGGCCCAGATGTCCGCGAGGCGATAACATCCCGTCCCGGAGCCGACACGTTACGGAGGTCGTCGATGTCTCGGCCTGTCGCGTACCCCGCAGTGGCCGCCTTGGCGACGCTCCTCCTCATCGGGTCTCCGGTCGCCCCGGCGGCGGCTCGCGCACCGGCCGGCTGCGCCTCGCCGCCCACCCCGGCACGGCCGGTGGCGCAACAGCCGTGGCCGCAGCAACGGTACGCCCCGGACCGGCTCACCCCGCTCGCCACCGGCGCCGGAGTCGTGGTCGCGGTGGTCGACTCGGGTGTGGACCGGTCCCATCCGCAACTCGCGGGGCGCGTCCTGTCCGGCGCCGACTTCCTCGACCGGGGCGGGGACGGCACCCGGGACTGCGCCGGGCACGGCACCGGCGTGGCCAGCATCGTCGCCGCCGCCCCGCAGCCCGGCATCGCGTTCCGCGGCCTCGCGCCGGACGCGCGCATCCTGCCGGTACGGGTGAGCGAGCAGCAGGTGGTCGAGGGACGGGAGTCGGGGCGCACAGTCGACGCAGCCGGTTTCGCCCGGGCGATCCGGTGGGCGGTGGACCACGACGCCGACGTGCTCAACCTCTCGGTCGTGCTGTACGCGGACGATCCCGACGTGCGCGCCGCCGTCGCCTACGCGCTACGACGGGACGTGGTGGTGGTCGCTGCCGCCGGGAACCTGCACGACAACGGCGATCCCCGGCCCTATCCGGCGGCGTACAACGGCGTGCTGGGGGTGGGCGCGATCGGCCCGGAGGGCACCCGCTCGGCGTTCTCCCAGACCGGCCCGTACGTCGACGTGGTCGCCCCGGGCAGCGAGGTGCTGATGGCGGCTCCCCGGCAGGGACACCACCGGGCGGAGGGCACCAGCTACGCCACCCCGTTCGTGGCCGGCACCGCGGCGCTGCTGCGCGAGTACCGGCCCCGGCTGAGCGCGGACGAGGTGGCCGCCCGGATCGTGGCCGCCGCCGACCCGGCACCGGGACGCGATGCCGGCTACGGGGCGGGGGTGCTCAACCCGTACCGGGCGGTGACCGAGTCGGCGGGTGCCCTGGACTCCCGGCCCCGGCCGGGCGCCGCGCTGCCTGCCGAGCGGCCGGACCCGGCCGCGCTGGCCCGCGCGGCTCGCCGCGGGACGGCCCGGGACCGGGCGCTGCTGACCGCCGCCGTCGTGGGCGGGGCGGTGGCGCTCGTGACGGCGCTCGCCCTGGTGCTGCCGCGCGGAGCACGGCGGCGCTGGCGGGCGGCCGACCCGGCCTGAAACGCCGTGCGGCCCGGATCAGGGAGACCCGGGCCGCACGGCTCCGCTTCACTGGAACAGGTTGGCGTTGCGCTTCTCGGTGTCGAGGTAGTCGGCCGCGGAATCCTCCACCGCGAGCTTGATGTCACGCAGCATCGCCTGGAGGTCCTGCGAGGCGGCCCGCCACCGGGACTGCCGCACCTCGTACGCCTCGCGGGCGGAGCCGTTCCAGCTCGCCACCAGCGGGGCTGCGTCGCGTTCCAGCTGGCCGAGCTGGCTCTCCAGGGTGGACAGCGCCCGTTGGATGTCCGCGCCGGCCTGTTGCAGGGCGGCGAAGTTGACGACCAGCACACCGTGCTCCATGAGTTCGATCCTTCCGGTTGTCAGAGGGGCAGCTGGATGCCGCGGTTGGTGCCCGCCACCCGGCCGGCGGCCTCGGTGTCGGACAGGTCGTACTGCCGGCCGGCGGTGCGGATCGCGGTGGCGGTCTCCCGCAGCGCTCGCTGAAGGGCCGCCTGGTCCTGCGACCACTGCTGCTTGACCTGCGCGAACGAGCGCCCACCGGCGCCCCGCCAGGCCTGCTGCAACACCTCCAGCTCGGCCATCAGGCCGCTGAGCATGGTCTGCAGCGACTGGTCGACCTGCTCGAACTTCGCGGCGGTCTGCTGCATCACCGCGGCTTCTGCCTGGGTCTGGGACATCCCGGACGTCACCTCGTCTCCTCGGTCGTGGCTGGTCACCGCAGTGACCACCGTGGACTCGTCGGGAGGGCGTCCGGGGCCGGTGGAGGGGAAGGCCAGGCGGCGGCGGACACGCGACTCGACGATTTCGTCGCTGACGGTAGCCGTCCCATTCCGGTTCTGCTACCCCTTCGGGCTCCCCTGTGGACAACCCGCCCATTACGATGTGCCACGGTGGCGTCACAGCGAGGCTCGGGCGAGGAGGTGCGGTGACCGCGACGACAACGACCCGACCGGCCGCGCCCACTCCGCTGTGGACACACCGGCCGAGCCGTCGGCAGCGGGCCGGTCAGGTGGTGGCGACACAGGTCGTGGCGGCCGTGCTGGTGGCTGCCGCCGGGCGGGGTGTCGTGGCGATCGCCGTCGCGCTGCTCACGGCCGCGCTGGTGCTGCCGGCCGCGTGGATCCGGGTACGGGGCCGCTGGCTGCACGAATGGCTCGTCACCGCCGTCGCGTACCTGACCCGGCGCCGCGCCCTGCCGGCGGCCGCCGATCCGGCGGCGCTGCTGGAGCTGGTCCGGCCGGGTTCGGTGGCCGGCTCCACCGAGCTGGCCGGCGGTCCGGCCGCCGTGCTGCACGACGCCGCCGGCCTGACCGCGCTGCTGGAACTCGGCGACCCGGACGACCTGCTCGGTGACCACGCGCGCCGGCTGCCCGCGCCGTTGGACCTGCTCCCGCCGAGCAGCCCGGACGCCCCTGCGATCCGGTTGCAGCTCGTCTTCTCGTCCTCCCCCGCGCCCGCGCCGGCCGTCGCGGCCGGTCCCGCCGGCACGTCGTACCGGCAGCTCACCGACGGCCGGGTGGCCGGGCGGTCGCGGGCGGTCCTGGCCGTCCAGGTGTTGCGCGCGGACGGCTGGCCGGACGAGGAGTTGCTGCGGGCGCTCTCCGGCACGCTGCGGCGGATCGTCCGCCGGCTCGGGCCGCTCACCGCCCGGCCGCTCGGCGGGGACGCGGCGCTGCGGGTGGTCGCCGAGCTGGCGCATCACGAGCCCAGCACCCCGGTCCGGGAGACGTGGCCGCTGCTCGCGCTGGGCGGGCTGGCTCAGGCCACCTGGCGACTGCGCCGGTGGCCGGATCCGCGTGGCGAGGCCGCCCGGGGTCTGGTCACCCGGCTGCTCGCGGTGCCGGCCACCGCCACCACCGTCGCGCTGACTGTGGGTCCCCGCACCGGTGCGGGTCCGGCCCCGGCCGAGCTGGCGGTGCGGGTCGCCGCGGGCAGCGTGGACGAGTTGTCGGCGGCGGATCGGACGCTGCGGCGGGTCGCCGGTGACGTCGGCGCCGAGCTGCGCCGGCTGGACGGGGAGCACCTGGCCGGGCTGGCCGCCACGCTGCCGTTGGGGGTGACCGGCGGGCCCGGGTCGCCGCCGCCCGCGCTGGACCTGCCCCTGGCCGCCGCCGGCCTGATGGTGGGCGCCAACCGCCACGGCGCGGCGCTCACCCTGCGCCTGTTCCGGCCGGCCACGACACGGGTTCTGCTGGTCGGCGGCGTACCTGCTGCTCAACTGCTCGTGCTGCGGGCACTGGCGCTGGGTGCCCGCGTGGCGGTGCAGACTGGCCGCCCCCGGGCCTGGGAGCCGTTCGTACGCGGTGTCGGGACGCTCGGCGGCGGCGTACCGCTGCTTGCGCCGGGGCGTCCGGTGGGCCGCGCGTCCGGCTCGCCGCTGTGCCCGCTGCTGGTCGTGGTCGACGTCGGCCCGGTGCCGCCGGACGCCGGCCCGGATGCCGCCTGGCAGTCGGTGCTCGTGGTCCGCGACGAGCTGACCTCGGCCGACACGGCCGCGCTGGCTCGCGCCGATCTGGCGATCCTCCAACCGCTCGACCCGGACGAGGCGGCGCTGGCCGGAGCGGCGCTCGGGCTCGGCGGCTCCGCCGACTGGCTGACCCGCATCCGCGACGACATGGTGGCTGTGGTCAACCGGCGGGCCCTGCGGTGGGCGCTGCTCTCACCGACGCCTGTGGAGTCGCAACTGGTCGGTCGCCCGGCGCGACACTGAGGCGCCGCGCCCCGCCCGGTCGGACGACGCTGCTTTCCCTGGTGGTACGTCCGTGGCACGATCCCGGCCATGGATTTCCTGAAGGGTCTTCTGATTCGTGTGGGCTCGACGGCGGTGGCGTTCTGGCTCGCCACGCTGCTCATCCCGGGCATCTCGCTGGACTCCGAGTCGGCCACCGAGACCGTGATCACGCTGGTGCTCGTCGCGGTGATCTTCGGCGTGGTCAACGCGGTGCTCCAGCCGATCATCAAGACCGTGGGCTGCGGGTTCTACCTGCTGACCCTCGGCCTGATCGCGATCGTGGTGAACGGCCTGCTGTTCCTGCTCACCAGCTGGATCGCCGGTGAGGCCGGGCTGCCCTTCCACGTGGACGGGTTCTGGCCGGAGGCGGTGCTGGGCGCGCTGTTCGTCGGCGTCGTCACCTGGATCCTCGGCGCCGTCCTCGACCGCGACTGACGCCCCGGTCCCGGCCGGCCGCGACGGCGACCGGCCGGGGCCACCAGACCAGCAGGAGGGAATTGGCTGGCGAGCAGCCCGGGGGACGGCGCTAACGTCGGCCGGGTGTTCACTCTGACCCGCGCGGACGGCTACCAGATCAGCACCGACCCGGACCGGATCGACCTGGACCGGGTGCACGCCTGGCTCGCCGGTGACGCGTACTGGGCGCGGGGGCGGGAGCGGGCGATGGTGGCGCGCTCGTTCGCCGGCTCGATCGGCTTCGGCGTCTACCGGCCCGATGACGGGCGGCAGGTCGCGGTGGCCCGGGTGGTCACCGACCGGGCCACGTTCGCCTGGCTCTGCGACGTCTACGTGGACCCGGCCGAGCGGGGTCGCGGCCTGGGCACCTGGCTGGCCGGCGCGGTCCGCGACCACTTGGACGAGCTGGGCGTACGCCGGATTCTGCTGGCGACGCTCGACGCGCACGGGGTCTACGCGAAGCTCGGCTTCCGCCCGGTCGCGCCGGATCGGTGGATGGAGCTGGATCAGCGGGTGACGCCGGTCACCGATAAGGACCACCGGACCGATCCACCACTTACGGTGGAGCGGTGAACCAGCTCCGGCTCGGCTACCTGTACGGCGTCGGCGCGTACCTGATCTGGGGCTTCTTCCCGATCTACCTCAAGCTGCTGCGCCCGGCCGGACCGGTGGAGATCCTCGCGCACCGGATCCTCTGGTCGGTGGCGTTCGTCGCGTTGCTGCTGGCCGCGACGCGGCACGCCGGTTTCCTGCGCAAGCTGGCCCGGCGGCCCCGCGCGCTCGCCGGCATCGGGCTCGCCGCCGCGCTGATCGCTGTCAACTGGGGCACGTACATCTACGGGGTGAACTCCGACCGGGTGGTGGAGACGGCGCTCGGCTACTTCATCAACCCGCTGGTGTCGGTGCTGTTCGGCGTGTTCCTGCTGCGGGAACGGCTGCGCCCGGCGCAGTGGGCGGCGCTCGGCGTCGGCGCGTTCGCGGTGGCGGTGCTCACCGTGGACTACGGCCGGCTGCCCTGGCTGGCGCTCACCCTGGCGTTCAGCTTCGCCGGGTACGGCCTGGTCAAGAAGCGCCTCGCGCTGCCCGCCACGGAGGGGCTCTTCGTCGAGTCGGCGGTGCTGGCGCTGCCCGCCCTGGCGTACCTGGGCTGGCTGTCGGCGCGCGGCGACTCGACGTTCGGGCACGTCTCGGCCGGGCACACCGCGCTGCTGGTGCTCGCCGGCGCCGCCACCGCGATCCCGCTGCTGCTCTTCGCCGGGGCGGCGAACCGCCTGCCGCTGTCCACTGTCGGCATGTTGCAGTACCTCGCCCCGATCCTCCAGCTCGGCTGCGGCGTGCTGATCTTCCACGAGCCGATGCCCCCGGTCCGGCTGGCCGGCTTCGCGCTGGTCTGGCTGGCCCTGATGGTCTTCACGGCGGATGCCCTCCACCACTCCCACCGCACCCGATCCGCCGCCCGCTCCCAACCCCCCACCCCCACCCTGAGCCGCTGATCTTGCACTTACCGCCCCTGCAAAAGGGGCGAAACACTCGCGCCGAGGGCCGGAAGTGCAAGATCAACGGGGAGGGGCAGAGGGTCAGCGGAAGTCGTAGGCCAGGACGGGGGCGTTGTTGCCTCGGAGGAGTTCCAGGCGGACCAGTTCGCCCTTCGTGAAGCGGGTGACGCCGGAGAAGCGCAGGTCGTCGCCGGGGGCGGCGAGCCAGGAGCCGATCTGCTCCGTCGCGCCGTCCGGGCCGTGCGCGACCAGCCGGAACGTGTACGCCTCCCGGTGCCCGGCCCGCCTGTCGTAGCCGCAGTGCATGGTGACCTCGGTGCCCCACGGCGTCTCGGTCAGCCCCACCTCGGCGTGCACCGGCACCGTCCCGGCCACCGGCCGCATGGACGTCAGCGCCACCTGCGGCGTGGACGGCTCGGCCGGCGGCTGGACCAGCGCCACCCCGACACCGGCCACCACCGCGAGCGCGGCGGCGGCGAGCGCGGTCAACGCGTACTGGCGGCGGGAGCGGGACCGCTCGCGGCGCTTGCGCTCCCGCGCGGCGTCCAGCAGCGCGGGCACCCGCGACGTCTCCGGTCCGACCTCCAGGAACTGCTCCAACCCAGCCGGGTCGAGCCGGCCCAGCAGGCCGGGCAGCACGGCGATCTCGGCCACCGCCTCCCGGCACTGGGCGCAGCCGGCCAGGTGCCGCTCGTAGGCGACCCGGTCCGCCGGGGCGAGGGCACCAAGCACGTACGCCCCGTCGTCGTGCGCGAACTCGCAGCGTGTCATCCGGTCACCCCCATCTCGGCCAGCGCCAACCGTAGTGAGCGCAGCGCGTAGTGGGTGCGCGACTTCACCGTGCCGGGCGGTACGCCCAGCCGGGCGGCCGCCTCCGCCACCGAACGCCCCTGGTAGAAGCACTCGACGAGCACTTCCCGATGGGTCGGGCTGAGCCGGTTGAGTGCCTCGGCCACGGTCCACGCCTCCACCGCGCGTTCCGTCTCGTCGACCGTCTCGGCGGTCTCCGGCAGTTCGTCCGTGTACACCTCGCCGACCCGGGCCGAACGCCGCCGCCAGGCGTCGATGGCCAGGTTCCGCGCCGTGGTGAACAGCCAGGCGCGTACCGAGCCGCGTCGCGGATCCAGCGACTCGGGATGCCGCCAGGCGCGCAGCAGCGTCTCCTGCACCAGGTCCTCGGCGCGGGGCCGATCGCCGTTGACCAACCGCAGGGCGTGCGCGTACAGCGCGTCGGCATGCTCGTCGTGCAGCGCGCGCAGCAGTTGGGCGTCGTGGTCGCTGATGGCGGTACCTCGCTTCCGGCGGCGGGGAAACCGGCGATGTGTACGCCCTTCCATACGTGCCGGGCCGCCGAACGGTTCAGCCGCAGGTCACGTCGGAGCTGTTCACGTCCGGTTCAGCTCCGGGCCGACCGCCGCTCACGGCGCCCTGGCAGCGTCCGGCGGGTGAGCGCGCGGGCCGTTCGCCCGTGCGCCTTCTCCCTCGTCCGATCTGGAGGCTCCACCTCATGAGCGACCGGCCTCGCCTGCTTCCGCTGCTCGGTGTCACCCGCCACGGCAGCCGCGACGCGATGACCTGTCTGTACCGGTGCGGGAACGCCTGTGACCACCCGGTGCCCAACCCGACCGACAACCCGTACTTCGGTGACGTGGTCGACACCGAGATCTCCCGGCGCGGCGTGGTCCGGGCCGGCGCGGTCGGTGCCCTGGTGCTCGGCTTCGGCGGTGCCGCGGCGGGCGCGCTGGCCGGCGCTCCGGCGGCCGCCGCGCCCGCCGCTCCGCCCGTGCTCGGCGGAGGCGAGGTGGCCGCCACCGGCGCGACCCGCCCTGGTAGCGGCGCGCTGACCTTCAAGCCGATCCCGCCGAACAAGCTCGACACGCTCGTCGTGCCGAACGGGTACGACCACTCGGTGGTGATCCGCTGGGGCGACGAGGTCGTGCCCGGCGCGCCCGCGTTCGATCTGGGCCGGCAGACCGCCGCCGCCCAGTCCCGGCAGTTCGGCTACAACAACGACTTCGTCGGCGTGCTGCCGATCGACCGTCGGCGCGCGCTGCTCGTGGTGAACCACGAGTACACCAACGAGGACCTGATGTTCCCCGGGTTCACCGGCCAGGACGCGCTCACCGTGGAACAGTTGCGGGTGGCGATGGCCGCGCACGGCATGTCAGTGGTCGAGCTGGAGCGGGTGGAGAACACCGGGCAGTGGCAGCCGGTGCGGCGCGGCCGGCGCGAGTACAACCGCCGGGTCACGGCGCTGGCCACGAAGTTCGAGCTGACCGGGCCGGCGGCCGGGTCGGCCTGGCTGCGTACCGCCGCCGACCCGAAGGGCCGTACGGTCATCGGCACGCTGAACAACTGCGCGGGCGGCGTCACCCCGTGGGGCACAGTGCTCTCCGGCGAGGAGAACTTCAACCAGTACTTCGTCGGCGGCGACGCCGTGGCCGAGGAGCAGAAGGCGAAGCTGACCCGCTACGGCGTCCCGACCGACGTACGCTACCCGAGCGGCAGCCGCAAGTGGGACCGGGCGGACGAGCGCTTCGACCTGGCCAGGCACCCCAACGAGGCGAACCGGTTCGGCTGGATCGTCGAGATCGACCCGTTCGATCCGCAGTCCAAGCCGCGCAAGCACACCGCGCTGGGCCGGTTCAAGCACGAGGGCGCGAACGTCATAGTGGCGCGCGACGGCCGCGTGGTCGCGTACATGGGCGACGACGAGCGCTTCGACTACCTCTACAAGTTCGTGTCGGACAAGAAGTTCATGCCGGGGAAGTCCGCGGTGGCCCGGCGGCACAACCTGACGCTGCTGGAGTCGGGCACGCTCTACGTGGCCAAGATCGAGGGGGACAGCCCGGCCGCCGAGATCGACGGCTCCGGCACGCTCCCGGCCGACGGTGGCTTCGGTGGCCGGGGCCGCTGGATCAAGCTGGTCAGCGGCAACCGCTCGTACGTCGACGGCATGACCGCCGCCGACGTGCTCACCTTCACCCGGCTGGCCGGGGACAAGGTCGGCGCGACGAAGATGGACCGCCCGGAGGACGTCGAGCCGAGCCTGCTCACCGGCAAGGTGTACGTGGCGCTGACGAACAACAGCGACCGCGGCAAGGCGGGCAAGGCGCCGGCCGACGAGGCGAACCCGCGCAACAGCAACCGGCACGGGCAGATCCTGGAGCTGGTCGAGGACCGCGGCGACAACACCGCTGAGACCTTCGCCTGGTCGCTGCCGATCGTCTGCGGCGACCCGGCCGACGCCTCGACCTACTTCGCCGGGTACGACAAGACCAAGGTCTCGCCGATCTCCTGCCCGGACAACGTCGCGTTCGACGCCACCGGCAACCTGTGGATCTCGACCGACGGCAACGCGCTCGGCAGCAACGACGGCCTGTTCGCCACCGCCGTCGAGGGTCCGGAGCGGGGCCACCTGAAGCAGTTCCTCACCGTGCCGCTCGGCGCGGAGACCTGCGGCCCGTTCATCACCGGTGACAACCGTTCGGTCTTCGTCGCGGTGCAGCACCCGGGCGAGGTGACCGGCGCGTCGGTGGAGAACCCGGCCTCCACCTGGCCGGACGGCGACTACGCCAAGCCCGGCGTGGTGGTCACCTGGCGCCTCGACGGCGGCCCGGTCGGCAGCTGACCCACCCCGGGGCGGTCCGGCGCCGGACCGCCGGCCGAAGGCCACCACCCCGCCAGGGTGGTGGCCTTCCTAGTTCTCGGAGGCGATGCCGTCGGCGATCGACCTGGCGGCGGTGAGCAGCTTCGCGCGGACCACCCGGGCCGAGGTCATCATCTCGCCGGCCGGCAACGCGCACGCGAGCACCACCCGGCGCTCGATGTCCTTGTCCGGGGCGACGAGCACCGCCGCGCACGCCACACCCTGCCGGAACTGCCCGAGTTCCAGTTGCATGCCGCGGCGGTCACCGGCGGCCAGGTCGGCCTCGAACGCCTCGACCGTGGTGAGGGTGGCGGTGGTGAACGGGCGCATGCCGTACTCGCGCAGGTAGCGGAAGCGCTGTTCGGTGGTGAGCGTGGCGAGCAGGCTCTTGCCCAGCGCGGTGGCGTGGGCGCCCTCGTCGAAGCCCGGCACCAGGTCTTCCAGGTAGGGCGAGCGCGGTCCCTCGGCGGAGGCGGTCACCGCCACCTGCCCGCCGATGAAACGGCCGAGGTAGTGGCTCCAGCCGGTGTCCGACGCGGCGCGGCGCAGCGCCTCGCCGACCGCGGGCGGCCCCCGGAACGCGGTGACCAGCTCGCGGTAGCGGTCGGCCACCTCCAACCCCACGATGTACGTCCCGTCCTCGCGCCGGATCACGTAGCCCTCGTACGCGAGCGTGCGCACGAGATGGTAGGTCGTGGCGACTGTCAACTCGCAACGCCGGGCGATCTGCTTCACGGTGAGCCCTCTCGGCGCACGGCCGACCGACTCGAGCACTCGAAGCGCGCGGGACACGCTGCGGATCAGGTCCGAAGGTTCCGCCAAGGGGTCGCGCACAACCACCTCCGCCGCCGGGGACTTACACCATATGAAAAACCGGCCGAGTGCGAAATGCCTGTTCGGATGGAGGATGCCAGATCACCGGACACAGACGGTAGGTCGACGGACACGATGAGCAGCCAAAACGTGCGGGCGTAGGGTGTGCTCGCAATGACTGAAACAGTTTCGCAAGACGCGCCCGCGTCGGCCCGGCGGGCGGTCCGTGCGGGCGCCGGCGCCACAGTCACCACGATCGTGTGCGTCCTGCCCGTCTTCCTCGTCGGCGGTCTCGCCGTGCAGCTCGGCGACGAACTCCGGTTCAGCCCTGCCGGCCTGGGCCTGGCCGTCTCGATCTACTTCGGCGTGAGCGCGCTCGCCTCGGTGCCCTCCGGGGCCCTGGTCGAGCGGTACGGCCCGGCCACCGTCGCCCGCGCCGGCGTCCTGCTCTCCGCCGCCTCCCTGCTCGCCGTGGCCGGGCTGGCCCGGTCGTACCCGATGCTGGTGACGCTGCTGGCGCTCAGCGCCGCCGCCAACGCGCTCGGACAGCTCGCCAGCAACGCCGCGCTCGCCGAGCACGTGCCCGCCCACCGCCAGGGGCTCTCCTTCGGCGTGAAGCAGGCCGCCGTACCGGTCGCCACGCTGCTGGCCGGCGTGGCGGTCCCCACCGTCGCGCTCACCGCCGGCTGGCGCTGGGCCTTCGTGGTGGCCGCCGGGGCGGCGCTGGCCGCGCTGCCGGCCGTACCCCGGACCGGACGGGACCGGCGCGCCCGGGCCGCCTCCGGAGGCCGCTACGGGGGCACCGGGCCCCTGGTGGTGATCGGGCTGGCCGCGACGCTGGCGGCCGCCGCGGCGAACGCGCTGGGCACGTTCCTGGTCGACTCGGCGGCGGCGCGGGGCCTCTCCCCCGGCCTGGCCGGGCTGACGCTCACGCTCGGCAGCGCGGTGTGCGTGTTCGCCCGGGTGGGCGTCGGCTGGCTCGCCGACCGGCGCGCCAGCGGGCACGTCGGGCTGATCGCGGGGATGCTGCTGACCGGCTCGGTCGGCCTGATCCTGCTCGCGGTGGCCGGCCCGGCGCCGCTGGTCGCGGGCGTGGTGCTCGGCTTCGGGCTCGGCTGGGCCTGGCCGGGACTGATGAACTTCGCGGTGGTCCGGCTGCACCCGCAGGCACCGGCCGCCGCGACCTCGATCACCCAGACCGGCGTGTACGCGGGCGGCTGCCTGGGACCGCTCGGCCTGGGCGCGCTGGCCGGCGCGGCCGGCTACCCGGCGATGTGGCTGACGGCAGCAGCGCTCATGCTCCTGGCCGCCGTCCTGATGCTGCTCGGCGCCCGCCTGCTCCGCCGCGCCCCCGCGCTCTCCTGACCGCCCTCGCCCCGGGTGCGGGGGTCAGCTGGTGCGGTCGGCGATGTAGTCGCAGAGGGACTCCAGCGCGCGCCGCGCCGGGCCCTCGGGCAGCGGGGCCAGCCGGGCGCGGGCGTCCTCGGCGTAGCTGCGCACCGTCTCCCGGGCGCGCTTGAGCGCCGGGGACTCCCGCAGCAGGCCGAGCGCCTCGGCGTGCAGCGCGTCGTCCACCAGCGGGCCGGTGGCCAGGATCTCCCGCAGCCGTACGCTCGCCGCGTCCGCGTCGTCCGAGGCCAGCGCGTAGAGCACCGGCAGCGTGGGCACGCCCTCGCGCAGGTCGGTGCCGGGCGTCTTGCCGGACTGGATCGACTCGCTGGAGATGTCCAGCAGGTCGTCGGAGAGCTGGAACGCGACGCCGATGATCTCGCCGTACTCGGCGAGCGCCTCGATGTGCTGGGGCGCCGCGCCGCCGAACATGCCGCCGAAGCGGGCCGACGTGGCGATCAGCGAGCCGGTCTTCTCGGCGATCACGTGCAGGTAGTGCGCGACCGGGTCGTCGTCGCGCGGGCCGACCGTCTCGGCGATCTGGCCGTGCACCAGCCGCGCGAACGTGCGCGCCTGGAGGCGTACCGCCTCGGTGCCCAGGTCGGCGGCGATGTCCGCGGCCCGGGCGAAGAGGTAGTCGCCGACCAGGATGGCCACCGAGTTGGTCCAGCGGGAGTTGGCGCTCGGCGCACCCCGCCGCACGGCGGCCTCGTCCATCACGTCGTCGTGGTAGAGCGTCGCCAGGTGGGTGAGTTCCATCACCACGGCGGCCGGGACGACCTGCGCGGCCTCCGGGTCGCCGAACTGGGCGCTCAGCGCCACCAGCAGCGGGCGGAACCGCTTGCCGCCGGCCTCGACCAGGTGACGGGCCGCCTCGGTCACCAGCGGGTCCGCGCTGGCGACGCTGGCCCGCAGCTCCGCCTCGACCCGGTCGAGCACACCCAGCACTGAGGCTTCGACGCGCGGGTCCGCGAGGTGCAGGCCGAGCGCGCCGAACTGACCTGAACGCTCGCCAGCCGGATTCGCCACGTCCTCAACCATGCCACACCCGTTCGACCTGCTCGTCGAGGGGGATACGGGCCGGGGGCCGGCACGCCACGGCGTACCGGCCCCCGGTGGGAACACCTCGGTCATCTGACGAATTCGGCGGCGCCAGTCGTCAGGTCGAGCAGCGGACCCGGGACCACGCCGAGCACCAGCGTGGCCAGCACGCCGATGACCAGCGCCGCCGAGGTGAGCGCGCCCGGCACGGTCACCGTCGGCGTGGCCTCGCCCGGCTCGGAGAGCCACATCATCACCACGACCCGCAGGTACGGGAAGGCCAGCACCATGCTGGTCAGCACACCGGCGATCACCAGCCAGACCTGGTTGGCCTCCAGGGCCGGGCCGAAGACCGCGAACTTGCTGGTGAAACCGCTGGTGAGCGGGATGCCGGCGAAGGCCAGCAGGATGAACGTGAAGATCGCCGCGAAGAACGGCGAGCGGCGGCCCAGCCCGGCCCAGCGGGACAGGTGGGTGGCCTCCCCGTTGCTGTCGCGCACCAGCGTCACCACGGCGAACGCGGCGAGCACCGAGAAGCCGTACGCGGCCAGGTAGAACATCGTGCCGGAGAGCCCTTCGCGGCTCGGCGCCAGCACACCGACAAGCAGGTAGCCGGCGTTCGCGATCGACGAGTACGCCAGCAGGCGCTTGATGTCCGTCTGGGTGACCGCGAGCACCGCGCCGACCAGCATGGTCAGCACCGCCACCGCGCCGAGCACCGGGGTGAAGTCCCAGGAGGCCCCGGCGAACGCGACGTGGAAGACGCGCAGCAGCGCGCCGAACGCGGCGACCTTGGTGCAGGCGGCCATGAAGCCGGTCACCGGGGTCGGAGCGCCCTGGTAGACGTCCGGCGTCCAGACGTGGAACGGCGCGGCGGCGGCCTTGAACAGCAGGCCGATGCTGAGCAGCGCCATGCCGGCGAACAGCAGCACCGGGCTGGACGGGGACTCGGTGACCGCGGCGTGCACGGTGGCGAAGTCGACGCCGGCCCCACGGCCCGGGATGCCGGAGGTGAAGCCGTAGATCAGGGCGACACCGAACAGGAAGAACGCCGAGGCGTACGCGCCGAGCATGAAGTACTTCAGCGCCGCCTCCTGGCTCAGCAGACGCCGGCGGCGGGCCAGCGCGCAGAGCAGGTAGAGCGGCAGCGAGAAGACCTCCAGCGCGATGAACATGGTCAGCAGGTCGTTCGCCGCCACGAAGATCAGCATGCCGGCGATCGCGAACGACATCAGCGGGTAGACCTCGGTGGCGCCACCGACGCCCTCGGCCTGCCGGCGGTCCTCCGCCGACTCGGCGGTGACCGCGGCGTGCGCCACGAACGCGCCGCCCCGCTCCACCGTGCGCTCGCCGACGAGCAGCAGCGCCATCACGGCCAGGACCAGGATGGCGCCCTGGAGGAACAGCGTCGGCCCGTCGACCGCGATGGCCCCGCCGATGGTGATCAGCCGGACGTCCGCGTTCAGGATCACCATCACGATCGCCGCGAGCATCGCCACCAGGGCGAGCCCGAGCTGCACCGCGTTGCGCAGGCGACGCGGCACGAACGCCTCGACCAGGATCCCGACCAGGGCCGCGCCCAGCATGATCAGGATAGGAGCGAGCGCCGCGTAGTCGATCGACGGCAGCTTCAGTTCACTCACTTCGCGGCCTCCTGGACGCTGCCGACCTCAGGGGCGGGATCGGACTTGCCGACGTCCTGCATGGTCGCCTGGACGGCGGGGTTGATGACATCGGTGACCGGCTTCGGGTAGAAGCCGAGCAGCACGATCAGCGCGATCAGCGGCGCGACGACGACCTTCTCGCGCAGCGTGAGGTCCCGGCGCATGCCCTCGACCTCGGTCAACGCCGGGTTCAGCGTGCCCTGCGTGGTGCGCTGCACCATCCACAGCACGTACGCCGCCGCCAGGATGATGCCGAGCGTGGCGATCACCGCGACCGGCTTGTTGACGGTGAACGTGCCGATCAGCACCAGGAACTCGGAGACGAACGGCGCGGTGCCGGGCAACGCCAGCGAGGCCAGACCGGCGAAGAAGAGCACGCCGGCCAGCACCGGCACCAGCTTGCCCGCGCCGCCGAAGTCGCTGATCAGCGCCGAGCCGCGCCGGGCGATCAGCATGCCGACCACCAGGAACAGCAGGCCGGTGGCCAGGCCGTGGTTGAGCATGTAGAGCACCGCGCCGGTGCCGGCCTGGGTGGTGAACGCGAAGATGCCGACGCCGATGAACCCGAAGTGCGCGATCGAGGTGTACGACACCAGCCGCTTCAGGTCGTTCTGGCCGACCGCCAGCAGCGCGGCGTAGATGATGCCGATCACGCCGAGCGCCAGCGCCCACGGCGCGAACCAGCGCGACGCCTCCGGGAACAGCGGCAGGCAGTAGCGCAGGATGCCGAACGTGCCGACCTTGTCCAGCACACCGACCAGCAGTGCGGCGGCGCCGGCCGGGGCCGCGCCACCGGCGTCCGGCAGCCAGGTGTGGAACGGGAAGAACGGCGCCTTGATCGCGAAGGCGACGAAGAAGCCGAGGAACAGCCAGCGGGCCGTGTCCGTGGCGAACTCCGCCTGGCTCAGCGCCTGCCAGTCGAAGGTCTTCCCGCCGACCACCCAGAGGCCGATCACCGCGGCCAGCATGAACAGACCGCCGACCAGCGAGTAGAGGAAGAACTTGACCGCCGCGTACTGCCGCTGGTGGCCGCCGTAGCTGCCGATCAGGAAGTACATCGGCACCAGCATGACCTCGAAGAACACGTAGAACAGGAACACGTCGGCGGCGGCGAAGACGCCGATCATCGTGCACTCGAGGACGAGCAGCAACGCGAAGTAGGCGGGCACCGAGCGCTTCGACGCCTCGGCGTCGTGCCAGGACGCCAGGATCACCAGCGGCACCAGGATCGCGATCAGCATCAGCATGACCAGCGCGATGCCGTCCACCTCGAAGGTGAAGTTCACGCCCCAGTTCGGGATCCACGGGTACGACTCGCGGAACTGGAACCGGTCACCACCGGCGGAGAAGGCGAACCACATCACCACCGAGAGCACCAGCACCAGCAGCGACCAGCCGAACGCCACCAGCTTGGCCAGGTCCGGGCGGCTGCGGGGCAGCAGTGCCACCACCAGGGCGCCGACCAGCGGCGCCACGGTCAGCACCGAGAGGAACGGGAAGTTGGACATTATTCGGCCTTACCTCCGTCGTGACTGCGTGGCCCGCCGGCGGGGGCGGCCGCGTTGAGGTCGATCACGCCAGCCACCCCGCCTGCACCGCCAGGAACGCCGCGACCACGAGCAGCGCGCCGGTGAGGATCGAGGTCGCGTACGACCGCACGAAGCCGGTCTGGAGCCGCCGGAGCCGGCCCGAGCCCCCGCCCACGGCGGCGGCCAGGCCGTTGACCAGCCCGTCGACGCCCCGGTTGTCGAGGAACACGAGCGCCCGGGTGAGGAAGATGCCCGGCTTCTCGAAGACCGCCTCGTTGAAGGCGTCCGTGTAGAGGTTCCGGCGCGCGGCGGTGACCACCACGCCGGCCGGCTGCGGCTCGGTCGCCGTGCCGCCGCGGAACAGGAACCAGGCCAGCCCGGCGCCCAGCACCGTGATCAGCAGCGACAGCGCGGTGAGCAGCCAGTGCGCCAGCACCGGCGCGTGCTCCCCGCTCTCGGCGGCGAGCCCGTTGGTGGCGGTGAGCCAGTCCGGCACGGAGGTGGCGAGCAGGAAGCCCGCGCCGACCGAGCCGATCGCCAGCAGGATCAGCGGGATCGTCATCAGCTTCGGCGACTCGTGCGGGTGCTCGATGTCCTCGGTCCAGCGCTTCGGGCCGTGGAACGTGAGCACGAACAGCCGCGTCATGTAGAACGCGGTGAGCCCGGCGCCGAGCAGCGCGGCCAGGCCGAACAGCCAGGCCGTCCAGCCCTCCCGCTCGAACGCGGCCACGATGATCGGCTCCTTGGAGAAGTAGCCGGAGAACGGGAACATGCCGATGATGGCGAGCCAGCCCATCATGAACGTCAGCCAGGTGACCTTCATGTACTTCGACAGTCCGCCGAAGCGCCGGATGTCGACCTGGTCGTTCATGCCGTGCATGACCGAGCCGGCGCCGAGGAACATGTTGGCCTTGAAGAAGCCGTGCGCCAGCAGGTGCACGATGGCGAGCGCGTACGCGCCGCCGCCGAGACCGACGCCGAGGAACATGTAGCCGATCTGGCTCACCGTCGACCAGGCCAGCACCCGCTTGATGTCGTCCTTGGCCGCGCCGATGATGCAGCCCATCAGCAGGGTGAGCGCGCCGACGCTGACCACCACGAGCTGGAGCGTCTCGTTGGCCGAGAAGATCGCGTTGGAGCGGGCGATCAGGTAGACGCCGGCGGTGACCATGGTGGCCGCGTGGATGAGCGCGGACACCGGGGTCGGGCCCTCCATCGCGTCCGGCAACCACGCCTGGAGCGGGAACTGGCCGGACTTGCCGGCCGCGCCGAGCAGCAGGAGCAGGCCGAGCACCAGCACCGTGGTCGAGGTCAGCGAGCCGACCCCGTTGAACACCTCGTCGTACTGGGTGGTGCCGAGCATGGCGAACATGATGAAGATGCCGATGGCCAGGCCGGCGTCGCCGACCCGGTTCATCAGGAACGCCTTCTTGCCGGCGGTGGCCGCGCTCGGCCGGCCGTACCAGAAGGAGATCAGCAGGTACGACGCCAGACCGACGCCCTCCCAGCCGAAGTAGAGCATCACGTAGTTGTTGCCGAGCACCAGCAGCAGCATCGCGGCGACGAACAGGTTGAAGTAGGCGAAGAACAGTCGCCGGCCCTCGTCGTGCGCCATGTACTCCACGGCGTAGAGGTGGATCAGGAAGCCCACCCCGGTGATCAGCAGGACGAAGACAGCGGCCAGCGGGTCGAAGAGCAGACCGAAGTCCACCTTCAGGTCGCCGACCACCATGAAGTCCCAGAGGCTCAGCTCGACCTGCTTGTTCTCCAGGCCGCGAAGCTGGAAGAAGTAGGTGAGCCCGAGCAGGAAGGCGGCGCCGATGGCGCCCACGCCGAGCCAGTGGCCCCAGCGGTCCGCCCGCTTGCCCAGCAGCAGCAGGATCGCCGCGCTGACCAGCGGGATCGCCACCAGCAGCCAGACCGAGCCCAGCATCCCGTCCGCCGTGGCGAAGGTGACGGCCTCGGCTGGCTCAGACTGGGCGATCGTCAGAATCTGTTCCACCACGAGCCCCTCAGTACTTCAGCAGGTTGGCGTCGTCGACGCTCGCCGAGCGCCGGGTACGGAAGATCGCCATGATGATCGCGAGACCGACAACTACCTCGGCCGCCGCCACCACCATCACGAAGAACGCCATGATCTGGCCGTTCAGGTCGCCGTTGATCCGGCTGAACGTGACCAGGGTCAGGTTGGCCGCGTTGAGCATCAGCTCGATGCACATGAACAGCACGATCGCGTTGCGCCGGACCAGCACGCCGACGGCGCCGATGGTGAACAGCACCGCCGCGAGGATCAGGTAGTAGTCCGGGGTCACCGTGCTGACCTTTCGTTCGCGACTGCGGGGCTCCGCTCCGCTGCACTCCTCGCGCTCACCGATCCGTCCCCTTCAGTGCGGTCTCCTCGGCCGTCAGCTCGCGCACCGGCAGGATCTCCGGGATGCTGCGCTCGGTCAGCCGGCCGTCGGGCAGGCGGGCCGGGGTGGCCACCGAGGAGGAGGTCGCGTAGACACCCGGGCCGGGCTTCGGGCCGGGGTAGTTGCCGGGACGGAACCGCGCCTTCATGGTGGCGATCTGGTCCATCCGGTCCGCCTTGCGCCGCTCGACGTGCGCCAGCACCATCGCGCCCACCGCCGCGGTGATCAGCAGCGCCGAGGTCAGCTCGAAGGCGAAGACGTACTTGGTGAACAGCAGCCGGGCGATGCCCTGCACGTTGCCCTCGGCGTTCGCCTCGTCGAGCCCGGCCGCCCGCACGCCGTCGAGCGCGCGGTACAGGCCGCTGCCCACCAGACCGGCGAAGCCGAGCCCGAGGACGACGGCGGCGACCCGCTGGCCGCGCAGCGTCTCGATGAGCGAGTCGGACGCGTCCCGGCCGACGAGCATCAGCACGAACAGGAACAGCATCATGATCGCGCCGGTGTAGACGATGATCTGCACCATGCCGATGAACGGCCCGGCCTGGAGCACGTAGAACACGCCCAGGCAGAGCATTGTCAGCACGAGCCACAGCGCGGAGTGCACCGCGTTGCGGGCCCACACCATGCCGACCGCCCCGAGCAGGGCCAGCGGGGCGAGGATCCAGAAGGTGACCTCCTCACCCCCGGACACCTGGCCCGCAGCGGCGAGCACCGTAGCCGAGGTCATGCCTTGCCTCCCTTGCCCGCCGCGGCGGACCGCTGCTCGGCCTGCTCGGCGCCGGGGAAGGTCACGCCGGGGTGCTCCTCCACCTGGTACCGGCCGGGGCCCATCGGCGAGCGCTCGGCGCCGGCCGAGGTGCCCGGGTTGGTCAGCGCGCCGACGTAGTAGTCCTTCTCGCTGTCGCCCAGCCGCATCGGGTGCGGCGGCTGCTCCATGCCCTCGAGCAGCGGCGCGAGCAGCTGCTCCTTCGTGAAGATGAGGTCCTGCCGGTTGTCCCGGGCCAGCTCGTACTCGTTGCTCATGGTGAGCGAACGGGTCGGGCAGGCCTCGATGCAGAGCCCGCAGAAGATGCACCGGGCGTAGTTGATCTGGTAGATGCTGGCGTACCGCTCACCTGGGGAGAAGCGCTGCTCCTCGGTGTTGTCGCCACCCTCCACGTAGATCGCGTCGGCCGGGCAGGCCCAGGCGCACAGCTCGCAGCCGATGCACTTCTCCAGCCCGTCCGGGTGCCGGTTGAGGATGTGCCGCCCGTGGTAGCGCGGCGCCGAGACCGGCGGCTTGAACGGGTAGTCGGTGGTGACGACCTTCTTGAACATGTGCGAGAAGGTGACACCGAAGCCCTTGAACGTTCCGGTGATCGCGCCCACGTCACACCTCCCTGGAGTCCGGGCCGGCGACGACGTTGGCCGGCTCCCGCTCGGCGAGCACGCGCTTGGTACGCGGGCTCGGCGGAACCTGAAGATCCATCGGCGGCAGCGGGAAGCTGCCGTACGGCCGGCTGTCCGCCTGCTCCTGGGGCGACGGCTTGAGTTCCTTCTTCCGGCTCGGCCAGAAGAGGGTGACCAGCAGCAGCACGCCCGCGCCGACGGCGGTGACGAGCAGCCGGTCCCGGGCCTGCCAGTCCTCGATCGAGCGCAGCCCGGCGAGCACCATGATCCAGACCAGGTTCAGCGGCAGCAGCACCTTCCAGCCGAAGCGCATGAACTGGTCGTAGCGGAGCCGGGGCAGCGTGCCGCGCAGCCAGACGAAGACGAAGACCAGCAGGATGACCTTGCCGAAGAACCACAGCATCGGCCACCAGCCCTCGTTGGCGCCCGACCAGATCGTGATCGGCCACGGCGCGTGCCAGCCGCCGAGGAAGAGCGTCACCGTGAACGCCGACATCGTCACCATCGCGACGTACTCGCTGAGCATGAACAGCGCGAACTTCAGCGAGCTGTACTCGGTCTGGAAGCCGGCCACCAGCTCCGACTCCGCCTCGGGCAGGTCGAACGGCGCCCGGTTGGTCTCACCGACGATGGCGATGAAGAACATGATGAAGCTGGGCAGCAGCAGGATCGCGTACCAGCCGGGGGCCGCGAGGTCGAAGCCGCCGATGCTCAGCCGGGTGCCGTCGCCCTGCGCGGCGACGATCCCGCTGGTCGACATGGTGCCGGCGGTCATGAAGACCGCGACCACGCTCAGGCCCATGGTGACCTCGTAGGACACCAGCTGGGCGGCGGAGCGCAGACCACCGAGCAGCGGGTACGTGGAGCCGCTGGCCCAGCCGCCGAGCACGATGCCGTACACGGCCAGCGAGGAGAAGGCCAGCACCACCAGCACCGCCACCGACACGTCGGTGACCTGCAGCGGCGTGCGGTGCCCGAAGATGCTCACCATCGGCCCGAACGGGATCACCGACAGCGCGGTGACCGCGCAGACCACGGAGATCACCGGGGCGAAGAAGTAGACGACCTTGTCGGCCTTGCGCGGGAGGATGTCCTCCTTGAAGGCCAGCTTCACGCCGTCGGCGAGCGTCTGGAGCAGACCGAACGGGCCGGCCTGGTTGGGACCGGGCCGCACCGCCATCCGGCCCACGACCCGGCGCTCGAACCAGACGCCCAGCAGCGTGGCCGCCACGGCGACGACGAACGCGAAGAGGATCTTGCCGAGGACCAGCCACCACGGGTCCTTGCCGAAGTCGGCAAGCGTCGGGTCCTGCGCCGCGAGGTAGAGATTCACTGCACCGACCTTTCGTTCGCGACCGCGAGGCGTACTCGCTCCGCTCGTTGCCTGCGCGCGCTCACTGTGCACTCCCGGTGTTCAGCAGCGGGCCCGGCCGGTCCGCGGCGTCCGCCGCGACCCGTCCGGCCGGGACGGCCGGACCGCCGGCGGCGCCGACGGAGACCTTCACCAGCGAACCGGACGTCGCGCCGAGGCTGCGCCGCACGGTGGAGCCGGGCGAGTTGGTCGGCAGCCAGACGACGCCGTCCGGCATCTCGGTGATCGCCGCCGGCAGCGTGACGGCGCCCCGGTCGGTGCCGACGGTGACCGCGTCGCCGTCGGCCACGCCGAGGGACTCGGCGGTGCCCTTGCCCAGCCGGACCACCGGCGGGCGGGCGGTGCCGGCGAGGTGCTCGTCGCCGTCGGTGAGGCTGCCCAGGTCGATGAGCTGGTGCCAGGTGGACAGCACGGCCTCGCCCGCGCCGGGCTGCCGGACGGCGGCCGGCTCGACCGAGGGCGCCGACGGCCGCTCGACCCGGGTACGCGGCAGCGCGCCCAGCTCGCGGCGGATGCTCGGCACGTCGCCGGTGCCCAGCCGCACGTCGAGCTGCGCGGCGATCGCGTCGAGGATCCGGGCGTCGGTCATCGCGCCGGTGTCCAGCACCTTCTCGAACGTGCGCAGCCGGCCCTCCCAGTCCAGGAAGCTGCCGGCCTTCTCGACCACCGGCGCGATCGGCAGGACCACGTCGGCACGGCGCGACACCGCGCTCATCCGCAGTTCCAGGCTGACCAGGAACGGCACCGCTTCCAGGGCCTTCTCGGCCAGGCGCGGGTCGGCCAGGTCGGCCGGGTCCACACCGGCCACCACCAGGGCGCCGAGCTGACCGTTCGCGGCGGCGGTGAGGATGCCGTCGGTGTCGCGGCCGGCCTGGCTCGGGATCACCCCGGCCGGGATGTCCCACGCCTCGCCCAGCTCCGCGCGGGCGGCGGGCTCGGTGACCACCCGGCCGCCGGGGAGCAGGTTGGGCAGGCAGCCCGCGTCGACAGCGCCGCGGTCGCCCGCGCGCCGCGGCACCCAGACCAGCCGGGCGCCGGTACGCCGGGCGACGTCCGCCGCCGCCGACAGCCCGCCCGGAACCTCGGCCAGCCGCTCGCCGACGATCAGGATCGCGCCGGGCTGCCCCAGCGCCTCGGCCACCGTGGCGTGCTCGGCCAGCACGCCGGCCTCCTCGCCCGGCACCACGCGGGCCAGCTTCGCCCCGAGCTTCTCCAGGCCGCGCGTCGCGAACGGCGCGATCGCGTACACAGTGAGCTTCTTCTTCAGGTACGCCTTGCGCAGCCGCAGGAAGAGGATCGGGCACTCCTCCTCCGGCTCCAGGCCGACGAGCACCACCGCGGGCGCGTTCTCCACGTCGGTGTAGGTCACGTCGGTGACCCCGGCGACGCTGCTGGCCAGGAAGTCGGCCTCCTCGCGGGAGACCGGGCGGGCCCGGAAGTCGATGTCGTTGGTGTGCAGCGCGATGCGGGCGAACTTCGCGTACGCGTAGGCGTCCTCGACGGTGAGCCGGCCGCCGGTCAGCACCGCCGTGCCCGTCGCGCCGTCGCGGGCCTCGCGCAGCCCCTCGGCGGCCCGGGTCAGCGCCTCGCTCCAGGACGCCTCGCGCAGCTCACCGGTCTTCTCGTCGCGCACCATCGGGGTGCTGATCCGGTCGAACGCGCGGGCGTACTGGAAGCCCCAGCGGCCCTTGTCGCAGTTCCACTCCTCGTTCACCGCCGGGTCGTCGCCGGCCAGCCGGCGCAGCACCTTGCCGCGCCGCCAGTCGGTGCGCTGCGCGCAACCGGCCGAGCAGTGCTCGCAGACGCTCGGCGTGGAGACCAGGTCGAAGGGGCGGGCCCGGAACCGGTACTGCGCGCCGGTCAGCGCGCCCACCGGGCAGATCTGCACGGTGTTGCCGGAGAAGTACGAGTTGAACGGAACGTCCCCCTCGTCGCCCTCCTCGCCGTACTCCTCGTCCCGGTAGATGTTGATCTCCTCGTGCGAGGAGCGTCCCATCAGGTCGATGAACTTGTCCCCGGCGATCTCCTCGGAGAACCGGGTGCACCGCTGGCAGAGCACGCAGCGCTCGCGGTCGAGCAGCACCTGGGTGCTGATCGGCAGCGGCTTCGGGTACTCCCGCTTGTGCTCGTGGAACCGCGAGTCCGTCCGGCCGGTGGACATCGCCTGGTTCTGCAGCGGGCACTCGCCGCCCTTGTCGCACATCGGGCAGTCCAGGGGGTGGTTGAGGAGCAGCAGCTCCATCACCCCCTCCTGGGCCTTCTTGGCGACCGGGGAGGTGAGCTGCGTCCGCACCACCATGCCGTCGGCGACGGTCTGGGTGCAGGAGGCGACCGGCTTGCGCTGGCCCTCCACCTCCACCAGGCACTGCCGGCAGGCGCCGGCCGGGGCCAGCAGCGGGTGGTCGCAGAAACGCGGGATCTCGGTGCCGAGCTGCTCGGCGACCCGGATCAGCAGCGCACCCTTGGGCGCGGTGACCTCGACGCCGTCGATGGTCAGCGTGACGGTCTCGGTCTGCTTGGCTACGTCGGTCATCAGTGCGCCCCTACCAGGGTCTTCTCCGACAGCTTCGGAGCGGTACGTCCCTCGATGTAGTCGAGGTAGTCCTGCTTGAAGTACTTCAGCGACGAGGTGACCGAGCTGGTCGCGCCGTCACCCAGACCGCAGAACGAGCGGCCGAGGATGTTGTCGCAGGTGTCGAGCAGGGTGTCCAGGTCCTCGTGGGTGCCCTGGCCGGCCAGGATGCGCCGGTAGACCCGGACCATCCAGTAGTTGCCCTCCCGGCACGGGGTGCACTTGCCGCACGACTCGTGGTGGTAGAACTCCAGCCACCGGTAGGTCGCGTACACCGGGCAGTCCTGGTCGGAGAAGATCTGCGTGGCGGTGGTGCCCAGGATCGAGCCGGCCCCCGCCACCCCCTCGAAGTCCAGCGGCACGTCCAGGTGCTCGGCGGTCAGCAGCGGCGTCGACGAGCCACCCGGGGTCCAGAACTTCAGGTCGTGCCCGGGCTGCATTCCGCCGGCCAGCTCGATCAGCTCGCGCAGTGTGATGCCCATCGAGCACTCGTACTGGCCCGGGTTCGCGATCCGGCCGGACAGCGAGTAGATCATCGGGCCGGACGACTTCTCCGTGCCCATCGTCTTCCACCAGTCCGCGCCACCGAGCACGATGTACGGCACGCTGGCGATGGTGCCGACGTTGTTGACCACCGTCGGGCTGGCGTACAGGCCGTGGGTCGCCGGGAACGGCGGGCGCAGCCGGGGCTGGCCGCGGAAGCCCTCCAGCGAGTCCAGCAGCGCGGTCTCCTCGCCGCAGATGTACGCCCCGGCGCCGGAGTGCACCACCAGGTCCAGGTCGAACCCGGAACCGAGGATGTTCCGGCCGAGGTAACCCTTGGCGTACGCCTCGGCGACCGCGTTGCGCAGCCGCCGCGCGGCGTGCACGGCCTCGCCGCGGATGTAGATGTACGCCCGGTTGGCCCGGATCGCGTACGAGGCGATGATGACGCCCTCGACCAGCGAGTGCGGGTCGTAGGTCATCAGCGGCAGGTCCTTGCAGGTGCCCGGCTCGCCCTCGTCGGCGTTCACCACCAGGTAGTGCGGCTTGCCGTCGCCCTGCGGGATGAAGCCCCACTTCAGGCCGGTCGGGAAGCCCGCGCCGCCACGGCCGCGCAGCCCGGAGTCCTTGACCAGCTGGATCAGGTCGTCCGGGTGCGCCTTGAGCGCCTTGCGCAGGGCGGCGTAGCCGTCCAGGTTCTCGTAGGTGCCGAGCCGCCAGGCGTCCGGCGACAGCCAGCGCTTGGTGAGCACCGGCGTGAGCTTGGCCAGCGTCTCCGGCCGAGGAGTGGTCACTTCCGGGCCCCCGATCCGTTCGCGTCCGCCCGGTCGGCGCCGTCCGCGCCCGTACCGGCCTCAGCTTCCTTGAGGTTGCGCTCCTGCGCGCCGACCGCGTCGCCGGCGGGCTTGCCGTCGCCGGCCGGCGGGTTCGCCGCCGTGCCGGCCGCCTGCGCCGCCTGCGCGTCGCGGGGCACCGGCGCCGGGCCGTCCACCGGGACCTTGGTGCCCGGCGCGTCCGGTACGGCGGTGGCCGCGTCCGGCTGCCGGGTCTCGGCGGTACGCACCTGCGGCGACTTGGCGTCCGGCGCCTTCACGTCCGGCGCGGTGCTGCCGGTGGCCGCCTCCGGCTTGGCCGGCTCGGCGGCCTTGGCCGGCTCGGGCGCGGGGGCCGGCTTCGCGGCCTCGGCCTTCGCCTTGGCCTCGGCGGCGGCCCGGTCGGCCTCGGCCTTGCTGCGGATCGGGGTCTTCGGGTCGAAGCCCGGCACCGAGACGCCGTGCTGCTCGGCCAGGCGCAGGCCGCGCAGGCTGGGCTCGCCCGGCCCGCCGTCGGCCACCGCGCCGTCGCGCTCGTCGGCGAAACCGGCGAGCTGGACCGCCATCTCCTTGAGCGTGCACAGGCGCGCGCCCCGGGTGGGCATCGGCCGGCCGCCGGCCCGCAGCTCCTCGACCACGTCGAGCGCGCCCTGCGGCTCCACGTTGTCGAAGAAGTCGTAGTTGACGGTCATGACCGGGCCGTAGTCGCACGCCGCGAGGCACTCGGCGTGCTCCAGCGTGATCTTCCCGTCGGCGGTGGTCTCCTCGTGCCCGACGCCGAGGTGCTCGGCCAGGGCGTCGTAGACCTTCTGCCCGCCGAGCACGTCGCACATGGTGTTGGTGCAGACGCTGACCAGGTAGTCACCGGTGGGCTTGCGCTTGTACATGGTGTAGAAGGTGGCGACGGCGCCGACCTGGGCCTTGTTCAGCCCGAGCACCTCGGCGCAGAACTCGACACCGGCCGGGGAGACGTACCCCTCCTCGGACTGGACCAGGTGCAGCAGCGGCAGCAGCGCCGAGCGCGACCGGTCGGCCGGGTACCGGGCGATGATCTCCCGCGCCCGGAGCCGGGTCTCTTCAGTGAACGTGCTCATCGGTCACAACCACCCATCACAGGGTCCAGCGAGGCGCCGCCGGCGATCACGTCGGCGATCAGGCCGCCCTCGGCCATCGCCGGGAGGGCCTGGAGGTTGACGAAGCTCGGCTCCCGGTAGTGCACCCGGTAGGGCCGGGTGCCGCCGTCGGACACCGCGTGCACGCCCAGCTCGCCGCGGGGCGACTCGATGGCGACGTACACCTGGCCCGGCGGAACCCGGAAGCCCTCGGTGACGAGCTTGAAGTGGTGGATCAGCGACTCCATCGACTGGCCCATGATCTTCGCGACGTGCTCCAGGGAGTTGCCCATGCCGTCGACACCGATGGCGAGCTGCGCCGGCCAGGCGATCTTCTTGTCGGAGACCATCACCGGGCCCGGCTTCAGGCGGTCCAGCGCCTGCTCGACGAGCTTCAGCGACTCCCGGATCTCCGCGACCCGGACCAGGTAGCGGCCCCACACGTCACCGTCGGTGTGGGTCGGCACGTCGAACTCGTACGTCTCGTAGCCGCAGTACGGCATGGTCTTGCGCAGGTCCCAGGCGAGGCCGGCGGAGCGCAGCACCGGGCCGGTGACGCCGAGCGCCATGCAGCCGGTCACGTCGAGCACCGCGACGTTCTGCGTGCGCTCCAGCCAGATCGGCTGGCCGGAGAGCAGGTCCTCGTACTCCTTGAGCCGCTTCGGCATCAGCGTGAGGAAGTCGCGGATCTTGCGGATCGCGTCGTCCGGTACGTCCTGCGCCACACCGCCCGGCCGCACGTACGCGTGGTTCATCCGCAGGCCGGTGATGGTCTCGAAGATGTCGAGGACGTACTCCCGCTCGCGGAAGCCGTACAACATCATGTTGATCGCGCCCAGCTCCATGGCGGTGGTCGCCAGCCAGACCAGGTGCGACGAGATCCGGTTGAGCTCCATCATCAGCACGCGGATGGTGTTGGCCCGCTCGGTGATGTCGTCGGTGATCCCGAGCAGCTTCTCCACCGCGAGCGCGTACGCCGTCTCGTTGAACAGCGGCGAGAGGTAGTCCATCCGGGTCACGAACGTCGAGCCCTGGACCCAGTTGCGGTACTCCAGGTTCTTCTCGATGCCGGTGTGCAGGTAGCCGACGACCGAGCGGGCCTCGCGGACCGTCTCGCCCTCCAGCTCCAGGACCAGCCGGAGCACGCCGTGGGTGGACGGGTGCTGCGGACCCATGTTGACGATGATCCGCTCGTCGTTGATCGGGTCCGCGCCGGAGACGACCTCGTCCCAGTCCCCACCGGTGACGGTGAAGACCTTGCCCTCCGTGGTCTCGCGCTCGGTCGCGTAGTTCGACGTGGTCACTGGTACGACCTCCTACGGTCCGGCGGCGGGATCTCCGCACCCTTGTACTCGACCGGTACGCCGCCGAGCGGGTAGTCCTTGCGCTGCGGGTGCCCCTCCCAGTCGTCCGGCATGAGGATCCGGGTCAGGGCGGGGTGGCCGTCGAAGACGACGCCGAACATGTCGTACGCCTCCCGCTCCTGCCAGTCGGCGGTCGGGTAGACGGCGGTGACGCTCGGCACGTGCGGCTGCTCGGCGGAGACCGCCACCTCCAGCCGGACGATGCGGCGGTAGGTCATCGAGGTCAGCTGGTAGACCACGTGCAGGCGGCGTTCCGCGCCCAGGTAGTCCACGCCGGACAGCGAGGAGAGCAGCTCGAAGCGCAGCGCCAGGTCGTCGCGCATCACCTGGCAGACCTCGGCGATGCGCTCCGGGCGTACGTGCAGCGTCAGCTCGCCCCGGTCGACCACGACCTTCTCGATCGCGTCGCCGAAGTCCGGGTACGCCTCCTCCAGCGCGTCCCGCACCTCGTCGAAGTAGCTGCCGTACGGGCGGGTCGCCTCCTCGATCGGCTTGCGCTGGCGGACCAGCCCGCCGTAGCCGGAGACGTCACCGGTGCCCTGGTTGCCGAACATCCCCCGGCCGGCCGGGCTGGCCGGCGGGTACTCGGCCGGAGCGGTGGAGCTGGCGCCGGCCGGGGTGGTCGGCACCGGCACCCCGCCGTCGTTGTTCTTGTCGTTCGGTGCGGTCATTTCGGGCCCCTATGCGACGCCTGAAGGTGGTTCTGCGCCTTCATCCAGTTCTCGATCCGCAGCTGCTCCTCGCGCCCCTCGCGGACGGCCTTCGTCCACTCGGCACGCCGGGCCTTGTCGCTGCGGTACGACGAGGGCATCGAGCCGTACGGCACGGCCGGCACGTCACCGCGCGCCTGGCGGGCCTCCAGCATCTTGCGGCCGTTCGGGCCCAGCGGCTCGTGCATGATCTTCTCGCGCAGCTTGAGCACGGCGTCGATGAGCATCTCCGGCCGGGGCGGGCAGCCGGGGAGGTACATGTCGACCGGGACGACGTGGTCGACGCCCTGCACGATGGCGTAGTTGTTGAACATGCCGCCGCTGCTGGCGCAGACGCCCATCGAGATGACCCAGCGGGGCTCGGCCATCTGGTCGTAGATCTGGCGCAGCACCGGGGCCATCTTCTGGCTCACCCGGCCGGCCACGATCATCAGGTCCGCCTGCCGGGGTGAGGCGCGGAAGACCTCCATGCCCCAGCGGCCCATGTCGTAGTGCGGGCCGCCCGCCGCCATCATCTCGATGGCGCAGCAGGCCAGACCGAACGTGGCGCCCCAGACCGAGGTCTTCCGCGTCCAGTTGACCAGCTTCTCGACGCTGGTGAGCAGGACGCCGGAGGGGAGCTTCTCCTCGATGCCCATCTGCTACCTCCTCAGTCCCAGTCCAGGCCGCCGCGCCGCCAGACATAGGCGTATGCGACGAAGACCGCGACGATGAACAGGACCATCTCCACGAAGCCGAAGATCGGCAGGGCGTCGAAGGAGACCGCCCAGGGGTAGAGGAAGATGATCTCGATGTCGAAGACGATGAAGAGCATCGCCGTCAGGTAGAACTTGATCGGGAACCGGCCGCCGCCGACCGGCTGCGGGCTCGGTTCGATGCCACACTCGTACGCCTCGAGCTTGGCCTTGTTGAGACGCCGCGGGCCGGCGAGTCGGGCGGCGGCCACGGAGAACAGCGCGAACGCCGCAGCGAGGGCGAACAGCCCGATGATGGGTGCGTAAGGAGAGAGCGTCATCGTTGTCCCCTGCTCGTCCTTCCCTGACCTCGGTGGTTGGCCAAAATCACACTATTCACGTCCCTGGGACCTCGGTCGTCGGGGGGTCGTTCTCTGTCCGGCTCGTGGTCGGTCGGTCGGCCGCGGCCGGTCGTCTCCTACACGGCCGGGGCCACCTTCGTCATCGCGTTGATGACCCGGTCCATCGCGTCCCCGCCGCGCGGGTCGGTCAGGTTCGCCAGCAGCTTGAGCACGAAGCGCATGAGCATCGGGTGCGGCATGCCGTGCCGGGTGGCCAGCCGCATCACCTCGGGGCGGCCGATGAGCTTCACGAACACGCCGCCGAGCCGGTAGTAGCCGCCGAAGCGGGCCTTCAGCTCCTGCGGGTATGCCATCAGCGCCCGCTCCCGCTCCGCGCCGGCCGGGCGGGCCAGCGCCTGCACCATGACCTCCGCGGCCATCTCGCCGGACTCCATCGCGTACGCGATGCCCTCGCCGTTGAACGGGTTGACCATGCCGCCGGAGTCGCCGACGAGCAGGACGCCGCGGGTGTAGTGCGGGACCCGGTTGAAGCCCATCGGCAGCGCGGCCCCGAGGGTCGGACCCTCCGCGTTGGACTCGTCGGTCATCCCCCACTCCTCGGGGGTGTTCGCGAGCCAGTCGGTGAGCAGCTTGCGGTAGTTCGTCTTGCCGAACGCGGAGGACGAGTTCAGCACGCCGAGGCCGACGTTCACCCGGCCGTCGCCGAGGCCGAAGATCCAGCCGTAGCCGGGCAGCAGCGCGTCGCTGCCCTTGGCCCGCAGCTCCAGCCACGACTCCAGGTAGTCGTCGTCGTGCTTGGCGGGTGAGCGGTAGTAGCGGCGGACCGCCACGCCGATCGGGCGGTCCTCCCGCTTGGTCAGCCCGAGGGCGAGCGGGAAGCGGCCGGAGACGCCGTCGGCGGCGACCACGAGCGGCGCGTGGAAGGTGGCGGGCTCCTTGTCCGGGCCGACCTCGGCCTGCACGCCGATCACCCGGTCGTCGGCGCCGAGCACGGGGCCGAGGACGTTGACGCTGGTGCGCAGCTTCGCCCCGGCGGCGACGGCCCGCTGCGCGAGCAGGTCGTCGAAGTCGAGCCGGGTCCGCACCAGGCCGTAGTTGGGGAAGCTGGCCAGGTCGGGCCAGTCCAGTTCCAGGCGCACCCCGCCGCCGATCACCCGCAGGCCCTTGTTGTGCAGCCAGCCGGCCTCGGGCGAGGTGTCCACGCCCATCCGGATGAGCTGCCGCACGGCGCGGGGCGTGAGCCCGTCGCCGCAGACCTTCTCCCGGGGAAACTCCGTCTTCTCCAGCAGCAGCACGCGTACGCCGTGCCGCGCCAGGTGGTACGCCGTGGCCGATCCTCCGGGACCGGCGCCCACGACGATGACGTCGGCGTCGTTCTCCACCGCGGTCATCCGCGCCTCCTCCCGCATGCTCGTGAAATGCTTCACAAGCCCATCCGGTTGGAGTCTATGACCGCCGTTACACCAGGCCGCGCTGAGGGGGGCCTAACTTCGCGGAAACGGGCCGGTAGGAGTACCGAAACCGGTCAGGGGCGGGCCGGCGCCGCCGGTCCGAGCCCGGCGTCGAGCCGGATCGCCTCGGGCAGGTGGTCGCGCAACGCGCCGCCCGCCGCGCGGTCGAGCGCCGCCAGCACCTCGGCGACGACCTGCCGGACATCAGCGGGATCCGCGCCGGCCAACTCGCGGAGCTGGGCGATCAGCTCGGCGGCGTCGTCGTCGGTGGCGGCCTGGTCTGGTCCCGTCATGGGGGCGAGCCTACGGGACAAAGTAGACCAGAACCGGATATTCACGAAATGACCGGCTCGCGCCTGGTCGTCCGGTCAGTTTCGGACGGCCCGGTGCAGGGCCACCACGCCCCCGGTCAGGTTGCGCCACGCCACCCGGCCCCAGCCGGCCGCGCCGATCCGCGCGGCCAGCGCCGGCTGGTCCGGCCAGGCCCGGATCGACTCCGCCAGGTAGACGTAGGCGTCGGGGTTGCTGGACACCGCGCGCGCCACGGCCGGCAACGACCGCATCAGGTACGACAGGTAGACGGTGCGGAACGCCGGGTTGACCGGGGTGCTGAACTCGCAGACCACCAGCCGCCCGCCCGGCCGGGTCACCCGGGCCAGCTCGCGCAGCGCCGCGTCGGTGTCGTTGACGTTGCGCAATGCGAAGGAGATGGTCACCGCGTCGAAGCTGGCGTCGGCGAACGGCAACCGCAGCGCGTCCCCGGCCAGCAGCGGCACCGACGGGCGCGTGCGCTTGCCCGCGTAGAGCATGCCCAGCGACAGGTCGGCGCCGACCGCGTACGCCCCGGAATGGGCCAGTTCCTCGGTCGAGACGCCGGTGCCGGCACCCACGTCGAGCACCCGCTCGCCCGGCCGCAACCCGAGCGCCGCCCGGGTGGCACGCCGCCAGGACCGGTCCTGCCCGAAGGAGAGCACGGTGTTGGTCAGGTCGTAGCGGGCCGCGACACCGTCGAACATCGCGGCTACCTCGTGCGGCTGCTTGTCCAGGCTGGCGCGCTGGCCCTGCGGGGTACGGCTCACCCCTCCACTCTGCCAGCCGCGCGGCCCCCGCCCCGCCCCGGGTACGCGAGAGGGCGGGGTGGTCGCCCACCCCGCCCTCGCCGCGTCCTGCGTACCGGTCAGTCCTCGGTGCGCTCCTCGCCCGGCGTGACGAGCACCACCTTGCGGCGCCGGGACAGCATCATCAGCGGTCGGGGTCGGCAGAGCCGTCACGCTGCCCGTCGGGGTCGGCGCTCGCCATCGTGGACCGGTAGCGGAAGGTCGTTGTTCCCCCGGGGGTAGGGACGCCGATCAACGCACGAACGAAGGGGCGGTACCGGAGCGACGCAGCGTCGCGCCAGCGTCCCACGGTGAGAGTTCCCATCGATCCCGACAGACGGCAAGGGCGGGATGGTCACCCATCCCGCCCTTGCCGCGGTGCGTTATGTGAACGGCCCTCATGGGCCGATGGAGGACGACCGTCCCCGACGGACGCCGCCAGCGTAATGGCGTCGCCGGCGTGCCGGGCCGTGCTCACCCGGGTCGCCGCCGACCTGTTACCTGCCTGCTCGCGGGCCGGATCGGTGGTGTCGCGCGGGCAGGCTAGCCGCCGGTGATCACGCAGGTGAAGACCCCTGGCGGAAGCTTCACCGGAAACGGCCGGAGCTCCGGCCGCACGACGGGAGCCGACCGGCCGAACGGGGGAACCAGGTCAGTTGACCTCGACCAGCGGCAGCGACTTCCCGGCTCCGCCGCCGGGCAGCGCGATCGACGAGAAGTGCGAGACCACGCGGTCGTCGCTCGGGTCGTCGGCGGGCGTGTGGTGCACCGCGAGCCGGTTGTAGAGCGTGTCCCGCTGCGCGGGGATCCGGTCGGCCGACCGGATCATGCCGATCAGCTCGTGCAGGTTGGAGCGGTGCCGGGCGCCGGCGGAGGAGATGACGTTCTCCTCCAGCATGATCGAGCCGAGGTCGTCCACGCCCATGTGCAGCGCGAGCTGCCCGACGTCCTTGCCGGTGGTCAGCCAGGACGCCTGCAGGTGCGGCACCGTCTCGAAGAACAGCCGGGCCACCGCGACCAGCCGCAGGTACTCCAGCGTGGTCGCCTGGGTGCGGCCCTTCAGGTGGTTGTTCTCCGGCTGGTACGTCCACGGGATGAAGGCCCGGAAGCCGCCGGTGCGGTCCTGCACGTCGCGGATCATCCGCAGGTGCTCGATCCGCTCGGCGTTGGTCTCGCCGGTGCCCATCATCATGGTGGCCGTCGACTCCAGGCCCTGCCGGTGCGCCAGCTCCATGACCTCCAGCCAGCGGGCGCCGGACTCCTTCAGCGGCGCGATCGCCTTGCGCGGCCGGTCCGGCAGCATCTCGGCGCCGGCGCCGGCGATCGAGTCCAGGCCGGCGGCCTTGATCCGGGCGATGGCCTCGTCCAAGCTCACACCGGAGACCTTCGCCATGTGCAGGATCTCGCTCGGGCCGATCGAGTGGATCGCGAGCTGCGGGTAGGCCTTCTTGACCGAGGAGAACAGCTCCTCGTAGTACTCCACGCCGTAGTCCGGGTGGTGCCCGCCCTGGAGCATGACCTGGGTGGCGCCCAGCTCGACCGCCTCGCCGCAACGGCGCAGGATCTCCTCGGTCGGGTGGGTCCAGCCCTCCTTGTGCTTGGGGGCCCGGTAGAACGCGCAGAACTTGCACGCCGTCACGCAGACGTTCGTGTAGTTGATGTTGCGGTCGATCAGGTACGTGACGATGTTGTCCGGGTAGCGGCGCCGCCGTACCGCGTCGGCCGCCTCGCCCAGCGCGTGGAAGGGCGCGTCGATGTAGAGCAGCAGCGCCTCCTCGGGCGTGATGCGCCCGCCGTCCGCGCCGCGTTGCAGGATGTCGTCGATCTCCCGGTTCGCCGTCACACTCCCGAGCGTACGCCGACCGCCCCCGGCCCCGACCGGCCCACCCTGGAGATCCGGCGCGGAAAACACGGTGACGAGCGCCACGCCCCCCGGGAATTCCATCGATAACCTACGATTCATCGATGACTGAGGAACCCGTACCCCGCACGAGGCGCGCGCTCCCCCGGCGCGCCCTGCTCGTCCTCGCGCCACTCGCGGCCGGCGGCCTGGCCCTCGCCGCCGGCCCTCGCCCCGCCGCGGCGGCCACCACCGCGCCGGAGTGCCTCGCCGACCTGCTGGAGCGCTGATGGCCACCATTCCGTGGCTCGCCGACGTGCTGCGCTCGGCCGGCGTCACGGTGGTGGAGGAGGGCAACTGGCTCGGCCGCGTGGCCGGCAGCTCGTTCAACCCGATCGGCGTGCTCTGGCACCACACCGCCGCCACCTCCAGCGCCACCAACCCGCACCCCGCCCTGGGCATCTGCATCAACGGCCGCTCCGACCTGCCCGGGCCGCTCTGCCACGCGCTCGTCGACTACCACGGCGTCTTCCACGTCATCTCCGGCGGGCGGGCCAACCACGCCGGGTCCAGCCGCGGCAGCGGGCCGATCCCGGCCGGTGACGGCAACACGCTCATGGTCGGCTGGGAGATCGACTACAACGGCGTCGACCAGCGGATGACCCCCGCCCAGTACTCCGCCTCCGTGCTCGCCACCGCCGCCGTGCTGCGCCGGCTGGGCCGCGACGCCTCCTACGCGCGCGGGCACCGGGAGACCAGCACCACCGGCAAGATCGACCCCTCCTTCATCGACCTCGACAGCATGCGCGCCGACGTCGCCCGGCAGCTCACCGGAAACCCACCCCTCGAACTGTGGAAGGACGACATGAAGCTCATCCAGTCCACCAACCGGGGCATCGCCCTGGTCGGCCCCGGTTACTTCCGCCTGCTCCGCAACAACGAGGAGGTCTACGCCGCCGTCGCGCTCGTCGGCAACCCGCTGATCGGCAACGACCGCCAGTTCGACCTCTGGCGCAGCATCGCCTTCGACGGCGAGGTCAAAGCGCCGAGCTGAGCCGCGTCCGGGCGACGGGCGCGTCGGCGGCCTCGCGTCCGGCGCCTAGGCTCGCGGCGTGTCCGTCGCATCACATCCCCACACCCCGGTAGTCGTGGCGGGCGCCCGCCCCGCCCACTGGTCCCTCGCGATGACAGCCGTGGTGGCCGGCCTCGGCCTCGCCGTGATCGTGGTGAACACGCTCGTCGGCTACCTGACCGTCGGCCTGTCGCAGGCCGTGCCGATCTGCCTCGGCCTGGCCGGCTGCTTCGCCTTCGCCGTCGCCCTGCGCCTGCTGCACCGGGCCTGGTGGCTGGCTGTCCTGTCGGTGGTGCCGGCCCTCTTCGTGCTGGTGGGCAGCGTGCAACTCGCCCCCGAGGCGGTGCTGCAGCAGCGGGGCGTCGCCCAGCAGGTCACCATCACCGACGTGCAGACGTCCGGCAAGCGGCACGAGTTCGCGCTCCGCGGCGACTCCGGTCCGCTCGACGAGCCACTCGTCTACCGGGGCAGCGCTCCCGGCTACCGGGTCGGCCAGCAGCTCACGGTGCTCACCGACCCGCAGCGGCAGGTGGAACTGGCCGACGCCGAGGACGTCGACGTCGCCGGCAAGCGGAGCATGCTCGTGTTCGGCGCGGTCGGCTGGACGCTGTTCGCGCTCCTCGCCGGATGGCGCGGCCACGTCCGGCGGGCCCGGGGCCGTCAGGCCATGGCGCCGCTGCCGATCTGACCGGCGGGCGCCGGCCCGCCGGTCACCTCACGCGTCGTAGTCGACTGTCAGCTCGTCGGTGACCGGGCTCGACTGGCAGGTCAGCACGTAACCGGCGGCCACCTCGTCCGGCTCCAGCGCGTAGTTGCGCGCCATCGTCACCTCGCCCGAGATCACCCGGGCCCGGCAGGTCGAGCACACCCCGCCCTTGCACGCGTACGGCAGCTCGCCGCGCACCCGCAGGGCCGCGTCCAGCACCCGCTCGTCCCGGCCCATCGTGAAACTCGACGAGCGCCCGTCCAGCACGATCGTCACCTCGGCGCCGGCACCGGGACGCTCGACCTCGCGGCGCACCGGCTCCGGCGGGGCGTCGACGTGGAACAGCTCGGTGTGCACCGCCGCGTCCGGCACGCCGCGACCCGCCAGCACCGCCTTGGCGTCCACCACCATCCCGTACGGGCCGCAGAGGAACCACTCCTCGATCTCGTCCCCCGGTACGACGGTGTCGAGCAGCCGGGTCAGCCGGTCGGCGTCGATCCGACCGGACAGCAGCGCCGACTCGCCCATCTCCCGCGACAGCACGTGCACCAGGTGCAGCCGGGTCGGGTAGCGGTCCTTCAGGTCGGCCAGCTCCTCGGCGAACATCACCGAGTTCGCCGTGCGGTTGCCGTACACCAGCGTGAACGTGCTGCGCGGCTCGACCGCCAGCGCGGTCGCGGCCAGCCCGAGCACCGGGGTGATGCCGGAACCGGCGACCACCGCGCCGTACCGGCGGACCCGGTCCGGGGTGAACGCGGAGGTGAAATGGCCCAGCGGCGGCAGCACCTCGACGGTGTCGCCACCGCGCAGCGCACCGCACGCGTACGCGGAGAACGCCCCGCCCGGCACCTCACGCACCCCGACCCGCAACCGGCCGTGCCGGGCCAGCTCGTCGGGGGTGGAGCAGATCGAGTACGACCGCCGCACCTCCCCGCCGTCGGCGTCGGCCGGGCGGCGGACGGTGAGGTGCTGCCCGGCGGAGAACGCGAACGTCTCGCGCAGCTCCTCCGGCACCGCGAACGTGATCGACACCGAGTCGTCGGTGAGCCGGTCCACGGCGGCCACGGGCAGCGGGTGGAAGACCGGCCGGCGGCGAACCGGCCGCGTGATGGTGACAGTCACAGCGCCTTCAGGTGGTCGAAGGGTTCGGAACAGGAGCGGCAGCGCCACAGCGCCTTGCACGCGGTCGAGCCGAAGCGGCTGATCTGCGTGGTCTCCGGCGACCCGCAGCGCGGGCAGCGTACGGCGAGGGTCAGCGGCACCACGGTGTCGTCGCCGCGCGGCGCCGGCGGGGCGATGCCGGCGGCGGCGAGCTTGGCCCGGCCCGCCTCGGAGATCCAGTCCGTGCTCCACGCCGGGTGGTAGACCGTGCGCACCTCGGCGTCCGGATGCCCGGCGACGGTCAGCGCCCGGCGGATGTCCTCGCGGATCACGTCCATGGCCGGGCAGCCGGTGTAGGTGGGGGTGATCGTGACGACGACCCGGCCGGTGCCGGGCTCCTCGTCGACAGCGCGCAGGATGCCCAGCTCGTCGATGGTGATGACCCGGATCTCCGGGTCCACCACCGCCGCCGCGGCGTCCCTCGCGCTTGTCACCAGCTTGCTCCGGGGTGGGCGCGGTGCAGCACCTGCATCTCGGCGAGCAGGTAGGAGAGGTGTTCGGTGTGCAGGCCGTCCCGGCCGCCGCCGGGCGTCCAGCCCGTCTCCGGGCGGGTGAGCGTCGCCTCGTCCAGCACGGCGGCCACAGTGGCGTCGAAGTCGGCCCGAAGGGTGGCCGGGTCGACCGGCGCCGCCGGGTCGGGGTCGAACAGCTCGTGGACGTACGGCCACATCTCGTCGACCGCATCCTGCATGCGCCGGTGCGACTCCTCGGTGCCGTCGCCGAGCCGCTTCACCCACAGCGCCGCGTGGTCCAGGTGGTACGCCGACTCCTTGCGCGCCTTCGCGCCGACCGCCGCCAGCCGCTCGTCCGCGCAGCCGGCCAGCGCCGTGTAGAGCGGCACCTGGTACGCGGCCAGGAAGAACAGCTTCGCCATGGTCACGCCGAAGTCGCCGTTGGGCAGCTCGACCAGCAGGCAGTTGCGGAACTCGCGGTCGTCGCGCAGGAAGGCCAGGTCGTCCTCGTCCCGGCCGGCGCCCTCCAGCTCGCCCGCGTACGTGAGCAGCAGCCGCGCCGCGCCGAGCTGGTCGAGGGCGATGTTGGCGAGCGCGATGTCCTCTTCCATCTCCGGCGCGCGGGAGGTCCACTCGCCGAGGCGCTGCGCCGCGATGAGCGCGTCGTCGCCGATGGCGAGCGTGAAGTCGAACCGGCTCATAGGTGGGCCGCCCCTTCGGGGACCTCGTAGAACGTCGGGTGCCGGTAGACCTTGTCGGCGGCCGGGTCGAAGAACGAGTCCTTCTCGTCCGGGCTGGACGCGGTGATCGCGCTCGCCGGCACCACCCAGATCGAGACGCCCTCCTGCCGGCGGGTGTAGAGGTCGCGGGCGTTGCGCAGGGCCAGCTCGGCGTCGGGGGCGTGCAGGCTGCCGACGTGGGTGTGCGACAGGCCACGGCGGGCCCGCACGAAGACCTCCCAGAGGGGGGAGGACGCGCCGCTCACGCCGCTTCGCTCGGTGCGTTCGCTCATGCCGTGCTGGCTGGGCATGCCCTCACGGCCCTCGCTCCGCTCGGTGCGTTCGCTCATGCCGCCACCGGTTCCTTTCGTTCCGCCCGCTTCGCGGCGTACGCCGCGGCGGCCTCCCGTACCCACGCGCCGTCGGCGTGCGCCTTGCGCCGGTGCGCCATGCGCTCCCTGTTGCACGGCCCGTTGCCCTTGATGACACGCATCAGCTCGGCGTAGTCGGGCTGGGTGTAGTCGTACGCCTGGCGCTCGTCGTTCCAGCGCAGGTCCGGGTCGGGCAGGGTGAGGCCGAGCACCTCCGCCTGGCCGACGCACATGTCGACGAAGCGCTGGCGCAGCTCGTCGTTGGAGAAGCGCTTGATCTTCCAGGCCATGGACTGCGCGCTGTGCGTCGAGTCGCCGTCGGGCGGGCCGAACATGGCAAGTGACGGGTACCACCAGCGGTCCACCGCGTCCTGGGCCATCGCCTTCTGCGCTTCGGTGCCGTGCGCCAGCGTGTGCAGGATCTCGTAGCCCTGCCGCTGGTGGAACGACTCCTCCTTGCAGACCCGGATCATCGCCCGGGCGTACGGGCCGTAGGAGCAGCGGCACAGCGGCACCTGGTTGACGATCGCCGCGCCGTCCACCAGCCAGCCGATGGCGCCCACGTCGGCCCAGGTCAGCGTCGGGTAGTTGAAGATCGAGCTGTACTTCTGCCGCCCGTCGAGCAGCAGCTCCACCAGCTCGTCGCGGCTGATCCCGAGCGTCTCGGCCGCCGCGTACAGGTAGAGGCCGTGGCCGGCCTCGTCCTGCACCTTGGCGAGCAGGATCGCCTTGCGCTTGAGCGACGGCGCCCGGCTGATCCAGTTGCCCTCCGGCTGCATGCCGATGATCTCGGAGTGCGCGTGCTGCGCGATCTGCCGGATCAGCGTCCTGCGGTACGCCTCGGGCATCCAGTCGCGGGGTTCGATCTTCTGGTCCGCGTCGATGACGTCGGTGAAGTACGCCTCGACGTCCTCGTCCGGCGCCGGACCGCCGCGCCGCGCCCGCGCCGCCGCTTCGCGCAGCGCCGCCTCCGCGGCCTCCACCTCGCCGAGCAGGCCGCCGCCCGGAGCGTCCTCCGGCGGAGCGAAGTCATTGCCATACATGTAGCCAGTGTTACAGCTCGGCACGATTGACACCAGAGGGTGTAACAGCTTTCAAGGGCCACCTTCCGTGACCGGACAAGCGCCTGCCGTGGTCGGCGACGATCGGCGAGTGACTGTGATGTCGATTACTCCACGAAGGTGAAACCCCCCAAGACTGGCAAAGTACGTCAATAACCCGCCCTTCCGGCCAAGTCGGCGGGTGTCGAGACCTGGCATATCGACAGCCCGGAAGTAGACTTCCCCCGGCAAGCCGTTCGGCTCCAAGATCGTCACCGTTCAGGCCAACTTCCCCCGGCCTTGTGGCGACCGGAGCGAAACCTGCGGAAGCGCCGGTCCCCCCGGCCATACATCTGGAGTTCACCACTCATGCGACCTCGCGTGACCATGGTGCTCGCCATCGTGGCGGTCCTCGTCGGTGGCGTCATGCTGGTGCCCGCCGCGTACGCCAAGTTCGCCGGAGGCAACGGCGAGGGCGGCATCGGCGGCGGCGGGCAGGTCCCGGCGCCGAGCCCGACCGCGCCCGCACCGCCGACGCTCGCCGACGCGCCGGTCTCGGTGAAGTTCGAGGGCGAGTTCTTCTCCTGGGCACTGATGGACCGCGAGACCGGCACCGTAACCGGCGCGAAGAACATGAACCAGACCAGCTCCACCGAGTCGATGCTCAAGGCCTGGATCGTCGCGGACTACCTCCGCCAGCTCGGCGACAAGAAGCCGACCGCCGAGCTCCAGAAGGCGGCGATCCTGGCGATCCGCAACAGCGACGACGACGGCGCCAACCGGGTCTACCGGGAGGCCGGCGGCTCCTACCGGCCGCAACCGGGCGGCAAGCCCGACCCGGTCATCGCGCGCGCGATCCAGATCTGCGGCCTGACCGACACCCGGCCCGGCGACGTGCCCGACTACAAGGGCTGGTGGAGCTTCACCGAGATGTCCCCCCGCGACGCGGCCCGCCTCGGCGACTGCATCGCCGACGGCCGCGCCGCCGGGCCCACGTGGACGAAGTGGCTGCTCAGCGAAATGACCAAGGTGGCCGGCAGCGTCAAGCAGCAGCGCGAGCGCTCCGGCGGTGGCCGGTGGGGCATCATCGACGGCCTGCCCGCGACGATCAAGGCGCAGGGCCCGGTGCACATGAAGAACGGCTGGACGCAGCTCGCCTACGACGGCAACTGGCACGTCAGCTGCCTGGCGTTCACCGACAAGTGGAGTCTCTCGGTCATGATGCGCTACCCGGCCAGGGCCGGCCTGTCGTACGGCGCGAGGATGTGCGCCAGCGTCGCCACCCAGCTCGTGACGCCGCAGCCCGGCGCCGCGCTCAAGGTGCCGCAACAGCCGATCGGGAAGCTCTGATGGCCGGCGCCCGGCGTCGACCCGGCAGCCATCGCCGCCCACTGGCGTTCAGCGCGCTGGCAGTCGTCCTCGTCGGACTGCTCGGCCTCTCCCTGCGGGTGATCCCCGGCTCGCCGCTGGAGGCCACCGCGAACTCGCACGCCGAGCCGACGGCCGAGCGGTCCGCCAAGCAACCAGTCGACCGCAACGCGACGCGCGTCGCCCCCTCACCGGCGCTCACCCCGCTGCCGTTCCAGGAGAAAAACCTGGACAGCCTGAAGATCAAGGGCTGGTACGGCTGGTCCGTGCTGGACAAGCGGACCGGAAAGATCATCGGCTCGGCGAACATGGACGAGACCAGCACGACCGCTTCGCTGATCAAGTCCTGGGTGGTGGCCGACTACCTGCGCCTGCGCGCCGAGGACGGCAAGACGCCGAGCGAGGCGAAGCTGGCCGACGCCACGAAGATCATTCGGGACAGTGACAACACCCGCGCCCAGGAGTTCTACGAGAGCGTGGGCGGTTCCGACTCGATCGAGCGGCTGATCTCGATCTGCAAGCTCACCGACAGCGCGGTCGCCGACGACGGTGGCTGGAGCCGCACCGAGCTGTCCCCCCGGGACACCGCCCGTCTCGGGCTCTGCATCGACGACGGCCGCGCGGCCGGGCCGAAGTGGACCAAGTGGCTGCTCAACGAGATGCGCCAGGTACGCGCTCCCGGTGACTTCGGCATCCGCAAGGCGTTCCCGGCCGCCCAGCAGAAGAAGATCGCCATCAAGAACGGGTGGATCGACCGGGACAAGGAAGAGGAGTACCACGTCAACTGCCTCGCCATCGGCGACACGTGGACGATGGGCGTGATGGTCCGCAGCCCGTTCGGCGTCGAGGGCGGCTGGGAGTACGGCATGGACGCCTGCGAACGGATCACCAAGGCGCTGCTGCGCCCGGCGACCTGACCCGCCCGGCTGCCTGCCGCGCGGGCGGCAGCCGAGCCGCACGCTCAGCCCTGGAAGAACTCCGGGCCGTCGGCCGGCAGTGCCGGCACCTCCCCGTACGCGGCCGCCCGGCGGGCGAACTCGCGCAGCCCGGCCACCTGCCGCTCACCGAGCGAGAAGTCCAGCGCCCGGAAGTACGTGGCGAGCGTGTCCGCGTCGAACGTCTCCCAGCGGGCAGCCGCCTCCGCCACCTGGTCCAGCTCGGCCAGGCACAGGTCACGCGAGCGCAGGAACGCCTCGTGCACCTCCTTGACCAGGCCCGGGTGGGCGGCGGCGAAGTCACGGCGTACCGCCCAGACGGCGAAGACCATCGGCAGCCCGGTCCAGTCGTGCCACGCCTGACCCAGGTCGGTCACTTCGAGGCCCTTGGCGGGCGCCTCGTACAGCGCGCGCAGCGCCACGTCGCCGATCAGCACCCCGGCGTCTGCCTCCAGCAGCATCTGGGTCAGGTCCGGCGGGCAGCGGAAGTACTCCGGCCGCACCCCGTGGCGCTCGGCGAGCAGCAGCTGGGCCAGCAGCACCCCGGTACGCGAGGTGGAGCCGAGCGCGACCCGGGCGCCGTCCAGCTCACCCAGCGGGCGGGTGGACACCATGTTCACCGAGAGCACCGGCCCGTCGCTGCCGACCGCCAGGTCGGGCAGGAGCAGCAGGTCGTCGGCGTGCTTGAGGAACTCCACGAGCGTGATCGGGCCGATGTCGAGGTCACCGGCGACCAGGTCAGCGCTGAGCCGGTCCGGCGAGTCCTTGTGCAGGTCGACGTCGATGAGCGCGCCGGACCGCATCAGCCCCCAGTAGATGGGCAGGCAGTTGAGGAACTGGATGTGCCCCACCCGGGGGCGGGCGATGCGATCGGCCATGACCCGACCGTATCGCCGCGGCCTTTCCCCCGCCGCCGGGGGAGCCGATCGAGTGGTGAACCCCGCACCCGGCGGTAAGGAAGGGCCCCTTGTTAACGCCTCCGGTAGAGGAAGGGGCCCTTCTTAACACCAGCTCACGCGGCCTCCACCGCCACGGCTGCGTCGGGGACGACGGCGCGCTCGGCGCGTACCGCCCGCCGGACCGGTCCGGTCAGCGCCACCACGACCAGCAGGCCCGCCACGCCGCAGCCGGCGATCAGCGCGCGCGGGCCGGCCACCTCCAGCAGCAGGCCCCCGACCAGGTAGCCGCCCATCGCGGCGCCCTGCGCCGCCGCGCCGAAGACCGCGAACGCCCGGCCCCGGGCCGCCTCCGGTACCCGCCGGGCCAGCAGGAGGTTGTTGAAGACGTTGTCGCCGCCGTTGCCCACCCCGCCCAGCAGCCAGATCGGCACGAGCAGCCACGCCGAGGGCACCGCGGCCGACACGAGCACCGCCAGGCAGCATCCGCCGAGCAGCACCAGCCCGGCGCCGAGCAGCGCGCCGTCGTCGGCGAGCCGGCGGGCGACCCGGGCGAACAGCCACGCGCCGAGCACGATGCCGAGCGTCCACGAGCCGGTGACCAGCCCGTACACGGTGGCGCTGCTGCCGAGCGTCTCCCGGATGAAGAAGACCTCGATCACGTTCACCGCCCCGACCGCGCCGATCACCGCGGCCACGCTGCCGACCATCACCGTGAGCAGTGGGTCGCGCCGGAACCGCCACGGGGGCGCGACCGCCGCGGCCGTCCCGGCCGTCACCCGGCGGCCTCCCCTTCGGGTACGGACGAGCAGCCCGGCCGCCACCAGCGAGAGATAGCTGAGCGCGCCGAGGAGCAGCGGCACCCGGGTGCCGAACTGGCCGACGAGGAGCCCGGCCAGCGCCGGTCCGGCGAGCGCGCCGAGCGTGCCGGCGGTCTGGTTCAGCGCGCCGGCCCGGGGCAGGTCCTCGGGCCGCACCATGACCGGCACCAGCGCGGAGATCACCGGCTGGGTGACCGCGAGGCCGGTGGCCAGCAGCGCCACCAGTGCGATCACCAGCGCCGGCTCCGGGGCGTACGCGAGCGCCAGGCATGTCGCGCCCTGGCCGATCCCGGCGACGGTCAGCAGCACCCGGCTGTCCACCCGGTCGGCGAGGCGGCCGGTCAGCGGGGCGAGCGCCACCAGCGGCAGCGTCGCCGCGAGCAGCAGCCCGGAGACGGCGAGCCCACCGGCTCCGGCGGACTGGAGCGCGAGCGTCAGGGCGCTGGTGACCAGAAAGTTCCCGCAGCTGGAGATGCCGCGCGCGGTGGCCGCGAGCCAGACGTCCGGCCAGCGCGAGGAGCCAGATGCGAAGGACATACTTCGAAAATAATCCTTCACACCTGGCGGACGCAACCCCTCAATCGATAGGCATCGCCCGGTACTGCGCCGCCACCGGGCGGACCCCGGCGGGTGGATCGGTCCGGTTCCGCCGCCGGTACGGCTCCATCAGCTCCTGGATGGCCTGATTCAGCCCGGTCAACTCCTCCGCGGTCACCAGCAGCACGCTGTCGCTGAGCCAGGTCGCCTCGTACCACTCCTGCGGCTCGTCCGGCGCCTTACGCAACCAGTCCCGGACGCGCTGCGCGTCGCGGACCAGATGCGCCTCGACCAGGGCCGCCTCGGCCGCACGCGCCTCCGGGTCGGCATCGGGCCCCACCTCGACGTGGAACGACGGATTCACCGCCTGCCACACCCGCTCCCGCGCGTCACCCCGGCCGGGCGCCTGCCGGATCAGCCCGAACTTCGCCAGCTCACGCAGGTGGTAGCTGGTCGCGCTCGGCGACAGCCCGGCGATCTCGGCGCACTCGGTGGCCGTCGCACCGCCCTCCAGCGTGCCGAGATGTTCCATGATCGCCATACGGGCCGGGTGAGCCAGCGCCCGCATCACCTGCGGGTCGCTGATCGTCACCCGGCGCTGCTCGGGCCGCGCCTCGGTCATGCCTCAATGATCCCGCGCCCACGGACGCGAGGTGCAGCCCGCCACCGGCCAGGTCTTGGTACGGAACCGCCCCTCTGAGGGCGGCCGCGTACCAAGATCGCTACGGGTGGGAAAATCGGTGGTGCTGGCCGCTGGATGGCCGTAGCGTGGATGGCCGCCCGACGGCCGCGGTGAGCATGCACCGCAGCGGACGTCCCCGCGCCGGGAGCAGGCCAACCGCCCCGGACACGCGAGCGAGCCTCAGTTGAGCCACCGGAGTTCACAGTGCCCGCAACCGAAGTTGACGCCACCGCCAGTCTCGACGCCGAACTGGCCGCCGAGCGCGCCCACCTCACCGCCTCCCGCGCCGCGCTGACCCGGATGCGGGAGCGCGCCGAAGCGCTCTTCGCCACCGGCGACAAGGTGGCCGGCGACTCGTACACCGCCGAGCAGCTCGGCCGGCACATGGCCCGGCGGGTCAAGGAGCTGGCCGACGATCCCACCACGCCGCTGTTCTTCGGCCGCCTCGACTTCGGGGAGACGGACCCGGACCACGCCGGGCGGGAGTACCACGTCGGGCGGCGGCACATCACCGACGAGCTGGGCGAGCCGCTGGTGCTGGACTGGCGGGCGCCGGTCTCCCGGTCGTTCTACCGGGCCAGCGCGCGTGACCCGCAGGGCGTCGCGGTACGCCGCCGGTTCGGGTTCAGCACGGGCGTGCTGACCAGCTTCGAGGACGAGCACCTGGACCGGGGCGAGGAACTCGGCACGGCCAGCCGCATCCTCACCGCCGAGATCGAGCGCCCCCGTGTCGGCCCGATGCGCGACATCGTCGCCACCATTCAGCCGGAGCAGGACGAACTGGTCCGGGCCGATCTGGCCGACTCGATTTGCGTCCAGGGCGCGCCGGGCACCGGGAAGACGGCGGTCGGACTGCACCGCGCCGCGTACCTGCTCTACCTGCACCGGGAACGGCTGCGCCGCTCGGGCGTGCTCATCGTCGGGCCGAACCGGGCGTTCCTGTCCTACATCGCGGCGGTGCTGCCGGCGCTCGGCGAGGTCGAGGTCGAACAGGCCACCGTGGAGGACCTGGTCACGCGGGTCCCGGTCCGCGCGGTCGACGACCCGGCCGCCGCCGCGCTCAAGCACGACGTCCGGATGGCCGAGGTCCTGCGCCGGGCCGTCGAGGCCCACATCGGTACGCCCACCGAGCCGATCATGGTCTCGGACGGCTCGTACCGGTGGCGGATCGGGCTCGACCCGCTGCACCGGCTGGTCACCGAGACCCGGGCGGAAGGGCTGCCGTATGCCACCGGGCGGGAGCGGGTGCGGGCCCGGATCGTGGCGCTGCTGCAACGTCAGGCCGAGGCGCGCCGGGCGGAGTCGCCGAGCGACGCCTGGCTGCGCCGGATGAGCCGGATCAAGCCGGTCACCGACCTGCTCGACGCGGTCTGGCCGGCGCTCACCCCGGACGGCCTGCTGCACCGGCTGCGCACCGACGCCGCCGCGCTCGCCGCGGCCGCGGACGGCCTGCTCACGCCCGAGGAGCAGGAGCTGTTCCGCTCCGGCAAGATCGCGCGTACCGCGAAGGCGACCCGGTGGACCGCCGCCGACGCGGTGCTCGTCGACGAGGTGGCCGGGCTGCTCGAACGGCCCGCCGGCTTCGGGCACGTGGTGGTCGACGAGGCGCAGGACCTCTCCCCGATGCAGTGCCGCGCCATCGCCCGGCGCAGCGAGCACGGCTCGATCACGCTTCTCGGGGACCTCGCCCAGGGCACCGCGCCGTGGGCGGCGACCGACTGGCGGGAGTCCCTGGCCCACCTGGGCAAGCCGGACGCCGCAGTGGTGCCGCTGAGTGTGGGTTTCCGGGTGCCGGCCGCCGTGGTGGCGTTCGCGAACCGGCTGCTGCCGGCGCTCGCCGTCGACGTACCGGCGGCCCGGTCGCTTCGCCACGACGGCGCGCTCGACGTGCGTACCGCCGAGGACCTGACGGCCGCGACGGTGGCCGAGGTGCGGGCGGCGCTCGCCCACGACGGCTCGGTCGGTGTGATCGCCGCCGACGACGCGGTGGACCGGCTGCGCGCGGCGCTCGCCGACGCGGGCGTCGAGACCGCGACCGCCGACGACGTCGAGGCCGCCGCGCGCGTCACTGTGGTCCCGGCGACGCTGGTCAAGGGCCTGGAGTACGACCACGTGGTGGTCGTCGAGCCGGCCGCGATCGTGGCCGCCGAGCCGCGTGGGCTGCACCGCCTCTACGTGGTGCTGACCCGGGCGGTCTCCCGACTGGCCGTGCTGCACCGCGAGCCGCTGCCCGCGCCGCTGGCCGCCTGACCCGGGCAGCCCGGCGCGGTCAGCCGGTCAGTGCGGCGGCGACCTCGCGCAGCGGACGTCCGGACTCGGCGATCGGCACTGTGAACGACAGCCAGGAGCCGTCGGTGAAGGTGATCCGCAGCCGCTTCGGGTTGAGGCGGTGCCACCCGACCCGGGCCGAGGCGACCTCGGCGCGCGCGGCCGACCACGCCACCGACGTCTCGGCCAGCGCGCGTTCCTCGGCCTCGCGCCCGGCGAGAAGCTTGACCCCTCCGGTACGGCAGACCAGCAGCCGCCGGTCGGTGACCGCGAGCAGCGTCTCCCGGACCTGGAGGTCGGGCCGTGGTGGCCGGAGCGCGCGGTGCAGTCGGGAGGCGGCCGAGCCGGGCTCGCCACGGCCGGCGATCCCCCAGCCGATCAGGTCGACCAGCCGGTCACCGCGGTCCCAGGTGGCAAGCGGCAGGAGGACGTTCAGCAGCACCGAGCCGACGGTCCGCCGCCCAGGTTCGGCGGTGGACTCCGGCTCGGGCGGCGGCGCCGGAGCGAGCCCCTGGCCGACGTCGGCCTTGGCGTGGGCCAGCACGCGCTCGCCCGGCTCGACGAGCCGGTCGATCGGATCGCGGTATCTGGTCTCGTCCATCGGCTCAGTATCGGCCGTCGCCGTAGCCGTCGTCGGTACGGCGCTCCGCCGCCGGGGCGTTGCCCATCACCTCGCCGACGATCTCGCGTACCCGGGCGGCGGCGGCCTCCTGCGCCCGGTTCGCCGCGGCGGTGATCTCCTCGGCCAGCGTGTAGGAGTCGAACCGCATGGCCCGCGCGTTGATCTCTGTGGAGAGGATCTTGCCGTCGGCGGCGGCCACCACGGTGACCAGGCCCGAGTCGCTCACGCCCGTGGCGTTGCTCTGCTCCAGCTCGGCCATCCGCGCGCCGAGTTCGCGCTGCCACCCGTCCAGGTTGCGGGCCAGCGCCTCGATCCGGTCCAGGGCCGGGAACGTCATGGGTGCCTCTCAGTTCACGATCGAGTCGAACACGTTCTGCACGCCCTTGGTGTACGGGCCGAGGTCCTCGCGGTACGTGCCGTCCACCAGGTAGTTGCGGTCCTTGCGCCCGTCGGAGATGTCGTGCAGGCCCATGCCGGTGTCCAGCAGGGCGCCGCCGACACCGGGGATGTTCACCGGTGACGTCTGGTTGATGGCGAACTTGCCCGGGAACAGGATGGCGGCGCGTTTGGCCTTGAACAGCACCGCCTCCCTGGTGTAGCCGGCCTTCTTGAACACGCCGTACGCCTTCTTGGCCTCGCGGAGCTCCAGCACCACCCTGCGGTAGCGCATGAGCAGCTCGGCGACCTTCTGCAGCTTGGTGGCCAGCTTGGTGAGGATCTCCGCGAACCGGGCGACGATCTTGACCATGCGACCCACCACGGTGGCCAGCCGGGCCAGCACCCGCACCACTGTGGCGGCCAGGCTGACGCCGGCGCTGAGCACGGCCGCCACCGCGGCGATGATGACCTCGGTCAGGAACCAGAGCAGGAACTCCAGGATCAGCTCGACCAGCAGGTTGAACGCGTCGACAGCGGCGTTCGCGGCGTCGACGAGCACCTCCTTGGTGCCGTCCAGCCCCTTGGCCAGCTCCTCCATCGCCTCCTCGATCGACTCCATCGAGGCGTGGAACTTGTCCGCCGCGTCGCCCTCCCAGCCGCCGCGCAGCCGGGCCCGGTCGGCGACCTGGTCGCCGGCGATCTGCCGGACCGCGTCGCCGGTGGTCAGCGCGAGCTGGGCCGCCCGCATGAGATCGTCCGGCTCGCCGGCGACCAGTTCCAGCAGCTGCTCGAACGGCCACAGCACGGCGTTGGACAGCGGCTTGAACGGGTCGGGCGTGCCCGACACGATCTGTTCGAAGTAGGTCTTGTTGCGCTGCAGCGCCTCGGTGCTCATCCCGCCCCCTCAGGCGCCCGGATTGAACATGTCGGTGTTCGCCACGTCCGTGCCGGTGTAGGCCTCGGCCGTGTCGCGGAGCCCTTCGGCGATCGTCGCCATCACCTCGGCGCCGTCCTCCAGCCCTTCCAGGCACGCCTCGAACTGCTGCTCGTAGGCGGCGGCGAGGCTGAACGACGCCGGCATCACGCCGAACGCGTGCCGGGCCACGTGGCCGTCGCGGAACAGGCGGTGCAGCTCACGGAACTGGCCAGCCCGGTCCCGGGAGGCGGCGGCAAACGCCGTCAACGCCTCCGGCTGCACCTCGAGATTCCTGCTCGGACTGGTCACGGACCCTCCCCAGTGTCCGGTCGGAACTTCCACCGTCCTCGACGGCGCCACCAGCCTAGGGGATGTGCGCAGTTCCACAGGGGGCGGCGACGTTTGCCCCGGCACGGTAGACAGGGAAGGCACGTGCACCCCTTCCGCCGCCCGAGGAGCCCCGGATGATCCTGGCCCGCGCCGAACAGGTCAGCCGCCGCTACGGCGACGTGCTGGCCCTGGACCGGGTCGACCTGACCGTCCGGGCCGGTGAGCTGGTCGGCCTGCTCGGCCCGAACGGCGCCGGCAAGAGCACGCTGATCAACCTGCTGGTCGGACTGCGCCGCCCGACCACCGGCCGGGTCGAGCTGTGCGGCGGCGACCCGCGCGACCCGGCGAGCCGGCGGCAGCTCGGCGTCACGCCGCAGGAGACCGGCCTGCCCGGCACGCTGCGGGTCGGCGAGGTGGTCGACTTCGTCTCCGCGCACTTCCCCGACCCGGTGCCCCGGGGCGAGCTGCTCGACCGGTTCGGTCTCGCCGACCAGGTACGCCGGCAGACCGGCGGCCTCTCCGGTGGGCAACGTCGCCGGCTCGCGGTGGCGCTGGCGTTCGTCGGCCGTCCCCGGCTGGTGGTGCTGGACGAGCCGACCACCGGGCTCGACGTGGAGGCGCGGCACGCGCTCTGGGACGCGATCCGCGGTTTCCACACCGACGGCGGCACAGTGCTGCTGAGCAGCCACTACCTGGAAGAGGTGGAGGCGCTCGCGCAGCGGGTGGTGGTGATCGGCCACGGGCGGGTGCTGGCCGACGACTCGGTGGCGGCGATCCGCGGGATCGTCGGCGTACGCCGGGTCAGCCTGGTCGCCGACGACCTGCCGACGCTGCCCGGGGTGGTCGCCACCGAACGCTCCGACGGGCGGGTGCACCTGCTCACCACCGACGCCGACCAGCTCGTCCGTGACCTGGTCACCGCCGGGGTGGCGTTCCGCGACCTGGAGGTCCGGCCCACCTCGCTGGAGGAGGCGTTCCTCGCCATCACGGCCGGCGACCGGCCCGCGCCCACCCCCGCCTAGGAGACCGTCGTGCCGCTCGCCCTCGTCCACGCCCGCTACCACCTCCTGGAGATCATCCGGGTGCCGGTGGCGGTGGTGGGCAGCGCCTTCTTCCCCGCCGCCTCGATGCTCTTCTTCGTGGTGCCGTTCGCCGGCGACGACCCGGCCGGCGCCACCTACGCCACCGCCGCCATGGTCACGTTCGCGGTGATGACCGCCAACATCTTCCAGTACGGCGTGGGCGTCGCCGAGGACCGCGACCAGCCCTGGAACCCGTACACCCGGACGCTGCCGACCGGGCCGGCGCCGCGGTTGACCGGGCGGATCCTGGCCGGGCTGGTGCTGACCTACGTGTCGATGATCCCGGTGGTGGTGATCGCGGCGGTGGCCACCGAGGCCCGGGTCAGCGCGCTGCAGTTCCTGCTCGGGCTCGGCGCGGTCGCCGTGATCTCGGTGCCGTTCACGCTGCTCGGCCTGACGATCGGCTACGCGCTGCCGAGCAAGGCGGCGATCGTGGTGGCGCAGGTGATCTTCTTCCCGCTGGCGTTCGGCGGCGGCCTGCTCTCCGGGCCGGACGACGCGCCCGGCTTCATCAAGGCGATCGCCCCCTACCTGCCGACCCGGGGCGCCGTGGAACTGATCTGGGCGGCCGCCACGGACTTCCGGCCCGGCGCCCTGTCGCTGGTGATGCTGGGAGTCTGGGTGCTGGTGCTCGCCGCGGCCGCCGGCTGGGCGTACCGGCGGGACGAGGGTCGCCGCTTCACCTGACCTTTTGTCCGGTTCCGGCCCGGCGGCCGACCCGGCGGTGCCACGATGCCGACAGGGCGGGCCAGCGGGACCGTCCCCGGCGAGAGGGGTCACCGTGAACGGCGTCGAGCCCGGCACGCCCTGCTGGACCGACCTGGCCACGCCGGGGCTGGAGGACGCGCGACAGTTCTACCCCGAGCTGTTCGGCTGGACCGGACGGATCTCCCCCGAGCCGGACGCGGGCGGTTACACCGTCTTCCAGAAGGACGGCAAGGCCGTCGCCGGGGCCGGTCCGCCCGCCACGCCGGACCAGGTGCCGGTCTGGTCGATGTACGTGGCGACCGACGACGCCGACCTGGTCGCGACCCGGGTGGAGGCGGCCGGCGGGCAGGTGGTGGTCTCCCCGTTCGACGTCTCCACACAGGGCCGGATGGCGGTCCTCGCCGACCCGGCGGGCGCCGTGTTCAGCGTCTGGCAGCCGATGGCGATGCGCGGGGCCGAACTGTTCAACGCACCCGGCGCGATGTGCTGGAACGAACTGGTCACCCCCGATCCGGAGAGCGCCAAGGAGTTCTACGCGCTGGTCTTCGGCTGGCACCCGGAGGAGCGTCCCGCCGGGCCGGTGCCGTACACCGGGTGGCGCTGCGGCGCCCGCATCGTCGCCGGCATGGTGCCCCGGGCCGAGTCGATGCCGGAGGACCTGCCCGCGTACTGGGCCGTCTACTTCGCGGTGGAGGACGCCGACGCCGCCGCCGCGCGGGCCGCCGAGCTGGGCGGCACCATCCTCGTCCCGCCGCGCGACAACCCGGCCGGCCGCAGCGCCGCCCTGCGCGACCCGTCCGGCGCCCTCTTCTCCATCTCCACCCTCCGCTGACCCCGCCCTCCGCACCCTCCCGCCCCGCCCCCGCGCCTCCCCATCCCGTCGATCTTGCAGTTGCGGCCCTCGCGACGTCACATACGCACCTTTCGCCGGGGCCGAAAGCCCAAGATCGAGGGGGAGAAATGGGAGGCCTTGGAGATCTTGGTACGGGACCGCCCCCAGGAGGGCCGATTCGTACCAAGATCTGCGCACCGTCCCGTAAGGCGGAACACCGACCCGGGGATTGAGACGGCGAACGCCGGGGCGGGCAGGGCCGCCCACCCCGTCGATCTTGCGGTTACGGCCCTCGTGGCGTGACATCCGCACCTTTTGTCGGGGCCGAAAGTCCAAGATCGGCGGCGCGAGGCGGAGCGGGCGAGGGCGGGGCGAGGGCGGGGGCGGGGGCGGGGTCAGGTTGGGCGGACGGGGACCACCAAGGGGCCGTGGTCGCCGGGGATCACCCGGATGTGGGCTCGGTAGTGGCGGGCCAGCAGGTCCTCGGTCAGCACGTCCTCGGGCGGGCCAGCCGCGGCCACCCGGCCGTCGGCGAGCAGGACCAGGCGGTCGGCGTACTCGCCGGCGATGGAGAGGTCGTGCATGGTGGCCAGCACGGTCAGGCCGTGCGCGCGGCGGAGCTGGTCGACCAGTTCCAGCACCTCCTGCTGGTGCCCGATGTCCAGCGCGCTCGTCGGCTCGTCCAGCAGCAGCAGGGTGGCGCCCTGGGCCAGCGCCCGGGCCAGGAAGACGCGCTGCCGCTCGCCGCCGGAGAGCGTGGCCAGCTCACGGTGCGCGAACGGCCCGAGGTCGAGCCGGTCCAGCACCTCGTGCACGGCGGCCAGGTCGGCGGCGGACTCGCGGCCCAGCGCCGGGATGTACGGGGTGCGCCCGAGCAGCGTGTAGTCGAAGACCGACATGCCGGCCGGCACCACCGGGGACTGTGCCACGGTGGCCACCACCCGGGCTCGTTCGCGGCGGCGGAGCGCGCCGATCGGCGTACCGAAGAGTGCGACCTCGCCCGGGCCGGTCAGCAGGCCGCCGACGGCGCGCAACAGGGTCGACTTGCCGGCGCCGTTGGGGCCGATGACGGTGACCCACTCACCGGCGGCGACCGTCAGGTCGACGCCGGCGAGGATCGGGTTGCCACCGAGGGCGACCCGCAGGTCGTGGACGCGCACGGCGGGGGCGTTCACATCGCCACCCGGCGGGCGGTACGCAGGACGAGGACGAAGAACGGGCCGCCGAGCAGCGCGGTGACCACGCCGATCGGGATCTCGGCGGGGGCGGCGGCGGTACGGGCGACCACGTCGGTGAGCGCGAGGAACGCGCCGCCGAACAGCATCGACAGCGGCAGGATGATCCGGTGGCTGGAACCGAAGAGCAGCCGCATGGTGTGCGGCACGATGATGCCGACGAAGCCGATCAGCCCGGACGCGGAGACCGCGGCGGCGGTACCGAGCGACGCGGCGGCGATCAGCAGGTAGCGGGACCGCTGCGGGTGCAGTCCCAGGCCGGTGGCCTCGTCGTCGCCGACGGAGAGCACGTCCAGCTCGCGCCGGTGCAGCAGCACCACAACGGCGGTGAGCACGAAGTACGGCAGGACCAGCCACACGTCGTGCCAGCCGGCGGTGGCGAGCCGCCCGAGCAGCCAGGAGTAGACCTGCTGGATGTTGTCGGAGTGCTGTTGCAGCAGGTACGTCTGCCCGGCGCCGAAGAACGCCGAGACCGCCACCCCGGCCAGGATCAGGGTGGCCGGTGACCGGTCCCGCCCGCCGGCCGCGCCGAGCAGGTACGTCAGCACGACCGCGCCGAGCGAGCCGACGAACGCGGCGAGCGGGATGGTGATCGGCAGCCCGGTCAGCGCCCCGCCGGCCCCGGCGCCGAGCACGATCGCCGTGGTGACCGCGAAACCGGCGCCGGCTGCTACGCCGAGCAGGTACGGGTCGGCCAGCGGGTTGCGGAAGACGCCCTGGTAGCAGCCGCCGGCCAGGGCGAGGAGCGCGCCGACGAGGAGCCCGAGCACGACCCGGGGCAGCCGCAGCTCGGTGATGATCGCGATCTCCCGCTCGGTGAGCCCGCTGTCCAGGCGTACCCCGGGTAGCAGGTTGAGCAGTTCGGCGGCGACGCTGCCGGGCGGCAGGCTGACCGGGCCGAGCGAGACGCCGGCCACCAGCGCGACGAGCACCGCCACGACTCCGGCGAGCAGCCAGCGCTTGCGCAGTCCGGCCGGCCGGACCGGGGCGCCGCCCGCGCCGGGCGCCCCGCGCCGCCCGGGGCGGGACAGCGGCCGGATGCCCGGCCGGGACGCCCGAGGCGTTCCGGCCGGGTTCGGGGCGGAGTCCGCCTGTCGTAGGGCCACGGTCAGGCCGGGACCTTGGCGGTGGCGTCGACGATGACCTTCAGCAGGTCGACCACGCGCGGGCCCCAGCGCGAGGCGATGTCGTCGTCCAGCCCCACGATCTGGTTGTTCTTCACCGCGTTGATGCCGGCCCACCCGCTGCGCGCCTTCACCGTGTCGGCGCTCTGCTTGCAGCACTTGGTGTCGGACAGGAAGACGAAGTCGGGGTTCGCCTTGACGATGATCTCCTGGGAGAGCTGCGGGTAGCCGCCGTTCTTCCCGTCGGCGTCGGACGGGTCGGCGATGTTCTCCAGCCCGGCGAGCGCGTAGATGGTGCCGATGAAGGTCTTGCTGGTCGCGGTGTACAGCTCCGGGCCCAGCTCGTGGAAGTAGGTCAGCTTCTCGGTGCGCTTGGGCAGGTCCTTGGTCAGCGCGGTGATGTCGTCCTTCATCTTCTGCACCACGGCCTCGGCCTCGGACCGGTGGCCGGTGAGTGTGCCCAGGTCGGTGAGCTGCCGGTACGTGTCGTCGAGCGTGGCCGCGGCGGGGATCTGCAGGACCGGGATCTTCAGCGCGACGAGCTGGTCGGCGATCTTGTTGAGGTTGTCCGAGATCACCACCAGGTCGGGGTTGCGGGAGGCGACCGCCTCGGCGTTCGGCTGGTAGCCGGACAGGTCGGTGCGGGGTGCCTCGGCCGGGTAGTTCGACTGGTCGTCGACGGCGGTGACCTGCTTGCCGGCGCCGATGGCGAAGAGCATCTCGGTCGAGGTCGGCGAGAGCGAGACGATCTTCTCGGGCCGTTTCTCCAGCGTCAGCTTGCCGACGGTGGCCGGGAAGGCACCGCCGGAGGCGCCGGCGGCGGGGGTGTCGGTCGAGGTCTTCTCGGCGCAGCCGCCGAGGAGCAGCACGCCGGCCGCGAGCGCGGTGGCGAAGAGCCGGGGGGTACGTCTGGACATGAAGCCTCCTGTCGGTCGAGGAGTGTGGTGCTTCGCCGACAGGAGAAAAGGCCCGCCCGCGAGGCGCCCTTCCTCGAGAGCGCGTGTCGCGACCGGGCCGCAGGCGACCTGGCTCGTCCCACGTCCGTCGGCGCCGGCGGGAGGCCGACGCCGCGCGTACGGGGCATCACAGTTGCGGGACAGCGCCGGTTTCGCACCGGCTTCGCTGTGGCACGGTCGGTGCCACGGTAGCGCACGACCAGCGGAGATCGTCCGGACGGTGGGGGTGGGTGGGAACCCCGGCGGGGGTGGAACCGGGGTTCCCACCCGGTGGTGAGGTCAGCAGTACTGGCTCTGCTTCCCGATCGCCCGGTACGGGCAGTCGGCGTACTCGGCCAGCAGCAGCACCGCGCTGCGGTTGCGCGAGGTCTGCGCCGGGATCACCTCGTCCGGCGGGTAGAAGCCGCCGCCCGAGGCCGAGCCGGGGTACATCTCGAAGGTGTACGCCCAGATCTTGTGGGCTCCCCACATCCAGTCGATGCTGGTGCCGTCGGCGATGTAGAGGTCGCTCGACTGTTCCGGGGTGTAGTTGTTCGTCGCCGCCATCTGCTGGCCGATGGTGGCGAAGGTGTTGTACTGGTCGGCGGTCATGCCGGTGGCGGTGTTGCTGTACGTGTAGCCGTACGGCCAGAGCACCAGCTGCGAGTACGTGTGGAAGTCGATGTTGGCCTTGATCTGCTGCACCCCGCCGACGACCCGGCTGTTGACGAAGTTGCGCAGCGCCGCGGTCTCCGGCGCGGAGAACGCGGACGGGCCCCGGTAGGTGTCCGACGACTTCGAGCTGGACGAGCCGCCGCAGCAGCCCCACTGGTAGCCCCAGTTGCGGTTCAGGTCGGTGCCGATGGCGGTCGAGCCGCTGTTGGGCTGCCGGTTCTTGCGCCAGGAGCGGTAGGAGCCGGTGGCGATGTCGTACTCGCTGCCGTCCGGGTTGACGGTGGGGACGATCCAGATCTCCCGGGAGTTGACGATGTTCGTGATCCGGGAGTCGCTGCCGTAGTTGTCGGTGAAGAGGTTGAGCAGGTAGATCGCCATCTCGACGGTCAGGTGCTCGCGGGCGTGCTGCTGGGCGTTGAACAGGATTTCCGGCTCCGCCTCGTCGGTGGCGACGTTGTCGGAGATCTTCACGGCCATCAGGTCCCGGCCCTGGTACGACGTGCCGATGCTCAGCTTGCGGGCGATCGTCGGGTGGTCGGCGACCACCTTGTTCACCACAGTGGTCAGTTCGGCGTAGTCGTGGTAGTTCGAGTCGGCGGACGGGAACGCGTTCGCGGTCATGTCCCCGTCGGCGTGGTTGTGCTCCGGCACGACGTCCTTCTCGAGCCGGAACCCGAGCCGGGTGATCGCGTTCGCCTCGGCCTTGGTGGCCGTGACGTGCAACACACCGTGTTCGGAGTAGTCGATGGCGGCGCCGGTGCCGGCGACCGCGGTGCGGTCCGCGGCGGTGCGTGGGCCGAGCACCCGGTACGCGACGGTGGCCGGCTCGCCGGAGCCTTCCGGCGCGGGCCGGGCGACGGCGGGCGCGGCGGCCGCGCTGACGATGGTCAGGCCGATGGCGGCGGCGAGCGCCAGCCGGCGGCGGAACGGAGAGGTGCGGAAGGCCATGGACAACCTCCTGGGGGTACGGGAGAGCTCCCGTTGTCCGCACACTCCACCAGGAGACACATGGTCATATCAATATCTGTCTTTCTCTTTGGCCATCCCGACCTGATCGTCACTTCGGCAATGATTTTCCATGCCTGAACATCTGGCGAAACTTCCCGCCAGGCGCGACAGTGAACGGCAACGATGCCGTCTCCCCGTGGAGCTGCCATGTTCGGAAGACCCATGCGCGCGGCCGCCCTCGCCGGCCTCACCGCGCTCACCCTCCTCGGCACCACCGCACCGGCCCAGGCACAAGCCCCGCGGCCGGGCGTCACGCACGACGAACAGATCACGTTCCAGGAGTTTTCCCGCTTCCCCGACTGGCACAGCGGCTCCCACCAGGGCACCCGCGCCGTGCCGGGTCGTCACCCCGCGCTGACCATCGACCGCCCGGCGGGCACCACCGAGTTCACCGACGAGCACACCGGCACGACCCGCACCTGGGAGTACGCCACCTGGACCTCGCCCGAGCGGCGGATCGGGTTCGACGCCACCGAGCTTGTCGCGTCCTGGAACGCCGCCACCCCGGCCGGCACCTGGATCCAGGTCGAGCTACACGGCACGTACAACACCGGGGCGCAGACCCCGTGGTTCGTCATGGGCCGCTGGGCCTCCGGCGACCAGGACATCAAGCGGTCCACGCTGGACGGCCAGGGCGACCCCTGGTCGAGCATCTGGACCGACACGTTCTCGATCGACGACGCCGACGCCGGGGTGCTGCTGCGCTCGTACCAGCTGCGGCTGACGCTCTACCGCGCCCCCGGCCAGGCCGCCGCGCCGCAGGTCCGAATGCTCGGCGCGATGGCGTCGAACGTGCCCGACCGGTTCACCGTCACCCCGAGCCGGGGCGGCATCGCCTGGGGCACCGAGCTGGCCGTGCCGCGCTACTCGCAGAACGTCCACATCGGCGAGTACCCCGAGTACAACGGCGGCGGCGAGGCGTGGTGCTCCCCCACCTCGACGGAGATGGTGGTCGAGTACTGGGGCCGCAAGCCCTCGGCCGAGGACACCTCCTGGGTCGACCCCGCCTACCCCGACCCGACTGTCGACCACGCCGCCCGGATGACCTACGACTACGAGTACGACGGCGCCGGCAACTGGCCGTTCAACACCGCGTACGCGGCGAGCTTCCCCGGCCTGGAGGGCCGGGTCACCCGGCTGCACTCGCTGGACGAGGCGGAACGGTTCATCAAGGCCGGCATCCCGGTGGTGACCTCGCAGTCGTTCCTCGCCAGCGAACTCGACGGGGCCAACTACGGCACCGCCGGGCACCTGTTCGTGATCGTCGGCTTCACCGCCGAGGGCGACGTGATCGTCAACGACCCCGCGTCCTCCTCGAACGAGGCGGTGCGCAACGTCTACGAGCGGGAGCAGTTCGAGCAGATCTGGCTGCGCACCAAGCGCTACCGGGCGAACGGCACAGTGGCCTCCGGCTCCGGCGGCATCGCGTACCTGATCAAGCCGGTCGACCGGCCGTGGCCGGTCGTCCCGGGCTCGACCAACTGGTGAGCGGCTCGACCATCCGGTGAACCGCGAAGGGCCCGGCGCGACGTCGCGCGCCGGGCCCCCGCCGGTCCGCTCAGCTGTCGCGGCGTTCGCCGTCCGGCTCGGCCTGGTCCTCACCGGCGAGCGCGGAGCGCAGCCGTTCCTTCTCCACGCGACGCCGCTCCGCCGCCTCCGCCATCTCCCCGGCCATCTGGTCCCGCAGGCCCTTGAGCAGGAAGAACGACAGCGTGGCGGAGAAGATCAACGCCAGCATCAGCCGCAGGAACATGTTCATGTCGACGAACCAGAGGGCCGCCAGCACGACGACGAACAGCCCGATCCGGCCCAGCGTGTACTTGAGCGCCGCGCTCATTCCCGCATTCCCACTCTCTTCGCGCCTCAGCCCGTACGCCGGGCCAGCCAGTGCACGCCATGAAACCAGACGACCGCGTAGACCACGGTGAACACCGCCGCGGCCAACGCTCCCGTGAACAGCGCGGGCAGCCCCGAGGCCAGCCCGGCGGCCAGCAGCCCGGCGAGTACGCCGAGCGCGATGCCGACCAGCGCGGCCACCACCCGGGCGGCACCGAACTCCCAGGCCCGGAACTCGTCCCAGAACAACCAGAGCGGCAGGATCACCGCCAGCCAGCCGTTCGTGCCCCCGAAGCCGCTGTCGCCCACCATGGCGAACGCCCATTCGAAGACCAGCAACGCCAGCACCCCGATGACCAGGCCGGCGAGGCTCACGCCGAGCAGGTCGCCGAGGGTCAGGATGCGCCCCTCGGCGTCACGCCGGGGGAAGGCGCGCTGCTGTTCCTCGCCGCTCATCGCCAGGTCAGGCCCAGACCTGCTGCGGCTCGGACCGGCGCTCCGCCATCGACGGGGGCGCGTCGTACTCGCGCACGATCTCGTAGCGGGTGTTCCGCTCGACCGGGCGGAAACCCGCGTCCCAGATCATGTGCAGCAGGTCGTCGCGGTGCATGGTGTTCGGCGTGCCGTACGAGTCGGCGTCGTGGGTGATCTTGTATTCCACGACCGAGCCGTCCAGGTCGTCGACGCCGAAGTTCAGCGAGAGCTGCGCCACCGACAGGCCGTGCATGACCCAGAAGCACTTGACGTGCGGCACGTTGTCGAACAGCAGCCGGGAGACCGCGAACGTCTTCAGCGACTCGGCCGGCGAGGCCATCGTGGTCCGGGCCTGGATCCGGTTACGGATCTTGCCGTCCGCCGAGTCGACGAAGTCGTGCTGGTAGCGCAGCGGGATGAAGACCTGGAAGCCGCCGGTCTCGTCCTGCAGCTCGCGCAGCCGCAGCACGTGGTCGACCCGGTGCCGGGGCTCCTCGATGTGGCCGTAGAGCATGGTCGAGGGCGTCTTCATGCCCTTGGAGTGGGCCAGCCGGTGGATGCGCGACCAGTCCTCCCAGTGGCAGTTGTGGTCGACGATGTGCTGGCGGATCTCCCAGTCGAAGATCTCCGCGCCGCCGCCGGTCAGCGACTCCAGACCGGCGTCCATCAGCTCGTCGAGGATCGCGTCGGCGGTGAGCCCGCTGATCTTCTCGAACCACTGCACCTCGGTGGCGGTGAACGCCTTGAGGTTGACGTTCGGCAGCGCGGCCTTCAGCTCCCGCAGCACCTTCGGGTAGTAGCGCCAGGGCAGCGTCGGGTGCAGGCCGTTGACGATGTGCAGCTCGGTGAGCTGCTCGTCCTCCATCTCCTTGGCCTTCCGGACCGCCTCGTCGATGCGCATCGTGTACGCGTCCTTCTCGCCCGGCTTGCGCTGGAACGAGCAGTACGCGCACGACGCCGAGCAGACGTTCGTCAGGTTCAGGTGCCGGTTGACGTTGAACATCACCCGGTCGCCGTTGAGCTCGGTACGCCTGTGGTGGGCCAGCCGGCCCAGCCAGGTCAGGTCGTCGCTGTCGTAGAGGGCGATGCCGTCCTCGCGGGTCAGCCGCTCCCCGGCGTACACCTTCGCTTCGAGTTCGCGCTTGAGTCCGGCGTCCATCCGAAAGCCACGTCCTTCCCCCTGGGTTCCCGATCGAGCGTACGTCGCGGGTCCGACCTGCCGCCGACGTGGTCGAGCCAGTTCACCCGCCGTCACTCTCCGCACATCGACATCGCTGCGACGGTGAGGTAAGACAGGGTGGGGCGGAACACACACCAGTGCCGTCCTGTCCTGACACGCCCCACCTCGCGTGGCGGGCACCAGACCGGACGGGGAGCGGAATGTCCGACAGCACCAAGGCCCGACGGCGACGAGGCCGGCAGCCGGTGATCTCACCGGTTCTGCGCCCGGCCCTCTGGTCCGCGCTCCTCGGTGCGGTGGCGGCGGCGGCGCTCGCCACCCCGGCCTGGGCCGACCCGCTGCCCGACACCGTGCCCAGCACCGGCTCCCGACCCCAGGTCACCGGCCCCCTGCAACTGCCCGGCAGCGTCCCCGGCCTGCCCGGCACCGTCCCCGGCCTGCCCGGCACCGTTCCGGGCCTGCCCGGAGTCACCGTCCCGGGATTGCCGGGCGGCACCACCGGCGTCACCAACCCCGCCGACGGCCCGCTGATCGCGCAGATCAACCAGCTCGACGCCCAGGTCGGGCTGCTCGGCGAGGAAATGCTGCGGATCAAGGGCGAGCGGGACGCCGCACAGGCCGAGCTGACCCAGTCCGCCGCCCGGCTCAAGGAGGCCCAGGACGCGCTCACCCGGGCCCAGGAGAACGCCAAGAGCGCCGCCGCCGACGCGGTCAAGGCCGACGCGGCGCTGCCGCCCGGCGAGTTCGGCGCCAGCCTGCGTGACTTCGCCAACCTCCAGCGCATCACCCGGGGCGACAAGGCCGAGGGCGCCACCACGTCGGTGACCGGCGAACTCCTCCGCGCCACGAACGCCGAGCGGATCGCCCGGGAGGCGCACGAGTCGGCCCAGCGCCGGGCGACCGAGAAGGCCGCCGAGTTCACCCGCGCCGAGACCGACCTGCGCAAGCAGGAGACGACACTTGTCGCGCTGCGCAAGGAGAACGCCGCCAAGCTGCTCGAGATCGAGCGCCTGGCCGACGCCGCCGAGCAGCAGCTCGGCAGCTCGTACGTCGTCAACCAGAGCATCGACGGCTTGGCGGCGGACCCCAAGGCGCTCGCCGCGGTCCGCTACGCCCTCGCCCAGCTCGGCGACCCGTACCTCTGGGCCGCCGAGGGCCCGGACCGGTTCGACTGCTCCGGCCTGGTGCTCGCCTCCTACCGGGCGGCCGGCTACAAGGGCCTGCCGCGGGTCGCCAAGGACCAGTACTACGCCACCCGCTCCCGCACCGTCTCCCCGAACGCGCTGCTCCCGGGCGACCTGCTCTTCTTCGCCTCCAGCAGCAGCTGGACGAGCATCCACCACGTCGCCATGTACATCGGCAACGGCAAGATGGTGGAGGCGCCCCGGACCGGCGACGTCGTCAAGATCTCGGTGGTCCGCTGGTCCCGGCTCTACGCCGCGACCCGGGTGATCGGAGCCGTCGCCGCCCCGGCCACTCCGGCTCCCCCGCCGCCCGTGCCGACCACCCCGCCGACGTCGTCCCCGACGCCGAAGCCGACGCCCACCACGCCGAAGCCGACGCCGACGACCCCCAAGCCGACGCCGACCACCCCGAGGCCGACGACGCCCACGCCGGATCCGACGACGTCCAGCCCGACGCCCAGCACGCCGCCCAGCCCGTCCGAAGAGCCGGAGCCGGAGCCGAGCGACAGCGAGAGCTCCGCGCCGAGCACCAGCGCCGCCCCGAGCAGCAGCAGCGTCGCCCCATCGCGCAGCACGTCCGGCAGCGCCTCCGCCAGCCCGAGCAGCAGCGCCGACTGACCCAACCCGCACTCCGGCTGTGCTCCCGGGCCGGAATATGGCACGGTGAGATCCAGGCACTTTCGGCCGGCGCCACGGTCGGGGGCGAGCGTGGGTGCGGAGGGGCGAGATGGGCGAGCACGAGGTTCCGGCGGAGAAGGTCCACCCGGGACCGACGCCCGACGCCGCCGACAGCCCGGCAGCGTCCCGCCCCGGGCCGGTGGCCGTCGCGCGGGCACGTGTGACCGTCGCCGCTTCGGCCGTGCCGCCACCCGCCGGTGACGAGCCGCCGGCACCGCCGTCCAGCCCCACCACGTACCGCGCGGGCGCCCCGGCCGACGCCGCGCCGCCGCTGGACCGGCGTCTTCCCGGCGCGACAGTGCCCCCGTCGACCTGGTCCGCCTTCGCCGTGGCCGAACGCCCGGCGACGCCCGAGCCGGCCGCCACGCCGGAGGCCCCCGCCGCCACGAGCGCACCCTCCCCGGGCGGCCCGGCGGCCGGAATCCCGGCCCCCCGCGTCTCCGGTTCCGCCCGGGTGCCCGCGCCCGCTCCGGCGGCCCCCACCGACTCGCCTGCCCCGGCCGTTCCGCCTGCCGCGGCTGCCGCGACCGCTCCGCCTCTGGCTGGCGAGTCCACTCCGCCGGGCACGCCCGCGTCCCCGGGCGGCGAGACGCCGGTCGAGGATGCCGCAAGCGGGGATGCGGTCGCGACGGACGACCGGCCGGACCGCGACGCCGCGCCGGGCCGGTCGGAGAGCGCGGCCGGAAACACCTCCACCGGCTCACAGGGCGGCACCCCGGCAGCCGGGCCTGCCGACTCCGGCACCGCGTCCCCCGCCCCCGACGAGCAGCCCGCCGAGCCGGACGCGGCGCCGTCCGCGAAGCCCGCCGGGCTCGGTGCCACGCCGTCCGCGAAGCCCGCCGGGCTCGGTGCCACGCCGTCCGCGAAGCCCGCCGCGCCGGGCGGCGTGGGGCACGCCCGGGCCAGCGCCGCGGTACCCGGCCTGAGCCGGGTGTCCGCCGACGAGATCGCCGCCTCGGTGGTGTCCGCTCCCGCCGCCGCGACTGTCTACCGGGCGGGTCCGGTGAACCCGGAGCCGCCGGAGCCCGCCCAGCCGCCGGAGCCCGCGCAGCCCCCTGCCCCGCACGGTCCCGAGCCCGAGCCGGCGCCGACCCCGGTACCGGGACCGACCCCGCCGTCGCCCGCGCCGCCGGTGCCGGAGCCGGAGCCGCCGTTCCGGCCGACGCCACCCGTGCCCGCGCCGCCCGCACCGGCACCCACCCCACCGGGGCCGGTTCCGCCGGTGCCCGGGCCGCCGGTGCCGCCGCCCGGACCCGCGGTGCCCCCGCCGCCGCCCCCACCGGGTCCGATGCCCGCGCCCCCGTTCCCGCCGCCACCGGCGATGACCGCCGCGGCGAACCCGCTGCCCGCGCCGCTGTTCCCCGCGCCGCCGGCCACCGCGGGCCCGTCGTCGTTCGCGCCGCCGTCGGCCACTGTGAGCCCGCCGTCGTTCGCCACGCCGTCGGCCGGCTCGGCGGTGCCGCCGCCCGCGCCCACCACGCCCTTCCCGTCCGCGCCAGGCCCGCTGTCCGGGCCCGGCACTCCGGCGCGCTCCGCCGAGCCGCGTCCGGCGTGGGCGGCCGCGCCCGTGTCCGCCCCGCCGCCGCCCGCGGTGCCGGCGCCAGCGCTGCCGACCTGGCCGCCGCCGGCCACGCCGCCCCGCGACGCCGACGCGACCCGTCCGGTACGTCAGCAGCCCGGCAGCACGGACCTCGCCGGCACCACGTACGGCGGCGGGACGGACGGCCCGGGTTTCGCCACCGTGTCGTTCCCGCAGGGCAACCCGCTGGAGAACTCCGGATCGCTGACCGGGCACATCCTGGCTCAGGGCTGGTCCGAGGACAGCCCGGCCGCCCGGGGCGGCAACACCAAGGTGATCATCGTGCTGGCGGTCGCGCTGACCATGCTCATCGCGATCAGCCTGCTCGTGGTCTTCCTGGCCAACGACGCGCTCAGCGGCCTGACCGGGACGATGCTGATCGAGTGACAGGGGTGAGCCCGCCCACTACGGCATCGCGTTGCCCTGGCGGAGTCGGCGATGCGCCGTACACTTGTCTCTGATTACTGACCCGGCGCGCCCAGAGTGTGCGCCCATGGGCGATCTTGCTGGTGATTCGGCGGCGTGACAGGCCGCGGCGGGCCATCGCGAAGATGCGCCCCGCTCGAGAGGCATTTCTTGACCACGTTCGCTGAATCCAGCACGTCCCCGTCCGTCGACCCGAACTCCGACGCCGTCGACTTCGCGTCGCTCGGCCTGCCCCGGCAGCTCGTCGAGGCGCTCGCCCGGCAGGGCATCACCACCCCGTTCGAGATCCAGCGGGCCACCCTGCCCGACTCGCTCACGGGACGCGACGTACTCGGCCGGGGCCAGACCGGCTCCGGCAAGACGCTCGCCTTCGGCCTGCCGGTGATCGCCCGGCTCGCCGACCGCAACCGGGCCCGGCCGCTGCACCCCCGCGCCCTCGTCCTGGTCCCCACCCGCGAACTGGCCATGCAGGTCAACGACGCGCTGGTACCGCTCGGCAAGTCGGTGGGCGTGTTCCTGAAGACCGCTGTCGGCGGCGTGCCGTACGACCGGCAGATCGACGCGCTGCGCCGGGGCGTGGAGATCGTCGTGGCGACGCCGGGACGGCTCGGCGACCTGATCGAGCGCGGCGTCTGCCGGCTCGACGACGTCGAGATCACCGTTCTGGACGAGGCCGACCAGATGGCCGACATGGGCTTCCTGCCCGAGGTCACCAAGCTTCTGGCGAAGACCCCGGCGGACGCGCAGCGCCTGCTGTTCTCGGCCACTCTGGACAACGACGTCGACTCGCTCGTCAAGCGGTTCATGACCGACCCGGTCACCCACTCGACCGCACCGGCCACCGCCGCCGTGTCCACCATGGATCACCACATGCTGCTGATCCCGCCGCACGACAAGTTCGCGGTCGCGGCGTCCATCGCCGCCCGTGAGGGCCGCACCATGCTGTTCGCCCGTACGCAGCTCGGCGTGGACCGGCTGGTCGAGCAGCTCGCCGCCGTCGGTGTGCGGGCCGGTGGGCTGCACGGCGGCAAGACGCAGCGCATGCGCACCAAGACGCTCGCCGAGTTCCGCGAGGGCCGCACGCCCGTGCTGGTCGCGACCGACGTGGCGGCCCGGGGCATCCACGTCGACGGCGTCTCGCTGGTGCTGCACGTGGACCCGCCGAAGGACCCGAAGGACTACCTGCACCGGGCCGGCCGTACCGCACGGGCCGGCGAGTCGGGCGCGGTGGCGACCCTGGTGCTGCCCAAGCAGCGCCGCACCACACTGGCCATGATGGAGAAGGCGGGCGTCGAGCCGGCCGAGACCCGGGTCCGGGCGGGCGACGAGGCGCTGGCCGAGCTGACCGGCGCGCGCGAGCCCAGCGGCGTACCGGTGCGGGACGAGCCGGAGCCGCGACGCGGCGGCCCGCGCCGCTTCGGCGACCGCGACGGCCGGGGCTTCGACCGGGGCGGCCGGGGCGGCTTCTCCGACCGTGGCGAGCGCCGGTTCGGCGACCGTGACGGCCGGGGCGAGCGCCGCTACGGCGACCGGCCCGCAGGCGACCGGCCCGCGGACCGCGGCGGTGACCGCCGGTTCGGGCGGCCGGAGCGGCGCGACGACCGGAGCTTCGGCGACCGCGGCGAGCGCTTCGGCGAGCAGCGGTCCGACGACCGCAGCCAGCGCAGCGACCGCTTCGGCGGCCAGCGCGGCGACGACAGGCGTTTCGGCGAGCGCGCCGACCGTCCGTTCGGGGACCGGCACCGGCCGGCGACCGGGGGCGGGTACGACCGCGACGAGCGGCGGAACGACGACCGGCCCGGCGGTTCGCGCGGCTTCGGCGACCGTCGCCAGGAGGACCGCCCGCACGCCGAGCGGCGTTTCGGTGACCGGGGCGACGCGCGCCCGGCCGAGCGCCGGAGCGGCGGTTTCCGGGCCGAGGGGCGGGGCCGGGACGACCGGCGCGGCTTCGGCGGGCGCCCGCCGGCACGTACCCACTGATCTGAGCGCACCCCACGACGCCGCCGCCGAGCATCTGCTCGGCGGCGGCGTTCGCGCATCCGCTGCCGCTGGCCGCCCGGTCGCGTAACGTCCGGACCATGCCGAAGTCGCTCTTCTGGGCCCGGACCGACACCGCCGGCTGCGAGCACGTCGTGCTCGACGGCGGGCAGGGGCTGACCGCGCAGGGCGTGGCACTCGCCGTGGACCCGATCCCGTACACCTGCCGTTACCGCCTGGCGCTCGCGCCCGACTGGTCGACGAGCCGGCTGGAGGTCGAGGCCGAGGGCGCCGGCTGGTCGCGGAGCGTACGCCTGGAGCGGGGTCAGGACGGCTGGCGCGTGCGTACCGGCGAGGAGGGTGACCTGGACGCGGCGCTGAGCGCGGCCGGGTACCCACCGGCAGGGCTGCCGGGCACTGACGACCCGGGCCGGCTGGACGACGCGCTCGACATCGACCTGGGCGGGTCCCCGCTGACGAACACGCTGCCGATCCGGCGGATCGGGCTGGGGCGGCTGCCCGCCGACATGGCGACGGCGGTGACTGTGGCCTGGGTGCTGCTGCCCGGCCTGGCCGTGATCCCGGCCGAGCAGGTCTACACCTCGCTCGGCCCGGGCCGGGTCCGGTACGCCAGCGGCACGTTCACGGCCGACCTGGAAGTCGACCCGGAGGGTTTCGTGGTGCGCTATCCAGGGCTGGCCGAGCGGGTCGACCCGCGCTGACCGGCCCGCTCAGGCGGGCCAGGCGCCGTCGGTCAGGAACCGATTGATGGTGGCCAGGTGCGGGGCGAGGTCGAGGCCCTGCGCGGCCACCCACTCGTCGGAGTAGTAGGTGTCGCTGTACCGGTCGCCCGGGTCGCAGATCAGCGTGACCACCGAGCCGGTACGTCCGTCCGCCAGCATCTGGGCGATCAGCCCGAACGCGCCCCACAGGTTGGTGCCGGTGGAGCCGCCCACGCGGCGGCCGAGCACCGCCGAGCCGGCCCGCATCGCGGCGAGCGACGCGGCGTCCGGCACCTGGACCATCCGGTCCACCACGCCGGGCAGGAAGGACGCCTCGACGGTGGGCCGCCCGATGCCCTCGATCCGCGAGCCACGGTCGGTGCACACCGACCAGTCACCGGCCTGCCAGGCGGGGTAGAACGCGGAGTTCTCCGGGTCCACCACGCAGAGTTTGGTGGGCAGCCGGCGGTAGCGGGCGTAGCGGCCGATGGTGGCGCTGGTGCCGCCGGTGCCGGCGCCGACGACGATCCAGGCGGGCACCGGGTGGCGCTCCAGCGCGAGCTGGGCGTAGATCGACTCGGCGATGTTGTTGTTGCCCCGCCAGTCGGTGGCCCGCTCGGCGTACGTGAACTGGTCCATGAACCGGCCGCCGGTGTCCTCGGCGAGCCAGCGCGCCTCCACCACCACCTTCGCCGGGTCCTGGACGAGGTGGCAGCGCCCGCCCTGGAACTCGATCTGAGCGATCTTCTCCGGCGAGGTGGAGGCGGGCATGACCGCGATGAACGGCAGTCCGAGCATCCGGGCGAAGTACGCCTCGGAGACCGCCGTCGAGCCGGACGACGCCTCGACGATAGTGGTGTCCGGGCCGATCCAGCCGTTGCAGAGCCCGTAGAGGAACAGCGAGCGCGCCAGCCGGTGCTTGAGCGAACCGGTGGGGTGCACCGACTCGTCCTTGAGGTAGAGGTCGATCCCCCAGTCCCGGGGCAGCGGGAAGGGCAGCAGGTGGGTGTCGGCGGAGCGGTTGGCGTCCGCCTCGACAGCGGCGATCGCCTCGGTCACCCAGCGCCGGCTGGCCTCGTCGCACCGGTCGAGATGAGTCACGTCGGCAACGTTACAAGCGAGGTGGGCTCGGGTTTCCCCGGACCCGGCGGGCCTGCCGCCGCTGACCGGCCCGGCCGGTGGCCCGGATCACCGGCGTGAGGGCCAGGGCGAGGCGGGGGAAGGCGTCGAGCAGCCGTACCTGCGCGCCGCGCCAGCGCGGCAGGCTGACCACCGGCCGGGGCCGGCGGGCCAGCCGGACGGCCCGCGCGGCCACCCGCTCCGGCGTCAGCAGCGCGCCGGTGAACGACGCCAGCGCACCCGGGTCGTCCAGCTTGTCGTGCAGCATCGGCGTCCAGATCCCGTCCGGGCACAGGCACGACACGTGTACGCCCCGGACGCCGGCCATCCGCAGGTCGCTCAACGTGCCGAGGCTGAACGCGAGCAGGGCGTGCTTGCTGGCCGCGTACACCGTCTCGCCGGGCGCGGCGATCAGCCCGGCCAGCGAGACGACGTTGAGCACGTGGCCGCGGCCCTGTTCGCGCATCACCGCGACGGCGGCGAGCGTGCCGTTCATCGCGCCGAGCGCGTTCACCTCGACCACCGAGCGGCGGCGTGCGGCGTCGTGCTCCCAGGACGGGCCGGTGACCAGGATGCCGGCGTTGTTCACCCACAGTCCCAGGCCGCCGGGCGCGGCCGCCGCCTCGGCGGCGACGTCCGCGCAGGCGGATTCGTCTCGTACGTCGAGCGCGCGGGACCAGCCACCGAGCGGCGCGGCGGCGGTCTGCGCGGCCCCGGCGTCGACGTCGGTGAGCAGCACGTTCCAACCGTCGGCGTGCAGCGCGGCGGCGATCGCCCGGCCCAGCCCACCGGCCGCGCCGGTCACCACCGCGGCACCTCGCTCCGAGCTCGTCATCGGCGCACGGTAACCGCAACCCCCGCCCCGGGGCCAGAGGCGTCAGGTGGTGGGGAGTTCCAGCGGCTGCGGGCGGTTCTCCCACTTGGTCGACAGCGCGATGCTGGTACGGGTGGACGCCACGCCCGCTGTCCGGTTCAGCCGGACGATCAGCTGCTCCAGCTCGGCGATCGTGCCGACCCGCGCCTTGAGCAGGAACGACTCGACACCGGCCATGAAGTAGCAGGACTCGATCTCGGGGATGCGGCGGAACGACTCCAGCACGTCGTCGGTGTCCGCGTCGGAGTCCTCGACGATGCCGATCAGCGCCGTGACGCCGAGCCCGATCGACTCCGGCTCGACCTCGGCCCGGTACGCCCGGATCACGCCGCTGGACTCCAGCTTGCCGACCCGCTCGTGCACGGCCGGGGCGGAGAGGCCGACCTGACGGGCCAGCTCGGCGTACGACAGGCGGGCGTTGCCCCGCAGCAACTCCACGAGGCTCAGGTCGATCGTGTCCACGGAGAGTGACCCTATCCGCTCGACCGGGACCTGACACGGCGGGCACCGGATGCCCCGTGAGGTACGGTCGCCTATCACAAACGTGCGGTCACGGGGGTTCTCCGCCGATACCATTCCCTGACTTCCCAGTGTGTGCGTTTTTCGCGTTTGGCGGACACGTCCGGTAGCCGGTGCTGTAATTGCCATACGTCCCTCATGACGGCTCTGGGCTCGCACCGGCCGGGGGCAGTGTGTTCAGCCGGGGGCTTCGTCGACGCGAGGAGGGGGCTGTGGACACTGGAGATCGCCTGCTGACACCGGGTGAGGTCGCTGCGCTGTTTCGGGTTGACCCGAAAACCGTCACCAGATGGGCAGCGGCCGGCCGGATCGGCAGTATCCGGACTCCAGGAGGGCACCGCCGGTTTCGGGAATCCGAGGTGCGGGCCCTGCTCGAGGGGGAGGGCATGCTGGACGAGGCGGAGGACATGGGCAAGGCCCGCAACATGGGCCCGACCGCTTCCACCGGCCCCGGCCCGGCGAACGCCGGCATGTACTGAACGAGCGGGGCGCGGTCCGATCGAGGCCGCGCCCCGCTCGTCGTACGCCGGGTCCGGTCAGGCCGGGCCGGGCTCCCGGCGACCGGCGGCCAGCTCGCCGGCCCACCGCCGGAACAGCGTGTGCGGGACGCCCAGCGCGTCCAGCACCTTGCCGGCCACGAAGTCCACGAGTTGCCCGGCGGAGGCCGCCGCCCCGGCGCCGTAGAAGCCCGGGCTGGCCGGCAGCACCACGGCTCCGGCGTCGTGCAGCGCGATGAGGTGCTCCAGGTGGCTGCGGGTCACCGGGGTCTCCCGGGGCACCACCACGACCGGACGGCGCTCCTTGAGGTTCACCTCGGCGGCACGCTGGAGCAGATCCTTGGAGAGCCCGATGGCGATGCCGGCGCACGCGGCGGTGCTGGCCGGCACCACCGCCATCCCGCGAACCCGGTAGGAGCCGCTGCTCGGGCCGGCGGCCAGGTCACCGGCGGGCCAGTGCCGCACGTCCGCGCCGGTGAGGTCGCGGTCGAGCCAGGCGGCCAGGTCCTCGGCCCAGTGCCCGTCCCGGAAGGGCCGGCCGGTCTCGTCCAGCACTGTCAGCCGGGCCGCCCGGGACACGATCAGGTCCACCGCCTGGCCGGCGTCGAGCAGTGCCCGGACGACCGCCGCCGCGTACGGCGTGCCCGAGGCCCCGGAGACACCCACCACCCATGGTTCGCGCATGTCCTCAAGCGTGCCTGGTCGCCGCGGACGACGGGCGACGACCCCCGTTCGGGCGGCCTGCCCGGGATGTCCAGTGGGTTCACGCAGCTTCCCTCGACGTGAAATTCTTCGATCGGCAAATCCACTTCCGTGGGAAGGGCCGGTGATGACGGCGGCGGTGCTGCGGGCGCTGCGCTCCGACTGCCCCATCACGCCCCGCATCTCCCCGTACGCGGACGACGTGCAGGGCTGGCTGGTGGAGCTGGTCGACCGGCTCGGCCTGCCACCCGACCCGGTCACCCGGCGGCGGCTGGCGCGGGCCGGGTTCGCCCGGTACGCCGGCCGCCTCTACCCGGACGCCACCGAGGCGGACCTGCGGGTGCTGACCGCGCTGTTCACCTGGTTCTTCCTGGTCGACGACGCCTGCGACGGGCGGGACGGGCTGACGCCGGGGCAGATCCGCGCGTTGCGCGACGGCGCGCTCGCGTTGCTGCGCGAAGGGCCGCGAGCCCGCCATCCGGGCTTCTCCGGCCCGCTGCGCCGCCTCCTGGTGCAGGCGTGGCGCGAGCCCCGCCGCCGGATGCCGGCCCGCTGGCGGCTGCGCTTCGCCGACGCGGTCGCCGACCACCTCGACGGCGTCCACCGGGAGGCCACCGCCACCGGGTCCGGCCGTCCACCGGGCGTCGCCGAGTACGTGCGGCTGCGCCGGGCCACCTCGGCGGCGTACGTGTCGTACCCGCTCATCGAGTTCGCGTCCGGACGCCCGCTGCCCGACGCGGTCTACCACCACCCGGCGCTGCGGCGGCTCGCGGACCTCGCCAACGACCTGCTCTCCTGGTTCAACGACATCGCCTCGCTGGAGCGCGACCACGCCACCGGCGGCGGGCACAACCTGGTGCTGGCGGTGGCCGCCGAGCGGGGCGTGCCGCTACCGGCGGCGGTGGACCTGGTGGCCGGGCACTGGCGGGCCGAGATGGACCGCTTCGCCGCGCTCCGGGCGGCGGCGCCGTCGTTCGGGCCGGCGCTCGACGACGCCGTCGCCATCCACCTCGACGGCCTGGCCGCCGCCGTTCGCGGCACCGTGGACTGGACGCTGGAGAGCGCCCGCTACCCGGTCACCCCGGCGTCCTGACCGGCGACCCGGGTCAGGGGCGCAGGCCGAGCCGGACCACCAGGTCGAGCAGCGCGAGGACGAACAACGCGATGCCGACGAAGCCGTTGGCGGTGAAGAACGCCCGGTTGACCTTGCTCAGGTCGGTGGGGCTGACCACCATGTGCTGGTAGGCGAAGGCGACAGCGGTCAGCGCCAACCCGATCCACCACAGCCAGCCGAAGCCGATCCACGCGCCGAACCAGACGAACAACGCGAACGTCACCACGTGCGCGACCGTCGAGGCGTGCAGCGCGAAGCGCCGGCCGTACCGGGCGGGGACGCTGTGCACCCCGATCTCCCGGTCGATCTCCGAGTCCTGGCAGGCGTAGATCAGGTCGAAGCCGCCGATCCACAGGCCGACGGCGGCGCCGAGCAGCCAGGCCGGGCCGGAGCCGTCGAGCGTGCCGGTGACCGCCAGCCAGGCGCCGACCGGGCCGACCGCCTGCGCCACCGCGAGGATCGCGTGCGGCCAGTTGGTGAACCGCTTGCCGTACGGGTAGACGATCAGCGGCACCACGGCGAGCGGCGCGAGCACCAGGCAGAGCGGGTTGAGCAGGGCGGCGGCGGCCAGGAACACCACGAGCGCGACGGCCGCGCCGGTCCAGGCCGTGCGCACGCTCACCGCCCCGGTGACCAGTTCCCGGTTCGCGGTACGCGGGTTCCGCGCGTCGATCCGCCGGTCGAGGATGCGGTTCGCGGCCATGGCGAACGTCCGCGCGCCGACCATCGCCACCGTGATCAGCAGCAGGTCGAGCCAATCCACCCGCCCGCCGTTGAGCTGCATGGCGGTGAGCGCCGACAGGTACGCGAACGGCAGCGCGAAGACCGAGTGCTCGATGGCGACGAGCTTGAGGAAGGACGCGACCCGGCCGGGCCGTTCCTGTACCGCCGCCGTCATCAGATCCCGTATTCCTTCCAGCGCTTGTCCACCAGCGAGACCACCTCGGGCGACATCCGCATCTCCTCCGGCCAGCCCCGGGTGTAGCCCTCCTCGGGCAGCTTGCGGGTCGCGTCGATGCCCGCCTTGCCACCCCAGAACTGCTGGTACGAGGCGTGGTCGAGGTGGTCCACCGGCCCCTCGGTGAGCAGCAGGTCGCGGGCGTAGTCGACGTTGCCGAAGGCGCGGAACGCGACCTCGTTGTAGTCGTGCACGTCGCAGTCCTCGTCGACGATCACGATCAGCTTGGTCAGCGACATCATGTGCGCGCCCCAGATCGCGTTCATGACCTTCTGCGCGTGCTTCGGGTAGCGCTTGCGGATCGACACGATCGCGCAGTTGTGGAAGACACCCGCGGCGGGCAGGTCGTAGTCGACGATGTCCGGGATCAGGAAGCGCAGCAGCGGCGCGAAGATCCGCTCGGTGGCCTTGCCGAGGCCGTGGTCCTCCTGCGGCGGCTGGGACGTGACGATCGAGTGGTAGACCGGGTCGCGCTGCATGGTCATGCACTCGATGTGCATCACGGGGAACGGCTCGACCGGGGTGTAGAAGCCGGTGTGGTCGCCGAACGGGCCCTCGGGCAGCCGCTCGCCCGGCTCGATGTAGCCCTCCAGCACGATCTGCGCGTGCGCTGGCACCTGCAGCGGGACGGTCAGGCAGTCGACCATCTCGACCCGCTCACCGGCGAGGAACCCGGCGAACAGGTACTCGTCGATGTCGGCGGGAAGCGGCGCGCTGGCCGAGTACGCCACCACCGGGTCCGCGCCGATCGCGATCGCCACGGGCAACCGCTGCCCGAGCCGCTCGGCGACCGCGTGGTGCGCCGTGGAGTTCTTGTGGATCTGCCAGTGCATGCCGATCGTGTTGTGGCTGTGCTGCTGGAGCCGGTAGAGCCCGAGGTTGCGCTTGCCGGTCTCCGGGTGCTTGGTGTGGGTCAGCCCGAAGTTGTGGAAGATCCCGCCGTCGCCGGGCCACACCTGCAACCCGGGCAGCCGGTTCAGGTCGACGTCGTCGCCCCGGTAGACGACCTGCTGGCAGGGGGCGGTCTTGACCTTCTTCGGCGGCATCGACTTGAGCTGCATGACCTTGCCGAGGCCGCCCATCATCCCGGAGAAGCCCTGCGGCAGCTCCGGCTTGAGCATGTCGCCGATCCGCGCGCCGATCTCGTCGAGGTCTTCCACCCCGAGCGCCATCGCCATCCGCTTCTCGGTGCCGAACAGGTTGATCGCCACCGGCATCTCACCCCGGGTGGGGCGCTCGAACAGCAGCGCCGGCCCGTCGGCCCGGACGGTGCGGGTGACGATCTCGCTGATCTCCAGCGTGGGGTCGACCGGCGCGCTCACCCGCCGCAGCTCGCCCGCGCGTTCCAGCGCCGCCAGAAAATCCTTGAGATCGGTGTACGGGAAGCGAGCCGCCATGCCGCCATCCTCCCGCACGTTCCTGGGAGGTAAGGAAGGGCCCCCTATTAACGCCTCCGGTAGAGGAGGGGCCCCTTCTTAACACCCCGCAGCTCAGGCCGCGGGCGTCCAGGCGTACGCGGCCAGCGGCGCGTCGAGCGGCGCCTCGGTGAGCCGGTTCGCGAACGTGGAGATGGTGTACGTGCCGACGCCGAGCACCACGTCCAGCGCGTGCCGGGGCTGCCATCCGGCGGCGAGCAGCGCGTCCAGGTCGGCGTCGGGGACCGCGCCCCGGTGGTCGAGCACGGCCACGGTGAACCGGCGCAGCGCCTCCAGCCGGGCATCGGGCAGTGTCGCGCCGGTCCGCAGCGCCTCGACCAGCTCGGGCGCGGCGGCGTGCCGCACGAGCGTCGCGGTGTGCATGGCCACGCAGAGGTGGCAGCCGTTGCGGGTGGCGACGGTGAGCACGACCACCTCCCGGGCGACCGGGTCGAGGTCGGTGGCCTCGAACGCGGCGTTGGCGGCGAGGAAGCCCTTGAGCAGTTCGGGCGAGCCGGCCATCAGGCCGACGGCGGCGGGCAGGTGACCCAGCGTGCGGCGTACGCCGGCCATGACCGGGCGGGCGGCGGCGGGTGCGGTGTCCGGCCCGTATGCGGTGAAGCGGGACATGACTGTGCCCCTCTCGTAAGATGGTCAACGTGGTTGACGAAATAGTAAACGTGGTTGTCGAACATGGCAACGCCTGACCGCCCCGGCTTCGCGCTGCCGCTGCTCCTGCTCGCCGGCTTCCGTACGCTCGTCGACGACCTGCACGCCGAGCTGGCCCGCCAGGGGCACCCCGAGCTGCGCCCGGCCCACGGCTTCGTCCTCCAGGCCGTCGGCCCGGCCGGCACCACCGCCTCCGACCTCGGCCAGCGCCTCGGCGTCTCCAAGCAGGCCGCCGGCAAGACGGTGGACCGGCTGGTCGCGCTCGGCTACCTGGAACGCGTGGACGACCCCGCCGACGCCCGCCGCAAGCTGGTCCGGATGACCGCGAAGGGCCGCGACGGGCTGCACCGCTCGGCGGTGGTCTTCGACGAGCTACGCGACCGCTGGGCGGCCACGCTCGGCGCGGACCGGGTCGCCGCCATCGAGGACGACCTGCGCCGGATGGTCCCCGCCGACGTGTTCCGCCTCGACGTCCCCGGCTGGTTCGGCGGATGAATTCGTCACTGACAGATTCGCCGACGGCGGTTCATCATCGGCGGATGGATGACGCGTACATGGTGGGTGACCCGGACGGCCTCAGCCCGCTCCAAGCCGAGATCCGCGACGCGGTGGCCCGCGAGCTGCACGCCCAGTTCGCGCTCCGGGCCGACCGCCTCGAACTGGCCGACCTGCCGGAGGTGGCCTACCAGATCACGCGCCGGGTGGACGAGGTGCTGAGCTCGCGCCCGGTCACTCCACCCCGGCGTACGAGTGCAGACCGGTGAAGAAGAAGTTCACGCCGAACAGGTTCATCATCACCGTCAGGAAGCCCACGATGGCGATCCAGGTGGCCACGTTGCGCTTCACGCTCGGCGTGGCCCGGGCGTGCAGGTAGCCCGCGTACACCACCCAGGAGATGAACGCCCAGGTCTCCTTCGGGTCCCAGCCCCAGGCGCGGCCCCAGGCCGCCTCGGCCCAGATCGCGCCCGCGATCACCGCGAACGTGAAGATCGGGAACGAGAAGGCGTGCAGCGTGAAGGTCAACCGCTCCAGCCCGGCCGCCTCCGGAAGGCGGCGGGCCAGGGTGTACGGGAAGCTGCGGCGACCCTGCTCCCAGCCGGCCCGCATCAGGTACGCGGCAGCGGGCACCACGCCCAGCAGGAAGATGCCCGAGGCGAAGATGATCGTCGAGACGTGGATGATGAACCACCACGACTGCAGCGCCGGCATCAGCGGCTCGATCGGCACGTAGAGCTTCAGCTCGGCGAACGCCAGCAGCAGCACCATCACCAGCGTCAGGAACAGCCCGAGCCGGCGCAGCCACGGCTGCTTCCAGAGCACCACGAGCCAGGCCGCCACACCGATCCAGGTGCCGGTCAGCACGAACTCGTACATGTTGCCCCAGGGCATCCGGTCGGCGGCGACGCCCCGCGTGATCACCGCGCCCAGGTGCAGCGCGGCGGCGAGCACGGTGAGCCAGCCGGCGATCCGACCGGCCAGCACGGCCCGCGCGGCGGAGCGGTCCGGCCGCGGCGGCGCGGCCGGCTCGTCGACGGTGCCGCCGGCGCCGCCGACGCCCGCGCCGACCAGCTCCCGCGCCGGCGCGGCCGAGGCGACCTTCCGCGCGTTGCCCAGCGCGAACTCCACGGCGTGGCTGATCATCGCGATCAGGTACACCAGGATCGCGTACGTGACCAGCTGGTCGGAGAGTGCGGACATCACTCGTCTCCTTCTCGCGCCCGCCGCGCGTCCGGCGCGTCACCGCTCACCGCGGCGACGAGCTGCGCGAACTCGTCGGCGAACCCTGGATGCTCGGTGCGCGGCAGCCCACCGGCCTCCACCAAACTACTACCGCCCGTCGGAGATCCACCCTCCGGGGGCGAAACCCGGAACCACACCCGACGCCGCCGGGCGAACAGCGAGCCCATCAGGCCCAGCAGCAGCGTGCCGCTGGCCACCAGCAGCAGCGTCTGCCCGGGCGCGTGCCGGACCGCGAGCGTGATGTACGGCTTGGTGCCGACGAACTCCAGCGTGCTGCCGTCGTCGAGGGTCCACTTCTCCCCCGGCCGCAGCAGCTTGGTGCCGATCTCCTTGAGCTTGCCGTCGTCGATCTGCCGCCGGTCCAGCGCGTAGACCGAGCCGGGGATGCCGGCGTCCATGCCGAGGTTCCCCCGGTACGCGGTCAGGTTCACCATCGGGTTCCGCTCGGCCGGATACTGCGACGCCACGTACGGCGCGCTCTCCGGCCCGGTGGGCAGGTAGAGCCCGTCGAAGGCGATCTGCTGGTCCGAGGCCCGCGCGCCGGTCTTCGGGTCGACGTTGGCGTCCGGGAAGATCGCCACGCCCTCCTCGGTCGCGTTGGAGTCGCCGGTACGCAGGAACGGCGCGTCACTGGTCTGGCTGCGGCCGTACTTGTCGGTGTACTTCAGCAGCGGCGCGTAGCCGTTGCCGAGCAGGTAGACGTTCGCCGAGCCGAGCCGCAGCGGCGAGTTGACCGAGAAACCGGCGGTCCGCTCCGCGCCGCCCGGCTCGTCCACCGTCACGGTGGCCCAGTAGCGGGACGCCAGCCCGGACGGCAGGTAGTCGGCCTCGAACTTCTCCAGCGTCAGGCAGAACGGCGGCAGATCGGAGCTGTCCACGCGCGGGCCGAGCGACGCCTCGGCGTACTGCTGACGGGTGTTGCAGAAGGCGTTGTCCTCGCCCGCGACCAGGATGCGGTTGCCGTGCCATCCGTACCAGGAACCGAGCGCGACCCCGAGCAGGACGGCGACCAGCGACACGTGGAAGAGCAGGTTGCCGGTCTCCTTGAGGTAGCCCTTCTCGGCGGAGACCTCGTTGCCGCGCACGGTGACCCGCCACCGGCGGCGGCGCAGCACCGCCGCGATCGCCTCGGGATCGGCGGCGGCCGGGGCCTCCAGCACCGTGTGCTGGGGCAGCCGTTCGAGCCGCTTCGGCGCCGCCGGCGGCTTCATCCGCAGCGCGCGGACGTGGTCCCGGGCTCGGGGCAGGATGCAGCCGATCAGCGAGGTGAACAGCAGCAGGTAGATCGCGGAGAACCAGACCGAGCCGAAGACCTCGAACGCGCCGATCTGGTCCAGCCGGGGCGCGAGGTCGGGGTGGTCCACGAACCACTGGTTGACGCGTTCCGGGTTGACGCCGCGCTGCGGCAGCACCGAGCCGGGGATGGCCGCGACGGCGAGCAGGAACAGCAGGATCAGCGCGGTACGCATGCTGGTGAGCTGCCGCCACGAGTTGCGCAGCAGGGCCAGCACCGGGTTGACCCGCCGCCGGGGGGCCTGCGCCGGAGGGGTCGACGGCCGGTCGTCAACGGTCGTCATCAGATGCTCACCTCGCCCACGCCCACGTTCGTCTGCAACCAGATCACCACGTTCACCCAGCCGCCGGTGATCAGCGCCAGGCCGATCGCGATCAGCAGGGCGCCACCGATGCGGGTGACCCAGCGGCTGTTGCGCCGGACGGCGCGGAACACCCCGAGCAGGCGTTGGAAGCCCAGCCCGAAGACGACGAACGGTATCCCCAGCCCCAGGCAGTACGCCACGGCGAGCACCACGGCCCGGTCGGTCCCGCCCTCGGTGGCCGCCATGCCGAGCACCGCGCCGAGCGTGGGGCCGGTGCAGGGCAGCCAACTGAGCGCGAAGACCGCGCCGAGCACCGGCGCGCCGAGCAGCCCGGCGGAGGGCAGCCAGCGGATGCGGAACTCCCGCTGCATGCCGGGGATCACCCCGAGATAGCCGAGCCCGAGCACCACCACGAGCGCGCCGATGACGATCTCCAGCGTGCGCTCGTACCGGAAGAAGAGCTTGCCGACGCCGGAGAAGAGGATCGCGGTGGCGACGAACACGACTGTGAAGCCGGCGATGAACAGCAGCGTTCCGGCGAGCACGCGGCCCTTGACGGCCGCTGTGGTCCGTTGCGGTGCCGCCCGCTCGGCGACGCCCACGCCGCCCCCGGTGCCGCCCCCGCTCGCGCCGCCGGCGTTAACAAGGGGCCCTTCCTCTACCGGAGGCGTTAACAGGGGGCCCTTCCTTACACCCTCCAGGTCGGCGCCGGCCAGGCCGGTCACGTACGACAGGTAGCCGGGCATCAGCGGGAGCACGCACGGGGACAGGAAGCTCACCAGACCGGCCAGTGCGGCCGCGCCCACCGCGAACAGCAGCGGTCCGGACTCGGCGAGCTGGCGGAACGTCTCGCCCATCAGCGGGCGCCGTTCGGCGCCGGCGACTCGGCGGCGATCTTCTCGACGATCGGCCGCAGCTCGTCGCGGGTGACGGCCCGGCGGATCACCACGGCGATCCGGCCCTCGCGGTCGAGCACGACGGTCGCCGGGGTGGTGTTCGGCGGGATGTCGAAGTTGAGCGCCTGCCGGCTGGCCGGGTCGAAGATGCTCGGGTACGTGACCCGGCCCTCCTCGAAGGCGAGCGCCTTGTCCTTGCTGTCCTGCACGTTGATGCCGAGGAACGACACGCCGGAGCCCTTGGTGGCCTGGTAGGTGTCCTCCAGGTCGTCGGCCTCGGCGCGGCAGGGCGCGCACCAGGAGCCCCAGAAGTTGACCACGACAACCTGGCCGCGGTCCCGGGAGATGTCGTAGCCGCCGCCGGTGAGCAGCTCACCGCTGACCTTCGGCGTCTTCGAGCGCTGGGCCGGCTCACAGGTGACGACGGAACCGTCGGCCGCGCACCGGCTCTCCTGGTTGCCGGAGGAGCAGCCGACCAGCGCCGTACCGGCGGTGACGGCGGCGAGCAGGGCGGCGGCGAGCCTCCGGGTGAGCATCAGGCCCCCTTGGCCGTCCGGGCGGTCGGCGAGATCGAGACGAGGTGGGCGGCCGGCTCGGAGTACCCGATGCCGACGATCTTGGCACCTTCGAAGTGGAACGAGGTGAGGCTGGCCAGGCCGCACTGGCGGCGGCGCGGGTCGTGCCAGAGCCGCTTGCGCTCGACGTGCCGGCGCAGCGTCCAGATCGGGAGCTGGTGCGACACCAGCACCGCCTCGCGGCCCTCGGCGGCGACGCGGGCGGCGTGCAGCGCGGCGAACATGCGCTCGGCGATGGCCCGGTACGCCTCACCCCAGGACGGGGTCACCGGGTCGCGCAGCACCCACCAGTTGCGCGGGTCGCGGAACGAGCCGTCACCGGGCGAGACCTTCTTGCCCTCGAACCAGTTCGCGCTCTCGATCAGCCGTTCGTCGACGCCGACGGAGAGGCCGAACTGGGCCGCGATGGGCTCGGCGGTCTGCTGGGCGCGTTCCAGCGGGCTGGCCACGACGTGCACCACAGTCCGGTCGGCGAGCGCCTGCGCCGCCGCCTTGGCCATCTGCACGCCCAGCTCGGAGAGGCGGAATCCGGGCAGGCGGCCGTAGAGGATGCCGTCCGGGTTGTACACCTCGCCGTGCCGCAGCACGTGCACCACGGTCTCCGCCATTGGTTACCCCCCGTTTCCTGCCGCTGCCGCCGCCCGCGCCGCCACCGGCAGGGCGGCGGAGATCTGCTCCCACGCCGCGTCGTCGATGGCGGTCGAGACGAACCACGACTCGAACGCGCTCGGCGGCAGGTAGACGCCACCGGCGAGCATCGCGTGGAAGAACGCCTTGAACGCCGGCACCACCTGGGTGCGGGCGCTGTCGTAGTCGCGCACGTCCGCGTCGGTGAAGAAGACCGAGAACATGTTGCCCGCGGTGGAGAGGCGGTGCGGCACGCCGGCCGCGGACAGCGCCTCGGTGGTGAGCTTGCCCAGCGCGGCGGAGGTCTCGTCGAGCCGCCGGTAGAGCGCGTCGTCGGCCAGCCGCAGCGTGGCCAGTCCGGCCGCGCAGGCCAGCGGGTTACCGGAGAGCGTCCCGGCCTGGTAGACCGGGCCGGCCGGGGCGAGCTTCGCCATGATCTCCGCGCGCCCGCCGAACGCCGCGGCGGGCAGGCCGCCACCCATGACCTTCCCGTACGTCCACAGGTCCGCGTCCGACGGGTCGAGGCCGTGCCATCCGGCGCGGGAGACCCGGAACCCGGTCATCACCTCGTCGACGATGAGCAGCGCGCCGTGCGCGTGCGCGATCCGGGCCAGTTCGGCGTTGAGGCCGTCCCGGGGCGCGATCACGCCCATGTTGCCGGCGGCGGCCTCGGTGATGATCGCGGCGATGTGCGGGCCCTGGGCGGCGAACGCCTCCTCGACCGCGCGCAGGTCGTTGTACGGCAGCACGATCGTGTCGCCGGCCGCCGCCCCGGTCACGCCGGGCGAGTCGGGCAGGCCGAACGTGGCCACGCCGGAGCCGGCGGCGGCGAGCAGCGCGTCCGAGTGGCCGTGGTAGCAGCCGGCGAACTTGATGATCTTGGAGCGGCCGGTGAAGCCGCGGGCCAGCCGGATCGCCGACATGGTCGCCTCGGTGCCGGAGTTGACCAGGCGCACCTGCTCGACCGGCGTCCGCGCGACGATCTCCTCGGCCAGGTCCACCTCACCCGGGGTGGGCGTGCCGAAGCTCGTGCCCAGCGTGGCGGCCTCGCGCAGCGCCTCCACCACTGCCGGGTGCGCGTGGCCGAGGATGAGCGGCCCCCAGGAGCAGACCAGGTCGACGTACCGACGACCGTCGGCGTCGAAGAGCCAGGGACCCTCCCCCCGGACCATGAAGCGCGGGGTGCCGCCGACGGCACGGAACGCGCGCACGGGAGAGTTGACCCCGCCGGGCACGAGGGCCTTGGCGCGGTCGAACAGGGCCTCGGAGGCCGGGGCGTCGGCCGGGTAGCGGCCGGATCCGGCGGAAAGCGTCTCGGTCACGATGGGCCCATTGTGTCAGCGTCGGAGTACTGCCTGGCACGCACCCCGCGACGGGGGTTACCCGGCTCACCCCGGTGAGCGGCGGCAGTCCGCCCGCGATCCGCTCGACAGGCCCGTTGGTCGAGATCGCGATAGGCTGACCGGGTGGATCGTGCCGAACTGTCCATCACCGTACACCGGACCGGTGACGAAGCCGTGCTTCGTCTGGCCGGTGAGATCGACATGCTCACGGCCGCCCAGCTCTCGACGGTGGTCAACGAGGTGCTGGCGGATCCGCCACCGCGCATCGTGCTCGACCTCGCCGGGGTCACGTTCTGCGACTCGCAGGGCCTCGGCACGCTCGTGGTGCTCAGCCGCAAGGCCAGTCACGCGCGCAGCCTGCTGATGCTCAGCAACGTGGGCGACTTCCTGATCCGCGTCCTGGACATCACCGGCCTGCGCAGCGCCCTGATGATCCGCAACGAAGCCACCCCGTAGCCCCACCCTCCCCGCGATCTTGCAGTTGCGGCCCCGGCGAAAAGGGCGAATCACCCTGGGCCGGGGCCGCAAGTGCAAGATCAGCGAGGGCTAGAGGACGGGGAGGTCGCGGCGGCGGAAGGTGAGCAGGCCAGCCGTGGCCAGGGCTGTTGCCAGGGCCGTGAGCAGGTAGAGCGGGGTGGGGGTCCAGGCGTCGCGGAGCACCTGCGGGGTGTGCGTGAACGGGGACAGGTCCAGCAGCCACTGGTCCAGCTCCAGCACCGCGCCGAGCTGCCCGAGCAGCACGCAGACCGCCAGCACCGCCCAGGTGGCCGGCGCGAGCCGGGGCAGCAGGCCGTACAGCAGCACGGCGAGCCCGGCCAGCACCCACGCCGCAGGCACCTGGGTCAGGCCCGCGGCGAGCATCCGGCCGAGTTGCCGGGGCACGTCGCCGGTGCTCAGCCCGTACGTCAGGCCGGTGGCCAGCCCGGTCACCGCGAGCACCACCACCGGGCCGAGCAGCGCGAACGTCACGTGCGAGAGCAGCCAGGTCGAGCGGCGGGTGCCGGTGGCGAGCACCGGCTCCGCGTGCCCGGCGGACTCCTCGGCGCGCATCCGCAGCGCGGCCTGGATGCCGTACCCGGCGGCGGCCAGCCCGGCCAGGCTCAGCGTCACGCCCAGGTACGCGTCGGCCATGCCGGACGCCCCGCCGAGCCGGGCCACGATCTCCTCCATCCGCGGGCTGCCCTCGACGGACCGGCCGGCCGCCTCGGCCGCGCCCCCGAGAATCAGGCCGAGCAGGCCGAACCCGACCGACCACCAGAGGATCTGCCCCCGGTGCAGCCGCCAGGCCAGGCCGAACGGGCCGGACAGGCCACCACCGGCGGTGGCCGGGCCGAGCCGGGGCGGCAGTACGCCCGCGCCCAGGTCACGGCGGACCGAGACCGGGTACGCGAGCGCCGCGAGCAGCGCCGTCGCGGCCAGCGGCAGGAGCAGCGCCCACCACCGCTCCCCCTCGTACGGGCGGGCCCGGGCGGCCCAGCCCAGCGGGGACAGCCAGCTCGGCCAGTCGTTGCTCGCGGTGTCCCCGGCCAGGCGCAGCCCGAACGCGGCGCCGAGACCGGCGAGCCCGATGCCTCGCGCCCCACCGGCGGTCTCGGTGAGCTGTGCCGCCAGCCCGCCGAGCGTGGCGAACACGACGCCGGTCAGCACGGTGACGAGGCCGTACGCCACCGAGCCGCCGACCGGCAGCCCGGTCGCGACCAGCCCGGCGGCGGTGAGCAGGCCGAGCAGCAGATCCGCCGCGTACGTGACGAGCAGCGCGGCGGTCAGCCCGGCGTGCCGCCCGAGCACGTTGCCGCCGAGCAGTTCCCGCCGGCCGGCCTCCTCCTCGGTGCGGGTGTGCCGGATGACGGTGAGCAGGCTGGCCAGCGCGACGATCAGCAGCAGGAATCCGCTGCGCTGGGCGGTCAGCCCGCCGACGCTGTCGCCGTAGGCGGGGCCGAGCAGCGCGACGATGGACGGGTTGCGGGCGGTGCCCTCCAGGTACGCGGCCCGCTCGGCGGCGGTCGGGAACAGCCCGGCGAAGCTGGCCGCGTACGTCATCGGCAGCACCGCGAGGATCAGCACCCACAGCGGCAGCAGGAGGCGGTCCCGGCGCAGGATCAGCCGGACCAGGTGGCGGGTGCCGGTGAGCGTGCTCATGCCCGGTCCGCCGTCTCGGGGCGCGCCGTGTCGGAGGGCGCCGCCGTCTCGTAGTGCCGCAGGAACAGTTCCTCCAGCGTGGGCGGCGTGCTGACCAGGCTGCGTACCCCCAGTTCGGTGAGCCGGCGCAGCGCGGCGTCGAGCGCGGCGGTGTCGACGTCGAAGCGCACCCGCCGCCCGTCCACCCGCAGGTCGTGTACGCCGGGCAGGTCGGCCAGGCCGTCGAGCGGCGCGGCGACCTCGGCGTCGATGGCGGTGCGGTGCAGGTGGCGCAGGTCGCCGAGCGTGCCGGACTCGACGGCCCGGCCGGCCCGGATGATCGTCACCCGGTCGCAGAGCGCCTCCACCTCGGCCAGGATGTGGCTGGACAGCAGCACGGTGCGTCCGTCGTGGACGGCGCGGCGGACCCAGTGCTGGAAGACCTCCTCCATCAGCGGGTCGAGCCCGGAGGTCGGCTCGTCGAGGATGAGCAGTTCGACGTCGGAGGCGAGCGCGGCGACCAGGCCGACCTTCTGCCGGTTGCCCTTGGAGTAGGTGCGGCCCTTCTTGCGCGGGTCCAGCTCGAACGACTCCAGCAGTTCGGCGCGGCGCTTCGGGTCGAGCCCGCCGCGCATCCGGCCGAGCAGGTCGATCACCTCGCCGCCGCTGAGGTTGGGCCAGAGCGTGACGTCGCCCGGCACGTACGCGAGGCGGCGGTGCAGCGCCACCGCGTCCCGCCAGGGGTCGCCGCCCAGCAGCCGGGCGGCCCCCGCGTCCGCCCGCAGCAGGCCGAGCAGCACCCGGATGGTGGTCGACTTGCCGGAGCCGTTCGGTCCGAGGAAGCCGTGCACCTCCCCGGTGCGGACGGTCAGGTCGAGCCCGTCGAGGGCCCGGGTGCGGCCGAAGGTCTTCACCAGGCCGGACACATCGATTGCCGTTTCCATAATTCAGAAGCTACGCTCGTTTCACAAACTTGTGAAGACTGTAGGGTCACGGGGTGAGTGTCGAGGAGCCGACCATGAACGTGCCGCCCCGCCACGACGAGGAAGAGGTCCACCTCTTCATCGAGCGGATGGCGATGGCCTTCGCCGACGTGGGCTTCCCCCGGATGGCCGCCCGGGTCCTGTTCACGGTGATGAGCGCCGACGGCCCGCTCACCGCGGGCGAGATCGCCGAGCGGCTCGGCGTCAGCGCGGCGGCGGTCAGCGGCGCGGTCCGCTACCTGACCCAGTTCGCCATGCTGGTCCGCGAGCCGGTCAAGGGTTCCCGGAGCGACCGCTACCGGATGCCCGACAACCCCTGGTACGAGGCGACGATCACCAAGACCACGATCTACAAGAACTTCATCGACATCGCCGCCGGCGGGGTCGACGCGCTGCACGGCCGCAGCACGCCGGCCGGTGAGCGGGTCGCCGAGATGCGCGACTTCTTCCTCTTCGTACAGGAGGAACTGGAATCGCTCGGCGACCGGTGGCGGGCCCGGCGGGCCGCGACCGGGCACGGTGGACCGGCCGGCGGCTGAGCCGTCAGCGGGTGTTGCCCCAGCGGGCCTGCTCCAGCAGGTCCACCGCGCGGTCCCGGGCAGACGGGTCGTCGTCGGCGCGCAGCAGCGCTGTGGCCTCGTCCACCGCGTCGGTCAGGTGCCGCCACTGCAGATCCCGCTCCCGCACCAGGTCCGACTGGGCGGCGAGCTGCCGGGTCTTCACCCACAGGTCGACGAAGACTGTCACCTTCGCCCGCAGCACCCACGGGTCGAACGGCTTGGTCAGGTAGTCGACCGCGCCCGCCGCGTAGCCGCGCAGCGCGAGCTGCGCGTCCTTGTCCGCGGCGGTCAGGAAGATGATCGGTACGTGCCGGGTGCGCTCGCGCCGCTTGATGTGGGTGGCCGTCTCGAAGCCGTCCATGTCCGGCATCTGGGCGTCCAGCAGGATCACCGCGAAGTCGTCCACGAGGAGCTGCTTGAGCGCGGCCTCGCCGCTCTCCACCGCGACCGACTGCACCGGAAGGCCCTGGAGGATCGCCTCCAACGCCATCAGGTTCTCCCGCCGGTCGTCCACCAGCAGGGCCTTGGCCGTCTGCGTCACGGGTTCTCCTCGCCTCGGCTGCGGCCGATCCAGGACGCCATCAGCTCGATCAGCTCGTCCAGGTCCACCGGCTTGGTGATGTAGTCGCTGCCGCCGGCGCTGAGCGCCGACTCCCGGTCGCCGGGCATCGCCTTGGCGGTCAGGAAGACGATCGGCAGGTCCGCGAACCGGTGGTTGCGGCGGATCTGCGCGGTCGTCTCGTACCCGTCCTGGTCCGGCATCATGGCGTCCATCAGGACGATGTCCACCTCCGGGTGCTCGGCGAGCTGGCGGACGCCGTCCGCCCCGTTGTCCGAGTACAACACGGTCATGCCGTGCAGTTCCAACGCGGACGTCAGCGCGAACACGTTCCGCACGTCGTCGTCGATGATCAGCACTGTCACGCCGTCCAGCCGCCGGGTGGCGGGCGTCTCCTGCGGCTGCGGCAGCTCCATCGGCATGAGCAGCGACGACGGCAGGCCCGCGCGGCTCGGCGACGGTGGCGCCGGCGCCACCACCGCGTCCGGCGCCAGCACCTCGGGTACGAAGAGAGTGAACGTCGAACCCTGACCGGGCGCGGACGAGACGGTGATCGTGCCGCCGAGCAGGCGGGCCAGATCGCGGCTGATGGACAGCCCGAGGCCGGTCCCGCCGTACCGCCTGCTGGTCGTGCCGTCCGCCTGCTGGAACGCCTCGAAGATCAGCGACAGCTTGTCGTCGGAGATCCCGATCCCGGTGTCTATCACTGTGAACGCGATCACCCGCTGCGCGTTCGTCAGCGCCGGCACGTCGAAGACGGCGTTCTCGGCCGCCGGGCCGATGCGCAGCGTCACCGCGCCGTTGTCGGTGAACTTCACCGCGTTGGAGAGCAGGTTGCGCAGGATCTGCTGCAACCGCTGGGCGTCGGTCACCAGCGCCGGCGGCAGGTCGCCGCTGACCCGTACCTGGAAGTCCAGGCCCTTCTCCTCGGCCTGCGGCGCGAACGCCTGCTCCACATAGCTCCGGATCTCGGCGAACTGGATCTCGGTGGGCTCCACGTCCATCCGGCCCGCCTCGATCTTGGACAGGTCGAGGATGTCGTCGATCAGCGACAGCAGGTCCGACCCGGCGCCGTGGATGGTCCGGGCGAACTCGATCTGCTTCGCGCTGAGGTTGCGCTCCGGGTTCTCGGCGAGCAGCCGGGCCAGCAGGAGCAGCGAGTTCAGCGGCGTACGCAGCTCGTGGCTCATGTTGGCCAGGAACTCCGACTTGTACGCCGACGCCCGGGTGAGCTGCTGCGCCTTCTCCTCCAGGCCGAGGCGGGCCAGCTCGATCTCCCGGTTCTGCGTCTCGATGTTCGCCTTCTGCTCGGACAGCAGCTTCGCCTTGTCCTCCAGCTCGGCGTTTGTGCGCTGCAACTCGGCCGACTGGTCCTGCATCTCGTGCGCCAGCCGCTGCGACTGCGCCAGCAGCTCCTCCGTACGCCGGTTGGCCTGGATGGTGTTGACCGCGACGCCGATGGTGAGCACCAGCCGCTCCAGGAACGCCAGGTGCAGGTCGGAGAACGTGGCCACGCCGGCGAACTCGATCACGGCGAGCAGCTCGCCCTCGAATAGGACCGGGAGCACCACCAGGTCGGCCGGGGGCGTGTCGGCCAGCCCGGAACGCACCACGAGGCGCCCGTCCGGCTGCGCCTTGACCCGGATGGTCCGGCGGGACAGCGCGGCCTGCCCGACCAGCCCCTCACCCGGACCGAACGTCACGTCGTGCCCCCGGGCCACGTACCCGTAGGAGGCGGTGAGCCGCAGCCGCATGCTGCCCTCGGAGCTGTCCGCCAGGAAGAACGCACCGAGCTGCGCGTCCACCAGCGGGGTCACCTCCATCATGATCATGCGGCAGACCTCGCCCAGGTCGCGCTGGCCCTGGAGCAGGCCGCCGATGCGGGCCAGGTTGGAGTCGAGCCAGCCCTGCTCGGCGTTCTTCTTCGTCGTCTCCCGGAGGGTGACGATCATCTGGTTGATGTTGTCCTTCAGCTCGGCGACCTCGCCCTGCGCCTTCACGTTGATCCGCTGGGTCAGGTCGCCCCGGGTCACGGACGTGGAGACCTGCGCGATCGCGCGCAACTGCGTGGTGAGGGTGGAGGCGAGCTGGTTGACGTTCTCGGTGAGGTCGCGCCACGTACCGGAGACGCCCTTGACCTGCGCCTGACCACCCAGCTTGCCCTCGGTACCCACCTCGCGGGCCACCCGCGTCACCTCGTCGGCGAACGAGGAGAGCTGGTCCACCATCGTGTTGACGGTGTTCTTCAGCTCCAGGATCTCGCCCTGCGCGTCCACCGTGATCTTCTGACCCAGGTCGCCGTTCGCCACCGCGGTGGTGACCGAGGCGATGTTCCGCACCTGGCTGGTCAGGTTCGACGCCATCGAGTTCACGTTGTCGGTCAGGTCCCGCCACGTACCCGAGACGCCCTTGACCTGCGCCTGACCACCCAGCTTGCCCTCGGTGCCCACCTCGCGCGCCACCCGCGTCACCTCGTCGGCGAACGAGGAGAGCTGATCCACCATCGTGTTGACAGTGGACTTCAGCTCCAGGATCTCGCCCCGGGCGTCAACGGTGATCTTCTGCGACAGGTCACCCTTCGCGACGGCTGTCGACACCTGGGCGATGTTGCGCACCTGCGCGGTCAGGTTCGACGCCATCGAGTTCACGTTGTCGGTCAGGTCCCGCCAGGTGCCGGCGACGCCGCGTACCTGGGCCTGACCACCCAGCTTGCCCTCGGTACCCACCTCGCGGGCCACCCGCGTCACCTCGTCGGCGAACGACGAGAGCTGATCCACCATCGTGTTGACAGTGGACTTCAGCTCCAGGATCTCGCCCCGGGCGTCAACGGTGATCTTCTGCGACAGGTCACCCTTCGCCACCGCCGTGGTGACCGAGGCGATGTTCCGCACCTGGCTGGTCAGGTTCGACGCCATCGAGTTCACGTTGTCGGTCAGGTCCCGCCACGTACCCGAGACGCCCTTGACCTGGGCCTGACCACCCAGCTTGCCCTCGGTACCCACCTCGCGCGCCACCCGCGTCACCTCGTCGGCGAACGAGGAGAGCTGGTCCACCATCGTGTTGACGGTGTTCTTCAGCTCCAGGATCTCGCCCTGCGCGTCCACGGTGATCTTCTGACCCAGGTCGCCCTTGGCCACCGCCGTGGAGACCTGGGAGATGTTGCGGACCTGGCTGGTCAGGTTGCCGGCGAGCTGGTTCACGTTCTCGGTGAGGTCACGCCAGGTGCCGGAGACGCCGCGCACCTGCGCCTGGCCGCCCAGCTTGCCCTCGATGCCCACCTCGCGCGCCACGCGCGTGACCTCGTCGGCGAACGACGACAGCTGGTCCACCATCGTGTTGACGGTGTCCTTCAGCTCCAGGATCTCACCCTGCGCGGCCACCGTGATCTTCTGCGACAGATCACCCTTGGCCACAGCCGTCGACACCTGCGCGATGTTGCGCACCTGCGCGGTCAGGTTCGACGCCATCGAGTTGACGTTGTCGGTCAGGTCCTTCCACGTGCCGGCCACGCCCGGCACCTCGGCCTGGCCGCCCAGCTTGCCCTCGGTGCCCACCTCGCGGGCCACCCGGGTCACCTGCTCGGCGAACAGCCGCAGCGTGTCGGTTAGCGAGTTCATCGTGTCGGCAAGCTCGGCGACCTCGCCGCGCGCCCCGACCGTGATCTTCTGCGACAGGTCGCCCTTCGCGACGGCGGTGGCCACCTGCGAGATCGACCGCACCTGGCCGGTGAGGTTCGACGCCATGGTGTTCACCGAGTCGGTGAGGTCCTTCCAGGTGCCCGCCACGCCACGCACGTCGGCCTGGCCGCCCAGCTTGCCCTCGGTGCCCACCTCACGGGCCACCCGCGTCACCTCGTCGGCGAACGACGACAGCTGGTCCACCATCGTGTTCACCGTGCGGCCGATGCGCAGGTACTCACCCCGGAGCGGACGACCGTCTATCTCCAGCGCCATGTGCTGGGAGAGGTCACCGTCGGCCACCGCCACGATCACCCGGGCGATCTCCGTGGTCGGCCGGCCCAGGTCGTCGATGAGCGAGTTGACCGCCCGCTGCCCCTCCGCCCACGAGCCGTCCAGGCCCTCGTCGTCCAGGCGCTCGGTGAGCCGGCCGTCGCGGCCGACGATCCGGCTGATCCGGCGCAGGTCCAGGTGCTGCCGCTCCTGCAACGACACCACGTCGTTGAAGGCGTCGGCGACCTCACCGGGCAGGCCCGCGCGGCGTGGCAGGCGTACCCGCAGGTCACCGTGCGCCACCCGGCGCAACGCGTCGACCAGCTCGCCGAGGAGCACCTCGTGGTCGGACGCGGACGGGTCCGCGGTCACCGACTGTTTTGCCGTGGTCATGGTTCCTCGCTCCGCTCGGGCTCGTGCCGTCACGCGGCCATCCCATCATTCTGCCGCGCGATCCGTCGAGGTCACGGCGTGCAACCCCGCGTCACGCGCCGTATCCGCCCGACTGGCCGGTTCGCCGGACGCTTGGCACCCGGGGTCGGGGCGGTGGAGGATACGGAGGTGTCAGCGGAGGCGGGGGCCACTCGGAGCGGCGGTGCGGACGAGCACGTCCGCCGGGTCCGCCTCCCCGCCGACCGCCGCACCCCGGCGGCGGCCCGCGCCGTGGTGCGCACCATGCTGCTCGAAGCCCGGCTGCCCGAACTGCTGAACGAGGCGCTGCTGCTCACCACCGAGCTGACCACGAACGCCGTCGAGCACGCGCGCACCGAACTGGACATCGAGGTCGAAGCCGACCCGAACGGCCTCACCGTCACCGTCACCGACTTCGCCTCCGGGCCGGTCGACGAGCTGATCGTCGGCGTGCGCAACACCACCTCCGACATCGCCGAGGTCGCCACGCGGGGGCGCGGGCTGCTGCTCGTCGACCACTTCTCCAGCCGATGGGGCACCACGTACCTGCCCACCGGCAAGGGCGTCTGGTTCCGCCTGGACCGGCCCGGCCCCGGCGGGCCCGCCCGCCCGTCGGCCGGCCCGCCGCCGGTGACCGAGCCGGAACGCACCGGCGACGGTACGCCCAGCGCCGCCGCGATGAGCGAGTTGATGCAGATCACCCCCGACCCGTACGCGGACGAGCCGCTGGCCGAGTTCGCCACCGGCCTGCTGACCCGGGTCGGCGAGATGGTGGGCGCCGCCGGTGGCACGGTCCGGCTGGACCGGGGCGACGGACTCGGCACCCAGGTGTTCGCCCGGTACGGCCGGCACCCGCGTGAGAGCAACGAGCTGCTGCGCGTACCGCTCGCCGTGCACCGCCCGTACACCGGCGAGCTGGAACTGGACGCGGCGCCCTCGACGTACGCCCGGCCGCTGGCGGTGCTGGCCGCCGAGCGGCTGTCGCTGCACCTCGAGAACGACCGCCTGCGCCGCGCCGACGTGCGCCGGTCCACCTGGCTGACGTTCCTGGCCGAGGCCAGTGAACTGCTCGCCCAGTCGCTGGACGTCGAACTGACCATGGCGCTCATCCCGCAGCTCGTGGTGCCCCGGCTCGGCCAGTGGTGCGCCGTGCACACCACCGACGAGTGGGGGCGGCTGCGCCTCGCCGCGTCCAGCCACGCCGACGAGGCCATGCTGCCGCAGCTGCACCGGATCCTCCAGGAGACCGGCCCGGACTCGATCCAGTCCCGGCTGCGCGAGGCGTCCCGCAACGCCGCCCAGGTGCCGCTCGGCGGCCCGATGGAGGGCTTCGCCGTACCGCTGATCGCCCGTGGGCAACGGCTCGGCACCCTCGCCGTGGGCCGGCACCAGCGGCACCGGCACGACCCGGACGAGGTCTCCGTGCTGGAGGACGTGGCCCGCCGCGCCGCGCTCGCGATCGAGAACGCCCGCATCCACGCCGAACGCCGCCGGGTCGCCCAGACGCTCCAGCAGTCGCTGCTGCCGCCGGTGCTCCCGGTGGTCGAGGGCATCGGCTTCGCCGCCGAGTACGTCCCCACCGGCGACGACGCGGAGGTCGGCGGCGACTTCTACGACGTGGTCCCGTTGCCGGACGGCCGCTGGCTCGTGGTGGTCGGCGACGTGTCAGGCAAGGGCGTGCAGGCCGCCGCCGTGACCGGCCTGGTCCGGGACGTGATCCGGGTTCTCGTCGGCGACGGCAAGCCGCTGCCCGAGGTGCTCAGCCGGCTCAACGAGACGCTCGTCGAGCGGGGCGGCGGACGCTACTGCACGCTGGCGCTGGCGGCGGTCACGCCCGGCGACGGCGACCAGCTCGACGTCTCGCTGCACCTGGCCGGCCACGACCGCCCGGTGCTGCTGCACGGCGGGGGCGGCGCCACGTTCGTCGGGACCGGCGGTACGGCGCTGGGCCTGCTCGACGCCATCAGCACGCCCACCGCCGAGCTGGCGCTCAAGCCCGGCGACGCGCTGATCTTCTACACCGACGGGGTCACCGAGCGGCGGCGCGGACGCGAGCTGTTCGGCACCGAACGGCTGCGCGAGTCGGCGGCGCCGCTGGCCGGGTACTCGGCCGACGTGGTGGCCGCCCGGCTGCGCGCCGCCACCATCGCCTTCTCCGTCGAGCCCCCACGCGACGACATAGCCATCCTGGTCCTCCGAAACGACACCCCGTAGCCCTCTTCTGCCCGCCCACCCCGACTCCGGCCCGGCTCCGGCGGTGATCAAGGAGTTTGCGGCTTGGGGAGGCGCGAAACGTGACACAAACTCCTTGATCACGACAGTGGTGAGGACCCCGGGCGCCAGTGCGGGTTGTCGGTGGGCGGGTGGGCTGCGCCAGCTCGCCGAGGTGGCGGCATCCGGGGCACGCGGACACGACCACCACCCCGAACTGGCGATCGGCGACAACAGCTCGCCGAGGTGGCGGCATACAGCCACGCGGATACGACCACTACGCCGAACCGGCGGTGGACTGCACCAGTTCGCCGAGGTGGCGGCATCCGGCGCGCGCGGACACAACCACCAACCCGAACTGGCGATCCGCGGCACAAGCTCGCCGAGCTGGCGGCATCCGGCGCACGCGGACACAACCACCACGCCGAACTGGCGATCCGCGGCACAAGCTCGCCGAAGTGGCGGTATCCGGCGCACGTGGACACGACCACGACGCCGAACTCGCGATCGGCGACACCAGCTCGCCGAGATGGCGGTGCCCGGCAGCACGCGGACACCACCACCCCAACTGGCGATCGGCGACACCAGCTCGCCGAGCTGGCGGCATCCGGCGCGCGCGGACACGACCACTACCCCGAACTGGTGCCTGCCGCTGCCGCGCCCGCTTCAACGGGCGTCCGGTGCGGTGACAGCCTGGAGCCCCGGGGCGCGCAGGCCGAGGCGGCCGTGTTCAGAGGCCGCCGGGGAGGCGGCCGGGAGCCAGGCGGTGGTGCGGGTCCAGGTGGGCCTTGGCGCTGCGCAGGCGCGGCAACGCGGGCAGCTCGCCCCAGAGGTCGACGGTACGGCGCACCGCCGTCGGCGCGGCCACCACCACGCACCGGCCCTGCCGGGCGATCAGGACGCTGCGGACAGCGGTGAGGATCGAGGCGACCCGCTCCGGCGGCAGCGCGCCGGGCAGGGCGGCGTGCACGGCGCCCGTGCCGGCCGAGCCGCGTACCGGCACGGGGGCGCCGGCGGCGTCACGTAGCGCGTAGACGGCGGCGTGCAGGTCGTTGATCGGCACCTCGATGCGCAGCGCGGTGTCTCCGGGCGCGAACGGGTAGCGCCCCCACCACTCCGGCGCGTGGTGGCCGACCATCGCCGGGGCGCCGAGGACTGCGGTCAGCCGTTCGGCCCGCTCGGTCACGTCGGCCGGGCCGCCCTCCAGCAGCACCACGAGGCTGCCCGCCGCGGGCCGGCCGGTCACGGCCGGGTGATCGGGGCGGTTGATCACCGACGGGTGCGTGGCCGGAATCCGGCGACGGGGCAACGGCACCGGCACCGGCAGGTCCAGTTCGACGGCGGCCGGGCCGACGCCGGACGCCAGCACGGCCCGGACCAGGTCGTGCACCTCCAGCGGCGTCCACACCGGGCGGGACACCCAGACCCGGCTCGCCGGCACGGCCTGCACCCGCATGGTGGCCGAGACCAGCACGCCGAGCCCGCCCTGCGAGCCGCAGAGCAGCCGGGCCACGTCCAGCCCGGGCATCCCACCCCGACCGAGGATCGCGTCGCCGCCACCGCGACCCGGATCTCCGCCGGCACTGCCCCACTGCCCGCCGGCATCCCAGCCCGCACCAGCCGCCGGATCTCCGGCACCCCAGCCGGGACCGCCCGCCAGACCGCCGGCACCCCAGCCGGGATCGTCCGCCACACCGGCAGGCCCAGAGCCGGCACCGGTGCCCGTCGGAGCGCGTCCGCCCGGTCGGCCACCGCCAACACCCGGGGCGGCCCGGCCGAGCGCCGCCGTGCCGGACTCTCCGATGCTCACCAGCTCGCCGTCGGCGTCGAGGTAGCGCACGCCGATGAGCTGTGCGCACGGGCTGCCGTGCCGGTGGCGAAGCGGGCCGGACTCGTCGGCGGCGAGCACCCCGCCGAGCGTCGCCCCCGGCGAGGGCGCGTCGACCGGCAGCCGCCGGTTGGTGCGTGCCAGCGTGGCCTGGACCGCGCGCATCGGGGTACCGGCGCCGATCTCGGCCACCGCCGCGTCGCGCGGCTCGTGCCAGACCCCGGCGAGGCGGCCGGTGTCGAGCATGATGTCCACCTGCGCCGGAGCGGCCCCCCAGTCGATCTTCGTGCCGGCGCCGCGCGGCACCACTGTCAGGTCGTACGCGGCGGCCAGCCGCAACACCTCGGCGGCGGCGTGCGGGCCGCCCGGCACCGCCACCCAACGGGCGGTACGCCCGGCCACCTCGTCGGCCGGGCCGGCGAAGCGGGCGAACGGCGAACCGCAGATCTCCGCCAGCTTCCGGGTGATGTCGAGGGCTCCGGGTCGGTTGGTGGAACGAGCTGCATCCGCCATGGCGGTCATCGTACACATGTTCGAAAGCCCTGGCGGCGAGTCGTCGGATTCGCGCGGTGGGCGGCCCCGGCGGTGGCCCGGCGCCCGGTAACGTGGCGCCGTGACCGAAACCCCACTGCCCGTCGCCAAGCGCGTCCCGACCGAGCGCGTCCATCACGGTGACACAGTCCTCGACGAGTACGCCTGGCTCGCCACGAAGGACGACCCGGACACGATCGCCTACCTGGACGCCGAGAACGCGTACACCGAGGCGCGCACCGCCCACCTGGCCGAGCTGCGCGCGGAGCTGTTCGAGGAGACGCGCCGGCGCACCCAGGAGACCGACCTGTCGGTGCCGACCCGCAAGGACGGTCACTGGTACTACACCCGCACCGTCGAGGGGCAGCAGTACGGCGTGCACTGCCGCCGCGCGGTCCGCCCCGGCGAGACCGCGCCCCCGGTCAGCGCGGACGGCGCGCCGCTCGACGGCGAGGAGGTGCTGCTCGACGGCAACCAGCTCGCCGAGGGGCACGACTTCTTCTCGCTCGGCGCGTTCGACGTCAGCCCGGACGGCCGCTGGCTGGCCTACTCGACCGACTTCTCCGGCGACGAGCGCTTCACGCTGCGGATCAAAGACCTGACCAGCGGTGAGTCGCTGCCGGACGAGGTGCCGGACACGTTCTACGGCACGGCGTGGTCGAGCGACGCCTCGACGCTGTTCTACGTCACTGTGGACGAGGCGTGGCGGCCGAACCGGGTCTGGCGGCACACCGTCGGCACGTCGTCCACCGAGGACGTGGTGGTCTATCAGGAGGACGACGAGCGGTTCTGGGTCGGCGTCGAGCTGACCCGCTCCGAGCGCTTCGTGGTGATCGACATCCACAGCAAGATCACCAGCGAGGTGCGGGTGATCCCGGCGGCCAACCCGACCGGCGAGCCCGCCGTCGTGGCCCCGCGGCGTCAGGGCATCGAGTACGCGGTGGAGCACCACGGCCACCGCTTCCTGATCCTGCACAACGACGGCGCGGAGGACTTCGCGCTCGCGTACACCTCGGCGGACGCGCCGGGCGACTGGACGCCGCTGATCCCGCACACGCCTGGCACCCGGCTTGAGGCGGTCGACGCGTTCGAGAACCACCTCGTGGTCTCGCTGCGCGTCAACGGGCTGACCGGTCTGCGGGTGCTGCCGGTCGGCAGCGACGACAGCTGGGACATCGACTTCCCCGAGCCGATCTACAGCGTCGGGCTGGACGCCAACCCGGAGTACCGCACGAACCAGGTGCGGCTGCGCTACACCTCGCTCGTCACCCCGGACTCGGTCTACGACTACGACCTGGTCACCCGGGAGCTGACGCTGCGGCGGCAGAAGCCGGTACGCCCCGGGCCGGACGGGCGGCCGTACGACCCGGCCGACTACGAGCAGCACCGGGACTGGGCGCTCGCCGACGACGGCACCCGGGTGCCGATCTCGCTCGTGTGCCGCCGGGACACCCCGCGCGACGGCTCGGCGCCCGCCGTCATCTACGGCTACGGGTCGTACGAGGCGAGCATGGACCCGTGGTTCTCGATCGCCCGGCTGAGCCTGCTCGACCGCGGCGTGATCTTCGCGGTGGCGCACATCCGGGGCGGCGGCGAGCTGGGCCGGCGCTGGTACGACGAGGGCAAGCTGCTGGCCAAGAAGAACACGTTCACCGACTTCGTGGCCTGCGCCCGGCACCTGGTCAAGGCGGGCTGGACGGCGAGCGACCGGCTGGTCGCCCGGGGCGCGTCGGCCGGTGGCCTGCTGATGGGCGCGGTGGCGAACCTCGCCCCGGACGCGTTCACCGGGATCGTCGCGCAGGTGCCGTTCGTGGACGCGCTCACCTCGATCCTCGACCCGTCGCTGCCGCTGACGGTCACCGAGTGGGAGGAGTGGGGCAACCCGCTGGACGACCCCGAGGTCTACGCGTACATGAAGTCGTACACGCCGTACGAGAACGTCACCGCCGCCGACTACCCGGCCATCCTGGCGGTGACCAGCCTCAACGACACCCGGGTGCTCTACCACGAGCCGGCCAAGTGGATCGCCCGGTTGCGCGCGACCGCGCCGCAGGGCGACTACCTGCTCAAGACCGAGATGGGCGCGGGTCACGGCGGGCCGAGCGGCCGGTACGACTCGTGGCGCGAGGAGGCGTTCGTCAACGCCTGGATCCTGGACCGCGTCGGCCGCGCGTGAGGGAAGGGCCCCTTATTAACAGACGTCTGTTAATAAGGGGCCCTTCCTTACACCTCGGCGAGCGCGGCGGACAGCACGTGCGGGTCGGCGTTGCCGCCGGTCACGACCGCGACGGTACGGCCGGCCGGCAGCTCGCCACTGTGGAAGAGCCGGGCGGCCAGGGCGACCGCGCCGCTCGGCTCGGCCACCAGTCGCGCGTCCCGGATCAGCCGTCCGGTGGCCGCCATGATCTCGTCCTCGGTCACCGTGACGATGCCGTCGAGCCGGTCCCGCAGGTGGGCCAGCGTCAACGCGGACAGGCTGGTCCGCAGCCCGTCGGCACACGTCCGGTAGGTGCGTTCGACGTCCCAGACGACCACCTCACCGGCGGCGAGCGACTCCCGGGCGTCGGCGGCAAACGCCGGCTCCACACCGATCACGGCGGCGGACGGTCGCAGCGCCTTGACCGCCGTGGCCACACCGGAGCCGAGCCCGCCGCCACCCACCGGCACCAGCACCACGTCCACGTCGGGCAGGTCGGCGACGATCTCCAGCCCGACGGTGCCCTGGCCGGCGATGACCGCCGGGTGGTCGAACGGTGGCAGCAGCGTCGCGCCGGTCTCGGCCACGATCCGTTCCGCCTCGGCGAGGCGGCGGACCGGCGGCACCAGCCGTACGTCCGCGCCGAGCGCCCGCATCCGGGCCACCTTGACCTCCGGCGCGCCCTCGGGGACCACCACCGTGCAGGGCACGCCGAGGGCGCGGGCCGCGTACGCCAGGGCCTGCCCGTGGTTTCCCGACGAGTGGGTGACCACGCCCCGCGACCTGGTCGCCGGATCGAGCCGGGCCACCGCGTGGGTGGCGCCGCGCAGCTTGAACGACCCCACCGGTTGCAGGTTCTCCGGCTTGAGCCACAGCTGATCGTCCCAGAGCACCGGCACCAACGGGGTCCGCAGCACGGTGCCGGCCACGTCCTCGGCGGCGGCCCGGACGTCGGCGATCGAGATCAGCTCCACCGCATCAACCTAGACTGCCGGGATGAGCGACGAGGAGCCCTCGGCGGCGCGACGGGGACCGACCTGGCTGGTCCTCCTGGTGGTCGCCGCCGCGCTTGTCGTCTGCTGCTGCTCGACGGTGATCGGGCTGGTGGTCGCCGGCTCCGCCGGCCTGCTCGGCCGCTGACCGCCGGGCGGACACCGGCCGTCCCGGCCCGGCGGGCGCGGCCGTCCGTGCCGCTCGCCGCCCCGTGCCGGCGAGCAACAGCGGAAGTACGGACCACCGAGCCATCCGGTACGCGGACCGGCACACCCCGGCCGAACGGCCCGCGCGGGACCACGCGGGCCGTTCGGGTCAGCGGGTCCAGGCCGGGTTGCGCCCGGCCCGGCCGAGCAACGCGTCCATGCTGGTCGGCGCCGCCTCGGTGGGCACCGGCGGGCCGAACGCGCCCATCTTCTGCCCGGTGTCGCCCATGCGGTCCATGAACTCGTGCCCCGCCGCCACCACGGCCGGGTCCGCTGTCAGCTCCTGGCCGGTGGCGCGGGCCAGGTCCCACCCGTGCACCGTCAGGTCGATCAGGGCCATCGACCCGACCGTCTCCTGTGACAGCCCCATGCCCGGCGAGACGCCCTCCAGCGCGGCCGGGTCGGACCACGCCTCGGTCAACCGGGCCGCCTCGGTCGCGAACCGGTCCCGCCAGCCGTCGGTCAGGTGGTCGGTCTTGCCGGACCAGTCCACCGTGTCCCGGCGGGCCAGCGCCTGGAAGTTGACCACCACGTCGAACAGGTGACCGAGCAGGTCACGCACCGTGTAGTCGGGGCACGGGGTGGGCAGGCCGAGCTGCTCGTCGGAGATGCCGCGAACCACAGCGACCGTACGCGGCGCCGCGACGGCGAGCAGCTCACTAGTCTTCGTGCTCATAGGGGCAGCCTAGGAGGGTGGTATTGAAGAAATGCGACACGAACCGAGGCGTGACAACCGGGGCATCCTCGATCCGGGCCGGATGCGCCGGCAGGTCCGGTTCCGCCGCCGGATGGCCGCACCGGCGTTGCGCCGGTGGGTGGAGCACTACTGGCTGATCGACTGGGACCTGGACGAGCCGTTCGAGCAACGGGTGGTGCCGCACCCGACCGTGAACGTGGTGTTCCAGGCGCAGGACGGCGCGGCCGAACACGGTGAGATCGCGGGCGTCGACACCGGCCTGTTCGCCATCACGCTGCACGGCGTCGGCCGGGTCTCCGGCGTCCAGTTCCGCCCGGGCGGCTTCCGGCCGTTCTGGCGGCGTCCGGTCGCCGAGCTGACCGGCCGGCGCGTACCGATCACCGACGGGCCGATCTGCCCGGGGACCGACGACGAGCGCTGCGCGAGGCTGGACGAGCTGCTGACCTCGTGGTCGCCGGTCGCGGATCCGCTCAACGCGGAGGCCACCGCGCTGGTCGAGGAGATCCGCGCCGACCGGACCGTGCTGCGGGTGACCGACTTCGCGCGGCGGCGGGGCGTCTCCGTCCGCCGGCTCCAGCGCCTCTTCCTCGACCACGTCGGCGTCGGTCCGAAGTGGGTGATCCGCCGCTACCGGCTCCAGGAGGCGATCGAACAGGCCGCCGCCGGGCCGCTGGACTGGTCGCGGGTCGCCGCCGACCTGGGGTACGCCGACCAGGCCCACCTGGTCCGCGAGTTCACCGCCGTCGCCGGGGTCTCGCCCGCGGCGTACGCCCGCTCGCTGGCGTCCCTGAGACAGTGACGCGCAGCGCACACCGACGGTGACGGTGACGCAGCGTGACAGGCAGCTCAGCGGCGGCGGACCGCGACCACCGCGACGTCGTCCTGGATCTCCGGTGGCGCCAGCTCGACCAGCAGTCGCTGGCAGAACTCGTCCAGGTTGTCGTCCACCCGGGCGGCGGCCACGCCGAGCGCCGCCATCCCGTCGTCGATGGTGGCGTCCCGTCGCTCGATCAGCCCGTCGGTGTAGAGCACGAGCGTCGCCCCGGCGGGAAGCACGAACTCCAGGTCCGGCGGGCGCGGCGCGCGCACGCCGAGCAGCGGCGCGGACTGCGACACGAACTCGACCCGGCCGTCGCGACTCAGCAACGCCGGCAGGTGCCCGGCACTGGCCAGCCGGACCAGCCCGGTCGGCGGGTGCAGCAGCAGCACGCAGATGGTGGCCAGCTCGGTCGGCAGCAGGTTGCGCATCAGCTCGTTGACCCGGTCCAGGATCACCCCGGGTTGATGGCCCTCGACCGCGTACGCGCGCACCGCGTGCCGCAACTCGGCCATCACGGTGGCGGCGTGCAGCGAGTGCCCGGCCACGTCACCGATCGCCACCAGCAGGTGCCCGTCGAGCATCACCAGCTCGTAGAAGTCGCCGCCCACCTCGGTCTGCGCGCTCGCCGGCTCGTACCGCACGGCCAGGTCCAGGCCGACGACGTCGGGCAGGCGCTGCGGCAGCAGGCTGCGCTGCAACGTCACAGCGATGCGGTGCTCCTCGTCGAAGGACCGCTGCGCCTCCACCGCCGAGGCGACGGCCTGGGCGAGCTGCACCAGCACCGGCGTACGGACGGTCTGGGTGGCGGTCGGCACCACCACGTACAGCGGGGCCCGGTCCTCCCGCAGCCGGGAGGCGGCCACCGTCACCGTGTCCCCGTCCGGCCAGCCCGTCAGCGCCCAGTTGCCCGGGTCGTCGACGCGTACCCGGGTGCCGATCGGTACTCCGGTGTCGTCCACCACCCACGGCACGATCCTGGCCGGCGTGTGCGGGTCGACCGCCACCCCGGCCAGGCAGTCCCCGTCGAACGTCTCGGCGACCACCGCCGCGGGGGCCTTGAAGATCCGTGCCGCGCCGCTCGCGGCCGCCTCCAGCAGCCGGACGAAGTTCGGCGTCGCGTGCATCTCCACTGTGGCGTCGGCGAGCGCGGCGAGCCGCTCGGCGAGCTGCTCGGCACGCAGCCGGGCCTGGTAGTAGCGCAGCACCGCGTGCGCGGTGGCGACCAGTTCCTCCGGCTCGATCGGCTCGGCCAGGTAGGCGTCCGCGCCCCGGGTGAGACCCTGGGCCCGGTCGACCACGTCCACCGCGTGAGCGGAGACGTGGATGACCGGGATGTACGGGTGCGTTTCCTTGATCCGTTCGCACACCTCGAAGCCGCTCATGTCGGGCAGCCGCACGTCGAGCACCACGAGGTCGACGTGCTCCCGGGCCACCCGGTCCAGCGCCTCCGTGCCGTTCTCCGCCTCGATGGTGACGAAACCGGCCCGGGTGAGCCAGTTCACCAGCAGGTACCGCTTGGGGCCGCTGTCGTCGACCACCAGCACGGTCACCGCCCCGCTGTCCACCGTCACGCTCCGCCCGCGGGAAGGAACACTGTGAACGTGCTGCCCCGGCCGGTTTCGCTCCTCAGCTCCAGCGTCCCGCCGAGCAGCGTGACCAGCCGCCGCGCGTACGGCAGGCCGAGCCCGGTGCCGCCGACCCGCGTCGTGCCGGGCACCTGGTAGAACTCCTCGAAGATCCGTTCGTGCAGTTCGGGCGGGATCCCGACGCCGGTGTCGGTGACCGAGAGCGTCCACTGCTCGCCCCGGCGCTCGGCGCGCAGGCGTACCTCGCCGCGCTCGGTGAACTTCAGGCCGTTGTGCAGCAGGTTGCGCAGCACCTGGGCGAGCAGCACCTCGTCCGAGCGGAGCGTCGCCGGGGCCGGCGGCTCCTCGACCACCAGCTCCACCTCGGAGCGGGTGGTGAGCGCCCGCAGCGTGCCGCGCAGCTGCCCGAACACCGCGCGCAGGTCGACCTCGGACCACTCCGGCTCGATCCGGCCCGACTCCGCCTTCGCCAGGTCGAGCAGCTCGTTCACCAGCCCCAGCAGGTCGCCCGCCGAGGACCGGATCAGCCCCACCTGGCGGGCCTGCTCGCCGGTGAGCGGGTCGGAGGCGGAGTCGGCGAGCAGCCGGGCCAGTCCGATGATCGCGGTGACCGGCGCGCGCAGCTCGTGGCTGACGTTGGCCAGGAACCGGCTCTTCGACTCGCTCGCGGCCCGCAGCTGCGCGGACTTCTCCTCCAGCTCGGCGTAGAGCGCCACCACGCCCCGGTTGGTCTCCTCCAGCTCCTCGGTGAGCTGGTTGTAGAGCGCCATCACGCCCCGGTTGGTCTCCTGCAGTTCGGAGTTGAGCACCTCCAGCTCGTCGCGCTGGCTGCGCACCTCGTCGAGGGCCGCGATGAGCTGGGAGTTCTGCGCGGCCAGCTCGTCCAGCGCGGAGCCCGGAGCACGCTCGGCCAGCTCGGCCCGGAGCCGGCCGGCGCGTTCCGGCGTCAACTCCTCGGCGTGGTCGGGCACCCGTCTGGACATCCTCACGACGGTATCGCCCTCGACGGCCACCACCCGCAACGTGTCCACCAGACGCGCGACGGCGCCGGACTGCGGCTCGTACCGGCCGCCGGGCAGCGGACGCAGCGGTGACAGGTCCACCTGAAGCACCCTGCGGCCCACGGCGTCCCGGTCGAGGGCGAACATGACGTCCGCGCCGTCGGACCCGCGCAGCAGTTCCCGGGCCACCTCGCTCAGCGCGGTCGCGATCCGCACCTGGTCCTGGTGTTCCAGCCCGACCGCCGCGGCCACCTCCCGGCCGCGCTGCCGGACCAGGAAGATGTCCTGCTCGACGCGGAGTGCGAGGTGCAGAAGGGGTTCGGTCATGCCGCCCCCCGCGCCACCAGGACGCAGGCGTCGTCGCGGCGGGTGCCGGCGTCACGCAGCAGCGTCGCGGCGGTCAGCAACGGGTTGCGCCCGGCCAGCCCGGGGTAGTCGTCCAGGTCCCAGCGATCCACCACCCCGTCACTGTGCATGACCAGGGTGGCGTCGCGCGAGAAGGGGTAGTCGTACCCGCGGATCGTCGGACGCTGGTGCCCGGCGATGCCCGGCAGCGAGACCAGCCCGCGCCGCCGCTCGCCCGGTGTGACGATCATCGCGGCGATGTTGCCCAGGCCGGCGTAGCGGAGCAGCCCGGCGGCGGGATCCGGTTCGGCCACCGCGAGCGCCGCGCCCCGGGTGTGCGACATGGAGGCGTGCAGGTGCCGCACCACCACGTCCGGCGGCCCGTCGGGCGCGGAGCGGAACGCGGACACGGCGGCCCCGGTCGCGGCGGCGGCCAGTGGCCCGTGGCCGAGGCCGTCGGAGACCAGCACCTGGCGGCGGCCGTCGACCTCGCGGACCGCGTACCCGTCGCCGCTGCTCTGCTCCCCGGTGATCGGCCGGGCCAGTCCGGCCGCCCAGTCCGGCTCCGGCGGTGCGACGTCCCAGAGCTGGACGACCAGGACGGTGCCCCGGCCGGGCATCGAGTAGCCGTCGAACCGGCTCGCCTGCCGGACGATCGCGCCGAGGCCGATGCCGAGCGTGCCGGCGGTGGAGTGGCCGTCGACCGAGGAGAGCGTGAGGTCGGCCATGCCGGGGCCGGAGTCGATGGCCACCAGCTCCACCCCGGCCAGTCCGGCCCGGCGCGCCGGACGCATCAGGAGCGCGCCCTCGCGGGCGTGCTTGACCAGGTTGCTGGTGATCTCGGCGGTGACGATGGCCAGGTCCGCGACACGTTCGGCGCTCATTTCGAGCTGCCGGCCGAGACGCTCGGCGGCCCGGCGTACGCCGCCGGCGGTCGCGCCGTTGTCGATCCGGAACCACATCCCGTGGTCGGGGACCACGTCGCCGATCATCGCGACCACTTGGTGACGGTGATCCGCGTCCCCTCGCCGACAGCCGTCTGGATGTCGAAGTCGTCCACGAGCCGGCGGGCCCCGCTGAGCCCGAGGCCCAGTCCGCCCCCGGTGGTGTAGCCGTCGGTCAGCGCCAGGTCGAGGTCGGGGATGCCCGGCCCCTCGTCGGCGAAGAGGATCCGCACGCCGCGCCGTCGCCCGTCGGAGACGGTGCTCACCTCGGCGCGGCCCCCGCCGCCGTAGATCAGCGTGTTGCGGGCCAGCTCGCTGGCGGCGGTCACCAGCTTCGTCTGGTCGACCAGGGAGAGCCGGACCGCGACGGCGGTGGTACGCACCAACTGCCGGACCCGTACCACGTCCTCGTCGCTGCGGATCGCCTGCGTCGCCGGCACGCCGAGGTCGACGCCGGTGGTCATGCCGTCGCCGTCGTGTCGGTGCCCTCTTCGTCGGCCGCCTCGTCCCACTCGTCGGCGCGGCTCGCCGCGATCAGCTCCATGCCGCGTTCGACGTTCAACGCGGTACGGATGCCGTTGAGTGACAGCCCCAGCTCGACGAGCGTGATGGCGACGGCCGGGCGCATGCCGACCACCACCGTCTCGGCGTCCAGCACCTTGGAGATGGAAGCGATGGTGGAGAGCATCCGGCCGACGAACGAGTCGACGATGTCCAGCGCCGTGATGTCGATGATCACGCCGTGGCAGCCGGTGGCGACGATCCGCTCGGCCAGGTCCTCCTGCAGCTGGATCGCCGTCTGGTCGGACATGTCGACCTGGATGGAGACCAGCAGGATGTCGCCGATCTTGAGGATCGGCACCCGTTCCATCAGGACTCCCGGCGCGGGCGGCGAGCGGTGGTCTCGACCCCGGTCAGGCGCAGCACGTGGCGCAGCGCGTCGGCGAGGCTCGCCTTGGTCGCGATGTCGCCGAACTCGATGCCGAGGGCCACGATCGTCTGGGCGATCTGCGGGCGGATGCCGGAGATGATGCAGTCGGCGCCCATCAGCCGGGCGGCCACAACGGTCTTGAGGATGTGCTGCGCGACCTGGGTGTCCACCGCCGGCACGCCGGTGATGTCGATGATCGCGTACGGCGACCCGGTGTCGACCAGGGTCTGGAGCAGCCGCTCCATCACGACCTGGGCTCGGGCCGAGTCCAGCGTCCCGACCAGCGGGACGGCGACCACGCCCTCCCAGAGCTTGACCACCGGGGTGGAGAGCTCCAGCAACTGCTCCGCCTGGTCGGCGATCAGGCTCTCCCGGGCCCGGACGAACGTCTCGAAGGTGAACAGGCCCATCTGGTCGATGAGCGCGGAGTAGGCGACGAAGTCACGAAGGGTGTTGTCGCCCTTCTCCTCCTCCATCAGCTCCAGCAGCGAGTCCTTCAAGGCGAAGACGCTGATCGCGGTCTCGGTCGCGGAGAACCCCTGCCGGGCCCGGTTCGTGGACAGCTCGGACAGCACCGCGCGCAGCTCACCGCCGTGCTCGCCGGCCAGGTCGGAGACGCCATGCCGGCCGGCGTCGATCAGCGCGCGGTGCAGCTCCTGCACCTGGCGAGTCAGCTCGGCCCGGCTCAGACGACCGCGCAGCGAACCGGCGACGATCTCGGTCCAGCGACTGGTCAACCGCTCCGCGTGCTCAGTGAGCAGGTGGGCGAGCCGATCACCCTGTTCGGCGCTCAACGCCATGGTTGACCTCCCTGATTTGGACGGGCGGACTCTATCACCGGAGGCCGGTGGACTACTTGTCGCGGAGCAAAGAAATGATCGCCCACACCTGTACCGCTCCCGTTCTGCGCGGCGGACCCGACGTGGGATACCGTTCCTCCGAACACAGGAGGTCGACGAATGTCCTTGACGGTGCACACGGAACAGCGCGGCGACGTGGTCGTCGTGTCGGTCGCGGGCGAGCTGGACATGGCCACGGCACCGCAACTGCAGGACCAGATCACGGATCTGCTGGACAAGGGGCGCAACCGCCTGGTCTTCGACCTGGCCGAGGTGTCGTTCTGCGACTCCACGGGTCTGTCCGTGTTCGTCCGGGCGAAGAACAACTGTGACGAGGCCGGCGGCGTCGTCCGGCTGGCCGCTCCGCAGCGCGGCGTGCTGCGCATCCTCGAGGTCAGCGGGCTGGTCGAGGTGCTGCACACGTACCCGACTGTGGAAGAGGCCGTCGCGGGCGAACCAACCACGACCTCCTCCTGACCGGTCCTGCTCAGCGCTCGTCCTCGATGTAGCGGGGACGGGCGATCACCATGCCCGCCGCCGTCTGCACGGCCAGCGCCACCAGCAGGAAGCCGATCGGGGCGGTCCAGCCGCCGGTCGCCTCGTAGAGGATGCCCACCAGCAGCGGCCCGAGCGCGGCGATGACGTACCCGGTGCTCTGCGCGAACGCGGACAACGCCACGGTGCCCTCGGCGGTCCGGGCGCGCAGCCCGATCGTGGTCAGGATGAGCGGGAACGCGCCCTGGCCGAGTGCCAGCAGCAGCACCCACAGCGGCGCCAGGCCGCGCGGGGCCAGCGCCAGACCGGTGTACGCGGCAGCCGAGAACACGGTGAGTGACAACACCAGCGGCCGGAGCGTGGCCAGCCGGCCGGCCAGCGTCGGCATCATCAGCGCCACCGGCACGCCCAGCGCGGTCACCCCGGCGAGCAGCAGCCCGGCCGCCTCCGGGCGGTACCCGGCGTCCCGGAAGAGCTGGGCCAGCCAGCCCATGATCGCGTACCCGCTGAGCGACTGCGCCCCGAAGTAGACAGCCATGGCCCAGCCGAGCCGGGTCCGCTCCGGGCGCACCCGCGCCGGGGCGGCGACCGCCACCGCCGGGGGCGCGGCCCGTCGCGCGGCGCGGGCCCGCAGCGCCAGCGGCACCCACGGGAGTACGGCCAGCGCGGCCAGCCCGGCCCAGACGCCGAGTCCGGCCCGCCAGGAGCCGAAGGCGTGCGCGACCGGCACCGCCGCGGCGGCGGCCACCGTCGTGCCCACCGTCAGGGCCATCGTGTACGCCCCGGTGACCAGCCCGGTGCGGTGCGAGAAGTGCTGCTTGACGAGCATCGGCAGCAGGATGTTCGCCACCGCGATGCCGGCGAGCGCGAGCGCACTGGTGAGCACGAAGACCGCCGCCGAGCCGGTGAGCGCGCGCAGCACCTGCCCGACGGTGAGCGCCAGCATGGCGAGCACCAGCACCCGGGGCGCGGCCCAGCGGCGGACCAGCCACGGGGTGAGCGCGCCCAGCCCGGCGAACGCGATGGTGGGCAGCGTGGTGACCAGGCCGGCCATGGCCCCGGAGAGACCGAGGCCGACCCGGACCTCGTCGAGCAGGGCGCCCAGGCTGGTCACCGCCGCCCGCAGGTTCAGCGCGACCAGCAGCATCCCGGTCAGCACGAGCAGACCACCCCGGACCGCGCGCGGCGCCGGGGTGGGGGTGACCGCGGATGCGACGCCCGGGGCGGGCACTGTCGCGGCGGGCGCAGGTGGCGGAGTCATGACCTCGAACCTACAATCATGGGATGAATTTCGGCATGAGGTGTAACCCGTGACACCCGCCGTGGATTCCGTCGCCGTGCCGCCGCGCGGTCACCGGGTCCGCCAGACCATCGAGCAGCTCCGGGAGCGCATCCTCGGCGGCGAGTGGCCGGTGGGCGGGCGCATCCCCACCGAGCCGCAACTGGTCGCCGAGCTGGGCGTGGGGCGCAACACGGTCCGCGAGGCGGTCCGGGCGCTCGTGCACGCCGGGGTGCTGGCGTGCCGGCAGGGCTCCGGCACCTACGTGGTGTCGACAGACGAGCTGGCGCCGGTGGTGGCCCGCCGGCTCACCGACGACCGGATGACCGAGGTGATCGAGGTCCGGCGCGCGTTCGAGGTGGAGGCCGCCCGGCTCGCCGCGCTGAGGCGTACCCCCGAGGACCTGGCGGCGCTCGACGGCGCGCTCGCGGCCCGGGAGGCCGCCTGGCGCGGCGGCCGGGTGGACGAGTTCGTCGAGGCGGACGCCGCGCTGCACACGGCCGTGGTGGCCGCCGCGCACAACGCCATGCTCGCCGAGCTGTACGCCTCGGTTGGCGCCGCGCTGCGCAGCACTGTGGCCCAGGCGATGGGCGAGGCGCTGACCCCGGAGCGGTACGTGGATCACGGCCGGCTGGTGGAGGCGATCCGGGCCGGCGACCCGCAGCGGGCGGCGATCGAGGCCGGTGCTTTTCTCGAAGGGCCCGCCGGGGCATAGGTTGTCCCCGACGCAGACTCATCAGGGCACGGGAGTACGGATGCTCAAGGGCTTCAAAGACTTCATCATGCGCGGCAACGTCGTCGACCTGGCGGTCGGTGTCGTCATCGGCGCGGCTTTCACAGGCGTGGTGACCCAGCTCACCAAGTCGTTCCTGGAACCACTGGTACGCGTGTTCATCGCGCTGATCACGGGCAGCAAGAACGGGCTCACCGGCTCGACGCCGACGTTCCGGGGCATCCCGTTCGACTGGGTGGCCTTCGTCAACGCGGTGATCACGTTCGCGCTCACCGCGGCGGCGCTGTACTTCCTGGTCGTCTACCCGATGAACCGGCTCGCCGAGCGCCGCAAGCGCGGCGAGGAGCCGCCGCCCTCGGCCCCGAGCGAGGAGGTCAAGCTGCTCACCGAGATCCGCGACGCGCTGCTGGCCGGCAACCACGGCACGCCGGGCCAGCGCAGCGCCCTGGACGACGTGCTCGGCCGCCGGCAGGAGCCGCCCGCGCCGCGCTGACGCCATAACCGATCGGCCCTCGCGGGAATCCCGCGGGGGCCGACGTGTATCGAACACATGTTCGATAGAGTCCGGGCATGGAGCAGCGCAGGCACTGGTGGAACGGGAAATGGGGACGGCTCGCCCGGCGCGACGTCTTCCTCCGGGTGGACGGCGACCGCTGGCACGTGGAGCAGCGGGCCGGCGGCGCCGAGGGGGTTTCCCGGTTCTACGAGCACGCCAGCGTCGAGGAGGCGGAGGAGACGGTCCGGGCGCTGCTGGACGGCACCGACACCTGGCGCGAGCTGTCCCCCCGCCCGCCGGGCGGCTGGGCCCCGTCCGTTTAGCGCCCGCGTGACCCGGGAACCGCTGCCGTATGAGCCAGCAGCAGGACACCGTCTCCCGGGTCACCACCGGCATGCGGGTGGTCGACTCCGCGGGCGTCGAGGTGGGCACCGTCGATCTCGTCCAGCGCGGCGACCCGGCCGCGGTGACCGTGCAGGCGCCCGCGCCGGTCGACCCGGGCAGCAGCCTGGACGAGTTGATCGAGTCGGCAGCGGTCGAGGAGCCGGACGTACCGGCCGACCTGGCCGCGCGGTTGCTGCGCGACGGCTATCTCAAGGTCTCCACCGAACTGGTCCGCACCGGCGCGGTCTACGTACTGGCCGACCGGATCGCCTCGGTGGGCGACGGCGCGGTACGCCTCACCGTTCCGGCTGCGGAGCTTCCCGCCGAGGAGTGACGCCCACCGAGGTGATGGATTTGTCACCCGCAGTAATAGGTGATCAATGCAAGTTGCCCCGGAAAAGCCGCCCGTCAATCCCCTTGCGCAGAGTCTCAATGCCATGACTTTGCGCTTTAATCGCTGATGAACGACTTGATCGTTGATCTTCAAAAACATTGCGCGTGTTCTGGTATCTACATCGGCCTCTCGCCACGGATAGTAATTGGCGAACCAAGGGGGCCGAGGGGGAACAATGAACGAAGCGCTGGCGGAACCGCTCACCGGATATCAGGTGGTGGCCGTGGCCACTGCCGTCGCCGCAGTGGTGGCGGGCCTGGTGCGGGCCTACGTGGCATACCGCGCCCGGATGAACGAGGAACGCGAGGCGACAACACGCACCACAGCCCGGGTGACATGGCTGATCCGGCTCGCGGAGGCCGACCACGACGTCGTACGGATCGTGGAACGCGATCGCGACGGGCATCGGGAGGTCGAGCTGGGCGGGCGCAGCACGTCGAAGCCCGGGCCCGTCGAGGAGGCGGCGTGACCGACATCAAGGGCACAGCCGCTCTGACGCCGGATCCCGACGACAACGACGCTCTGCGCGAGGCCGAGGCGGCCCGCCTGAAGGCCGTTCACGACCGGGAGTTCGCCGAATTCACCGAAGGCTCGTACCACACAGTGGAACGGATCCTCCGGGCGAGATGCCGGGACCGCCAGGCGGTGGAGGACGCACTTCACGAAGCCTTTCTGCACGGCCGGGTCGAGTGGTCCAAGCTTCGCGACCACGTCAAACCGGCCGGCTGGATCGTCCGTACGGCGCGGTTCAAGATGCTGAAGGACCAGGAACGGCGCCGGCGGGAAGCCGCGGTGGCGCCGGAGGACCTCCCGCCGTCGTCCCACTCGGACATCGCGGACGCGTGGGAGGCACAGGAGACGCTGCGCGGCTGGTTGCACCAGCTGCCGGTACGGCACGCCGAAGTGTTCCAGATGTCGAAGGAGGGCTTCTCCAACCAGGAGATCGCCCGCATCCTCGGACTGACCGAGAACAGCGTCCGCTCCTACAAGGCCGCCGCCAAGAAAGGGCTGTGCGAACTGGCGGAGAAAGCCGGCTTCACCCGATCGGAGAGCGACCGGCGGCAGGGGGCCAGCCGTGGATCTCGATGACATCCTGGCGCTCGCCGAGACCACACCCAGCCCTCTGGAGCTCGCCCGCGCCCGCCGTGTCGCGCGGACCGTGCAGAGTCAGCACGACCTCTCCCTCGCCGAGGGCTACCAGATCATCGTGGACACCGATCTTGCCGATCCGCTGACCTGGGACGCAGACGAGGCCACCCGGGTCACCCGCGCCGCCCAGTTGGCGAAGCAGGGCACCGTCACCTGGCTGTTCGGTGACGGCAGGCCGGAGCGCTTCGAGCGGCTCTCCTGGTCGGACGAGATGGCGATGATCGTCGGACACGCGCCGGGAACGCTCCGCCTCACTCCGCGGGCGCTCTTCGAACTCGTTCATCCCGCCGATGTCGAGCGCGTCCTCGCCGCGTCGCGGACGGCGTGGGAGCAGAGCCGCCCCGACGAGATCGGCTTCCGGGTGGTCCAGCCCGGAGGCAGCATCCGCCACGTGTACTGCCACCTCGAGATCCTGACCGACGCGGGTCGGCCGGTGGGCGTCATCGCCACGGGCGAGGACATCACCGCGCTCGAACTCGCTCGCCAGGAGCAGCGCCGGCTCGCCGTGCGCAGCCGGATGCTCGGCGCCGACCCGGCCGTACGGGACGTGCTCACCGGGCTCCAGACCCGCGGCTACGTGATCGACGAGGTCGACCGGGCCCGGCGTACCACCGGCGGCGCCCTGATCGTCGTGGCGACCGAGCCGGCCACCCGGCTGCCCGACGCGCCGCTCACCGACGAGGACCGGGACCAGCTGACGGCGGAGATCGCCCGGACCCTGCGCACAGTCGTCGGGGACGACGTCACCAGCGGCCTGGTGGGCTCCGGCTCGTGGGGCCTGCTGCTCGCCTCCCGCGACGACGCGGAGAGCGCCGAGACCCTGGCCGCCCGGATCGTGGACAAGTTCCGGAACCATCTCTTCAGCGTCCGGCACAAGCCACTGCGGCTCAACACCTCGGCGGGTGTGGTCCATTTCGGCAACGACATCCCGGACACCGGATTCGACCTTCTCGTGGACGGCGAGCACGCGGCCCGCGACGCGCACCGCAACGCCACTGCCGTCAAGGTGCTGGAGCAGCCGGTCGCCGAGAGGGAACGGACGGAACGGTGCCGACGGCGGATTCGTCGCGCCGTCGCGGCCAACCGGTTCGCCCTCTACGCCCAGCCCATCATCGATCTCGGGCTCAATCAGGTCGCCCGCCACGAGATCCTGCTGCGCGTTCGCAGCGACACCGGCGAGCCGGTCGCGCCGTGGGCCTTTCTCGACATGGCCGAGCGGGTCGGCGAGATCCTGTCGGTGGACAAGTGGGTGATCGACCACGCTCTGGAACTGATCGGCCGCGGGGCACAGACCTCCCATTACCAGGTCAACATTTCCGGGAAGTCGCTCGCCGACCCGGGACTGCTCGCCTTCGTGACCGAGGCGATCCACCGGCACCACGTCAAGCCGGAATGCCTGACGTTCGAAATCACCGAGACCGCGCTCATCGAGAATCGCAACGAGGCAGTGGCATTCGCCACCGGGATCAGAGAAGTCGGCTGCCACCTGGCGCTCGACGACTTCGGCACCGGATACGGCGCGCTCGCCCAACTCAAATATCTGCCGGTGGACCTGGTGAAGATCGACGGCGCGTTCATCGTCGACCTCTGCCGGTCGCCGGCCGATCAGGCTGTGGTGTCGGCGCTCGTCGAGCTGTGCCACACGCTCGGCATCCGGGTCGCCGCCGAGTACGTCCAGGACCAGGAGACCCTCGATCTCCTGCGTGCCGCGGAGGTCGACTTCGCGCAGGGTTATCAGATCGGGCGACCGGAACCGATAACGGTGGGTCAGGAGGAGGTTCAGAGCATCGAACTCGAACTGCGGTTGCCGCCTCAGCAGACCGCCATGGGATGACTGTTCGTCACCCGGTCCGGCTGGGAAGCGGCGGGGCGGCTTCCGCCTCGGACGGCCCGGCCTGCGGGGGCACTGCAGCGCGGCGCCGAAACAGCAGCAGCATCAGCCAGCCGGCCACCAGTCCCCAGAACGCGCCACCCACCCCGAGCAGGCTGATCCCGGAGGCGGTGACCACGAACGTCACCACCGCTGCTTCCCGCGCGTCCGGTTGGGCCACCGCCGCCGCGACCGCCCCGGCCAGCGCGCCGAGCAGCGCGAGGCCGGCGACGGCCTCGACCAGCACCGGCGGGGAGAGCAGCACCAGTGTGGTGGCCACGCCCGCGCCGAGGCCGAGCAGCGCCAGGCCGATCCCGGCGGTGACCGAGGCGATCCAGCGCCGTTTCGGGTCCGGGTGGGCGTCCGGCCCGGCGGCCAGGGCGGCGGTGATCGCGGCCAGGTTCACCGCGTGCCCGCCGGCCGGAGCGCCGAGGGCGGTGGCGAGCCCGGTCACCCGCAGCGCCGAGCCCAGCGGGGCCCGGTAGCCGTACCCGGCGAGCACCGCGGTGCCGGGCACGTTCTGGGCGGCCATGGTGACCAGGAACAGCGGCAGCGCGAGCCCGACGACGGCGGGCAGCGTCCAGGCCGGCGCGGTGAGCGCGACGACCGGTGCGGCGTCCAACCGCGCCGGGCCGGAGGTGGTGAGCGCGATCGCCACCACTGCCACGGCGAGCGCGCCGGGTACCGCCCAGCGGCGGGCGAACCGGTGCAGCAGCAGCCAGACCAGCACCACCGGCCCGGCCAGCCGGGGCACCTCCACGAGGGCGCGTACGGGCGCCGTACACAACGGCAGCAGCACCCCGGCGAGCATGGCGGAGGCGATCGGGGCGGGGATCGCGGCGACCGCGCGGCCGAGCGCGGGGATCAGTCCGGCGGCGACGATCAGCAGGCCGGCGAGCAGGAAGGCGCCGACCGCGGCGGGCCAGCCGCCGGTGACCGGCCCGGTGGCCACGAGCAGCGCCGCGCCCGGCGTGGACCAGGCGATCGACAGCGGCAGCCGGTGCCGCAGGCCGAGCCAGACCGCGCAGGCGCCGCTGGCGACGCAGAGCGCGAGCAGGCCGGAGGCCGCCTGGTCCCGGTCGGCGCCGACCGCGCGCAGCCCGGCCAGGACGACTGTGAACGAGCTGGCGAAGCCGACCAGTGCGGTCACCACGCCGGCCAGCACCGGCTGGAGTCGACCGGCCATGCTTCCCCCCTCCGCCCGTTCCGTTTACGGAACGGCACGGTGTAGCACCATAGCCCCATGACAGGTGTCCCACCAGCCGGTGACCGGAGCGCGCAGGAGGTCGGCCGGCGCATCCGCTCGCTGCGCGCGGAACGCGGGATCTCCCTGTCCGAGCTGGCCCGTCTCGCGGGTGTCGGCAAGGCCACGCTCTCCGGCCTGGAGAACGGCGTGCGCAATCCCCGGCTGGAGACCCTGTACGCGATCACCGCGCAGCTCGGCGTACCGCTGACAGCCGTACTCTCCGCGCCCGACCAGGCACCGACCGTACGCGGGGCCGCGGTCGGCGCCACGCTGCTGGAGGTCTTCGGCGACCGGGAGGCGACCTACGAGCTGTACCGGATGTGGGTCACCCCGGGCCCGGCGCAGCTCTCCCCCGCCCACTCCAGCGGGGTGACCGAGCATGTGACCGTCTTCTCCGGCGTCCTGCGCGCCGGCCCGGTCGACGCCCCGCTGACCGCCGGTCCGGGCGGCTACCTGCGGTGGATCTCCGACGTGCCGCACACGTACGCGGTGGTGGGCGAGGAGGAGGTCCACGCGAGCCTGCTGCTGCGTTATCCTCGACCGTCCACACCGGACAGTTGACACATACCCAGGATGCAAGCGGATGACATTTCTTTCAGCAGACCCGCCACCGCGTAGAGACGCGGAGCCGTTCTTCTTGGCAAGCTTGTCCTCATGACGCTCATCCTCCGCTCGGCCATCCTCAACGACGTCGGCCTGGTCCGGACCAACAACGAGGACTCCGCCCTCGCCGGTGACCGCCTCGTGGCGGTGGCCGACGGCATGGGCGGGCTCCCCGCCGGCGAGGTGGCAAGCGAGATCGTCATCCGGATCCTGGACGAGCTGACGCCGCCCACCGGCGCCGACGAGGCGGCCGACGCGCTGCGCGCCGTGGTCAGCACCGCCAACCAGCGCATCCGCGCGGCCATCACCGTCGACCCGGCCCGGGACGGCATGGGTACGACGCTGACCGCCGCCCTGCTCGCCGGCGACACCCTGGTGCTCGCCCAGGTCGGCGACTCCCGCTGCTACCTGCTGCGCGACCACGAGCTGACCCAGCTCACCCGCGACGACACGTTCGTGCAGGCGCTCGTCGACCAGGGCGCGCTCTCCCGCGACCAGGCCCGGCACCACCCGCAGCGCTCACTGGTCACCCGGGCGGTGCAGGGCTCGGACGCGCCACCCGCCGTCGGGGCGCTCACCGTGTTCCCCGGCGACCGGCTGCTGCTGTGCAGCGACGGCCTCTCCGACTACGTGGAGGACGCCGCCATCGCGGCGGCGCTCGCCACCTACGGCGACCGCCAGCAGTGCGGCGAGCAACTGGTGAAGCTGGCCCACCAGGCCGGCGCGCCGGACAACGTGACGGTGGTCATCTCGGACGTCACCGAGGCGTGAGCGGGCGGCCTTTCCGGTTGCGGACCGCGCCCGGTGCGGTTGGGATGAATGGATGCACATCCGCCGGCTGGCCGCCGATGAACGACTGACCACCAGCTTCCCGCTCCAGGCGTACGCGTTCGAGGCCTCGCCGATGGTTGCCTCCCGGACCGACCAGTTCCGCGCCTACCTGCCGTACAACGCCGGGAACACGACGCTGGTGGCCGAGGAGGACGGGGTCACCGCGGCGGCGGTCTCGGCGATCCCGATGCGGCAGAACCTGCGCGGCGCGGTGCTGCCGATGGCCGGCGTCGCAGGTGTGGCCACCCATCCGCTGGCCCGCCGGCGCGGGCACGTCCGCACGCTGATGCAGCAGCTCCTCGACGGCATGCGGGACGAGGGGCAGCAGCTCAGCGCGCTGCACCCGTTCCGTGCCTCGTTCTACGAGCGCTTCGGCTACATCGGGCTGCCCCGGCGGCGTACCGCTGTCTTCAACCCGGCGGACCTGGCACCGCTGCTGCGGGCCGAACTGCCCGACGAGCTGGTCTGGGAGCGGATCGGCGCGGGGTACGCGCGGTGGCGCGCGTACACGGAACGCTGCCTGCGCGAACGGCACGGCTTCGCGGTCTTCCCGGACTTCCGGGCGGTCGGGCTGCGCGACCGGGACGACCGCTGGCTGGTCAGCGTGGTGCGCGGCGGCGAGACGGTCGGCGCTGTCACCTACCGCATCGACGACCACGCCGGCACGCTGCACGCCGACGACCTGCTCGTCGACGACCCGCACGCGCGGACGTCGGTGCTCCAGTTCTTCGCCCGGCACGTCGACCAGGTCGCCCGGATCAGCGTCCAGATTCCCCCCGACGAGCTGCCCGAGCTGTGGCTCACCGACCTCGACGTACAGGTGGAGGCGCGGGTGGCCCGGCCCGACCCGACCGCGCCGATGGCCCGGCTGCTCAGCCTGGACGCGCTCGCCGACCAGCCGGTCGGCCTCGGCCGGGTGCTGATCGAGCTGGTCGGCGACCGCTGGCTCGCCGGGAGGCACCTGCTCGACGGCACCACCGGCAAACTGGCGGTGCTGCCCGCGCAGACCACCGCCGGGGGCAGCGTGCCGACCGCGCGGCTCACCGCCGCCGGGCTGTCCGCCCTGGCGTACGGCGTGCTCGACCCGGCCGAGGTGGTCGTACGCGGCCTGGGTGACGTCCCGGTGGACGCAGCAGGTGAGCTGCGCCGCCTCTTCCCGCGCGAGCTGCCGCACCTGTTCGCCGACTTCTGACCCGGTTGGCGGCACGCGCGCGGGGGTAGGGTCCAGCGCGTGCCGGAATGGCTGGAAGCGGGATTCTGGGGCCTGCTCGCCGGGTCGGCCCTGCTGATCGGGGCGGCCGTCGGGTTCTTCGCGCGCGTACCGCGCCCGGTGACCGCCTCGGTGATGGCGTTCGGGGCGGGCGTGCTGCTCTCCGCCGTCTCGTTCGAGCTGATCGGCGAGGCGCACGAGCAGGGCGGCCTGCGACCGGTGGTGATCGGCGCGGCGGCCGGCGCGCTCGCGTACACCGGGGCGAACGTGCTGCTGGCCCGGCACGGCGCGCGGCACCGCAAGCGCTCCGGCGACGAGCAGCCCTCCGAGCGGGAACAGCCCGGCTCGGGTACGGCGATAGCGGTCGGCGCGCTGCTCGACGGCGTACCCGAATCGGTGGTGATCGGCGCGAGCCTGCTGGCGGGCGGCCCGGTCAGCCTGGTCACCGTTATCGCGGTCTTCCTCAGCAACGTGCCGGAAGGGCTCTCCAGCGCGGCCGGGATGCGGCAGGCCGGGCGCACCCGGCGCTACGTGTTCGGGCTGTGGACGGCCATCGCGCTGATCTCCGGCGCGGCGTCGCTGGCCGGGTACACGCTGCTCGGCGGCGCGCCGCCCGAGGTGCTGGCGACGATCACCGCGCTCGCCGCGGGCGCGATCCTCGCGATGATCACCGACACCATGGTCCCGGAGGCGTTCGCGGACGCGCACCTGCTGGTCGGGCTGATCACAGTGCTCGGCTTCCTGGTCGCGTTCGCGCTGTCGCACGCCTGACCGCCGCGCTCGCCGCCGCGGCGCTGCCTGCCGCCGCGCGGCCGCAGGCTGCGGCTGCGGCGGCGGCTTAGCGGCGGGTTAAGGATCGGCTGTGGAGTCGTGCCCTGGCGGCCGGTCCTCCTAGCATCGGGCGGTGCGCGTGAAGTCGGCTGTCACTCTGCTCGTCCTCGCCCTGGCGACGGCGACGCTGCCCGCCTGCGGCGGCGATCCGGCCCCCGCGCCCGCCGCCGACGCCGGCTCGTCGGCCAGTCCGGCAGCTGACCCCTCGCCCATGCCGAGCGGGCGGGCCGGGCTGGGCAGCGCCCGGCCGAGCCCCACCCCCGCCACCGTGGCGTTCCGCGCCGGCAACCCCGCCGGCCGGGCGAGCGTGCCGGCCGAGGCGCGTGCAGTGGACACCTCGCGCCCGACCCGTACCGTCGGCAGCGGCACCCCGGCGAGCTGCACCTCCGAGGCGGTGGTCAAGGCCGTCGCGGCCGGCGGCGTCATCACCTTCGACTGCGGGCCCGCGCCGGTGACCATCACCATGAAGGCCACCGCCAAGGTGGTGAACTCGCACGGCCCGCGCATCGTGCTGGACGGCGGTGGCACTGTCACGCTCAGCGGCGGCGGCAAGCGCCGCATCCTCTACATGAACACGTGCGACCAGGCGCAGGGCTTCACCACCTCGCACTGCCAGAACCAGGACCATCCGCAGCTCACCGTGCAGAACCTGACGTTCGCCGACGGCGACTCGACCGGCGAGCGGACCGAGGGCGGCGGGGGCGGCGCGGTCTTCGTCCGGGGCGGGCGGTTCAAGGTGGTCAACTCGCGGTTCGTCGGCAACCGCTGCGACCGTACCGGCCCCGACCTGGGCGGCGCGGCGCTGCGCGTGCTCAGCCAGTTCGAGAACAAACCGGTGTACGTGGTGAGCAGCACCTTCACCGGCGGTGTGTGCGCCAACGGCGGGGCGTTGAGCAGCATCGGCGTCTCCTGGACGGTGCTGAACAGCGTCTTCCGGGACAACCGGGCAGTCGGCGCCGGCGCGAACCCGGCCCGGGGCGGCACTCCCGGCGGCGGTAGTGGCGGCGCGATCTACTGCGACGGCAACGAGTTCGCGGTGCGGATCGCCGGCACGGTGATCGAGGACAACAGCGCGAACGAGGGCGGCGGCGCGATCTTCTTCGTCAGCAACAACCGCACCGGCACGCTGCAGATCGACAGTTCAACGCTGCGCCGCAACCCGAGCAGAGGCTTCGAGACGAAGGGCCACCCCGGCATCTTCTTCCTGGGCGCCCGCATCTCCTGACCGTCCCAGCTCTTCCCCCGCCCGGCCCGCGCCCTGCGCTGCCCCACCCGCCTCACCCTCGTCCCGTCGATCATGAAGTTGACGGTCTCGATATCGGCGTGTCGCCCCGCCAACCTCATGATCACCGGGCTCATGCCCGATCCGTTGGCGCCTTCTCCGGCTCGCGCACGCCCTCACCCGGTGATCAAGGAGTTTGTGTCCTAGTGGATCTCCTCGGGTGACACAAACTCCTTGGTCATCAGGCGGGGGGCGGTGAACCGGAGCGGGCCGGAGTGGGGGCGCGGTCAGTAGGGGTTGGGGTGGCCGGGGAGGTGGCCTCGTGTCAGGGCTGCCGGGCGGCCGGGGAGGGTCGGGTCCGGGGACAGCGGCGGGGAGTCCGTGCCGGCTCTCGTGGCCATGCCGGTGAACAGGTCCTTCAGGGCGGTCACCGAGTCGATCGCCGGGGTCCAGCCCAGTTCGGTCTCGGCGCGGTGGCTGGACATCAGCGGCACGTTCAGCGCCAGGTCGACCCAGCCGGTGTCGACCGGTTGCAGCCGCGCCCGCCAGGTCAGCGCCGCCGCCGCGCGCAACACCGGCGTCGCCACCGGCACCGTCCAACCGTGGAAGTGCCGGGCCACCAGCTCCGGCGTCAGCACCGGGTCGGCCGCCACGTTGAAGGCGCCGCTCGCGTCCCCCAGAACCGCCCGGGCGTACGCGTCGGCCACGTCGTCGGCGTGCACCGCCTGCATCCGCAGCCGCTTGTTCGACGGCACCAGCGGAACGCGGCCGTACCGGAGAAGGCGCACCGGCGCCAGCGGGCCGAGGAAGTAGCGGCTGATCTCCGTACCGGCCTCCCGCTGGAAGATCAGCCCTGGCCGCAGGCGTACCACCCGGAGCTTCGGGTGCTCCCGCTGCACACCGTCGAGCAGCGCCTCCACCTCCGCCTTGTCCCGGCTGTACGACGACGACTCCACCCCGGTCGCCGGCCAGTTCTCGCTGACCGGATGGTTCTTCGGGCCGGGCGCGTAGGTGCCGACCGACGAGGCGTACACCAGGGCCGGAACGCCGACCCGGACGGCGGCCTCGATCACCGCGCGGCTGCCGCCGACGTTGGTCCGGTAGAGCGTGCGGCGGTCGTGGCTGGGCTGGATCTGCCAGGCCAGGTGCACCACCGCCCGCGCCCCGGCGAAGATCCGCACGAGCTGGTCGGCCGCACCGGGCGCGCCGATGTCGCAGGAGTGCCACTCCACGTCCGCGTACGGCTCACCGGCGTCCGGCCCGGGCAGCCGCCGCGCGACGCCTACCAGTTCCGCTCCCGTCTCCCGCCGTAGCCGGCGCAGCACGGCCGTCCCCACGTTGCCGGTCGCTCCCACGATCACGATGCGCATGTCCGGTGCGGTACCCGCTGAACCGGGCAGCAACCGCTCACGGACGGGGGTTCGTGCGCACCCAGCCCTTCTCCCGATCGCGGCGACCCGACGTGGCGGCCAGGCAGCGCGGGCAGACCCAGCCCTCCGGATCGGCCTCGGTGAGCACGTCGGTGCCGGAGTAGTCGAACGGCACGTGCGGGAAGCGGCGCAGGCGGGTACGGCTCAGCGGCAACCCGCACAGCGTCTGGTTCTGGCCCGGCAGCCAGGCGTGCACCTCACCCCCGGGCCGGCGTACGCCGACGGCGCCCGGAACCTCGCGGGACGCCGCGACGGCGGCGGTGCTGGTCACTCGCTTGGTTGCCCCGGTTCCCTGGGCGGGGAGGTTCACGCCTCGCGCCTGGCGCGTCGCCCGTGCGGGTCTGAAGATCGACAGGCGGTGGAAGCCGCGAGCTTAGGGCGGGTGGGTTCCGGTAATCTGAGCGGACGGGCCGCTAGCTCAATGGCAGAGCTGTGGACTTTTAATCCATAGGTTCAGGGTTCGAGTCCCTGGCGGCCCACTCAACAGCGCACCTGAGCTGCTAGAACGTCGGCCAAAGATCATCGGGCACAACCAGGGCATAACTCAGTTCTGATCTTGGCCGGTGGCGGATTCGTGGTCAGCTCTGGCCGGGACTTGCTACGGGTAGTCCGACTTCCTTGGCGCATTCGAGCAGCCGCCGGTCGTAGGTGACGAAGGCGGTGAGCGCCGTACCGGACTCGTTGGTCAGCACCTGGGCAGTGGCCAGGTGGATGGCGTCGAGGCTGCGGAGCGTCGGCTCGGCGAACGCGGCTGCGGTCGCGCGGATCGTGCTGTCGATCTCCAGTCGGAACAGCCGTCCGACGGCAGCCGGCACTCCGATCAAAGCTTGCGGAGCTGATCGGCGCAGCGCTCTGGGTACTTCCACCTCGACGAGCGCGGAGGAAACCAGCGGTACGTCGTCGTGATCGTTGAGCCAGGAGACAAGATCGACGCTGCACACCTCCTGCCGAACCAGCTTGACGACGGCAGCTGAATCGAGATAGATCACCAGCGTTCCTCGTCACGCATCGCAGCGAGCGAGGCGGCCACATCCACCCTCTCGTCACCGAGCTTCGGCGGAAGTGGAACAGGACCGCCGCCGGTCGGGGCGACGGCCCGCCCCGCAGCTACCAACTTGGCCAGCGTCGACCTGTCGTCACCTACCGGAACAAGTCGGGCGATAGGTCGTCCGCGATCGGTGATCTCAACGGTCTCGCCGCCGCTCACTCGCGCCAACACCTGGCTGGTGTTCTGGTTCAGCTCCCGGACACCGATACGCTCCATGCAAACAGAGTGTAGAACCAGACGTCCTACATCTCCAGCCACTGGCGTGACCAGGGCTGTCTCTTCGCCGGCCGGAACCGACGGCACCTGGCTGCCGATCAGGAGACCATCGGTAGTCCCCGCAGGCCGCAGAGCCAACTCGACCAAGGTCCGCCTCGGGCACCATCGATGTCGACCGAAGCCTGCGTTGTGTCGACGCGGTCAAGGCCATGCCGACCGGCCGGCAGTTCGACAGGGCGGCCGGAACCACCAGGTGCGGCCAGAGGTCCGTGAGCCGGAGCCGGTCCGCTATTCGCCGCCGGCGATGGTGGCGCCGCCGACGGTGTCCACGTACCACCGCTGGTACTCCTCCAGCGGCCATCCGCGTTGTCGGACGAGCCAGTCGAAGTTGCGGACATCCTGGGCCAACCAGAGGATGTCGGCCACCTGCTCGACGTCCAGGTCGGGGCGGAGTGCTCCCGTGCCGACGAGTTCTGCGGCGAACATGGCCATGCCGCGGCGGCGCTCTTCGATGTTCTTGCGCCAGACCTCGGCGGCGTCTGGGTCGGCCGTGGCCGCGCCGGCCAACGCGAGCATCACCTGGGCCTGCCGGGCGTTGACCTCCACCAGATGGCGGGCGTAGCGGGCGAGCTTAGCGCGGGGGTGGGCGAGCGCGCGGATCTCGGCGACGAAGGGTCGGTCCGGCAGGGCTACCGGTTCATCGTCGCCGGCCAGGGTGACGTCAACCAAATCGGAGAGTAGTTGCCGCTTGCTGCCGAACAGCGCATACACCGTCTGGACCGCGACGCCGGCCTTCGCGGCGACAGCGGTCAACGGCGTGGCCGCGTATCCGGGGTCGACGAACAGCCGGCTGGCCGCTTCGAGGATCGCCTGTCGGGTCTGTCGGGACTGTTCCTTACGTCGGGACGAGTCATAACGCCTCTTGACAACCACACCGCGAGTGTAGTGCTCTATTGGATAGATGTTAACTCTACTGAAAGAGGCGGCCATGCCGTTCGGTGTGTTGCAGGAGATGCCCGGTGTCAGCGAGGCGGAGTACCGGCAGGTGGAGCGACACCTCGGGCCGGACCGACCGCCGGGACTCGTCGCGCATGTCGCCGGCCCGACCGAGGTCGGCTGGCGGATCATCAACATCTGGCAGGACGAAGACGCGTTCCGCCGGTTCCAGTCGGAACGGCTGGTCCGGGCCGCCGGCCTGGCGGCGCAGGAGGACGGCTTCGATCCAACCAAGGCGGCCAGTTTTCGATCGATGAGCGTCGACGGCACCGAGATGCCGTTCTGATGGCCGACACCGTCACCCTGCAGGCCCGCAGCGCCGCTTTCTGGACGGGGGCGGCAGCCGGCTGGATCCGGCACGCCGATCGGCAGGACGAGGTCGGTCGACCGCTGGGCGCACCGGCCATGGATCGATTGGCCGCGCGGCCGGCCGAACGGATCCTTGATGTGGGCTGCGGCTGCGGTGGTACCACGGCCGAGATCGCCGCGGCGGTCGGCGAGACCGGCGCGGCGATCGGTATCGACATCGCCGAGGCGATGGTGGCCGCCGCTCGGCAACGGTTCCCTCCGGACCGGTACCCGAGTGTCCGGTTCCGCACGGCCGACATCGAGACCCTCGATGTGGTCTCGGGGGCACCGTTCGACGCGGCGTACTCGCGAATGACCCTGATGCTGTTGGCGGATCCTGTTGCCGGCTGCACCGCGATCCGACGATCACTGCGCCCGGGAGGGCGCCTCGCCGCGACCGTCTTCCGCGACGGCAGCGTCAACCCGTGGTTGTTCGCGGCGATGCTCGGCGCGGCACCGCACCTCGGGCCGCTACCACCGCTACCGGTGGGTGACGAGCCCGGTCCGTTCTCCTTCGCCGACCCGGCGCGGCTCGCCCGGGTCCTCAGCGTCGCCGGCTTCACCGCCGTCACGATCACACCGCGTGACATCACTATGGACGCTCCGGACGATGCCGATGCGGTGGCCGAATGGCTTATCGAGATCGGCGCCGCCGGTGCGGCGTACCGGGCTGCGCCGCCGGCTGGGCAGGCTTCGGCCCGAGCGGGGGCGGTCCGGCTACTCGAACGGTTTCGTGAACCTGGCGTCGGCTACCGACTGCCCGCCGGCCTGTGGCTCCTCACTGCTGTCGCCGCCAGGGCTGACAAGCCATCCGCCGCGGGCTGTCCGCCGGTCACCCACCACCGACAACCACGTCAGGACGAGAACCGATGAGAACGATCCGAATGCTCGCGCCGATCCTCTGTGTGGTGATCGCCCTGACGGCGTGTGCCGACGCGGGCGCGCCCGAGCCCTCCGGGGCCGCTGCGCCAGGCACCCCCGCAGCAGCCGACGCCGCGTCCAGCACCGTCGGATCCATTCCGGCCGGCGGCTCGGCGCCGGTGTCGGCGAAGGAGGTGTGTGCCTACCTCGACGGACAACTGCCGACGCTGAAGGGGATCGGGTCCGAGACGGGCACGATGGCCAACCTCACCGTGAACCTCTACTCGTGGTACGAGAAGCAGGGTGCCGTGCCGACTGGCCGTCAAATCGACGACCAGACCCGGCAGGAATGTCCGGCGACCCGGACCAAGGTGCTCGAACTCGCCGGTATGGAGAGCTTCGAACGGCTGTAGCCGCTGGGATCGGGCCGCGCCCGATCGGGCGTCCGGTCGCCGGAACCGCCGTCGGGCGGCGCCGCGATCGAAGACGCCACCGCCCGCGCGGAGACCGGCTGGGGTGCCGAGAGTGGCCGGCAGGGGGCGAGCGCTGGCTGCCCGGACGCCTCGTTGAGTCGTCACGCTGTCGCGAGCCGGGTCGATGAGTCTCCCTCGACCCGGCGCTCAAGGCCCGCTACAGCCAGCGATGGTGGCGTTGCGGTTCGCATGGTGATGCCTCCGGCCCACTCTCTTGCAGCTCAACGGCCCCATCGTGTGGGCGCGGTCTTGGCTCAGCGGTTCGACTAGGACGAGACGCGGGCCACTTGCTCTGGAGGTGGTCATGCGGACCGTCAACTTCACCCAGCTAAGGCAGAACCTGGCCGCTGAACTCGACAGCGTCATCAACGACGCCGAGGAAGTGGTGGTAACCCGCTCGGGCCACGAGCCGGTGGTCATCGTCCCGCTTGCCGAGTACGAGGCGATGAAGGAAACCGAGTACCTCTTTCGCAGCCCGGCCAACGCCGCCGCGCTGCGCCGTTCAATGGAAGAGCTCGAGAAGGGCGATGCGGCTGACTAGAACCAGTACCTCAGCCACACCGATGGAAAGCTGGTCAAGCTCATCAACGACGTCATCGCGGACGTGATGCAAGCTTCGAAGCCCTGCCGGCCACCACATACCGTCCCCCGGGTCCTCCGGGGTCGAGCCGAGTCGCGGACGCCGCGGGCCGGCGGCCCGGTACCGCTGGTCGGATACTGGCCGTGTGACGGAGGAACTGGCTAGCAGGTCGACACGCTGGACCATTCACGGTGAGCGACTTGTCGACGGCAGCCGACGCTCCCGGTTGAGCATCGCGGACGTGGAGCTTCCGGACGGGGTGCGCTTCGAGCAGTACGTGATCCGGGCGCCCAGGTCGGCCATGGTTGCCGTGCTCGACGGCCAAGAGCGCCTGTTGCTGATGCGGCGGCACCGGTTCGTGTTCGACAGGTGGGTGTGGGAGCTGCCTGGCGGCTACGTCGATGAGGGCGAGGATCCGGCGACCTGCGCGATCCGCGAGGTCGAGGAGGAAACCGGCTGGCGCCCGGGCGCCGTGGAGCCCTTGGTGTCGTTTCAGCCTTGGGTGGCGACCGCAGACGCGGAGAACTTGCTGTTCCTTGCCCGGAATGCGGAGTACACCGGCGCTCCGGTGGACGTCAACGAGACCGAGCGGGTGGCCTGGGTTCCGCTGGAGGAGACGCGGCAACTCGTGTCCGAGGGTGAGATCGTTGGTGCCGGCACGGTGATCGCCGTGTTGGAGCTGATGGCGCGCCAGGCGCGGGGTGAGCTGTAGTCAGCGCCGCTGGCCGAGCGCCGCATCGACCCGGGTGATGAACTGCCGTACTGCCGGCTTGCGGCGGTGGGGTGCCAGACCGGTCTGCAGATCGCGCACGTAACGGATGGCACGAGCCGACCGCAGTTGGGTGGTCAGGGTGAGCGCCTCCGCGCCGACGGCACTGGCACGTTCCGGCTCGCCGTGGCGAGCGTGGACGCTGGCCAGCAGGGCGAGGTTGAACGCTTTGCCGCGTACGTAGCGCTCGTCCATCTTGAGTGATCGAGCGGCGAAGCGTTCGGCTCGGCGGTGTTGACCGAGCGCGTGGAAGCAGTGGCCGAACTTGGCCGACAGGTACGCCTCGTCGAAGTAGCCGAGCCACTGAGGATCGCTGCTGCGGTCCGCGCGGTCGAGGGCTCGCTCCGCTTGGTGAAGCGCGGTCGCGCAGTCGCGTTCGTGGAGGGCGACAGCGTGGGCATGGGCTTCCATGACCAGCGCTTCGGCAGTCAGCGCGGTGAGGCCGGCGCGTTGTGCTGTCTGCCGGGCGGCGCGGGCGAGGTCGACGCCGGTGGCGGCGTGCCCGAGGTAGGTGGCTTGATGGCTCATCGCGGCGAGGATCTCGGCACCAAGGCCGGCGTCGGCGGCCGTTCGGGCGAGGTCCAGGGCATGCGTGAGGTACCGCTGGGCGAGGCCGTGTTCGGCCATGTCGTACGCCTGCCACCCGGCGAGCTGGGTCAGTTCGGCAGCAGCGGCGAGCAGTCTGCGGCCGGTCGCCGGGTCGTACCGGCACTCGGTCACCAGGGGCGCCACCTCGTGGTGCAGGAAGCGGGTGACGTTGTCGCGGGCATGCCCGCCGCCGTACTGGTTGTCGAGTCGCCGATAAGTGGCGGTCATCTGCCGGATCGTGTCGATGTCGGGTTGACCGACTGTTCGGCGGCCCTCCTGCTCGACGGACTGCGCCGTGGTGGCGGTGAACCAGCGTAGGGCGGGCAGGGTGTACGCGGTGGAGTTGAACACTGTCTGGCGAAGCATGTCTCGACGGTTCACATCGCCTTCCCATAGCTGCGCGGCGGCCTGGACGTCCTCGCGCCAGGACCGGTTGCCCGGCACGTCACTGTGCCGACCGAGGGAGTTATCCGACATGGCCGGGCGATATGACCGCTGGTAGGGCGCGAGCCCCAGCGTCATCCGAGCTTCGTCGGGCATGCCGCAGTCGTCGGCGATCCGCTCCAGCACGTCGATCGAGGTCACCCGTCGGCCGGCGATGATCCGGCTGATGTAGCCCTGCTCCAGGCCGACAGCCGCGCCGATGCGAGTTTGGCTCGCGCCGGTGTGTCGAGCGAGCAGCCGGAACACCGCACCGATGTCGCGGGCCGCCAGAGCCTTGTGCATTTCCTCGCGCGACCAGAGGTCGTCGGGTATCCGGAGGTTTTCCAGCAGCACAACGGCTCCCAGCGTCATCAGACGACTACCCATGGTGGTCGGTCAGGAGCCTACGGTCGGTGTACGGGCAGGGTCGAGTCCGCTCATGGCACCGTGACATGACCAGTCGACATGGTCACCGCACCCCACTCGGCGGGACCGTCTCCGGCATGGACTTCGACGTCGACGACCCGTCGGGCGGGATGTTCGTCTACGGCCCTGAGGCGCCGGTCAGGCTCGCCTTCCCGACCCTGCATGACAGGACGGGCTCGTGACTATCCGGGGTCGCCTGTGTCCGTTGGTGCGATGGCTGTTCCGGCAACCCGATCCGGCACCACCGTCCGGAACAGGGCAGCGGTACCAGGACGCCGAGCGCGCGGCAGCGCGACAGCGCTTACTCGACCTGGCAGCGCAGCTAGGACGACCGGAAGGCAACCGTGAGCCGGCGCAGGACGCGGCAGAGCAGCGATGAGCCGAAGGGCGGCCCGGACGACTCCGAGCAGACGACACGTCTCGTACGAGGACTACCTGGTCGCGACGGCCCTGACTCTTGCTCGGAGGCACCGCCCTGTCTGGTGCTGGCGGAAGTGGCGGCGGATCTGCCGCTGCGGAGCGGATCTGCCCTGCCGCGCCCGGCACCGAATCCCTGTCAATCGTGGCCACTGGCCGGGAGAGGACGCGTAGTGGAAGGCGACCAGGAGCAGGCAATCCTGGCTGTGCATGTCCGAGGGTTCGACGGCATGTGCACCGGCTGCCGCGCCTGGTGGTCGCGGCTGTCGCCGTACCCCTGCTGGCAGGTGGAATGGGCGACCAGCCGACAGGCACGGACGATCACCACCCGTTTCCTGAAGGGTGTGCGGTGACCACCCACGGCCCGGTCATGCCGGTTTGGAGCTGCGGAGGTTGCGACCTGCCCTGGCCCTGCCCGACACGGAAACGCGAGCTGCGCGCGGAGTATGACCGCGCTCCCGTGTCGCTCCCCCTCTACCTCGGCGCCTACCTGGCCCAAGCCACCGAGGACATGCCGTGGACGCCGGCCGGGGTGTTGCACCGCCGCTTTCTCGGCTGGACGAGACAGGCCGACTAGGCCCGGCCGGCTGACGTCGATCGTGGCGTTGTCCTGCAAGAACAACGACAGACAGCGTTCCCCACCGTATGGATTCCCCTCGCTACGATGACGCCCGCCGGCGTCGATAGAGGCGCCGCCACGGGGGAGGTAAGCGTCCACATGAAACGCCTCAGAGCTGCTGTCCCGATCACCGTCCTCGCCGTCGTCGCCGCCGGGCTCACCGTCGGCTCTCCGGCCTCAGCCGCCACTTCCTACGATGTTCCGCTGAAGAGTTGGGCCTATCTCGACTCGCAGAGCCCCAGGGCGAAGTTCGTCGACGCGGACGCGAACCCGCCGGTCGGCACGTCCCGCGACGCGGCCGGCCGGACGCACACCTACCGCTCCTATTTCACGTACGACCTGAGCAACTTGAAGGGCACTGTCGTCCACAACTCGTACCTGTGGACCGTCGAGAAGACGGTCACCGACTGCTCCGCCCCGGCGACCATCGAGGTGTGGCGGACCCGCCCGGTCACGGACAGCACCACCTGGCTGCGTCCGCCGGCCGAGGTCGAGAAGCTGCTGACCACCACGCGGGGGGCCGGCGCCTCCTGCCCGGCCTACCTGGGCCTGGACATGGTGGCCACGCTCAATGCGGCGCTGAGCCGGCGCGACAAGAGCATCACCGTGGAGATTCGGGTCGCCGCCGCTCAGGAGGCCGACGTGCGGACCGGTCGCACCTTCGCCAAGCCGGTGCTCAGTGCCACGGCGAACCATCCGCCCACCATCACGAGCCTGCAGCTGAAGTCCCCGGACCGGCCGTGCGGAACGCCGGCCAAGCCGTCGCCCGCGGCGCGGAACACGGTGTTCGCGGCCACCGCCAGCGATCGGGACGAGGGCGACTACACCACCGTGCTGTACGCGATCTGGCCGGTCGACCATCCCGATCAGCGTCGCGAGTTCCACGACTACTACGGCACGGACCTGAGCCAGTACGCCGACGGCACGGTCCTCGCCTGGCAGGCCCGGGCCAGCGACTACGACGACGAGGGGCCGTGGAGCAAGACCTGCTACATCGTCATGGACGTGACCGCTCCGGCGAATCCGCCGCAGGTCTCGTCGCGGACGTATCCGGAGGGCGACTCCCCGGGCGGTGGCACGGGCATCGAGGGGACGTTCCGCTTCGACGGGGCCGGCGACCGCGACGTGGTCGCGTTCGCCTGGCGTGACTCCTCGGGGTATTCCGGGCAGGTTCCCGCCCGGCGTCCGGGCGGCACGGGGATCCTGAAGTACACCCCGAAGCTGCGGTTCAGCACCGACCTCTACGTCGCGTCCGTCGACGCGGCGGGCAACCGCGGGCCCGAGAAGAACTACCGGTTCCGGGTCGCCGAGACCGCGCCGTACGCCGAGGTCGTGGTGAAGGGCGTCGGCCTGCCGAGCACGATCACGTTTGTCGCGTCGAAGCCCGAGACCACCGTGTTCGGGTATCAGCTCAAGGACGGCGCTGAGGTCCGTCTCCCGGCGGTCGACGGCAAGGCCACCGGTCCGATCACGTTCACCACAACGGGCCAGATCGAGATGGCCGTGCGCAGCTACGCCCGGAACAAGCTGATCGGGCAGGAGACGCTGAACGTCTGGGTCACCGACGCCCCCGGTGTCGAGTCGGCGGAGTTCAACCTGGAAACCGACCAGGTCGCGGGCAAGGTCGGCACGTTCCGCTTCACCCCGCGCAACAGCGACGTCGTCGCTTACCAGTACTACCTAGACGACGAGTGGAAGACCATTTCGGCGGCCGAGGACGACACCGCCGTGCTGTCGTGGACGGCGACGCCGGGCTGGCACTCGATGGTCGTCCGGTCGGTGAAGGCGGACGGTTCCACGTCGATGGAGACCCAATATCAGTTCTTCATCATCGACGCGCGCCCGACCGCCTACGCGCACGACCTGTCCAGCTGGCCGCGCCGGGACGGGGTCGGCGTGCCGTTGAGCATCGAGTTCGGGAGCCGGCTGCCGAACCTGACCGGGTTCGTCTACCGGTTCGACGGCGGCGCCGAGCAGACCGTGTCCAGCGAGGGCAACCCGTACGCCTACGTCACTGTCACGCCGCAGCACTCCGGCGACAACACAGTGGTCGTTCAGGCGCTGTTGTCGGACGGCACCCGATCGCCCGCCACCACCTACACGTTCCGCATCTGGTCCGGGCCCTTGGTCACGCAGACACCGGAGGGCGAGGGCACTGTCGGCCGGCCCGTGACGTTCACGTTCCGTCCAGGGCTGCCGGACGTCGCCTCCTACCGCTACTCGCTGGGCGGTGCCGACGAGCAGACGATCGCGGCCGGTCCCGACGGCACCGCGACTGTCACGTACACGCCGAGTTCGTGGGGCTACAACGACGTCCGGGTCACGAGCGTCGGTACGGACGGCACCGAGTCGGACCTGCGGATCGCGCCCTTCAGCGTCCGGGACAACAGGGTCAGCGTGTACAGCACCTACGACTGGTCGCGGGTGGGGATCGGCTGGACCGGTTACTTCTACTTCCACACTCAACTGTTCGGCGAGGTGACCGAGTACCACTACCGCGTCAACGACGGTCCGGAGCAGGTCCTGCCGGCGAGCACCGAAGGCACGTCGACGCGGGTCGCGGTGCCGTTCGAACGCAACGGCACCAACACGATCCACGTGCGGAGCCGTACGGCGGGCGGCGAGTTCTCGCCGGTGACGGACTTCGAGTTCACCGTCGGCAACGCGCCCTACGTCGTGAGCGCTCAGTATCCGGACGGCACCTGGTCGGGCGGCGCCGGTGTTCCCGGCACCTTCGAGTTCAGCGGCGGCACCCCGGGAATCGTCTCCTTCACCTGGCAGATCGACGACGGACCGTCGACGGACGTGTCGGCTGACAGCCAGGGGAAGGCGTCGATCACCTTCACGCCGACGCAGAACTACCAGACGTACACCTTGTCGGTGACCGGTCACAAGGCGGACGGCACGGACACCGATGTCACCCGCTACTACATCTACGTGGCCAACGGCGGCTGACGACGACGCGGTACGCGGCCGGCCCTTCTGGCGTCAGAGATCAGGACGCCAGAAGGGCCGGCACTGCCTGTCGCTCGGGTGCCCCCACGCTAACGCTCGTTAGGTCTATGGTCAGCGACCATGGTGAATACGAATCGCAATCTGGGGCTGGGGCACGGCAGCGCGTTCGGCGAGCGTGGTGTGGCGAAGAGGCTCGGCACATTAGGCCGGCACACATCGCTGACCGGCCGGCGATTACTGGAGATCGGCTGCGGGGACGGCACGTACACGATGCGGCTGGTCGACGCGTTCGCGCAGATCGAGGCCGTGGACATCCAGCAGGATCGGCTGGAGCTGTTCCGGAAACGGCTGGCTGAGGATCCGGCGGCCGCCCGGAAGATCAACGTGCGGGAGTTGTCCGCCACCGAGCTGGACTACCCGGACGGCAGCTTCGACCTGGTCACCGCCATCGAGGTGGTGGAGCACATCGACGACCTGGATGCCGCCCTGCGGCAGGTCCACCGCGTGCTCGTGCCCGGCGGCCGGTTCGCGCTGACGACACCCAACCGGTGGTTCCCGTTCGAGACGCACGGCTTCCTGATCCGGGGCCGGCGGTACCGGCCGGCGCGGGGTCCGTTCCTGCCGTGGATCGTGCCGCTGCACCGTCGGCTCGCCGACGCCCGCTCCTTCACCGCGCGTGGATTGTCCGCGCAGCTCCGGCGGGCCGGGCTGGAGCCGGTAGCGGTGGACTACATCATGCCGCCGTTCGACAGGTCCCGCTTCGGGCGCCGCATCCGGCCGGTGACTGACGCGATCGAACGCTCGCCGTTGAGGTTCTTCGGCATGGCCCTGGCGGTTGTCGCTCGCCGACCGGCATGACGGTCCCACCACGGGAAGCGCCCCAGGTTTAGCGGCTTGCCGGATGGCTATGAGGGAAGTCGATCCGCAGACCGACGATCGAGGAGAAAGCCGATGGCCAGCGGTGCGATCCCGTCCGACGATCCGACCCGTACCCTCGTCCACGCCCGGCCCGACGACCCCGGACTTGCGCACCTCGCCATCGCGGGCGGCACCTACACGATCCTGGTCACCGGCGAGCAGACGGCCGGGCGGTACTGCCTGATCGACATGCGGGTTCCGCCCGGTGGTGGGCCGCCTCCGCACCGGCACGACTTCGAGGAGATGTTCACGGTGCTCGACGGGGCGGTGGAGTTCACGTTCCGGGGCGAGCAGACCGTCGCGCGGGCCGGGGAGACGGTGAACATTCCGGCTAACGCGCCGCACTTCTTCCGCAACTCCTTCGACCAGCCGGCGCGGCTGCTGTGCATGTGCACGCCGGCCGGGCAGGACGAATACTTCCTGCGCGTCGGCGACCGGGTGGACGGTCCCACCTCGCCGCCACCGGCTCTCACCGAGGAGGAGCAGGCCGAGCGCCGGAACCGGGCCGCCGCACTGGCTTCCGACTACCGCACGGAGTTGCTGACTTCGTAACCGCACCACGAATCGATGAGCGGTAGCATCGCGCGGTGACGGAGGGAGCAGCGTTGGTCAGGTCGTTCGCTTCCCCACCGCCGCAGAGCCGGCACTGGACCTTCACCGCCGCCGCCACCGCTGTCGTCACCCCGGCGCTGGTGTGGGGCATCGACCGGTCGTACCGCTCGATGGATCGGTGTCTCCGGGATCGTGGGCTGCGGATCAGCGACCCGGACCTCGACATGCCCGAGGCGTGTGCGGGAAGCAGCGTTCTCCTGGGAACGCTGGCCCTGGTTGCCATCGCCTACCTCGCCGCGACCCTGATCACCGGTTTGTGCGTGGGCGTGTGGGAGGGCCGGCGTCGCCGTGGCTTCGGCTGCAGGCGATGGCTCGTCGTGGCCGTCGTCGGACTCGCCGCCCCGTGGGCGCTGGTCACCTACGCCGCCGGTTACGGCATCGGCCGGCTCTTCCCGCCTCCTGCCGTCAGCCCCGTGTCGACCGCATGGACGGACGGCATCGACGCCGCGCGGCGTACCCTTGAATTTCTTTCCCAAGGTGGGCAGCCGGGTAGCGTGCCCGCCCCGGGGTTTTTCACCGATGAACCGGTGTACCTGGACGCCCAACTGCACTACGCGCGGCACTACGGTTCGACGGTCAGCTACCAGCAGACCTCGACAGTGGCGTTCGGATCGACAGCCTTCGTCACCGGCGCCCTGCTCGCCAACGCCGTCGGCAACGCCAGTGCCCGATCCCGGGCCGAACGCCTGGCCCGTCCGCAGTGGCGCGAGCACCAGCTCACCCGGGTGATGCTCACCCCCACCCGAACCTGGTGCCACTCCTTCGGCCGGTGGTTGTCGTTCGACCACGCCGGCGTCCTGGAATACCACCTCGACCACCACGGAGTGGTGCTTTTCTTCGCCGACACCGAACCGTTGCGGCTGACCGGGCCGGCGGCCTGGGTTCACGCGGTGTTCTTCGCGTACTTCCGGTTCGGCGCCTCGGCGCTGAACACCGTCCCCTTCCTGATGCCGCTCCGCGCCGCGACGTCATCGGCTGTATCTGCCGCGCCATCACCTCAGGACTGACGCTTCTGTCCGAGGTGGAGCATCGCCCGGCGTGGCCGTAGAGACGCGACGGGCGGGCTCAATGAGCCCGCCCGTCCGTGTACATCCGTATGCGAAGGTCAGCTCGCCGCGACGAGCTGGAACCGCTGGTTGGCCTGGCCGTTGCAGTCGTAGATCTGCACCTGCTGGCCGTTGCCGGTGCCCCAGACGTCCAGGCAGCGGCCGGACTGGACTCCGGTGATGGTGCCGTTGGAGTTGACGTTCCACTGCTGGTTCGTCTGCCCGTTGCAGCTGTAGATCTGGACGGCCGAGCCGTTGCCGGAGCCGGCGGCGTCCAGGCACATCGAGCCGTACACGTTCAGTTGCCGACTGGAGGTGTAGGTCCACCGCTGGTTGGTCTGGCCGTGGCAGTCGTAGAGCTGCACCCGGGTGCCGTTGCTCTGCGAGGAGTTCGGCACGTCGATGCACCGGCCGGACTGGTTGCCGACGATCCGGCTCGCGCCGGTGGTCGGGGGCGGCGTGGTCGGCCCGCCGGTAGGACCGGCGGTCGGCGACACGGTCGGCGACACGGTCGCGGTCGGCGTGGGGTTGGGCGACGCGGAGTTGAGGACGTTGAGGACCGAGTTGTACGCGGCCTTCTTGTTGCCTCCGCCGTCGAACAGCAGCGGGCTCTCGCCTGAGCGCCACGAGTCGCTGTCGCGCACGCCCCAGACCGTGATGCCGATGCAGCGCGGCACGTTGATGCACGCCTGGGTCAGCCCGGCGTACTGGCTGGTCGAGGAATTCGTGACGTCGACCTCGGTCAGCGCCACGTCCACACCCAGCGCCGCGAAGTTCTGCAGCGTGGTCTGGAAGTTGCCCGGCAGCGAGCTGCCACCGGTGAAGTGGGTCTGCAACCCGACGCAGTCGATCGGCACACCCCGGGACTTGAAGTCCCGGATCATGTTGTAGACACCCTGCGTCTTGCCGTACGACCAGTTCTCGATGTTGTAGTCGTTGTAGCACAGCTTCGTCGACGGATCGGCCGCCCGCGCGGTGCGGAACGCCACCTCGATCCAGTCGTTGCCGGTGCCCTGCAGGTTGGAGCTACGGCGGCTGCCGTCCTCGTTGAACGCCTCGTTCACCACGTCCCACGCGGCCAGCTTGCCCCGGTAGTGGGCCATCACACCGTTGATGTGGTCGATCATCGCCTGACGCAGGTTGCTGCCGTTCAGGCTCTGCATCCAGCCCGGCTGCTGCGCGTGCCACGCCAGCGTGTGGCCGCGGACCTGGAGACCGCGCTGGGTGGCCCAGTTGTAGATCTGGTCACCGGAGGAGAAGTTGAACTGGCCCCGGTTGGGCTGGAGCGCTTCCGGCTTCATCTCGTTCTCGGCGGTGATCATGTTGAACTCACGCGCCGCGATGGTGCTATACGTCGAGTCGTTCAGCCGGTTCGCCGCGATGGCGGTGCCGAAGTAGCGGCCGGACTGTGCCGCGGCGGCACCGAGCGTGCTTGCCGCCGCCTGGGCCATGGTGGGCACCACGAGCGCGGCGCCGGCGAGAGCCAGCGCGCTGCTGACGGCGGCCAGCACCACACGGTGGCTGCGCCTCGGTAGATGTTTCATGACACTCCTCTGCATATCGGACGATGATGCGCTGGCGATGCCCGGCTTGACGCGGGCGGGAGCCGGGGGTGCGCCCGGTCCCGCGTCACTGCCCTGAAACTTTTCGAAGATGTACCGGTAACTTCCCTGGGAAGATATCCGCGACGGCACGATCGGTCAATGTCGATGCGAAGGTCAACATGGACTCGACGCGGCCGATCAGGGCACCAGCCCACGGATGCCCCTCGCGGCACGGCGCGCCGGCCGAGCCCGCAGAAGCGCGGCGCGGACCGAAAGTTTCGGAAATCCGGTCAGCGACCGGCCGCGGCGTCGTACCGCTCGCGGTTGGCGTGCACCTCGTCCATGTGCGCCTCGGCCCACAGCTTCATGCCGTACATCAACTGGTGCAGCGACTGACCGAGGCCGGTCAGCTCGTAGGTGACAGTCACCGGCACGCTCGGCGTAACGGTGCGGGTGACCAGGCCGTCGCGCTCCAGCGAGCGCAACGTCTGGGTCAGCATCTTCTGGCTGACCCCGGCCAGCCGCCGTGACAGCTCGGAATAGCGCATGACCTGCGGCCCCGCGTCGCGGTCGGGCCCGTCCCGGCCGAGCGCGGCCAGGATCAGCGCCACCCACTTGTCGGAGATCCGGTCCAGGAGTTGCCGGCTCGGGCAGCCGGCGAGGAACGCGTCGTACTCCTCCCGCGCCTGCGCCCGCTTCTCCGCCGCCGTCTGCGTCGGCATCGTCCGCGCCTCCTACCCGGGGGTACCCAACGCACTCCGAAGTGCGTACTTCCCGATGGAAAGTTACCCCTCCATCGTGGAGCAGGGCATCCCTCACGACCAAGGAGACAGAACCATGGGTACGCGTACCTTCCGCACCGCAGTCGTCCGCACCCCGGGCGGGCCCGACGCCATCGAGGTCATCGACGTTCCGCAGCGCGAGCCGGGGGCCGGCGAGGTCCGGGTGGACGTCGCGGCGGCACCGGTCAACCCGGTCGACCTCGGTGTCGTCGGCGGCTTCTTCCACTCGCTGGGGCTCATCCACCAGCCGCACCACACCGGTCTGGGCTGGGACTTCGCCGGTGTCGTCACCGCGGCCGGGCCGGGCGTCGACCTCGCCGTGGGCACCCGGGTCGCCGGTCTGGTGGTCGGGTTCGACCGCGACTTCGGCACGTACGCCGAACAGCTCGTCGTGCCCGCCGCCGACCTGGCGGTCGTACCCGATGATCTGGACCTGGTGGCGGCGGCGACAGTGCCGCTCAACGGCCTGGCCGCGGCGCAGGTCGTCGACCTGCTCGGCGACCCGCCCGCCGACGGCGGCCGGCTGCTGGTCACCGGGGCGGCCGGCGCGGTCGGCGGCTACGTCCTTGCGCTCGCCTCGGCCCGGGGATGGCGGGTGACCGGCCTGGCGCGGGCCGGGGACGAGAAGTTCGTCCGCGGGCTCGGTGCCGGCTTCACCACCGCCGCCGAGCCGGGCTGGGACGCGGTCGCCGACGCCGCCGCGTGGCAGGAGCGGGCGCTCGCGCTGGTCCGCGACGGCGGCGTGCTCGTCGGCGTGCGGCCCAACGCGCGCCCGGCCGCCGAGCGCGGCGTCACCGTCCGCGTGATCGAGACCCGCGCCGACAGGGTACGCCTCGCCGACCTGCTCGCCCGGACCGCTGCCGGTGAGCTGCCGGCACGGGTGCACGCGGTACTGCCGCTGGACCGGGCGGCGGACGCGCACCGGGAGGCGGCCAAGGGCGGGGTACGCGGGCGCTACGTCCTGCGCCCCTGATCAGCAGCGCACCGCCACCCGAGCGACCGCACGGTCCGCGGCCTCGGGTGGCAGGTCGCTCCGACCGTCGACGTCCAACGCCAGTAGGCCCTGATCCAGACCGACGAGCAACGTTCCGTCGACAGTGCAGCAGGTCAGCGCCGGGTGATAGACGGGGATGGTGTGCAGCGCCCGCCCGGTGGACGGGTCCCAGATCCGCACTGTCCGGTCCCGGCTGGTCGAGGCGAGCAGATCCCGCCCGCCGACCCGCACCAGGCTCAGCCCGGTGACCGCAGCCGTGTGGCCGGTGAACACGTCCACGGGCTCACCCCACTCGGCGTCCCACAGCCGGATCGTGTGGTCGGCGCTGGCCGACGCCAGCATCCGGCGACCCGCCACGACCAGGCCGCAGAGCGCGGTGACCGCGTCCTGATGTCCCTGCCGGGTCCAGACCGGCGTGTCACCGCCGCCCCACAGCATCACCGTGCCACTCTTGTCGGCCGAGGCGAGCGCCTCCATCTCGGGCCACCGAACCGTCGCGAGGGCCGTCACCCAGGCACGGGTGACGTGCCCGAGCAGGACCGCCCGCACGGTGCCGGTCTGCGGGTGCCAGAGCCGGATGGCCTGGTCGTCGCCGGCCGACGCGACGAGCGTCTCACCGCCGATGACGATCGGGCAGACCGCCGCCACCGGAGCGTGGTGCTCGTTCATCTCCCCCACCAAGGCGCTGTGCCGCACACTCCAGGTCCCGACCGTATTGTCGTCCTGCGCGGTGACGAGCAGCGGCTCCTCGACGTCGGCGACCGCGCACATCGCGTTGACCGGCCCGCCGGGTGTCGGGATCTCCCGCAACCGCTCGCCGGTCGCGGCGTCCCAGACTCCCACCCGACCGTCGGCACCGCCGGAGGCGACGAGACCCGGCCGCTCGCCGGGGACCGCGCAGAGGCTGTGCACGGGCCCGAGCCGGTCCCGCTCGGCGACGGTGTCCGGCCGGCCGCCGGCCGGGTCCCACAGTCGCACGGTGCCGTCGTCACCCGCCGTCGCCAGCATCCGGTCCTTCGCCGTACGCAGCTCGCAGACCGCGCGGATCCAGCTCGCGTGTCCCCGCAGGCTCGGCCGGGTGGTCCAGGTCGGCACGTCCCAGACACGGATGAGCCCGTCCTCACCCGTCGACACGAGCAGGCAGCCCTCGTCGACCTCGATCGTGCAGAGATCGGTGACGGGTCCGCCGGTTTCCAGGAAGTGGACGCATTCGCCGCTCTGCGGATCCCAGAGCCGGACCGTGCCGTCGTAGCCGGCCGAGGCGAGCAACGTGCCGCCCGGCGCACGAACGGCGTAGAGGGTGGTCACCCAGCCGACGTGTCCGGTGAGGGTCAACGTCGGGCGCGTGTCGCATGTCGGCTCCCAGACCCGGACGACGCCGTCGAAACCGGTGGAGGCGAGCAGGTGCCGGCCGCCCGCCGGGACGTACGTCACGGCGGTCACCCAGCCCGAGTGCCCGGTCAACGCATAGCGCTGCGTCCCGGTCACCGGATCCCAGATCCGGACCGTCCGATCGTCGCCCGCCGAGGCGAGCAGGTCGCCGTCCGGCAGCGGAATGACGCAGATGTTGCGGACCCAGTCGTCGTGCCCGCGCAGTTCGTGCCGGCGCTGACCGGTTCGTGGATCCCAGAGGCCGACGGTCCCGTCGTGGCTGGCGGTGGCGATCAGCGTCTCGCCACCGCCGGTACGGACGGCGCACAACCCGCGGATCGTGTCGTCGTGACAGGTGAAGACCGCCACGGCCTGGTTGGTCATCGGGTCCCATAGCCGGACGGTGCCGTCGTCACCGGCGGAGGCGAGCAACCACCGATCGTCCAGCTCGACGGCCGCCACGTCGTAGACGGCCTGCGAGTGCCCGTCCAGCACGCTGCGCTCCTGCCGGGGCGGCGTGTGCGCCCAGCGCGCGCGGTACGGCGCGGCGTCGGCCTCGATCCCGCTGCCCAACCCGTCGAGCCGGTCGACCACCGAGAAGAGGGCGGCGCGCTCGGCCGGCGCCGCCGCGACCGCGAGCGGCGTGCGGTGCAGCAGCCGCACCCGTGATCGGGACAGCGGTTCCAGCGGCTTCTCCATGTCGACGACCGAGAGCAACCGCTCCAGGTGCGCGTGCAGGAGATAGCCCTCGTCGGTGAGGAGCCGTTCCACGAGCCCGGCACGGGAGGCGTGCTGGGGCAGGGAGCGCCGCAGGTAGTCGGGCACCGAGGCCCATCCCACCTCGGCCGCCAGCTCCGTCCAGGCGGCGACCAGCCGTCGCTGGTCGTCCCGGCGTGATGTCCCGGCCAGCAACGCGTCGTTGAGGGCCTGGTGGAACAGGCGGTACGCGGGCTGGCTGCCGCCACCGGTCTCGACCAGGAAGTTCGCCGCCGACGTACGGGCGAACGCGAGGAGTTCGTCCTCGGTGACCGTGCCGCCGAGTGCGGTCACCGCGATCCGCCAGAGCGACAGCGGCAGACCCGGCGTCTCGGCGTACGCCAGAGCGGTGAGGGCGAGCCGGGCGGAGGCCGAGCCGGCGGCCGGCAACCCGGCCAGGTAGGAGTCGAGCGCATGGGCCACTGTCGCGGTGAACGACACCGAGGCCGGGTCGACCGGCTCGATGTCGCGCAGCGCGTGTGCCCGGGCGACGAGACCGGCCACCAGGAAGTTTCCCTTCGCCAGCTCGGCGATGCGTCGGGCCAGCGGGGCGGCCGCCGCCGAGTCGGTGTACGGATTGCCCGGCCGTTCCGCGCCGAGCAGCCGCAGGGTCGCCAGGGCGTAGTTCACCAGGTCGGCCTCGGCGAAGTACTCCGGCGTGTCCAGATCCAGCAGCTCGGCCGGATCACCGAAGCAGGCGATCAGGTCGCCCCGGTCGTCGCCGCGCCGGGTGCCGACGACCACCCGGACGCCGTACCGGCCGCACTCCCGGGCCAGCGGCAGCAGGACGTCGTCGATGACCTGCCGCGCCTGACCCGGGTCGGCCGTCTCGTCCAGCGCGTCGATGACCAGCGCGAAGCGAGCCGGACGACGCGCCAGCCGCTCCCGCACCACCGGCATCAGGTCGGCCGGCGCGCCGGGCAGGTCGACGGCGGCGGCCCGTGCGATCTCGATCGCCACCTCGAGTGCGGTCTTGCCCTTGGCGTGCACGGCGCAGGACACCGAGCCGACCGTGGCCCGCACGGCGATGTCGCCGCCCGGCAGGCTGGCCTGGATCTGCTGATCGGCAGTGGTCACCACGCGGCCCAGGACAGCGGACTTGCCGACCCCGGGCGAGCCCGTGACGATCAGTGGCCGGATGGCAGGCGCCTCCCCGTCGATGAAGTCGACGATCCGCCGGAGCGCAGCCGTACGACCCCGAAACCGCGCACCGCCCTCGGTGTCCACGGCGACCCCCCGCGCCCGGGGCAGCCAGTGCCGGCCGGCCTCGCCGTCGGTGCTCAACGTCCACCCCCAGGCCGAGAGGGCGGCGTCGTCGGCGTCCTCGACCCGCCAGGCCGACAACGCGCCCAACGCCATCGCCGGCACCTGTTCGTCGGCGTGGCTCAGGGTGACCGCCTGGCCCTTGCCCTTGCCGTCGGCCGTGACGACCACGCCGACCACCGCCTGATACTCCGGGGACCAAACAGCGCCCCCGCTGAACCCCTTGCTGAGCGGCCCGGCGGCGCCGCTGTCGATGGTCACGCGGCCGTACCCGCCGGCTTCGACGACGGAACCGGTCGCCTGGAGGCCGCCGACCACTCCGTCCGGGAAGCCGTACGCCCAGAACGGCCGGTCGAGCAGCGGCTTGGGGGCGAGGCAACGCAACCGCGCCGGGGTGACGGCGGCCGGCACCGGCTCGACGAGTTCGAGCACGACCAGGTCGACGTGCGCCTCCCGCATGCCGTCGTGCCGGCACCGCCGGACCTTGCGCCGATCGAAGTAGGCGACCCTGGGCGCGCGCGGAAAGGCGACAGTGAGATCGGGCCGGAGGGTGCCGTCGGCGGCGAACGCCACGTGGTGGCAGGTGAGCACCAGGTTGGTGGCGATGACGATGCCGGTGCCGAGCGCCTTGTGCGGGTCCGCCTCACGGTGCAGGGCCACCGCCCACGAGCACTCGTCCGGGGCCGTTGTCACGGGCCGACCCGTCCGTCAGCGCCGTGGGCCGGCACCGCGATCGGTGGGGCCGTCCGGCTGCCAGGCGAGCGTGACTTCGAAGTTCGCCTCTCCGGTCGCCTTCGCCACCACCCAGCTCGCCGTGCCGGTGGCCTTGATCCCGAAGCGCACCTCCACCGCATCGGGAGAGACGGTCTTGACCTGTTCCAGCAATTCCCGGGCGGCGGCGACTGCCGGCGCCGCGGATTCGCGTACCCAGCCGGCGACGTCGCCGAAGCCGGCGGGCTGGAAACCTGGCGTCGGCTCGACTTCGATCAAGGCAACCGTTTCGTCGTCGACCTGGTAGCGGACCACCTCAGACTGCACGGTCACCTCCGTGACGTATTTCAGGGGAACGGGCAGGAGGGTTCGCGGCGGAGCAGAACTCCGGCCCTCCCGCCGGTCTGCCATGCTGCCCGTTGCCCTTGTCACTTCGCAATGGTCCGGCCAGCGAACCGCGCCGAATCGGTCGAACAGGCGTTTCAGCCGGGCCGTCCACGCAGGACCGTCGGAGATCCACTGTGCTGTCCTGTCGGCTTTCGTCAGCGAGATCGGTGACCTTGCGCGAGCCGGAGACCGTCGGCAGAATCGGCCCGTGCGCCGGGGCCGTCCCCGTTGCCCACCTCGATCATGGCCACCCCTTCCGAGCCTTCGATCACACCGTCGACGCGGTGGGAGCTCGTGCCGCAGAGGAGCATCCGCATGCCGGAAAAGGAACTGACCCTCGTCGACCGGTGCATTCTTGTCACGCTGATGGTGAAGGCGGCACCTTTGCCACAGACCTACTTCAAGAACGTCGCCGGAATCAGTCTGAAGCCGGAGCACCGCAGCCGACTTAAATCACTCGGTCTGATCGAGGTCACGGAGAAGCCGAGGATTGTTCTGACCCTCACCGACAAGGGCTGGAATCGGGCTACCGAGGAGTTGGGGGCAGAGCCGCCAAAGCGCGCGGGCACGGCGGGCGGAACCCTCTACGTCGCGCTCGACTTCCTGCGCCGGCTGATCGACCACTCCGGGATCCGCGCCGACGACCTGTTCCGGATGCAGATCAACCGGGACGAGGTCGTCGCGCCGCCGGTGGCGTCGCCGGCATCCGCGGCCGTCGACGCGGTGGCGCTGATCCGGCAGGCGTACCACGAACTGGCCGCCAAGCCCGGTGACTACGTCATGCTGGCAGACCTTCGCGAGGCCCTCACCGATCTGCCCCGCCACGAGTTCGACGCCGCGCTGGTGACGCTCAACCGGGAGCGCGGCGTGAACCTGGTGCCCGAGTCCAACCAGAAGGTGCTCAAGCCGCAGGAGCGGGCGGCGGCGGTGACCATCGGCAACCAGGACAAGCATCTGGTCGCCATCTCGTCATGATCGGGGACGAGCAACGCCGCGCCCTGGCGGCGCTGAGGTTCAACTGGGCTCCGACCCCGGACGACGTCTGGAAACCGACTCCCTTCCACGTCGAGGGCCTGCACCACGACGTCGTCTCGACGGTGCTGGACAGCTTCGCGGAGGCTCAGGCCAGCACCGACTCCAGTCCGGTGGGGGTGGCCATCCTCGGCCAGCGCGGCACCGGCAAGACCCACCTCATCGGCACGGTCCGCCAGCAGGTCCAGGGGCGCGGCGGCTTCTTCTTCCTGGTCGAGTTGCTCGAGGCCCGGACGTTCTGGCAACGCACCGCGATCTCGATGCTGGAGGGCCTGGTCCGGCCGATGCCGGACGAGACCACCCAGCTGCGGACGTTCCTGCGCCGGCTGGCCGACGAAGTGAGGGCGCCCCGCACGGTACGCCGCGCGGTCGCCGGCGAGACCGAACTCAGCCGTTCCACGCTCGACGCGTTCGTCGACCTGATCCGCAAGAAGGACCGCCAGATCGGTACGGAGTGCCAGGACACCGCGCGTGCCCTGGTGCTCTACGCGGCCGAGCAGTCCGCCGTGCAGGACATCGGCTACGACTTCCTGTCCTCCATGGACGAGGAGGAACCCGGCCAGCGGGCCGGATGGGGGCTGCGGCGAAACCGACGTGCGCCCCAGGAGGTGGTCCGGGACATCTCCCGGCTGCTCGCCGTCGTCGGCCCGACGGTGATCGCGGTGGACCAGATCGACCTGATGATCGCCCAGTCCGTGAAGGCGACCAACCAGGACGCCCGGGGCGAGGCGGACTGGCAGACCTCGCTCCTGCTCGAACAGGTCGCCAGCGGCCTGATGGCGCTGCGCGAGACCACCCGCCGGACCCTGTCCGTCGTCTCGTGCCTGCCGCAGACATGGCGCAGCATCCAGCAGCAGGCGACGGACACCGTCCAGGACCGGTTCCGGGAGGCTGCCCCGCTCAAGGAGATCCCCTCCGTCGAGGTGGGCCGCGAGCTGGTCGAGAAGCGGTTCGCGGTGCTCTTCGAGGGCCTCGGGTTCACGCCGCCCCATCCCACCTGGCCGGTCCACCCGGACGCGTTCCAGGAGGTCGTCGGCTTCACCCCGCGTGAGCTGCTACGGCGGATCGACACACACGTCCGGGCCTGCCTGGCCGACGGCGAGGCGCGGGAGCTGCGGCACCTGCTGCACGCCAGCGGCGATCGCGTCGCCGACGGGCTCGTCCACGCCCCGGTCACCGGGCCGCCGCCGGAGAACCGGGCGAACGGATTCAGCAAGATCGACGCCCGGTACGCGGAGCTGGTCGCCGCCGCCGACACCGGCTCTGCCGTATCCCCGGAGTCAGAGGACGGCCGTGTCCCGCGCCTGCTCGAAGCCGGCCTGACCGCGTGGATCGCCGCGCAGGGGACGGCCGTCGACGCGTTCAGCCTCGACCCGATCCCCGCCGGGACCAAGCCGGCGCTGCACGCTCGGCTACGGCACAGCCTGAGCGAGGACAGCGAGGACGAGGAGCACTGGTCGTTCCGGGCGATCTCCGCGCCGCACCACATCGCTGTGCTCAACCGGATTCGCAACGCGATCACGACCGCTGGGCTCACCGAAGGGGTCGCCAAACGCCGGCTCTTCCTGCTGCGCAGCGCGGAGTGGTCGGCCGGTGCCCGTACCCGCGAGGTGCTGGACGCGTTCGAGCGGGCCGGTGGCCGGAGGCTCCCCCTGGACACGCCGGACGTCGCCCGGATGGTCGCGCTCGAACAACTCATCCAGGACTACGGGCGGGAGACGCTGCGACCCTGGTTCGCCGATCGCCGGCCGGCCTCCGACATCACCTGCCTGCGGGAGGCGCTGGGCGACTGGCCGGGCGCGCCGGAAGCCGTCCGGGCCGAGGATCGGCCGGAGGAGGTGCCGGACCGACCCCCGGTCGGGACGCCACCGCCGGTCACCGCTGCGCCGCGCTCCGCCGGTTCCGTCCCCGCATCGCGCTCCGCCAGTTTCGTCCCTGCGCCGCGGTCCGCCGGTTCCGGCCCGGTTCCGCCGATGATCGCTCCCCTGCCGCCGGTGGCGGGCATCGACCCGGCGCGGATGGAGATCGGCACGGTCACCGGGCGGCCCGACCCGGTCGGCATCGACCTCGAAGCGCTGCGCCGGCACACAGTCATCTTCGCCGGCTCCGGCTCCGGCAAGACCGTCCTGATCCGCCGCCTGATCGAGGAGTGCGCCCTGCGCGGCGTCTCGGCCATCGTGCTCGACCCCAACAACGACCTGGCCCGGCTCGGCGAGGCCTGGCCCGAGCCACCACCGGGCTGGGGCGCCGACGACGCCCGCCGCGCGGCGGAATATCTGGCCGGCACCGACGTGGTCGTCTGGACACCAGGACGGCAGGCCGGTCGGCCGTTGACGTTCCAGCCGTTGCCGGCCTTCGCCGACGTGCTCGACGACCCGGACGGGTTCACCTCGGCCGTCAACGCCGCCGTCGCCACGCTCGCCCCGCACGCCCGGGTGGACGGCGGAACCGACAAGGCCCGGCTCGGCCGGGCCGTGCTGCGCGAGGCGCTGATCGGCTACGCCCGGAGCGGCGCGAGCGACCTGCGCGAGTTCACCGACGTCCTCAACGACCTCCCGGACGGAGTGAGTCAGCTCGACAGCGCGCCCAAGCTGGCCGCCGGCATGGCACAGCTACTCAAGGCCGCCCTGATCAACGATCCGCTCCTGGGCGGCGTCGGAACGCCTGTCGATCCGGGCGAACTGCTCACCCCGCCACCCGGTCGCCGCGCCCGGGTCTCGGTGATCAACCTCGCCGGGCTGTCCGAGGAGAATCAGCGGCAGAGCTTCGTCAACCAGTTGCAGCTCGCCCTGTTCACCTGGATCAAGCGCCATCCGGCCGGGGACCGGCCACTCGGTGGACTCTTCGTCATGGACGAGGCGCAGACGCTCGCCCCGTCCGGCGCCGTGACCGCCTGCACCCAGAGCACGCTCGCGCTGACCTCGCAGGCCCGCAAGTACGGGCTGGGGCTGGTCTTCGCCACCCAGGCGCCGAAGGCGTTGCACAACCAGATCCCCGGCAACGCCGCCACGCAGTTCTTCGGCCTGCTCACCGTGCCGGTACAGATCGAGGCGGCCCGGGACGTGGCCAGGGCGAAGGGCACCGACGTCCCGGACATCGGCAAACTGCGTACCGGCCAGTTCTACGCCACCGTGGAGGGTGCCCGGTTCGTCAAGATGCAGGCGCCGATGTGCCTGACCCACCATCCGCGCAGCCCGCTGACCGCGGAGGAGATCGTCCGGCTCGCGACGCTCAGGTGATGTCGCGGCGCATCGGGACGACCACGGCGATCGCGGCTGCGGTCAGCGCGTACGCGGTCAGTAGCAGGGCCCCGGCCGCCGGTGGCAGGAGCGCGACGGCGTCGTTGCCGAGCTGCGCGGACATCGCGTCGGCGACGTAGGTGAAGTCGGTGAGCGCGGCGGTGGCCCCGCCGGGCAGGAGCGGGTAGAGCGCGTTGACGCCGGGGATCATCATCAGGACGGGCTCGGCCAGGTACAGGTAACCGACCACCACGCAGACGGCCGCGACCTGGTTACGGAGCAGGGCGCCCACGCCGACGCCGACGAGCAGGTAGACAGCCATCGCGACGCCGATGCGGGCGAGCAGCGCCAGCACCGTGGGGGCGGGCAGGCCCAGCGGCACGCCACGCGCGGCGGCGACTGTGAACAGGGCTGCCGCGGCGGCGACGGCGAGCGCGAGGCCGTAGGCGAGGCCGACAACCGCGTGGGTGGCGAGTTTGGCGGCGAGCACCCGCCCTCGGCGCGGCGCGAACACGAACGTGACGGCGGCGGTGCCGTGCCGGTACTCGGAGGTGGCCGCGAGGGCGCCGGCGGCGGCCGGCACGAAGGCGGTGAAGCCGAGGATGCCGAGGATCGACCGCAGGCCCTCCTCGGTGTGCAGGCCGGGCATCGGCGGATCGAAGTTCTCCGGCCCGACCAGCGCCATCATCCCGACCAGGCCGCCGCCCAGCGCGACGGAGGCGAGCAGCAGCGCGCCCCACATCCGGGTCGCCAGCACCCGGCGCAGTTCCGCTCTGAGCAGGTTCATCGGGCCTCCGCCTTGTCGGTGGTCAGGTCGAGGAAGAGCTGTTCGAGGCTTGTGGTCTCGGTGACCAGCTCGTGGACCCGCACGCGGTGGGCCGCGGCGAGGTCGGCGACGCCCGGCGCGTCCAGTCCGCGTACCCGCAGCCGGCCGGACCCGACGGCCTCGACGGACCCGGCGGCGGCCGCCAGCGCGGCGGCCAGAGCTGTCGCGTCCGGCGAGGTGACGAGCACCGTCGGCGGGCCGGTGAGCCGGGACCACGGCCCGGCGGCGACGAGTTCCCCGCGCCGGATGACCACCACGTCGTCCACCACCTGCTGGACCTCGTGCAGGACGTGGCTGGAGACCAGCACGGTGCGGCCCTCGTCGGCGAGGCGGCGCAGCAGCCCGCGCAGCCACGACATGCCTTCCGGGTCCAGGCCGTTCGCCGGTTCGTCGAGCAGCAGTACGCGCGGGTCGCCGAGCAGCGCCGTGGCGAGGCTGAGCCGTTGCCGCATGCCGGTGGAGAACCCTCGGGTACGACGGTCGGCGGCGTGGGCGAGGCCGAGCAGATCCAGCAGTTCCGCGACCCGGCTGTCCGGGCAGCCTGCCATCGCGGCGTAGACGCCCAGGTGGTCACGGGCGGTGTGGCCGGGGTGGAACGCGTTGCCGTCGAACACCGCGCCGACGGTCCGTGACGGCTGGGCCAGCCGGCCGTAGGGCTGCCCGCCGATGGTGGCGGCGCCGCTGGTCGGCGTCACCAGTCCGGTCAGCATGCGCATCGTGGTGGTCTTGCCGGCGCCGTTCGGGCCGAGGAAGCCGGTGACCGCGCCGGGTCGCACGGTGAAGGTCAGATCGCGTACGGCGGTGACGTCGCCGTAGCGCTTGGTCAGGCCCGACGCCTCGATCGCCAGGTGGTCGCCGGTCACGGCCGGCCCCGCGTCGCACGCTCGATCGTCTCGGCGAGGCCCGACGCGGCCGGGTCGGAGACCACCACCTCGTCGAACTCCCCGCCGGCCGCCGCGCGGTCCAGCACCAGGTGCAGGCCGGGCTGACCCCGCCGGGCCGCCACGAGCTGCCGGGGACCGCCGAACAGACCCCAGACGCCGATCTTGGCGAAGCCGGACACGGCGTACCCGCGCCGCGCGCCCCGGGCCAGCCGGATCGGCTCGTCCACCGGGGCGGCGTGCCGCACGGCGGCCAGGCGCAGCGCGAACCGCTCCCGCCCGACCCACATCCGTTCCCATCCGGTGAACCGGATGTCGATCACATCGCCGTTGAGCATTACGGAGGCCATCAGTCGTCGCCCTTCGTCGTGTCGGAGTCGTGCGCTGATGTGTGCGTGTCGCCGGGGGTCGCCTGGCGATCGGCGGGCATCAGGATGGTCGCCAGCAGCCGGGGGGTCCGACCGTCGCCGGGCCCTCTGGCGAGCAACGGGCCGACCAGCGCGTTGAGCCCGGCGGCGAACTCGTGCAGCTCGGCGTCGGTCAGGTGCAGTACGAGCTGCTGGTATCCGACGCCGTCGGCGACGAAGTCGACGGACTCCCGGGCGAGGTAGCGGGAAAACTCGGACAGCAGGCTCGACACGAACGCGGTGAAGTAGCGCGCGTGGTCCTCCGGCGTGGCCGTCGCCAGGGCCGCCGGGTCCAGCGCCGCGCCGTGCGCGGGCAGCGCGTACACCCGCTCGACGGCGCCGCGAACCTTGCGCTCCTCCACCACGTCGAGCATCCCGGTCTTCACGAGCGTCGCCAGGTGCCGGTAGAGCGTGGCGTGCGGGACGTCGGGCAGCAGCTCGACCAGGTCGTGAGTGGTCACCCGGGTGCCCGCCACGGCGCGCAGGACGCGGAGCCGCACCGGGTGCAGCGCCACCTCCGCCCACCGCTCCATCGACATCGCCATGGCAGTACGCTATCACTATCGAGAGTGATATAGGTAGAGGGTGGAACGGCCGAGGCGCGAAGGCCGGACGATCAGACGGATGGACGGGTGTGGTGGGCCAGCACCCGCGCGAGCAGCCGGGTCAGGTCCGCGCGCTCGTCGGCCGACAGTGGGGCGAGCAACTCGTCCTGGACGGCGGCGAGGCGCTTCTCCAGCCGCCGCAACTGCCGCCGCCCGGCGGCGGTGATGGTGACGACGTTGCGCCGCCGGTCGGCCGGGTCCGGTGAGCGGACGACGAACTCCCGCTCGGCGAGTTCGTTGAGTGCGGCCACCACGTCGCTGACGTGGATACCGCTGCGCCGGCCGAGCGCCGCCTGGCTGGCCGGGCCGAACTCGTCGAGCGTGGCGAGCAGCCGGAAGTGGTAGCCCCGCGCGTCGGCCGCCGCCAGCCCGTCGGCGACCAGCCGGCCGGCGCGTACGGCGGTCTGGGTGATCAGCCAGCTCGGCAGGCCGGCCAGGCGGGTCGGTACGAGGTCCGGCTCCGGGTTCTCCACGTGCCCACCCTAACCGGAAACGTTGGCGGCCCCAACGATCTGCGCTACCGTTGGTTGCCCTAACGTTTGTGGCACCAACGAAAGGCGGCAGCCGTGATCGAACCGTTCCGAGTCCGCGTCCCCCAGGCCGACCTCGACGACCTGGCCGACCGCCTCGCCCGCACCCGCTGGCCCGACGAGCTACCAGGCGCCGGGTGGGACTACGGCATTCCGCTGGCCCGGGTACGCGAGCTGGCCGAATACTGGCGCACCGCGTACGACTGGCGGGCGGCCGAAGCCGAACTGAACCGGTATCCGCAGTTCACCACCACCATCGACGGGCAGAACATCCACTTCCTGCACGTACGGGCCGCCGACCCGGACGCGCTGCCGCTGATCCTCACCCACGGCTGGCCCGGCTCGATCGTGGAGTTCCTCGACGTGCTCGGCCCGCTGTCCGAGCAGTTCCACCTGGTCGTACCGTCGATCCCCGGATTCGGCTTCTCCGGCCCGACCCGGGAACGCGGCTGGGACGTCGACCGGGTCGCCCGCGCCTGGGCCGAGCTGATGCGCCGGCTCGGCTACCGGCGGTACGGCGCCCAGGGCGGCGACTGGGGCTCGGTGATCTCCACCCGGCTGGGCGGCATCGACAGGGAACACGTCGTCGGCGTGCACCTCAACTACCTGCCCACGCCCCCGCCGCCCGGCTGGACCGGCGAGGCCGGCCTGTCCGACGACGACCGGGACCGGCTCGCCCGGATCATGCGGCTCAAGGCGCAGCGCCACCCGCACCAGGTGCTCTACGCCAGCCGCCCGCAGACCGTCTCGTACGCGCTGCACGACTCACCCGTCGGGCAGCTCGCGTGGATCGCCGAGAAGTTCACCGAGTGGGCCGACCCGCGCTCCACTGTCAGCGTGGATCGCATCCTCACCGACGTCTCGGTCTACTGGTTCACCGGCACCGCCGCGTCGTCGGCGCGGCTGGTGCGGGAGAGCGCGTTCGGTGGCCCGCCCGCGCCCTGCCCGCCGCCGATCGCGGTGGCCGTGTTCGCGCACGACATCACCCGGTCCGTCCGCCCGATCGCCGAGCTGACGTACACGATCCGGCAGTGGAGCGAGTTCGACCGGGGCGGTCACTTCGCCGCGCTGGAGGTGCCGGACCTGTTCGTCGACGACGTCCGGTCGTTCTTCTGGAACCTGCGATGACGCCTGGGACGAGTCGCGGAAGTCCCCTGTCCCACCCTCACCGTCGTGGATCTGCACCTGGTGGTGTGCCGTGCCCTGTGCGCCGTCACCTGTGTCCTGTGCTGGGCATGCGTTGTATGCCGGGGAGTCGAACCCCTGCGCCTGCCCTCGGCGCGCCAGGAGTGAGCCGGATTGCCCGCCGGCTCTCGGGGGCGTGCACGCCTCCACGTCGGCTACCTGCTCCGCGACTCGTCAGTCCAGCAGGTCGACCTCCCAGTTCGTCCGCTGGATCGTGGTGTCCACCTCGCGGATCTGCCGGGCCAGCTCGTCGGCCTGCCGGCGCAGCTCCGCCACCGGCAACGCCGGAACCATCTTCAGCTCCGACCGGAGCTGACGGTAGCCGCGCTGGCCCTCGCCCGCGGCGGCGTCCGCCGCGGCGGTGACCACGCCGTGCCGCAGGCGCAGCACGTCGCGACGCGCGAGCGCGTCGGTCAGGGTGCCACCGTCCACGACAGTCGCGGCGTTCGTCCGGTTGATCCGCCGGATCAGCGTCTCCAGCTCACCGAGCACCCCGGCCGCCTCGACGAGCAGCGCCGAGGCGTCCTCGGCGGGCGTCTCGCCCTCCTGGTAGCGGGCGCTCGCGGTGATGCGGGCACGGAGCTGTTCGGCGCGTCGCGCCGCATCCGCCCGCAGCGCAAGGGCCTCCGCAATCTTCATGGCGAGCAGTATGGCCGCAGGGGATCACGGGTGTCGCCGCGTTTTCCGGGGGCGGTCCGGCCCGGGACGACCGGGCCGGACCGCCGCCGCGGCGTTCAGCTCATCGCCGCCGCGAACATGCCCGGCTCGTACGAGCCGCCGCGCTGGTGCACGAGCACCGCGAACCGGTTCGCCGCGTTGATCAGCCCGAGCAGGCACACCAGCGCGGCGATCTGGTCGTCGTCGTAGTGCTCGCACACCTGCGCCCACGTCTCGTCGGACACGCCCTGATGGGCGTCGGCGAGCCGGGTGCCCTCCTCGGCGAACGCCAGCGCCGCCCGCTCGGCGTCGGTGAACACTGTCGACTCGCGCCAGGCGGCGACCAGGTTCAGCCGGACCGCGCTCTCGCCCCCGGCCACCGCCTCCTTGGTGTGCATGTCGATGCACCAGCCGCAGCCGTTGATCTGGCTGGCCCGCAGCGACACCAGCTCCTGGACGGTGCGGGGCAGCGACGACTGGTGGATCGCCAGGCCCGCGCCGGCGAAACGCTTCATGAACGTGGCCGAGACCGGGTTCTCGAACAGGTTGAATCGGGTCTGCATGGGTTGCGGCCTCTCTGCTTCGGTGGTGTCGGACGAACACGAGATGCCGGGAACCGCTTCGGCGTGACGGCGACGCCGGGTGAGGACCACCACAGCGACCCGATGTCACACGGCGGCGGCGGGCGGCGTCTGGTGGGGAGCGCAGCCGGACAGCGGAGGAGCCAGTCATGGCGGACCAGGCCACCGAGGACTTTCTCGCGCACCGCAACCTGCTCTTCACCGTCGCGTACGAGATGCTCGGCTCGGCGGCCGACGCGGAGGACGTGGTGCAGGAGACCTGGCTGCGCTGGGCCGGTGTCGACCTCGGCGAGGTGCGGGACCGGCGCGCTTACCTGGTGCGGATCACCACCCGCCAGGCGCTGTCCCGGCTGCGCACGCTGGGCCGGCGCAAGGAGTCCTACGTCGGGTCGTGGCTGCCCGAGCCGCTGCTCACCGCGCCCGACGTGGCAGACGACGTGGCGCTGGCCGAGAGCGTGTCGATGGCGATGCTGCTGGTGCTGGAGACGCTCACACCGACCGAGCGGGCCGTGTTCGTGCTGCGTGAGGTGTTCGACGTCGGCTACGACGAGATCGCCGAGACGGTCGAGCGGACTCCCGTCGCCGTGCGGCAGATCGCGCACCGGGCGCGGGCCCACGTCGCGGCGCGCCGCCCCCGGCGTACCGTCCCGGCGGCCGAGGCCCGCGACGCCCTCGACGCGTTCCGGCGGGCGGTCGAGACCGGCGACCTGGACGGGCTGCTCCGCGCCCTGGCCCCGGACGCGGTGCTGGTCGGCGACGGCGGCGGGATCAAGCAGGCGCTCGCCCGTCCGGTCACCGGCGGCGACAAGGTGGCCCGGCTGCTGGCCGGCGGATGGCACCGGATCGCGGCGGTGGCGTCGATGGAGCCGGTGCAGGTCAACGGCTACCCGGCGCTGCTGGTACGCCTCGACGGCGAGCTGGACACCGTCGTCGCGGTACGCCTCGACGACGGCCGGATCAGCGGCCTCTACGCGGTGCGCAACCCGGAGAAGCTGTCCCGCATGACCCGGGAAACGACGCTGCGCCGGTGAGCACGCGATCGTGCGACGATCGCCGGAGGAACTGCGCTGGACCGACCGCCCTCAGCGGCGGACGCCCACCCCGCCGTAGCCGTGCGACACCGCGGCCTGCGGCTCGCCGTCGGGCCGCCACTGGGCCACCTTGACCAGGCCCGGATCGACAAGCTCGTACCCGTCGAGGAAGCGGGCCACCTGGTCGCGGGTGCGGGGCACCAGCGGTGAGCTGCTGCGGCGGTAGATCGCGGTGCCCTGCTCGGTGGGCAGCGTCGGCAGGCCGTCCAGCGTGAGGTGGGACAACGCGAGCACACTGTCCGGCACGGTGGCGTCGCGCAGCGTCGCCACCGCCGCGTACGGGTCGTCGGCGTCCGGCACGAAGTGCAGCACCGCGAGCAGCAGCACCGCCACCGGCTCGGTCAGGTCGATGGTGGCCCGCAGCGTCGGATCGGCCAGCAACTCGCCGGGGCGCCGCAGGTCACCCCGGAGCACCACGGTGCGGCCGTCGACGGGCAGCAGCCGCCGGGCGTACGCGACCGCCACCTCGTCGTGGTCGACGTAGACCACCCGGGCGTCGGGGCGGATCGCGCGGACCACCTCGTGCACGTTGCCCTGCGTGGGCAGGCCGGCGCCGATGTCGAGGAACTGACGTATGCCCTGCTCGGCTGCCCAGCGCACGACCCGGCGCAGGAACGCGCGGTTGCTCTGCGCGGCGACCCCGGTGTCCGGGAAGATCCTCAGGATCTCCTCGGCGGCGGCACGGTCGGCGGCGAAGTTGTGGCAGCCGCCCAGGTAGTAGTCGTACATCCGGGCGACATTGGGTCGGTTCTCAGCCTCCGTCACGCCTCGTTGTCTAGCACTCTGGGCGACACACCGCTGACCCGTCGTGTCGATGATCCGGCCGATCCCGCCGTCCACCTGGTACGACGGGGGGACACGCCGTCGCGAGGAGGTACCGATGACAGGTGGACGGGAGACAGTGGAGGTCGATCCGGTGGTGTTCCGCGCCGTCTACGACTCGCCCGCCTCGCTGCCGGGGCGGCACCGGTGGACCACCCCGGAGGCGGACGTGCGGCGGCTGGAGAAGCTGCTGAACATGCCGGCGCGCAGCATCGGCGCTCCGCTGTGGGTCAGCGGCGACAACCCGGACTGCCCGAAGTGCGGGCGGCGGGCGACCTGGTACGACATCGTCGCGTCCGCGCTGCACGGCGTGCACGACCGCACGATGATCGCCCGGGTGATCCTCGGCGAACGCAAGTACGTGAACACCGAGGTGCCGGACGCGATCCCGGGTGTCCACTGTGCCGACTGCCGTACTCCGATCACCGGGTTGCGCAGCTTCAAGTGCCACAACTGGGCGTACGCGTTCGAGGCGCTGGAGGAGGTCGTCGCGCGGATGTCCGGCCTGCCGGCTCAGTCGTCGCCGCCCGCCTCCTCCTGAGCGCGTCGTTCGGGACGGCGGCCGGGCGGGGCCTGCGGCTCCGGGCCGGGGTCGGGCACCGGCGGCATCGGCCGGGTGACCGGCCCGTCGCCGGTGACCCGGAGCTGTTCGCCGTTGTGCCACAGCTCGACCGCGTCGCCCGGACCGGCGTCCGGCAGCTCGTAGCGGGCCGCCCCCTCGGTGAGCGTGACCCGCAGCCGGTGCCCGTGCCGGCGCAGGTGGAACACCAGCCGGGTGATCCGCCCTGGTAGCCGCGGGTCGAAGGAGAGCACGCCCCGGTCGTCGCGCAGCCCGCCGAAGCCCTGCGCCACCACCAGCCAGGCGCCGGCCAGGGACGCCAGGTGCAGCCCGTCGGCGGTCTTGTCGCCCAGGTCGGCGAGGTCCTGCAACGCCGTCTCGGCGAACAGGTCGTACGCCAGGTCGAGGTGCCCGACCTCGGCGGCGAGGATCGCCTGCGCGGACGCCGACAGCGACGAGTCCCGGACGGTCCGCGCCTCGTAGTAGGCGACGTTGCGCGTCTTCTCCTCGGCGGTGAACTCCCCCGGGCAGCGCAGCATGGCCAGCACCAGGTCGGCCTGCTTGACCACCTGCTTGCGGTACAGCTCCTGGTAGGGGAAGTGCAGCAGCAGCGGATAGTCCGCCTCGCCGGTGCCGGCGAAGTCCCACTCCGGCTGCGCGGTGAAACCGGCCGACTGCTCGTGCACGCCGCGCTTGCCGTCGTACGGGACGCACACCGCGTCGGCGGCGGCCCGCCAGCCGGCCACCTCGGCGGCGTCGACACCGAGCCGGGCGGCGACCTCGGGGCAGTCCTCCGCGGCGTCGGCGGCCCCTCGCAGGTTGCGCCGCGCCATCAGGTTGGTGAAGACGTTGTCGTCGACGAGCGCGGAGTACTCGTCCGGCCCGGTGACGCCGGTCAGGTGGAACGCGCCGCCGTCGTCGAAGTGGCCGTAGCCGTGCCACAGCCGGGCGGTCTCGATCAGCACCTCGGCGCCGCACTCGGCGAGGAACGCGGTGTCGCCGGTGGCCGCCACGTACCGCAGGATCGCGTCCGCGATGTCCGCGTTGACGTGCAGACCCGCGCTGCCGGCCGGCCAGTAGCCGGAGCACTCCCGGCCGCTGAGTGTCCGCCACGGGTAGGTGGCGCCGGTCAGGCGCAGCTCGGCCGCGCGCTCCCGGGCCTCGGGCAGGTGGGCGTGCCGCCAGCGCAGCGCCGAGCGGGCCAGCTCCGGCCTCAGGTACGTCAGCACCGGCAGCACGTAGCCCTCGGTGTCCCAGAGCACGTGCCCGTCGTAGCCGTTGCCGGTCAGCCCCTTCGCCGGGATGGTCCGGTCACCGTCGGCGCGCCCCGCCTGGAGCAGGTGGAACACCGAGAACCGCACCGCGAGTTGCAGCTCCGGGTCACCGTCCAGCTCGACGTCGGCGGTGGCCCACGCGGCGTCCAGCGTGGCGCGCTGCTCGGCGAGCAGGGCGTCGAATCCGTCGGCCCGGGCCGCGTCCGCCTCCGCGACGACCAGGTCGGCCAGCTCACCGGGCGGGGTGCCGTCGACCTCCGCGCACTCGTACGTGGCGAACCGGGTGACCCGGATCCGCTCGCCGGGGCGTACCGGGCCGGACAGCGCCAGCCGGAACCGGTCGGCGGTCAGCTCGGTGTCGGTGGCGATCTCGTCGGGGGCCTCGACCCGGTTCGCGACGCCGACGGCGACCCGCTGGCCGCTGCGCCCGGTCCGGTGCACCAGCACACCGTCGAGGCCGTCGTCGCGGCGGATCTCGCCGGTGAGCGGATCGTGGATCACCGAGGCGGCCCGCGGGTCGTCGGCGCGTTCCGGCACCCGCTGGTTGGCGAGCAGGTCGGCGCCGACCCGCAGCCGGACCGGCTCGTCCAGCGGCTCGACCGTCCAGTCGACGGCGGCGACCGGACGACGGGTCAGTGAGACCACCCGGGTGCTGCGGACGCGGACGCCCCGGCCGCCCGGCGAGATCCACTCGGTCTCCCGGCGGACCACGCCGGCGCGCAGGTCCAGCTCCTGGTGGTGCCGCCGGATCGTGCCGGTACGCAGGTCGAGCGGCTCGTCGTCGACCCAGAGCCGGATCAGGGCGGCATTCGGGGCGCTGATCACCGTGTCGCTGCGCTCGGGGAAGGCGTATCCGCTCTCCGGGTAGCTCAGCTCGTGCTGCTCGTGGAACCCGTTGAGGTAGCTGCCCGGCATGCCGCACGGCTCGCCCTCGTCGAGCGTCCCGCGCCAGCCCACCCAGCCGTTCGCGAGCGCGAAGATCGACTCGGTCTCACCCAGCCGGTCCAGGTCCGCGCTGGTGCGCCGGATCCGCCAACCGTCGTCGCCGTGCGACACGTGCCCTCCCGAGTCCGAAGCCTGGACCGCCACCGAACCAGACCCGGCTGGGAGGCGGCTGGGACTCCGATACCCGTGGCGACCCCCGCTCGCACCTGCGGGTGGCCGATCACACGGTGACGAGCACCAGCGTGGCGGCGGTGCCGAGCACCAGGAACGGCCCGAACGGCAGGTGCCCGGTCCAGCGGACCCGCCGGGCGGCGAGCAGCGCCACCCCGGCCAGCCCGGCGAGGACGAGCGCGAGCACCAGACCGGCCACCAGCACCGGCCAGCCGTACCAGCCGAGCAGCGCACCCGCGCCGAGGGCCAGCTTGGCGTCGCCGAGGCCGAAACCGCGCCGCCCGAGCAGCAGCGTGGTCGCGGCGAAGCCGCCGCCGAGCGCCAGAGCGGCGACTGTGGCGCGGATCCACGGGTCCGCGCCCGGGCCGGTCAGCGCGGCCACCCCGAGCAGCGCCCACGCGCCGGCCGCCGCCGGCCAGGTGAGCCGGTCGGGCAGCCGGTGCGCCATCGCGTCCACGATCGTCATCGGCACCGCCCAGAGCAGCCACCAGGCGAGCGCCAGGCGCGCGGCGGGCACGCCACCGGCGAGCACCGGCACGGCCATCGCGAGCAGCAACGCCACCTCGACCACGGCCGGGGCCGCGCCGATCCGGGCCCGGCAGACCGGGCAGCGGGCGCCGGGCCCGAGCGCCGGCAGTGGCCGGTCCAGCCCGATCGGGGCGGCGCAGCCGTCGCAGGCCGCGCGGTCCGGAGAATCCGGGGGTACGGCGTAACGCGCCACCGCCAGCCGGAGCAGCGGTACGACCGCGAGGGCGGCAAGCAGCCGGACGACCGGACGGCGGACCTCGGCCACCGGTCCGGTACGCCGTACCCGTTCAGTGGTCACGCCGGCTCCCCCGTCCGGTTGCCCACGGTTCCGTCGTGGAGCACGCAGAGTGACTCTTGGTCCGTCCACATGTGACGGGTGGGACCCGGACCGGCGTGCGACGCGACGCGCGGCGGGCCGGAGCGCACCGGGACCCCGGACCGGGTGGACGACGGGACGGATCGGACGAGCGGCACGCTCCCCACCCATACCGACGGCTCGTCGGCACCCGCGCGGCGCGTACGGGTGAGCACACGCCCGCCGGGCCGGAGCCCACCGAAAGCCCGCTCGTCATCGTGACGACACACACCGGCCACCACCTCCCGTCTTCACTCACCGTGTTCACGTGAATTGCCTCTGTTGCATCGGCGGACGTGAGCTTATGCTCGCCCCTTGGGTACGACGCAACCCCGATCAATTGGCGTCGGAGGAGTCAGGGCACAGAGTCCGCAGCGATCAGTACAGGTCAATACCAGTGGTGGCGACGGGGGCCCGGAGTGACAGTTCCGGGCGCGCTTCCGCATGCCCGGAGCGGGTCGGCGTGATCGCCCCGGGCCGGCACCGAGGAGGGATCGGCGTTGCGCACACGGCAATCCCGCCGATGGGAAACCTACCTGCTCAGCCTCGCGCTGGCGGTCGGCGCGACCGGCTGCGGCACCGAGCCGGAGGCGGCCACCCGCCCGCTCACCGGCCGCGCCGCCGCCCCCGCCACCCATTCCGCCGAGGCGGAGAAGGAAGCCGAAAAGGCGGCGCTTGCCGCGTATTCCGGCTATCTCGACGCGTCCCGGGCGGCGAGCGCCCGAAGCGATCCGTCCCATCCCGCTCTGGCCCGTTTTCTGGCTGATCCGCTGCTGACCCGGGTGCGAATGGCAATTCTCGACGCGAAGGAGCACGGCGCGATGCGTACCGGGAAACTGGTCTCCGATCCCACTGTGGTCTCGGTCGACCTGACCGCCCGCCCGCCCACCGTCGAGATCCAGGACTGCCTGGACGCGAGCGGCTACCGGCTCGTCTACGCCAAGGACCGCAAGGCCGTGCCGGGCACCCGCGGCGGGCGCTACCTCGCCACCGCCACAGCGGCCCGCTTCCCGGACGGCCGGTGGTTGATCAACGGCGGCGCCGCACACCAGGACCAGCCGTGCTGACCTGGGGAGGAAGGGGTGTCCCGGCCCGCCAGCCCCGGGCCGGGACGCTCCGCCGGCTGCTGCTCGCCGCCGGCCTCGCCGCGCTGCTGACGCTCACCGGCGCGCCCGCGCGTGCCGCCGACCCCGGTGGCTCGTGCCCGCCCGAGCAGACCGACTGCGACGTGTGGGACGACGACCCGGGCACCCCCGGCGGACCGGGCGGACCGGGCGGTGGCGGGGACAACGGCGGCGGTGGCAACGGCGGCGGCGCGCCGAAGTGCCAGTGGAATGGCCGGGTCATCCCCTGCTACCACGAGGTCCTCGGTTGGTTCAACAACGCCGACGGCTGCTACTACAAGCTCGAGGAGCCGCAGGGCGAGGCGCCGCCCGGCCAGCAGTGGTACCAGCTCACCTGCAACGGCGGCGACCTCGGCAGCATCCGGCGTGCGCTTCTCGACGCCCCGCCGCCCGGCTACGGCGCGCCGCCGGACCCGGAGGAGCTGGCCCGGCGCGCGCTGGCCTCGATCTCGCTGCTCCCGCCCCGCGCCTCGGTCGCGCCCCGGCGCAGTCAGGGACCGGGCCTGGTCGGGCTGCCGGTCTGGATGTGGGCCAGCCCGGGCGAGGCGTACTTCGGGCCGCTGAACGCCTCCGCCTCGGACCGCGGGCTGACCGTCCGGATCACCGCCCGGGTGGACCGGATCGTCTGGCACATGTCCGACGACATCGACGTCACCTGCCACGGACCGGGTACGCCGTACCGGGCCGACGGGCCGCGGGCCGGCTCCACCTCGCCGGACTGCGGTCTCGACGCGGGCTATCCGAAGGCCGACACCTACCAGGTGAGCGCCACCACGTTCTGGACAGTCGAGTGGTCCGGCGGCGGGGAGAGCGGCGTGATCGCCCAGAGCCGGTCCAGCGGCGTCATCCCGGTACAGATCAACGAGCTTCAGGTGGTGACCCGATGAGTGTGGTGGCAGCCCGCAACGGAACCCCGATGGAGGCGCCGGTCGCGCCGCCGAAGGTGGTCCGGCAGCGACGTGTCCGGCCCGGCCTGCTCGGCCTGGCGATCCTGCTGATCGCCCTCGGCGGGCTGGGCGCGGCGTTCGCGGTCACCTCGGTCCGCTCCACCGGCACGTACCTGGCCGTGGCCCGGCCCGTCGACGTGGGCCGGCAACTCACCGCCGACGACCTGGTGCCGGTGCGCGTCTCCGGCGGCCGGGAACTCCAGCCGGTGCCCGCCGACCGGATGAACGAGGTGCTGGGACTGCGGGCGGCCGTCCGGCTCACCCCGGGCACGCTGCTCACCGAGGCGCAGCTCACCGAGGCTCCGCTGCTCGGTGCCGGGCAGCAGCAGATCGCGCTCGGACTGGAACCCGAGCAGGTGCCGGCCCGCAAGCTGAACCCCGGCGACAAGGTGCTGCTCGTCAGCACGCCGAGCAACGCCACGAACGGCTCCGACGCGTCCCGCGGCGGCGGAACCCGGTTCGAGGGCACCGTGATCGACACCGCCACGCCGCAGAACGGGGACGTGGTGGTCTACCTGGCGCTGGCCGTGCGGGACGTGCCCGCGGTCGTGGCGCTCGCCGCCGACGACCGGATCGCGCTCGTGCTCACCGAGGCGGCCTGATGGCGATCATCGCCCTGGTCTCGGCGAAGGGTTCGCCGGGCGTCACCACCGCGGCGCTCGCCGCCGCGTTGAGCTGGCATCGACGGCTCGTGCTGGCCGAGTGCGACCCGGCGGGCGGCTCGATCCTCGCCGGCTACCTCGGCGGGGCCCTGGACGGCCCGCGCGGCATCGGCGAGCTGGCGGTGGGCGAGCTGCGCGACGGCAGCCTGGAGCAGACATTCTGGTCCCAGCTGGTCGACCTGGACGCGCCCCGGCGCGAGCGGCTGCTGCTACCCGGCGTGGTGGACCCGGCCCAGGCCGGCAGTGTGATCCCGCTCTGGCAGCGCTTCGCCGACTACTTCACCGGGCTGGAGCGGGGCGAACCGCCCTACGACGTGCTCGTCGACTGCGGTCGTCTGGCCGTCGGCGGTCCACCGTGGCCGCTGCTCCGGGCCGCCACCGTGGTGCTGCTGGTGACCCGGGCGAACCTGCCCGACCTCTCCGCCACCCGGGCCACCGCCCGGGCGATCGAACGGGACCTCACCGAGCACCGCGTACCGCCGGGCACGCTGCGGCTGCTCGTGGTCGGCGACGGGCACGGCACCAGCGAGATCAGCAAGGCGCTGCGGCTACCGGTGATCGCCCGCCTGCCGCACGACCCGCGTACCGCCGAGGTGCTCGGCCACGGCGGCACCGTACGCGCGAACCGGCCGCTGATGCGCGCGGCCGGCGCCCTGGAGGTGCCGGTCCGGGCGCTGCTGGACCGGCGGCGGGCCCGGCTCGCCTGGCCGGGTGCGAACACACCGCACGCGGTGACCGCGCCGAGCGTGCCGGGGGTGTCCGGTGCGGTTTGAGCCGGTCTCCCACGACCCGCGCGGGCAGCAGCCCGGCGTCGTCTCCACGGTCCCGCCGCTGGCGCCGCCGAACGGCCGGCACCACGTCCCCGGCCCACTCCCCGCCGCGCCCCCGGCACCGCCGCCGCGCCCCCGGATCGACTTCGCTGTGGTCCGCGAGCTGCGCCGGGAGCTGAGCGAACGGCTCACCCACTGGCAGCGCGGACGCGAGTTCGACCCCGACGCCGAGGAGGTCGAGCGCGCCCGGCTGGCCGTCACGGTGGTCTCCGCGTACGCCGACTCGGTACGCCGGTCCGGCACGCCGATGGCAGCGGACGAGGAGCGGCTGCTGCTCGACCAGGTGACAGCCGAACTCGTCGGGCTGGGCCGGCTCCAGACGCTGCTCGTCGACGACAGCATCGAGGAGGTGCACATCCTCGGCTGCGACCAGGTGCGCATCACCCGGCACGGCGGCGGCGTCGACTGGGCCGAACCGATCGCCGAGACCGACGACGAGCTGGTGGAGATCCTCCAGGCGGCGGCCCGCCGGGCCGGTGCCACCGAACGCTCGCTGTCCACCTCGAAGCCCACGCTCGACCTGCAACTGCCCGACGGCAGCCGCCTCGCCGCCGTGTTCCTGGTCAGCCACCGCCCGTACGCGGTGATCCGCAAGCACAACACGCTCGCGGTGAGCCTGGAGGACATCGCGGGCGGCCGGCCCGACCTGGACGAGATGATCGACCCGCTGCTGCGCGACTTCCTCCGCGCGTCCATGCGGGCCGGGTTGAACATCATGGTCGCCGGGCTCGCCGGGGCCGGGAAGACCACTGTCATCCGGGCGCTGATGGACGAGATCCCCGCCGACGAGCCGTACGTGCTGCTGGAGGAGAGCCGGGAACTGCTGCCGGCCCGGCGTGGGCACAAGCACCGGGCGGTGATGAGCTTCGAGTCCCGGGAGGGGCACGGCGAGCGCGGCGCGGACGGGCGGCCGGCGGGTGAGGTCAGCATCGCCGACCTGATCCCGGTGTCGCTGCGGATGGGCGTGCTGCGGATCATCGTCGGCGAGGTGCGGTCCCGGGAGATCGTGCCGATGCTCCAGGCGATGACGACGAGCCGCGGGTCGATGTGCACCATCCACGCGCGTACCCCCTCGGGGGTGAGCGAACGCATCATCGAGCTGGCGCTGTCGCACGGCCGGGAGATGACAGTCGACCAGGCCCGCCGGATGGCCGGGAACGCGCTCGACCTCATCGTCTACGTGACTGTCGAGGACGAGACCGCGATCGGTGGGCGCAAGCACCGCTTCGTCTCGCACGTCGAGGAGGTCATCGGCGTCGGCGAGGGCAACCGGATCACCACCACTACCGTCTTCGGTCCGGGGCCGGACGGCCGCGCGGTCCCCCGCCACCTGCCCGAACGCATCCGCGAGCAGTTGCTGCGCGTCGGCTACGACGCCCGGCTGCTCACCCGGTTCGTGGAGGCCGGTGTGGGCGCGTGGCGGCGGCCCCGGCACACCCGCCTCGGGGCGCGGCCGAGCGGAGGCACGGCGTGACGCAGATCGAACTGATCGCCCTGGTCTCCGGCGCGGCCTGCGTGGCCGGGCTGGTGCTGACGGTGGTCGCGCTCGTCGGCACCCGCCGCCCGCCGGGTCCGGCACCGGGCGACGGGCCGGGCCTGAGCCGGCTCTGGACCGGTTCCGGCGCGAGCCGCGCCGACCAGCGCCGCTACCAGCTCCTGCTCGGCGCCGCGGTGGTCGCCGGAGCGGCGGCGTTCCTGCTCACCGGGCTGCCGGTGGTCGGCCTGCTGGTGGCGCTCGCGGTGCCGGGCGTGCCGTGGCTGTTCGCGGTGGGCCGGGCCGAGCAGCGGGCCATCGCCCGGGTCGAAGCCGTAGGCGAGTGGACCCGTCGGCTCAAGGACATCTCGGCCACCGGCCAAGGGCTCCAGCAGGCCATCATCGGCACCATCGCCACCGCGCCGGAGGAGATCCAGGAGGAGGTACGCACGCTCGCGGCCCGCCTCCAGGCCGGCTGGCTGGCGCGCTCCGCCCTGCTCGCCTTCGCCGACGAGATCGCCGATCCGGTCGCCGACCAGGTGGTGGCCGCGCTGATCCTGCACCTCACCGACCGGGGCGAGCGCCTCGGCGACGTGCTCGGGTCGATCGCCACCGCCGCCTCGGCCGAGGTCGCGACGCGGCGGGAGGTCGAGGCCAAGCGCACCCAGCCCCGGTTCGCGGTCCGCTTCCTCACCGGCATGACGCTGGCGACGCTGGCGTACGGGCTGGTGAACAGCGACTACATCCGTCCCTACGGGACAGTGACCGGCCAGCTCGTGATGGCGGTGCTCGGCGCGGCGTTCGTCGGCCTGCTGGTCTGGGTGCGTTCGATGAGCCAGCCGCCCCGGCCCGCGCGCTTCCTGCCGGCGCCGGACCTGGAGGAGGCGATCGCATGATCCTCAACTGGCAGATGGCGATCGCGGTGCTCGGCGGGTGCGCGGTCGGGCTCGGACTGTTCATGGTGGTACGCGAGGCGCTGCCGGCCACCCCGGCGCTCGGCCCGGCGCTGCGCCGGCTGCACCAGCCGCCCGGCCAGGCCCCGGCCGCCGGCGCCGGGCCGGACTGGCTCGGCGGGTTCGCCCGCTGGCTGCGCCCACCGCACCGGCAGCTCGCCCTGCTCGACCGCACCCCCGAGCAGTACGCCCTTTCCGTGCTGCTCTCCGCGCTCGTCGGGTTCGCCACCCCGGCGGTCGCCTCGGCAGTGCTCTTCGTCGGCGGGGTGGCGCTGCCGGTGGCCGTACCGGTGCTGGCCAGCCTGGGCCTGGCGCTCGGCGCCGGGCTGCTCGCGCACCGCGCGGTCCTGGCCAAGGCCGACGCCGCCCGGGACGAGTTCCGGCAGGCGGTCTGCACCTACCTCGACCTGGTGGCGTTGCAGCTGTCCGCCGCGCACGGCCCGGTGCAGTCGCTGGAACGCGCGGCGGCGGTCTGCGACGGCTGGGTCTTCGACCGGATCCGGGAGGCGCTGCGGCTCGCCCAGCTCCAGATGCACTCGCCCTGGGACGAGTTGCAGGAGCTGGCCGACCGGATCGGCATCCCGGAGCTGGGCGACGTGGGCGCCATCATGCGCTCCTCCGGCAGCGAGGGCGCCCAGGTGCACGAGACGTTGCGGTCCCGTGCCGACTCGCTGCGCGACCAGATCCGTACCGACAACCTGGCCCGTGCCGAGGGGGTCACCAGCAAGTTGGACATCCCCGGCTCGCTGCTGGTGTTCGTCCTGCTCGGCTTCGCCGTCTATCCGTTCCTCGCCCGTCTGTGAACCCACCTTCGAGAAGGAGACGACCATGCACCTCTACGCCTACCTGTACGTGGCGGTGAGCACCCGCCTCGCCGAGTTGCGCCGGGACTCCGAGCGCGGTGACAGCCCGGTGCCGACCGCGGTGATCATCTTCGGCCTGGTCGCGGTGGCCATGGCGGTCACCGGCCTCGCCCTGGCCAAGGCGAACAACTGGATGAACGCCATCCCGAACAACACGGCGCCGCAGGCCCCGTGATGCCGCGCCCCGCCCGTACGGTCCGGAGCCGGCCGGCGCACGCCGGCCGGCCCGCCGGCCCGCCCGGTCCGGGGCGGATCGCCGCCGCCCTGCGCGCCCGCCTGGCCGAGGGCGAGCGGGGCGCCAACCCGGTCGAGCTGGCCGTGGTGATGCCGGTGATCCTGGTGATGCTGTTCGGCTCGATCCAGGTCGCCGTCTGGTTCGTGGCCCGGTCCACAGCGCTCAACGCCGCGCAGACCGCCGTGAACGCCCAGCGCACGATCGACGCCGGGCCGGACGCCGGCCGGGAGCGGGCGACCAGCTTCCTGCAACAGTCCGGCGACTGGCTGGTCGACTGGGAGCAGACCGGACCGACCTGCGTCGAGACCGCCACCGCAGTCACCTGCACGGTGCAGGGACGCTCCCTGTCGGTCATCCCGGGCGTCTCGTTCGAGGTCACGCAGACCGCGCACGGCCCGGCCGAACGCTGGACCACCGGATGAGCGCCGGGCCACGGCGGGAGCGGGGTTCCGTCTCGATCGAGGTGGCGGTGCTCGCGCCCGCCTTCATCGGGCTGATGGTGCTGGCCGGGGTCGCCGGGCGGACCGCTGTCGCGGACGAGGCGGTGGAGTCGGCCGCTCACGACGCCGCCCGGGCCGCCTCGCTCGCCCGCAACGCCGACGACGGCGCGGAGGCCGCCGAGGACGCGGCCCGGGATCAGCTCGGCTGGGCGGGACTGAACTGCACCGGCCCACCCCAGATCGATCTCGCGGGCTCGGTGGCCGGTACGACGACGAGCTTCGCCGCCGCGTACCAGAGCGCCGCAGGCGTGCCCGCGACCGTGACGGTCACTGTGACCTGCACCGTCTCCTTCGACGACCTGAGCGCGCCCGGCCTGCCCGGGGTGCCGGGTGGCAAGACCGTCTCGGCGCGCTTCACCTCGCCGCTGGACACCTACCGGAGTCGCGGATGACCGGGCGGCGCGAGGCGGAGAACGGCCGGGTGAGCCTCTTCCTGGCCGTGGCGATGACAGGCGTGCTGGCGATCATCGGGCTCGCCTACGACGGCGCCGGTCAACTACGCACGCTCCAGCGCGCGGACAACCTGGCCGCCGAGGCGGCGCGCGCGGGCGGCCAGATGATCGACCGTGCGCGGGCCATCGAGGGCGGCCCGAAGCAGATCGACCAGGTCGCCGCCCGCGCCGCGGTCGCCGCCTACCTCGACGCCGCGGGCGGGGTCACCGACCACGAGGTCGACTTCCCCGTGGTCGGCGCCGAGACCCAGATCCGGGTGAGCGTGCAGATCACCTACAGCCGGGACCTGCTGGGTCTGTTCGGCATGCAGAACACCGCCATCGTCTCCGGTGAGGCCACCGCTCGGGCGCTCACCGGACCACCGTAGGAAGGAAGGCCGCCATGGGCGCACCCCGACGCTCCCCCGTCCGCCGCGCCGGCCAGGTCCTCACCGGGCTCGGCGCCCTCGTCGTGCTCGTCGGCGTGCTGGCCGGCGGGCCGGTCGCGTTGCTGGCGTTCGCCGGCAACCCGCTGCCGGATCACCTACCCACGTTCGCCGAGATCGGTACGGCGTTGACCAGCCGCGACGACGGTCAGCTCTTCCTGCGGGCGCTGGCGGTGGTGGGCTGGTTCGGCTGGGCCACGTTCGCGTTCTCCGTCGTGGTGGAACTGCTCGCGGCTGCGGTACGCCGGCCGGCGCCGAAGCTGCCCGGCATGCACCGCCAGCAGAAGGCGGCCGCCGCGCTCGTCGGTTCGGTCGCGCTGATCCTGGCCGCGAGCCCGGCCGCGGCGAGCGCCGCCGCGCTGACCGCCCCGCACCCGGCGGTCGCCGCCGTCACCTCACCGGCCGTGGCCACGAGCCAGGTCGTGCCACCGGCCCCTGTCGCGGCGGAGACCAGCGACCCGGCGGTGTACCGGGTCGCCAAGGGCGACTACCTGGGCGAGGTGGCCGACCGCTACCTGGACGACTTCGACAGATACCGGGAGCTGGCCCGGCTGAACCGGCTCGCCGACCCGGACCGGATCCGCCCGGGTCAGCTCATCACACTGCCGGACGGCGCGACGGACTCCGGCGCCCGGCGGCACGCCACCGGGCGGCTGGTGGTCACCAAGCCGGCCCAGACCGCGCCGGTCAAGCCGGGTGGCGGCGGCGCGTCCTCGACCGCGCCGAAGGCGAAGCCGAAGCCCACCCCGCGGGACGCGACGCCCACCGTGGAGGCGCCGATCGGTCAGCCGCCGGCCATGTCGGCGGGCGCGTCCCGGCCCACCGCCGAGGAGGGCATCAACCGTCCGCTCGCCATCTCGGCGGTGCTGGCGGTCGCGAGCATCGTGGGCGCGCAGATCGGCGCCCTGCTCGGGTTGCGCAAGCGGCCGGTGCCCGCCCGCGCGGGATCCAGCGGGCGGCACCGACGGGACTGAGTCAGGGCAGCCGGGCCTCGACCTGGCCGGCCACCACACGGGTGGGGAGCACGATCTGGTCGTTCGCGGCCGGGCCGTGCACCACCTCGCCGCCGTTGAGCCGGAACGCGCTGCCGTGCCAGGGGCAGACCACGCAGGCGTGACCGTCGACCTGCTCCACCGTGCCCTCGCCGAGCGGGCCGCTCTGGTGCGGGCAGCGCTCCAGCATCACCGTGACGTCGTCGCCGTCCCGGTAGAGGATCACCGAGACCTCGTCGATCTTCTTGGTGACCAACTCGTGCCGGGGCAGGCTGCTCAGGTCGCCGACCCGGTGCCACCCGTCGCTGATCAGGTGCAGCTCGGAGACGCTCTGGCTGGCCTGGGCGCCCTGCTTGTACGCGAGGTGCCCGCCCAGGTACGCCCCACCGCTCGCGGCGGACAGACCCAGGTAGGACAGCGCCCGGCCGAGCCCGTGCCGCCCGTTGAGGCGGGCCGCCAGCGAGCCGGCATACAGCGCCAGGCCGACCGTGTTGGCGGCGGCGTGCACCAGCCCGACCCGGCGCTGGTCGCGGGAGAGCGTGGCCCAGTCGTTGAGCCCGGCAACCGCCGCGGGCACCGCGCTGACCGTGCCGAGGCCCACCAGCGCGGTGGCGGCCCGGCGCTGGCCGGGCAGCAGGTCCACCACGGCGGCCGAGATCCACGCGCCGACCGGCACCTGCACCATCGCTGGGTGCAGCGGATGACCGAGCCACACGCCGTGCAGCGCGTCGCGTACCCGCTGGGAACGCAGCGTGCCCTGGACGGCGCGCTGCAACCGGTCACCCACCCGGTCGAGACCGCTGGCCTGTTCGATCTTCGTCAGTAGTTCGCGCACCCGTTCCGACTTCCCGGCAGGAGAGCCCCCAAACCGGACGCCCTCGGAATTCCCTCGCACGGCCTCCCCGCCGGATATACTCGGGCAGCTAGTCGTATATAGGGAGCCGCGATGACCAAGATCCTGGTGGACGTCGACGACGAGGCGCTGGCGGATGCCGCCGAGGCGTTCGGCACGAAGACCAAGAAGGACACGGTGAACGTCGCTCTCCGCGAGGGCGCGGCGAGACTGCGCCGCGCCCGGGCGCTGGCGGAGCTGGCCGAGCGCGGGCAGGCCGGTGACTTCGACGAACTGCTCGACAAGGGCGCCTACCGCTCGTGAAGCTGGCCGACTACCTCATCGACACCAGCGCCCTCGTCCGGCTCCTGCGTGATCCCGACGTGCTGGCTCGCTGGGAACAGCAGGTGACAGCGGGTCTGCTCGCCGTGTGCCCGCTTGTCGAGCTGGAATTCCTCTACACCGCCCGGTCGGTCGCCGACCGGACGCGCCTGACCGAGCAGCTCCGGGCCGCTTTCGGCTGGGTTGTCATGCCGGACCGGATCGACGAACGCGCCGCCGAGATCCAGGGCGAGCTGACCGCGCGGGGCACGCACCGCTCGGCGGGCGCCGTCGACCTGCTCATCGCCGCCACCGCCGAATACCACGGGCTCTCGCTGCTGCACTACGACCGGGACTTCGACCAGGTCGGCGCCGTCACCGGCCAGCCGATGCGCTGGCTGACCCGACCCGACACGATCAAATAGGCCGTAGCCGCGGCAGCGCCGTCGCGGGCATGCTGAGCCCATGGGGGTACGAGTCGAGCACGCCGGTGCCGTGACCACTGTGATCCTGGACCGGCCCGAGGCACGTAACGCCGTGGACGGGCCGACCGCCCGGGCGCTCGCCGACGCGTTCCGCGCGTTCGACGCCGACCCGGACGCGGCGGTCGCCGTGCTCTGGGGCGCGGGCGGCACGTTCTGCTCCGGCGCCGACCTGAAGGCCGTCGGCACGCCGCGCGGCAACCGGGTCGAGCCCGAGGGGGACGGGCCGATGGGCCCCACCCGGATGCGGCTGTCCAAGCCGGTGATCGCCGCGATCTCCGGGTACGCGGTGGCCGGCGGCCTGGAGCTGGCGCTCTGGTGCGATCTGCGGGTCGCCGAGTCGGACGCGACGCTCGGCGTGTTCTGCCGCCGGTGGGGCGTACCGCTGATCGACGGCGGGACGGTCCGGCTGCCCCGGCTGATCGGCGAGAGCCGGGCGATGGACCTGATCCTCACCGGCCGTCCGGTGCCGGCCGACGAGGCGTACGCGATGGGTCTGGTCAACCGGCTGGTCGCGCCGGGTGCGGCCCGCGCGGCGGCCGAGGAGCTGGCCGCCGCGATCGCCGGGCATCCGCAGACGTGCCTGCGCAACGACCGGGCGGCGGTGCTGGACGGCGCGGGCCGGCCGGAGCCGGAGGCGATGGCGACCGAGCTGGCCTACGGCACGGAGTCGCTGGCAGTCGACGGGGTACGCGGCGCCGGCCGGTTCGCCGCCGGGGCCGGCCGGCACGGGGCACCGGCCGGCTGAGGCGTCACTTCAGGGCGCGCAACGCGTCCTCGATGGCCCTGTGGAACGTGGGGTACGCGTAGATCATGTGCCGGAGCTGGCTGATCGGCACTGCCGCGTGCACCGCCACGACCAGCGCGGAGAGCACTTCGCCGCCGGCCGGTCCGGCCGAGGTGGCGCCGACGAGCACGCCCTGGTCGGCGTCGGCGATCAGCTTGATGAACCCGGCGTTGCCGGTCTTGTGGATCCAGCCCCGGGTCGACGAGGTGAGGTCGGAGTATCCGACCTGGACGTTGACGCCGCGCTCGCGGGCCTGCTGCTCGGTGAGGCCGACCGCGCCGACCTCGGGATCGGTGAACGTGACGCGGGGCAGCGCCCGGTAGTCGGCGACCGGGACGCTGCCGGGCGCGGCAGTCGACCCGCCCGCGCTCATCGCGCCGCCGACCGAGCTGACCACACCGGCCGCGCCGCCGACCACGCTCGCGGTGCCGCTGGCGTCCGGGCCGCCCTTGGTACGCCGCATGTGGTCGAGCATGTCCGCCACCACGATGCCGGCCTGGTACATGGCAATGTGGGTGAACGCGCCCTCGCCGGTGAGGTCGCCGACCGCCCAGATCCCGTCGGTGACGTGCATCCGGTCGTTCACCGGCAGGTAACGCTGCCCGGCGTCCACCCCGACCGTGTCCAGGCCCAGCTCCTCCAGGTGCGCCTTGCGGCCGGTCACCACGAGCAGCTTCTCGCCGGTGAACTCGGCGCCGTCGGCGTGCACTGTGAACGCGCCCCCGTCGTGGCTGACCCGGCCGGCCCGGACCCCGGTGTGGATCTGCACCCCGTCGGCGCGCAGCGCGTCGGCGGCGAGCGTTGACGCCTCCGGCTCCTCGACGGCGAGCACCCGGTCGGCCGCCTCGATGACCGTCACCCGGACGCCGAACCGGGCGAAGACCTGGGCCAGTTCCAGCCCGATCGCGCCGCCGCCGAGCACCAGCAGCGACCCGGGCAGCGCCTCGACCTCGATGGCCTGGTGATTCGTCCAGTACGGCGTGTCGGCCAGCCCGTCGATCGGCGGGACCGAGGGCCGGGTGCCGGTGCCGAGGACCACCCCGTACCGGGCCTCGAACACCTGGTCGCCGACGCGCACCCGGTTCGGGCCGTCGAGCCGCCCGCTGCCCCGGACGAACCGGCCGCCCTTGCCGGTGAACCGCTCCACCGCCACCTTGTCGTCCCAGGTGTCGGTGGCCTCGGCCCGGATCCGCTTCGCCACCGGCGCCCAGTCGGGCCGCACCTGGGCGGAACCGGCCAGCTCGTTCACGCGGTGCGCCTCGGCCAGCGCGTTCGCCGCCCGGATCATCATCTTGCTCGGCACGCACCCCCAGTACGGGCACTCGCCCCCGACCAGGTCCCGTTCGATGCCGACCACTGTGAGGCCGGCCTCGGCGAGCCGCCCGGCCACCTCCTCGCCGCCGACGCCGAGCCCGACCACTACTACGTCCACCTGTTCCGGCTCCGCCATTCCGCAAGCATTCCGCACGTTCGGGACACCGGCCACCGCACCCGGCCTGAATTCCCGCGCCGGTAACCGACGCGACCGCCTACCGTGGCCCGCATGCACACGCGCTTCACCCCGGTCCGGGACTGCTTCCACGACCTGTTCGCCACCGGCCGGGAGACGGGCGCGTCGCTGGCGGTGTGGCACGACGGCGGACCGGTGATCGACCTGGTGGGCGGCACGGCGGCGACGGTCCCGCCCGGCGCGGTCGTACCGGCTTCCGGGGCGGACCGCGCGTGGCGGCCGGACACGCTCGTGGACGTCTACTCGGCCGGCAAGCCGGTGGTGGCGCTCTGCCTGCTGCTGCTCGTCGACCGGGGCCGCGTCGACCTGGACGCGCCGGTGTCGGCGTACTGGCCGGGGTTCCGCACTTCGGCCACAGTGCGGCAGGTGCTCGCCCACACGGCCGGGCTGCCCGCCTTCCCGGTGCCCCGGCCCGCCGCGGCGATCGCCGACTGGGGCCTGCTCTGCGCCGACCTGGCGGCGGCCGACCCGGAGTGGACGCCGGGCACCGTCGCGGGCGAGCACGCCTGGACGTACGGGCATCTGGTGGGCGAACTGGTCCGCCGGGTGGACGGGCGGCCGGTGTGCCGGTTCCTGGCCGAGGAGATCGCCGGTCCGTGGCGCCTGGACCTGGCGTTCGGGCTGGACGCGGCGGACCGGCGTCGGTGCGCCGACCTGTCGTACGCCGATCCGGCCTGGCCGGACCGGATGCGCGGCGAGCCGGGCTCGCTGCGGGCGCGGGCGCTGGGCAACCCGCCCGGCGGGACTGATGTCGCGATGGTGAACAGCGACCTGTGGCGGGCCGCCGAGATCCCGGCGGTGAACCTGCACGCCACCGCCGCCGGGCTCGCCCGCCTGTACGCGGGCCTGCTCGCCGGCGGCACGCTGGACGGGGTACGGCTGTTCAGCCCGGAGCTGGTCGCCGAGGCGACCCGGGTGCAGTACAGCGGACCGGACCTGCTGCTGGACCGTCCGGTGGACTGGACGCTCGGCATGCAGTGGGAGCCGGACGGCAGCTGGGGCATGGGCGGGATCGGCGGCAGCAGCGCCTGGGCCGACCCGGAGCGGGGCTACACCTTCGCGTACGCGACCGCCCGGCTGGCCGACCACGATCGGGTGGAGGAACTGGTCGAGGCGCTGCACTCCTGCCTCTGACCGTCAGTCACGTTCTGTGATTCCAGGGCATCGTCACGCAGCGCATTCGGCCGGCGGGACCACCTGGTCTTCCCTTCTTCGACTTTGCTCTGCAGCCAATGGCGCAGCACCGCGTTGAGCAGGGAATTCACAATAGGTCCGAAAACCGCGCGAGGCCCGCGCGGTCACGTTCCGCAACGGGTGCGGATATGGCTGCAGAGCAAAGTCGGCCGGAGGTGGATGCCACGGGTGAGAGGTGCGGTCACTTGCAGTAATCGTGGAGCCGTGCTGCGGCCCGCGTGGGCTGTGCGCCAGCGACGTTGGGCTCGTGTGACGTTCGCGCTCGTGCGCGGGCGGTGGGCGTTCCGCTCCGCCCGCGCGTCCGCGCAAGCCGACGACCGACGACGGACGAGCGCGAGCGGCGGGCGGGCGTCAGCGGAGCCAGACCGGGTCGGCGCCGGGCACCTCCAGCGGCGGCGGGTAGTCGAGCGTGCGGCGTACTCCGTCGGGCAGCCGCCACGGCTGGTGCACCGCCTTGCCCGCCACCGACTCCAGCTCCGGCACCCACCGCCGCACGTACGCGCCGTCGGGGTCGTAACGCTCGGCCTGCCGTACCGGGTTGAAGCCGCGGTACGGCCGGGTGTCGTTGCCGGTGCCGGCCACCCACTGCCAGTTGCCCGAGTTGTTGACCCGGTCGCCGTCGAGCAGCCACCGGAAGAAGACCTCCAGGCCAGGCCGCCAGTCCAGCCCGAGGTGCTTGGTCAGGTAGCCGGCGGTGATCAGGCGGGCCCGGTTGTGCATCCAGCCCTCGGCGCGCATCTGACGCATGCCGGCGTCCACGATCGGCATGCCGGTCCGTCCCTCGGCCCAGGCGTCGAGCGCGTGCTCGTCGTACCGCCAGTCCTCCCGGGCCCCCCGCCGGTAGGCAGCAGTCGACAGGTCAGGGAAACCGGCGACGACCTGGTGGTAGAAGTCGCGCCAGCAGAGCTGCCGGACGAACGGCCCGTCGCGGTCACCGGCCCGGTTCGCCACGGTCAGCGGCGAGACACAGCCGAAGCGCAGGTACGGGCTGAGCCGGGAGGTCTCGTCACCGGCCATGTCGTCGTGGATGTCGTCGTACCGGTCGAGGGTGGGCAGCCAGGCGGTGAGCCGGCGGCGGGCGACGCTCTCCCCGCCCGCGGCGGCGGCCGGGCTGTCGCCCTTCGGCGGGTCGGGCAGGCGGCCCGGGTCGACGCCGTCGGGCAGCCGGACCCGCTTCGGCGCGGCGAGTTCGTCCCGTAGGCGTACGCCCTGCCAGGCGCGGAAGTACGGGCTGAACACACGGTAGTGGTCGCCGCCGCTGGGGCGCAGCGCGCCCGGCTCGACGATCGTCAGGCCGGGGAACAGCCGCAGGAACATGCGGTGCCGGTCGCACTCGGCGCGCAGGCGACGTTCCCGGCGGCGGGCGTAGTGGCTCACGTCGGCGGAGAGCCCGATGCCCTCGGCGCCCACTTTCCGGGCCAGCTCGACCGTCTCGGTCACCGGGTCGCCGCGCCTGATCACCAGGTCGCCGCCGCGCTTGCGCAGCGCCTCGCGCAGGTCGGCGAGGCTCTGGTGCAGGAACCGGGTGCGGTTCGCCGAGAGCTTCTGCAGCGCCGGGTCGAGCACGTAGAGCGGCACCACCCGCTCGAACGCGGAGCAGGCGGCGGCCAGCGCCGGGTGGTCGTGCACCCGCAGGTCGCGGGTGAGCAGCACGACCGCCGTCCGGCCGGTCATCCGGCCAGGGCCGGTTCCAGCGCCGGGCCGGGCACCCGCACCGGCGTGCCGGCCGGGGTGAGCAGCGCCCGCGCGGCCACCGCCATCCGGCGCCGCTGCGGCACCAGGGCCCGGCGGACGAAGACGTCGTAGTCCTGCGCGGCGACCTCGTCCAGGATGCCGCCGTAGAGCGCGTACGCGGTGCGCATGCACGCCTGCGAGGCGGGGTTGAGCAGCGGGATGCCCGGCGCGGCGGCGAGGTAGTGGGCCTGCGCGCGCGTCACCTCGTACTCGATCAGCTCTCGGATGCGCGGCGTGGTGCGCCCGGCGGCCTTGGCCGCGACCAGGTCGGCGCGGGTGACGTCGAACTTGGCCAGATCCTCGTCGGGCAGGTAGGTCCGGCCCCGGTCGAGGTCCTCGGCGACGTCCCGGATGAAGTTGGTGAGCTGGAACGCGAAGCCGAGCTGGCGGGCGGGCTCCCGGGCGGCGGCCGGGTCGGAGCTGCCCAGGATCGGCAGCATCATGGTGCCGATGACGGCCGCCGAGCCCTCCATGTAGTCGAGCAGGTCGTCGTAGGTCGGGTACGACATGACCGTCAGGTCCATCGCCATGCTGCGCAGGAACGACGCGAAGTCGTCCCGGTCCAGGTCGAACACGGCGATGGTGTGCAGCACGGCGGGAAGCAGCGGGTCGTCGACCGACGCGCCGTGCAGCCCGGCCACGAATCGATCCGACCACTCACGCAGCCGGGCCGCGCGCTCGGCGGGTGGCAGGTCCTCGGTGCGGTCGACGATCTCGTCCGCGTAGCGGGTGAACCCGTACAAGGCGTGCACATGCCGCCGTTTCCAGGCGGGGAGCAGCCGGGTGGCGAGATAGTAGGTACGGCCGTGACGCCGGTGCAGCTCGCGGCAACGGTCATAGGCGGCGGCCAGATCCACGTCCATCGGCCCTCCTCAGTTTCGACGCATCAATCGACGCAACTCGTAACCCTAGGGTACGCTCGCCCACATGGCCAACGACGCAGTTGCGGGTAATGCGCTCCGCGTCGCGCCGGCTCAGCCCGGGGCGACGGACGATCCGGTCCGCGGCGTACTGGCCGCGTTCACGAAAGACCTGATCAAAGGAGTCGATGAGACGCTGGTGGCGTTCCTGGCCGCGGAAGTCGACTCGCTCACCGAGATCGACGCAGCGATGGGTGCTTTCGCCGCGACCGCGCGCGACTGCGTGCTGGCCGGCGGCAAACGGGTCCGCCCCACGTTCGCGTACTGGGGATGGCGGGGTGCGGTCGGGGGGGAGGAACCGATGTGTTCGGTACTCCCGGCCCTGTCCGCCCTCGAACTGCTGCACACGTTCGCGCTCGTGCACGACGACGTGATGGACGCCTCCGACACCCGGCGCGGACTGCCGACCGCGCACCGGGCCGCCGCCGCCCGGCACCGGGCCGCCGGGCACTCGGGCGACCCCGACCGGTACGGCGAAGCAGTCGCCGTCCTCATCGGCGACCTCTGCATGGTGTGGGCCGACCGGCTCATGAGCCACGCGGCGGTCCCCGCCGAGCGGCTGCTCGACGTGCGCCGCTGCTACGACCAGATGCGGGTGGAGACGGTCGCCGGGCAGTTCCTGGACGTGCTCGGCGAGAACGACGCGGGGAACTGGACTGTCGACCGGGCGCTGCGGGTGGCCCGGTACAAGACCGCCAGCTACACCGTCCAGCGGCCGCTGCTCTTCGGCGCCTGCCTGGCCGGCACCGACGCGGACGACCCGCTCATCGCCGCGTACACCCGGTACGGGCTGGCCGTCGGCGAGGCGTTCCAGCTCCGCGACGACCTCCTCGGCGTCTACGGCGATCCGGAGACCACCGGCAAGCCGGCCGGGGACGACCTGCGTACCGGCAAGCCGACCGCGCTGCTCATGCTGGCCCGGCAGCTCGCCGACCCGGCGCAGCGCCGGGTGCTGGACCGGGCCGGCTCGGTCACCACGGCACGCGAGGTGGACCGGCTGGCCGACGTGGTCCGCGACACCGGGGCCACGGCCCGGGTGGAGCGGATGATCGCCGACCGGGTCACCGAGGCGCTCGCCGCGCTCGGCACCGCACCGATCGACGAGACCGCGCGCACCGCGCTGACGGGTCTCGCCACCGCCGCCACCGCGCGGCGGGCATGATGAGCAACTTCGTGAGCAAGGGGGCCGGAATGCGTACCGTCAAGGGACGGACCGACCGGGTGGTAGTGGTCGGGGCCGGGCTGGGTGGGTTGGCCTGCGCGCTGCACCTGGCCGGCAGTGGCCGGCAGGTGACGGTGCTGGAACGCGAGCCGGTGCCGGGCGGGCGCGCCGGGCGGCTCAGCGTCGACGGGTACGAGTTCGACACCGGCCCGACCGTCCTCACCATGCCCGACCTGATCGCCGAGGCGCTCGGCGCGGTCGGCGAGGAGCTGACCGACTGGCTCGACCTGACCCCGCTCGACCCGGCGTACCGCGCCTACTACCCGGACGGGTCGACGCTCGACGTCATCACCGACACCACCCGGATGGCGGCCGAGATCGCCCGCGTCTGCGGCCCCCGGGAGGCCGACGGCTACCTGCGTTTCGTCGACTACGCCCGCAACCTGTGGCAGTGGGAGCGGGCCGACTTCATCGAGCGCAACCTCGACGCGCCGACCGACCTGCTCACCGGCAACCTGTTGAAGCTGTTCGCCAACGGCGCCTTCCGGCGACTCCAGACGAAGATCAACCAGTTCTTCCGCGACCCGCGTACCCAGCGGATCTTCTCGTTCCAGGCCATGTACGCGGGCCTGTCGCCGCACGACGCGCTGGCGATCTACACGGTCATCGCGTACCTCGACTCGGTGGCCGGGGTGTGCTTCCCGCGCGGCGGCATCCACGCGGTCTCGCGCGGCATGGCCGGCGCGGCGGAGAAGCACGGCGTGCAGTTCCGGTACGGCACCACGGTGACCCGGGTGGAGACCGCCAACGGCCGCGCCACCGGCGTGATCACCGCGGACGGCGACTTCGTCCCCGCCGACACGGTGGTGCTCAACCCCGACCTGCCGGTCGCCTACGAGGACCTGCTGCCGCCCAGCCGGCAGCGCAAGCTCACCTACTCGCCGTCCTGCGTGGTGCTGCACATCGGTTCGACGCAGGGCTATGGCAAGATCGCCCACCACAACATTCACTTCGGGCGGTCCTGGAAGGGCACGTTCGACGAGGTGATCCGCCGAGGCGAGCTGATGACCGACCCGTCACTGCTGGTGACGAACCCGAGCCGCACCGACCCGTCGGTGGCACCGGCCGGGAAGCACACCTACTACGTGCTGGCGCCGGTGCCGAACCTGGAGCGGGCGCCGTTCGACTGGACGGGCGACCTCACGCAGCGGTACGCCGAACAGCTCGTGGGCACGCTCGAGGAGCGCGGCTACGTCGGTTTCGGCGACGGCATCGAGGTGATGGAGGCCGTCACCCCGGCCGACTGGGCGGCACAGGGCATGGCCGCCGGCACGCCGTTCGCCGCCGCGCACAGCCTCTTCCAGACCGGCCCGTTCCGCCCCTCCAACCTGCACCGGAAGCTGGACAACGTGGTCTTCGTCGGCTCCGGCACGCAGCCGGGCGTGGGGGTACCGATGGTGCTGATCAGCGGCAAGCTCGCCGCCGCCCGGATCACCGGGGCGACGGCATGAGCGAGCGGGAGGAACACCTCGTCGAGCTGGTCGGCGACGACGGGCAGGTGCTCGGCGAGACCACCGTGGCGACCGCCCACCAGCCACCCGGCCGGCTGCACCGGGCCTTCTCGGTGCTCCTCGTCGACCCGCAGGGGCGGGTGCTGTTGCAGCAGCGGGCCGCGGTGAAGACGCGCTTCCCGCTGCGCTGGGCGAACTCCTGCTGCGGGCACCCGCTGCCGGGGCAGTCGCTGACCGAGGCCGCCAACCGGCGGCTCGCCGAGGAACTGGGCCTCGGCCCGGTCGCGCTCACCGAGGTGGGCGTCTACATCTACTACGCCGAGGACCCGGCCACCGGCCGCGTCGAGTTCGAGTACGACCACGTGCTGCGCGCCGACGTACCCGCGGACCTGGTGACGCGGCCCGATCCGGACGAGGTGGCCGACCTGCGCTGGGCCGACCCCGGCGCGGTGGTGGCCGACCTGGACGCCGACCCCCGCGCGTACGCCCCGTGGCTGGGCGGCGTGGTCAACCGGCTGCTGCATCCGGCGGGCCCGGCCCGGCCGGGCGTCGCAGCCTCCGAGGCACCGGAGCGGTCGGGTGGCCGATGAGGCGCTGAGCGCGGGGGCCGTGGCACGCCGACTCGGTGTGGCGGTCACCACGCTGCGCACCTGGCACCAGCGCTACGGCCTCGGTCCCAGCGAGCATGTGCCGGGCCACCACCGGCGCTACACGCCCGCCGACCTCGCCCGCCTGGAGATCATGCGCCGGCTGACCGCGGAGGGGGTGGCGCCCGCCGAGGCGGCCCGCTGGGCCCGGCAGGCCCCGGCCGTGCTGCCTCCGGACCGGCTCGCGCTCAAGGCACGAACCTCGGCGGTACGCGACGGCGGCGGCACGACCATCCCGGTCGGCCGGGCCGGGCCCGCCGCACGAGGGCTGGCCCGCGCCGCGATGCGCCTGGACTCGGTGACCATCGCGCGGACCATCGCCGACGCGCTCGCCACCGACGGGGTGGTGGCGACCTGGGAGGGGCTGCTCCGGCCGGTGCTCACCGGCATCGGGGAACGGCACGCCGCCACCGCCGGCCTGATCGAGGTGGAACACCTGATGTCCCGGTGCGTCTCGGTGGCGTTCGCCACGGTGATCCGGGCCCACCCGAACGGCGGGCCGCCCCGGATCCTGCTCTCCTGCGCCGACGAGGAACAGCACTCGCTGCCGTTGGAGGCGCTCGCCGCCGCGCTCGCGGAGGCCGGGGTGAGCTGTCGCATGCTCGGCGCCCGGGTGCCGGTGCCCGCCCTCGTGGAGGCGGTCAACCGGACCGGGCCGGCAGCCGTGGTCCTCTGGTCGCACACCCGCTCGACCGCCGACCCGTGCCAGCTCACCGCGCTACTGACGGTCCCGCGCAGGCCGCTGCTGGTGCTCGCCGCAGGGCCCGGCTGGCGGGCCGACTCGCTGCCGGCCGGGGTGGTCCGGCCGGTGGATCTGGCCGAGGCGCTCTCACTCGCCGTGGCGGTTCGGGACTCGCTGGACCAGTCGACCACGGGCTGACGGCCCTTTTCGCTCCGGGGCGCGTCCACTACGGTCGGAAAGTCCGTCTGACCCCGACCCCTCCGGGAGCGACGAATGCGTCCACGCGCCCTGCCGGCGCTCGCCCTGGGCCTGGTGCTCCTCGTCACCGCCTGCGGCGACGCCGGCAAGTCACCCGAACAGGCGGCGGCCTCGCCGTCGGTCCCGGCGTCGCCGTCGCCCGTGACGGAGCCTTCACCGACCCCCACCACCACCCCCAGGAAGCCGAAGCTGCGCCCGGTGCCCAAGAAGCTCCCGGCGGGCCTGCACCGGGCCAGCGGGAGCAGCGGAGTGGCGCTCACCTTCGACGACGGGCCGGACCCCCGCTACACCCCGCAGATCCTGGCCCAGCTCCGGGCGGCCCGGGTCACCGCCACGTTCTGCGTGGTCGGCCAGCAGGCCAAGCGCTACCCGGAGCTGGTGGCCCGGATCGTCCGCGAGGGTCACCAGCTCTGCAACCACAGCTGGCACCACGACGTGAACCTCGGCCGGCGGCCGGCCGCCGAGATCCGGGCCGACCTGGAGCGGACCAACGACGCCATCCGCGCTGCCGCGCCCAAGGCGCCGATCACCTGGTTCCGCCAGCCCGGCGGCCGGTGGACCGCCGAGGAGATCGTGGTGGCCCGGCAGATGGGCCTGCGCCCGCTGCACTGGAGCGTGGACCCGCAGGACTGGGACCACCCGCCGGCGAAGACGATCATCAAGCGTGTGACGGGCGCCACCCGGCACGGCTCGGTCGTGCTGATGCACGACGCGGGCGGTGACCGGGCCCAGACGATGGCTGCGTGCCGGCACCTGATCCCGGACCTGAAACGGCGGTACGGGATCGCACGCCTCCGTTGACCTGCGGTTTTACCCGGCTCCGCAGCCGTGCCCATACCGGTTTGGCCGTCCGCGCAGGCATGACATATGCTTCTCCTGCCTCCGGCGGGGCCGGATGGGAGCAAGTCCGCTTGAAGTTGCGAGTGTGCAATGATGGCGGGGCCGCCCTCATCGTCTAGCGGCCCAGGACGCCGCCCTTTCAAGGCGGTAGCACGGGTTCGAATCCCGTTGGGGGCACGGTCCGGCTCGCGCCGGATGCAACACCAGCCAGGTCCTGTGGAGCAGTTGGAGTGCTCGCCGCCCTGTCAAGGCGGAGGTCGCGGGTTCAAGTCCCGTCAGGACCGCAAGCGCTGACGCCGCGCAGCTCAATGCGCGGCGTTCTGCGTATCGGCTCGTGCGGTAGCATGTGCCGAGCACCACGGCCAGGTAGCTCAGTTGGTACGAGCGTCCGACTGAAAATCGGAAGGTCGGCGGTTCGACCCCGCCCCTGGCCACATAGCCTTTCGCCGGGCTACAGGAACGCCGACCAGCGGAGACGCCGGTCGGCGTTCTGCTTTGCGGCCCCCAGGACTACGTCTACCCTCAGCCGGGTCGAGGTCACGGGGACGCCATAACTACTCTCTGCAATCGATCCCTGGCGCCGGATCGGGTTCACGCTAGCGCTCCGTAGTTACAAACGCAGGTTCCAAATGTAAGTTTCTGCCTCGAGACCGCCAGGTTCCTCACGGAGCTTCCCGGCCTCGTCGACCTGGCGGTGTCGCCGGACGGCCGGTCGGTGATCGCCGCCGTCGCGTCGGATCACGTGGGCGGGGTCTGGTCGGTCGACGTCGGCAGCGGGAAGAAGACGAGGATCGCCGACGGCGCCCGCGCGTACCACCCGAGCTTCTCTCCGGACGGCAAGCGGTTCGTCTACGTCGAGGCCTTCAGACGGCTGAAGTTCGCCGAAGCACGGTAGTCGCCGGCCGGCTCAGGCCGCAGGGGACGCCCCGCGTATCGGCCGCACGATATGTTGCACGCTGTGACAGGGCCTGAGATCACCGTTGCGACGCCGCAAGACCGTGGCCGCGTGGTCACCTCGCTGGTCGCCGCCTTCACCAAGGATCCGGTCCTGCGGCACCTGTTCCCCGACGAGGCGACCTATGCGCGGTACGCCGCGGCCTTCTTCGGGCATCTGTTCGACAAGCGGGTGCACAAGGAGACGATCTGGACGATCGGGCACGGCGCGTCGGTGGCGATCTGGGAGCCGCCGGCATCCGGGGGCGCACAGCCGGACGACGATCTCGCCGCCCAGCTTCCCGCCGACGTGTTGCACCGCGTCCGCGGCTACGACGAGGCGGTGCACACCGCACTGCCGGCGGCGCCCTTCTGGTACCTGGGGGTGCTGGGTACGCACCCGGATCACGCCGGCCGCAGGTGGGGCCACGCCGTGATGAAGGTGGGCTTGGACCGGGCCGCCGCGGACGGACTGCCGGCGATTCTGGAGACCAGCAACCCGGACAACGTGGAGGTGTACCGGCGCGCCGGCTGGGAGGTGGTGCACGCCTTCGCGGAGCCGCTGCCCACCTGGATCATGCGGAATTTCGGTACCTGAGCTTCGCCGTACGACAGCGATCCTCACCGGCGCGCCCGCCGGTGAGGATCTCGCGGTGCGCGGCTCAGACGGCGGGCTGCTGACCTCCCACGGCTCGTCGCCGGGGCCGCGCACCCAGACCTCCTCCAGCGTGATCAGGCCGGACTCGGTGAGCCGGTTGGTCGCGGCGTTCACCTCGTCGGTGGTGGCCACCTCGACCCCGAGGTGGTCCATCACCGTCGGCAGGCCGGGCTCACCTTCGAGGTCGGACACGCGAAGGGCGAGTTGGACGCGGGACATGTGCACTCCTTATCGAGATGTTTCATCGCCCCCTTGCGCCGACAGGTTTGTGATGCAAATCTATTTGGATCACAGCGCTTTGGCTGCCGGGAGGAACCGTGCCATCCGAGTCACCCCGCGAGGACAGTGCTCAGGAACTGCTCGCCTCGATGACCACCCTCCGGCGGCAGGCCCGGGCGGCCCGTCAGGCGTACTGGCTTCCGCTCCTGCTCTTCGGGGTGCTCATCGCGGCGGCCGCGCCGCTGTACATCGAGTCGGTGGAGCCACCCTCGCTGCGCGCCGGGTCCGACGGCCCCGCCCTGACCGGTCTCGGCGGCGGCTTCCTGGAGAAGTCGGCCGCTCTGGGCTGGTACTGGCTGGCCGCGCTCGTCGGCGGCTATCTGGCCGGCCTGGCCTGGTACCGCTGGCACGGCCGGCGAGCCGGCGTCCAGACCCCGACCCGGGCGTACGTCGTCGCCGGCATCGCGGGCACGCTCGCCGGCCTCGCCCTTCCGATCGTCCTGGAGTTCCTGCTGTTCAACACCAGCGCACCCGTGTGGGGCGGCACCAGTTGGCTGACCGGTCCGTTGCTCGGCCTCGCCAACCGGGGCATGCTGCCGCACCTCGTGATCGCCGTGGGTCTGGCGATTCTCGCCCACCTGGAACGCAGCCGGCGCCTGTGGGTGGTGGTCGGTCTCTACACAGTCGTGCTCGTCGCCGTGAACGCCTGGTTCCAGTTCTCCGACCTGCAACCGGGTGATCTGACCCGGTTCAGCTTCATGCTCGCTGCCATGCTCCCGGCACCGATCCTGCTGATCGGCGGGGGTCTGGCGCTCGCCGCCGCGAAGAAGCAGCACAATCGGTGATCGTGAGCACCGTGGACGATCCTCGCGCGAGCGGGCCATTCCCGACGAACGGCCTCGACGACACGGTCCATCAACGGCACCGGCTCGGCATCCTGACCATCGCCGCCGAAGGCGAGCGGGTGGAGGTGGCCTATCTCAGGGAGGCCCTCGAACTCACCGCGGGCAACCTGTCCCGGCACCTCACCGTGCTGGAAGAGGCACGCCTGATCGAGGTGGAGAAGGGTTACCACGGCCGTCGTCCACGGACGTGGATCCGGATCACCCGGGAGGGCCGTCAGGCCCTGCACTCCGAAATCGCCGCACTCCAGGAGCTGCTCCGCCGCCACCAGCAGGCCGCCGCCGCGGTCGGTCCGGACGACTCCCCACCCGCGTGACGCTCTCTCCCTGCTCGACCGCCCCGCGGGCCGGGGGTCAGGTTTTCGGAGGGCGGCGGTTCTGGGTGGGGCTGCCCTGGATCGCCTCCCAGACGCTTCGGCCTGCCTGCCGGAGCGCCTGTCCGGCCTGTCCCGCCAGCTGCGCCGCCTCGGCGGCGGCGCTCGTCGGCTGGCCGGTTCGCTCCGAACCGCGGCTCTTCTCGCCGGGACGATCGGCCGACGAGCCCGCGCCGGCGCCCGGCCCCGAACCGGCAGCGCGCTCGGACTCCGCCTTACTCTTCCGCCCGCCACCAGCCGCCGGTGGCGACTCCGTCCGGGCCGGGCGCTGGGGCGGTTCGGGCGCCTCGATCGGGCCGGACACAACGGGACCCGCCCGATCGACCACCTCACCGGCCGCCGGCGCCGCCCGATCGACCACCGCCGGACCGGTGCGCTCGACCACCTCGCCGGCCGCGGCCACCGTACGCCCGGCCTGGTCCACTACCGGCGCGGCGAGCCGGTGCACGTCGTCCAGGGCGACGCCGGCCGAGCGAGCCAGCGCGTCGATGAGCTGCGGGTTGCGGTCGATGGTGGTCAGCGCCCGGTCCAGGATCTGCACCAGCTTCTCCAGCCGCACCTTGAGCAGCGCCTCGGCACTCACCCCGGTGATGTCCAGCTCGACGCCTTCCAGGTGCACCCGCACTCCGGCGTCGAGTTGGAGCAGGTTGGCCAGCCGGGCTCGCAACGACAGGTCGGCGTCGAGGCCGTCCACCGTGAGCCGGATCTCGTCGACGGTCAGCTCCGGGACGTCGAGCAGGACGTCCGGCTCCGACTCGGGATCGACCGGCGAGGTGGGCGGCTCGTATCCGGGGTCCGGCACGGGTTCGGTGGCTCGGCTGTCGGTCATGCTCCCCGCTCTCCCAGTCGGTCCGGTCGGCGGCGCTTACCCGCTTTCCGGTACGGCATCCCTCGCGGACGCCCACCCTGACCTCCCCGAAGCGTCGCCGCACCTTGCGCAGCGCGCCTGTCCCGCCACTCAGCGCTGTCGTGAAGCGGCTTTCCCGGTGTCCGGAAGCGGGCGCAACGGAAGCTGCGCACCGGGACATGAGCCGGTATGGTCCGGACCTATGGGACAGGAGATGGCCGATCCGGATGAGGTCCGGCAGGAATCCGACCGCTTCTCCCTCCGCAGCAACCTGTTCGTCCCGGCGTCGGCCGAGCGGGCATACGCCGTGTTCACCGGATCGCTCGCCGACTGGTGGGTACGCGAGTACACCTGGTCCGGCCCGCAGGCGCTCGCCGCGCTCGGCATCGAACCCCGGGCCGGCGGCATGCTCTACGAGATCGGTCCGTACGGCTTCCGCAACGACTGGGGCCGCGTGCTGACCTGGGATCCGCCCCGGCGTCTGGTCTTCACCTGGCAGATCGGCCCGGACCGGGTGCCGGTGCCGGACCCGGCCGGCGCCAGCGAGGTGGAGGTCCTGTTCCACCCCGAGGGCCCGGAGCTGACCCGGGTGGACGTCGAGCACCGCTACTTCGACCGGCACGGCACCGCAGCCGAGGGCTACCGCGAGGCGCTCACGGCCGGCTGGCACGAGTTGCTCTGCCGCTACCTGGCGACAGTCGCCCGCACCACCTGACCCGTACCCGCCGGGTGGGTCCGGATCAGCCGGCGATGCCCGGGGTCGCTCCGGCGCCGGCCACGCCGGTGCCGCCGAGGTCGGCGCGGCGGCCGGCGGCCGCGCCCGGTCCGAAACCACCGCCCGCGAGGCGCCGTCGCGGCGCGGTGCGCAACCTGGGGTACGCCTCGGCGACTCGGCGCTGGACCCGGTCGGAGCGGTCGGCGAGCACCAGGGCCGTCGAGGGACCGCCCGACTCCGCCACCGCCTTGTTCTCCGCTGCGCGCAGTCGTTCCGCGACGACGTACGCGAAGCCGGCCAGCCAGGTACGCCGGAACGCGGCCGGGTGCTCCCCGTCCGGCACGGCGGCCCTCACCAGTCCGTGCGCGGCCTGCACCAGCAGCGACGTGAACAGCAGCTCGACGCGTTCCAGGTCGCTGGCGAAGCCGAACAGGTGCATGGCGAAGCCGTTGCCCTGCCGTCGGCGTACGCAGCGGCAGCGCAACGGTTCGGCGACGGCCGCCAGCAGTCCGGCCTTGTCCCGGGCGTACGGCGCGACCACCTCGACCGTCCGGTCGCCGACCGGGTCGACGGCCGGGTCGCGGGCGGCGAGCAGCGCCCGGTCGACGCCGTAACGGGCGATCAGCTCGGTGGCCTTGGCCATGAACGCGGCCGACTCGGCGGGCGTGCAGGCCGGGTCCTCGGCCTGGGCGAGCAGCTTGCGCACCTTGCTGAGCATCGCCTCGGACATGACCCAGAGCTATCACAGCCGGGGCGCGACGCGGCACGGCGGGCTCAGTCGGACCGGCTGCGCAGCGTGGCGATTGTCGAGCCGGCGAGGGTGAGCAGGCAGTCGGGCAGCAGCCCGTCGGCGGCCGCCGCGCCGAACAGCGCCTCGCCGGTGTCGGCGTCGTCGTTGGCGCACGCGCTGACGAAACGGGCCACCCAGCGGGTGTCGTAGTCGGCCTGGTCGATGCCGGGGAAGTCGAGGGCGGCGCCGCCGGCCGGCGCGTCGTCGCCGAGCATGGTGGCGGCCAGGCACCAGGCCACCCCGTACGCGCCGGCCAGGCCGGAGCGGTCCACCACCGCGTCGAACATGCCCACCACCCCGGCGCCGTCGCCGGCCAGGGCGGAACGGAGCACGGCGGTCGCGTCGTCCAGCGTCTGCTGTGCTTCGTCGTTCACCCGCGGAACAGTAGCGCCGGGGGTCAAGCCGTGACCCGGAAATCGCTCGATGAACACGGAGAGTGACACCCGCAGTCCGGGTGCCGACGCAGCCGACTCCACAGTCCCGTCTGCCGCGTGGGCACGCTAAGGTGCGCAGCGGACCTTCGCCGGAGGAAGGACGACCATGCTGAGAACACGCACGTCGCGCGCGGCCCTGTCCATGGCCTGCGCGGCGCTCCTGCTCGCCACGAGCGCCTGCGGGAGCGACGAGCCGGAAGAAGCGCCCGCCACCCAGGTGCGCCTCTACGGCACCGACGGCAACATGCTCAATTCATACCCAGCCGAGCTGAAGGATCGGGCGGATCTGGTGAACGGGATGAAGGGCACCACGCCCCTCACTCCGCTGCCCGAGAGCTTCAAGGAACGACTACTCGCCGTAGACGCGAAGCTGGGTGACTTCCTCTACTCAGCCGAGTCCTACGACGCGGTCGTGATCAGCGCGCTGGCCGCCCAGCTCGCCGGCACCACCGCGCCGGCCGAGATCGCCAAGCAGATCGTCGGGGTGACCACCGGCGGCGAACGCTGTGACGACGTGGCGGCCTGCCTTCAGCTCGCCCGCGCCGGTCAGGACATCGAGTACCGGGGCGTGTCGCTCACCCGTGCCGGGTTCACCGACAACGGCGAGCCGGCCACCGCGAGCTACGGCACCATGCACTTCGACAACCAGAAGATCGACGACAGCAAGACCGAGTTCGTCGGCGCCGGTGAGGAGTCCGGGGCGAGCAGCAAGACGCCGCCGCGTGGTCGCAAGCTGCGCGACGGGAAGGCGAAGGACGCGCCGCTGGTCCTCGGCGGCCTCCTGCCGAAGACCGGTGACCTGGCGCTGGCGTACCCGCCGCTGGCCGCCGGCGCCGCGCTCGCGCTCCGCGAGGTCAACGCCGCCGGTGGTGTGCTCGGCGAGCCGGTGAGGTGGATCGAGGGCGACGACGGCACCAACCCGGCGGTCGCCAAGGCCACCGTCGCCTCGCACGTCCAGGAGGGCGTCCAGGTCATCATCGGCGCGGGCGGATCCGGCATCTCCCGGGCGGTGCTGCCGGACGTGGTGGCCGCCGGGCGGATCCTGTTCTCGCCGTCGAACACCGACGCGGGGCTGAGCGAGGTGGACGACAAGGGCCTCTACTTCCGTACCGCCCCGCCGGACAGCCTCCAGGGTCGCGCGCTGGCCGACGTGATGCTCCGGGACGGGCCGCGCAAGATCGCGATCCTGGCCCGTAAGGACTCCTACGGCGAGGGCCTCCAGGAGAACGTCCGCTCGGAGCTGGAGAAGGCAGGCATCGGCGCGGACCGGGTCAAGCTGCTGACCTACGAGCCGCCGGAGGACCCGAAGACCCCCGTCGACTTCTCCGGCATCGCCCAGGAGATCAAGGCGTACGGGCCGGAGGCGCTGCTGCTCATCGGCTTCGCCGAGTCCGCGCCGGCGATCCCGGCGCTGGCCGACGCCGGAGTCCAGATCAGACGCTGAGAAGCGCCGACGACGAGGGCCGCGCCGGGAACACCGGCGCGGCCCTCGTCGTCGTATCCGGCTCAGCGCGCCTTGCGCCGGTCCAGGAACTCGGTCATCCGCCGGTGCTTCTCCTCGTCCTCGAAGAGCACCGCCTGGCTGAGCAGGTCGAGCTGCGGGTGCGCGGCCGCCGGGGCGTCCACCGCCAGCTTGGTCAGCCGCAGGGCCAGCGCGGAGCCCTTCGCCATCTCGTCGAGCAGGCCGTGCGCGGTGGGCAGCAGCTCCTCCGGGTCGGCCACCACCCGGTTCACCAGCCCGATCCGCAGCGCCTCCGCGGCCTCCACCCGCCGCCCGGTGAACAGCAGTTCCTTGGCGCGGGCCTCACCGATCAGCGCCGGCAGCCGGTAGGTCGCGCCCGCGCCGGCCAGGATGCCCAGCCGCACCTCGGGCTGGCCGAAAACCGCGCGCTCCGTGCACACCCGCAGATCGCAGGCGTACGCCAGTTCGGCGCCGCCGCCCAGCGCCGGCCCGTCGACGGCGGCCACAGTGGGCATCGGGAGCGCCCGGATGCGGGCGAAGACGCCCTGGTTGATGGCGGCCAGCGCGTCGAACCGGCCGCGTTCCTTGAGCTGGGCGATGTCCGCGCCCCCGGCGAAGATCCCCGCCGTCCCGCCGGTGAGCAGCAGCAGCCGGGGGCGCGCCTCCAGGTCGGCGCAGACCGCGTGCAGCTCGGCCACCAGGTCGGCGTCGATCGCGTTGCGTTTCTCCGGCCGGTCCAGCGTGACCACCAGCCGGTCCGGCAGCTCCTCGATCCGCAGCCCACTCATTTCTTCACGCCGTCCTTCCACGTGTAGAAGCCCTGCCCGGACTTCTTGCCCAGCTTCCCGGCGGCCACCATCTCGACCAGTAGCGGCGGCGGCGCGAAGCGGTCCCCGTACGCGGCCTGGAGCGTCCGCGCGATGTCGAGCCGCACGTCCAGCCCGACCAGGTCGGTCAGCTCCAGCGGGCCGATCGGATGCCGGTAGCCGAGCACCATCGCCTTGTCGATGTCGGCCGGGCTCGCCACCTCGTCGGCCACCATCCGGATCGCCTCCAGGCCGAGCGTGACGCCGAGCCGGGAGGTGGCGAAGCCGGGCATGTCGCGTACGACGACGGGGTCCTTGCCCAGCCGGGCGGCGAGCGCGACGGCCGCCTCGGTGGTCTGCGGCGCGGTGGCCGGGCCGACCACGACCTCCAGCAGCGCCATCGCCCAGACCGGGTTGAAGAAGTGCAGCCCGACGAAGTCGGCCGGGCGGTCCAGCCCGGCGGCCAGTTCGGCGATGGCGATGCTGGAGGTGTTGCTGCCCAGCAGCACCGGCCGGCGGCTCTCCGCCTCGCGCAGCACGACGCGCTTCAGGTCGAGCCGCTCGGGCACCGCCTCCACGATCACGTCGGCGCCCTCGGGCACCTCGGTGAGCCCGGCCCGCAACGTGACGCGCCCGCGGTTGGCGGTGGCGGCCTCCTCGGTCAGCTTGCCGCGCTGCACGCCCCGGTCCCACAGCTCGCCGAGCCGGCGGACGGCCTCGGCGCCCCGGGCGGGGTCGACCTCGACCAGTTCGACCGCGTACCCGGCGCCGGCCGCCACGTACGCGATGCCGAGGCCCATGGTGCCGGCCCCGACGACCACAAAACGACCACTCATCGATGTCCCCTCGCCGCGGCGGGGGCGCGCGGGGTCTCCGCCGCCGGGCCCGTCCGCTCGCTCGTTCCTGCATGCGACCCTATGCAGGGCCGGGCCGCCGGGATGAGTGGGGGCGGAGCGGACGGGGTAAGGACGGCCGTCAACGCCGAAGGAAGGAACGAGATGAGCCAGGCACCGGAGAGCGCGGAGAACACCGAGACGGTCGAGACCCGCGGCGACGAGCGGGTGGACCTGCTCCGCGCGGACACCAACAACGACGGCAAGACCGACGTGTGGGTGGTGGACACCGACGGCGACGGCAAGGCCGACCTGTTCCAGTTCGACACCGACGGTGACGGCAAGGTGGACATCACCATGGTGGACATCGACGAGGACGGCACGCCGGACGAGGTGGTCGACGGCGACGGCGGCCTGCCCCCGGAGCAGACCACCCCCACCGTCCAGGTCTGAGCATGTAAGGAAGGGCCCCTTCTTAACGCGTAGGCGCTTGAAAGGGGCCCTTCCTAACGCCGCAGCGCCAGGGTGGCGAGGTAGTACGGGTGGTCGGTGTCGTCCACGTCGGCCAGTCGCCACGGTGAGCCGTGGACCAGCTCGGCGAACTCCTCGGGCGAGCAGACCAGGTAGTCGAACCACCCGGTGCCGAGCAGCCGGTAGCGCAGCCGCAGCCGCAGTTGCCCGCCCAGCCGGCCCCGCTGCCGGTTGCGCTCGTGGTAGGCGGTGTGCACCGGGTCGGTGGTGCCGTACGGGTCGGTGCCGTGGGCGATCACCCGGGCGCCAGGGCGCGCCAGGGCGGCGAGCGCGGCCAGCATCGCGGGTGCCCGTTCCCGCCCTTCGAACAGCCCGAGGTTGTTGCCGAGCAGCAGGAACGTGTCGTAGCGCGGTCCGTCGGCGGCGTGCTCGTCGACGGTGCCGTGGACGAGGTCGCGTACGCCCCGGTGCCGGCTGACCCGCAGCGCGCCCAGCGAGGTGTCCAGGCCGGTGACCGGCACGCCACGCTCCTGCAGTTCCAGCGCGATCCGTCCGGCGCCGACGCCGACGTCGAGCACGTGCCCGCGTACCCGGTCCACGGCCCGGTGGTCGTGCGGCTGCCACAGCTGCGGCGGGTCCAGGTAGTGCCCGGCGGGCGCGCCGTTGATCAGCCCGTCGTCCCGTTCGATGATCTCGATGACCGGGCGGGGCAGGCGTCCACCGGCCATCGGCCGGGGTCCGATCCCGGTGGCGACCGCGTACGCGTCGCGGATCATCTCACCGAACACGTCGCCGATCTCGGGTTCCCCGGTCATGTGAGCACGCTATCCGTGCTCGGCCGGGCTGTCGCCGCCGTATCCTGGGCGGCGTGACCGACCTGGACCGCCTGGCGGCGGAGAAGTACGTCCTGCTCACCACGTTCCGCAAGGACGGCCGGGCGGTGGCGACACCGGTGTGGGCGGTGCGCGACGGTGACTCGCTGGCGGTGTGGACGGTGTCCGACTCCGGCAAGGTGAAGCGGATCCGGCGCGACGGCCGGGTCACTGTGGCGCCGTGCGACGTGCGCGGGCGGCCGCACGGCGAGGCCGTGCCGGGACACGCGACGATCGCCGGTCCGGAGAGCACCCGGCGGGTGCGGGGCCTGCTCAAGCAGAAGTACCGGCTGATCGGGCGGCTGAGCCTGCTGGGCAGCCGGCTGCGCCGGGGCGAGGGGGGCACTGTGGGCCTGCGGATCGTGCTGGACGGCGCGGCCCCCGGACACGATTGAGCCCGGACACGATTAAGGGCGGCGCCGCGACGGCACCGCCCTTAATCGGGAACGCCGGAGACTGCCGGTTCGTCAGTCTCCCTGGCGCTGCTGGGGGATCTGCCCCTGCAACAGGGCCCGAACCTCTGACTCACGGTAGCGGCGGTGACCGCCGAGGGTCCGGATGGCGCTGAGCTTGCCAGCCTTGGCCCACCGGGTCACCGTTTTCGGGTCGACACGGAACATCGACGCCACCTCGGCCGGTGTGAGTAGCGGCTCAGGTTCGTGCGTTCGCGATGCCATCGGGGTCACTCCTCCACATGTATAGACATCGGCCGGGGTCCCGCCGGCCGACGCGTCTCCCATGGTCCGGCTAGTCCCCGATGTCCGACATGGGCCGAACGGCTGAAGGTCCCTAGACGGACGGATGAAGCATGCCCGATTTTTACGACTTTTATGCCGCAGAAACTACCTTATTCGGACTCATGATCACGGGTCGTGACGCATCAACTACGAGACACTCTCGTGTCTAAGGCCACTTAGATGGGCAAACCGGGCGTCAGTTGCAGCGCTCCAGCAGCTGCACCGCGCGCCAGCGGGCGACCAGCTTGTCGTACGCGGCGGACGCCTCCTCCGCCTCGCCCCGGCCCAGTCCGGACAGTCCGGTGGCCACCAGATCGGTCGAGTCGTCGGCCTCGAGTGTCTCGTCCGGCAGCAGTTGCACCAGGCCGCCGTAGTCCAGCTCGACCACCGAGCGGGGATGGAACTCCTCCAGCCACCGGGCGGCCTCCTCGACCGCCTCGGTGATCGGCGCCTCGCCGATCGACTTGCGCAGCACCGACAGCGCCCGCGACGCCCGGCGGCGCGCCTTGGAGATCTCGGTGCGGTAGCGCAGCGCGCGCCGCTCCGGCTCGGTGACCAGGTGCCGCTCGCCGGCTTCGAACAGCACGAACCAGCGCAGCGGCACGCCCCAGGTGGCGATCTGCTCGTGCACCCGGGGCACACCGTGCTCCAGCACCCGGGCGCCGCTGCGCCAGTCCTCCACCACGGCCTTGGCCTGCCCGGCGAGCACCGGCGGCACGAACGCGTCGGCCAGCACCGAGGGCACGCCGTCGCGGGCGCTCAGCGCCGCCTCGGCGACCCGGATACGCAGGTTCCAGGGGCAGACCAGCAACGAGTCGTCCGACTCCAGGACGTACGCCTCGTCGGGCAGGTCGGGCAACCGGGTCCAGCCCGCGCCCAGCGCCTCGATCACTGCGGTCCGTTGTCGTACCGGCCCCTCCAGCGGGGCGATCGCCCGGCCTTCGCTGACGTACCGGCGCCAGTACGACTGCCGGTCCCGGTCGAAGGCGGTCAACGGCTCGTACACGCGCAGGTATGAAGCGAAGAGCGACGGCACGGCGCGATCCTCCCACGAGACGGGACCCTCCGTCGCCGCCCGCAAGCCCGTGGCGTGACGTGCGCGACAGTACGGACCCGGCCGATATTAGGCTCAGAGACACCGGCACCATCCCGCCGGCGTGCCACCAGGTTCCGCTCCCCACAAGGGCGCTCACCGACACAGGAGTCAGCCATGGGCGTATTCGCCAGCACCGACGACCCCGTTTCCACGGGGCATGAGCAGGTCGTGTTCTGCCAGGACAAGCAGTCCGGCCTGAAGGCGATCATCGGGATCTACTCCACCGCGCTGGGCCCCGCGCTCGGCGGCACCCGGTTCTACCCGTACGCGACGGAGGAGGACGCCCTCGCCGACGTGCTCGACCTCTCGCGCGGCATGGCGTACAAGAACGCCCTGGCGAACCTCGACCTCGGTGGCGGCAAGGCGGTCATCTGGGGCGACCCCGAGCAGATCAAGAGCGAGGCGCTGCTGCGCGCGTACGGCCGCTTCGTCGAGTCGCTCAACGGCCGCTACTACACCGCCTGCGACGTCGGCACGTACGTCGCGGACATGGACGTGATCGCGCGCGAGACCCGGTACGTCACCGGCCGCAGCGTCGAGCACGGCGGCGCCGGCGACTCCTCGATCCTCACGGCGTGGGGCGTCTTCCAGGGCATGCGGGCCGCCGCCGAGCACGTCTGGGGCAGCCCGACGCTGGCCGGCCGACGGGTCGGCGTGTCCGGGCTGGGCAAGGTCGGCAAGTACCTGACCGCCCACCTGCTCGACGACGGCGCCGAGGTGGTGGCGACCGACGTGAGCCCGCGCGCCCTGGAGTGGGCGCGCACCACCCACCCGCAGGTCACCCTGGTCGACGACACCGCGGCGCTCGTCGCCTCCGACATCGACGTGTACGCCCCGTGCGCGCTCGGCGGCGCGCTGAACGACGAGACCGTGCCGGTGCTGCGGGCGAAGGTGGTCACCGGGGCCGCGAACAACCAGCTCGCCCACTCGGGCATCGAGAAGGTGCTCGCCGACCGGGGCATCCTCTACACCCCGGACTACGTGGTGAACGCGGGCGGCGTGATCCAGGTGGCGGACGAGATCGAGGGCTTCAACTTCGAGCGCGCCAAGCTGCGGGCCACCCGGATCTTCGACACCACCCGGCAGATCCTCCAGCTGGCCGAGGACGAGGGCGTGCCGCCGGCGGTGGCCGCGGACCGGCTCGCCGAGCGGCGGATGGCCGAGGTCGGCCGGCTGCGCGCGATCCATCTGCGGTGAGGCTCACCCCCGAGGGCGAACGACCCCCTCCGCCCTCGGGGGAGCCGCGCGGTACGCTGCCGCTCAGGCTACTTTTTACCGATTTGTCCGCTGTCACGGCCAGCCCCGGACCTTACCCCTTACCGGGTACACTTGGTGACGGCTGGACAACTGCGACGCGCAGGTCCGGTCGACGGTGACCCGAGGTGCCGAACGATGGCATCCCCATGTACCGTAAGAGCCACGAGAGATGCCTGACGTCATCGGGGCCCGCCTTCGGGCTGCCCCGCATTCTGTGCGAGGGGGTCGAGCCATGGGGCGCGGCCGTGCTAAGGCCAAGCAGACGAAGGTGGCCCGGGAGTTGAAGTACCACTCCCCGAACACCGACCTAACCGCCTTGCAGCGCGAACTTGCGGGCAGTGGGAAGTCTGAGCACAACTTCGACGACGACTACAAAGAGTATGTCGACGACGATGACGAGGACCATGCGGACGACGACCCGGACACCTGGGTTCGTCCGACCCGCTGACCTCCGGTCACATCTGAGCACGCGGTAACCCCCCGCGTGCTCACGCATGTGCTCTGTTGAGCCGGCGTACGACCGACGATCAGGGACCTGCCGTGCCGGGGTGCCGCCCCGACTCGCCGACAGGTCCCTGATCGCGGAACCGTCTCCTCAGCGTGGCCGGTTGTTCCAGTTGTAGAACGTCGGGATGTTCTCGAAGTGGTTCCACGCGCAGACCGCGTTGGCACCGTCGCCGCCCGACACCTCCGCCCGCAGCAGCCGGGCCGCCTCCGCCTCACGGAGCAGAGCGGTAAGCCCCGCAGCGGCGTCCCGCACCCGGTCGGCCACGGCCCCCCGGTCGGTGTCACTGATGGTCTCGGGCATGCTCCAACACTCCCTCCAGTAGGCGGATCTTGCTGTTCCGGCAGTGCTCGGTCTCCGTACCGTCGAAACGCCCCAGCTCGAAGTAGCGGTTGGCGGCGTGCCCACCGCCACAGAAGCCGAAGTACGCGCAGGACGTCCGGCACGCCTCCACGCCGGTCAGGAACTCCCCCACCCAGGGCGTGCCGGCCGCGCTGGCGAGGATGTCGCCCAGCGGGGTGGTGAGCACGTTCCCGCTGGCGAAGTCGCCGTAGTGCGGGTCGGTGAAGCCGGCCAGCTCCGGCGAGAGCACCACCACCGAGCCGTCGTGCCCGACCGTCGGGATCGGGTCGAGACGGCGAGGCAGCAGGTCGTCGGCGGTGCCGGCCAGGACCGCGCCCGCGTACCGCAGCGACCACTCCACCTCGCGCAGATGGATCCGGGGATCGCGGCGCCACGCCGCCACCAGCTCCGCCCAGAACCCGGTGACCGCGCCCGCGTCCCGGGCGTTCGTCCGGGTGTTGACGCCCTCGGTCTCCTCGATGTTGACGCCGAGCACGTCGCAGCCCAGGTCGAGGAAGTAGTCGTACAACTCGGTCGCCAGGCCCGGCTCCGGCCGCGACACCACCGCCAGCGCCGAGAACGGCACGCCGTGGCGGCGCAGCGCCGCCACCCCGGCCACGATCCGGTCGTACGCAGGCCGTCCGCCCCGGGTGACCCGCTCGGCGTTGCGGGCCCGTGGCCCGTCCACGCTGACGCTGACCCGCACCCGGTGCTCGGCGAAGAACGCGCACCAGGCGTCGTCGACGAGCGTGGCGTTCGTCTGCACGTGGTGCTCGACGTCCGGCCCGAACGGCGCCAGCAGGGCGGCCAGATGCTCCCGGCCGGCGGCGAGCGGCTCGCCGCCGTGCCAGACGACGGAGAAACGACCGCCCGCCGCCCACGGGTTCACCGACGCCGCCACCGCCTCGGCGACAGCCACCGGCATCCGCCTGTCGGCCGCACGGAAGGGGAGGTAGCAGTAGGCGCAGTCGAGGTTGCACAGCGTCGTCGGCTGCATCACCACATACGACGGGACGGCGGCGATGCCCCGCATCCCTTCGGGCGTGCGCGCAGCCATCAGCACCTCCCCCGCCTGCCTGAAAACCGAACCTCCAGGCTAGGCCGCGGCAACCGCTCGGGTGAACCCCCGATCAGGTGCCCGGCCGATCGGCGCAGGGTGATCAGCCCCGGGTGTGCTGCCCGACCATCTGCACGTTGCCGGACCCCTCGATGATCTCGCCCGCCTGCCAGGCGTCCACGCCCCGGCCGGTCAGGGTGGCCAGCGCGCGGTCGGCGTCCTCGGCGGAGACGATCGCGAACATGCCGACGCCCATGTTGAACGTCGCCTCCATCTCCGGGTCCTCGATCCGGCCCTTGGACTGGATCAGGTCGAAGATCGGCTGCGGCTTCCAGGTGGAGCGGTTGACCACGGCGTCGACGTTCTCGGGCAGCACCCGGACCAGGTTGCCGGGGATGCCGCCGCCGGTGACGTGGGCCAGCGCCCGCACCTCGGCCTCGGCGATCAGCTTGAGGCAGTCCTGCGCGTAGATCTTGGTCGGGGTGAGCAGCTCCTCGCCGAGCGTCCGCTGGCGGCCGAAGTCGTCGATCACCACGTCCAGCCGCATCCGGCCGGCGCCCAGCAGCACGTGCCGCACCAGGGAGTAGCCGTTGGAGTGCAGGCCGGAGGAACGCATGGCGATCACCACGTCGCCCACCTCCACCCGCTCCGGGCGGAGGATGTCGCTCTCCTCCACCACGCCCACGCCGGTGGCGGAGATGTCGTACTCGTCGGGGCGCAGCACGCCCGGGTGCTCGGCGGTCTCGCCACCCAGCAGCGCGCAGCCGGCGTACCGGCAGCCGTCCGCGATGCCGGCGCCGATCTCGGCGACCTTGTCCGGCACGACCTCGCCGGTGGCGATGTAGTCGAGCAGGAACAGCGGCTCGGCGCCGCAGGCGACCAGGTCGTCGACGACCATGGCGACCAGGTCGATGCCGACCGTGTCGTGGATGTCGAGCTGCTGCGCGATCACCAGCTTGGTGCCCACGCCGTCCGTCGAGGAGGCCAGGATCGGGTTCTTGTACTTCTTGGTGTCCAGCCGGAACAGGCCGGCGAAGCCGCCCAGGTCACCCATGACCTCGGGGCGCCGGGTCTGCTTGACCTTGGACTTGAGCAGCTCGACCGCGCGGTCGCCCGCCTCGATCGACACCCCGGCGTCGGCGTACGAGACCGAGCGTTTGCGCTGCGTCCGGCCGGACCCCGCCGACCAGGGCTGGCGGTCGCCGCCGGCGCCCGTCGGGCTGGATCCTGCGCCGCTGCGCTCGGACACGTGCGTCACGGTTCTCCCCTTTGTGGTTCCCGCGAGCCCGGAGCGGCCGGACCCGCGTCGGTGGTGCTACGGGTGGTGGGTCGGTGTGGCGACGAGCGGACCGGTCGGCCCGGCAGCCTCGGCGGCGACCCGGCGTCCCACTCCTTCGAGCACGTGCTTGCCGATCAGGTTCCCGGCCGGCAGTTCGATCGGGTACTCCCCATCGAAGCACGCCCGGCAGAGCCGGCTCTTCGGCTGCTCGGTCGCGGCGATGAGACCGGGCAGCGATACGTACCCGAGCGTGTCGGCGCCGATCGAGCGCCGGATTCCCTCGTTGTCCAGCCCGTTGGCCAGCAGTTCGGCACGGGTGGCGAAGTCGATGCCGTAGAAGCAGGGCCAGCTCACCGGCGGCGAGGAGATCCGGACATGGACCTCCAGAGCGCCCGCCTCGCGCAGCAACCGGACGATCGCCCGCTGGGTGGTGCCCCGCACGATCGAGTCGTCCACCACCACCAGGCGCTTGCCGCGCACGTTCTGCCGCAGCGGGTTCAGCTTCAGCCGGACGCCGAGCGCGCGCAGCGTCTGCGAGGGCTGGATGAAGGTGCGCCCGACGTACGGGTTCTTCATCAGGCCCTGGCCGTAGGTGATGCCGGACTCCTCGGCGTAGCCGATCGCGGCCGGGGTGCCGGACTCCGGCACCGGGATCACCAGGTCGGCCTCGACCGGGTGCTCCTTGGCGAGCTGGCGGCCGATCTGCACCCGTGCGGCGTGCACGTTACGGCCGGCGATGGTGGCGTCCGGCCGGGCGATGTACACGTACTCGAAGAGGCAGCCCTTGGGCTCGGGCGAGGCGAACCGGCTGGAACGCATCCCGTTCTCGTCGATGGCGATCAGCTCGCCCGGTTCCACCTCGCGGACCACGCTGGCGCCGACGATGTCCAGCGCGGCGGTCTCGCTCGCCACCACCCAGCCGCGCTCCAGCCGGCCGAGCACCAGCGGGCGTACGCCGTGCGCGTCCCGCGCCGCGTAGAGCGTCGACTCGTCCATGAAGACGAAGCTGAACGCGCCGCGCAGTTGCGGCAGCACCTCCAGCGCGGCCGCCTCGACGGACAGGTCGGGCCGGCTGGCCAGCAGCATGGTGACCAGCGAGGTGTCGTTCGTCGAGCCGTCGGAGTCCAGCCCGCGCACCGCCGCCTCGCGCTGCAGCTCGGCGGTGTTCACCAGGTTGCCGTTGTGCGCCAGCGCGATCGTGGTGCCGGCGCTGGTCGCCCGGATCGTCGGCTGGGCGTTCTCCCAGGTCGAGCCACCGGTGGTGGAGTAGCGCGCGTGCCCGATCGCGACGTGCCCGCGCAGGCTGGCCAGTGTCGGCTCGTCGAACACCTGGGCGACCAGGCCGAGATCCTTGTAGACCACGACGCCGGAACCGTCGCTGACCGCGATGCCCGCGGCCTCCTGGCCGCGGTGCTGGAGGGCGTACAGCCCGAAGTAGGTGAGGTTCGCGACCTCTTCCCCGGGCGCCCAGACGCCGAAGACGCCGCACGCGTCCTGTGGGCCGGGTCGCTGGGGGTCAAGGTCGTGGCTCAGCCGGCCATCGCCTCGGGGCACCTGCCGCTCCCTCGCAGTGGGGTCTGGACTGGCCTGGCGGAGCCGGGGGTCAGCTCCGCACGCATGGGCCGGGACCGTCGTCGGCACTCAGTGTACGCGAACAGCAGTCGATACCGACAGTCACGGAGTCCCCGCTCAGGGTGAGGGGGTGTCGCCGTCGCCCGCCAACTAAATCGGGAGGTACGCGGAGAGGTCGGCCCGGTTCCCCGACACCCGCACGCGACCGTCGGTGACCGCCCGCGCCCAGTCGAGGCGTCCGGTGGCGAGCGCCAGCCACGTCGGCGGGTCCATCTCCACCACATTCGGGGGCGTGCCCCGGGTGTGTCGTGGGCCACTCACGCACTGCACCGCACCGTAGGGTGGGACGCGCACCTCCACCGATCGGCCGGGGGCGCGATCCGTGAGGGCAGCCAAGAGGGTCCGGACCGCCTCCCGGAGGACCGGCCGTTCGGGCGTACGCCCCTCGTCCAGCGCCGCCAGCGCGGCGAGTACCGCTTCGGAATAAGCGTGCGGAGAGGACACGACGGGACGATACGACCCGGCAGAAGGCCGCCCTCCGGCGGCCCTGGGTAGAGATGATCCGGTCAGACAAGGCATAGTTGCCGACGGCGTTGTTCGTACCGTGAGTGATCAACCTCGGCCGAGCGGCCGGCGGAGAGATCAGACCCGGAAGGCGGTGGACGTGTCAACACACCGACGTGCCTGGAAGCAGCGGGCCGGTGTGGTCGTAGCGCTGGTCTTCGGCGCCCTGCTCACCGTCCCCGCCACCCCCGCCCTCGCCGCCGACGTCAGCGTCTCGCCGGGATCGGCCACGGTCAACGCCGGCAGCGACACCACGATCACCGTCCGGGTCACTCCGCAGGACGGCGACCAGAACGCTGAGATCGGCCTGACCGGCCTGCCGTCCGGCGTCAGCTGCGCATCGGGCTGCGGCCAGGTCAACTTCTCGCCCGGCAACCCGCTGCCCAAGACCCAGCTGCTCACCATCCGCGCGAGCGACAACGCGCAGGACGCCAATGCCTCCGTCACTGTGCAGGTGCGGCCGGACAAGTCGGACCCGGCCACCGGCAACTTCCAGCTGACGGTCAGGGGCAAGGCGCAGGAGCCGCAGCAGCCGCAGACCGTCAAGACGGTGTCCGGCAAGGTGGTCAACGCCGACGGCGAGCCGATCGAAGGCGCCCTCGTCATGCTGCGCGACAGCGCGGGCAAGGAGCGCCGTACCAACACCAGCGGCAACGGCAACTTCAGCTTCAGCGGCTCCGAGTCCGCCCCGATCGCGCCCGGCCGGATCGAGGTGGGCGCCTCGACCGACGGCGCCACGCCGGTCGCCAGGTCGATCAACGCGAGCGCCGGTCAGTCCGTGACCGGCGTCCGGCTCAGCATTCAGTTGCGGACGTCGGCGAGCCCGAGCGCCACCCCGTCGGCGAGCGAGTCCGCCCCGCCGTCGGAAGAACCGCTCGACGAGGAGGCGACCGACACCCCGGCCACCGACGCGCCGGCCGCCCAGCAGCCGACCGCGAACGAGGACTCCGGCGGCTTCGGCTCCTGGCTGCTGATCCTGCTCGGCGGCCTGTTCGTCGCCGTCGGTGTGGGCACCATCGTGCTGCTCTACATGCGGCGCAAGAACGAGGGCGACGACGGTGACGGCGACGGCCCGGGCGGGCCGGTCGGTCCGGGTGGCCCCGGCGGCGCAGCGGCGGCCGGTGCGATCCCCGCGGCCCGCGGCGCATACCACGGCACCGACGACCAGACCCGGGTGGTGAACGGCATGGGCGCCGGGCCGTCCGCGACGATGGTCGGCGGCCCGTCGATCAGCGAGGCCCCCACCATGCTCCAGCGGCCGGTCGTGGACGACGTCCCGCCGGACCCGTACGGCGCGCCGCCCGGACCGGCGTACGGCGTCGGCGCGGGACAGGCCGGGTACGGCTACGGCGACGACGCGCCCGGTCAGGGCGGCTACGGCGCCGGCAACGGCTACGGCGACGCGCCTGCCTCCGGCGGCGGATACGGCACCGCGCCCTCCTCGGGCAGCGGTTACGGCAACGGTCCGTCCTCCGGCGCCGGCTACGGCAGCCCGGACTACGCCGCCGGCGCTGCGGCCGGGGCGGCCGGATACGCGGCCCAGGGCGGCGGGTACGGCAACGAGCGGTTCGACGAGCCGACCGGCCGTTACACCGGCGACAGCACCCAGTACGCGCCGGCGGCCGACCCGTACCCGACCAGCACCTACCAGCCGGAGCAGGATCGCGGCTACGACCAGTCCGGCCCGGCCGCGTACGGCCGCGGCGCGGAGCAGGGCGACGGCTACCGCGCCGGCGGCGGGTACGGCGCCGCCTCGGGTGGCTACGACAACGCGCCCACCGGCGGCTACGACAGCGGCCGCCAGCAGGGTGGCTACGGCGACGCCCCGGCGGGCGGATACGGCAGCGCCGGTGGCTACGGCGACGCCCCGGCCGGCGGGTACGGCGACGCGGGCTACGGCGGTGGCCGGGCCACCGGTGGATACGGCGACGCCCCGGCCGGTGGCTACGACAGCGCGCCCGCAGGCGGGTACGACGCCCCGGCCGGTGGCTACGACAGCGCGCCCGCAGGCGGGTACGACGCCCCGGCCGGTGGCTACGACGCCGGCCGCCAGCAGGGCGGATACGGCGACGCTCCGGCCGGTGGCTACGACAGTCCGGCCGGTGGCGGCTACGGCAACACCGGCGGCGGGTACGACGGCGGACACCAGGCGGGCGGATACGGCCAGCAGGGCGCCGGATACGGCGACGGTTACGGCCAGTCCCCGCAGGGCGGCTACGGCCAGCAGGGTGGTTACGGCCAGGAGCCGCCGCAGCAGCGCGGTGCCGGCTACGACAACGCCTACCCCAACGACCCGGCGCAGGCCGGTCGCGCTCGCCCGGACGCGCAGGGGGACCGCGGCGGGCGGCGACTCGACTGGCTCGACGACTGACCCGAATCAGCACGCACGACTGTGGCCGCCCGCGCTCGCGGGCGGCCACAGTTGTCGATACGGCCCGTCGAGCGGGCAGTGGGAGCGGAGGCTCAGGCGGCGGCGAAGTAGTCCTGGCGGAGCACCGGCACCACGTCGGAGACGCCGACCTCGGTCGCGACGTCGACGTCCTCGGCGAAGCCACCCTCGGCGAGTTCCCGGCCGGACACGCACCCCCGCACCGCCGCCGGCACGTCAGGGGTGCTGGCGAGCGCGGCCAGCGCCATCGCGGCCTCCACCGAGAGCCCACCGGGCACCCCGGCGAGCGCGTCGAGCACGCAGGCCGCGCCGAGCTGGTCCTCCACGCACGGCCGCAGTGACCCGTCGGGCCAGCGTTCCCCGGCCGCCACGACACCCACGGGAGCGTCGGTCGAGCCGTACCCCTGGGTGCGGAGCCAGTGCCCGACGGCGCGCGCGTTGCGCAGGCAGGCCGCGACCACCGGCACGCCGGTGGCGCTCGCGGCGGCGCTGATCGCCGAGCCGTTCGGCGACGGCAGCACCAGGTCGGCGACGGCAGGCGCGGCCCGCAGCGCCGCCGGGGAGAGCGACCACGGGTGCTCCGCTGTCGTCCTCCGGCGGCCCACCGCGGCGACGGCGCCGACCCGGCGGGCGTAGTCGGCGGCCTGCTCGCCCCACGGGAACGGGTGCACCCGCATGCCGCGGCTCACCGCGACCTCCACGGCGGTGGTGAACGACAGCACGTCCACCACCACCAGGGCGGCGCAGACCCGGCCGAGTTCCGCCGCCCCGGTCAGGCCCCAGTCGAACCGGGCACCGGCGCCGGGCTGGGCGAAAACGGCCAAGGCCCGGGCCTCAGCGCTGGTCCGGCGCCGGCTCACCGGGAGCCGGGCCGTCGGACCCGTCCTGTGCCGGGTTCGTGTCGGCGGCCGGCGCGGTCTCGTCCCGCGCCTCTGCGGCGGGCTCCGCCGCAGCGGGTACGCCGGAGTCGGCCTCCGACGCGGCCGGAGCGGAGTCGGTCTCGACCGGCGCGGGCGCCCCGGCCGACGAGTCGTCGGTGCCCGCCTCGGCGATCGGCTCGGAGACGACCTCGGCCGGGTCCACACCGATCGGCTGCTCGGCGGTGGCCGGGAGCACGGTGGTGGTCCCGGTACGGGTGGCCGCCACCTCCACCCGCGCCGCCTCGGCCGCGCCGAACAGGCGCGGCAGCGTGCCGGTGTGCGCCTCGCGCAGCTCGTCCAGGCCGATCCGGAACTGGCCGTGCACCTCCAGCGCGCTGGAGGCCGGGTCGGTGACGCCGATGAACTCCCACGGCACGCCGCGCTCGGCGCAGAGGGCGGTGAACGCCTTCTCGTGCCCGCGCGGCACCGACACCAGCGCCCGTCCGGCGGACTCGCTGAACAGGAAGACGAACGGCATCGAGCCACCGGCGAAGTGCTCCGGCACGACCACCCGGGCGCCGACGCCCTGGCGCAGCGCCGACTCGACAAGGCTCTGCGCCAGGCCGCCGTCGGAGAGGTCGTGCGCCGAGCTGAGGTGCCCGACGCGGGCCGCCTCGGCCAGCAGCTCGGCGAGCTGACGCTCGCGGGCCAGGTCGACCTGCGGCGGGATGCCGCCCAGGTGCTCGTGGGTCACCCAGGCCCACTCCGAGCCGGACAGCTCGACGTGCGTCTCGCCCAGCAGGAAGAGCTGGTCGTGGTCACCGGCCGCCCGGGGCACGAAGCCCATCGGCACCCGGTTCGCCACGTCGTCGAGCACGCCGAGCACGCCGACCACCGGGGTCGGGTGGATGGCCGCGGCACCGGTCTGGTTGTAGAAGCTGACGTTGCCGCCGGTCACCGGGATGCCCAGCTCCAGGCAGCCGTCCGCCAGGCCGCGCACGGCCTCGGCGAACTGCCACATCACGCCCGGGTCCTCCGGCGAGCCGAAGTTCAGGCAGTTGGTCACGGCGATCGGCTTCGCGCCGGTCACCGCCACGTTCCGGTACGCCTCGGCCAGCGCCAGCTTCGTGCCGTGGTACGGGTCGAGGCGGGCGTACCGGCCGTTGCCGTCGACGGAGAGCGCGACGCCGAGGCCGCTGCGCTCGTCGATCCGGATCACGCCGGAGTCCTCCGGCTGGGCGAGCACGGTGTTGCCGAGCACGTAGCGGTCGTACTGCTCGGTGACCCAGGTCTTGTCGGCCAGGTTCGGCGACGCGATCATCCGCAGCACGGTCTCCCGGAGCGCCTCCGGGGTGTTCGGCCGGGGCAGCGTCTCGGCGCGGTCGGCCTGGAGCAGGATCAGGTCGGCCGGCTCGCGCATCGGCCGGGCGTAGACCGGGCCGTCGTCGACGAGCGAGCCCGGCGGCACGTCCACCACCAGCTGGTCGCGCCAGGTGACGACCAGGCGGCCCGGCCGGCCGTCCGGGGACGGCGCGGTGACCTCGCCGATGGCGGTGGCCCAGACGCCCCACTTCTCGGCGGTCTTGAGCACCGCGTCGAGCTTGTCCGGGGAGACGACGAGCAGCATCCGCTCCTGGGACTCGCTGGCCAGGATCTCGTGCGGCTCCATCGACGGCTCGCGCAGCGGCACGCGCTCCAGCCACACCCGCATGCCGGTGCCGGCCGAGGCGGCGGTCTCGGTGAGGGCGCAGGTCAGACCGGCGCCGCCGAGGTCCTGGATGCCGACGACCAGTTCGGCGTCGTACAGCTCCAGGCACGCCTCGATCAGCAGCTTCTCCATGAACGGGTCGCCGACCTGCACGGACGGGCGGCGCTGCTCGCTGCCCTCGTCGAAGGTGGCGCTGGCCAGCACGGACACGCCGCCGATGCCGTCGCGGCCGGTCTTGGCGCCCATCAGCACCACGATGTTGCCCGGGCCGGTGGCGTCCTTCTTCTGCAGCCGGTCGACCGGCAGCACGCCCAGGCAGAGTGCGTTGACCAGCGGGTTGCCCTGGTAGCAGGGGTCGAAGACGACCTCGCCGCCGATGTTGGGCAGGCCGAGGCAGTTGCCGTAGCCACCGACGCCGGCGACCACGCCGGGCAGCACCCGGGCGGTGTCCGGGTGGTCGGCCGCGCCGAAGCGCAGCGGGTCCATCACTGCGACCGGGCGGGCGCCCATGGCGAGGATGTCGCGGACGATGCCGCCGACGCCGGTCGCCGCGCCCTGGTACGGCTCGACGAAGCTCGGGTGGTTGTGCGACTCGACCTTGAAGGTCACCGCCAGCTCGTCGGAGACCTGGACCACGCCGGCGTTCTCCCCGATACCGGCGAGCAGCCGGTCGCTCGGCGGGGCCTTCTCACCGAACTGGCGCAGGTGCACCTTGCTCGACTTGTAGGAGCAGTGCTCGCTCCACATGATCGAGTACATGGCCAGCTCGGCCTGGGTGGGCCGGCGGCCGAGGATGTGCCGGATCCGGTCGTACTCGTCGTCGCGGAGGCCCAGCTCGGCGTACGGCTGAAGCTCTTCCGGCGTCTCGGCGGCCCGGGGGACGGTGTCCACGCCCGGCGCCCACTCGTCGGTCGGGCCGCCCTGCGGCTCCCGCAGGGCCGGCTCCGGATGGGTGGTCATGATGTCTCCTTGTTGCGCTCGCCGCCGGTGCGGCGGATGAGCCGACCGATGATCACGGCCACCATCACGCCGGCGCTCCCACCAGGTGCTTGAGCACCGAGGTGAAGAAGCCGAGGCCGTCCAGGGACGGGCCGGTGAGCGCCTCCACCGCGTGCTCGGGGTGCGGCATGATGCCGACCACGTTGCCGGCCTCGTTGGTGATCGCGGCGATGTCGCGCAGCGATCCGTTGGGGTTGCCGCCGACGTAGCGGGCGACGACGCGGCCCTCGCCCTCCAGCCGGTCGAGCGTCGCGGAGTCGGCGACGTAGCAGCCCTCGCCGTTCTTGACCGGGACGAGCACCTCCTGGCCCGGCTGGAACGCGTTGGTCCAGGCGGTGCCGGTGCCCTCGATGCGCAGGACCTGGTCCCGGTTGCGGAAGTGCAGGTGCTGGTTGCGGGTGAGCGCGCCGGGCAGCAGGTGCGCCTCGCAGAGGATCTGGAAGCCGTTGCAGATGCCGAGCACCGGCAGGCCGCCGCGGGCAGCCTGGACGATCGTCTCCATCACCGGGGCGAACCGGGCGATGGCGCCGCAGCGCAGGTAGTCACCGTAGGAGAAGCCACCGGGCAGGACGACGGCGTCCACCCCGTGCAGGTCCGGGTCGCCGTGCCAGAGCCGGACCGCCTCGGCGCCGGCGATCCGCACGGCCCGGGCCGCGTCCCCGTCGTCGAGCGAGCCGGGGAAGGTCACCACACCGACCCGGGCGGTCACGACTGCGCGCCCGCGGTCTCGTCGGCGGTGACCACGCGGACGGTGAAGTCCTCGATGACCGGGTTGGCCAGCAGCTTGTCGGCGATCTCGCGGGCCCGGTCCAGGTCCGGTTCGCCGGTGAACTCGATCTCGATCCGCCTGCCGATCCGAACCGAGGCGACGTCACTGACGCCGAGCCGGGGCAGCGCGTTCGCGACGGCCTGGCCCTGCGGATCGAGGATCTCGGGCTTGAGCATGACGTCGACTACGACGCGAGGCACGGGGCACTCCTGACTGTGTACGCAGTTGGGTGCCGGCCCACTATCGGGCGAGCGCAGCCAGCCTACCTGGCAGATACCGCCCGGCCCGAACCGGCCGGGGGCACTTCCGGCAGTGCTCGGCGGGACCGGCGACGCCGGCCGGACACCGTTGCCCGTTCGTTGCGGCGTCGATGCGAATTCGTTGCGCTCGGTGCCTGTGGGTGACCCTCCGCACCCCCTCCTAGCAGGCATTCTGCCGCGAAACGCCCCAGCTTGGACAGGTATCCGACAGCACGTCGGCGCGGCGCGCGGCGGACGTCACGCCATCGGCATTGTTCGATTCATCTCTTGTGACACCGCATGACACACCCGTAGCATGCATCGTCAGATGTCGATGCACTCGATCGACGCCTCTCGCCGGCTCACCCCACCCGGCGGGTGTCACCCCCTGCCCGGCAACCCCGGGCGTCGCGCAGAAGGAGCCCCGACATGCGCCTCCGTCCCCTGCTCGCCGTGCTGACCACCGCGCTGGCCGGTGTCCTGGCCACCGCCTCCGGCGCCACCGCCGCGCCGGCCGGCCCGCAGCCGATCATCGGTGGCGGCACCGTCTCGTCCGCCCCGTGGGCCGCCGCCGTCTTCAGCAACGGCTCGTTCACCTGCTCCGGCAGCGTGATCGCGCCCCAGTGGGTGCTCACCGCCCGGCACTGCGTCAGCGGCACCATGTCCGTGCGGGTCGGCAGCGTCTACTACGCCTCGGGCGGCGTCACCCGCACCGTGAGCGCCTCCTACACCCGCTACGACCTGGCCCTGCTGCGCCTGTCCAGCACGGTCAGCACCTCCGCCGTGTCGCTGGCCACCAGCAACCCGCCGGTCGGCTCCACCAACACCATCTACGGCTGGGGCATGACCTGCTACAGCGGCTGCGGCGCGTCGCCCCAGCTCAAGACCGCCACCGTCCAGGTGACCAGCACCAGCGTCACCGACGCGTACGGCGGCCAGGCGATCCGGAGCACCCGGATCAACGGCAACGCGTGGCGGGGCGACTCGGGCGGCCCGCAGTTCTACAACGGCCGGCAGGTGGGCGTCGCCTCCACCGCCAACGGCACCACCATCCAGAACTACGGCAGTGTCGCGTACAACCGGTCCTGGATCACCTCGACGGCCGGTGTCTGACGGTTGATGCCGATGCGGCGCGGATCGGCCGGGAGCAGCCCGGCCGTCCGCGCCGCGTCGTTTTTCAGCATGCGATCAGCTGAACACGGCTCCCGAACCACCCGGCCGGGGACTGACAGCATCGGAAACGTGCTGGTCGTGACGACGGATCAACTGCCTGGCTACGAGATCCGCCAGATCCTCGGCGAAGTGGTCTCGTCGATGGCGAGGACCCGCAACCCGTACCGCGAGGGGGTCAAGAACCTGCGCGGTGGCGCCTACGACCCGCTGGCGCCGGACAACCTGACGCGGTGGCGTACCGACTCGGTGGCCCGGCTCGGCGAGGAGGCCCGCCGCCTCGGCGCGAACGCGGTGATCGGCATGCGCTTCGACAGCCGCGACTGCGGCGAGATGTGGATGGAGATCTGCGCGTACGGCACGGCGGTGATCGTCGCGCCCAAGATGCCGGACGTCATGCCGCCGGACCAGCCGGCGATCGCGGCCGAGACCGCCCACGAGCCGGAGATCGCCTCCGCGCCCGGCGGCATCGCCGAACCCGCGAGCGCCCCCAACCTGAGTTCCGCAGCCGAAACCCCCACCGGCACCTGACCGCCCTCGCCTGCCGCGCCTTGCCGCGTCGATCATGAAGTTGACGGCAGGAATGATCTCCCTGAGTGCCGCCAACTTCATGATCGCCGGGGAAAGGGCCTGGGTCAGAGGATGGGGGGCGGGGAGTAGGTCGCGGCCTGCGGGTGGGTCTGCACGACACCGGTGATCCTTGCGGTCACGCGGTTGACCTGGTCGGCGGCGGCGCCGACGAAGGCGTTGCGGTCGGCCACCAGGGTGTCGATCTCGGCCCTGGTGAGGCCCAGCCGGCCGTCGGCGGCCAGGCGGTCGAACAGGTCGTTCTCGGCCGCGCCCTTCTCCCGCATGGCCAGCGCCACGGCGACCGCGTGCTCCTTGATCACCTCGTGCGCGACCTCGCGGCCGACACCCCGGCGTACGGCTGCCACCAGGATCTTCGTGGTGGCGAGGAACGGCAGGAAGCGCTCCAGCTCCCGGTTGATCACCGCCGGGTACGGGCCGAACTCGTCCAGCACAGTCAGGAACGTCTGGAACAGGCCGTCGGCGGCGAAGAACGCATCAGGCAGCGCCACCCGGCGCACCACCGAGCAGGAGACGTCACCCTCGTTCCACTGGTCACCGGCCAGCTCGCCGACCATCGACAGGTAACCCCGGATGATCACCGCGAAGCCGTTCACCCGCTCCGACGAGCGGGTGTTCATCTTGTGCGGCATGGCGCTGGAGCCGACCTGGCCCGGCTTGAAGCCCTCGGTGACCAACTCCTGCCCGACCATCAGCCGGATCGTGGTGGCCAGCGACGACGGCGCGGCGGCCACCTGGGCCAACGCGGAGAGCACGTCGAAGTCCAGCGAACGCGGGTAGACCTGGCCGACGCTGTCCAGCACCCGGCTGAAGCCCAGGTGCCCGGCCACCCGGCGCTCCAGCTCGGCCACCTTCTCGGCATCGCCGTCGAACAGGTCGAGCTGGTCGGCGGCGGTGCCCACCGGCCCCTTGATCCCCCGCAGCGGGTAGCGACCGATCAGGTCCTCCAGCCGCTCGTACGCGATCAGCAGCTCCTCCGCGGCGGACGCGAAGCGCTTGCCGAGCGTGGTGGCCTGCGCGGCGACGTTGTGCGACCGGCCGGTCATCACCAGCGCCGAGTACTCGCCCGCGTGCCAGCCGAGCCGGACCAGCGTGGCGACCACCCGGTCCCGGATCAGCTCCAGCGAGGCACGGATCTGGAGCTGCTCGACGTTCTCGGTGAGATCGCGGGAGGTCATCCCCTTGTGCACGTGCTCGTGCCCGGCGAGCGCGCTGAACTCCTCGATCCGAGCCTTCACGTCGTGCCGGGTGACCCGCTCCCGCGCCGCGATCGAGGCCAGGTCGACGTCGTCGACCACCCGCTCGTACGCCTCGACCACGCCGTCCGGCACCGGCACGCCGAGATCACGCTGGGCCTTGAGCACCGCCAGCCAGAGCCGGCGCTCCATCCGGACCTTCTCCTCCGGCGACCAGAGGGCGACCAGTTCGGGCGAGGCGTACCGGTTGGCGAGCACGTTCGGGATCGTCGTCACGGCCCTCATTCTCGCGTACGGGCGCGTGAGGCCACCGGTCGGCCCGCTGGTGGCGGGCGCCCCGGGCCGGTCGGGCCCGGGGCGTCCGTCTTCTCCGCTCAGGGCAACAGGTTGATCAGATCCGGGTGAGCGGCAAGCGCCGTGACCTGCTCCAGGGTGAGCGGCGGGGTCGCGCCGCCCTTGACGCCCTTCGGCCAGCGGCGCCCGAATTCTCCGTCCGTCGGCATGTCCGAGGCGGCACCGGTGTTGGGCCGGTTGTCGATCACCACCTCGACCGTGCCGCGATCGGGTCGCTGGACAAACACGCTGTAGACCACTGATTCCGCAGTGCGGGAGACGATCGTGACGACCCGGTTCCCGTCCGGGCGGGTCGACTCGGCGCACTCGCCGTCATGCGCGTGCCCTCGGTGCATCGCGGGCGGGAGCGCTCCGACCGTGGCGCAGCTCAGCACCAGCGCCGCGCGGCGCTCCACGATGATCTCCCCGTCGCCGGCCAGCCCGCCTCGCTGCACCATGAAGTTGTACGACAGGAGAGTCGCGCCGTTGGGCCCGTCGCCCCCTCCGCGGAAGGGCAGCAGATAGATCATTCCGTCCGGTGAGACGGCGTCGAGCGCGGCGGTGGCTGCCGTCCACGCTGCGCCGTCGTAGTACCACCCGATCGGACTGTGGACCTGGGTGGTGGCGGCTCCCGCCGGTGGCCGTGGTGCCAGCACGAGCGTCGGATCCCGGGCCACCTCGATCGCCTGCTCCATCGAGAGCGCAGGCTTGTCCTGGCCGAGAGAAAGTCGGACCAGCGTGCCGTCCGGGCGGAGCGACTCGATGAGGTAGTTGTTGCTTCCCGCCGGCCTTGCCGAGTCGGGGCGCGAGCCGAAACCGGTGAGCGTCCGCCGGGCCCGCAGGCGCTCGCCGCCCGGGAACTCGGTCACCGCGCAGTGGCGGGCGGCGAGAGTGGCGGTCGGGCAGGGCGGGGCGACCGACCAGGCGGCCTCCCCGTCGCGCACCAGTTGGAGGGTGACCCCTCCGGCCCGGTTGCCGACCCGGAACGTGGCGGCATCCAGAACCGGGGTGTCGACGTTCAGCCGGCCCTTGGGCTCGAACCCGACCGGGGTCGGGCTGCTCTCGCCGCCCCACTTTGTCGTCCACGTGAAGTCGGCCGCCTGCCGACGCAGGGCGTTTGTCAGCGCCGCGTCGAGACGCGCCGCGTCCGCGGCGGTGCCCGCGACAGTGGTGACGGTGGAGGTGGCCGCCGGTGTGGGGGACGGCTCCGGCGCGAGAACGACGGCCCGGTCGACCACGACCGGGATCAACTGCCCGACGGCGACCGGGAGCTTGTCCTCGGCGGTGACGGTCCTGATGTTCAGGTGCAGAAAAGTGCCGTCCCGACGCAGTGCTGTCACGCCGGCGCTCTCTGTCCGGCTCGGCATCTGATCCCGGAGCTGCGGTGGCACCTCCTGCTCCCAGACCGACCGGTGGTACCTGATCTTCTCGCCGTCCGGACCCGTCTGCTCGCCGCACTCGACGGCGTTCTTGGAACATCCGCGAGCCGCCTCAGCCTGCCAGCTCTTCGCGCCGTCAGGAGTGATCTGCAAGCTCGCGGTCAGGTCCACTCCGTCCGCCCGGAAGCTGCCGTTTCCTCGGTAGCCGAGGGAGCCGGGCCGGCCCATGACGTCGGAGGCCCACGCGGGGGTGTCGATCACCGGCCCGTCCTTCACCGCCCAGGCCAGGCGCGGCACCGCGCGGGTCAGGGCCGCGATCACCGCAGCGTCGATCCGGTCGAGGTCCTGATCGCTGCCGGGGAGCGTCGTGACGGCCGGTACCGGTTTGGCCGGCTGGGCGTGCGGCTTGCCGATGAGCGTGGTGGTGCCGACCAGCACTGCCGCCACCACAGCGGCGACCGCCGTCGTACCGGCCCCGATCCGCATCCGCCGGGCCCGGCGCTGTCCGCTGATCACCCGGTCGACGTCCACTGTGGAGACCGGCGGCTCGCCGATCAGGTCGTCGAACAACTGCCGGTACGTCATGACAGCTCCCCTCGGGTCGACGGGATGCCACCCAGCAGCAGGCGCAACGCCTCCAGGCCGCGTGCGGACTGGCTCTTGACGGTGCCGGCGCTGATGCCCATGACGTCGGCGGTCTCCTCGACCGACAAGTCGCAGTAGTAGCGCAGGACCAGCACGGCGCGCCGCCGGGGCGGCAGCTGACCGAGCAGGGCGAGCAGCATGTCGCGTTCGGCGAGCGTGGGCTCCGGCAGGATCATGTCGGCGGTCTCCGGCACCGTGTCGGTGCTGTGCTCGCGCCGCCAGGGCCGCCGCCGCTCGTCCAGCCAGGCGTTGGTGAGCATTCCGCGCACGTACGCGTCGACGTTCTCCGCGGCGCGGACCCGGCGCCAGTGCCGGTAGAGCTTGCCGATCGTGATGGAGACCAGGTCGTCGGCGGTGTGCCACTCGCGGCACAGGAGGTACGCGGTGCGGCGCAACGACTCCAGCCGGGCGGTGACGAACTGCCGGTACTCGTCTTCCTCGGCCCGGTTCACGTCCCGGAGCCTCTCGTACGCCTCATGCCCAGGTGACGCGGCCGAACTGCCGTCGGGTTGCTCGGGGCACCGACAGAACGTGAAGCAGGGCTGCGGCCGGGACCGCAGCCCTGCTCCGAAGCCGTCAGCGCTCCAGGATGGCTGTCACGCCCTGCCCACCGGCCGCGCAGATGGAGATCAGGCCGCGTCCGCTCCCCTTCTGGTCGAGCAGCTTGGCCAGCGTGGCGACGATCCGGCCGCCGGTGGCGGCGAACGGGTGGCCGGCCGCCAGCGAGGAGCCGTTGACGTTCAGCTTCTCCCGGTCGATCGAGCCGAGCGGCGCGTCCAGGCCGAGGCGCTCCTTGCAGAACTCCGGCGACTCCCAGGCGGCGAGAGTGGCCAGCACCTGCGAGGCGAACGCCTCGTGGATCTCGTAGTAGTCGAAGTCCTGGAGGCTGAGCCCGGCGCGGGCCAGCATCCGGGGCACGGCGTACGCGGGGGCCATCAGCAGGCCCTCGTCGCCGTGCACGAAGTCGACGGCGGCGGTCTCGGACCAGGAGAACCAGGCGAGCACCGGCAGGTTGTGCGCCTTGGCCCACTCCTCGGAGGCGAGCAGCACCGTCGACGCGCCGTCGGTGAGCGGCGAGGAGTTGCCGGCGGTCATGGTGGCCCGCTCGGCGTCCGCCCCGGAGGCGCCGAAGACCGGCTTGAGCGAGCCGAGCTTCTCCAGGCTGGTGTCCGGCCGGAGGTTCTGGTCGCGGGTCAGCCCCAGGTAGGGGGTCATCAGGTCGTCGAAGAACCCCTTGTCGTACGCGGCCGCGAGCCGCTGGTGCGAGCGCAGCGCGAGTTCGTCCTGCGCGGCCCGGTCGACGTTCCAGCGCAGCGCGGTGCGGGCCGCGTGCTCACCCATGGACAGTCCGGTACGCGGCTCGGCGTTGCGCGGGATGTCCGGCTTGAACGGCTGGTGCGGGCGCAGCTTCGCCGCGATCTTGAGCCGTTCGCCGAGCGTACGGGCGGAGTTGAGCTGGAGCAGGGTGCGCCGCATGTCCTCGTTGACGGCGAGCGGCGCGTCCGAGGTGGTGTCGACGCCACCGGCGATGCCGACCTCGATCTGCCCGAGCGCGATCTTGTTGGCGACCAGGATGGCGGCCTCCAGGCCGGTGCCGCAGGCCTGCTGGATGTCGTACGCGGGGGTGTGCGGGTCGAGCCGGGAGCCGAGCACCACCTCGCGGGTGAGGTTGAAGTCGCGGGAGTGCTTGAGCACCGCGCCGGCCACCACCTCGCCGACCCGCTCGCCGGCCAGCCCGAACCGGGCGACCAGCCCGTCGAGCGCCGCGCCCAGCATGTCGGAGTTCGACGCGTGCGCGTAGCGCGAGTTGGACCGGGCGAAGGGGATGCGGTTGCCCCCGATGACCGCGACCCGCCGGACACTCTGCACGATCGGCCTCCCTCGAAACTGTTGCCCCAACCCTACTCGCCAGTAGGCTACGCCTATGACCGACAGGTACGCGAGCTTCGTCCAGACGGGGGCCGGTCGCGCGCTGGTCAAGCGCCTCGGGCTGCCCGACCCGCCCCGACTGCGCCGGCACACGCCGGGCGACCCGCTCGTTCCCGGGCCGGTCCTGCTCGGCTCCTCGGCCGGTGGCCGGATCGCCGAGCCGGCCGGGAAGATCCTGACCGCCGCCGGGGTCGAGCTGGCCGAACCGGTCGCCGCCCACGACGCCGACCGCCGCTTCGCGGCCCTGGTGTACGACGCCAGCGGCATCACCGACTCCACCGGGCTGCGCCAGCTGTACGACTTCTTCCACCCGCAGGCCCGCTCGCTGGTGCCGAGCGGCCGGGTGATCGTGCTGGGCACACCGCCGGCCGAGTGCGGTTCCCCTCGGGAGGCTACCGCCCAGCGCGCGCTGGAGGGCCTGACCCGCAGCATCGGCAAGGAGTTCGGCAGGGGCGTCACCGCCCAACTGGTCTACGTGACCCGCGAGGGTGATGCCGGTACTCCGGTGAGCCTGGAGTCCACGCTCCGGTTCCTGCTCTCCGGCCGGTCCGCGTACGTCTCGGGCCAGGTGATCCGGGTCGGCGCCGGCACCGCCGTCGCGCCGGCCGACTGGGACCGGCCGCTGGACGGGCAGGTGGTGCTGGTGACCGGCGCGGCGCGGGGCATCGGCGCGGCGCTGGCGAAGGTGCTGGCCCGCGACGGGGCGCAGGTGGTGGCGCTGGACATCCCGGCGGCCGGGGACGAGCTGGCCGCCGTCGCCAACGACATCGGCGGCAGCGCGGTGCAGCTCGACCTGACCGCGCCTGATGCGCCGACCCGGCTGGCGGAGCATCTGGCGTCGCGGCACGGGCGGGTCGACGTGGTGGTGCACAACGCGGGCATCACCCGTGACAAGACGCTGGGCCGGATGGACGCCGACCGGTGGGACTCGGTGATCGACGTGAACCTGTCCAGTCAGGAGCGCATCAACGACGTGCTGCTGGAGCGCGACCTGATCCCGGCCGGCGGCCGGATCGTCTCGGTCTCCTCGATCGCCGGTATCGCCGGCAACCGGGGGCAGACCAACTACGCCACCAGCAAGGCCGGCGTGATCGGTCTTGTCGACTCGCTCTCCCCGGTGCTGCGCGAGCGCGGGATCAGCCTGAACGCCGTGGCGCCGGGCTTCATCGAGACCCGGCTGACCGCGCGTATCCCGCTGACCATCCGCGAGGCGGGCCGCCGGATGAACAGCATGGCCCAGGGCGGCCTGCCGGTGGACGTGGCCGAGACGATCGGCTGGCTCTCCTGGCCGGCAAGCGGCGCGGTCAGCGGCAACGTGGTCCGGGTCTGCGGCCAGAGCCTGCTGGGGGCGTGATGGCACCCCGTGACCACGAGGACGACGACCTGACCCTGCACGACCTGATCGAGGGCCCCACCCGGGACCTCACGGCGGCCCGAGCCGCCGCCCTCGCCCGAACCAACGCCGCCGCCCGCCCGACCTCCGACGATCATGAAGTAGACGGCACTTCTGGAGATCCACAAGGCAGCCAACCTCATGATCAACGGGGTGAAGGGGTGGGGCCGGAGGGGCGGCGGCGGATGGAGTTGGACGGGCTGCCTGCCAGTGGGGCGCTTTATCGGCGTGCGCTGCTGGGAGCGGTGCCCGGGGTTGGAGGGCGGCGCGGCGGGGACGTGCCGGGGGTCGAACTCGCCGTTGGCGGGGTCACTGTGGATCAGCGGGATCTGGCGGACTACGACCGGGTGTGCGGGTTCCGGCTGACCGACCGGCTGCCGGCGACGTACCTGCACGTGCTCGGGTTTCCGCTGTCGCTGCGGCTGATGACGAGCCCGGGCTTCCCGATCCCGCTCACCGGTGTGGTGCACGTGGCCAACCGGATCACCGTGCGCCGGCCGGTCGAGGTCGGCGAGACGGTCGACTTCCACACGTACGCGGAGAACCTGCGCCCGCACGAGCGGGGCCGCCAGCTCGACGTGGTGCTGATCGGCTCGATCGGCGGCGAGGAGGTCTGGCGCGGCGTGTCCACGTACCTCGGGAAGGAGCGCGCGTCCGGCGGCGGCCCGCGGCGCGACCGGGGTGACCGCCCGGCACCGCCGGCCTTCTCCGCCCAGTGGCGGGTGATGCCCCGCGTGGGTACTGACTACGCGCGCGTCTCCGGCGACCACAACCCGATCCACACCTCGAAGCTGGGCGCGCGGCTGTTCGGCTTCCCGCGCCCGATCGCGCACGGCATGTGGAGCAAGGCCCGCTGCCTGGCCGCGCTGGAGCCCCGCCTGCCCGAGGCGTACACGGTGGACGTTGCGTTCAAGCTGCCGGTGCCGTTGCCGTCCACTGTCGCGTTCAGTGCCTCGCCGGCCGGCGACGGCTGGGACTTCGCGCTGCACAGCGCCCGGGACGGGAGACCGCATCTGACCGGTTCCGTGCGCTGAGCGAAAGAGGGGACTTGCCGTCCCCTCTTTTCGGCGCTAAGTTGTTCTCAGATTGAGTTGTTCTCAACCTGAGAGAGTGAGTGGCCGTGAACGAGCAGGACTTCCTCGCCGGATACGACCCCCGGGACTACCCGGCGGTCGCGGTCACCGTCGACGTGGTCGCGCTGACCATCCGCGAGGGCGCGCTGCACCTGCTGCTGATCCGCCGGGGCGCGCCGCCCTACGAGGGGCACTGGGCGCTGCCCGGCGGCTTCGTCCAGCCGGACGAGGACCTGACCACCGGCGCCCGGCGCGAGCTGGCCGAGGAGACCGGCCTCGGCGGCGAGCGGCTGCGCCGGGTACACCTGGAACAGCTCGGCAGCTACGGCGCGCCGGACCGCGACCCGCGCATGCGGGTGGTCTCGGTCGCGCACCTGGCGTTCGCCCCCGACCTGCCCGACCCGGTCGCCGACACCGACGCCGACGAGGCGATCTGGCTGCCGGTGACCGCGCTGACCAGCCGGCAGCTCGCCTTCGACCACGCCCGGATCATCGACGACGGGCTGGAGCGGGCCCGCTCCAAGCTGGAGTACACGCCGCTGGCCACCCGCTTCCTCGCCCCCGAGTTCACCATCACCGAGCTGCGCGAGGTCTACGAGACGGTCTGGGGCCACCCGCTGCACGCCGGCAACTTCCACCGCAAGGTGCTCTCGGTGCCCGGCTTCGTGGAGAGCACCGGCGCCAGCACCGAACGCGGCGGCGCGCGCGGCGGCCCCCGGGCCAAGCTCTACCGCGCCGGAGACGCCCGGCTGCTGCACCCGGCGCTGCTGCGCCCCGCCCGGGAGGAGACGGTGCGGTGAGGACCGAAGAGGCGATCCGGGTGGTCACCGCCGCGCGTACCGACACCGACCTGTTCGGCGCGGACGAGCCGGCCCGCCGCTACCGGGAGCTGGTCGGCGCGCTGCACCCCGACCGGCTGGGCGCGGCCGACCCCGGGGTACGCGCTGCCGCCGCCGACGCGCTGATCACCGTCACCACGCGCTGGCGCACCCCGGCTCCCGCGTACACCGGCGACATCGCCACCCTGCACGAACGTAAGGAAGGGCCCCCTGTTAACGCCTCCGGTAGAGGAAGGGCCCCTTCTTATCACCTGGCGAAGGTGGCCCGGCACCCCGGCGACAACGACCTGATGGCCCGCGAGGCCCGCGCGTTGCGCCGGATCGCCGAACGGGGCGACGCCAAGCACCTCGCGTACGTGCCGAGGCTGGTCGACTCCTACCCGGCGCGCGACCCGTCGACCGGAGTGCAACGGCAGGTGAACGAGCTGGCCACCGTACCCGGGCTGCACAGCCTGGACGACGTGCGCCGCGCGTACCCCGACGGGCTGGAACCGCGCGACGCGGCCTGGATGTGGCGGCGGCTGCTCGTGGCGCTCGGCCTGGCCCACCGGGCCGGCGTGGTGCACGGCGCGGTCCTGCCCCGGCACGTGCTGATCGAGCCTGACGCGCACGGCCTGGTGCTCGTCGACTGGTGCTTCTCGGCCGAGCCGGGCGGGCTCGTGCCGGCGCTGGTACCCGGCCACGAGGACTGGTATCCGCCGGAGGTCGCCGCGAAGCGGCAGTGCGGCCCGGGCACCGACATCGCGCTCGCCGCCCGCTGCATGACCTGGCTGATGGGCGACCGCGCGCCGCGCGAGCTGCGGGCCTTCGCCGACGGCTGCCAGGGCAGCGCGCTCGCCACCCGGCCCGACGACGCCTGGCGGCTGCTGCGCGAACTCGACGAGGTGCTGCACCGGCTGTACGGGCCGCGCACCTTCCGACCCTTCACCCTCAACCCCTAGGGAGGCTGCCATGGGCAGTGGAATCTGGTCCACCGACGTGTACGACGCCGCCGACCGCTACCGGCGCCGCACCGGCAAGAGCGCGTTCTCGTACAGCGACAGCGGCGCCCGCAAGGTGCACCCGGCGCTCGACCCGCGCGACGCGCTGCGGGAGAGCCGCGACTCCGCCGAGCACCCGCAGTCGACGCCGATCGCCGTGCTGTTCGACGTCACCGGCTCGATGGGACACGTGCCCCGGGTGCTGCAGAGCAAGCTGCCGCAGCTGCTCGGCCTGCTGCTGCGCCAGGGGTACGCGAAGGACCCGCAGGTCATGTTCGGCGCGATCGGCGACGCCACCTGCGACCGGGTGCCGTTGCAGATCGGGCAGTTCGAATCCGACAACCGGATGGACGACGACCTCGGCCGGATCGTGCTGGAAGGCGGCGGAGGCGGCCAGATGATGGAGTCGTACGAGCTGGCGCTCTACTTCATGGCCCGGCACACCACCACCGACAGCTGGGACAAGCGCGGCCGGCGCGGCTACCTGTTCATCATCGGCGACGAGCTGGCGTACCCGGGGGTCAAGGCCGCGGAGGTGGCCCGGCTGATCGGCGACGACCTGCGCGAGGACATGCCGGTCCGGCAGATGGTGGACGAGGTGACCGCGCGCTGGGACACCTACTACCTGCTCCCGGCCGGCAGCCACTACGCGGGCAACCGCAAGGTGCTGGACTTCTGGCGCGGCCTGCTCGGGCAGAACGCGGTCGAGCTGGACGACCTGGACGCGGTCTGCGAGACGATCGCGCTCACCGTCGGCCTCGGCGAGCAGGCCATCGACCTGGACGCCGGGCTGCGCGACCTGGACCGGGCCGGCTCCACCGCCACCCGGACCGTCTCGAAGGCCCTCGCCCGGCTCGGCTCCGAGCGACGCGCGGTGGCGACGCTGCCGTTCAGCCCGGCCGACGGCGGAAGCGGGGTCACCCGGCTGTGAACCACGTGATGGTGGTCGACCTCGGCTACGGCGACGCCGGCAAGGGCACAGTGGTGGACCTGCTCTGCGCCACTCGGCAGGTGCACACGGTCATCCGCTTCAACGGGGGCGCGCAGGCGGCGCACAACGTCGTGCTGCGCGACGGGCGGCACCACACGTTCGCGCAGTTCGGCTCCGGGACGTTCCGTCCGGGCGTACGGACGCACCTGGCGCGGCACGTCGTGGTGGACCCGCTGGCGCTGGCCGCCGAGGCCGACCACCTCGAGTCGGTCGGCGTGCCAGACGCGCTCGACCGTCTGACTGTGGACGGGGAGGCGCTGCTCGCCACCCCGTACCACCGGGCCGCCAACCGCGCCCGGGAGATCGCCCGGGGAGCCGACCGGCACGGCTCCTGCGGGCTCGGGGTGGGCGAGGCCGTCGCGTACGGTCTCGCCCACCCCGACGAGGCGCCCCGGGTGGCGGACTGCCGCCGCCCGGCGGTGCTGCGCCGCCGGCTGGCCGCGCTGCGCGACCGGCTCACCGCCGAGCTGGGACCACTGGACGCGCCGCCGGTCCAGGACTGCCTGCCCGCGTACGCGGCCTTCGCGCGCCGGGTGGCGATCGTCGACCGGACCTGGCTCGCCGGCGCCCTACGCGAGGGCACCTGCGTGTTCGAGGGCGCCCAGGGGGTGCTGCTGGACGAGTGGCACGGCTTCCACCCGTACACGACGTGGAGCACCACGACGTTCGCCAACGCCGAGACGCTGCTCGCCGAGGCGGGCCTGGCCGGGACCGCGCAGCGGCTCGGCGTGCTGCGCACGACCACCACGCGGCACGGCCCCGGGCCGCTGGTCACCGAGGACGCGGCGCTGCCGTTCACCGACCGGCACAACGGGACGAACCCCTGGCAGGGCCGGTTCCGGTTCGGGCACTTCGACGCTGTCGCCCACCGGTACGCGCTGGAGGTGGCAGGCGGGGTGGACGGGTTGGCGCTGACCCACCTCGACCTGGCCGGCCCGGAGCTGCGGATCTGCCGCCGGTACGAGGGCCTGGACCGGCTCGTCCCCGGGCCGGCCGGTGACCTGGACCGGCAGGCGACGCTCACGCAGCGGCTGCTGCGGGCGCGGCCGGTGCTTGGCGAGTCACCGGCCGACTGGTCGGCGGCGGTCTCGGAGGCGCTGGGGGCGCCGGTGGTGCTCACCTCGCACGGGCCCACCGCCGAGGAGAAGGAAGGGCCCCTTGTTAACGCCTTTTGTATGGGAAGGGCCCCTGCTTAACACCGCACCCCCGAGCATGGGTGCATGGGGGACGTGCTCGACCTGCTGCACCACACGGTGACCTCGCCGTGGGTGTATCTGCTGATCATCGCGGTCACCGCGATCGACGCGTTCTTCCCGGCGGTGCCCGGCGAGACGGTGGTGATCACGGCCGGGGTCTTCGCGGCGGGCGGGGAGCCGAACCTGGTGCTGGTGATCGTGACCGCCGCGTTCGGCGCGCTCGTCGGCGATCACATCTCGTACGCGATCGGGCGCGGCGGCGGCGCGCACCGGCTCGCCCGCCTCCCCGCGGACAGCCGGCGGCGGGCCAGCTCCGAGTGGGCCCGCCGGGCCGTCGACAGGCGCGGCGGGATGATCCTGACCACCGCACGGTACGTCCCCGGCGGCCGTACCGCCGTCACGCTGACCATGGGCGCGGTCCGCTACCCGGCGCGGATGTTCCTGCTCTACGACTCGCTGGCCTGCGTGACCTGGGGAATCTACTGCGCGCTGCTCGGCTACTTCGGCGGCCTGGCGTTCGAGCACAACCCCGTCTCCGGGCTCCTCGCCGGGGTCGCCATCTCGCTCGCGGTCACCGGCCTGTTCGAGGCCGCCCGGTGGGGTCGGCGCAGGGCACATGCCCGGGCGGCCGCTCGGCGCGACTGTTAACAAGGGCCCCTTCCTCTACCGGAGGCGTTAAGAAGGGGCCCTTCCTTACACAGCGCCGGGGTGCCAGGTGACGCCGCGCAACAGTTGGTCGGCGCCGAGCCAGGCCACGTTCATCATCCGGGTCGCGGTCTTGCCGGCGTCGGCCTCCGGGTGGTCGGCCAGCCAGTCGGCGAGCGACTCGGAGGCGCCGACGAGCGCGTACGCGACCACCTCCAGGTCGGTGGCGCCGACCTCCCGTCCGGCGGCGCGCAGCGCGTGGTCGAGCATCCCGGCTACCACCTCGACCAGCCGTCCCCGCATGGCGGCGAGTTCGACGGCGAACGGCTGCGAGCCGCGGGCCTGCCGGTAGAGCACGGCCCAGCCGTCCCGGTGCGCGCCGACGAAGCCGAAGAACGCGCGCAGTCCGCGCCAGAGCCGCTCGTCGGCGGGCAGGTCGGGGGCGGCGGCCCCGGCGATGGCCTCCATCATCCGGGTGCTCTCCCGGTGCAGGCAGGCGACGAAGAGCTCTTCCTTGGTGCCGAGGTAGGCGTAGACCATCGGTTTGGAGATGCCGGCGTCGTCGGCGATCTCGTCCATGCTGGCGGCGTGGAAGCCGCGGCGGGAGAACACCTTCACCGCCGCGTCGAGCATCTGCTGCTCGCGTACGGCGCGGGGAAGGCGCTTGAAGGTCGGCGTGCTGGACACCCTTGCGAGCATACCTACCCGTGCGTAAGGTTACGCCAGAGTAACCAAGTCGGACCCGCCCGAGAGGTGCAATCCCTTATGACTGACTTCGACCCCGCCAACTTCGCGAACGTCGGCCCGAAGGAGTTCGCGCAGCTGGTCAAGTCCACCCCGGACGCCAAGATCGCCGAGATCATGTCCGGCGAGTCGCGCGGCAAGATCCTCAGCGAGGTCTTCAACCGGATGCCCGCGCTGTTCCGCGCCGACCGTGCCGGCGCCACCAACGCGGTCATCCACTGGAACATCACCGGCCGCCCGGACGGTGGCACCGACACCTACGAGGTCGTCATCGAGAACGGCACCTGCACCGCCTCGGAGACCCCGACCCGCGACCCGAAGCTGAGCCTCACCATGGGCCCGGTCGAATTCCTGAAGATCATCACCGGCGCCGCCAACCCGGTGATGATGTTCATGACCGGCAAGCTGAAGGCCAAGGGCGACCTGGGCCTGGCCGCCAACATCGCCAACCTGTTCGACATCCCCAAGGCCTGACATGGCCGAGTTCTCGCTAGACCTGAACGAGGAACAGCGGGATCTACGCGACTGGGTGCACGGCTTCGCAGCCGAGGTCGTGCGCCCGGCCGCGGCCGAGTGGGACGCCCGGGAGGAGACCCCGTGGCCGATCATCCAGGAAGCGGCGAAGGTCGGCCTGTACGGCTTCGAGTTCCTCGCCACCTGCTGGGCCGACCCCACCGGCCTCTCCCTGCCGATCGCCAGCGAGGAACTCTTCTGGGGTGACGCCGGCATCGGCCTGAGCATCTTCGGCACCTCGCTCGCGGTCGCCGCGATCTACGGCGCCGGCACCCCCGACCAGCTCGTCGAATGGGTGCCGCAGTGCTTCGGCGACGTCGACTCCCCGGCCGTCGCCGCGTTCTGCACGAGCGAGCCGGAAGCCGGGTCCGACGTCGGGTCGATGCGTACCCGCGCCGTCTACGACGAGGCCACCGACGAGTGGGTGCTCAACGGGCAGAAGGCGTACGCCACGAACGGCGGCATCGCCGGAGTGCACGTGGTCACCGCCTCGATCGACCCCGAGCTGGGCTCGCGCGGGCAGGCCGCGTTCGTCGTACCCCCGGGCACCTCCGGTCTGACCGCCACCCGCAAGCTGCGCAAGCTCGGGCTGCGCGCCTCGCACACCGCGGACGTCTTCCTCGACGACGTCCGGGTGCCGGGCCGCTGCCTGCTCGGCGGCAAGGACGCGCTCGACGAGCGCCTGGCCCGCGCCCGGTCCGGCCAGCGCGCCTCCGGCCAGGCGGCGATGCGGACGTTCGAACTGTCCCGTCCGACAGTCGGCGCGCAGGCGCTCGGCGTGGCCCGCGCCGCCTACGAGTACGCCCTGGACTACGCCAAGGAGCGGGTCCAGTTCGGACGGCCGATCATCGCCAACCAGGCGGTCGCGTTCGCGCTCGCCGACATGAAGATGGAGATCGACGCGGCCCGGCTCCTGGTCTGGCGCGCCTCCTGGATGGGCCGCAACAACCGGCCGTTCACCGCCGGCGAGGGCTCGATGTCCAAGCTCAAGGCCGGCGAGGTGGCCGTCTCGGTGACCGACAAGGCGGTCCAGCTCCTCGGCGGCGCAGGCTTCCTGCGCGACCACCCGGTCGAGCGGTGGTACCGCGACGCCAAGATCTACACCATCTTCGAGGGCACCTCCGAGATCCAGCGGCTGGTCATCTCCCGGGCCATCTCCGGGATGCAGATCCGCTGACCGCCGGCGGCACGCCGCCCGGCCCGTGACGACAGGCAGTGCCGTCGCGGGCCGGGCGCCCCCGCCTGGCCGACCCGCGATCGGGCGCAAGATCACGCAAAACCGGACGGCCGACCCGTCCGGAGCCTGGTCGACGAACCACGAACGCGAAGGAGTTGCGCCTTGGACCTGCCGTTCATCGCCGCCACGCTGACCCGCCGTGGACTACTCACCCCGGGCCGCCCGATCCGGATCGTCTCGCAGCTGAACGCGCTGCGCCGGTGGGGCTGGAGCCTCGCCGGGGAGCTGCGCCAGGCCGCCGCCCGCGACCCCGGCCGCGTCGCGGTGGTCGACGAGCGGGGCGCCACCATGACGTACCAGGAACTGCTGGAGCGCTCCGAGCGGCTGGCCCGGTCGCTCCGGTCCCACCTCGGCGTACAGGCCGGCGACCGGGTCGGCGTGCTCTGCCGCAACCACCACGGCCTGATCGAGGCGATAGTCGCCGCGATGCTGCTCGGCGCGGACGCCGTCCTGGTCAACACCGGCCTGTCCGCGGCACAGCTGGGCACCGTGGCCGAGGAACAGGGCCTGCGCGTCCTGGTCCACGACGGCGAGTTCACCGAGCGCGTCCTCGGCCTCCCCGCCGAGGTGCACCGCGTCGACGAGCGGCGGCACGAGGAGCTGATCGCCGCCGCGGTCCCCGGCGAACAGCTCCAGCCGCCCGAGCGGGACGGCCGCACCATAGTGCTGACCTCCGGCACCACCGGCGCGCCCAAGGGCGCCCGCCGCCCCACCCCGCACGGCTTCGGCCCGCTGGTGTCCATCATCGACCGCATCCCGCTGCACGCGCGGAACACCACAATGATCGCCGCGCCGATCTTCCACACCTGGGGGTACGCCGCCCTCCAGGTCTCGTTCGCGCTGCGCGCCACAGTCGTGCTGCACCGCCGCTTCGACCCCGCCGCAACGCTGACCGCGCTCGTCGCCCAGCGGTGCGACGCGATGTTCGCCGTACCGGTGATGCTGCAACGACTCATGGAGGTCGAGCCGCCGCAGCCCCGGCCCCCGCTCAAGGTGGTCGCGGTCAGCGGATCCGCCCTGCCCGGCAACCTGGCCACCGCCTTCATGGACCGCTACGGCGACGTGGTGTACAACCTCTACGGCTCGACCGAGGTCTCCTGGGCCTCCATCGCCGGCCCGCGCGAACTGCGCGCCGCGCCCACCACGGCGGGCCGGCCGCCGCACGGCACCCGGCTGGCGATCCTGGACGAGAACGGCCGCCCCGTCCGGGACGGCGAGGTCGGGCGGATCTTCGTGGGCAACGAGATGCTCTTCGAGGGCTACACCTCGGGCGCCGGCCGGGAGCGCCGCGACGGCCTGCTGGACACCGGCGACCTCGGCCGGCTCGACGCCAACGGCCTGCTCTTCGTGGACGGCCGGGCGGACGACATGATCGTCTCCGGCGGCGAGAACGTGTTCCCGTCCGAGGTGGAGGACCTGATCGCCCGGCTGCCGCAGGTCCGCGAGGTCGCGGTGATCGGCGTGCCGGACCCCGACTACGGCCAGCGGCTGGCCGCGTTCCTGGCGCTGCGGCCGGGCGAGACGCTCGACCCGGAGGCGGTCCGCGAGTACGTCCGGCGCTACCTGGCCCGCTTCTCGGTGCCCCGGGACGTGGTGTTCGTCAAGTACCTGCCGCGCAACGCCACCGGCAAGGTGCTGAGCCGGGAGTTGCGCCGCTACTTCGACTGACGGGCGGCGCCCCGCGAGCCGGTCCCGCCGCGGGGCGCCGCCCGTCAGCCGGGAAGCGTGATCCGGCCGTCCACCGCCGCCGCTGCGATGTCGGTGCGGTGGTGGGAACCGGCCAGCTCGACCTCGCGTACCAACTCGTAGGCGGCGTCGCGCGCGGCGGCCAGGTCCGGGCCGGTCGCCGTACCGCAGAGGACCCGGCCCCCAGCGGACCGCAACGTGCCGTCGGCGTCGCGGCGGGTCCCGGCGTGGATGATCCCGGCGCGGTCCGCGCCGGTGATCACGTCACCGGTACGCGGGCCCGCCGGGTAGCCCTCGGCCGCCACCACGACTGTGACCGCCGCACCGTCGCGCCAGCGCAGCGGCGGGTGCGCGCCCAGCGTGCCGGTGGCGGCGGCGTGCAGCAGCCCGCCCAGCGGCGTCTCCAGCAGGGCGAGCACCACCTGGGTCTCCGGGTCGCCGAAGCGCGCGTTGAACTCGATCACGCGCGGGCCGGACGGGGTGATCGCCAGTCCCACGTAGAGCAGGCCTGCGAACGGGGTGCCCCGGCGGCGCAGCTCGGCGAGCGTCGGGTGCACCACGTCGCGCATCACGTCGTCCACCAGGTTCGGCGGCGCCCACGGCAGCGGCGTGTACGCGCCCATCCCGCCCGTGTTCGGGCCGGTGTCACCGTCGCCGACGCGCTTGAAGTCCTGCGCGGGCAGCAGCGGCACCGCCGCCTCGCCGTCCGTGACCACGAACAGGGAGACCTCGGGACCGGACAGGTACTCCTCGATCACCACCCGGCCGCACTCCGCGGCGTGCCGCTCGGCGGCGGCCCGGTCGTCGGTGACCACCACGCCCTTGCCGGCGGCCAGCCCGTCGTCCTTCACCACGTACGGCGCGCCGAACTCGTCCAGCGCACGCGCCACTGCTGCCGCGTCGTCACAGGTGTACGCGCGGGCGGTCGGCACGCCGGCGGCGGTCATCACGTCCTTCGCGAACGTCTTCGAGCCCTCCAGCCGGGCCGCCTCGGCGCTCGGGCCGAACACCGCGATGCCCTTGGCGCGTACCGCGTCGGCGACGCCCGCCACCAGCGGCGCCTCCGGCCCGATGACCACCAGGTCAGCCGCGACCTCGACGGCGAGGGCCGCCACGGCGGCCGGGTCGGTGGGTGTCACCTCCCGCAGCTGCGCCACGGCCGCGATCCCCGGATTCCCCGGAGCCGCGACGAGCGCCTCGACAGCCGGATCCCCGGCCAGTCCGAGCGCGAGAGCGTGCTCCCGCCCACCACCACCCACAAGAAGTACGCGCACGACCCCGCATCCTACTGACCACCCCACCCCAACCCGTTGATCAAGGAGTTTGCGTCCCAGATTCGGGGGTGAGAGTCCGCAAACTCCTTGATCAACCGCGCTGGCGGCTCTGACGGAGGGCTCGTTTGACCGTCTGGGGGATGTAGTCGGGGCGCAGGGTGTCGGACCAGGTGAAGCGGAGGATTCGCCAGCCGGCGTTGGTCAGGCGGTTCTGCCGGAAGCGGTCGGCGTAGACCGCCTCGGGGGTCAGGTGCGGGGCCCGGCCGTCCGCCTCGGCGATCAGGCGTGCGCCCCGCCACGCCATGTCCCCGATGCCGAGCAGGTAACCGTCCTCGTCCCGTACCGGGAGTTGCAGGGTGTCCGGCGGGACACCGCCGTCGACACACCGGAGCCGGGCGCGCGTCTCCAGGGGCGACTGCGCCCGGCCGTCCGCCTCGGCCAAGCACTCCCGTGCGGCGACCGCGCCTCGGCGTCCCGCAAGATGCGCGAGCACCAGGGACAGGTCGTCGTCGGCCAGGATCCCCTGGTTGAGCGCGGAGTCGAGAACGCACACCGCCGGGTAGCGCCGCGTGCGCAGCAATACGTCGGCAACGGTCCGCGCCGGTGTGGTGACCGGTACGCCGCTGGCCCGGCACACGTCCGCGTCGGCGAGCGTCAACTGGTGCACCGTCAGTCCCGGCTCCGCCCGGCGCTGCACGTGCGGCCGACCGGGTGGCACCGAGACGTGGATCGCCGCCGTCGGCGCAAGGCCGCTGATGCCGTGCAGTTCGGCGGCGGTGTCGAGCACGGCGACCGCACCCTGCCCAAGACTCGCGATCGCGGCGCGGATGCGGACACGCCGCAGCACCACCGCCGTCGACCCTGCGGACGGGAGGTAGCAGCCGCGCGAGACGCGCGTCCATCGCCCGGCCCGGACGAGGTACCGGATCTGCTCCCGGCCGAGGCCCAGGCGCAACGCCTGCCCAGCGGTGACAAACCCGCCCTGCCCGGCAGCCAGCCGCGTCAGCTCGTCGAATCCACCCACACGCGCAGGCTCCCCCGCGCCACCCCACAGCCGACACCCCTGTGGACAAACCTGTGGATAACCAGAGCCACCCTCCCCGGACGCCACCCCGCACCCGCCCCGGTGATCAAGGAGTTTGTGTCCGGATCCGACGCCGGACTGGACACAAACCCCTTGATCAACGGCGAAAAGGAGGGGGTTAAGGGAGGAGGGGGTGGCGGAGGACGTTTTCCTCTCGGCCTGGGCCCACACCTACCACGCTCACGCGAGTGCCGGTCAGCTCCTCGATGCGGGCGATGTAGCGCCTCGCGTTCTCGGGGAGTTCGTCCTCCGTCCGCGCCTTGGTGATGTCCTCCCACCAGCCGTCGTGCTCTTCGTAGATCGGCGTGGCGTGGTGGAAGTCGGTCTGCGTCATCGGCATGTCGTCGAACCGCTCGCCGTTGATCTCGTACCCGACGCAGATCGGCACCTTGGCCAGGCCGGTCAGCACGTCCAGCTTGGTGACCACGAGGTCGGTGACCCCGTTGAGGCGGCACGCGTACCGGGCCACCACCGCGTCGAACCAGCCGCAGCGGCGCTCCCGGCCGGTGGTGGTGCCGTACTCGTGGCCGATCTTGCGCAGGTGCTGCCCGTTGTCGTCGAACAGCTCGGTGGGGAACGGGCCGGAGCCCACCCGCGTCGTGTACGCCTTGCTCACCGCGATGACCCTGGTGATCGCGGTCGGCGGGATGCCCGCGCCCACGCACGCCCCGCCCGCCGTCGGGTTCGACGAGGTGACGAACGGGTAGGTGCCGTGGTCCATGTCGAGCATGGTGGCCTGGGCACCCTCCAGCAGCACGGTCTCGCCGCGGTCGAGCGCGTCCCAGAGCATCACCCGGGTCTCGGCGATGTACGGGCGCAGCCGCTCGGCGTACTGGAGGTACTCCTCGACTGTCTCCTCGACGTCGATCGCCTTGCGGTTGTAGATCTTGAACAGCAGCTGGTTCTTCTCGCGGAGCGCCAGCTCCAGCTTCTTGCGCAGGATGCCCGGGTCGAGCAGGTCCTGCAGGCGGATGCCCATCCGGGCGACCTTGTCGCCGTACGCGGGGCCGATGCCCCGGCCGGTGGTGCCGATGCGGGAGCTGCCGAGGTAGCGCTCGACCACCCGGTCCAGCGCCCGGTGGTGCGGCATGATCAGGTGCGCGTCGCCGGAGATGCGCAGGCGGGACACGTCCACGCCGCGCTCGGCGAGCCCGTCGATCTCCTGCAGCAGCACCTTCGGGTCGACCACCACGCCGTTGCCGATCACGATCATCGCGCTCGGTGACAGCGCACCGGACGGCATGAGGTGCAGCGCGTACTTCTGGCCGTCCGGCGTGATCACCGTGTGGCCTGCGTTGTTGCCGCCGGAGTAGCGCACGACGTAGTCGACCCGCTCACCGAGCAGGTCGGTAACCTTGCCCTTGCCCTCGTCGCCCCACTGGGCGCCGAGCAGCACGATCGCTGGCATCTTTTCCGCCTCCAGAAGGCTCGGGTGCCAGGTGGCGACCGGTCTGCGAGCCCGGGGTGTCAGGCTAACAAGTAGTGACGGCGGGACCAGCAGGGGTTGGTCGAGAAGCAGGAGGCTCCTTCGTGTACGACGTGGTGCTGCTCACCCTCGGCTCGGAGCGGGACGCTCCCGGTGGTGGCTGCGGCAACGGCGGCGGCGCCTGCTGCGGCGGCGCGGACGACACCGCCGCCGAGACCGGCGAGGAGCGCTGCGAGACGCCGCGCGTACCGGTGCTGGCCTGCGCGGACGAGCTGACCGCCCGGGGCGCCCGGGTGAGCACGGTGACCGCCCGGTCGGACGCCGAGATCGACGAGGTGCTGGCCCGGCTCGACGGCCCGCCGCGCGCCGACGGCCTCACCTGGCCGGACCCCGACGGCAAGACGCGGCTGATCGTCGCCACTGCGAGTGACGGTCAGTTGCGCGCCGTCCTGCGCCGACTGGTCCGCCGGTACGCTCCGCCGCCGAGCCGCCGCCCCGCGGACCTGGCCGAGAACCGGACGGTGCCCGACCTGCCCCCGGTCGGCGTACTCCCGCTCGATCCAGCCCGGTCCGGAACGGCGCGCGACCTGGCCGCGCAGCTCGGGCTGCCCCGCGACCCGGCCGGGGTGGCCGCGGCGGTGCTCGACGGCACCTCCCGGCGGCTGGACCTGCTGCGCAACGACGGCGGCTCGGTGACGCTCGACGGCGCGCTGCTCGGCGCCGCCGACGACGCCGGCCGGCCGCTGCACTGGCGGGCCCGGGTCGAGGTCGACGGCACGGTGCTCAGCGACGGCTCCGAGCCGATCACCGCCTGCGCGATCGGCAACGCGGGCGGGTACGCGCGCCTGGGCGAGGTGGACCTGCTGGGCGGCCCGGATCCGGCCGACGGCCGGGTGACGGTGGGGGTCGCCGTACCAGTGGTGACCCGGTCGGCGTTGGGCCGGAAGAAGGTCCGGTTGGAGGTACGCCGGGCGCGGGGACGTGCGGTGGCGGTGGTGCCCCGCGACGAGAAGGTGCCCTTCCTCGACGACGGCGTCGAGGGCGAGCTGACCCGCAAACGCTCCTGGTGGACCGAGCCGGGGGCCTGGGCGGTCTGGACGGGCTGACCTCGGTCGATCCCCGCCCGGCTCGCGCCGCTGGCCGTACCGCCTATCCTCGGCGGAAGGAATGGGGAGGAACCGTGGTGCACGACAACGACGACCGGGCCCACGTGCCGGGTCGAGGGCAGGTGCCGGAGCGGGACGTCGAGCCGCTCTGGCCGCCAGAGGAGACCGACGGTGCGGTCACCGCCCCGCCCTGGGCGGCCGTACCCTGGCCGCTCCCGCCGGCTGACGCTCCCACGTCGTCGGCGGCGGACGTCCCGGGGCCACCGGCGCCCGCGGTCGACCTGGACCTGCCGTTCACGCTCGACCAGCCGCCTACCGGCCCGGCGTCGGCCCAGCCGGGACCGGGCTCACCGGGCACGGCCGCCGCGTATCCCGCATCGCAGGCCGCGCCCGATCCCGGCGCGGCCGCCACAGGGACGTCGGCGGAGCCGGCTGACATGCGGACAACTGCCGATCCGAACGACACGCGAACAACGGCGCACTCGGCCGCCGCGCCGGAAACGGCCGACCCGGACGGCGAGGGCGGCGGGAACGGCCGGGCGGCGTCGCCCTGGGCCCAGCCGCCGCAGCGAGCCACCGCCGACGCCGCGCCGGACCTCGTTCCCGCTGACGGCGCCACGCCGGGCACCGACGCGCCGAGGCCCGTGCAGGCCGACGGCGCCGTCTCCGGCCGGGCCTCGGTCGCCGGCACACCGCTCCCGCCGCCCGACACCGCCCCGGTGACCGGCCGGGCGCAGGTCACCGGGGCGTCGTCGCCGGGGCCGGGCACGGGTGAGCCCGCGCCGGAGCCGCCGCGCCTCGGGCCGTTCCCACCGTCGCCGGGCGTGCCGGCGCCGCCCTCGCCCTACGGCAACGGCTACCCCCAGGCCGGGTACCAGCCGCAACCCGGCCAGCCCGGCTGGTACCCGCCGCCCGGCTGGACGCCGCAGACCGGCCCGCCGCAGGCCGGCGCGCCGCAGCCGGGCCCCCCGGTGCCACCGCAGGTGCCCGCCCCGCCGGTGTCCGGTCCGGCCGCGCCGGCGTACCCGGAGCAGGGCTGGACGCCGCAGCAGGCGGTGCCACCGACCGCCGAGGACTTCGCCCGCCGCCGTCAGGCCCGCCCGGTCGATCCGGTGGCCACCATGGGCGTACGCGCGGTGGTCAACAAGATCGGGCTGGTCCGGCTCGCGCCCGGGCAGCACGAGCAGGAGGTGAAGCGCGACATCGAGATGGTCCGCCGCAACTTCGGCGGGCTGCGCCAGGTGACAGTGGTCAACCCGAAGGGCGGCGCCGGCAAGACGGTGGCCATCCTGCTGCTCGCCATGACGTTCGGCCAGAAGCGCGGCGGCTACGTGCTGGCCTGGGACAACAACGAGACCCAGGGCACCCTCGGCATGCGGGCGCAGCAGGACTTCCACGCCCGTACGGTGCGCGACATGCTGCGTGACCTGGCCCAGTTCCAGGGGCCGCACGGCCGGGTCGGCGACCTGTCGCAGTACGTCCGCTCGCAGGGCGAGGGCATGTTCGACGTGCTCGCCTCGGACGAGTCGGCGACCGGCGGCGAGATGCTCACCGCCGCCGCGTTCGCGGAGATCCGCGAGGTGGTCAGCCGGTTCTACAAGCTGATCTTCGTGGACACCGGGAACAACGTCCGGGCGCAGAACTGGCAGGCCGCGATGGACGCCACCGATCAGCTCGTGGTGACCATGTCGGCCCGTAACGACTCGGCCGAGACCGCCGCCCGGATGCTCGACCACCTGGAGCAGAGCGGCCGGCAGCGGCTGGTCCGGCAGGCGGTCACCGTGGTGTCGATGCCGCCGTCCCGCAAGGAGATCGACCTGCCGGCCATCCAGGCCCACTTCGCGGCCCGGACCCGGGCGGTGCTGCTGGCGCCGTACGAGCGGCTCATCGACACCGGCGAGCCGCTGCGGTACGGGCAGCTCTCGTCCGCCACCCGGGACGCCTGGCTGAAGATCGCCGCGTCGGTGGCCGAAGGGCTGTAGGGACGGGCGCGACGGCCGGCCGCAAGATGCCGGCCGTCGCGGGGCGGGTCAGTCGCCGGACAGCGCGTCCCCGGCGGCCGGGTCGCAGTCGCGGAGGAACTGGGCGCAGCGGGCCGCCTCGTCCGCCTCACCGATCTCCCCCGCGGCGCGGGACAGCACGTAGAGGCAGCGCAGGAAGCCCTGGTTGGGCGCGTGCGACCAGGGCACCGGGCCGTGGCCCTTCCAGCCGCTGCGGCGCAGCTGGTCCAGGCCCCGGTGGTAGCCGGTGCGGGCGTACGCGTACGCCGTCACGACCTGACCCGCGGCGAGCGAGCGGCCGGCCAGCGCGGCCCAGGCCGCGCTGTAGGTCGGGAAGCGGGCCGCGACCTCGGCGTACGCCTCGTCGGTGCCCTGCTCGGCCGCCGCCGCCAGCGCGGCGTCGGCCTCCTCGTGGGTCGGGAGCAGGGTGGCCGGTGGCTCAGGCAACAGGTTCTGCATCGCCCCATTCAACCCGCTTCGCCCTCGGGTACGCGAGGGGCCTCGCCCGTACGGTTGGCTGAACGGCTGAGGGTTTCGTCACGCCTGCGGCGGGAGCGCACGTACCCGCGGCCCATGCCGCCGGCGTGGTTCTTGCACTACAAATACAGATCCGGAGCCTCCCCAGGACCCGGTTACGCAGGAGCCCGGCGGCGTGCCCGCCGGGCTCCTGTCGTTCCCGCCCCCGGTTTCGGCGCTTGCCGTGCGGGGGCAGGATGACGGGGTGCCGACCCCACCACCCGCGGACGTCATCGAGCCGCACGCCCCCCACGTCAACGAGATCGAGACCCGCACCGCGTTCGAGCAGCGGCTGGCCGGAGGGACCCTGGCCGGGCTGACCGTGCAGGGCCTGCGCCTCGACCTCGACCCGGTACCCGACCTGCGCGACGTCGACGTCACCGGCACGCTCTTCGTGGGCTGCCGCTTCGCCGGCCGCGAGGTCGGGGCGGACCTGGTCCGGCGGGGCGCCAACGTGGTCCCGCCGTTCTCCGGGCTGCCCTACCCGACCCAGCCGTCGCACCTCTACACCGCCGACGAGCTGGCCGCCGGGTTCGCCGAGGGCGGGTTCGCCGGGATGTACGACACCCGGGTGTACGCGCACTTCCGGGCGCACGGCGGCGCGCTGCCGGACGTACGCGAGGCGCTCGGTCAGCGGCTGCACGACCACGGCGTGGACAACGCGCTGGCCGACGCCACCCGGTCGTGGCTGGCCGCGCACGGGCCGCAGTCGGTGGTGGGTGTGATGGGCGGGCACGCGGTACAGCGCGGCAGCGCCGCGTACCGGATGGCTGCGGTGCTGGGCTGGGAGCTGGCGCGGGCCGACCGCCTGGTGGTGACCGGCGGCGGTCCCGGCGTGATGGAGGCGGCGAACCTCGGCGCGTTCCTCGCGGCCTGGCCGGCCGAGGAGCTGTCCGCGGCGATCGACACGCTCGCCGTCGCGCCGGACTTCACCGACCACGAGCGGTACACGGCGGCGGCGCTGGCGGTGCGCAAGCGGTACGCGGACGGCCCGTCGCTGCCCTCGCCCCGCCCGTCGGCGCCCGGCACCGAGTGGGCCCGTTCCGGCGGGCTGGCCATCCCCACCTGGCTGTACGGCCACGAGCCGGCGAACCTGTTCGCGGGCCGGATCGCCAAGTACTTCTCCAACGCCATCCGGGAGGACACGATCCTGCGGCTGGCCCGGGGCGGCATCGTGTTCGCGCCCGGCCGAGCCGGCACCGTGCAGGAGGTGTTCCAGGCGGCCACGAAGACGTTCTACGGCACGGACGGGGCGAGCGGGGCGTACGTGTTCCTGGACCGCACGTACTGGACCACGGAGTTGCCGGTGGAGTCGCTGCTGCGGCCGCTGTTCGCCGCGTCCCCGTTCGGCGACCTGTCGCACACGATCCACCTGACCGACGACGTCCGCGAGGCAGTCACCCTCCTGGTGCGGTGAAAGGAAGGGCCCCTTATTAACGCCTGCGGTAGAGGAAGGGCCCCTTATTAACCACAGCGGTTAATAAGGGGCCCTTCCTTACAAGCAGAGGGTCACTTCATGGTGGTGCCGGTGGAGCGCAGGTGCTCGCAGGCCTCGACCACACGGGCGGCCATGCCGGCCTCGGCGGCCTTGCCCCAGACGCGCGGGTCGTACATCTTCTTGTTGCCGACCTCGCCGTCGACCTTCAGCACGCCGTCGTAGTTGCGGAGCATGTGGTCCGCGACCGGGCGGGTGAAGGTGTACTGGGTGTCGGTGTCGATGTTCATCTTCACCACGCCGTAGTCCAGCGCCTCCCGGATCTCCGACAGCAGCGAGCCGGAGCCGCCGTGGAAGACCAGGCTGAGCGGCTTGTCCTTGCCGTACTTGGCGCCGACCGCGTCCTGGATCTGCTTGAGCACCTCGGGGCGCAGCTTGACGTTGCCCGGCTTGTAGACGCCGTGCACGTTGCCGAAGGTCAGCGCCGCCATGTAGCGGCCCTTCTCGCCCAGGCCGAGCGCGTCGACCATGGCCAGGCCGTCCTCGACGGTGGTGTAGAGCTTGTCGTTGATGGCGTTCTCGACGCCGTCCTCCTCGCCGCCGACGACACCGACCTCGATCTCCAGGACGATCTTGCCCTTGGCGGCCTCGGCGAGCAGCTGCTCGGCGATCTCCAGGTTCTCCGCCACCGGCACGGCCGAGCCGTCCCACATGTGCGACTGGAACAGCGGCTCCTGGCCTGCCTTGACGCGCTCCTGCGAGATGGCCATGAGCGGCCGGACGAACTTGTCCAGCTTGTCCTTCGGGCAGTGGTCGGTGTGCAGCGCGATGTTCACCGGGTACTTCTTGGCGACCTCGTGCGCGTACGCGGCGAACGCCACCGCGCCGGTCACCATGTCCTTCACGGACGGGCCGGACAGGTACTCCGCGCCGCCGGTGGAGACCTGGATGATGCCGTCGCTCTCCGCGTCGGCGAAGCCCTTGAGCGCCGCGTTCAGCGTCTGCGAGGAGGTCACGTTGATCGCGGGGTACGCGTACCGGCCGGCCTTGGCCCGGTCCAGCATCTCCGCGTAAGCCTCAGGGGAAGCGATGGGCATGTCGAACGCTCCTTACTTACCGCTCTCGGCCGTGCAGGCCGCTGTCTTCCATGGAGGCGACCGTTCCGGCCGCTGACGTCCACGGGTGCGCCGGACCGCGCTGTCCACCGCGGGCAGTATCCCGTAGGAGCGCGAGCGGGGCACAACCGGCCCGGACGCTGCTCACCGATTCTCCAGCCGGTCCGGCACGACGACGCTGATCAGCCAGCTCACCACCGCGACCACGATGGCGCCCCAGAAGGCGGCCCAGAAGCCGTCCACGTGGAAGGGCAGCTTCAGCACGCCGGCGATCCAGTCGGTCAGCAGGAACAGCAGGGCGTTCACCACGAGCGCGAACAGGCCGAGCGTGAGCAGGTAGAACACGCAGCCGAACACCTTGATGAGCGGCTTGAGCACCGCGTTGACCACACCGAAGACCAGCGCCACCACGATCAGGGTGAGCACGTTGTTGCCGGTGTTACGGCCGCTCACCTCCACCCCGGGCACGATCAGCGTCGCGATCCACAACGCGACAGCGGTGATCGCCAGTCGGATCAGAAAGCCCATGGCAACCATCCTGGCACCGGCCGCGCGCCGGGAGCGGGACAATCGCCGACTCCGCGTTCCGCCCGCCACCGGGCGGCGGCCCGGACCAGCCCGTACGGTGGTGGGGACGATGCCCGCACGGAGATCAGGGAGGGACGATGGGTCAGCCCGACGAGGACTTCGCGCCCAGTGACCACCTCGCCCCGGAGGAGCGGGATCTGGAGGCCGAACCGGCCGACGCGGTCGAGCAGGCCACCACGGTGACCGACGACAGCGACGGCGAGCCGCACCGCGGCCTGGAGGTCGACGACTGGGACGCCATGGAGCAGGCCCGCGTCGTCACCGCCGACGAGGACGACTACCGCTGATCCGGCGCCGGGTCACCGCAGGCTGGTGACCCAGGCCGGGTGGGCGGCGGCCCACTCCCCCAGCCGGTCGGCCCGCAGCGCGTCCAGGAGCCCCGGGGTGAGTTCCCGGTCCGGCTCGTAGCCGCGACCGTTCCACTCGGCGAGCACCGGGAAGGCAACCGCGACCGGCTCCGCCGCGGCTGCGCGGCCGCTCGCGGCCACCAGCGCCGGCAGCGACAGGTCGCCGGTGTCGACAGTGACGGCCGATCCGACCCGCAGCAGCAGCCGGCCGAGTTGCGCCGGGTCCGTCGCCGTCCCCTGCTCCCGCATCTGGTGGAGCAGGCCGGCGGCGTAGCGCGCCGCGTTGCGGTCGCGGTCCAGTCCGCCGTCGCGCAGGCCGTACCGCTGCCGCAGCAGGTCCACCGCCGCCGCGCCGTTGAGCCGCTGGCATCCGGACGGGAAACGCCGCCCGGTGTGCACCGAGCGAACCGGCTCCGGCAGGCAGACCGGTACGCCGCCGACCGCGTCGGTCAATTCACGTGCCCCCGGGTACGTGAGCACCGCGCCGGCGTCGACGCGTACCCCGGTCAGCCGGGCGACCGCCTGGCGGGTCGCCCGGAAGCCGGCGGCCAGGTCGGTGCCCGAACCGGCGGCGCGGGAGAAGGTCGCGTTGAGTTTCCCCAGCCCGCCTTGCTCCGGCATGGGCACCAGCAGGTCGCGCGGGAGCGACACCAGGAAGAGCCGGCTCCGGTCGGCCGGCACGTGCACCAGCAGGATCGAGTCGGCACGGCGGCTGCCGGCGGCCTGGTCGACGCCGAGCAGCAGCACGTTCAACGCGCCGCCGGGCGCGGGCTCCGGCGTGGCGAGCAAGGGCGCCGCCGTGGGCGCCGGTGGCCGGGGCGCCATGGCGGTGAAGCCGCCGAGCGCGACGGCGGCGACCGCCAGCGCCGTGCCGGCCAGGCGTACGCGCCGACGGTGCCGACGGCGAGTGATCACCGCCCGGTCGACGGCGGCCCGGACCGGGCCGACGGGCGGGGTCGACTCCTCAAGGCGGGCGAACGCGGCCCGCAGTTCGTCCTCGATCATCAGGAGACCTCCACGAGTTCGGCTCGGAGGGTGGCCAGGGCGCGCGAGATGCTGGACCGGACGGTGCCCACGGCGCAGCCGAGAATCTCGGCTATCTCCCCGTCCGGCAGGTCCTCGTAGTAGCGCAGCACCAGGGCGGCGCGCTGCCGCCGGGGCAACCGGGCCAGCCAGGACCGGACCTGGTCCCGGTCCACAGCGGACTGGGCGTGGTCGGCCGTGGCGGGCACCGAGTCGTCGACCTCGCCGCGCAGCAGCACCCGTCGCGCCCACGAGCCGCGCCGCCAGTCGATGAACTGGTTGGTGAGCATGCGGCGCACGTACCGCTCCGGGACGTCGCTGCGAGCCACCCGCCGCCAGTTGAGCTGGACCCGGACCATGGTTTCCTGCACCAGGTCCTGGGCCTGGTGCGGGTCTCCGGTCAGCATGACCGCGTACCGCAGCAGGGCGCCCAACCGCGCGTCGGCGAACTCCTCGTACGTCACTGCACCTCCCGGTGTCCGATTGATGGACGGTCCCGGGCAGCTGGAACATTGCGGTGGCGCCGATCATCCGTTCGGTCAATATTCATGATGTGGGACAACGCGATCCTTTAAGGAATCTTTAAGCTCCGTGGGCTCCACCTGATCACCCCCACGGGAGGACCCTCTTCATGCTCAGCAACTCCAGCCGGCGTCTACTCGCCGGGTTGGGCGTCGCAGGCGCGTTCGTCGCCGCCTCCGCCACACCCGGCTTCGCGGCGGACCCGAAGGTCAAGCTCGGCGTCTACTTCAGCGACACGACGATCGCCGCCGATTCGGACGGCAAGATCGACTACAGCATCATCCGCAGTTCGGGCTCGGTCGTGCTGCACGACCTCACCGTCCGCTACGACCTCACCGGGCTCGCCGGCAAGGTGACCGTCGGCGAGGAGGAGAACACCGGAACGGACTGCACCTCGCCCTCCGCGAACGTGCTCGTGTGCACGACGCCGTGGGAGGTGGAGCTCGACGAGTGGGGCCTCTCCGGCATCTTCCCGGTGCAGATCAAGCCCACCGGCAAGGCCCAGGACGGCGACACCGGCACGCTCAAGGTGACGCTGTCGGCGAACGGCTTCGACAGCGTGTCGCACGAGGCCAAGGTGCGCGTCGGTGAGGGCGTCGACCTGGCGGCCGGCCCGGAGACCACTGTGTCGGCAGCTCCGGGCAAGAGCTTCACCGCGCCGCTGAAGGTGACGAACGTCGGCGAGACCACCGCCAAGGGCGCCGCCGTCGTCTTCTACAACGACTACGGCATGAACGCCGCCAAGCACTACAGCAACTGCACGTACGTGGGCGACGAGCTGCGCACCTGCCGGTTCGACGAGGAGCTCTCCGCCGGCAGCACGTTCGGCGCGACGCTGCCGTACGCGCTCGGCGCGGACACCATGGCGCCCGGCTCCCGGTACGGCGAGATCATCTGGATGACCCCGGACGAGTTCGAGGACTTCGAGAACTACCTCGGCAACTACGACGTGACCATCGGCAAGCCGGGCACCGACGGCAAGCTGACGCTGGCCGAGGCCGCCGGCCGGGCCGCCGCGCGGGGTTTCCAGGCCGACCCGCGGCCGGAGAACAACGGCTCGTACCTGCAGGTGAAGGTCACCGGCAACAACAGCACCGACCTGGAGGCGCTCGGCGCGTCGGTCACCGGTAAGGCGGGCGCGACCGTCAAGGCGACGGTGGGGCTGCGCAACAACGGCCCGGCCACGCTCGACTACAGCCGCTCCGGCAGCTCGGTCACGTACCTGACCTTCGACGTGCCGAAGGGCACCACCACGACCGCCGTGCCGGAGAACTGCTCGCCGGTGAAGGGCGACGAGTGGGGTGAGCCGGGCAAGCCGGGCGCGCGTCACTACCGCTGCTACTTCGACTCGTTCCTGAAGGCCGGGGACACCGTGAAGCTGGACTTCGGCCTGAAGATCGACAAGGTGATCGCCAACGACACCGGCCTCGTGAAGATCAACGTGCCGTGCCAGTGCGACGGTGGCTTCTACCGTGACCTGAAGCCGGCCAACGACACCGCCAAGGTCGTCGTCAACGCGGCGCCGGGTGGCGGCGACGGTGGCCAGGGCGGCGGTGACGGCGGCACGCTGCCGATCACCGGTTCCTCCACCGGCCTGATCGCCGGCATCGGCGCGCTGCTGCTCGCCGCCGGCGCGGTCGGCTACGTGCTGACCCGCCGCCGCAAGACCCGCTTCGTAGCCTGACGAGAAGCACAAAGGTGCCCCGCCGACCCCGAGGGTCGGCGGGGCACCGCCACATAGAAAGCAAAGACACCCACCAGCAGTACGCCTCCGACGGGGCGCATCCACGAGGGTTTCCGGGGGAGCCCGACCCGCGCAGGGATCAAGCCTGACCGCCCGGAGCGGGTCGGGCTCCCCCGGAAACCCCCACGACAAAAACCAGAAAACAACGAGATCATCGACAAGTGCTACTGACCCTCACCACGACCCACCGCCCCGCAACCGACCTCGGCCACCTCCTGGTGAAGCATCCGGACCGCGTGCAGACCTTCGATCTTCCCGCCGGCGCCGCGCATGTGTTCTACCCGGAGGCGGACGAGGCGCGCTGCACGGCGGCGCTGCTGGTCGAGGTCGATCCGCTCAAGCTGGGCGGTGGCGGCCGGAAGAACCGCGCGCCGGAGGGCTTCGCGCTCGGGCAGTACGTCAACGACCGCCCGTACGCGGCCTCCAGCCTGCTCTCGTCGGCGCTGTCGAAGGTGTTCCGTTCCGCCCTGCGCGGCGAGTCGCGTGACCGTCCCGAACTGGCCGCGACCGCGATCCCGCTGACCGTACGGGTGCCGGTGCTGCGCTGCCGGGGCGGCGCGGAGCTGGCGGTACGGATCTTCGCCCCGCTGGGCTGGACCGTGACTGCCACCCCGATCCCGCTCGACGAGACGTACCCGGACTGGGGCGACAGCCGCTACGTCGACCTGACGCTGACCGGCACGCTGCGGCTCGCGGACGCCCTCAACCACCTGTACGTGCTGCTGCCGGTGCTCGACGACGCGAAGCACTACTGGGTGGCGCCGGACGAGGTGGACAAGCTGCTGCGCGCGGGCGCCGGCTGGCTGGCCGGTCATCCGGAGCGGGCCCTGATCACGCGGCGCTACCTGGCGCACCGCCGGGCGCTCGCGGGCGTGGCGATGGCCCGCCTGACCGAGCTGCGGCTGGCCGACGAGCCGCCCGCAGACGACAGCATCGACCCCGCGCCCGGGGAAGCCCCGGTGGCGGAGGACGTCCGCCGCGCCTCGCTGGCGGTACGGCGGCGCGAGGCGGTGCTCACCGCGCTGCGGGACAGTGGCGCGAGCCGGGTGCTGGACCTGGGCTGCGGTGGCGGCGCGCTGCTCACCGCGCTCGTCGCCGACCGGCGCTTCACCGAGGTGGTGGGCGTCGACGTGTCCGACCGGTCGCTCGGCCTGGCGGCCCGGCGGCTGCGCCTGGACCGGCTGCCGGAGCGGCAGCGGGACCGGATCCGGCTGTGGCAGTCGGCGCTGACGTACCGCGACGACCGGCTCCGGGGGTACGACGCGGCGGTGCTGATGGAGGTCGTCGAGCACCTCGACCCGCCGCGCCTGCCAGCGTTGGAGGACGCGGTGTTCGGTCACGCCCGGCCGGGCACGGTGGTGGTGACCACCCCGAACGTCGAGTACAACGTCCGCTACGAGGGGCTCGGGCCGGGCCGGTTCCGGCACGCGGACCACCGGTTCGAGTGGACCCGGGCCGAGTTCGCCGCCTGGGTGGAGCGGGTGGCGGCGGCGCACGGCTACACGGCTGTCATCGGCGGTGTCGGCGACGACGACCCGGAGGTGGGCGCGCCGACCCAGCTGGCGGTGCTCACCCGCGCCGACCGCAATGAGAACACCAGCAACGACCGGAAGGAGGCGACGAACCGATGACCGTCCTGGACATCCCCGAGCTGGCACTGGTGGCGCTCGTCGGCGTCTCCGGCTCCGGCAAGTCGACGTTCGCCCGGCGGCACTTCGCGCCCAGCCAGGTGCTCTCCTCGGACACGTTCCGCGGGCTGGTCGCCGACGACGAGAACGACCAGTCGGCGTCCGCCGATGCGTTCGACGCGCTGCACCACGTCGCCGCCATCCGGCTGCGGCGGGGACTGCTCACAGTGGTCGACGCGACGAACCTCCAGCCGCACGCCCGCGCCGGGCTGGTCCGGGTGGCCCGGGAACACGACGTGCTGCCGGTGGCGATCGTGCTGGACGTGCCGGAGGCGGTGGCCTGGGAGCGTACCGAGGCGCGCGCCGACCGCACGTTCGGCCGGCAGGTGCTCAACCGGATGCGCCGCGACCTGCGGCAGTCTTTCGGGCGGTTGGCCCGCGAGGGCTTCCGCAAGGTGCACGTGCTGCGTGGCGTGGAGGAGATCGACGCCGCGGAGATCCGCTACGAGAAGATGTTCAACGACCGGCGCGAGCTGACCGGGCCGTTCGACGTGGTCGGGGACGTGCACGGCTGCCGTACCGAGCTGGAGGCGCTGCTGTCCCGGCTCGGCTACGTGCTGCGCCGCGACGACGCGGGCCGCCCGGTGGACGCGGCGCACCCGTCGGGGCGTACCGCGGTGTTCGTCGGTGACCTGGTGGACCGCGGCCCGGACTCGCCTGGCGTGCTCCGCCTGGTGATGGGCATGGTGGCGGCCGGCCACGCGATCTGCGTGCCGGGCAACCACGAGCAGAAGTTGCTGCGCAAGCTGCGCGGCCGGGACGTCAAGCTGACCCACGGCCTGGCCGAGACGATGGAGCAGCTCGCCGCCGAGCCGCCGGAGTTCGTCGCCGAGGTGGAGACGTTCATCGACGGCCTGGTCAGCCACTTCGTGCTCGACGGCGGCCGGCTGGTGGTGGCGCACGCCGGTCTGAAGGAGGCGTACCACGGGCGGGCGTCCGGCCGGGTGCGCTCGTTCGCGCTGTACGGCGAGACCACCGGCGAGACCGACGAGTACGGCCTGCCGGTGCGCTACCCGTGGGCGCGGGACTACCGGGGCTCGGCCATGGTCGTGTACGGGCACACGCCGACTCCCGAGCCGGAGTGGGTGAACAACACCATCTGCCTGGACACCGGTTGCGTGTTCGGCGGGCAGCTCACCGCGCTGCGCTACCCGGAGAAGGAGCTGGTCGCCGTACCGGCGGTGCAGGAGTGGTACGCCCCGGCCCGGCCGCTGGTCCCGGTCGCGCCGGCGCGGCCGGACACCGTGCTGGACCTGGCCGACGTGACCGGGCGACGCCACGTGACCCACCAGTACGGCTCGCTCACAGTGCCGGCCGAGAACGCCGCCGCCGCGCTGGAGGTGATGAGCCGGTTCGCGGTCGACCCGGGCCGGCTGGTGTGGCTGCCGCCGACCATGGCGCCCTGCTCCACGTCGACAGTCGAGGGGTTCCTGGAGCACCCGGCCGAGGCGTTCGCCGACTACCGGGCGGCCGGTGCCGACCGGGTGGTCTGCGAGGAGAAGCACATGGGCTCGCGGGCGGTGGTGCTCGTGGAGCGGGAGCCGGGCCGGTTCGACGGTGGGGTGGTGCACACCCGTACCGGTAGGCCGTTCTTCGACCCGCCGCTCGACGGCGAGCTGCTGGCGCGGGTGCGCGCCGCGGTCACCGCCGCCGGTCTCTGGGCCGAGCTGGGCACCGACTGGCTGCTGCTCGACGCCGAGCTGCTGCCCTGGTCGGCGAAGGCGAGCGGGCTGATCCGCGAGCAGTACGCCGGGGTCGGCGCGGCCGGGCGGGCGGCGCTGCCGGCGGTGCTCGCCGCGCTGGATACCGCCGCCGGGCGCGGGCTGCCGGTGGACGGGCTGCGCGCCCGGATGGCCGACCGGGCCGCCGAGGTCACCGCCTACTCGGCGGCCTACCGGGCGTACGTCCGGCCGACCGACGGGCTGCGCGGGGTGACGCTGGCGCCGTTCGCGGTGCTGGCCGGGGCCGGGGTGAGCTACGCCGACCGCGACCACGGCTGGCACCTGGCGCTGGCCGACCGGCTCTGCGCCGCCGACCCGGAGTTCTTCACGCCGACCCGTCGGCGGGTGGTGGAGCTGGCCGACGAGGCGGCGGTGGCGGACGCGACGCAGTGGTGGCTGGCGCTGACCGCGGCCGGCGGCGAGGGGATGGTGGTGAAGCCGTACGCGGGCCTGGCCGCCCGTGGCCCGAAGGGCTCGCTGCTGCAGCCGGGGATCAAGTGCCGGGGCCGCGAGTACCTGCGGATCATCTACGGTCCCGGCTACACGGAGGCGGGTCAGCTCGCCGCGCTGCGCCGTCGCTCGCTGGGCCGCAAGCGCGGGCTCGCGCTGCGCGAGCACGGCCTGGGCCTGGCCGCCCTGGACGCGCTGGCCGAGGACGCGCCGCTCTGGCGTCGCCACGAGCTGGTGTTCGCGATCCTCGCCTGCGAGTCCGAGCCCGTCGATCCCCGCCTCTGACGAGGACGCCCGGTCCGGCCGAAATGCCGGACCGGGCCGGGGTACCCTGTGTGGCCGTGGACACAGCAGATAAGACACGGATGTTCTCCGAGAGCGTGGCTCTGAACCCGCTCGATCCGAAGGACCTCATCCACACCTTCGGCATGATCGGCGTCTGGGTCATTCTGTTCGCCGAGACCGGGCTCCTGGTCGGCTTCTTCTTCCCGGGCGACTCGCTGCTGTTCCTGGCCGGGGTGGCCGCCTCCCCGGTGGCCGACGCCATCTTCGGCGACGGCACCCGCCTGTCCCTGGCCGGTCTGATGATCGGCGGGCCGCTCTGCGCCATCGTCGGCGCGCAGCTCGGGCACTGGCTGGGCGCCCGGTACGGCCGCCGCATGTTCGAGAAGCCCAACTCCCGGCTGTTCAAGCGGGAGTACGTGGAGAAGGCGGAGTACTACTTCCAGCGGTTCGGGCCGGCGAAGGCGGTGGTGCTGGCCCGGTTCATCCCGATCGTGCGGACGTTCCTCAACCCGGTGGCCGGGGTGCTCGGCATGCCGGCCCGCCAGTTCTTCGTGTGGAACGTGGTGGGCGCGGTCCTCTGGGTGGACGGCATCCTGCTGATCGGCTACCTGCTGGCCCGGCAGATCTACGACGCCATCGGCGACAAGATCGACAGGTACATCCTGCCGGTGGTCGCGTTGATCATCGTGATCTCGGTGCTGCCGATCTTCTTCGAGTTCCTGCGGGACCGGCGGGCGCGCAAGCGCGGCGAGGCGGTCGCGGTGATCACCGCGGCGACAGTGGCCGGCACTGTGGAGGCGGCTCGCGAGGGCATCGAGGAGCACCGGCCCGGCCACGAAGACGGCGGGCAGCACCGCCGCTGAGCGCGTTCAGACACCGAAAGCCGGCCCTCGGGCGAGGACCGGCTTTCGGCATGACTCATCGAACCGGGTTACACGAACGGCCGCAGCCGTCATCGTGCGCTGATGGCGCCACCCCTCGCACGCCACCGGGCACCCGGCCGGGACGACCCTCGTCGGGTCGGCCCGAAGGTTTCAGCGAGCCTTCTTGGTGGCCCGCTTCCGCGGCGGGGTGAGCAGATCCGCGATCGTGGCGATCGCGGACGGCACCAGCCGGTAGTACGCCCAGACCCCGCGCTTCTCCCGCTCCAGCAAGCCGGCCTCGGTGAGGATTCGCAGGTGGTGGCTGACCGTCGGCTGCGAGAGGCCGAGCGGCGCGGTGAGGTCACACACGCACGCCTCCCCCTCGGGAGCCGACTGGATCAGGCTGAGCAGCCGCAGCCGTGCGGGGTCCGCGAGGGCCTTGAGGACCCCCGCGAGCCGCTCGGCGTCGGCGCGTTCGATCGGCTCGCCGGCAAGCGGCGAGATCTGAGGCATGGTCATTTCAGCCAACGCAGTTCCCACGTATTCCATCCTTCCACCAGCAGCATCGATCCGCCTGCATATCAGCAGATCCGAATCGGCAGACTTTTACGCCACAAGGCCGAGGTCAGCCAACGTATAGGCCGCCCTATAGGGCAATCCGGCGGCTCGCACCGCGTCGCCGGCGCCTCGATCAACAATAACCGCCACACCCACCACTTCGGCCCCCGCCTCGCGTAATGCCTCGACCGCCGTCAACACACTTCCGCCAGTGGTGGAGGTGTCCTCGACCGCCAGGACCCGGCGACCGGCCACGTCCGGACCTTCGATCCGGCGCTGGAGGCCGTGCGCCTTGCCCTCCTTACGGACCACGAACGCGTCCACCGCGTCGTCGGTGCCGGCCGAGGCGTGCAACATGGCGGCGGCCACCGGATCGGCGCCCAGGGTCAGCCCACCAACCGCGTCGTACGCCCAGTCGGCGGTCAGGTCGAGCATGACCCGACCGATCAACGGAGCCGCTTCGTGATGGAGCGTGACCCGGCGCAGATCCACGTACCAGTCCGCCTCGCGACCCGACGAGAGCACGACCCGGCCGTGGACCACAGCCAGGTCACTGATGAATTTGCGCAGGTCGTCGCGGTCGCCCATGGCCCAAGAGCGTACTTCGCAAGTCTGAGCGCCGTGCTCGGGGTCCGCCCTGGTCAACCCAGTGGGCGACCGATGGGTGGCGATGAGCGGCTACGCTGTGCGACCGTCCATCCGGGCCGGCCGCCGATCCGGCCCCACACCGCTCAGCCGCGTCGCCGGTCGACCGCGCCCCGGGTGTCCCGGTTGAAGCCCCGCAGCAGGCGCTTCGGCGCGTACCGCAGCCCGGCCACCGCGACCTTGTACTTCCAGTCCGGGACACTCACGAACTTGCCTTTATGCAGGTCACGGAGCCCTTCAGCGACCACATCGTCGGCGCGCAGCCAGGCCCAGGCGGGCAGGCGCGACATGTCGATGCCGGCCCGCTCGTGGTTGCCGGTGCGGGTGTAGCCGGGGCAGAGCGCCATCACGCGTACGCCGAGCGGCGCGACGGACTGGCCGATCGACTCACTGAAATTCGTCACCCACGCCTTGCTGGCCGAGTACGTGGATCCCGGCATGGGGACACCGAAGCCCGCAACGGAAGAGACATTTATCACTGCCCCGTCACCTTGTTCGATCATCGGACCGAGCGCGGCGTGGGTCAGGCGCAGCACCGCGAGCACGTTGAGCCGGACCAGCCGTGCCTCCTCGGCCACCGGCGAGCGGACGAACGAGGTGTTCAGGCTGATCCCCGCGTTGTTCACCAGCAGGTCGACCCGCGGACCGTCGGTCAGCCGGCGCTCGACCGTCGCGCAACCGTCCTCGGTGGACAGATCGGCGGCGATCGTCTCCGCGTCGCCGCCGTGCCGGCCGGTCAGCTCCGTCGCGAGCGCGTCGAGCCGGGCGGCGTCCCGGGCCACCAGGACGAGGTCCCAGCCGTCGGCGGCGAGCCGCCGGGCGAACGCCTCGCCGATGCCCAGGCTGGCGCCGGTCACCAGGGCGCGGCGCCGGGAGGGGTGGGTTTCACCGGTCATGGGCGGTCCTCGGGAGGCGGCGGGAACCCGCCCGGCGGCGCGGGCGGAGCGGACGGGGGCGGCGACGCGGGCGGTGCGGACGCCGGCGGCGCGGACGGCTGGTGCAGGCCGGGCGGCGGTCCCCAGGGCGTCGGACCGGAGGCGGGCGCGCCGGACACGGTGACGCCGTAGCCGGACGGTCGAGCCGGTCCGGTGCCGCGACGCAGGAACGCGCCGGCCGACGGCAACGTGAGCAGCGCGGCGACCACCAGGTAGCCCAGGATCTGCGCCACCGACACCGCCGCGTTCACCGGAATCCACCACGCCGGGTACGCGTCACCGACGAGCCCCAGCAGGTCGGCGGTGACCCGGTCATCGGGACCGAGTTGCAGCGGGGCGGCCCGCTGGCCGACCAGCAACGCCACCCCGCAACAGCCGCAGAGCAGGCCGGTGCCGGCGACGATCCAGGTCCCCACGCGGGCGCCGGGCCGGCCGGCGAGCAGGCCCAGCGCCAGCCCGACCAGCAGCAGCGCGGCCAGCACGCCGAGCACGGCGGCCAGGTAGGTCGAGGCACGCAGCAGGCCGACCACCTGGTCGACGTCGCCACCGCTCGCGCCGGTCTCGTCCGCCGCGGCGGCCCGGAACCGCTCCACCGTGCCGCCGGTGACGGCGAGGTTGGCAACCGCGTACGCCACGGCGCCGACCGCCATTGCCAGCAGCACCGCCACCGCGGCGAGGACCGTGCCCGGCCGCCGGGGTGCGGCCCGATCGGGGTACGACACGACTGATCCCTCCGGTAGGCGTCGGGTTGCAACCTACTCGGAGGGATCGTCGGCGTCGCCGCAATCCGGACGTCAACTTCCGGGCGGCGGCTCCGGGTCGCGGCGCTCGCCCGGCTGACCGCCCGGCCCGGCCGGCGGCTGACCGGCCGACGGCGGCTGACCGCCCGGCGTGGACGGCGGCGGGGTGCCGGGAGCCGGCGGGTACGCCGGGTCGCCGGTCGGGCCCGGGTACGACGGGTACGACGGCTCACCCGGGTGCCCCGGGGCCGCCGGGTACGCGCCGCCCGGAACCGGCGGCTCCCAGCCGGCCTTGGGCTTGCGGAAGAACTCGTTCGCCTTCGGCAGCGCCAGCAGGATCAGCGCGGCCAGCAGGGCGAGCAGCGCCACCAGGCCCAGCAGCAGGTTGACCGGGGTGTACCAGGACGGCAGAGCGTCGTCGAGCCGGCGCTGGATCTCTTCGGGGCTGGGCATGTCACCAGTGGTGCCGCCGCCGGTCATGCCACCGGTGAGGCCGGTGAGCAGCCCGCCGCCGGTGCAGCAGAACAGGATGCCGCCCAGCACCCAGGTGGTGATCCGGGAGGCGTTCTTGCCCCTGTTGTTCAGCAGCGCGAGCACGACGAGCCCGGCCGCGAACAGCAGCGACAGGATCGCCGTGGCGATGCTGAACACGTACGCGATGTCGGCGGCGCCCTCGGCCGAGGTGCCCGCGTACGCGTCGGTGAGAACGTCGCGGACGGTGCCCACGACGGACAGCGCCACGATCAGGTTCACCACCTGGATCACGGCGACGAGAATGAGCAGCCAACTGGAAAGCGTCACCACACTGGGACGCACGCGGGGCGCGGTGCCCGGAGCATCGGCCATGATTCTCCCTTCCTGGATCAGGTGACCACCGTAGCGATCTCGCACCAGGTCAGCACGCCGGAACGGCTCACCGGTCCTCGGCGCGGCGCAGCCGTCGGTGCTCGGCGGTGACCACGCCGAGCAGCGCCAGGTCGAGCGCGACCGCGGAGACCGCGCCGAACTGGTTGACGGTGAAGTTGAAGACCTGCCCGAACAGCAGGTCGACCAGGAGCGCCAGCTTGAACAGCCGGAACGCCTCGGCCCGGTTCCGCCGCAGCAGCCAGGCGGCCCAGAGGCCGAGCACGGCGGTGATCAGCGCGGTGGCGCTGACGCCGAGCACCGCGCCCCACTCCCGTTCCTGGTCCAGGTGGCCGGTGACGCCGTCCAGGACCACCGCGACAACTGTGAGCACCGGCTCCACCACCAGGTAGACCACCACCGGCCAGACCAGCCAGCGGCGTCCGGCCGCCCAGGCGGCGAGACGCCGGGCCCTCTCCGCCGCGCGCTGCCAGACCCGCACCGGCGGCGGTTCCCGGTGGGGTACGGCGTCCAGCAGGTGCGCCACTGCGGTCTCGGTGGCCGGTCCGGTGCCCTGCACGAGACGCAGCACGGCGATCCGCCGCCTGTCGGTCAGCCCGGCGGGCAGGCCGCTGAGCACCACGTCCAGCGCGTTGGCGGTGCGCTCGGCGGGGGTGAGCCGGGATCGGCCGGTGCGCCCGCGTACCGCCTGGGTGAGCAGGACCAGCAACGCGAACGCGACGTAGATGATGGCGGCGGCGGGGGCGTAGAAGTAGTCAGTGCCGGTGGTGACGAACTTGCCCACCTCGTCGATGAACAGCCCGAACCCGATGCCGCCGACGACCGCCCCGCCGGTACGGGCGCCGCCGCCGAGGAAGACCAGCGGGATCCCCAGGCCCACGGCGAGCAGCAGACCGCCCCAGAGCACGTGCGCGATGTGCAGTCCGCCGCCGCCGAGCTGCGGATAGTCGGTGGCCTTCAGGTACGCGCGCACGGCCAGCACGGTGACCACGCCGGAGAGCACGAACGCCTGGAGATAGGACGCCGCCTGGATCGCCCGGGTCGGCAGCCGGCGGACCAGCCAGCCGATCCCCGGCCGGTAGCGCGCCGATTCAGGTGGCATGTCCCGAAACCTAGTAGCCGCGCCACTCCTCGCGGGCGTAGTCCAGCACCCTGGGCCGCAACAACGTGTTGGCCGGCACGTCCAGCCGGGCCCGGTCGGCGGGGAACGCGGCGGCGGCGGCCAGCACCGCCGGGGTGAGGAAGCGCAGCGGCGGCGGGTCGTCCGGCAGCGCCAGCTCCGGCGCGACGTCACCCGGCGCGGCGAGCACGAAGCCCCAGTCGCCGAAGCTCGGCACGTCGACGTGGTACGGCACGGTGGCGAAACCGGCCTCGCGGATCGACCGCTCGATCGACCAGTACGACCGGGGCGCGAAGTAGGGCGAGCCGGACTGCACCACGAGCCGCCCGCCGGGGGCCAGCACCGGCCGGATCAGCGTGTAGAACTCGATCGTGTAGAGCTTCGCGGTGGCCGTCTCGTCCGGGTCGGGCAGGTCGGCGATCACCACGTCGAAGCGGTCCGTGGCGGTACGCAGCCACGCGAACGCGTCCAGGTTGAGCACCCGTACCCGGGGGTCGGTGAGCGAGCCGCCGTTCAGCCCGCGCAGCTGCGGTTCGCGGCGGGCCAGCTCGACCACGGCCGGGTCGAGGTCGACGAGCGTCACCGAACGCACGTCCGGGTACTTGAGGATCTCCCGCGCGGCCAGCCCGTCCCCGGCGCCGAGCACCAGCACGTCGCCGTGCGCCCCGCGCATCGCCGGGTGCACGAGCGCCTCGTGGTAGCGGTATTCGTCGATCGAGCTGAACTGCAGGTCGCCGTTGAGGAACAGCCGCAGGTCGGTGGCGGCGTGGCCGGGCTCGCGCACCGAGCGGGTCAGCACGATCTCCTGGTAGCGGCTGCGCTCGGCGTGCACCACCGGGTCACGGTAGAGCTGCTGGCGGGTGGTCACCTCGAAGTCGTGGGCGGTCACCCACGCGTACCCGAGAAGCAGGCCGACCACGACGGTGGCCGCGCCCAGCGCGGCCCGCGCCCGCCGGCTGAGTTCGGCCCGGAACACGGTGAAGACGAGCACCACACCGGCGACCGCGTTCACCGCGCCCACCACGAGCGCGCCCTTGAGCTGGCCGAAGACCGGGATCAGCAGGAACGGGAAGGCGAGCCCGCCGAGCAGCGCGCCCACGTAGTCGGCGGCGAACAGGTCGGCCACCGCGCTGCCCGCGGACTGCTCCCGGATGCGTTGCAGCATCACCATGAGCAGCGGGATCTCCGCGCCGATCAGCAGGCCGAGCACGAACGCGGTGCCGACGAGCGCCGGGCCGTACAGGTCGAGCCAGGCGAACGCGGCGTAGAGGCCGAGCACGGACAGGCCGCCGAGCAGCGCCAGGGTCAGCTCGATCACCGCGAACGAGACCACCGCCCGGGACTGCAACGGCTTCGCCACCAGCGCGCCGACGCCCATCGCGAAGACCATCACGCCGAGCACGATCGACGCCTGGCCGACCGTGTCGCCGATCAGGTAGCTGCCGAGCGCGACCAGCGCCAGCTCGTACACCAGGCCGCAGGCCGCGCAGACGAAGACCGCGAGCAGGACCGCCGCGCGGGCCAGGCGCCACCGCGGCCGTGCGGCCACGTCGGCGGTCACCGGATGCTCCGGGTACGTCCGGCGGCTCCCGCCGCGGCGCGCTGCGCGAGCACCCGTACCCGGTGGTTGCGGCGCTGCCGCACGCCCACGGCGATGAACAGCGCGGCGAGCAGGAACAGGCCGAACGAGCTGAGCACGTAGATCCAGCGGTCCCGCCAGAAGTCGTTGCCGGCGTCCGGCAGCGGCGCGGCGGCGGTGGACGGCGCGGCGGTGGGCGCCGCAGCAGGTCCGGCGAGCCCTCGCTCGGCGGCGAGCAGCGGCAGGATCGTGGCGGCTCGGGTGACGGCCCAGCCCGGGTCGTCGAGGAACGCGTCCGGGTCCAGCCCGAAGCGGCTCAGCCCGGTTTCGATCGCGGCGAGGTCGGCGTACGTGATGTCGTCCGAACCCTCGATCGAGACGACGACGGAGTCCTCGTCGTTCTCGCTCGTCATGGAGGAGTACCTGACCATCGTGGTCACCTCGATCCAGCGCGTGCAGCCCGGCGCGCCGGGGACGGGCACGCCGTCACCGTGGTTGGAGCCGACGCTCACGTCGTCCCACCGGGTGGACAGCCTCCAGCCGTAGCAGATGCCCTGGCTGTCGGTGGCCGCCTTGAGGATCGGCACCGTGCCGGAGCGCTCGTCGGCCGTCGGGGCGGGGACGGAGGTGTCCGAGTCGGGGCCGAAGGCGCCGATGAGGCAGATGGCGACCACGATCACCGCCACGATCCAGAAGAACGCCTTCTTGAGCTTCTCCTTCTGCTCTGGCGGCGCGGCGGTCCAGCCGTCCATCAGATGATTGCGGCTGCGATGATCGCACCGGTGGCGAGGTGCACGGTGGCCGAGACCCACACCGCCGGGTGCGGCTCCGGATCGACCAGCAGCTCACCGAGCTTGCCCGGAGTGGCGGCGTCGAGCAGCATGAACGCCACCGCCATGATCACCAGGCCGAGGATGCCGTACGCGCCCGCGCCGATCAGCCCCAGCCTGAAATCGTTGTCGCTGGCCACGATCGCGGCCACCACGATGGTGCCCACCCCGACCAGGTTCGACGAGAGCAACAGCGCCGCGTTGCGGTTGCGCTCGACCCAGATCAGCTCGTGAAGCTTGCCCGGGGTGGCCACGTCGACCAGGACGTAACCGATGGCCATCAGAACGACGCCGACCACGCCGTACGCGAGGGTGACCAGCAGATCGGTGACGAGATGCTGCACAGAAGACTCCAGGGTGAGAGGGCGAAGGGGGCTACTTACCGGAACCGGGGCCGCCGCCCCGCACCGTGCTGCCTCGGCCCCAGCCCCAACTGTTGCCGACGACGGTGTGGTAGCGGGGGTAGGCGGTGGTCATCTTCTCCAGCAGGATCACCGAGCCGACGGCGAGCGGGAGGATCACCACCGAGTCGTCGTCGTAGCGCAGGTAGACGCCGCTGCCGTCGACGTACTGGTCGGCCGGCCTCCAGGCGTCGGTGATCTGCTTGGACACCTCGCTCGGCGTCTTCCTGGAGGTGTACGCGATCGCGTTCGAGCCGATGTCCCGCCCGGAGGCGCGGGAGAAGTTGTCCTCCACGTAGCCCCGGGGCGAGAAGTTGCCGTAGAAGATCGTGAAGGCGGCGACGAGCGCGCCGATGACGGCGACCGCCACGCCCACCACGAACCACCGTCGGTACGTCACAGCTCCTCCACCACGGTCTCGGTCAGGACCAGCTCGTTCGTCTGGGGGTAGACGTGCCAGGTGCGCCAGGCGAGCACGCCGTCCGGCGGCCGGGGCCGGACGGAGAGCGCGGTGACCGCGTCCTCGTCGCCGGGGAAGACCCCGATCAGCGCGTACGGGTCCTCGGCCAGCTCGGCGCGCAGCGCCGCGACCCGGGTACGCAGGCCGTCGCCGTCCGGCCGGAGCACAGTGGCCATGAACCGGTAGCCGGCAGTTTCGTCGTGCAGCGCGTCCGGCAGGTGCGGCGGGCGGCCGGGCAGGCAGGCGACGGTCTCGGTGAGCCCGCCGAGCACCACCTGGTGGGAGGCGCCGAGCAGGCGCAGCCGCAGCCGGGGCAGCCCGGGCAGGTCGATGTCGCGTACGGCGAGCGCCGGCAGCTCCGGGCCGCCGAGGGCCAGGCTCAGGTCGGCGGCGCTGGTGTCGACGTAGGGCGCGTCCAGGCAGACGAGCACGTCAGCGCACCGTCTCCGGGCCGCCCTGCGGGTAGATCATCACCTCGGCGTGGCGCAGCTCCTCACCGAGGTTGACCTCCCAGCCGGCCTCCCCGTACGCCTCGAACGACAGCCGCGCGCCCCCGGGCGCCTGGTAGTCGTAGTAGCGCATGGTGCCGTGCGGATCGAGGCCGGTGCCCTCGGTCGCGGTGTACCGGGCCTGGCCGGACTCGTCCCAGTTGTAGCGGCGGCCGGCCATCTCCAGCGTCGGGGCGCCCGGCGTCACGGTGGCCCCCGGCTCGCTGGTCCAGAGCACCAGCTCCAGATCCGGGTCGGACTCGACGGAGAGCCAGCGCTTCACCCCGCCCGCGTCGTCGAGCAGGTGCTCCGCCCAGCTCCAGCCGCCCTCGACCAGGTGCACCGAGCCGCGCACGGTGTACGGCACCGAGCGGATCTCGACGATGTCGCCGGGCTTGAGCGCGCGCGGGTCACCGCGCAGCGCGTCCGCGTCCCGGTCCCGGAACGGGTCACCCGGCGCCGCCTTCGTCTTCGGGCCGGACGCGGAGCGGGACCTCCGCAACGCGATCACGGCGATCACCACACCGGCCACCCCGACGAGGCACCCCAGCGTGGTCACCACGTACGCCAACGAACCGTTCACGACCGCCTCCCCCAACATGCTCGGCGGGAACGGTAACAACCGCGGACAAGCTTGCTGAAGCCCCGGACGCTGAGTGTTCGCTCAGTTACCTGCATGGCCGGCGAGCCGGTCAGCCGCATACTCGCCCAGCGTGGCCCGGCCCATCAGGCAGCCGGAGAACGTGGTGAACTCGCCGTCGTCGTCGCGCAGCCGGGTCCACGCCGCCCGCCCGGCGGCCGGGTCGACCGCCTCCAGCAGCGTCGCCGCGTACGCCCGACCGGCCGGCGAACCCTTGCGGAGCAGCTTGTCGACCCGCTTGCGGGCCGCCTCCGGGTGCTCCCGCAACCCCTGCTCCAGCCGCCGGTACGCCTCGGTCGCGGGCAGCACCTGCCCCGCCAGTCCCACCCCGCCGAAGGCGAGAGTGTCCGCGCGGTCGAGTTCCCGCGCCGCCTCGTCCAGTTCCCGCTCCCACGTCCCGCTCATACCCCACTATGTGCCCACGCCGCCCACCCCTCACCCCTCCCGAGCGCAAGGAAGGGCCCCTTATTAACGCCTCCGGTAGAGGAAGGGCCCCCTATTAACACCGCACGACGCGCGGGCGCAGGCGGGGCGCGGGGTCGGGGAGCGAGGGCTCGAGGGAGGGCGAAGGCCCGGCCTCGAGGGGCCGGGCCTTCGCGGGGTGGAGCGGGTCAAGCGGCGGTGACCGCCAGGGACTCCTTCGTGTCGGACAGGTCGACGCGCACCGTGTCGCCGTCGCGGATGTCGCCGGACAGCAGCGCCTTGGCGAGCTGGTCGCCGATCGCCGACTGCACCAGCCGGCGCAGCGGGCGAGCGCCGTAGATCGGGTCGTACCCGTGCTCGGCCAGCCACGTCCGGGCGGCGTCGGTGATCTCCAGGCCCAGCCGACGGTCCGCCAGTCGGCGGCGCATCCGGTCGAGCTGGATGTCCACGATCGACCGCAGGTCCTCGCCCTGGAGCGCGGCGAACACCACGATGTCGTCGAGCCGGTTGAGGAACTCGGGCTTGAAGTGCGACCGGACCACCGCGAGCACACCCTCCCGGCGCTCGTTCTCGGTGAGCGTCAGGTCGCTGATCACCGACGAGCCCAGGTTCGAGGTGAGGATCAGGATCGCGTTGCGGAAGTCCACGGTACGACCCTGACCGTCGGTGAGCCGGCCGTCGTCGAGCACCTGGAGCAGTACGTCGAAGACGTCCGGGTGCGCCTTCTCCACCTCGTCCAACAGGATCACCGAGTACGGGCGGCGCCGTACCGCCTCGGTGAGCTGGCCGCCCTCCTCGTACCCGACGTACCCGGGCGGGGCGCCGACCAGGCGGGCCACCGAGTGCTTCTCGCCGTACTCGCTCATGTCGATGCGGACCATGGCCCGCTCGTCGTCGAAGAGGAACTCGGCGAGCGCCTTCGCCAGCTCGGTCTTGCCGACGCCGGTCGGGCCGAGGAACAGGAAGCTGCCGGTCGGCCGGTCCGGGTCGGCGACGCCGGCCCGGGCACGGCGGACCGCGTCGGAGACCGCGCCGACCGCCTCGGCCTGGCCGACCACGCGGGCGCGCAGCGACTCCTCCATCCGCAGCAGCTTGGCGGTCTCGCCTTCGAGCAGCCGGCCGGCGGGGATGCCGGTCCAGGAGGCGACGACCGCGGCGATGTCGTCCGCGCCGACCTCCTCCTTGAGCATCGCGCCGTCGGCCTGGAGCCGGGCCAGCTCCTCCTCGGCCTGCTTCAGCTCGGTCCGCAGCGCGGGGATCCGGCCGTACCGCAGCTCGGCGGCGCGTTCCAGCTCGCCGTCGCGCTCGGCCCGCTCGGCCTCGCCGCCGAGGCGCTCCAGCTCCTCCTTTGCGGTGGAGAGCTTGGTGATGTGGCTCTTCTCGGTCTGCCAGCGCTCGGAGAGCGCGGTGAGCTGCTCGCGCTTGTCGGCCAACTCCTTGCGCAGCCGCTCCAGGCGCTCGGCGGACGCGGCGTCCGGCTCCTTGGCCAGCGCCATCTCCTCGATCTCCAGGCGGCGTACCGCCCGCTCGATCTCGTCCACCTCCACCGGGCGCGAGTCGATCTCCATGCGCAGCCGGGACGCGGACTCGTCCACCAGGTCGATCGCCTTGTCCGGCAGGAACCGGTCGGTGATGTAGCGGTCGGAGAGCGCGGCGGCGGCGACCAGGGCGGCGTCGGTGATGCGTACGCCGTGGTGCACCTCGTAGCGCTCCTTGAGCCCGCGCAGGATGCCGATGGTGTCCTCGATGGTCGGTTCGCCGACCAGCACCGGCTGGAAGCGGCGCTCCAGGGCCGGGTCCTTCTCGATGTGCTCGCGGTACTCGTCGAGCGTGGTCGCGCCGACCATCCGCAGCTCGCCGCGGGCCAGCATCGGCTTGAGCATGTTGCCGGCGTCCATCGAGCCCTCGCCCTTGCCCGCGCCGACGACTGTGTGCAGCTCGTCGAGGAACGTGATGACCTGGCCGTCGGAGTTCTTGATCTCCTCCAGCACGGACTTCAGCCGCTCCTCGAACTGGCCGCGGTAGGACGCGCCGGCGACCATCGCGCCGAGGTCGAGCGAGACGAGCTTCTTGTCCCGCAGCGACTCCGGTACGTCGCCGGCAACGATCCGCTGGGCCAGGCCCTCCACGATCGCGGTCTTGCCGACGCCCGGCTCGCCGATCAGCACCGGGTTGTTCTTCGTACGCCGGGACAGCACCTGGATCACCCGGCGGATCTCCGAGTCCCGGCCGATCACCGGGTCGATCTTGCCGTCGCGGGCGCTGGCGGTGAGGTCCACGCCGTACTTGGCCAGGGCCTGGTAGGTCTGCTCCGGGTCGGCGGTGGTGACCCGGCGGTCCCCGCCCCGGACGGTCGGGAACGCGGCGACCAGGTTCTCCTCGGTGGCGCCGGAGTTCTTCAGCGCGACCGAGACCGCGCCGCCGACCCGGGCCAGCCCGGCCAGCAGGTGCTCGGTGGAGGTGTACTCGTCGCCCAGCGGCCGGGCGATCTGCTCGGCGGCGCCGATGGCGTTGACGAACTCGCGCGCAAGCGTCGGCTCGGCGATGCTCGATCCGCGCGCGGCGGGCAGCGCGTCGACCGAACGCAGAGCGACGCGGCGCAGCTCGGCGGGGTCGGCCCCGACGGCACGCAGCAGGCCCGCGGCGGTCGAGCCCTCGGTGTCCAGCAGTGACAGCAGCAGGTGCCAGGGCTCCACGGTGGCGTGACCGCGCTGGTTCGCCAGCGCGACGGCACCGGTGATGGCTTCGCGGCTCTTGGTGGTGAGTCGTTCCGTGTTCATGGGCTCCCCCGGATCGGCGTGTCCACTGGACATGACACAACCAGAGTTGAGTCTATTCCGCTCAACTCCACCCCTGTGACCTGAGTCACCGTCCTTCGGTCCGGCCGGAGAGATCTTGGTACGAAACGGCCCCTGGAGGGGCCGTTTCGTACCAAGATCTCAGCGACGCGGGAGGCGCGCGAGGCAGGGCGTCTCGTGGTCGGCGCGCAGCACGCAACGCCGGCCGCCGTCCAGCTTGCGGTCGCAGAACACCCAATGGCGTACGGCCTGGTCGTCCTCCGTCGACACGGTGATCCCGCCCAGTTCCACCACCGCGAGGAACGCCAACGACCGGCCGGCCGTGCGGCCGAGCATCTTCGCCCGAGCCAGGTCCGCCGCGCGCACCGGCAGATGAATCACGTACCGCCCGGTCACGGCCGCCCGGCCAGGTCGCGCATCGAGGGAGCCTGACGGGACTGCCACTCACGCAGGGCGCTCTTGATCCGGGCCGTCTCCTCACTGCTCCGGGCGACTTCGGCGTACGCGGCGGCGAGGTCCCCGGCCACGCGATCGAGGAACGCGGCGACCTCGGCCGGGTCCAACCCTCGCCGGCACGTCGCGAAGCGGCGGCCCCGCACCTGCCAGGGGCGGAGCGGAAGGTACGACGCGGAGCGGTAGGCGCCGACCGGCGCGGAGTGGGGCGGGCCCGCGTTGCGCCGCTTCGGACCTATTCGCAGGAGATTGCGCACGACACTGTCCCTTCTCGCAGAGGGCGGGGGGTCGGGACGAGCCACGGGGGATGCCCGCCCCGACCCGGGAAAGCTCCAGGTGCCATCCGGGAGCGTTCGTCAGCAACCTACAATCGGTACCAGTCGTAGGTCAACGACCGACCCACAATTGCTTGAGGTTGGAGGTGGTTGCATGGTCGAATGGGCGTGCCATCCGGGGAGTGTGTATGCCCAAGCAGCAGTACCAAGTGCTCGCAGACGAACTGAAGAGCAAGATCGATTCGGGAGAGTGGCCGCCCGGCACCAAGCTGCCGAGCCGCGCTCAACTGTGCAAGGAGTACGCCGTCTCCGACACCGTCGTCGGCAAGGCGATGATGATCCTGCGCGCGACCGGCCTCACCGAGACGCTCGAAGGTGTCGGCGTGTTCGTGGCCGAACGGACATAGACGAGCCGTCCGAGCCATATCGACCAGTCTGCAGTTCGGCCCCGCACGCGGCACGTGCGCGCCCGGAGTAGCCTCACCCGCGTGCGAGTACGTGTCGAGCAGACCGCCCTGCCAGGTATCGGCGTACGTCATGACCTGATGACGGAGTCCGGCCGCCGGCTCGGTGTGGTCTCCCACCGCAATGGCCGTCGCGACCTGGTCCTGTACGACCCGGAAGATCCCGACTCCTGCCAGCACGACATCCCCCTCACGGACGACGAGGCGGAGGCGCTCGCCGACATCCTCGGCGCGTCGCTGATGCTGGGTCAGCTCTCCGGGCTGCGCGAGCAGGCCGCCGGGCTGCTGACCGAGCAGATCGCCATCCCGGCGGGGTCGAAGTACGTCAACAAGCGGCTGGGTGACACCAAGGCCCGGACCCGGACCAGCGCGTCGATCGTCGCCGTGCTGCGTCAGGGCACGGTGAACGTCTCGCCGGATCCCACCTTCCGGTTCGAAGCCGGCGACGTGGTCGTCGTGGTCGGTACCCGTCAGGGGCTCGACGGCGTCACCGCGATCCTCGCCGAGACCGACCCGGACGTCTGACGCGTATGCACGAAACCACAATCCTGCTCATCGAGGTCGGTGCGCTGCTGCTCCTGCTCGGCCTGCTCGGCCGGCTGAGCCGTCGCGTCGGTGTCTCGCCCATCCCGCTCTACCTGCTCGCCGGCCTGGCGTTCGGGCACGGTGGCCTGCTGCCGCTCAACGCCAGCGAGGAGTTCTTCGCCGTCGGCGCCGAGATCGGCGTGATCCTGCTGCTGGTCATGCTCGGCCTGGAGTACAGCGCCAACGAACTGGTGGGCAACCTCCGCTCGGCCGCGCCGGCCGGTCTGATCGACGCGGTGTTCAACGCGCTGCCCGGCTTCGGGTTCGCGCTGCTGCTCGGGTGGGGCTGGGTCGCCGCAGTGGTGCTCGGAGGCGTCACCTGGGTGTCGTCCTCGGGCGTGATCGCCAAGGTGCTCGGCGACCTGGGCCGGGTCGGTAACCGGGAGACGCCGGTGATCCTCTCCGTCCTCGTGATCGAGGACCTGGCGATGGCCCTCTACCTGCCGCTGGTCACCGCGCTGCTCGCCGGGGTCGGCCTCATGAAGGGCGGCATCGCGCTCGCCATCGCGGTGTTCACCGTCGTCGTGGTGCTGGCCGTGGCGATCCGGTACGGCCACCTGATCTCCGCCGCGCTGTCGGCCAAGGACCCGGAGGCGCTCCTGCTCGGGGTGCTCGGCCTGACCCTGCTCGTCGCGGGCGTCGCGGCAAAGCTCCAGGTCTCCGCCGCGGTCGGCGCGTTCCTGGTCGGCATCGCGTTGTCCGGGCCGGTTGCGCACCACGCCACCGAACTGCTCTCCCCGCTGCGGGATCTCTTCGCCGCTGTCTTCTTCGTGTTCTTCGGGCTGGTCACCAACCCGCTGGACATGCCGCCGGTGCTGCTGCCCGCGCTGGTGCTTGCAGTGGTCACCATGGCGACGAAGGTGGCTACCGGCTACCTGGCCGCCCGCCGGGCAGGGATCGCCGAGCCCGGTCGCTGGCGGGCCGGCCTGGCGCTGACACCGCGCGGCGAGTTCTCCATCGTCATCGCCGGACTCGCAGTCGCGGCCGCCTACCCGGTGAACCCGAAGCTGGCGGCGCTCGCCACCGCGTACGTGTTGATCACGGTGGTGACCGGGCCGCTGCTCGCCCGGCTGCCCGACACCCAGTGGTTCAAGCAGTGGCTGCGCACCCGCGCCGCCGCCGCCCGTGCGGCAGCGGCGTTGCCCGCGCCGACCGGGGACTGACACGCGCCGGGCCAGACCTGCCACAGGCAGATCCGGCCCGGCGTTGTCAAATTGATCCCCGGAAGGTCTACCACTGCTCCGCTCAGCCGCGTTAACGTTTCGGCCCAGCAGCCAGGGTCCGCGGGTGGCCGGTGCCCCCGCCAGCGCAAGCGGAAGGTCGGCCGGTGAGCGTGCAGGAAGAGACGTTCCACGGCTTCGCCAATCCGGTCGATCCCTCGCCCGCCGAACTCCGGGCGTGGGCCTATCAACCGGATTCGGTGCCGCTGACCTCGATGCCGCCCGACTGGGACCTGCTGGTCGCCGGTGACCACCTGGTCCAGACGTTGTTCGACCTGGCGATGGATCAGGGCTGCCCGGCCCGCCGGTTCACGCTGCACTGCCTCTACATCTACGCCGCCGACGGCATCCGGACGAACTTCCGTGCCCATCCCAAGCGCCGGTTCCGCAAGCTGGTCGAGCAGGCCGAACGCGCCGGTGACGACCTGATGCGCAACTGGGCGCACAACAGCCGCGTGCTGCTCGCCCGGCCGGACCTCTTCGTCTACCGGGACTGGTGCGAGGGCGGCCTGGTCCGCGAGAACCGCCGCCTCTGACGCGTCGCCTCCCCGGGAACACGAACGGGCCGCGATCCCGAGCACACGAACGGGCCGGGATCCCCCGTGGATCCCGGCCCGCACGTCGGCGGATCGTCAGGTCGACCCGCCCTGCTTCTTGCGCCTCTCGTCGTCCCGGGCCCGGTCCACGCCGTGGTCCGTCTGGTCGGCGAAGCGCCCTTCCTTGACCTTGTCGCTGAAGCGTCCCTCGGTGACCCGGTCGAACCGCTCGCGGACGTTCTCGGCCACCTTCTCCAGCCGTTCCTCGGCGCGTTCCGCCACCTTCTTCGCCGGTTCCGCCATGGCTCCCCCTGCCAGCTCGGCGTCCGATTTAGGGGTTTTAGCCCTACCGGCGAGCCTAGTCGACAGCGCCCTGCCGCATCCCGCTTTCCTCCGACGAGCGCCCCGAACCGTGGACGCACGAAGGCCGGCGCGGCCCCGGGGGAGCGGGGCGCGCCGGCCTTCCGGTGAAGGTCAGCGGTCGGGAGCGCGGCGCGGTCGCCACACGACGAGCGCGGTGGACGTGCGGTTGGTCGGCACGAGATCGCCGCGGGGAAAGCCACCGAGCGACTCCAGCTCGGCGATCCGCCGGTACGCGGCGTCCAGCTCCGCCTCCAGGCGGGCCACCCGCTGCTGCGCCTCTTCGAGCAGCCGCTCCAGCCCGATGATCCGCTTGACCCCGGCCAGGTTGATCCCGTCGTCCTGGCTGAGCCGCTGCACCTCGCGCAGCAGCACCACGTCCCGGACGCTGTACCGGCGACCACCGCCGGACGCCCGGCCCGCCTGCACCAGGCCGAGCCGGTCGTACTGGCGCAGCGTCTGGGGGTGCATCCCCGCCATCCGCGCAGCCACCGAGATCATCAAGACCTTGGCCTCGTAGGCCGGGTCACCTGAGCCGACGTAACCCTCCGACATGCCCGCTCACCTCCGCTGCCGCCGTCAACTGAATCGACGTACCCGCGCGTCGAGATGTTCCCGCGCGGCGGGCGGAGTCTGCGCCGCGAAGGTCTCCAGCGCCGCCCGCGCCTCGTCCGAGACCTTCGCCGGAACCACCACGTCGAGCGTGACCAGCAGGTCACCGGCGCGGCCGTCCTTGCGTACGACGCCCATGCCGCGGGCGCGCAGCACCCGCCCGCTCGGCGTACCCGGTGGCACCCGCAGCGTCACCGTCCCGTCCAGGGTCGGTACGCGCAGGTCCGTGCCGAGAACCGCCTCGGCGTACGTGATCGGGACGTTCAGGGTCAGATCGTCCCCGGTGCGCCCGAACAGCTCGTCCGGGCGGACCTTCACCTGCACGAACAGGTCGCCCGCCGGACCGCCCCGCTCGCCGGGCTCACCCCGGCCGGCCAGCCGGATCCGCTGCCCGTCGGCCACCCCGGCGGGGAAGCGCACGTTGAGCGTGCGGGTCTTGGTGACCCCGCCGGTGCCGTGGCACTCCGGGCACTTCTCCTCGACGATCGTGCCGACGCCCTGACAGTTGCGGCACGGCTCGGAGAAGCTGAACGACCCCTGGTTGCGGGTGGTCACCCCGGCGCCGTGACAGACCGGGCAGGCCACCGGCTGGGTACCCGGCTTCGCGCCGTTGCCGTGACAGGTGTCGCAGACGCCGGGCGCGCGCAGAGTCAGCGGCAGCGTGACGCCGCGGACCGCGTCGGAGAAGTCCAGCGCCACCTCGGTCTCGACGTCCCGGCCACGCGCCGGGCCGCGCGGGCGCGCCGCGCCGCCACCGCCGCCGCCGGAGAAGATCGAGCTGAACAGGTCGGTGAAGCCGCCACCGCCGAACCGGGTGTCGCCGCCGCCCGCGCCGCCGCCGAACAGGTCGGAGACGTCGAACGGCACGCCGCCCGGCTGGCCCGGGCCACGGGCGTTGCGCCGGAAGGCGCCCGAGCCGAACAGCGAGCGCATCTCGTCGTACTCGCGTCGCTTCTTCTCGTCGCCCAGCACCGCGTACGCCTCGGAGACGGTCTTGAACCGCTCCTCGGCCCCGGTGTCGCCGGGGTTGTGGTCCGGGTGCGACTCCCGGGCCAGCTTGCGGTACGCCTTCTTGATCTCGTCGGAGGAGGCGGACTTCTCCACGCCCAGCGCGGCGTAGTAGTCCTTCTCGATCCAGTCCTTGGAACTCACCGGTCCACCCCCTTCCACGGGTCGAAGCCCGGCCGTCCCGCCCGCCCGGTGCGGGCGGGCGGGACGTCACGGGTCGGCACTACTCCGGGTCCGCGACCGCGACCATGGCGGGCCGCAGCAGCCGCTCGCCGAGCTGGTAACCCCGGCGCATGACCTGCACGCAGGTCGACTCGGTCACGTCGGCCGAGGTCTGGTGCGCCACCGCCTCGTGCCGGGTCGGGTCGAACGGGTCGCCCTTCTCGCCGAAGGCGGTCAGGCCGAACTTGCCCAGCGCGCCGGTGAGCTGCTCGGCCACGCTGCCGAACGGGCCCACCAGATCGCCGTGCTCGCGGGCCCGGTCCAGGTCGTCCAGGATCGGCAGCAGCGCACTGAGCACCGCCCCGGTGGCCTGCTCCTGGACCAGGTTGCGGTCCCGGTCGACCCGCTTGCGGTAGTTGGCGTACTCCGCCGTGACCCGCTGGAGGTCGCGGGTGCGCTCCTCCAGGTCGGTACGGAGCGACTCCAGCTCGGCGCCGAGCGGCGCGCTCGCCTCGGTCTCCCCGCTCGGCTCGGCCGGGGAGTCGACCACCGTCGGCCCGTTGACCTCGGCCTCGCCGCCGATCTCGTCGACCACGACCTCGGCCTCCTCGACCAGCCCTTCGGCGGGCGCGTCGGCGGCGGCGTCCGCCGCCGAGACGTTGTTCGCCGGCTGCTCGGTCACCTTGCCGAGCTTGCGCTTGTCGCGGATGACGACCCGGGGTTCGTCGCCGGCGTGCTTGCCGGCGCCCGGCGCCGACCCGGTGGCACCCGGGTCGGCCGCACGTGGCTTGTCCGTCATGCGGTTACCTCATCCCTCTGCCGTGCGAATCGTGTCCGGGACCGGATGTCACTTCTTGTCCTCGTCCACGATCTCCGCGTCGACCACGTCGTCGTCGCCACCGGCCTTCGGGCCACCGGCCGCACCCGCGCCGGCGCCCGGCCCGGCCGCGCCGCCCGGCGCAGCCTGCTCGCCCTCCTGCTGCTGGGCGTAGAGCAGCGAGCCGGCCTGCTGGGAGACCTGCGCCAGCTTCTCGTGCGCGGACTTGATCTTCTCGATGTCCTGGCCGCCGAGCGCGCTGCGCAGCTCGCCGAGCGCCTCGTTGAGCTGGTCACGGTTCTCGCTGGGCAGCTTGTCGCCGCTCTCGGCGAGGAACTTCTCGGTCTGCCACTGGAGCGCCTCGGCCACGTTGCGGGTCTCGGCCTCCTCGCGGCGGCGCTTGTCCTCGTCGGCGTGCTCCTCGGCGTCCCGGCGCATCCGCTCGATGTCGTCCTTCGGCAGCGAGGAGCCGCCGGTGATCGTCATCTTCTGCTCCTTGCCGGTGCCCAGGTCCTTGGCGTGCACGTTCACGATGCCGTTGGCGTCGATGTCGAACGTGACCTCGATCTGCGGCACGCCGCGCGGGGCCGGCGGGAGACCGGTCAGCTCGAAGGTGCCGAGCTTCTTGTTGTAGGCGGCGATCTCCCGCTCGCCCTGGAACACCTGGATCAGCACCGACGGCTGGTTGTCGTCGGCAGTGGTGAAGACCTCGGAGCGCTTGGTCGGGATGGTGGTGTTGCGCTCGATGAGCTTGGTGAAGATGCCGCCCTTGGTCTCGATGCCCAGGCTCAGCGGGGTCACGTCGAGCAGCAGGACGTCCTTGACCTCGCCCTTGAGCACACCGGCCTGGAGCGCGGCGCCGACGGCGACGACCTCGTCCGGGTTGACGCCCTTGTTCGGGTCACGGCCGGTGAGCTGCTTGACCAGGTCAGTGACGGCCGGCATCCGGGTCGAGCCGCCGACAAGGATGACGTGGTCGACGTCGGAGATCTTGATCCCGGCGTCCTTGACGGCCTGCTCGAACGGGCCCTTGCAGCGGTCCAGCAGGTCCTGCGTCATGCGCTGGAACTCGGCGCGGCTCAGCGTCACGTCGAGGTGCAGCGGGCCGGCCGAACCGGCGGTGATGTACGGCAGGTTGATGTTGCTGGTGGTGGCGGCGGACAGCTCGATCTTGGCCTTCTCGGCCGCCTCCTTGAGCCGCTGCATCGCCATCTTGTCCTGCGAGAGGTCGATGCCGTGCTCGCCGCGGAACGTCTTCACCAGGTGGTCGATGATGCGCTGGTCCCAGTCGTCACCGCCGAGCTGGTTGTCACCGCTGGTGGACTTGACCTCCACCACGCCCTCGGCCAGCTCCAGCAGCGACACGTCGAAGGTGCCGCCGCCGAGGTCGAAGACCAGGACGGTCTGCTCCTTGGAACCCTTGTCCAGGCCGTACGCCAGGGCGGCCGCGGTCGGCTCGTTCACGATCCGCAGCACGTTGAAGCCGGCGATCTCACCGGCCTCCTTGGTGGCCTGGCGCTGCCCGTCGTTGAAGTAGGCCGGGACGGTGATCACCGCGTCGGTGATCTGCTCGCCCAGGTACGCCTCGGCGTCCCGCTTCAGCTTCATCAGCGTGCGGGCCGAGATCTCCTGCGGGGTGTACTTCTTGCCGTCGATGTCGACGGTCCAGTTGGTGCCGATCTCCCGCTTGACCGAGCGAATGGTCCGGTCGGGGTTGGTCACCGCCTGGCGCTTGGCGACCTCACCGACGAGCACCTCGCCGTTGCGGGCGAACGCGACGATCGAGGGAGTCGTACGCGAGCCCTCTGCGTTGGCGATGACGGTGGGCTCACCGCCCTCGAGAACGCTGACGCAGGAGTTCGTCGTGCCGAGGTCGATGCCGACCGCACGTGCCATGTTCGCTTCCTCGCTTCGTAACGGGTGAGCAGGTCAGACGGCCTGCCCGGGGGGCCGCCCGGAAGCAGCCGCACCACAAGTTGAGTGAACTTGACTCAATAGTGCCACGCCATCGCCAATCCGCAAGTCGAGGTTGAGCGGACCCGGCGCAACCCGACCGTTACTACTGCCCGGTTGTCTTACCTTGCGTCGGTCGGGCACGCTTTAGCGGTGACGACGCATGGCGATTCCGCCACCAGTGCCGGCGCGCCCGCCGTCGCAGCCCGCACCGGAGCCGACCAGCCTGCGCAAGCCGCGGAGGGCCTGCCCGCCGCGCTTGCCGGCTTGCGGTCGGCGATCGGCGCGGCCCGCTTCCCGCTCGCCCTCCCCTCGGCCGAGCCGGCCCGGCACGCCGCCACGAGCCTCACCGACCAGCTCGACGACTATTTGCTTCCCCGCCTGGCCCGGCTCGACGCCCCGCTCCTGGTGGTCGTCGGCGGCTCCACCGGCGCGGGCAAGTCGACGCTCGTCAACAGCCTGGTCCAGGCACGGGTCAGCGCGGCCGGGGTGCTCCGCCCGACCACCCGCTCACCGGTGCTGGTGTGCAGCCCCAGCGACGCGTCCTGGTTCCGCCAGGGCGAGCTGCTGCCCGGCCTGACCCGCACCACCGAGCCGAGCGAACAGCCGGGCACCCTGCACCTGGTCACCGCCCCGGCGCTCCCGCCCGGCCTGGCCTTCCTCGACGCGCCCGACATCGACTCCGTGGTCGACGCCAACCGGGCGCTCGCCGGGCAACTGCTCGCCGCCGCCGACCTCTGGCTGTTCGTCACCACCGCCGCCCGGTACGCCGATGCCGTCCCCTGGGAGCTGCTGCGCAGCGCCCGCGCCCGGGGCACGGCGGTGGCGATGGTGCTGGACCGGGTACCCCCGGAGGCAGCCGACGAGGTCGCCGCCCACCTGTCCGAGATGCTCGCCGAGCAGGAACTCGGCGCGGCGCCGCTGTTCGTCCTGCCGGAGACCTGGGTGGACGGGCAGGGGCTGCTGCCGGACCGGATCACCGCGCCGCTCAGCGACTGGTTCACCCGGCTCGCCGCCGACGCCGACGCCCGCGCCGCGGTGGTCCGGCAGACGCTCGACGGCGCGCTGGCCGCGCTGCACCCGGTGGTGGAGGAGCTCGCCGAGGCCGCCGACGAGCAGTGCACTGCCGCCGACGCGCTGGACGAGCGGGTACGGGCCGCGTACCGGGGCGCGGAACGGACAGTCGACCAGGGGCTCAGGGACGGCCGGCTGCTGCGCGGCGAGGTGCTGGCCCGCTGGCAGGAGTTCATCGGCACCGGCGAGTTCTTCCGGGGCCTGGAGGCACGGATCGGCCGGCTGCGGGACCGGGTCGTCGCGGCGGTCACCGGGCGGCCCGCGCCCGCCGCGGAACTGCGTACCGCGATCGAGTCGCAGCTCGTCACGCTGCTGCGCGGGGTGGCCGACGATGCGGCGGAGAACGCGTACACCGGTTGGAAGGCGCACCCGGCCGGCGCGGCGCTGCTGGAGCCGGACCTGGCCCACGCCGCGGCCGACCTGCCGCAGCGGGCCGAGCAGCTGGTCCGCGACTGGCAGCGCGGCGTGCTGGAGCTGGTCCGGGTCGAGGGCGGCGACCGGCGCTTCGTGGCCCGCACCGCGGCGTACGCGGTGAACGCCACCGGCCTCGTCGTCATGATCGGCGTGTTCGCCTCCACCGCGTTCATCCCCACCGGGCTGGAGGTCGCGGCCGGCACCGGCACCGCGGTCGCCGGGCAGACAGTGCTCCAGGCGATCTTCGGCGACCAGGCGGTGCGGAACCTGTCCCGCAAGGCCCGCGTCGACCTGCTCGACCGGGTCGGCAAGCTGCTGGCCGAGGAGGCCGAGCGCTTCCTGGCCCGCACCGAGGCCGAACGCCCGGCCGACAACGCCGGCGCGGCGCTGCGCTGGGCCGCCCTGGAGGTCGAGCGGGCCCGGCACCGCAGCGGCCTGTTCCCGGCCACCACCGAGCAGCCGCGAGCAAGGAAGGCACCGTGAGCAACGTCGTCGGACGGATGCGTGACGCGCTGCGCGGCGAGCAGCGGGTCGACCCGGACGTGCTGATCGAGCGCCTCCAGGCGATCCAGCGGTTCCTGAGCGCGGTGGACGGTGACGTGCCCGACGCCCAGCTGGTCGCCGCGCACACGGTGGTCGAGCGGGCCGGTGACCGGCTCGCCCTCTCCGGGCGGCACACGGTGGTGGCGCTGGCCGGCGCGACCGGCAGCGGCAAGTCGAGCCTGTTCAACTCGCTGGCCCGGCTCGACCTCTCCCCGGTCGGGGTGCGCCGGCCGACCACCGGCGTCGCGCACGCCTGCGTGTGGGGTCCGCTGGACGGCGCGGTCCGGCTGCTCGACTGGATCGGCGTGCTGCCCCGGCACCGGTTCGTCCGGGAGAGCCCGCTGGACGGCGACGACGAGTCGATGCTGCACGGCCTCGTCCTGCTCGACCTGCCCGACTTCGACTCGGTGCAGCACGGCCACCGGCTGGAGGTGGACCGCCTGCTGGGCCTGGTCGACCTGGTGGTCTGGGTGGTAGACCCACAGAAGTACGCGGACCGCGTGATCCACACCAGCTATCTGCGCGAGTTCCACAGGCACAAGGACGTCACCGTCGTGGTGCTCAACCAGGCCGACCGGCTGCACCCGACCGAGCTGCCCAAGGTCCTCGACGACCTGCGCCGGCTGCTCGACGCCGACGGGCTGGGCGGGGTGCCGCTGCTGCCGACGGTAGCGGTGGACCCGAACGGGCTCAGCGGCCTGCGGGCCGAGTTGGAGCGTACGGTCGCCGAACGGCAGGCCGCCCTGCGCCGGCTCTCCGGCGACGTGGACGCCGTCGTGGCCGACCTGGAACCGCTCGTCGGGCCGGAACCGCCGAGCACCAGGCCCGGTGACGCCTCGGCACAGGAGCTGACCCGGGCGCTGGCCGGTGCGGCCGGGGTGCCGACTGTGGCTCAGGCGGTCGAGGGTGCGTACCGGCACCGGGCCGTCAGCAACACCGGCTGGCCGCTGCTGCGGAGCTGGCGCAAGCTGCGACCGGACCCGCTGCGCCGGTTGCACCTGCCCGGGCGGGACCCGGACGCGCCGGCGGATAGCCTGGTCGCGGCCACCTCCGTACCCGATCCGACGGCCGCGCAGCGCTCGTCGCTGACGCTGGCGATCCGCGCGGTGGCCGACCGGCACGGCGCCGGTCTGCCGGTGCCGTGGCCGAACGCGGTGACCGCCGCGGCCCGGTCCCGGCAGACCGACCTGCCGGGCGCGCTCGACCACGCGGTCGCCGCGACCGACCTGGGCATGGACCGCCGGCCGGCCTGGTGGCGGGTGGTCGGCGTGCTCCAGTGGGTGGTCACCCTCACCGCGCTGGCCGGCCTGGTCTGGCTGCTCCTCGGGTACGCGGTGCGCCTGCTCGGCCTGCCGCCGCTGGAACACCCGACGCTCGGCGTGGTCCCGTGGCCCACCGTCCTGCTGCTCGGTGGCCTGCTGGCCGGGCTGCTGATCGCGGCGCTGACCCGGCCGGTGGTCGGATGGGCGGCCCGGCGGGCCCGGGCGCGCGCCGAGCGACGCCTGCTCACCTCGGTGGGCAGCGTCGGCGAGAAGTACGTGCTGGACCCGGTGTGGGCGGTGCTGACCCGCTACGGCACGGCCCGGGAGGCGCTGCGCGAGGCCGAGCGGCGCTGAACCCGGCGCGCTGACCGGTGTGGGGGCGGCTCGCGCGGCGTAGGGTCGATGCATGGCCACGCCACAAACCCCCTACGACGCGGTGCTGCACGCCGCGCGCGACGTGACGAGGCTCGACTCGGCCCTGGACGCGGAGATGCTCGGCGCCGCGTTGCTGGGCAGCGTCTACGCCGTCGCGGAGCACGACCGGGAACAGGCCGTCCGCGAGTTCGTCACCGGCTTCCTCGCCGCCACGTCCCGACGGCGCAGCGCCGCCGCGACCACACTGCGCGCCGTCTTCGCCGCCCTGGTGCCCGACGCCGAGGGCGCCGCCCGGGTCCGGCCCGGCGCGTACGCCCCGACGTGGACCGCCCAGCTCGGCCGGGTGCACGTCACAGGCGCCTGGGCGTACGGCGACGTGTACGGCGACCAGACGTCCTACCTCGCCACGTTCGCCTACGACGACGAGGAGCAGGGCGGGCCGGAGCACGCGCTGGTGGCACTGGTCGACCACAACATCGGCATCACCAAGGACGTCTTCGTCGGCGGCCCGGCGGCCCGGATCGTGGAGCAGGCCCGGGAGATCTGCACCGAGGACGAGTTCACCTGGTTCCGTACCGAGGACCCGGCCCGGATGCACGCCGAGGTGAGCCGCCACCTGGCGGTCACCGACGACCTCACCGAGCTGCCCGCACAGGGCTCACTGGCCACCGACCGGGCGCTCGTGGGCGCGCGGCTGGCCGTCCTGCCCGGGCCGACCCCGCCGGCCGGGCCGGCTGTCGTGCCGCCGCCCACCGACGAGGAGCGCACCCGTCTGGTACGCGCGTTCGTCGACTCGCCCGAGGCGACCCGGTTCGGCCTGCCCGAGGTGGCCGACGGCGAGCTTGCCTCGCTGCACTTCTGCCTCGGCCTGCTGCTCGACCACGCGGCCAGCTTCCCGGACGCCGACCCGATGCGGTGGAGCCCGATGGTCGCCGAGCTGTTCCTGCTCGACTGGGTGCACCGCCGGGCCGTGCTGGACATGGACGACGCGGCCATGCTGCCCCGGGTGCTGCGCGCCTGGGCGGCGTACGCGGCCCGCCAGCGCGGGCTGTCGCAGTCGGCCGCCGCCCGGACGGACGAGGCGATCACCGAGATGGTCCCGGAGTTCGCCCGGCTCTACAGCACCGGCGAACGGCGCAGCCCGGCCACCGCGGCGGTGGCCCAGCTCATGGCGGACGGCGTGGATCCGGACGACCCGGAGGCGCTCAACGCCTGGATCGAGGCGAACCGCCACCGCCTGACCGACGACCCGGCCTAGCCAGTAACGCCCGCATGACCGCCGCCACCTCGGCGAGGTGGCGTGGTCGCGACGGGTCTGATCCAGCCACTTCGCCGAAGTGGTGGTCGATCATGCGAAAGCCGGCCCGGATCACCGCCCGACGTGAGGGCGTGCCCCCGGACCGCGTTGATCGACACCATCTCGGCGAGGTGGCTGGATCAAGCCGGTCGTGACCACACCACCACGCCGAAGTGTTGTCGATCATGTGGCCTGCGCCCTCCGGTCCACCCCGCACACGTCCAGGGCATGCCCCTGAACACCCCACGCCCTCATTGATCCAGACCATCTCGGCGAAGTGGCTATATCAGGCCGGTCGTAACCACTCCACCGCGGCGAAGTGGTGTCGATCATGCAGGCTGCGCCCCAGACCACCCGCGCACGTCAGGGCATGCCCCTGGACACCCCACGCCCCGTTGACCCACCAGTTCCCCGAAGTGGCTGCATCAAGCCAGTCGTGACCACACCACCACGGGGAAGTGGTGTCGATCATGCGCCTGCCCTGCCCTGCCTCCCTCTCGTTGATCCACCATCTCGGGGAGGTGTCGGCATCGGGCCGGTCGGAACCGCACCACCACGGTGTAATGGTGTCGATCATGTGGCCTGCGCGCTCCGGACCACCCCGGCCGCCTTGGCAGGGGCAGGTCCCGGGAAGACCCACAACCTCGTTGATCGACACCATCTCGGCGAAGTGGCTGCATCGGGCCGGTCGGGACTGCACCACTACGCCGGAGTGGTGTCGATCATGAGGGGGCGGGCGCGGGACCACGGTTCCTGGCGGCAGGTGCGTGACGTCGGCTCGGCGGTGGAGCCCGACGAGGTGACCTACGGCTGGGAGGGAGCCGAACGGGCTGGTCGGCTCGGAGGTAATGGATGTGGCGGACGGCTCGGCAGGACCCTACGACTCGGCGGGACCGGACGGATCGGCGGTAGCGGATGTGGCGGACGGCTCGGCAGGACCGGACGGCTCGGCAGGACCGGACGGATCGGCGGGACCGGACGGATCAGCAGGGCCGGACGGGTCAGCAGGGCCGGACGGATCAGCAGGGCCGGACGGATCAGCAGGGCCGGACGTACCCGATGGGCCGGACGGGTCGGACGAACCCGTCGAAGGCGTCGGCTCGACTGACGTGGCGGACGGCTCAGGGCTGGGGCTCGGCTCGGGCGTCGGCGTACCCGGATCGGAGGGCGAGTGCGACGGTGACGGCGAGGGCACCGGGGACGGCCGCGGCGGGCGGACCGGGGTGGGCCGGACCGGCGTGGACGGTGGTGGCGGCGCGGCCACCGGCCGGGACCGGTGGCGGGCGGTCAGGTCGCTGTCGTCGGGCAGGCTCGGCGCGGCGGGGAGCACCGGACGCGCCGGGGGTACGGAGGTGACGTCGACCGCGGGCGTGGGCGTGGACGGCGCGGCGCGCTGGGTCGCCTGGGGCGGCGGGATGACCACCGGCCCGACCGAGGGCGTCGGCAGGAACGGGGTGCTGGTGTCGGGGAGCGCGCTGTTGCCCACGGTCGCCGATCCGGTGCTGACCGCGGCGAGGATCGGCATCGACGCGGTGCCGGCGAGCAGCGCCACGGTGAGCAGGTAGCCCCGGCTGGGTCCACCCGCGCCGGGGGCTCGGTGCGCGCCGACCACCCGGCGGTACGGGGAAGCGGGCAACGCCCGGTGCCGGCCGAGGAAGGGTGAGCCGGGGGGACCCTCTGGTTCGGACACCGGCAGACTCCTCACGCGCGAACGGGGACGGAGAGCACGCGCGGATATTCGGACAAATGCCGCGCAACAGCTCACCGCAAGCTTGACCCAGTGACGCTCAGTTCACCAGTCGCAACCGCGTGTCGACACACATTTTGTACGTCAGCCGATCCCGCCACTGGGGACAAAGACGGCTATCCGTCATGAAGACGATGGAACCTCACCCACCAAGGAGGCCATACTGTGGGCCCGCTCACCTCCTCTGCAATCATTCAGACACGACGGCAACGCAGCCGCCACCTCCGCGTACCCCGCGGCTGGTGCGGAACGGCGCCGGCGCTCCCGGGCCTGGGTCTGTCACCGACCGACTCCGGCTCACGCCGCGCGGCAACCCCTACCGGGGTCAGGCGCGGTCGCCAGGGACCGACCCGGCATCAGCCGGGCGGGCGCACGAGGTGCTCGGCTCGGGTAACCCCCGGCGCCGGCGCAGACAGACAGGGAGAGACGGATGGCAAAGGGCGACCCCGGGGCCACCACCCGCAGCAAGCGGGCCGCACCCCGCACCAGGCGCGCCGCCGCGGCCGGTGAACCGGAACTCGTACAGCTGCTCACGCCGGAAGGTGAGCGGATCGAGACCGCGCTCGGCCCGGACGGGACCGAGTACCGCGTCGACTTCACCGACGAGGAGTACCGCGGGCTCTACCGCGATCTCGTCCTGGTGCGCAAGCTCGACGCCGAGGCCACCGCCCTGCAGCGCCAGGGCGAACTGGGCCTGTGGGCCAGCCTGCTGGGTCAGGAGGCGGCGCAGGTCGGCTCCGGCCGGGCGCTGCGTACCCAGGACATGGCTTTCCCGACCTACCGCGAGCACGGCGTGCTCTACTGCCGCGGCATCGACCCGATCATGCCGCTGGGCCTGTTCCGCGGCGTCGACCAGGGCGGCTGGGACCCGAACGAGTTCAAGTTCAACATGTACACGATCGTGATCGGGGCGCAGACCCTGCACGCGACCGGGTACGCCATGGGTGTCGCCATGGACGGCAAGACCGGCGGCGAGGACGGCGAGGCGGTCATCGCCTACTTCGGCGACGGCGCCACCAGCCAGGGCGACGTCAACGAGTCGTTCGTCTGGGCCAGCGTCTTCAACGCCCCGCTGGTGTTCTTCTGCCAGAACAACCAGTACGCCATCTCCGAGCCGCTGGAGCGGCAGACCCGCGTCCCGCTGTACCGCCGGGCCGGCGGGTTCGGCTTCCCCGGCGTCCGGGTGGACGGCAACGACGTGCTCGCGTCGTACGCGGTGACCCGGCATGCGCTGGACAACGCGCGCAACGGCCAGGGCCCGAGCCTGATCGAGGCGTACACCTACCGGATGGGCGCGCACACCACCTCCGACGACCCGACCCGCTACCGGATCGCCAGCGAGGTCGAGGCGTGGCAGGCGAAGGACCCGATCGCCCGGATGAAGGCGTTCCTGACCAAGCAGAAGATCGCCGACGAGTCGTTCTTCACCGAGGTCGACGAGCAGGCCCGCACCGAGTCGGTGCACCTGCGTGAGCGCGTGCTCGCGATGCCCGACCCGCAGCCGGTGAGCATGTTCGACCACGTCTACCCCAACGGGTCTCCCGAGCTGGACGAGCAGCGGGCCCGGTTCTCGCAGTACATGGAGTCGTTCGAGGGGAGCGCCCACTGATGGCCACGGAGACGCTCACCCTCGGCAAGGCGCTCAACACCGGCCTGCGGCGGGCCCTGGAGAACGACCCCAAGGTCGTCATCATGGGCGAGGACGTCGGCAAGCTCGGCGGCGTGTTCCGGATCACCGACGGCCTCCAGAAGGACTTCGGCGACCAGCGCGTGATCGACACCCCGCTGGCCGAGTCCGGCATCATCGGCACCGCTGTCGGCCTGGCCATCCGTGGCTTCCGGCCGGTCTGCGAGATCCAGTTCGACGGCTTCGTCTACCCCGCGTACGACCAGATCGTGTCGCAGGTGGCGAAGATGCACTACCGCTCGCAGGGCAAGGTGCGGATCCCGATGGTCATCCGCATCCCGTTCGGCGGCGGCATCGGCGCTGTCGAGCACCACTCCGAGTCGCCCGAGGCGTACTTCGCGCACACCGCCGGTCTCAAGGTGGTGAGCTGCGCGAACCCGCAGGACGCGTACGTGATGATCCAGCAGGCGATCGCCTCGGACGACCCGATCGTGTTCCTGGAGCCGAAGAGGCGCTACTGGGAGAAGGGTCCGGTGGACCTGGACGCGCCGATCGCCGACGCGTACCCCCTGCACTCGGCCCGGGTCGCGCGGCCCGGCACGGACGCGACGGTCCTGGCGTACGGCCCGATGGTCCGCACCGCGCTCGACGCGGCCACCGCCGCCGCCGAGGACGGCCGCGAGCTGGAGGTCATCGACCTGCGGACGCTCTCGCCGCTGGACCTGACCGCCGTGTACGAGTCGGTGCGGCGCACCGGCCGCTGCGTGGTCGTGCACGAGGCCCCGGGCAACCTGGGTCTCGGGTCGGAGATCGCGGCCCGGATCACCGAGGAGTGCTTCTACTCCCTGGAGTCCCCGGTGCTGCGAGTGACCGGCTTCGACACGCCCTACCCGGCCGCCCGGGTGGAGGAGGAGTACCTGCCCGACCTGGACCGGGTGCTCGACGCCGTCGACCGCACCTTCGGCTGGTGAGCGGCATGTCCCGGATCAAGGAGTTCAACCTTCCCGACCTGGGCGAGGGCCTGACCGAGGGTGAGATCCTCGCGTGGCTGGTCAAGGTCGGCGACGACATCGAGCTGAACCAGCCGATCGTCGAGGTGGAGACCGCGAAGGCGGCGGTCGAGATCCCGGCGAAGTGGGCCGGACGGGTGCAGGCGATCTTCCACCCGGAGGGGTCCACCGTCGAGGTCGGCGTGCCGATCATCGCGATCGACACCGACCCGGGCGCCGGGCCGATCGAGGAGTCGACGACCGCGACCCCGGCGTCGGAGCTGCCCACGCCGTCGGCCGCGTCGCTGGCAGCGGTCCAGGTCGCGCCCGCCGAGGGCATGGTCGAGCCGGGTCTGATCGGTGGTGTCGCCCCGGGTGGGCGCACCGCGGTGCTCGTCGGCTACGGGCCGCGCAACGCGCCGGCCAAGCGCCGCCCGCGCAAGGGCGACGCGCCGGCACCGGCTCAGGCCGCCGCCCCGGTGGCACCCGCGCCGGTCGCTCCCGCGCCCGCTCCCGCCCCGACCGTCAACGGCAACGGCCGGGTCACCGGTCCGGTGCTGGCCAAGCCGCCAGTCCGCAAGCTGGCGAAGGACCTCGGCATCGACCTGGCCACGCTGACCGGCTCGGGTCCGCTCGGCTCGATCACCCGTGAGGACGTACAGCGGGCGGCGACCGCGACCCCGGCGGCGGCCGAGCCGCTGACGGTCGCGGCACCGGCCGCGTCGGCCGCGAGCTTCGGCGCGGACCGCGAGCAGCGCATCCCGGTCAAGGGGGTACGCAAGCTCACCGCGGAGAACATGGCCCGCTCGGCGTTCACCGCGCCGCACGTGACGGAGTTCCTGACCGTCGACGTGACCCGGGCGATGAAGGCGCTGGACCGGCTCCGCGACCGGCGCGAGTGGCGCGACGTCCGGGTCTCGCCGCTGCTGCTGGTCGCCAAGGCGGTGCTGCTGGCGGTCAAGCGGCACCCGATGGTCAACTCGACCTGGGCCGGCGACGAGATCGTGGTGAAGGAGTACGTCAACCTCGGCATCGCGGCGGCCACCGAGCGTGGCCTGATCGTGCCGAACATCAAGGACGCCGGGCGGCTCTCGCTGCGCGAGCTGGCGGACGCGATGACGGATCTGGTGCAGACCGCGAAGTCGGGCAAGACGTCCCCGGCGGACATGTCCGGCGGCACGCTCACCATTACCAACGTCGGCGTCTTCGGCGTGGACACCGGTACGCCGATCCTGCCCCCGGGCGAGTCGGCGATCCTCGCCTTCGGCGCGGTACGGGAGCAGCCGTGGGTGCACAAGGGCAAGGTGAAGCCGCGCCTGGTGACCACGCTCGGCCTCTCCTTCGACCACCGCATCATCGACGGTGAGCTGGGCTCGAAGTTCCTCCGCGACATCGGGGACTTCCTCGCCGACCCGGAGGCGGCGCTGCTCGCCTGGACCTGACGTACCACCGCTCCGGTCACGGCCGGTGTGCCACGGGTGAACGCCCGGCACACCGGCCGTGACCGTTTTGGGAACCGAATCATAGGATCGATGCCGCTCTGGACCTACGATCCTTAGGCACGTGGCTCAGCTCACCTAATAATCGATGGCGATCGGCGGCCTGGTGCGCTTAAATAGAGACATCAAGGGGCTGACAACCGAATAGCCAGGAGGAGAGACCCAAGATGAGCATGATCGAGCGAATCCGCACCCGCCGCGACGCCAACCGCCGGGCCCGTGCCATCGAGCACGCCCTGCGCTCCGCGAACTCGCCCGCGGTCCGCGAGGAGCTTCTCGCCATCGCCCAGCGTCACATGAGCTGACGCCACAGACCTTTCTCACCTCCTCCAGTCCGAAGACCCGCCCGACACCGGGCGGGTCTTCGGCGTATCGGCACCGGGATTCCACCTCGCCGCAGCGCCCGGTACGGTTGGCACGGTCGCCAACCGGTGGTTCCGGGCCGACGCGAGCAAGTGACACTCATCGACGTCGTCCGGTGACTTTCGGTGACGGCCGATGCTCCCCCGGGCGGCTCCGGGCAACCACCGGATACGGTGCGGGGAGCCCGCACGGCCGGTACCCGCCGGCGACGCCGGCAACCATGTCGACGGTTCCCCCGACCGGCATCGGCGGCCGACCTGTGATGGAGGAGGCGCACCCATGACGTCCGAGGCTCCGCACCGCCCCGGCCAGGAGCCGGGCGAGGTGTCGCCGGGCACCGGCGGACCGGTGCCGTACGGCGATCAGCCGGCGCAGCAGGACAACGGGTACAACGGCGCGCCCGACCTCGGCTGGGCACCGCCCCCGCCGGCCGGTCGGCCCGCGCAACCGGTCTGGGCCGCGAACGACGAGCAGCCACCCGCGTGGGCTCCGCCCGCGGGCCAGCCGGTGACCGGCCGGGCCACCGCCCAGGTCCCACCGCCCGCCGACCGCGGGCAGCAGCCCGCCTGGGGCGGCACCGACCAGGGCGCCCCCGCCTGGGCCGGTCCCGGCCAGGGCAGCCCCGCGTGGGGCGCGCCCGAGCAGCCCCGCCCGGACCGCGCCGCCGACCCGGCGCCGCCCGCCTGGGCCGCCACGCCGCCAGGCAGCCCCGCCGAGCCGACGGCGCCGGCCTGGGCCGCGGAGCAGAACCGTCAGGGGTGGGGCTCCGGTGAGCAGCCGGTCCGGTCGCCGTCCGGCGACCCGGCCGCTCGCGGCACCGGTTACGTCCCCGCCCCGGCCACCGTGCCGAACGAGACCTGGGTCACGCCCGCTCCGCCGGACGACCCGCACCGCTCCGGCGGCTTCGCGCCCACCGGCGGGCAGCACGACGACGCCCCGGGACACGCCGGTGGCTGGCCCCCCGCCGCCGCGCCGCCGGACGATCCGAACCGCTCCGGCGGCTGGAACCCGCGTGACGAGCAGCCCGCCGCGGCCGACGACCCCGGCCGCTCCGGCGGCTGGACGCCGCGCGAGAGCCAGCCGGCCTGGGCGCCCCCGGGTCAGCAGACCGGCGCCACCTGGCCGCCGGCCGATCCGCCCGCCCGGGCCGCCGCCGCGGTCTCGGTGCCCGGCGCCACCCGGCCGGACGCTTCGTGGTCCACTCCGGAGCAGTCCGATCAGGACAACCGCTCCGCCGCTCCCGAGGACGACCCGCACCGCTCCGGCGGCTGGCGTCCGACGGGAGGACCGCAGCACGACGAGGGACACCGCTCCGGCGGCTGGCCCGCCGCGCAGCCCGAGAACCGCGCGGGTGGCTGGGACGAGCCTGCCCGCCCCGACGACCCGGACCGTTCCGGTGGCTGGGCCGCGGGCCGCGCCGCCAACCCGGTTGAGGCGGCACAGCCGGGCGGCTGGGGCGAACCGGACCAGGGCCGCCAGCCCGGCGGCTGGGGTGCACCCGCCGTACCGCAGCAGCGTGACTCCGAGGAGCAGGCCGGCGCCTGGAGCGGCGCCGCGTCAGTGCCGCAGCGCCAGGAGACCGGGCGGCCGGCGGAGGAGCCGGCACAGCCCGGCTGGGGCTCCGCCGCGCCGGTCGAGGCGCCGGCGGCCCGCGCGAGCGTCTCCGTACCGGCTCCCGACGCGCCCGCCGGCTGGGGCGGCAACCAGGACGACCGCCCGGCCGTACCGGCCGCCGAGCCGTGGTCGCCCGCCGAGGCGTGGGGCCGCTCCGAGGACTCCGCGCCGGCCTACCAGCCCGCTCCCGCGCCGGGCATCTCGCCCGGCAACGCCGTGCCGCTGCCCGCACAGCAGCAGCGGGTGCCCGGGGCCGCGCTTGCCGCGTCGTCGCCCGCCGACCACCCGCCCGCGCCGGCCGAACCCCAGGGGTACGAGCCGGAGCGCGGCGACGGAGCCTGGGGCGAGCCGCAGTCGGCGTCCGTGCCCGGCCCGCGTACCTCCCCGGAGGGCGGCCCGGTCTCGGCCAGCGCGTCGGTCCCGGTGACCAGCCGGGTCACCCCGCCGTCCGACCAGCCCCTGCCGACCGGCACCCCGGCGCCGCAGCCCCGGGTGTACGGCCGGCCGGCCCGCCCGGAGCCCGAGGACGCGCCCGAGCAGGACGGGCACGGCTTCCCCGACCAGGACGGGCCGTCCGGGTTCGGCCCGGACAACGGCTTCCCCGGCCCGCAGTCCCGGACCGAGGACGCCGACGGACCGCACGGGTACGCCGCCGTGCCGCCGTCGTCGCCGGCCGCGCCGCCGCCGTTCCCGGCCGGTGTGCCGTCCTTCATGGACCCGCCCGCGAACACCCGCCCCGCCAACGGGGTGCACCCGGGCGGCGAGGCGCCCGGCGCGGTCCGGGACCCGTTCGACGGCCCGCAGAGCCCGTACGGCACCCCGGGCGGTCACCAGGACCCGTTCGGCCCGCCGGGCGGCCGCCAGGACCCGTTCGGTTCTCCCGGCGGCCACCAGGATCCGTTCGGCAGCCCGGCCGGCCGTCCCGAGCCGTTCGGCGGCCAGCCGGACCAGTTCGGCTCGCCGGCCGGTGGGCGCGCCTCCGTCGCGGTGCCCGGCCAGGGCCGGCCGGGCGACACGAGCCCCTACCCGGCGCCGCAGCAGGCCCCGCCGGCCTGGTCGCAGGACGGACCGTCCGGTGAGCCGGAGCAGGGCCGGTTCGACGCGTTCAAGCCGGACGCCGCCGAGCCGCAGACCGAGGCGCCCCCGCCGAAGGTACGCAACGGACGGGTGCTGGCCGCGGTGCTGATCGCGGCGGTGCTCATCCTCGCCGTACCGCTCGGGCTGCTCACGCTGCTCGGCAAGGTCGGCGACGACAAGCCGGCGGGCTTCGACCCGGCGGTCGGCTCCTGCGTCAAGCAGTCCGGCGAGACCGCCGTGGCCGCCGACTGCGGGGAGCAGGGCGCGTTCAGCGTGGTGTCGAAGGTGGACAACAAGGACAAGTGCGCCGATCTGACGCAGCCGACGGTCTCCGTCGAGAGCGGCGGGACCACCCGGGTGCTCTGCCTGAAGCCCGCCGGCCAGTAACCACACGTACGCCGGAGCGTCCACCCCTCCCCGGGGTGGGCGCTCCGCGCCGTTTCGGTGTGCCTCTGTTCACCCCGGGTTCGCCGCGAGCGCACCCGGCCGGTGCGGCACGATGGGGGCATGAGCGCGCGCGTACGGGCACCCGAACTGCGGGGTCGGGCCTGGCTGAACACCGGCGGCAAGGCCGTCACGCTGGCCGACCTGCGAGGCAAGATCGTCCTGCTGGATTTCTGGACCTTCTGCTGCATCAACTGCCTGCACGTGCTGGACGAGCTGCGGCCGCTCGAAGAGAAGTACGGCGACGTCCTGGTCGTGATCGGGGTGCACTCGCCGAAGTTCGAGCACGAGAAGGACCCGGCGGCGCTGGCCGCTGCAGTCGAACGGTACGGCGTGCACCACCCGGTGCTCGACGACGCCGACATGGACATGTGGCAGCAGTACGCGGCCAAGGCGTGGCCGACTCTCGCCGTGGTCGACCCGGAGGGCTACGTGGTCGCCACCATGGCCGGCGAGGGGCACGCCGAAGGTCTCGCCCGGCTGATCGACGAGCTGATCGCGGCCCACGAGGCCAAGGGCACGCTGCACCGGGGCGAGGGCCCGTACGTGCCGCCGGCCGAGCCGGACACCGTGCTGCGGTTCCCCGGCAAGGCGCTGCCGCTCGACGGCGGAAACCTGCTGGTCAGCGACTCGGCCCGGCACTCCCTGGTCGAGCTGGCCGCCGACGGCGAGACGGTGGTCCGCCGCATCGGCGCCGGTTCCCGGGGCCGGACGGACGGCCCGGCCACCGCCGCCACGTTCGCCGAACCGCAAGGGCTCTGCCTGCTGCCGCCGCACGTGGCCGAGGTGGCCGGCTACGACGTGGTGATCGCGGACACGGTCAACCACCTGCTGCGCGGCGTACGGCTGTCCACCGGCGAGGTGGTCACAGTGGCCGGCACCGGTCGGCAGTGGCGCTCGACCGTCGACGACCACGCGCACGACGCCCGTGCCGTCGACCTGTCGTCCCCGTGGGACGTGGCCTGGTACGACGACCGGGTGATCGTCGCCATGGCCGGCATCCACCAGCTCTGGTGGTTCGACCCGATCAAGCGGACCGCCGGCATGTACGCCGGTACCACTGTCGAGGCGCTGCGCGACGGCCCGCTGCCGGACGTGTGGATGGCGCAGCCGTCCGGTCTGTCCGTGTCGGCCGACGGTTCGCGGCTCTGGATCGCCGACAGCGAGACCAGCGCGATCCGCTGGGTCGAAGGCGGCGTCATGCACACCGCCGTCGGTCAGGGCCTGTTCGACTTCGGGCACGTCGACGGCCCGGCCGACCAGGCGTTGCTCCAGCACCCGCTGGGCGTGTGCGCGCTGCCCGACGGCTCGGTGCTGATCGCCGACACGTACAACGGGGCGGTGCGGCGCTTCGACCCGGAGACCGGGCAGGTGGGCACCGTCGCGGACGGGCTGGCCGAGCCGAGCGATCTGGTGCTCACCGGCGAGGGCGACGTGCTCGTGGTCGAGTCGGCCGCGCACCGGCTGACCCGGCTGGCGCCGGGCGCGCTGACCTCGGCCGGGGCGAACACTGTGGACGGCCCCCGGCACCGGCTGGAGCGCAAGCCGACCGACGTGGCGGCCGGGGAGCTGACCCTGGACGTGATCTTCACGCCGGCGCCGGGGCAGAAACTCGACGAGACGTACGGGCCGTCGACCCGTCTGGTGGTCTCCGCGTCCCCGCCGGAGCTGCTGGTCGAGGGCGCGGGCACCACCACCGACCTGTCCCGCAAGCTGGTGGTCAGCGGCGACGTGGCGCAGGGCGTGCTCCAGGTGACCGCCCAGGCGGCGACGTGCGACGCCGACGTCGAGCACGCGGCCTGCCACCTGACGCGGCAGGACTGGGGCGTGCCGGTCCGGGTGGTCACCGGCGGGGCGACCCGCGTGCCGCTGGTCCTGCGTGGCATGGACGCCTGACAGCGCGTGTTAAGAAGGGCCCCTTCCTCTACCGGAGGCGTTAACAGGGGGCCCTTCCTTTCACGCGAACGGAGTGAGCGTGACCCCCGCATCGACAAGCGCGGCCCGCACCAGCTCCGCGCACCGCACCGCCCCAGGCGTGTCACCGTGCAGGCAGATCGACTCGACCGGGCAGGGAATCACCGTCCCGTCGACAGCGACGAGCGTCTGCTCGACAGCCATCCGTACCGCCCGGACGGCGACCTGCTCCGGGTCGGTCACCAGCGCGTCCGGTGAGCTGCGCGGCACCAGCGTGCCGTTCGGGAGGTAGTTGCGGTCGGCGAACCCCTCGGCCACCACCCGCAGCCCGGCGCCGGTCGCGAGCTGCGCGAGCACGCTGCCGGGCTGGCAGAGCACTGGTAGCTCGTGGTCGTACCCGCTGATGGCGGCCACCAGCGCGGCGGCCTGGGCCTCGTCGCGGGCGGCCGCGTGGTAGAGCGCGCCGTGCGGTTTGAGGTAGCGGACCCGGGTGCGGTACAGCCGGCAGAAGGCGTCGAGCGCCCCGAGCTGGTAGATCGTCTCGTCGCGCAGCTCGGCGAAGTCGTACGCGATGTGCCGCCGCCCGAAGCCGGCGAGGTCCCGGTAGCCGACCTGCGCGCCGACCGCGACGCCGCGTTCGGCGGCGGCGGCGCAGACCCGGTGCATGGTGGCCGCGTCGCCGGCGTGGAAGCCGCAGGCCACGTTCGCGGAACTGATCAGGTCGAGCAGCGCGTGGTCGTCGCCGAGCCGCCAGCTTCCGAATCCCTCGCCGAGGTCAGCGTTGAGGTCCATGGAACGTCACCGTAGCGCCTGGCCGGGCCTGGGCGAGCGCTGTCACGTCGTCCACCACCCCGACGACCGGGTAACCGCCGGTGGTGGGGTGGTCGGCGAGGAAGACCAGCGGCTGGCCGTCCGGCGGGACCTGCACCGCGCCGAGCACCAGCCCTTCGCTGGGCAGTTCGCCGGCCACCGCGCGGGGCAGTGCCGCGCCGGCCAGCCGCGCGCCGACCCGGTTGCTGTCCGGGCTCACCGTGTACGCGGTGCCGCACAGCAGGTCCAGCGCCTGCGGGGTGAACCAGTCCTGCCGGGGGCCGGGGCGCACGGTGAGCCGCAGCTCGTCCGGGAGCGGCCCGGTGACGGTGAGGTCGACGGGTGCGGGTGGACCGGCCGAGGTGCCGAGGGGCAGCCCGTCCCCGTCGCGCAGCGGTGGCGGCCCGAGCCCGGAGAGCGTGTCGGTGGACCGGCTGCCGAGCACCGGCTCGACGGTGATCCCGCCGCTCACCGCCAGCCAGGTGCGCACCCCGGCCCGGGCCGGCCCGACGCGCAGCACCGCCCCGGCCGGCAGCGCCAGCGGCCGTCCCACGTCCGCCGGACGCCGCCGCGCCCCGGGCGGCGGCCACTCGACGACCACCTCGGCGGGGGCGCCGGTGAGCGCGACCGCGACGGCCCGGGTGAAGCGCAGCACGCAGCCGGTCATGGTGATCTCCAGCCCGGCGGCGTGCTCTTCGTTGCCGACGAGGCGGTTGGCCAGGCGCAGGGCGGCCGGGTCGAGCGCGCCGGAGCGGGGTACGCCGAGGTGCGCCCAGCCGGGGCGGCCCTGGTCCTGCACTGTGGTGAGCGCCCCGGCCCGCAGCACCTCGATCACGGCGCGTCGACCAGCCGGACCCGGGTGCCGGGGGTGAGCCGGGCCGGCGGGTCGGCGCGTACGTCGAACAGCGGCAGGTCGGTCCGGCCGACCAGCAGCCAGCCGCCTGGTGACGCGGCGGGGTAGATGCCCGCGTACGGGCCGGCGAGCGCGACCGAGCCGGCCGGCACCCGGGTACGCGGCGTGGCGAGCCGGGGCACTGCCAGCTCGGGCGGCAGCCCGGTCAGGTACGCGAACCCGGGCGCGAATCCGCAGAACGCGACCCGGAACTCGGTACGCCGCAGCCGGTCGACCACGGCGGGCACGTCGGTGTCCCAGTGGGCGGCGACGCGCGGCAGGTCCTCGCCGTCGTACACGGTGGGCACCCGGACCTCCTCGGTGGCTGCGCCCGAGGCGGCGGTCCGTGGACGCCAGCCGGCGATCCGGGCGGCTGCCGCCTGCGGCTCCGGTACGCCGTCGAGCAGCACGGTGACAGCGCCCGGGACGATCTCGGTGGCGGTCAGCTCGCCGCTCGCGCGCCGGTGCCACAGTTCGGCCCGCCACGCCTCGACCTGCTCGGGGTCGTCGCAGTCGAGCAGCAGGGCATGGGTCCCGACCGGCCGGATCCGCATCCGGTCATCCTCCCGCCGGCTGACGTGACGGTCCACACTACTTGCAAGTAACCTACGCTGCCGTAACCTGTTGACGTGACCACATCCGCACCGTTCCGGCTCCGGCCGGCCGACATCGGGAAGCCGCGCATGCGCGGCTGGCTGCACGCGTACGCGTTCTTCGCCGCTCTCGTCTGCGGCATCGTGCTCTGTTCGATCGCCGCCGGCCGTCCCGGCTGGGCGCCACTGGTGAGCTGTCTGATCTACAGCTTCACCGTGTGCGGGCTCTTCGGCACCAGCGCGCTCTACCACCGGCGGGTCTGGTCCGAACGCGGCTACCAGATCATGCGCCGGATGGACCACTCGATGATCTTCGTGTTCATCGCCGGCACCTACACGCCGTTCTGCGCCCTGCTGCTGGACAACCGGCAGGCCACGATCATGCTGAGCCTGGTCTGGGGCGGCGCGATCGCGGGCGTCGCGGTCAAGCTGATCTGGCCGCACGCGCCGCGCTGGGTCTCCGCCCCGCTCTATCTCGCGCTCGGCTGGGTCGCGGTGGCCATGCTGCCGCAGATCCTGCACTCCGGCGGCGTCACCGCGCTGGTGCTGCTCAGCGTGGGCGGCGCGATCTACAGCGTGGGCGCGGTCTTCTACGCGCTGCGCCGCCCGAACCCGTGGCCCACGGTCTTCGGCCACCACGAGTTCTTCCACGCCTGCACGCTCGTCGCGGCGATCTGCCACCACATCGCGATCTACTTCGCGTTGTTCGCCTGACCCGAGCCGAGCCGGACCGGCCCCGGACACGCGCGAGGGCCCCGCGCCGTTGCGGGGCCCTCGGGTTCGGGGGGTACGGGTCAGACCGGGTAGCCCGAGCCCGGACCACGCACCTCGCGGTACTCCTCGCGTACGACGCGGTCCTCCCGGACCGGCGCGACCGGCTCGGCGACGACCCGCTCGCGCACCGGGGCGGCCACCACGCGGCGGCGGCTGTTCCAGAAGTAGAGCGTGGTGAGCAGGCCGGCGACGCCGGCGAGCATGAGCACCCAGCCCACCACGTTGAGGTTCAGCCATCCCAGGTTGGCGTCGACGGCGAACGCGAAGATCGCGCCGAGCGCGATGAGGAAGATGCTTGCACCGATGCCCATGACGTCGCCTCCTTGGCGTCCTGCTGGCGTTTCCTGCCCGCCGCGGCCATGGATGAGGTAGCGGCACACGTCGACATACCCAGGCGCTTTGATCGTCAATCAGGCAAGCTGGGCGGTATGACGGACGGCAGGAACGGGCAGCGGACGTTGGTGCTGCTGCGGCACGCCAAGGCCGAGCCGTCCGGGGACGCCCCGGACGCGGAGCGGTCGCTGACGGCGCGGGGGCACGCCGACGCCGCCACCGCCGGCGCCTGGCTGGCCCGGCACGGGCTGCTTCCCGACGTGGTCCTCTGCTCGCCGGCCCGGCGCACCCGGCAGACCTGGCACGACGTGGCGATGGGGATGAGCGGTTCGCCGGTGGAAGGCGGTCCGGCAGGCTCGGCGCCCGCGGTGCGGTACGAGGCGACCGCGTACGACGCGCTTCCGGATCAGCTGCTGGAGCTGCTGTGGACCGTCGAGCCGACCGCCGGCACGGTGCTGCTGGTCGCCCACAATCCGGGGATCTCTCTGCTGTCGGCACTGCTCGATCCGCAGCGGGCCGACCCGGACGGCCTGCGGACCACAGACCTGGTGGTGCACCGGCCGACGACCCGCTGGGCCGACCTCGCGCCGGGGAACGCGCCGATCACCGGCCGCCACACCGCCCGCGCCTGAGGCTCAGCCGACCCGGGTGTCGTACGCCGCCCGGTTGGCGAGCACGTCGTCCATGTGCGCCTCCGCCCAGGATTTCAGGCCCCGGATCATCTCGTGCAGGGAGAACCCGAGGTCGGTCAGCTCGTAGGTGACTGTCACCGGCACTGTCGGCTCCACGGTGCGGGTGATCAGACCGTCGCGTTCCAGGGCGCGCAGCGTCTGGGTGAGCATCTTCTGGCTGACCCCCGGGAGCGTGCGGAACAGCTCGGAGTATCGCCTCGGGCGCGGGTCGCCCGCGCAGTCCGCCCCGAACCGGTGCGAGCCGTCGCTGCGCAACGCGGCCAGCACGAGCGTGACCCACTTGTCGGTGATCCGGTCGAGCAGTTGCCGGCTGGGGCACTGGGCCAGGAACGCGTCGTACTCCGCCTTGCTCATCTGTGCTCCTGCCGTCTCGGTGAGCTACGCACTTTCAGGTGCCTACTTCCCACCGGAAAGTTACACCCCGATAGTGGAGGCCGGGCGCCGTGATCCAGCGGCGCCCGTGACGGACGACGAGAGCCAGAGGTACACGCATGGCCCCCACCACCCTTCCCGGCGGCACCTGGACGCTGGGAGACCTGACCGTCACCCGGTTCGGCTACGGCGCGATGCAACTCGCCGGCCCCTGGGTCATGGGACCGCCCGCCGACCACGACGGCGCCCTCGCGGTCCTGCGCGAGGCGGTCGCGCTCGGCATCACCCACATCGACACCAGCGCGGCCTACGGGCCACACGTCACCAACCGGCTGATCCGGGAGGCGCTGCACCCGTACCCGGAGTCGCTGCACGTCGTCACCAAGGTCGGCGCGGACCGGGACCAGCAGGGCGGCTGGCCCACGGCACGCGACCCGGAGAGCCTGCGCCGGCAGATCCGGGAGAACCTGGAGACGCTGGGAGTGGAGACGCTCGACCTGGTCAACCTCCGGCTCGGCGACGCGGAAGGACCGAAGCCCGGCTCGCTCGCCGAGGCGCTGGAAACGCTCGTCGCGCTCCAGCAGGAGGGCGTGATCCGCCACCTCGGCCTGAGCAACGTGACGCCGGAACAGGTCGCCGAGGCACAGACCGTCGCACCGATCGTCTGCGTGCAGAACCAGTACAACCTGGCGCACCGCGGCGACGACGACCTGATCGACGACCTGGCCCGTCAGGGCGTCGCGTACGTGCCGTTCTTCCCGCTCGGCGGGTTCACGCCGCTGCAGTCCTCGGCGCTGTCGGCAGTCGCCGAGCGCCTGGGGGCGACGCCGATGGGCGTCGCCCTGGCCTGGCTGCTGCGCCGCTCCCCGAACATCCTGCTGATCCCCGGCACGAAGTCCGTCGCGCACCTGCGTGAGAACGTCGCGGGCGCCGGGCTGTCCCTCTCCGGCGACGATCTCGCCGAGCTGGACCGGATCGGCCGCTGAGACGCGGTCAGGACGGCGGGGCCGTCGGCGGCGGCGGGTCGGGCGGCGGCGGCATCATCGCTGTCGGATGCGAGAGCCGGTTCTCCTCCACGATGAGCGTACGGGCCCGCTTGCGGCGATCCTGCCAGAACCACAGCGTGGTCAGCAGGACGCCCAGCCCGGCCAGGATGAAGACCCAGCCGACCGCGCGCAGGTCGATCCACCAGACGTTGGCCCGGATGGCGAAGGTCATGATCGCGCCGAGCGCGATGAGAAAGATGGCGCTACCAATGCCCATGTGCGCTGCACTCCCCCGTGCGATGGCCTTGGGCGTACTCCGGTCGTGGTCCGCGACGGTTACCCGCCACCGGGCCCGCCTATCCACCTCGGGCGCATTGACGACGACGGCCGGCGGGCTGGTGCCCGCCGGCCGTCGTCATGAGGGGGAGAGTGACGCTTCAGGGGAGAAAGACCCCGGAGGGGCTCAGAAGGCCTCCTCCGGGAGGTCCATGATCTCCAGGTCGGTGCCCTCGATGATCCGCCGGTCGGCGCCGATGCGGGGCAGCACCTCGCGGGCGAAGAACCGGGCGGCGGCGACCTTGCCGGTGTAGAAGGACTTGTCGGCCGCGGAGACCTCGCCGGCCAGCGCCTTGAGCGCCACGTCCGCCTGCTTCTGCAGCAGCCAGCCGACCACCAGGTCACCGATCGCCAGCAGGAACCGGCGGCTGCTCAGGCCCACCTTGTAGAGCGCGCGGGTGTCGCCACCCTGGGCCTCGCCCAGCCAGCCGGTCATCACGCCAAGGATGTTCTGGATCTCGGCGAGCGCCTTGCCGAGCGCCTGCCGCTCCTCCTTGAGCTGACCGTTGCCGGCCTCGGAGGCGATGTGCTCCTGGATCTCGGCGGCGACCGCCATCAGGGCCTTGCCGTTGTCCCGGACGATCTTCCGGAAGATCAGGTCGAGGCTCTGGATGGCAGTGGTGCCCTCGTACAGGGTGTCGATCTTGGCGTCCCGGACGTACTGCTCCAGCGGGTAGTCCTGGAGGAAGCCGGAGCCGCCGAAGGTCTGCAGCGCCTCGTGCCCGAGCAGCTCGTACGCCCGCTCCGAACCGACGCCCTTGACCAGCGGCAGAAGCAGGTCGTTGACGCGCTTGGCCAACTTGGTGGCCTTCTCGTCACCGGCCGCCTCGGCGATCGTGACCTTGTCCTGCCAGGTCGCGGTGTAGCAGACGAGCGCGCGCAGGCCCTCGGCGTACGACTTCTGCAGCAGCAGCGAGCGGCGCACGTCCGGGTGGTTGGTGATGGTCACCCGCGGCGCGGTCTTGTCGGCCATCTGGGTGAGGTCGGCGCCCTGCACCCGGTTCTTGGCGTACTCCAGCGCGTTCAGGTAGCCGGTGGAGAGCGTGGCGATCGCCTTGGTGCCGACAAGCATCCGGGCGTACTCGATGATCATGAACATCTGGCGGATGCCGTCGTGCTTCTCACCCAGCAGCCAGCCCTTGGCCGGTACGCCGTGCTCGCCGAAGGTCACCTCGCAGGTGTTCGAGACCTTCAGGCCCATCTTGTGCTCGACGTTGGTGGCGTAGACGCCGTTGCGCTCGCCCAGCTCGCCGGTCTCGGCGTCGAAGTGGTACTTCGGCACGACGAACAGCGACAGGCCCTTGGTGCCCGGGCCGCCCACGCCCTCGACGCCGACCGGACGGGCCAGCACGTAGTGGACGATGTTGTCGCTCAGGTCGTGCTCACCGGAGGTGATGAAGCGCTTCACGCCCTCGATGTGCCACGAGCCGTCCGGCTGCTGGATCGCCCGGGTGCGGCCGGCGCCCACGTCCGAGCCGGCGTCCGGCTCGGTGAGGACCATGGTCGAGCCCCACTGCTTGTCGATGAACAGCCGGGCCCACTTCTTCTGCTCCTCGGTGCCCTCGACGTGCAGCACGTGCGCGAAGGACGGACCGGAGGCGTACATCCAGATCGGGGCGTTGGCGCCGAGCACCAGCTCGGCGAGCGACCACCAGAGGGCGCGCGGGGCGTTGGTGCCGCCCAGGACCTCCGGCAGGTCGAGGCGCCAGAACTCGGAGTCCATGAACGCCTTGTACGACTTCTTGAACGACTCCGGCAGCGGCGCGGTGAACGTCGCCGGGTCGAAGACCGGCGGGTTGCGGTCGCTGTCCGTGTAGCTGGCAGCCAGGTCCTCGCGGGCGAGACGGTCGACCTCGCCGAGGAAGCTGCGGGCGGTGTCGACGTCCAGGTCCGTGAACGGCGCCTGGCCGAGCGTCCGGTCCGCCCCGAAGACCTCGAACAGGTTGAACTCGAGGTCCCGCACGTTGCTCTTGTAGTGGGTCATGCTCGCTGGCCCCGCTTCCGGACAGGTGTTACCGATCAGTAACTCCAGACTGTATTACTCACCGGTAGGCAACGACAAGCGGATCTCGGAAGTGACAGCGATTACACACTTCCCGTTCATCCGTCGGCGGCGCCGACCTCCCAGCTCGGCACCGGCGTCGCGGTGGCGCTGTACGGGCCGGCGTACTCCATCAGGACCAGCGCGATGTCGTCGTCGAGCCGGCCGTGCACCCACTCGACGAGGGCGGTCTCCAGCGAGGCCAGCCCGTCGGCGACGGTGCCGTGGCCGAGCAGCCGCCAGGCCCGGTCGGCGGTGGGGAAGAACTCGCCGTCCCGCCGCGCCTCGCCCAGCCCGTCGGTGAACAGCAGCAGCCGGTCGCCCGGCTCCAGCCGCTCCACCCGCGGCCGGACCACGGGCATGAACCCGAGCGGCGGCGCGGGCGCGGGCGGCTCCAGCGGGATCACCTTGCCCCGGCGCAGCAGCAACGGCGGCGGGTGCCCGCAGTTGACGATGGTGAGCGTGCCGCCGCGCTCCTCGACCAGCGCCGCGGTGACGAAGTCCTCGTCGCCGACGTTGCGGGCCACCGCCCGGTCCAGGTCGGTCACCACCGCGCGCAGGTCGGCCCGCTCGTACGCCACGTGGCGGTAGGAGCCGAGCACGATGCTGGCCAGGCGGACCGCGTCCAGCCCCTTCCCCCGGACGTCACCGATGATCATGCGGACGCCGTACGGGGTGTCCATCGCCTCGTACAGGTCGCCGCCGATCTCGGCGGTCGCGGTGGAGGAGATGTACCGGGCGGCCACCGCGAGCGTGCCGACCTGCGGACCGAGCGGGCGCAGCACCGCCTGCTGGGCGACCGAGGCGAGCCGGGACAGCTCCGCGATCCGGTCCACCTGCCGCTGGCGTACCGCAGCCGTGGCCGCCGCGACCGCTGTCGCCACCGCGATGGCCGTCACGTTGACGGCGGTCACCAGCGGGGTGCCCCGCTCGGCCAGGGCGAAGGCGACGCCGACGGCGGTGGCCAGTCCACCCACGGCGAGCACCACCCGCCAGGACGCCAGCGCCGCCGCGAGGAACGGCGCGACGACCATCATCGCGAGGTAGTGCGCCGGGCGACCGTCGGCAAGCTCCGCCGCGGCGACGATCGCGAGCAGCCCGAGGGCCGCGCCGAGGCCGGCGCGGGATCCGGGGCTCAGCGGGCCGCGGCCCGGCTGGAAGGGTTGCGTGCGTACATCGGACAGCATGCCTGATGGACGTGAACGGGAGAATGAACCTGGCCCGTCGGCCGTGGAAGTTCTGGCCGAGTGGACGGTCAGCCGAGGACCTCGTACCGGACCTGGATGTGGCCGAGACCGGTGGCGGCGATGGACGCGAACGCGGCTCGGGACAGGTCCAGGCAGCGGCCCTCGATGAACGGGCCCCGGTCGTTGATCCGCACCACCACCGACTTGCCGTTGTCCGGGTTGGTGACCCGGACCTTGGTGTTGAACGGCAGCGTCTTGTGCGCGGCGGTCAGCGCGTTCGGGTTGAACGACTCGCCGTTCGCGGTCATCTGGCCCTCGGCGTAGAAGGACGCGCCGCACGAGCCGCTGTCCACGACCTTCGGGCTGCTCGTCTTCTTCGCCGTCGGCTTCGGAGAGGCGGTCCGGGCCTTGCTCCGGGAGGCCGCCTGGGTGCGGCTCGACTTCGGGCTCGCGGTGGCCTTGGGCGACGGGCTGACGCTCGCGGTCGGCGAGGGCGACGCGCTCGGCGAGGGGGCGGCCGAGGTGGGGGCGGGCGTGCTGGGCACGGCCTCGACCGCGACCTGCCCGGCGGGCGGCTCGGCGGAGGTGAGCCGCACGGCGCCGACGGTACCGCCGACCGCGAGCGCCACGCCGACCGCCGCGGTCGCGGCGATGGCGGCGGGCGAGGAGAACTTGCGGGTACGAAGGTGCCTAGCAGCCACCGGCCCGGTCCTTTCGTCAACTGAACAAACCGGCCCGGACCGTAACGAGAGAAGCACTTCCGAAGTCAACGTGATCATGGTGCTATGCCCGCATTTACCCCGGTACGTGTAGCCGATCACGCCACAGTCGATCGGCCGAACGGCCCACCGATCCGCGAGGATGGAAACCGTGCTGAACCGTCGCCTGGTCGAGCTGTTCCGGTGGATCGACCCCGGGCCGGGCAGCACCCACCTGGTCAGCGACATCTCCGGCTGGTGGCGTGACCCCGAGGTGCTCGCGCAGGTCGGCCCCGCGCTCGCCGGGCTCTTTCCGGACGCCCGCCCGACCGTCGTCGTCGCGCCCGAGGTGACCGGGCTGCTGCTCGGCCCGCTCGTCGCGGTCGCCGCCGGCGCCGGTTTCCTGCCCGCGTACAAGGACGGTGGCGAGCGACGCCGGGCCGGGCCGACGCGCTGGGCCGACACACCCCCCGACTACCGGGGACGGCGGCTGCGGGTCGGCGTGGACGGCCGGCGACTCGGCCCCGGCGACCGGGTGCTGCTGGTGGACGACTGGGTCGACACCGGCGCGCAACTGGACGCGCTGTGCCGGGTCGTCCGGGACGCCGGAGCCGACCTGGCCGGCGCCGCCGCGCTCGTCGCGACCTGCCCGCCCGAGGTACGCGAGCGGCTGAGGCTGCGCGCCCTGCTCACCGGTGACGAACTGCCGTGAGGCGGGACGGTGCCGTAGCGTCGGCAGCATGTGGCCCCGCATCGGTGGACTGCGCGCGCTCGCCCTCGGCACGCCCGGTGAGCTGCGCACCCGACTCAACACCCTCGTGCTCTCCGGCGTGAAGACCGCCACCGCCGGGCTGGTCCAGGAGTACGACGACGAGAACGAGGAACTGGAGTACGTCGGCGAGCGACTGGTCCTGGTCGACGACAACGACGCGTTCGTCGGCGTCGTGGAGGTCACCGGCGTCGAGGTGGTGCGCTTCGCCGACGTGCCGTGGGACTTCGCCCGCGCCGAGGGCGAGGGCGACCGGTCGATCGAGGAGTGGCGCGAGGGCCACGGCGCCTACTGGGCCCGGCAGGGCACCCCGGTCACCGACGACACCCGGATCGTCTGCCTCCGGTTCCGGCTGGTCTCCACCGAGGGCAGCGTCGGCACCTAGCCGGCCCGGCGCAGCTCCGGCAGCAGCGCCGCCGCCTCCACCAGCACCGCCTCGTCACCGGCGTACCAGCTGCTGGCCCGGGGCCAGTGCGTCACCACGTCGGTGAAGCCCAGGCGGGCCGCCCGCGCCACCTGCTCGGCGAGGAAGTCGGCGCTGGTGAGCGAGAACACCGGAGCGGAGTCGAGGGAGAGGTAGCGGTCGAGCGTCGCCGGGTCACGGCCGGCCTGCTCCAGCGTCCGCGTCATCCGGTCGGACAGCTCCGCCACCGTGCCCCACCACGCCTCGATGTCGTCGCCGCCGAGCCCGGTGGTGACCCAGCCCTGCCCGAACCGGGCGACCAGCCGCATCGAGCGGGGACCGTTCGCGGCCACCACGAACGGCACCCGGGGCTGCTGGACGCACCCCGGGTTGTTGCGGGCGTCCACGGCGGTGAACCACTCCCCGCGCCAGGTCGTGCCGTCCTCCCGCAGGATCGTGTCGAGCAGCTCGGTGAACTCGGCGAACCGGTCGACGCGCTGCCGGGGCGGCAGCGTCTCGCCGCCGAGCACCGCCGAGTCGAAGCCGATGCCGCCCGCGCCCAGGCCGAGCAGCACCCGACCGTCGGAGACGTCGTCGAGCGCGGTGACCTGCCGGGCGAACGCCGCCGGATGCCGGAAGTTCGGCGACGCGACGAGCGTCCCGAGCTTGACCCGGGACGTCACGCCCGCCGCCGCGGTCAGCGTCGTCCACGAGTCGAACCACGGGCCGTCGACCAGGTCACGCCAGCCCAGGTGGTCGTAGGTCCAGGCGTGGTCGAAGCCCCACTCGTCCACCTGCGCCCACCGCCGACGCGCTTCCGACCAGCGCTGGTCGGGCAGGATCACGATGCCGATTCGCATGATCGCCAGGGTACGACCCGGGTCGGACACGCCGACCCGGGTCGCGGGGATCACGCCGCCAGGTCGGCGACCACGCAGGCGATGTTGTCCGGCGCGCCGGCCGCGTACGCCAGCCCGACCAGGCGCTCGACGGCGGTCTCCGGATCGTCCGCCTCCGCCAGCGCGGCGTGCAGCGCGCCCGGGTCCACCACTGCGGAGAGGCCGTCGGAACAGAGCAGATAGCGGTCGCCCGGTAGTGCGGTACGCAGCGCCAGATCCGCCTCCACCTCGACGCCCGCGCCGAGCGCCCGGGCCAGCAGTGCCCGCTGCGGGTGCGTCCCGGCCTCGGCCGGGGTGAGCCGGCCCTGGTCCACGAGCGTCTGCACGTACGTGTGGTCCTGGGTGAGCCGGGACAGCTCGCCGCCGCGCAGCAGGTACGCCCGGCTGTCCCCGACGTGCACCAGCGCGAGCCGGGTGCCGCGCCGCACGATCGCGGTGAGCGTGGTGGCGGGCTGATCGGCGTCGGTGGCGTGCGCGCGTACCGCCCGGTCGGCCCGGGTGACCGCGTCGGCGAGCGCGGCGAGCAGGTCGGCCTGCGACTCGTCCGTCTGCTCCAACGGCCGCAGCGCGTCCACCGCCGCCGCGCTGGCAGTGGACCCGGCGGGACCGCGTACGCCGTCGGCGACCGCGAGCAGCGCCGCGCTCGCGTACGCGGTGTCCTCGTTGGAGTCGCGGACCGCGCCGGTCTCGCAGCGCGTCGCGTACCGGAAGGTGGTCTCGGACATGGTGGTGCCCCTCTCGCTGAGCCTGTCGACGAGGAGCGCGACGGCCCGGCCGCGCGCCGCGGTGTCCGCGCTGACCCGCCGCCACCAGGCGTCGAGCGCCTCGGCGGCGGCAGCGGGCGGCAGGCCGCAGACGGTACGGATCTCGGCCAGCGGCATCCCGGCCCGGCGCAGCCCGGCGATCAGCCGTGCCCGGTCCCGCTGCTCCGGCGCGTAGTAGCGGTAGCCCGAGTGCGGGTCCACCGCGGCCGGGGGCAGCAGCCCGCAGTCGTCGTAGATGCGCAGCGCCTTGGCGCTCAGGCCGGTCGCGCGGGCGAACGCCCCGATGGTCAGCAGTCGCACGTGTCCTCCCTCGCGCTCCTCGTGCCGGTCACCGCGACCGGCACTGATCACGCTGGGCCTTGCCGCAGGGGACGGGTCAAGCCGCGTCGGGCGGGAGCGGGTTGGCGTCGGCCGCCGCGCGGACGAACTCGCGTACCCGGGAAGTGGTGTTCCCGGCCGTCCACACCGGACCGCGACTGATCGGCGGCGCGTCGTGGATCGGCACGTAGGCCACGTCCGGACGGGCGTAGAACTGCCGGGCCTGCTCGCCCACCGGCAGCACGCCGCGCCCCAGCGCGACGAGCGCCAGCATCTCGGAGAAGCTGCCGCCGACCGGGCCCTTCGGCACCGGGCGGCCGGACGGGGTGCGGTCCGGCGTGCGGTCCTGCTTGAACGCGGCCGAGGTCACCGCCGGGTACTGCACGACCGGATGGTCGCCGAGCACCTCCAGCGACACCGACTCCTCGGCCGCCAGCGGATGATCAGCGGCCACCGCGAGCACCCGGCGCTCGCGCATCAGCACCGGGCCGTTCGCCATGCCGTCGAAGGGATACGAGGCGATCAGCACGTCGATCGTGCCGTCCAGCAGGCTCGACCGGGTGCTGGCCAGCGGCGCCTCGTGCACGTGCACCTCGCAGTCCGGGTGGCGCTCGGTGAACAGGGCCACCGCGCGCAGCAGCACCGGCGCTGTCGACTCGCCGACGTACGCCACCCGCAGCCCGCCGGTGAGCCCGCGACCGGCGTCCACGGCCCGCTGCACCGCCGCCTCGATGCCTGCCACCAGCGGGCGCATCTCCTCGGCCAGGCGGGCGCCGATCGGGGTGAGCCGGACGACCCGGCTGGTGCGCTCGAACAGCGGCGCGCCGATGCGGCGTTCCAGCTTGCGCACCACGTGACTGACCCGTCCGGTGCTCACCCGCAGCCGCTCGGCGGTCCGCCCGAAGTGCAGTTCCCCGGCCAGCGTCAGGAACGTCTCGATCTCGTACCGCTCCAGCACAAGGCACCTCCGTCGTTGCCCGTGAGTCAACGATCGTAGTGCGATCGGGGGTTGGTCCCGCCGCCGCGCCGGACCAGGGTTGACGCATGCGGAACGACCTCGTGACGGTGACCGGATTCGACCATCTCGTGCTCTCGGTGAGCGACGTCGAGCGCTCCCTCGACTTCTACTGCGGCACGCTCGGGCTGGTCCCGGTGCGGGTCGACAGGTGGCGGGCCGGCGAGGCGCCCTTCCCGTCCGTACGGGTCGACGCCGGCACCATCATCGACCTGGTCGAGGGCGACCCGACCGGGTCCAACGTGGACCACTTCTGCCTGGTGGTCGAGCCGGTCGACTGGCAGCGGGTGATCGACTCCGGGGTTTTCACGGTGCTGACCGGCCCGGTGCCGCGCTTCGGCGCGCGCGGCACCGGCACCTCGATCTACGTCCGCGACCCGGACGGCAACACAATCGAACTGCGTTCCTACCCGGCCGACGCCTAACCTGGCCCGATGCCGGAGCTGGAACGACTCGCCGCTCACCACGCACCCGCCGTCCTGCGGTTCGAGCGGGAGAACCGGGCGTACTTCGCCCGGTACGTACCCGACCGGGGCGACGACTTCTTCACCCGGTACGCCGCCCGGCACGCGGCCCTGCTGGACGAGCAGGACCGCGGAACCTGCCACTTCCACGTGCTGGTCGGCGACCACGGCGCCGTGCTCGGACGGTTCAACCTGGTCGACGTGGCAGACGGCAGCGCCGAGCTGGGCTACCGCGTGGCCGAGCGCGCCGCCGGGCGCGGGCTCGCCCGGGACGGCGTACGGCGCGTCTGCGCACTGGCCAGCACCGAGTACGGGCTGCGCCGGCTGGTCGCCTCGGCGGCACTGGCGAATCCGGCCTCCCTGTCGGTGCTCCGGCGTGCCGGATTCGTACCCGACGGTCCGGTGGAGCTGGACGGGGAGCCCGGCCTGCGGCACGTGCTCGACCTCGACATGCCCTACGCGGCCGCGTCCCCGTAGGCGGGCGCGCCGGCCGGCTCGTACGTCAGCTGCAGCGTGCCGTGGGCGTGGGTGACCGACTCGGTGAGCCGCAGCGCGCTCGGCACCGTCCCGTCGCCGAACAGGCGCTTGCCGGTGCCGAGCAGCACCGGGTACACCCACAGGTTGAGCCGGTCCACGAGGCCGGCGCGCAGCAGCGACTGCACCAGGTCGAGGCTGCCGATCACGTGCACCTCGTCGTGGCGGGCCTTCATCTCGGTCACCCGCTCGGCCAGGTCGCCGCTCACCAGCGTCGAGTTCGCCCAGGCCAGCGGCTCGGTGAGGGTACGGCTGGCCACGTACTTGGGCACGCCGTTGAGCAGCCCGGTGAAGGGGATGTCCGCGGGCGCCTTGGGCCAGTAGCCGGCGAAGATGTCGTACGTCTTGCGGCCCAGCAGCAGCGCATCCATGCTGCTCGCCCGCTGGAACATCACCGCGCCGGACTTCTCGTCCAGCAGCGGCATCTGCCAGCCGCCGTGGCTGAAGCCGCCGTCACGGTCCTCGTCGGGCTCGCCGGGAGCCTGCGCCACGCCGTCGAGGGTCAGGAACTCGGTCACGATCAACGTACCCATGGGTCTGCTCCTCCGGTTTTCGCCTCTTCCCCCGACAGACCCGGCTGCGGCCAGCGACTCATCGCTCCGCCCGCCCGCTCGATGGGATGATTCCGGGATGCCGTCTCCCGTGCCCCGGACCGTCAAGGCGGTCGACACCGCCACGCTCATCCAACTCGACACCCAGGCGATCGAGTACGGGTTCAGCCGCAATCACGGTCAGGGCTGGCTGGCGGAGCATGCCGCCCCGCACGCCCTGCACTACCTACGCCCGTTCCTGGTGCACAGGGCGGGCCGGCGGCCGGAGTTCGATCCGCACTGGCGGTGCATGCTGCTGCTGACAGTGCGCGACGGCCAGGAGGTCTTCTCGTTGCTGGACGTCTGGCCCGCTTCGTTCGACCGGCTGCCCGAGACGCTGGACCGGGCCGCGAAGCAGGCGGTAGCCGACCGCCTCAACCACGGGAACCTGCCGACCCAGGCGCAGTGGGCTCATCGCTTCGGTACGAACTTGACCTGATGGCCGTCCGGATCGCGGACCCACGCGTAGTGAAGCCGCCCGTCAGGCGAGTCCTTCGGCGGCACGACGCTCGTCGCACCCGCCGCCATCGCCAGGCCGGGGCCCTGGAATCCGGGCAACCGATCCTGCGGCCCGGTCTCGGCAGTCTCTCGTGGCCTCGGCCGGCCCCTGCCGTCCTCGCCCCGTCAGAGGCGTTGTCGCTCCGACCGTTCAAGGAGGCGCATGATGTGTCGAATCAGGTAACGTCGCGCAGACAAAAACGGACCGACCTTGCTCACCGGTGCTACATGGTCGCCTTGACTGATGCGCATCATCGCCGCTTTTCTTCCGGAAATCATCCTATCGACCAGGTCGCCTGACAACACGACTGTGGGTTCATCCACCGAGGGTTCGTTCCACTCGCGAAGGTCGTCGACCGCTGCCATGATTTCCTTACGCTCCTCGGTAGACCTTGCCAGGTCCACGGCTCGGCGTAGTTCGGCTTGCGCTTCTTCCGCCCTTACTCGATATGCGCTGATCACTCGCAACGCACTTAGCCGCGCGCTCGGATGGGAGAGGTAGCTCACGTACAGCTTGAGGTTGCTTTCCATAAGCTCTCGACACAGCGACAAGAGGTCGACTGCTCGTCCATGCCAATAGATCAGTTCGGGGTGGGCTGCTTCCCCGTTCCCGAGGGTCCCGAGCAGCGCCAGCGCCTCTTCAGGATTTGCGATCTCACGCCGCTCCAGGCGTTGCGCGATTTCGCGAATTGCATATGGCGTTGCTTCACAGACGTTCTCGTTCCAAGCAAGGTCGTGCATCAGCGACCTGAACGCTTTCGAGCGAACCTGCTTGTCGGGGGATGAGAGGTCTGCGAGCGTCGACGGAATGTGATCGGATCGCCCGACGAAGCAGGCGACATCTGACCAGCGAACCTCTTCCGAAGTCATACAGGCATGATCCCGCACCCCGCCAAGACTCCGCGAGGCGGCGGCTTCGACCAAGGGACCTCTCGGTGTTCGGCGGGCGTGTGTTCCAGAGCTAGGTGGCTGCAAAGCGGGCGGCCGATCTGGCAGGGCGCGGCAGATCCGGGCCTGATCTTGGCGGGACAGATGGCAGGCAGGAAGGCGCCGCCGATGGTTCGGCTGGGCAGCGTTGCGTTCTGGGTCATCAGCCGATCGGATGACCAAAGGCGATGATCGGCTATTTCCATGTGCGACGGACACCCTGCGGCGCTTAGGAAGGAGGCATGACCAACGAGGTGACCGTTCCCCTGCTTCCGTGCGCATCCATTGACGACATCGAAACGTTCTACGGAGTTCTCGGTTTCCGGACCACGTACAAGCAACGCAAGCCCAACGCGTGTGTGGGGGTGCAGCGGGAAGACCTGAATCTGCAGTTCTTCGAGATCCCCGGGTTTGACCCGGAGCAGTCCTATGGCTCCTGTCTCGTACTCACCGCAGACATCGAGGGGCTGCACCGGGCATTCGCAGCCGGCATGCGCGCCGCGTACGGCAAGGTACTGGTGTCCGGAACGCCGCGGATGACCCGGCCCAGGGCGCGGAAGAACGCCGACGGGTTGGGCGGGTTCAGCGTCATCGACCCGGGCGGCAACTGGATCCGCGTCTTTCGACACGCCGCCACCGCGCCCATGCCGGCCACCACGCCTGCCGGGCGGCTGGCCAAGGCTCTAGCGAATGCTGTCGTGCAGGCCGATTCCAGGGGAAGCGTCGGACAGGCCGTTCGGATCCTCGACAGCGCCTTGGCCCGCCCGCAAGCCGACGACGACCCGGTCGAGCAGGTAGAGGTCCTGGTCTACCGCGCCGAACTCGCGATGGTGCTGCACGATCCGAAGACTGCGGCCGAGATGCTGGCCCGCGCCCAGTCCGTCACGCTCACGGAAGACGAATCCGAAAGGGCAGCACCCGCGTTCGACAACGCCGCCGACCTCGCAGCAGCACTGCGGTAGCGGGCACGGCCAGGGCAAGAAGCGGCAGCAACGACTGAGGCCCCAGCCAGGAAACCTGTCCTGAGCTGGGGCCTCACGCTGGAGCGGGTGACGGGAATCGAACCCGCACTGTCAGCTTGGGAAGCTGATGTTCTGCCATTGAACTACACCCGCAGGCGGCACCACTCTACCTGAAGGTCACCACCCCCGTGCACTCAGGTACGCATGCCACCTCGGCGAGGTGGCGGCATCGGCGGGCGGTTGATCCCGCCACCTCCCCGAGCTGGAGTGGATCAAGCACGCACCGAGGTCGCCGGGCACGAAGTTGCACGTCGGCAACATATGGGCGTTCTCAAATGCGTCGATGAGATGTAACGTCTGCCCCACGTTTCCGCACCGGCGTGACACACCCCCTGGCACGCCGTCAGAAAGAGGTGGGCCCATGGGACTCCGTCCCAACCTGCTGACCCGGCGTACCGCCGGTGTCGCGACGTCGACCCTCGCGCTGCTGCTCAGCACCGCCGCCGTCGGCGTCGTCCCCGCTGCTTCGGCCTTCTCGGCCGCCCCGGCCGGCGTCTGCGCCGAGCCTGCTGACGCCCACGCCGACGAGCACTCGAACGCCCGCGTCGCGAAGGGCGGCAACGCCAAGCTCGACCCCAACCACCTGACCGCCAAGCAGGTCCAGGACCGGGAAGCCGACCTCGCCGCGGCGCAGCGCGAGCGGGCCAACTTCCGGGCCGGCGCCGTCACCCCGCTGGCCACCGTGACGATCCCGGTCGTCGTGCACGTCATCCAGGAGAACAGCACCCGGGCCGGCGGCAACATCCCGGACTCGATGATCAACCAGCAGATCACCGTGCTGAACCAGTCGTACGCGGGCTCGACCGGCGGCGCGGCCACCGCCTTCGGGTTCCAGCTCACGAAGATCAACCGGGTGACGAACCCGTCGTGGTACCCGATCGTGCAGGGCTCCTCCGCCGAGCGGTCGATGAAGACCTCGCTGCGCGTGGGCGGCAAGAACACGCTGAACATCTACCTGGGCGAGCTCAGCGACAGCCTGCTCGGCTGGGCGACGTTCCCGAAGCGCACGCTGGACAAGATGGACGGCGTGGTGGTGCTCAGCGAGTCGCTGCCCGGCGGCACGTCGACCAACTACAACCAGGGCGACACCGGCACGCACGAGGTCGGTCACTGGCTGAACCTCTACCACACCTTCCAGGGCGGCTGCTCCGGCTCGGGCGACAGCGTCTCCGACACCCCGGCCGAGGCGTCCCCGGCGTACCAGTGCCCGACCGGCCGTGACACCTGCTCGACCGCCGGCAAGGACCCGATCACCAACTTCATGGACTACACGTACGACTCCTGCATGTACCAGTTCACCGCCGGCCAGGCGAGCCGCATGCTCACCGCGTGGAACGCCTACCGCGCAGCCTGACCTCTCGCACCACGTACCGGTGCCGGTCCTGTCCTCGGACGGGGCCGGCACCGCTCGTTTCGGGGCTGTGGTCAGGCGGCCGGGCGGCGGGTGTCGAAGCCGTGCCGGCCGCGCCGGCCCTCCGCGGCCACCGGCTCACGCCGGGCCGGTTCGGCACCGAGCGGGTCGAGCCACACCCGCACCTGCGGCGGGGCGGCGCCGGGCTGAGCCACCGGGTCGCGCCGGGTCAGCATCGCCGCCTCGACTGTGAACTCGAACAGCCGCCAGTCACCCTGCGGCGACGCCCGCGCGATCCGGGCCAGGTGGGCCACTGTGGCCGGGTCGGTCACCGGCCGCGCGCGCCCCGCGATGTACGCCTCGTCGTCGCTCTCCTCCGGCGGGAACGAGTGCAGCGCGTAGCGGCCGTCGCGTTCGAGGTCGCGGCGCTTCGGCGAGTCGATGACGAAGCACCAGAGGCCGTCGTCGGTGATCACCGGGGAAACCGGGTGGACGCGGGGGCCGCCGTCGGCGCGGACCGTGGCGAGGTAGCCGAAGCCCGGCCCGTACTGCTGCATCAGGAGGCGGATCTCGTCGGCGAGGCGGGGCTCGTCGGCGGCGAATTCGGACCAGGAAGCCATGCGGACATCCTATCGAACACGTGTACGAAGATGTAGTGCGACACGCAGGTCACCCATACCGGTCGCTATGGTGTTCCGATGCTGCTCTCCGACCGCGACCTGGTCTCCGAGATCAAGGCCGGCACGCTTGCGCTGGAGCCCTTCGAGCCCACGCTGGTGCAGCCGTCGAGCATCGACGTACGCCTGGACCGGCTGTTCCGGGTGTTCAACAACCATCTCTACACACACATCGATCCGTCGGTCCAGCAGGACGACCTGACCTCGATGGTGGAGGTGCCGGAGGGGCAGCCGTTCGTGCTGCACCCGGGCGAGTTCGTGCTCGCCTCCACGCTCGAGGTGATCTCGCTGGGCGACCAGCTCGCCGGCCGGCTGGAGGGCAAGTCGAGCCTGGGCCGGCTGGGTCTGCTGACCCACTCGACCGCCGGCTTCATCGACCCGGGCTTCTCCGGTCACGTCACGCTGGAGCTGTCGAACGTGGCGAACCTGCCGATCACGCTCTGGCCCGGCATGAAGATCGGCCAGCTCTGCATCTTCCGGCTCTCCTCGCCGGCCGAGCACCCGTACGGCTCGGCCGTCTACGGCTCGCGCTACCAGGGGCAGCGCGGCCCGACGCCGAGCCGGTCCTGGCAGAGCTGGCGCACCTGGCCGACGCGCTGACGCCGACCGCAGTTGTTAATAGGGGCCCCCTCCTCTACCGGAGGCGTTAAGAGGGGGCCCTTCCTTACACCCGGCCGTAGCTGTTGATGTCGCCGTCGTCGACCCGCTTCATCGTGATGGGCTTGCCGGACTGGGAGGCGTGCACCACCCACCCGTCCCCCACGTACATCGCCACGTGGTGCAGGTCGCTGTAGTAGAAAACGAGGTCACCGGCGCGCAGGTCGGCGCGGCTGATCCGTTTCGTCACGGCGTGCTGCTGGCGCGCGTTGTGCGGCAGCGAAACCCCGCCCTTGGCCCAGGCCGCCAGGGTGAGGCCCGAGCAGTCGAAGTGGTCCGGGCCGGCGGCGCCCCAGACGTAGATCTTGCCGATCTGGGCGCAGGCGAACTTCACCGCCGCTCCGGCCGGGCCGCCGGGGTAGCCGGCCGGGCAGGGTGCCGGGCGCAGCGGGCCGCCGCCACCCTTGCCGTACACCTTGAGCCGCAGCTTCTGCAGCTTGGCGATCTCGGCGTCGATCTGCTTCTTCTTCGCCGCGAGCTGGGCCTCGGTGCGCGCCAGCCCGGCGATCATCTCGTCCAGCGGCTTCTTCTTCGCCGCCAGCTCGTCGCGCAGCGCGGCGACGGAACGCACCTGCTCGTGCTGCCGGTGCGCGAAGCGGTCGAGTAGTTCCAGGCCGTTGACCAGGTCACCGGGCGAGCGGCTGCCGAGCAGCACGTTGACTGTGGAGAGGTTGTCGCCCTTGTAGGCGTCGGCGGCGAGGCCGCCGACCTGGCCGAGCGCGGCGTCCACCCGGGCCTGGAGGGGTGCGATCTGCCGGCCGAGCGCGTCGGCCTGCTTGCGCCGTGCGGCGAGCTGCTCGCGTACGGCGTTCACCTGTTCGATGACCGGTTCGAGCTTGTTCCAGTCGCGGTCGATCTGGGCCTCGATCTCGGCGACCGAGGGCTCGGCGTGTGCCGCAGTCGCGCCGCCGGTCAGAACGACGGCGGTGCCGACCAGCGCGGCGAGGGCTGTGGTGAAGCGGGACCAGCGGGAACGCGGCGCGACGCTGGACCGGTCGACCGACCGGTTCGACGACGGCCGCGGGGCATGGAGTGCCACCGGGCGTCCGTACTCCTTCTTCCGTACCGCCTACCGGGTTAGCTGACGGATTCGGGCGGGAAGGGAGCCGCCCTACCGCAGCAGCGCTGCGGATTCACCCCAGGTACCTGGTTCCCCGGCTCGCCCGGAGGCGACTCGGCGGTGTCGGACCGTCACCGACCGGGTTGGACGGTGAGACGTGCGGCCGACGATTCACCAGAGTAGGGACCACCGTTATCGATCCGCAACTTCCAGCGCCGTGACACTCCGTACGCGATGCGATGCCCCACCCCGCGCGGAGGTGAAATTTTCTTTCACCGCTGATTACTCACTGGAAAGGTATTGACCATCACGGGTGTGCGGAGTGAGGGTGGGAATGCAGTGACCCCCATCCCTGTCCAGGAGGTTCGATGCACCTCTCCGCCCTGCCGTCGGGCAGACGGATACTGCTCGCCGCCGCCGTGGCCACAGCCACCGCGCTGGCGACGACCGGCCCCGTGACCGCCGCGCCGGACACGTCCGCGCCCGCGAGCGACCGGCAACAACAATACGCCGCCGCCGCGGCAGAGTACGGCGTGCCCCAGAACGTGCTGCTCGGTGTCTCCTATCTGGAGTCCCGCTGGGACACGCACACCGGGCAGCCCAGCACCAGTGGCGGCTACGGCCCGATGCACCTGACCGATGCCGCGCACATCCTCGCCACACCGGGCAGCGCCCACGTCGACGAGGACGAGGACCCGCGCGGCGACGACTCCCGCCCGCTGAAACTCGACCCGGCCACGGCCGCCGCGCCGAAGCGGGAGACCCCGTTGCCGAGCGCCTCGCTCCAGACGCTCGACGCCGCCGCCACGCTCACCGGGCTCGACGCGGGCACGCTGCGCACCGACCCGGCCGCGAACATCCGCGGTGGCGCGGCGCTGCTGGCGTCGTACCAGAAGGCTCTGGGCGGGCCGGTCGGCGCCGGCACCGACCCGGCGGCCTGGTACGCCGCGGTGGCCCGCTACTCCGGCGCGGACACCGCCGACGCCGCGGCGGCCTTCGCCGACGAGGTCTACGACCAGCTCGGCCAGGGCGCCACCCGGACCACCGACGACGGCCAGCGGGTCACGCTCGCCGCCACCGCCGCGAAGCCGGACCGTTCCCGGCTGGCCCGGCTCGGCCTGCGCAACGCCGAGCGGCCGGACGGGCTGGAGTGCCCGGTCCGGCTGGCCTGCGAGTGGATTCCCGCGCCCTACGAGCAGCTCAGCGACGACCCGGGCGACTACGGCAACCACGACCTGGCCGACCGGCCGAAGCAGCAGAAGATCGAGTACATCGTCATCCACGACACCGAGGGCTACTTCGGCCCGAGCGTCGACCTGGTGAAGCGGGCCGACTACCTGGGCTGGCACTACACGCTGCGCTCGGTGGACGGCTACATCGCCCAGCACATCAAGACCAAGGACGTCGGCTGGCACGCCGGCAACTGGTACGTCAACGCCAAGTCCATCGGCCTGGAGCACGAAGGCTTCGCCGGCCAGGGCACCTGGTACACCGAGGCGATGTACCGCACCTCCGCCAAGCTGGTCCGCCATCTGGCGCTGAAGTTCGGCATCCCGATGGACCGGCAGCACATCATCGGCCACGACAACGTGCCCGGCATCACCGCCGCCAACGTGGGCGGCATGCACTGGGACCCGGGGCCCTACTGGGACTGGTCGCACTACTTCGACCTGATGAAGGCGCCGTTCCGCGGCACCGGCACGGCGAAGACCGGCCTGGTCACCATCGACCCGGACTTCGCCACCAACCGGCCCGCGTTCACCGGCTGCAACCAGCAGCCGCCCGGCGTCCCGACGCCCCGGCCGCCGGCCGAGCCGTGCCCGTCGCGCGGTTCTTCGGCGGTGGTCCTGCGGACCGCGCCGAGCCCGGACGCCCCGCTCGTCAACGACCTCGGGCTGCGCCCGGACGGCACGCCGGACACGATGTACATCTCCGACCACGGCGCCCGCGCCTCGGCCGGCCAGACGTACGCGCTCGCCGGCCGGCAGGGCGACTGGACGGCGATCTGGTACCTCGGCCAGAAGGCGTGGTTCCTCAACCCGGCCTCCGCGCCCACTGCCAAGTGGGCCACCGGCTTCGTGGTGACCCCGCGGCCCGGCAAGGCCACCATCCCGGTGTACGGCCGCGCCTACCCGGAGCAGGCCGCCTACCCGGACACCATCCCGTACCAGACCATCTCGCCGCTGCAGTACACGTTCGCCGCCGGCCAGCGGTACGCGGTGGGCGGGGTGCTGCCCGGCGAGTACTACCGGGCGGTCTCGTTCGACGGTTCCGCCCCGGGTGACCGGACCGTGGTACGCGGCGAGAACCGCTACGTGCAGGTCCAGTTCGGCCACCGGATCATGTTCGTGAACCTGGACGACGTGCTGATCCTGCCGTCCCCGGTCGGCGCGCCGCGCTGACCTCCACGAGAACACGAAGGCCCCCGGTCCCTGCGGACCGGGGGCCTTTCGGTGTGACCGAGGTCAGGTGACCCGGACGAAGCCGGCGAGCGGCTGGGTGTTGATGCTCGACACCTGGACCGGTTTGCCTGTCCGGGGCGCGTGCACCATCACCCCGTTGCCGAGATAGAGCCCGACGTGATGCAGATCGGAGCCGAAGAACACCAGGTCACCGGGGCGTGCCTCGGAGCGGGACACCTTGCGGCCCTCGTTCCACTGCGCGCCGGTGAAGTGGGTGAGCGAGATGCCCGCCGCCTTGTACGCGTACTGCGTGAGGCCGGAGCAGTCGAACGAGTTCGGGCCGGTGGCGCCCCACACGTACGGGTCGCCGACCTGGGCGCACGCCGTCGCGATAGCGGTCCGCGCGGCACTGCTCACCACGCCGTCGATCTTCGGGCAGCCCGCCGGGCGGATCGAGGTCACCGGCAGCATGGCGGTGAGCCGCTTGATCTCCGAGTCGATCTGCTTCTTCTTCGCCGCGAGATCGTTCTGCTGCTTGGTCTCCAGCTCGATCAGCGCGTCGAGCTTCTCCTTCTGCCTGTTGTACTCGTCCCGCACCTTGAGCACACCGGCGATCTGGCGGCGCTGGTCGTCGGCGATCCGGTCCAGCATGACCAGCTGCTCGGCCAGCGTGCCCGGCTTGGTGCTCACCAGCAGCGCGCCCAGCTCCTGCGACGGGCCCTGGATGTAGTAGCGGGCCGCGATGTCGCCGACCTTGTTCATGGCGAGCGTGGAGGCCAGCTCCAGCGGCACCATCTTGTCCTTCAGCGCCTTGGACTTCTTCTGGTTGGCGCGAAGCTGCGAGCGGACCTTGTTGAACTGCTCGATGGTGGGTTCGAGCTGCTCCCACTGCTTGTCGATCTGCGCGTCGATCTCGTCCACCGACGGCGCCGCGTGCGCCGGGGCCGTCAGCATCCCGGCGCCGACCGCGGCGGCCGCGACCAGGGTGACCAGACGGCGTGCCATCCGTTGGAACCCGGCCCGCCGGCCGGGTGGAGCGCTCGGGGCGTGACGTTGAGGGGGCGTGGTTGCCACCGGCACGGACTCCTTTGCAACCGACCGCCGGGCGCCTCGCGAGAGGGAAGATTCGAGGCAGACGACCCACAGCGGTCGGTGCCCCACATTAGGGAAGGCGCCCGGTGGAATCAAGGCGACCGTTTGTTCAATCACGTATCCGCAATCGGTTGCACACCAAGGGTATTCATTTCACCTCCCGACGATGGCTGTCAATACGTCGTCGAGCGTGACCACACCCATCGGCCGCCGTCCGTCGCTGACCAGCACCATGTGGCGGCGTTCGCGGCGCATCGCGAGCAGCAGGTCGGCGAGCGTACGGTCCGGCGGCACCACCGCCAGCGGCCGGTAGACGTCGGCCGGCACCGGCGCCCGGCGGCTCGCGCCGGCGTACCCGAGCACGTCCTTCACGTGCACGAAACCGAGCACCCGGCGGGTGGTCCGCTGCACCACCGGGAAGCGGGACCGGCCGGTTCGGGTCGCCAGCACCTCCAGCGACGCCGGTGAGACGTCCTCGGCCACCGTGGTGACAGTGGACCACTGTTGCAGCGCGTCCGCCGCCGTACGGCTGTGCAGGGCCAGCGCGCCGGTGATCCGGGCGTGCTCCTCGGCGTCCAGCAACCCCTCGGTACGCGCCTGCGAGACCAGCCCGGCCAGTTCCTCGGCAGTGAACACGGTCTTCACCGCGTCGGTCGCCTCCACCCGCCACCACCGCAGCACCTGCCGGGATGCCCACTTCATCGCCAGCAGCAGCGGCTTGGTGACCAGGCAGAACGCCAGCATGGCCGGGCCGAGCCAGAGCGCCGAGGGCTCCGGACCGGCCAGCGTGATGTTCTTCGGCACCATCTCGCCGACCACCGTGTGCAGGAACACCACCACCGCCAGCGCGATGACGAAGGTCACCGGGTGCACCGCCGAGGCGGGCAGCCCGAGCGCGGCGAACGGCCCCTCCAGCAGGTGGGCCAGCGCCGGCTCGGCGATCGCGCCGAGGCCGAGGGAGCAGACCGTGATGCCGAGCTGCGCCCCGGCGATCATCAGCGGGATCTGGTTCATCGCTGCGAGCGCCCACCGGGCCCGCTTCGACGTCGCCGCCAGCGGTTCGATCACCGTACGCCGGGAGGCGATCAGCGCGAACTCGCTGCCCACGAAGAAGGCGTTGCCGAGCAGCAGCACCACTGCCACGAGTAGCTCAGGCACCGTCGTCGGGCTCCTCGGGGCGCACCACCCGCACCTGCTCGATCCGGTGCCGGTCGACCTCCACCACCGTGAACTCGTACCCGGCCTCGTCGACCGTCTCGCCCGGCACCGGGATGTGGCCCAGCCGCGCCATCAGGAAGCCGCCCAGCGTCTCGTACGGCCCGTCGGGCAGCCGGAACCCGGTCTGCTCGACCAGTTCGTCGGCGCGCAGCACACCGTCGGCCAGGACGGTCCGCTCGCCGCCCGGCACGGTCAGCTCCACCGGCCCGGCGTCGTCGACCGCGTCCGGGTCGAACTCGTCGGCGATCTCCCCGACCAGTTCCTCGACCAGGTCCTCCACCGTCACCACGCCGTCGGTGCCGCCGTACTCGTCCACCACGATCGCCAGGTCCGCCCCGGCGGCCTTGAGCGCGGCCAGCACGCCGTTCAGGTTGAGGCTCTCCGGCACGTACACCGGTTCCCGGGCCACCGCGGCCACCGAGGTGGCGGCCCGGCGGGCCAGCGGGACGCCCAGCGCGTCGGGCACCCCGGCGACGCCGGTGACCAGGTCGAGCGTCTCCTCGTAGACCGGGAACCGGGTCCGGCCGGTCTGCCGGGAGAGGTCCAGCAGGTCGGCGACGGACGCGGTGGCCCGCAGCGCGGTGACGTCCACCCGGGGCGTCATCGCCTCGGCGGCCCGCTTGTCGCCGAAGCGGATCGTGCGCCGCAGCAGCATCGCGGTGTCCGGCGGCAGCGCGCCGGCCCGCGCCGAGATGGCCGCGAGCAGACCCAGCTCCTCCGGGGAGCGGGCGCTGGCCAGCTCCTCCTGCGGCTCCACGCCGAGGCGGCGCACCAGCCGGTTGGCGGACTCGTTCAGCAGCCGGATCAGCCAGCCGAACGTGCGGGAGAACGCGCGCATCGGCGCGGCGGTGGCGAGCGCCGCCGGCATCGGCCGGGCCAGCGCCAGGTTCTTCGGCACCAGCTCGCCGAAGAGCATCGAGATGAGCGTGGCCAGGGCCAGCGCGAGCAGGCCGGAGAAGCGTTCCGCGCCGCCGAGCGGACGCAGCAGCGGGGCGAAGATCCGGGCCAGCGCGGGCTCGGCGAGGTAGCCGGTGAGCAGCGCGGTGAGGGTGATGCCGAGTTGCGCGCCGGAGAGCTGGAAGGACAGTTCGCGCAACGCGCGGCGTACCGTGGCGGCCCGGCCGTCCCCCTCGGCGGCGCGCCTGTCGATCTCCGCCCGGTCCACAGTGACGAGGGCGAACTCGGCCGCGACGAAGAAGGCGTTGCCCGCGGTCAGCAGCACGAAACCGACCAGGGGCAACAGCGTCAGAAGGAGAAGGCCGTCGATGGGCGTGATTGTGGCACGCGAGCGCCGGTGGTGCGCCCCCCGTAGCGTGGAACGCATGGACGGTCTGCTGCTCACCGACGAACTGGTCCTGCTCGCGTACGACGACAGCGGCACGAACCGCCTCGGCAGTCCGCACCTCGGCTACGGCCTCGCCGGGGCGGTGCTGCTGGAACTGGCGCTCGCCCGGCGCGTCGAGGTGGCGGACAAGCGGCTCGTGGTGACCGATCCCGCGCCGACCGGCGTGCCGCTGCTGGACGAGGCGCTGGCGACTGTCGGCTCCGGCCGCCCACGCAAGCCGAAGGACTGGATCGGCAAGCTGGCCCGGGGCCTGCCGGAGCGGGTGCTCGACGGGCTGGTGGCCGCGGGGGTGCTGCGCCGGGAGTCCGACCGGGTGCTGCTGGTCTTCCCGCGTACCCGCTATCCCTCGCCGACCGGCGCGGAGCCGGCGGTGGAGACGGCGGCCCGGGAGCGGATGGCGGCGGCGCTCACCACCGACGGCCCGGTCGACGCCCGGACCGCCGCGCTGCTCACGCTGACCCGCGCGGTCGGCCTGGACCGCAAGGTCTTCCGCGAGCTGCCGAAGGAGCGGGTCAAGGCCCGGATGGACGAGATCGCGGCGGGTGACTGGGCGTCGGCCGCCGTCAAGAAGGCGATCGAGGAGATGCAGGCCGCGCTGCTGGTCGCGATGACGGCCGGGACGAGCGCCGCCATCATGACCACCACGACCAGCTGAACGCGACGGCGGCGGCACCGCACGGGTGCCGCCGCCGTCGTGGTCCGACTTCTGCCGGGGTACGCCTCAGCTCGCGCTCGACGCGACCTCCGGCTCACCGGCCGGGGCCTCCGGCTTGACCGAGCGCAGCAGCACGCTGGCCACGTCGACCACCTCGACCTGCTCGCCCGCGCCCTTGCCGTTCACGCCGTCGTTCAGCATCGTCGAGCAGAACGGGCAGCCGACCGCGATGGTCTTCGCCCCGGTGGACATGGCCTCCTCGGCCCGGTCCACGTTGATCCGCTTGCCGATCTTCTCCTCCATCCACATCCGGGCGCCGCCGGCGCCGCAGCAGAAGGAGCGCTCGCTGTTGCGCGGCATCTCGGTCAGCTCGCCCTGGATCGAGTCGCCGAGCACTTCACGCGGGGCGGCGAAGATCCGGTTGTGGCGGCCCAGGTAGCACGGGTCGTGGTAGGTGACGCCGCCGTCCACCGGCTGCACCGGGGTGAGCTTGCCGGCGCTGACCAGGTGGGCCAGCAACTGGGTGTGGTGCACGACCTCGAACTCGCCGCCGAGCTGGCCGTACTCGTTGCCGAGCGTGTTGAAGCAGTGCGGGCAGGTGGCGACGATCTTCCGCTTGCTCTTCTCCCGGCCCTCGAACGCCTCGTTCAGCGTCTCGACGTTCTGCTGGGCGAGCATCTGGTAGACGAACTCGTTGCCGATGCGGCGGGCCGGGTCGCCGGAGCAGGTCTCGCCCTCGCCGAGGATGGCGAAGGAGACGCCGGCCTCGTTGAGCAGGGTGGCGACCGCGCGGGTGGTCTTCTTGGCCCGGTCCTCGAACGCGCCGGCGCAGCCGACCCAGAACAGGTACTCGAAGTCGTCGACCTCGCCGACCCGCGGCACCTCGAACCCGAGGCCCTTGGTCCAGTCCTCGCGGGTGTTCTGCGGGGCGCCCCACGGGTTGCCCTTGTTCTCCAGGTTGCGGAGCATGACGCCGGCCTCGGACGGGAAGCTCGACTCGATCAGCACCTGGTAGCGGCGCATGTCGACGATGTGGTCCACGTGCTCGATGTCCACCGGGCACTGCTCGACGCACGCGCCGCAGGTGGTGCAGGACCAGAGCACGTCCGGGTCGATGACGCCGCCGGACTCGGCGGTGCCGATCAGCGGCCGGTCGGCCTCGGCCATGGCGAGCACGTCGACGCCGGCCAGCTGCTCCTGCGTCGCCTTCTCCTCACCGGTGAGGTCCTTGCCGCCACCGGCCAGCAGGTACGGCGCCTTGGCGTACGCGTGGTCGCGCAGGCTCAGCACCAGCAGCTTCGGCGACAGCGGCTTGCCGGTGTTCCAGGCGGGGCACTGTGACTGGCACCGGCCGCACTCGGTGCAGGTGCTGAAGTCGAGCAGGCCCTTCCAGCTGAACTGCTCGACCTGGGCGACACCGAACTGGTCCTTCTCCGGGTCGGCCTCCTCGAAGTCGAGCGGCTTGCCCTCGCTGGTCATCGGGCGCAGCGGGCCGAGACCGGAGCCGGCCGGCTTCTCCGGGTCGCGCTTGAAGAAGATGTTCGGGAAGGCCAGGAAGCGGTGCCAGGCCACGCCCATGGTGACGTTCAGCGAGATCACGATGAGCCAGGTCATCGAGATGCAGATCTTGATGAGGGCGGCCACGCTGACGCCGGCCTCCCAGTTCGGGAGCACCGAGCCGATCGCGTGGCTGAGCGGGGCGGCCCAGACCGGGTACTCGAAGTGGTCGGTGGCGACCTTGAAGCCCCGGATCACGAACCCGAAGATCAGGACCAGCAGGACGACCCACTCGACGAAGTAGCCCTGCCACATGCTCGAACCGGTGAACCGGGACCGGTTCTCCGCGCGACCGGGACGGTTGCGCAGGCGGATCGCCATCAGCACCAGGATGCCGGCCAGGCCGAGGATGCCGATCCACTCGGTGACCAGACCGAAGATCGTCCAGTGCCCGATGATCGGCAGCCCGCCACCGGTCGAGACCACCTCGAAGTAGGCCTCCAGCACCAGCAGCGACAGCACGATGAAGCCGACCATCACGAACCAGTGGGCGGCGCCGACCACGCTCCACTTCAGCATGCGGGTGTGCCCTGCGGTCTCCACCAGCATCTTCTTCGTACGCGCGCCCTTGTCGCCGAAGCGCTCCGGCGCGGGCTGGCCGAGCCGGATTACGGCGGTCATCTTCATGACCGCGCGCACCGCAAGCCACACCGCGACAGCGGTGATGGCGGCCGCGAGGATCGTGGTGACGATCTGGACGCTGCCCATCGAGTTGGCCTCCCGGTCTGCTGCTTGTCCGTGCAGCCTACGCGCAAGGTTACCCAGCAGTAACGTGAGTCTTCTCGCACCAGGCCACGCCGCCCTGCGCACACCTTAGGTGCAGCGGCGACGAAGCGCCTGGCAGGGGCGGCGTGGCGTGACCTACGCCGGGTCGACGGGCGGCTAGCTCACCGCCAGCGGGAGAGCAGGATCAGCGAGGAGACCATCGCGCCGAAGCCGACAGCGAGGTTCCAGTAACCCCAGGTGGCGACCGGGTAGGCCTGCTCGGACAGGTAGTAAAGCACCAGCCAGCCGATGCCCACCACGATCAGCGCGACCGCCGTGGCCGGCAGCCAGACCGGGCTAGGCTTGCGCGTCGACGCCGTCGCCGTCGGACGAACGTCCGTGGGCGGGGTGTACACCTTCTTCTTGCGGACCTGAGACTTGGGCACGACGCTCTCCAGAGGGGGGTACGACCTCGTCCGGCCTGACAACCGGGCGCGAGGGCGACGGTCCATGGCCAATAATGTTCGACAGCTAGCGTAGTCCCGACGGACCGTCCAGGCCACGAATGGGGCCAGGCCGGTGCACTCAGTAACCGGAAAGAGCGGACTTTCCGGGTCGATCAGGTCGGTTCGCATCGGCGCGAGCCGGAACGAGACGACGGGAAAGGGAACGCCCGGTGGAGTACACGTCCGGCGCCGCCTCCTGGCAGAAGGTCCTCCGCCGCGCGGCAGCCGCCCTGCTGCCCCGGCGCGCCCGCCAGCGCCGTCCGGGCTGGTCGATCGGCGTACCCCTGATCGCCGCCGCGGCCGGGCTGCTCTTCACCACCACCGCCACCACCGCGGGCGGCACGTCGCTGCGCGAGGACCGTCGTCCCCAGCTCACCCAGCTGATCGAGGACCGCCGGGAGGAGGTCGCGGCGAGCGAGGCGAAGGCCGCCCGGCTCCGCAGCGAGGTGGAGGAACAGACCGCCGCGCTGGCCGGCGCCGACGGGCCGATCAAGACCGAGCGGGACCGGGCCGCCGCGAGCCGGCAGGCCGCCGGGTTCACCGCGCTCACCGGCAGCGGCGTGACGGTCGAGCTGAACGACGCCGACCGCCGGCCCGACCAGCCGCTGCCCAAGGGCGCCAGCAACGACGACCTGGTCGTGCACCAGGGCGACGTCCAGGCGGTGGTCAACGCGCTCTGGGCCGGCGGCGCGGAGGCCATGTCAATCATGAACGTGCGCGTGCTCAGCACCAGCGCGGTACGCTGCGTCGGTAACACCCTGCTGCTGCACGGCCGGGTGTACTCCCCTCCTTTCAAGATCGTGGCAATCGGCGACCCCGCGGAACTCCAGCGGGCGCTCGCCGCCTCTGAGGGAGTGCGGGTGTTCAAGGAAGTGGCCGACCACTACCAACTCGGCTACGTCGAGCGCGTCTCCACAGTCACCGTGCCGGCGTTCGAGGACTCCACCGCGTTGCAGTCGGCGACGGTGCCCCGGTGAGCGGCGGCGACCCCCGGGACCGCCGCGGCCACGACCGCCAGGAGGAGCCGACCGCGTTCCTCCCCAAGGTCGAGCGCCCTGCCCCGGCGTCGCCGCCCCCGCTCGACCTGCCCTGGCCCGACGCCGGACCGTCGCACACCTCCCCGGCGCGACGGGGCCCGTTCCCACCGACGCCCGCCCCGCCACGGAGCGCCCCACCGCCGCCCGGCCCGCCACGGTCCGCTCCGCCGCCGCCCTGGCCGGGCAACCAGGCCCATCCGACGGCCGGCCCGCACCACGTCGAGGCCGACCCAAGGTTCCGCCCCGCCGGTGGCGGGGTTCCCGAGTCCGGGTTCCGCCCCACCGGTGACGGGATTCCCGAGTCGGCGCACCGGTCGCCCGGCCGTCCGGGCGCGGGCGGGTCGGACCCGGCGCGTTTCGCCGGACCGGCCGGACCTGGCACCGGCCGGCCGGGCGGCCCACCGCAGCACGCGGCGGCGCCCCAGCGCGGGCCCGGGATGCGTCCCGCCACGCCGGTCGACGTGCCGCCCCGGACCGGTGAACGCACGGCGCGACCGGGCGACGTCCCGCCTCCGGCGGGTGAGCACCGGGCGCGACCCGGCGATGCCCCACCCGTGCGGGACGAGCGCCAGATGCGGCCGGGCGCCTACGGACCGGCGGCGCATCAGCATCCCGCCCGCCCGGCCGGCGGCGCGCTCCCGCCCGAACGCGGTATGCGCGGGGCCCAGCCGCCGCAGACCGGCCCGCAGCCGTGGGAGAACGACGGACGTACGCCGGAGGCCACCGGCCGGCCACCGGGGGGCGAGGGACGGCAGGCGGCCGGCCCGCCCGGCGTACCCCGGTTCGGCGGCCCGGCCGACGCGGACCGGACACCGCCGGTCGACCCGGGAGCGACGGCGGTGCTGCCCCCCGTCACCCGCCCGCCCGCGGACCCCCGGATGGACGCCACCGGGCTGATGGGGGCGGTGCCTCCTGCGCCGGACGCGGCAGACGGCGGCGACGAGTCCACGGGCGAGCCGCCCCGCCCCCGGCGCGGTGAGCGGGTGGTGCAGTTGCGGCCCGAGCAGACCGGCGAGGGCTACCGGAGCGTCTACTCCGAGCTGACCCGCCCCACCGCCGGCTCCCGGCTGCGCACCGTCGTACGCGGCACCGGCGAACTGCTGATCACCTTCGGCCTCGTGGTGCTCCTCTTCGCCGGCTACGAGATCTGGGGCAAGGCGGTCATCGTCGAGGCCCACCAGAGCGATCTGAACAGCCAGCTCGCCCAGGAGTGGGGCGCGGACCCGACTGTCGCCCCGACCACCGGGCCGACCGTGAAACCGAAGCCGCCGGCCAACGGAAAGCCGGTCGCCGGCCTCTACATCCCCAAGTTCGACAAGCACTGGGTGGTGGTCGAGGGGGTCACCCCGAACGACATCCGGTACGCCCCGGGCCGCTACCCGGACAGCGCGATGCCCGGCGAGGTGGGCAACTTCTCCGTGGCTGGCCACCGGATCCGCTCCACGTTCTGGCGGCTGGACGAGCTGAAGACCGGCGACGCCATAGTGGTCGAGACCCGCACCGACTGGCTCGTCTACCGCGTCTATCAGCAGCGCATCGTCAAGCCGTCCCAGGTCGAGGTGGTCGCGCCGGTGCCGGGCAAGCCTGGCCAGAAGCCCACCGAGAAGCTGCTCACGCTCACCACTTGCAACCCGAAGTTCGACAACTACCAGCGGCTGATCATTCACGCCCGGCTGGACACCGTCCAGGCCAAGTCGGCGGGCCGCCCGGCCGAACTGGAGACGTGAGCCGTGTACACCTGGATCTGGCGGAAACTTCCCTTCGGGCTGCCCGGGAAGCTGATCGGCTCGCTGCTGCTGGCCACCGCCACCGTCGTGCTGCTCTGGTTCGTGGTCTTCCCGTGGGCCGAGCCGCTGCTGCCCTTCGACGACGTGCAGGTCACCCAGGACTCCGGCGTACCGGGCGACGGCGGGCTCACCGAGCCGACCGGGCTGCCCGGCGACGAGGAACTGCCGTACAGCACCGAGACGAACAACGCCCCGCCCCCCACCCCGAACAGGTGACCCCGATGCGTGTCCTGGTGATCGACAACTACGACTCGTTCGTCTTCAACCTCGTCCAGTACCTCGGCCAGCTCGGGGCCGACTGCGACGTACGGCGCAACGACGAGATCGACGTCGCCGAGGTGGGGCGCGCCGGCGCCGGTGGCATCCTGCTGTCGCCCGGTCCGGGCAGCCCGGACCGCGCCGGCATCTGCCTGGACGTCATCCGCGAGTACGCCGGCAAGCTCCCGATCTTCGGCGTCTGCCTCGGTCACCAGGCGATCGGCGAGGCGTTCGGCGCGACTGTGGCGCGTGCGCCGGAACTGCTGCACGGCAAGACCTCCGAGGTACGCCACGACGGCGTGGGCGTGCTCGCCGGCCTGCCCGACCCGTTCACCGCCACCCGCTACCACTCGCTCGCCGTACTGCCCGAGACGCTGCCGGACGAACTGGAGGTCACCGGCCGGACCGGCTCCGGCGTGGTGATGGCGATGCGGCACCGCACGCTGCCCATCGAGGGCGTGCAGTTCCACCCGGAGTCGGTGCTGACCGAGGGCGGTCACCTGATGCTGGCGAACTGGCTGGCCGCCTGCGGCTTCCCGGCGGCGCTGGAGCGCGCCCCGGAGCTGGCCGCCGAGGTCGACGCCCGCCGCCGAGCCGCCTTCGCCGCAGCCTGACCCCACCCACTCACCCGCCACCCGGCCCGGCCCCACCCGGCCCGGCCCGCCCGGCGATCATGAAGTTAGCGGTACGAGCGCGCCCGATTTGTCGCCGCCAACCTCATGATCGACGGGGAGGGTGGGGCGGTGAGGGCGGGTGCGACAACGGCGGCGGCCCCGGGATCGGGGACGCCGCCGCGTCGTCGGTCAGGTGATGCTCAGCGTTCGGTACGGCTGGGCCCGATGGTCGGGAACGGGAAGCCACTGCCGCCGCCGTTGCCGCCGCCACCGCCCGGCGTGGTCGGCGTCGTGCTGGGGCTGCCGCTCGGCGTCGGGGAAGTCGGCTCCTCGTCCTCGCGCGGCACGTCGACCTTGATGGTCACCCGCTCACCCTTGGCCAGTTTGGTTCCATCGCGCGGCGACTGGCTGCTGACCCTGCCTGCCTCGGAGGGGTCGACCTCGTTGCCGTCCTCGACGCGAACCTTGTAGCCGGCTTGCGTCAGCTGTTGCCGCGCCTGCTCCTCGGTGTAGCCGATGACCCTCGGCACCTCGCCGACGTTGCCCTTGGAGACCTTGAGCGTCACCTTGCTGCCCTCGGCGACCGTACTGCCCTCGGCGGGCGAGACGGAGATGACCTGGCCCTCCGGCGCGCTGTTGCTGACGTCCTCGCGAACGGCGACCAGATTCCGTTCGTCCAGGCGAGCCTTCGCGGCGTCGTAGAGGCCGCCCGTCAGGTTTCCGGGAATGGTGACCTGGCCGGGGCCGGTGCAGACCTTGACGGTGACCTCGGTGTCCTTGTCCACCCGCTGGCCGAACGTCGGGCTCTGCTCGACCACCGAGCCCCTCTCGCAGGTGGTGTTCTGCACCGGATCGCCGGGGACGAACCGCAGCCCGGCCTGGGTGAGCGCCGCCTTCGCGTCGTCCGGCGACCGGCCCACCAGCTGGGGCACCGACACCTTCTCGTTGCCGGCCTGGTTGAGCCAGAGCGCTGTCCCCAGCGCGATCACCGCGAGCACGCCGAGCGCGGCGAACGCCGCGATGACCCAGGACGAGCTCTTGCGCTTGCCCGGGTCGCCGACCCGCGCCACCGGCTGCGAGCGGGTCTGCGGGCCCATCATCTGGGTCTGCTGCGCCTGCTGGTAACCGCCGCCCGCGGCGGCGCCCATCGGCATGGTCTCCTCGGCCGGCATCACCGGGGTGGCGAGCACCGGCCGGCCGGCGGCGGCGCGGAGCAGGTCCGCCCGCATCTCACCGGCGCTCTGGTAGCGGTTGAGCGGGTTCTTCGACAGCGCCTTGAGCACGATGGCGTCGACTGCCGGGTTGACGTCCGGGTTGATCGTGCTCGGCGTCGGCGGCTGCTCCCGCACGTGCTGGTACGCCACGCTGACCGGGCTGTCGCCGACGAACGGCGGGTGGCCGCAGAGCAGCTCGAACAGCACGCAGCCGGCCGCGTAGACGTCGGAGCGGGCGTCGACCGCCTCGCCGCGCGCCTGCTCCGGGGAGAGGTACTGCGCGGTGCCGATGACCGCGCTGGTCTGCGTCATCGTGGTGGCGCCGCTGGCCAGCGCCCGGGCGATGCCGAAGTCCATCACCTTGACCTGGCCGGTCTGGGTGAGCATCACGTTGCCGGGCTTGATGTCCCGGTGGATGATCCCGTGCCGGTGGCTGAACTCCAGCGCCGCGCACATGTCGGCGCAGATCTCCAGCGCCCGGCGCGGCTGGAGCCGCCCCTCGACGCCGAGGACCTCCTTGAGCGTGCGGCCGTTGACGAACTCCATCACGATGAACGGCAGGGTCTCGCCCGTCGGGCCGGTTTCCTCACCGGTGTCGTAGACGGCGACGATGGCCGGGTGGTTCAGCGAGGCGGCGTTCTGTGCCTCGCGGCGGAACCGCATCTGGAAGGTCGCATCCCGGGCCAGATCGGCACGGAGCATCTTGATCGCGACATCCCGCCCGAGCCGGAGGTCGCGGCCGCGGTGCACCTCGGCCATGCCGCCGTAGCCCAGCAGCTCGCCGACCTGATACCTGCCACCGAGCAGGCGGGCCTGCGCTGTCATCGCGTGTCTCGTCCTTCGCTCGTCGTCGTACCGCCGCCGGCCGGCAGGAGGCGTACCTCACGACGGTACGACGTGCGGACCGGATAGTCGCCTCCGTGCGGCCGCACCGCGCCGGAGGTCACGCTCACACTCGCCGGAGCGGATGCGGTAGCACCGTATTTCCGGTACAGGAACGAAATCACGCCCGAGCAGAGGATGACCAGTACGGCCACCACGATCGCCGTCGTCCAGAGCCCGGATCGGGAGCGCCGGGGCGGCGGCGGGGCGGCCGGGCGGGCGTACGGCATGGGGTTGTGCTGGGGCACTGGCCTCGGCGGTACGGGGGCCGCGCCACGCGGCGCCACCGGCGGACGGGGCATCGGGGCCGGGTGGGCGATCACGGCCGGGCGCGGCGTCACCGGCGGGCGGGCCGGCGAGACGGGCGGGCGGGCCGGGGAGACCGGCGGCCGGGGCTGCGGATGCGCGGCGGCTGGTGGCTGCGGCCGGGGAGCGGCCGGCACCTGCGCGCGTGCGACGGGCGCGGCCGGTGAGGCGGGTGCGGCCGAGATGGGCCGCCCGGCACGGGCCGCCTGGGAGAGCGCGAGCTTGGCCTGCCGGGCGATGCTCGCCAGCGCGGCGGCGCTGGGCCAGCGGGCGGCCGGGTCCTTCGCCATGGCCCGCTCCACGATGGCCCGGACCTGCGGCGGGATGTCGGCCGGAAGCGCCCGGGGGGTATCCCGTACGTGCTTCATGGCGATTTCGAGCGGGTTGTCCCCCTCGAAGGGACGCCGGCCCGCGAGGCACTGGTACGCGACCACGCCGAGCGCGTAGACGTCCGAGGCGGGCGTGGCCACCGCGCCGGTGGCCTGCTCCGGCGAGATGTACGAGGCGGTGCCGAGCACCGAGCCGGCGGCGGTGAGCTGACCGACCAGCTCGGAGCGGGCGATGCCGAAGTCGGTGAGCACGAGCGTGCCGTTCGGCCGGACCAGCAGGTTGCCGGGCTTCACGTCGCGGTGCACGATGCCCTTCTCGTGCGCCGCGTGCAACGCGTCGGCGGCCTGGGCCAGCAGCGCCATGGTCCGCGCCGGGGTCAGCCGTCCGACCCGGCTGAGCGTGGCCGAGAGCGCGTCGCCCTCGACGTACTCCATCACCAGGAACGCGATGTGCTGGTCGCTGCCGAAGTCGTAGACGTCGACCACGCCCGGGTGGTTGATGGTCGCCATGGTCCGCGCCTCGCCCCGGAACCGCTCGGCGAAGCCCGGCTCGTCGAGCAGCGCGGGGAGGAGGCTCTTGACCGCGACGGTACGGCCCAGCACCTGGTCGGTGCCGCGCCACACGTCGCCCATGCCACCGCTGGCGATCCGCTCGTCGAGGCGGTAGCGGTTGCCGAGCTTCACCCCCGGGCTCAGCACGTCAGCGCCTCCCGGAGTCCGCGATGGCCGCCGCCATGATCCGGCCGGCGATGCGGGCCGCCTCGGCGCTGCCGCCGTTACCAGCCTGCTCCAGCTCGACGCAGACGGCGGACAGTGGCGTGCCGTCCTTGTCCAGGGCGAAGCCGATGAACCAGCCGTGGTCCGGGGTGTTCGGGCCGGACTGCGCGGTACCGGTCTTGCCGCCGACCAGGTAGCCGTCGATGGCGGCCCGGCGGCCGGTGCCCTCCTTCACCACGTTCTGCATCATGTCGCGCAGGTCGGCGGCGACCTGGCCGCTGATCGGGCGGCGCAGCTCGCGCGGCTGGGCGGGGTCGTAGACGGTGGTGCGGTCCGGCCCGAGCAACTGCTTGACCAGGTACGGACGCATCTGCTTGCCGTCCTTGTTCGCCACCGCGGCGGCGATCAGCGCGCCCTGCAGCGGCGTCATCCGCACGTTGTTCTGGCCGATCGACGACTGGGCGAGCGCCGCCGGGTCGGTGCTGCCGTCCGGGTTCTGCATGTCGCCGGTGCGGCTGGCCGCCACCGTGAGACCACCCTCGCCGAGCTGGCCGACTGTGAGGTCGTCCTGCTCGAAGCCGAACTGCTTGGCCTTCTCCTTCACCTTGTCCGCGCCGAGCCGCACGCCGAGCTGGGCGAAGCCGGTGTTGCAGGACTCGGTCACCGCCTCGCGCAGCGTCACCTGCGACTCCGGGCAGATCGACGGCGCGGCGTTGCGGATCGGCTGTCCGGCGCCGGGCGCGGTGTAGCTGGAACCGGCCGGGATGCGGGTCTGCTGGCCGACGCCGTTCTCCAGCGCGGCCGCCGCCATGATGATCTTGAAGGTGGAGCCGGGCGGCAGCGTCTCGGACAGCGCCCGGTTCGCCAGCGGCCGGTCCTTGTCCTTCTCCAGCGCGTTGTACGCCCGGTCCGCCTCGGTGCTGTTGTGGCTGGCCAGCGGGTTCGGGTCGAAGCTCGGCATGGAGACCAGCGCCTGCACCGCGCCGGTACGCGGGTCGATAGCGATCGCCGCGCCCTTCGTCGCGCCGACCTGGTTGTCGTTCAACTGCTTGTACGCCGTCTCCTGGGCCCGCTTCGACAGCGTCAGCACCACGTTCCCGCCACCGGTCTCGTCACCGGTGAACATGTCCTTGATCCGGTTGGCGATGAGCGCGTCGCTGGTGCCGGCGAGGAAGTCGTTCTCCACCCGCTCGATACCGCTCGCGCTGCCGTTTACCGGCTTCCAGCCGAGCACGTGCGCGTACGTCTCGCCGCCCGGGTAGGTGCGCTGGTACTTCAGCTCACCGCCGGTCTCCTTGCTGAGCGCGTACGCGGTGCCGCCGACCTCGATGTTGCCGCGCTTGCGGTCGTACTCGGCGACCTGGACCCGGCCGTTGTAGTCGCTGTTGCGGTACTCGTCGGCCTTGTATGCCTGGATCCAGTTCAGGTTCGCGAAGAGGAGCCCGAACAGGACCATCACGACCACGCCGACGCGGCGCAGAGGGGCGTTCACGGTCGGATCACCTCCGTCGGGGCGCCGTGCAACTGCTCGGGCGGACCACCGGACGGCCGGGCCGCCGGGCCGCCACCACCGGTCACCGGGCGGCGGGCGCCGTCGGAGACCCGCAGCAGCACGGCGATCAGCAGCCAGTTCGCCATCAGCGAGGAGCCACCGGCGGACAGGAACGGGGTGGTCTGACCGGTCAGCGGGATGAGCTTGCTGATGCCGCCGACGATGACGAACACCTGGAGGCCCAGCGTGAACGCCAGGCCACCGGCGAGCAGCTTGCCGAACGAGTCCCGCACCGCCAGCGCGGCACGCAGGCCCCGCTCCACGATCAGCAGGTAGATCACCAGCAGCGCGGAGAGACCGAACAGGCCGATCTCCTCACCGATGCCGGCGAAGATGAAGTCGGTCTGCACCTCGGGCAGCAGCGTCGGCTGGCCGCCACCCGGACCGGCCCCGAACAGGCCGCCGGTGCCGAGCGTGAGCAGGCCCTGCACCAACTGGTAGCCCCGGTCGTACGGCTCGGCGAACGGGTCGAGCCAGATCTCCGCCCGGTCGTAGAAGTTGGCGAACGGGCCGCCCACGGTGCTGCCCAGCAGGTACGCCAGGTAGGCGCCGCCGAAGAACAGGATCAGACCGATGAGCAGCCAGCTGACCCGCTCGGTGGCGATGTAGAGCGTCACCACGAACATGCCGAAGTAGAGCAGCGAGGTGCCCAGGTCCTTCTCGAAGATCAGGACCAGGAGGCTGACCAGCCAGACCACCAGCACCGGGCCGAGGTCACGCCCGCGCGGGAAGTCGATGCCGAGCACGCGCCGGCTGGCGAGCGACAGCACCTCGCGCTTGCGCACCAGGTAGTAGGCGAAGAACGTGAGCAGGGCCAGCTTGGCGAACTCACCCGGCTGGATGGAGAACCCGCCGAACTTGATCCACAGCTTGGCGCCGTTGATCTCGGAGAAACGGCTGGGCAGCACCGCCGGGATCATCACCAGCACGATGCCGGCCAGGCCCAGCGTGTACGCGTACCGGGACAGCGAGCGGTGGTCGCGCAGGATCGCCAGCAGCCCGGCGGCCAGCACCACGGCGGCCAGCGTCCAGGCGAGCTGCCGGCCACCGGTGCCCGCGAAGATGGCCAGGTCCTCCCGCTCCGCGGGAGCGGCCTTGGCCAGGTCGTACCGGCGCAGGAAGCCCACACCGATGCCGTTGAGCAGGGCCACCGCCGGCAGCAGCGCCGGGTCGGCGTACGGCGCCAGCCAGCGGATCACCAGGTGCAGGCCGAGGAAGACCAGCCCCAGCGCGGCGGCCGGGATCCAGAAGTCGTTCGTGATCGTGTCCAGCGCCTTCGCCTCGACCATCGCCGCGTACGCCGCCACGAGCACCATGGCGAGCAGGAGCAGGGACAGCTCGGCGTTACGCCGGGACCGGGCCAGGCGTACGCCGGACTGCTCGCCCGTCGAAGCGGGCGAGGCGGCCGGTACGGCGGCTGCGGTCACGGATACGTCCTCGGGATCGAGCCGACACTCACTGCGGCGACCGGCAACCCGCCGGGTCGGCCGGCGGAACGGTGTCGGAGGGAACGGCGTCGGGCGTGGTGGTGAACGTCGGCGTCGACGCGCCGGGGGTGGGCGTCGACGCGCCCGCGGGCGGCGTGGACGGGAGCGGGCTGCCGCCGGGAGGCGGGGACAGCGGGTCGGTCGTGGCCACCGGGGTCGGGCTGGTCACGCCGGGCGACGGGTCGGGCGGGCAGAGCGGCTTGAGGTTGGGGTTGCCCGGGTCGTCGCTGGTCAGCTCCGCCAGCCGGCGCTCGGCGTCCGGCTCGTTGCGGGCCTGGATGCCCTGCTTCACCCGCTCCTGGGCGGCCAGCGTCAGGTCGTCGAGCCGGGCGCCGCTGCGCTCGTGCACGTTCGACAGGTCCAGCCCGGCGACCTGGCCGGGCACCCCGCGGAAGACCGCGAGCTGGCCGTCGTCGGTGGCGCCGACGTAGTACTGCCGCTGGGTGTACGTCCAGCCGCCGAACATGCCGCCGCCGACGATGACCGCGAGCGCCACCACCATCGCGACGGTGCGCAGCGGCCGGCGGCGACGGCCCTCGGGCTCGTCGTCGCGGTTGTCCGCCGGCTCCTCGGGCACGGGTGGCCGGGGCGCGGACAACGCCGAGGCGCGGGCCGCCGGAGTGGAGTCGTCGGCCGAGGTCGCCATGCCGCGGTCCCGGGCGGCGGCGCCGCCCACGATCGGGGACGCCTCGACGATGTCCTGGTCGGTGGCGTCGGCGATGATCACGGTGATGTTGTCCGGGCCGCCGCCGCGCAGCGCGAGCTGCACCAGGCGCTCCACACACCGCTGCGGGTCGGGGTACTCCCGCATGGTGTCGGCGATGGTGTCCGCGCTGACCACGCCGGAGAGCCCGTCGGAGCAGATCAGGTAGCGGTCGCCGGGCAGCACCTGCCGGACGCTGTACTCCGGGTCGATGTCGCGGCCGTCGAGCGCCCGGGTGAGCAGCGAGCGCTGGGGGTGGCTGCTCGCCTCCTCCGCGCTGATCCGGCCCTCGTCGACGAGCATCTGGACGTACGTGTCGTCCTTGGTGATCTGCGCGAACTCGCCGTTGCGCAGGAGATAGGCCCGCGAGTCACCGATGTGGACCATCCCGAGCTTGCTGCCGGAGAAGAGGGTCGCGGTGAGCGTGGTGCCCATCCCCTCCAGCTGCGGGTTGGCGTCCACGGTGTCGCGGAGCTGCTGGTTGGCGGTGCCCACGGCGGAGCGGAGCGCGTCGACCAGGGCGTCACCAGGGACGTCCTCGTCGAGGGGCGCCATGGCACCGATGACGATGTTGCTGGCGACGTCACCGGCGGCCATGCCGCCCATGCCGTCGGCCACGGCGAGCAGCCGCGGTCCGGCGTAGACGGAATCCTGATTACCGTCTCGGATCAGACCGCGGTCGCTGTGGGCCGCGTAGCGCAGGGTCAGAGTCATGGCCGTAATTCGAGGGAAGTGCGGCCGATCCGGATCGGCACGCCGAGGGGGACGGGGGTTGGTCCGGTGACCTTAGCGCGATCGAGATAGGTGCCGTTAGTCGATCCGAGGTCCTCGACGTACCACTGCCCGTCGCGGGGCACCAGCCGGGCGTGTCGCGCCGAGGCGTAGTCGTCGGTGATCACCAGCGTCGAGTCCTCCGCCCGGCCGATGGTGATCTGGGCCTCCCCGAGCGTGATCCGGGTGCCGGCCAGCTGACCGGCGGTGACCACGAGCTGGCGGGCGGCCCGGCCGCGCTTGGCCTTCGCCGGCTTCCCCGGCTGCCCGGTCGACGCGCCGATCCCCCGCGGCGCGGCCACCAGGCGGCCCGACCGGGCGCCCGCGAAGAGGTCCCGGCGGATCACACCGACGACCGTGAACACGAAGATCCACAGCAGGATGAGGAACCCGAACCGGGCGACGGTGATGACGAGCTCCGGCAACGGGGATCAGCCGTCCACGCGGAAGGTCAGCGTCGTGGTGCCGAGCTGGATCATGTCGCCGGGGTTGAGGGCGACCGCCGAGACGCGCTGGCCGTTGACCATCGTGCCGTTCGTGGAACCCAGGTCGGTCAGCACGACCTGCCCGCCGTCGAAGTCCAGCCGGGCGTGGCGCCGCGAGATGCCGACGTCGGGCAGGCGCAGGTTGGCCTGGTCGCCGCGGCCGATCACGGTCGAGCCCATCTGGAGGGGGTAGGTGCGGCCGTCGCCGGAGACCAGGCGGACGTTGCGGCCCCCACCGTGACCGGGCGGAGGACCGTAGCCGCCACCCTGGTCGTACGCCGGGTACGCCGGGCCGGCGTCGTAGCCGCCGGGCGCGGAGACCGGGGCGACGTCCCCGCCGGTGTAGACCTCGGCGGTGACCCGGAACATGCCGGTGTCCAGGCCCTCACCGCGCTCGACCTCGACGATCACGTCGCCGTAGACCGTCCAGGCCTGCTCGCCGATGAACTCGGCCTGCGACTGCGCCAGCTCCTGGGCCAGCGCGGCCGCGTAGGGCGCCAGCCGACTGTGGTCGTAGGGCGAGAGATCGATCACGTAGCGGTTGGGCACAAGGGTGCGCCCACCGGCCAGGATCGCCTTGTGCGCCTCGGCCTCCCGCTGCATGGCGTTGAGGATCTCCACGGGGTGGACCACCCCTTTGAAGACCTTGGCGAAGGCCCCCTCGACCAGGCCTTCCAGACGCTTCTCGAAGCGTTGCAGCACGCTCACCGGCTCCTCCTCGGGTCCCGAGGCAATGATGGTATCCGGACACCGCCTCCGCAGCTCACACGCCGCTCGGCCGGCTGCCGTCGGCCCGTTCGTGACCAGGCCCGCGGACGTGCTAAAGTTTCGCCCGCCACGAGCGGTGATCGTTCGTGGCGTGGCCAGTGGACAGCGTAGTATGTCCCGGCACCCGCCGCAGATGGCGGGTGCGGGATGCGATATGGTGTTCCGGGTCGTGCCACGGGGATGTGGCGGAATGGCAGACGCGCACGGTTCAGGTCCGTGTGTCCGAAAGGACGTGGGGGTTCAACTCCCCCCATCCCCACCAGAACAAGGGCTCCGCATATCGCGGGGCCCTTGCTTCGTATCGGGGCGTTCCGGACGTCACGCTATGCTCCGATGGTTTCCCTGCCTCCCATGGACCAGGAGTGGCGTGTGACTGTCGCGTTGGTGACCGGTTCCGGCGGTCTGATCGGCTCCGAGGCGGCCCGGCACTTCGCCGGACTCGGTCTCGACGTGGTCGGCATCGACAACGACATGCGGCGGTACTTCTTCGGCGAGGACGGCTCGACCGCCTGGAGCCTCGACCGGCTCGCCGCCGACCTCGGCTCCGCGTACACCCACCACGCCGTCGACATCCGTGACCGGGACGGCCTGGAGCAGGTCTTCAAGCGCTACGGCAGGGACATCGCCGTGGTGATCCACAGCGCCGCCCAGCCGAGCCACGACTGGGCCGCCAAGGAGCCGTTCACCGACTTCGACGTGAACGCGGGCGGCACGCTCAACGTGCTGGAGAACACCCGGCGGCACGCGATCGACGCGCCGTTCATCCACTGTTCCACGAACAAGGTGTACGGCGACCGGCCGAACTCGCTCCCGCTGATCGAGCTGGAGACCCGCTACGAGCTGCCCGAGGACCACCGCTGGTACGACGGCATCACCGAGGACATGTCGATCGACGAGTCGCTGCACTCGATCTTCGGCGCCTCGAAGGTCGCCTCGGACGTGATGGTCCAGGAGTACGGCCGCTACTTCGACATGAAGACCGCCTGCTTCCGGGGCGGCACGCTGACCGGCCCGGCGCACTCCGCCGCCGAGCTGCACGGCTTCCTGGCGTACCTGATGCGCTGCGTGATGGAGGGCCGGACGTACAACCTCTTCGGCTACAAGGGGAAGATGGTCCGGGACGCGATCCACTCGCACGACGTGCTCACCGCGTTCGAGGCGTTCTTCCGCGAGCCGCGCTCCGCCCAGGTCTACAACCTCGGCGGCGGCCGGCACTCGAACACCTCGCACATCGAGGCGTTCCGGATCGCCCAGGAGATCACCGGTCGCGAGGCCCGCATCAACTACGTCGAGCAGGCCCGCACCGGCGACCACCAGTGGTACGTCAGCAGCATGGCCCGGTTCGAGGAGCACTACCCCTCCTGGAAGATCACGTACGACGTGCCGATGATCCTCCGCGAGATCCACGAGGCCAACGTCGACAAGTGGGTGCCGAAGGCATGAGCGCCGGGACCAAGCGCAACGTGCTGGGCGTCGGGGTCGACGCGACCGACTACGCGCGGGCCACCGAGGCCGTGGTGGCGGCCGCGCACGAGCGCCGCCCGCTGGCGCTCACCGCGCTCGCCGTGCACGGCGTGATGACCGGCGTGCTCGACCCGGCGCACAACGCCCGGCTCAACTCGTTCGACGTGGTCACTCCCGACGGGCAGCCGGTGCGCTGGGCGCTCAACCTGCTGCACGGCGCCGGGCTCACCGACCGCGTCTACGGCCCGGAGCTGACCCTGCGGGTGCTCGCCCGGTTCGCCGAGGAGGGACTGCCGGTCTACCTCTACGGCTCCACCGAGGAGACGCTGTCCCGGCTGGTCCCGGCGCTGGAGCGCAAGTTCCCCGCGCTGAAGATCGCCGGAGTCGAGCCGTCCAAGTTCCGCGCCGCCACGCCGGGCGAGGACGCCGAGATCGCCGACCGGATCCGGGCCAGCGGCGCCCGCCTCGTCCTGGTCGGGCTGGGCTGCCCGCGCCAGGAGGTCTTCGCGTACGCCATGCGCCCGCTGCTGGACATGCCGCTGATGGCGGTCGGCGCGGCGTTCGACTACCACGCCGGGCTGCTGCGCAACCCGCCACCGTGGATGCAGCGCGCCGGGCTGGAGTGGTTCTGGCGGCTCGGCCTGGAGCCCAAGCGCCTGTGGCGCCGGTACGTCATCCTCAACCCGGCCTACCTGGCCCGGCTCGCGGCCCAGAAGACCGGGCTGTGGAAGGCCACCCCGCCGACGCCGGCCACCACCCGACCGGCCACTTTCGACGTCTGACCCGCCCCGACGACCCCTACGGGCCCGGATACGGGACGAACCGGGGTGCCGTCCCGGATTCGGCGAACGTCGAAACGGGCAAGGCTAGGGGGCATGGATGACCGTCTCGCCGTGCTGCTTCCCGTCGCCGCCGTCTGGCTGGCCGCCGGCCTGGTCGCGGAGGGCCTGCCCGGGCTGGACCGCGCCCGGGCGCTGCGCCGGCGTACCGGATGGTTGTCCGCCCTGGTGCTGACCGGCCTCGCGCTCACCGCGGCGGTCCTCGCCGCGGGCCTGCAGAGCGCCGGTGACACCACTGTGGACCGGGCCGCCGCCGCGCTCGGCGTCGCGGCGGTGCCGGCGGCCGTGGTGGCGGTCTGCACGGTACGGCGGGTCCGGCGGCTGCGGTCCGGCGCGGGCGCGTTCGCGGCAGCGCCGGGAACACCCGCCCCGCACGGGCTGCGTGCGGCCGCGGCGCACCCGCTGATCGCGCTGCCGCTCCAGGCGACGGCGCTCGCGGTGCTGGTGGCGGTGCTGCCGGCGGTCGGCGTCGACCTGTTCGCCGCGCCGGGAGTGGCCGGCCCGGTGATCACCGTCGCGGTGCTCGGTGTGTGCGCGATCGGGGTGCGCCACGCGCTGCGGCACAACCGGCTCGCCGAACGGGCGATGCCGGCCGCCGAGGTGGTGTCAGCGCGACCGGCTCGCGCCCTGCACGTATAGCAGCTCCAGGATCGCTCGGGTCGCCTCGAACCAGCGGTCCAGCCAGCCGGGCGGAGGGACGCTGCCCTTCGGCGGCAGCTCCATCAGCAGGCCGCGCAGCAGCGGGTGGTCCACCAGGGACTCCTGCTGCTCGATCGGCCAGCCGCTCGGTGGGAAGGACGGCTCGGTGAGCGGGTTGGGGTCCAGCGACGGCAGGGACAGCGGCGTCGCCGCCTGCTCGGGCACACCACCCTCGCGGGCCTCCTCGCCGTCACCGGAGACCACCTCGGTGAGGACGGTGTCCCGGCGGGCACCCCGGTACTTGCCACCGAACCGCTCGGGCTTGCCCGGGCCGCTGGTGAGGTTCTCTGAACCGATCGTCGTCATCCGTCTCGCCTGCCTCGTTCGGTTGCCGATCCGTGCGGTTCAACGAGGCGGATCGAAACTGGCGACGGGTGCGGAGCCCGGACGCGAATGGTCCCGCCCGGCGGCGTTGCCGGGCGGGACCACGCTGCGGTGCCGGTCAGCTCCGGCCGAACGCGCCGCCCCGGGCGCGGGCGACGAAGGCCTGCCAGTCGTCCGGAGCGAAGACCAGGGCCGGGCCTGTCTTGTCCTTCGAGTCCCGGACCCCGACCGCCCCGGTCACGTACGCGACCTCCACGCAGTTGTCGCAGTTCGGCCCGCTCTTCGAGCTCTTGAACCACGTCGCCTGTGTCAGGTCCACGGGGAACTCCTTGGTCGCCATTTCCACAGTGGCTCCTCTGCCAGTTTCGCGATGTGTGCGATGGATTCCTCCGGGCGTATGGCCGCTGCTCGAATGTGATCGAAGATGAAGCTGTACTTCTGCAGTTCGTCGCTCTTCTCCAGGAAGAGCCCACCCGTGGCGTTCTCCGCGTACACGACATCGGGATCGCTCGGCTCGGGGAAGCTGAGGATCGTGAAGGTGCCGTCCATGCCCGCGTGCGCACCCACCTCGAAGGGCAGGACCTGCACTGTCACGTTCGGCAGTTCAGCCACCTCCACCAGCCGCTTGAGCTGACCACGCATCACCGCGTCGCCGCCAACCGGCCTGCTCAGCACCGCCTCATCGAGCACCACCCACAGATCGACCGGATCGTCCTGCGTCAACAACGACTGACGGCCCAATCGGACACGCACTCGTTGGTCGACCTGCTCGGCGGTGAAGTCCGGCCGCGCCGCCCGGATCATCGCACCGGCGTACTCCTCGGTCTCCAGCAGCCCCGGCACGACCTGCTGCTCGTATGCCCGGATGTTGCTGGCCGCGGCCTCCAGGCCGACGTACGCCCCGACCAGCACCGTGCTGTACGGATGCCACCAGCCCTTCTGCCGGGCCTCCCGGGCGATCTGCACCAGCTCGTCGCTCTCCGCGCCGACGACTCCGTAGATGCGGAGCATGTCGCGTACGTCGCGCGGCGTGGCGGTGGTGTGCCCGGTCTCGATCCGGGAGACCTTCGACGCCGAGCACTCCAGCTGCTCGGCGACCGCTTCTATGGTGATGCCCGCGGCCTCGCGCTGCCGGCGGAGTTCCGCCCCCAGCCGGCGCCGCCGGATGGTGGGGCTGCGCCGTTCGGTCACGGCGCCTCCTCGGCTCGCGACTGCGTCACAGTCACCCGGCTACCTCCGGTCGGTCGCGCCCCGGTTGGGCACCCACCGCGGGCGCGACCGGCGGGCGGTGGGCGAGCGTTCGCGGCAGGGGTGGTGCCGGTCATCGACCGGCCGCGACGGGCGAAACCGGCGTCCAGTGTGACGCCCCGATACCTGACGCTTCAAGTTTCCTGTTCACGTGTCCTCCTCACCTATCCGCAAAACACGACGTGCAACTTGCATGTCGCACGTCGCTGTAGCACTCTGTCCGTATGGCACGGGTTACTCACCGTCTTCGAACGATCTCCGGGCGTGGTGGTACCACGGTCCGTGGGACGGCCGGAGGGGAGCCGTCCCGCGCCGTGCGACCTGCCCCGGAATGAAGACCCCGTCGCTGCACGCCAGCTCGGCTGCGGCGGCGGGAGCGGTAACCGGGAGCAGCCGGGTGATGGTCGGGTGGCGGTCCGCCACCGCGGGTACGGCCCGACCAGCACCGACCCAACGACCGCCGGTCCACGAGGCAGACCCCCGTCATCGGACCGCACCGACCCCGTTCCGCCTCGCCGGTCCCGACCGGCCGACCCTCCCCAGGAGCCCATGTGCTTCCCCGCTCCGGTGACGTACTGCACGTGACGCGCGCGGCGAGTGTCCAGTTCTTCCGACCGATCATGTTCCGGGTGATCCGGGTGCTCGACTGGCCGACCTACGACGGTTGGCTCTGGCTCGACGGCTACGAGTTGAACGCGGCGGGGGACGCGGTCAACCGGAGGTCGATCTTCGTACTCGAAGAGGGGTTGCAGCAGGTCCACGCCGCGCCGGTGCCCCGGCAACACACCGTCCGGACGGCCCGCCGCCCGGTGGTCCGGACTCCGGTCCGGGTGGGCTGACCTCACGATTCCCGGTCGGGAGGGCGTGCCGTCGCCATAGAATCGGTACGCCCACCCCGGCACGTTCCACCCCGCGCGCCATGGACCCTGAACCTGGGATGGTCATGGTCAATCTGCCCGCCGCGCGGCGGCACCACCGGTCCCGTGTCGGCTATGCCCTCGGGCTGTTCGTCTTCCTCGTCGTCGCCACCGCGCTCGCGCTCGTGGTGCGGCACCCCGCCTTCTCCGCCACCCAGCAGCTCGCCGAGCCCGTACCGGCCCCGGAGATCACCGTGGCCGGTGAGGACGGCCGCGCCCCAGCCGGCGAGGACGCCCGGGCGGCGGCCGGCGAGGAAGAGGAGGACGGCTGGTCTCCCACCGACCCGTCGCAGGACGAGGACGATCCGGACGCCGACACGCCGCCCGCAGGCGCCGGGGGCGGCGAGGCGCTCGCCGAGCGGCCCGTCGACGACACGAGCGACCTCAGCCGGTCACTGTTCTACTCCGGCCTGCTCGGGCTCGCCATCTCACTCGCCGGCCTCGGCCTGGTCGGCACCCGCCGACGTCAGTGGTGAGCGTCCCGACGCCAGTGGCGGGCGTCAGGGCGTGGTGGTGGTCGCCGGGGCGGAATCCGGCGTGCTCGGGCCGGCGGTCGGCGGCGCGGGTACGGCAACCACGATGGTGACCCGGTCGCCCTCGCCCACCGGGTAGCCGGCCTCCGGATCCGTCGAGATCACCGTGCCGGCCGGCCGGTCCGACGCCCGCCGCTGCACCCGGTAGTCCACGTCCAGTCGGTCGAGCGCCGCCCGGGCGGCAGCCTCCGGCAGCCCCACCAACGGTGGCATCGGCACCTCGACCGCCTCGGTGGTCGGTGGCGTGCTCGGCGGGGAACTGCTCGGTGCGGCGCTCGTCGGGGCGGCACTGGTCTGCGCCGAGGTGCTCGGCACCGCCGACGGCACCGTCCCCGGATCGGAGTCCTGGTCGGCGGCGCGCAGCGCCAACCACACCCCCACCCCGATCAACCCCAGCAGGAGCAGCGCCAGGATGCCCAGCAGGATCGGCATCCACCAGCGGCGTCCGGCCTGCTCGTCGCCGTACCACTCGCCCCCCGGCTCGGAATAGCCGGCCGGTCGCGGCGGGGGCACCCCGGCCCGGCCGGACCAGGCGCCCACCGGCTCCTGCGGGGTGGTGGCGTCGAGCGGACGCCGCGACGGTCCGCCGGGCCCGCCGGGCAGCGGACGGGTGGCGTCCCCCGCGTCCGGCCGCAGCGCGCGGGTCGCGTCGCCCTCGGCGGCATTGCGCGGCAGGGCGCGGGTCGCGTCGACATCATCCCCGCCCACGTCGCGCGGCATCGCCGAAGTGGCGTCGTCCCGGGGAAGCGCGCGGGTGGCGTCGGCGTCCTCCCCGGCCGGATCCCGGGGCATGGCGCGGGTCTCGTCCGCGTCACCGGCGGGAGGATCCTGACGGTCGTCGCTCATGGCACGTCCTTTCCCCACCGGGACGGGGCGCACGGCCCTCGGTCGTCCACCGTAACGGGCCACGGCCACGTCGGCCGGGATCAGCGCGCCCGCGCCGGTCAGCCAGTCGGCGACGGGGTGGCGCCCGGCGACACGGACCGGGTGTCGCCGCAGGTCAGCACCACCTGGTCGTTCCACCGCGCCGGGCTGCCCGCGACCGGCTCCTGCGCGGTGACCGGACCTTGGCGGCCGGTGCCGTACCGGGGATAGAGACCGGCGTCCACCAGGTCGTCGGCCGCGTCTGAGCAGGACAGCGTGCCCACGTCGGGCACGGTGACCGCCGGGGCCGGTCCGGTCACGAACAGGGAGACGGTGACACCGCGCTTCACCGGCGTGCCCGGCGCCGGCGAGGCGCGCTCCACCGAGCGTCCGCTGCCGGTGCCGAAGACCAGTCGCCAGCCGAGCCGGCGGTCCCGCAACTCCCGGCGGGCCTGTTCGAAGTCGACGCCCACCACCGCCGGCACGGTGAGCCCGGCGGACGCGCTCGTCCGCGTACCGGTCGGGGCGGCGGCCGTGGTCGCGGGTGGCGTGGTGGCCGGCGCGGGCGTCGAGGCGGTGACAACCGGCGTGGCCTCGCCGGAGGCGGCCGGACGGTCCGGGTCGCCGGCCAGGATCCAGCCGGCGCTGCCCCCGATCACCGCCAGCAGAACCACTGCCAGGCCACCACCGAGGAGCAGCCTGGCCCGTCCCGGGCCGGTGCCGTCGCCGTCCGGTTGCCGCTCGTCCGTCATGTCCCCCGCCCTCGCTCATCGACGACCGTATCCACAGCTGCCAAACGGTCACGGCCCGTCGTCACGACTCGCCGCGCCGACCTCGGGACGTTACGCTCCCCGGCATGGTCAGTCGGGGCTGGGGAGGATCGACCGCCGCCGCGCTCGGCGTCGCTGCCGGCGCGGGCGCCGCGCAGCTCGGTTTCGGGTACGGGCTGGGCATCATCAACTGGGCGCCGACCGGCGCGGTACGCGTGGAGGCGGCCTGGGTGGCGAGCCTCGCCTGGGCGACCTGGATCGCGGCCACCTCGGTCATCGCCGGCGCGGTCTGCGCCCAGCGCCTGCGGGGCCGGGACGACGAGTCGCAGGGCCGGCCGCCCCGGCTCGCGCTGGTGCTCGCCGCAGCTGTCGGCGCGCTCGTCACAGTGCTGCTGGTGGCGGTGCCGGCGCGGGCGGCCCAGGTGCCGGACGTGTCCGAGCCGCAGACCGTCGCCGCCGCCTACGCCGCAGCGGGGCTGCTGCTCGGGATGCTGCTGGCCACCTGGGCGCTGCACACCCGCGCCGCCGCCACCAACCTCATCGCCACCTCGGGCTGGCTCTGGCTGCTCGCCGTCGTGTCGGTGGTCGACGGAGTGGTCGCCGGCCGCGGCCTGACCACCGCCCAGCTCGGCATCTGGCAGATCAGCGCGGACCGTGGCGCGTTCTGGATCCGCGACTACTTCTACTGGCCCGGCGCGCTGCTGTCGGTGCTCTCCGCGCTGGTGATCGGCGTGCTGGCGGCCCGGCGTGCGGCCCGCGCTCCGGAGGTACGGGTCGGCGCGGCGGCCTCCGGGGCGGCCGGACCGCTGCTCGTGGCGCTGGCGTACCTGCTCGCCGTACCGCGGCTCGCCGGGATCGCCGCCGAGCAGTTGTCGGCCCACCTGATCGCCCCGTACGCGGTGATCGCCGGTGTCGGCGGCTCGATGCTGATGGCGGCGCTCGCCCAGCGCGCCGAGCGCCGCGGCGCCGAGCGGGTGAGCGTCCCCCGCCAGCGCAGCGGCGAGCCGGACGCGATCGGCGGCGAGGCCGACCCGGCCACCGGCGACCCGGCCTCGAAGGACGGGCCCTCGGAGCCGGCCGGATCCGTGTCGGACCCGTCCGGCACGTCGTCGTCGGGCAGCTCCGGGGAGCGCCCGTCGGGCGTGTCACGCAGGCGCTCGGCCGGCTTGTTCGGGGCGCGGAAGGCCCGCCCCTCAGCGGCAGATCCGTCGAGCCCGTCGGCGGTCGGCCCATCAGACCCGTCAGCGGCAGATCCGTCGGGCCCGTCGGCGTTCGGCCGGTCGGCGTCGGAGCGGTCGGCGGCGGGCCGGTCGGCGGCGGATCCGTCGGCTTCGGAGCGGTCAGTGGATCGGGCGGCCGGGACGGACAAGGCACCGGACACCTCGGCCGACGCGCGTGAGGCGACGCCCGAGGCGGAGGACGGGCCTGGCGCAGCCGTCGGCCGGACCGGAACGGAGAAGGGTCGTGCCACCCGGTCGGCTACCGGCCGGCGGGGTCGAGCCGTCCCGCCGCAGCGGCAGCCCGACACCCTCGACCAGTCGAACCCGCAGACCAGCCAGGACGACTCCTCGTCGCGGTCAGGCAAGCCCTCGTCGTAGACCGACGCGGCTCGGCGGCTCGGCCGAATCTCGCCACTCCCGTCGATCTTGGAGTTGTGGCACCTCACAAGCCGCCCAAGAAGGGCATCCGAGGCGCCACAACTCCAAGATCGGCGGGGCGGAGGCGGGGGCGGGGAAGGCGAGGGCGGGGGCGGGGTCAGTCGACGGGCCAGGTGTGTACCGGCTCGTTGCTGCGCTGGAGTTCGGCGTACCGCTTGACCATGTGGTGCAGGGCGGCCTCCCGGTCCATGCCCTGGCGCCGCTCGGCCGCCCACACCGTCTCGGTCTGCCAGACCGCGCCGTTGCGGCCGGTACGGCAGCGGCCCTCGATCACGCCCAGCAGGCGATCGCGCTCGGCCGGGGCGACGCCGAACCGGTCCAGCCCCTGCTCGGCCACCGGGAGCAACGTCTCGAGGACGAGCTTGGTCACCGGTACGTCGCCGAGGCGCGGCCAGTGCAGGACCGCCTCGATGCCGCGCCGGGCGGCGGCGTGGAAGTTCTCCTCCGCCGAGCTGAACGTCAACTGGCTCCAGATGGGACGGTCCGCCTCGGCGAGGCCGCGGGCCAGCCCGAAGTAGAACGCCGCGTTGGCGAGCATGTCCACCACTGTCGGGCCGGCGGGCAGCACCCGGTTCTCCACCCGCAGGTGCGGACGGTCGTTCATGATGTCGTAGACCGGCCGGTTCCAGCGGTAGACGGTGCCGTTGTGCAGCCGCAGCTCGCCGAGCTGGGGTACGCCCCCGGCGTGCAGCACCTCGACCGGGTCCTCGTCCTCGCAGATCGGCAGCAGCGGCGGGAAGTAGCGGACGTTCTCCTCGAACAGGTCGAAGATCGAGGTGATCCAGCGTTCCCCGAACCACACCCGGGGGCGTACGCCCTGGGCCTTCAGCTCGTCGGGACGGGTGTCGGTGGCCTGCTGGAACAGCGCGATCCGGGTCTCCGCCCAGAGCTGCCGACCGTAGAGGAACGGCGAGTTGGCTCCTACGGCGACCTGAACGCCGGCGATCGCCTGGGAGGCGTTCCAGTAGTCGGCGAAGCTGTCCGGCGCGACCTGGAGGTGGAACTGGAGGCTGGTGCAGGCGGCCTCCGGCGCGATCGAGTCGGTGTGCGTACGCAGCCGCTCGACGCCGTTGATGTCCAGCTCGATGTCCTCGCCCCGGGCGCCGACGATCTGGTCGTTGAGGACGCGGTACCGCTCGTTCGTGGAGAGGTTGTCCGCGACCAGGTGGCGTTCGGTGAGCGTGGGCAGGATGCCGACCATCATGATCGTCGCGTCGGACTTGGCGGCCCGCTCGTCGGCGCGGCTGAGGCTGCTGCGCAGGTCCTGCTCGTAGTCGGCGAAGCCGCTGCCCTCGATCAGTCGGGGCGAGGCGTTCAGTTCGAGGTTGAACTGCCCCAGCTCGGTCTGGAACAGCGGGTCGGCGATGTCGGCCAGGATCTGGTCGTTGCGCATGGCCGGTTCCGCGGCGGCGTCGATCAGGTTCAGCTCGATCTCCAGCCCGGTCATCGGCCGGTCGGCGTCGAAGCCGAAGTCGTCGAGCATCAGTGCGAAGACGTCCAGGCAGCGCCGGACCTTCTGCCGGTAGCGGACCCGATCCTCGCGGGAGAAGGCGCCCTGGTCGACGTCTCTGCCCATGTGTCCTCCCGACGCCGGTGCGACGGAACCGTACCGTTCCGCAACGCATTGTGAACCATTCGCGTGGTGCGCGTAAGTGCGCCCCGTCCGCCGCCCGCTGGACGGGCGACAGATCTGCACCTGTACCCCGTCGGGGCCCTCACCAGCGCCGTCGGCCGGAGAACATCGCGTGACGATTCGCACCGCCGCGCGTACACGGGAAGGGCCCGCACCGTCGGCGGGACGGTGCGGGCCCTGCGGACCTGGCCGGGCTCAGCCCTGGCGGATGGCCTCGCCCTCGATCTCGATCTTGATCTTGCGGCCGACCAGGACGCCGCCGGTCTCCAGCGCCACGTTCCAGGTCAGGCCGAAGTCCTCGCGGTCGATCTCGGTGGAGGCGGAGAAGCCGAAGATGTCCTGCCCGAAGGGGCTGCGGCCGACGCCCTCGAACTCGACCTCCAGCTCGACCTGACGGGTCACGCCCTTGATGGTCAGCTCGCCGACGAGCACGAACTCGTTGCCGTCGCGGGACTTCACCTCGGTGCTGCGGAACTCCAGCGTCGGGTACTGCTCGACGTCGAGGAACTCCGGGCTGCGCAGGTGCGCGTCCCGGTCCGCCTGGGCGGTGTTGATGCTGGCGGCCTGGATGCTGGCGGTGACCGTGGACTGCATCGGGTCGTCGGCGACGGTGATGGTGGCGGTTGCGTCGGCGAACTCACCGCGTACCTTGCTGACCATCATGTGCCGGGCGACGAATCCGACACGCTTGTGCGCGGCGTCGAGAAGATAGGTACCGGGGGTGGGGATGGTGAGACCCTCCCAGTCGCGGGTAGTCGCCTCGGTGCTGCTGGTCATGGTGCTCTCCTCCGGGGAAAACGGTTTAGTATCCCAACGACTGACTGAGCAACTATAGCTACAGCAATATTCCCTGTGTCAAGTGTTGCTAGGATGGTGGCGTGGACCAGAACGTGTTCGACGATCCCCGGATCACCGCCGTCGGCCTCCTCGTCGAGGCGCACGCCGGGCTCTCCGCCCGGTTCGCCGCCCAGTTCGACGAGCACGGCCTCTCCCCGGTCGAGTTCGAGGTGCTCACCCGACTCGCCCGCTCACCCAACAACCAGCTGCGGATGACCGACCTGGCGGCGCAGACCTCGCTCTCCACCAGCGGCGTGACCCGCGTGGTGGACCGGATGGAGCGGGACGGGCTGATCCGTCGGCGCGCCTGCCCGTCCGACCGCCGCAGCTCCTTCGCGGTGGTCACCGCCGCGGGCCTGAGCCGGCTGGACGCCATCCTTCCCGGCCACCTGCGGATCATCGAGCAGTGGTTCACCGGCCAGCTCGATCCGGACCAGCTCGACGGGCTGCTGGACGGGCTACGCCGGGTCCGGGACGCGGTCCACCCCGGCGCCACGGCCGGCAGCACCGAATTGGCCGAGGACGCCGCCTGACGGTCCACTGCCGACGGTTCACCGCCCGGCGGCCCGCTGGTCGATACCAGCGGGTCACCGGCAGAACAACCGGCAGAACCACTCAGGCAGCCGGACAACCGGTGCATAACCCCCCATATCTCTCACAGTACCTCGGTAGTCTTCCCGCAGCGGGGGGCACCGGGGGGTGCTGGCGCGAGCGTCGAGCGAGGGGCAGCACCAGGGGGCTACTTCGTTCGCGCCACCCCCGCGCCCTCCGTCCTCCCCGGCCCGCCGGACGCGCCACCGGTCAGCGCGCCTTCTGACGCCGCGCCGCCAGGGAGAAGAGCAGCTCCTCCTCCCGCGGCAGCAGGCTGACCCCGGTGACCCGCCGCGCGTCGTCCAAGCGGTCCAGCACTGCCGGATCTCCGGTGCTGACCGCCAGCCCCACAAGCGCCTCGACCAGGTCGCGCCGCCCCGCGCCACCCTCCGCCGCGTCGGCCGCCGTGGCGAACCACTCCACCGCCAGTTCCCGATCCCCCCGGTGCAGCGCCACGTGGCCCTCGATCAGCCCGCGCAGCGCGTCCTCGGCGCGGGCGTCCGCGACCACACCGGGCGGATTCAAGCTCTCCACGACAGGCGGCCGGCGCTGACCCGGCACCGCACCCGAGGGCCACAGCTCGGCGGCCGCTGCCAGCGCCTCGTCGCCCCGGCCCTGACCGGCGAGCGCCAACGCGACCTTGCCGACCATCCGCCGCCGCCGACCGGGATCGCCCAGCTCCGCGAGCGCCGTCGCCACCCGGCGCCCCTGCTCGACCGCCTCCGCGTACCGGCCCTCCAGGCGGGTCAGCTCGGCCTGGTCGGCCCGCGCCAGCAGACGCAGGCGCCGGTCGCCGCACTGCGCCGCCAGCCGGTCCACGGTGGCCAGCCGCCGCCGGGCGTCGGCCAGCCGCGCCGCGCGTACGTCGTGCCAGGTGAGGTGCGCCTGGGCGACGGCCATCTCGCGTATCCGGCCGTGCCGGGTGGCCGTCGCCAGCGCGGCCTCGGCCTGCTCGCGGGCCTCGTCGTGCGCGCCGAGCCCGCGCAGCAGCACGCAGAGCACGGACCGGGCCGACAGCTCCCCGATCACGTCGCCCGCCTCGGCGAAGATGACGAGCGCGGCCCGGGCGGCCGGCAACTCCTCCGCGCCCGCGCCGTGCTCGACGGCCAGCCGTGCCGCGCCGAGCATCGCCCAGGCCCGCAGCGTGGACCGGGTGCCGGCGGTTCGCGGATCGGCCAGCAGGCGCCGCAGCCAGCGCCGACCGGAGACGTCCCGCCCGCGCAGCCGCCACCAGCGGGGCAGCGAGGCGGCCAGCAGCAGCGCCGTCTCCGGCGCGTGCTCGGCGGCGTACGCGAGGGCGGCGGTGATGTCGCCGGTCGCCTCGTCGAGCAGGCGTGCCACGCCGGGCAACTGTGCGCCCACCAGCCCGGGTGCGGTGCGGTGGACGAGCCCGGCGATCACCGAGGCGTGCCGGAGCCGGATCCCGGCGGTCTCGCCCTCGACGTCGGCCTGCTCGGCCGCGAAGTCCCGGACCGCGTCCAGCAGCCGGAACCGGAACGGACCGGCGCCCCGGACACTGAGCAGGCCCAGCTCGCGCAGCCGGTCCAGCATCGGTGCCGCGTCCCACCGCCTGCCGCCACCGGAGAGCAGGTCCTCGGCCAGCTCGACCGACCAGCGGTTGCGGAACGCGGAGAGCCGTCGCAGCGCGGCCCGGTCGGCCGGCGCGAGCAGGCGGTAGCTGCTCGCCACCGCCTCGCGCAGCGTCACCGTGCCGGCCGAGCGGTCGTCGGACTCCCAGCCGGGATGCGCGCCGGTCAGGTCCAGGACACGGTCGCCGTAGCGGTCGAGCAGTTCGGTGACGTCGAGGATGCGTCCCCGCGCCGCCATCAGCTCGATCGCCAGCGGCAGCCCGCCGAGGCGGCGTACCAGCGCGGCGAGCGCCGGCAGCTCGGCCGCCGTGGGCGGTTCGCGGCGGGCCTGGGCGAGGCGGGCGGCGAACAGTGCCGCCGCCGGCCACCGATCCAGGTCGGAGCGGTCGGCGGGCGCGGCGTCCGCGGGTGGCACGTCGAGCGGCGCGACCGGGCGGACCAGCTCACCGGGCAGCCCGACCGGGCGGCGGCCGGTCACCAGCACCCGAAGGTCCGGCGCGGCGGCGGTCAGGGCGCGAAGCGCCCCGGCCACCGGCTCGGGCGCCCGGTCGACCGCGTCGACGAGCAGCAACGCCGGCCGTCCGTCGAGCCGGCAGGCGAGGTCGGCCAGCCGGTTCACGCCGAACACCGACGCCGACGCGGCGAGCACGTCGGCGACGTCCGAGCCCTCTCCGACCAGCACCCCGGTCACCCCGCCCGGGTGCCGGGCCGCCACCGCGTGCGCGACAGCGATGGCGAGCGCGGTCTTGCCGACACCGGTGAGCCCGACCAGGCTCACCACCGGGTACGCGTCGAGCAGGCCGGCCACCTCGGCCACGTCCCGGTCGCGACCCAGCAGCGGCACGGGCTGGGGCAACGCGACCAGCGGTCCGGTGTCGGTGTCGGTGTCGGCGAGGCGCGGTCCGGGCCGGGCGGTGGCGACGAACTCCCGTCGGTCGTCACCGGCCAGGCCGAGCGCGTCGGCCAGCAGGTCCACCGTGGTGCGCTGAGGGCGGGTGGCCCGGCCTCGCTCCAGATCGCGGACCGTCCGCACGCCCACGCCGGCCCGGCCCGCCAGCTCGGCCTGGGTCAGGCCGGCGGCGAGCCGGTGCCCGCGCAACAGATCGGACAGACCGGTGCGACCACCTGGGCCCCGCGCACCGTCATGATCCGGAGTCATGGGCACGAAGAGTACGGATGGACTCCGACGCTCCACAGCCCATCGTCACCCACCCGACCGTCCCTCGCCGTTATCCGACAGGGCGCGGACGAGGGGGCCTCTCACATACCGAGGTCGCGGGCGATGATCATGCGTTGCACCTCGCTGGTGCCCTCGCCGATCTCCAGGATCTTCGAGTCCCGCCAGAAGCGGGCCACCGGGTACTCGTTCATGAAGCCGTACCCGCCGTGGATCTGCGTCGCCTCGCGGGCGTTGTCCACCGCCACGGTGCTCGCGTGCAGCTTGGCGATCGCCGCCTGGCGCTTGAACGGCTCACCGGCGAGCATCCGCGCGGCCGCGTCGTAGTAGGCCAGCCGGGCGGTGTGCGCCTTCATCTCCATGTCCGCGATCTTGAACTGGATGGCCTGGTAGTTGCCGATCGGCTGGCCGAACGCCTGGCGCTCCTTCGCGTACTTGATCGATTCGTCCACGCAGCCCTGGGCCAGGCCGACGGCGAGCGCCGCGATGGCGATCCGGCCCTCGTCCAGGATGCGCAGGAACTGCGCGAAGCCACGGCCGCGCTCGCCGAGCAGGTTGGCCGCCGGCACCCGGCAGTCGTCGAACGTCAGCTCGTGCGTGTCCGACGCGGTCCAGCCGACCTTCGAGTAGCCGGGCGCGACTGTGAAGCCGGGCGTACCCGACGGCACGATGATCGTGGACAGCTCCTTGCCGCCGTCCGGCCGCGTACCGGTGACGGCGGTGACGGTGACCAGCGCGGTGATGTCGGTGCCGGAGTTCGTGATGAACGCCTTCGAGCCGTTGATCACCCACTCGTCGCCGTCCAGCACCGCGCGCGTCCGGGTGCCGCCCGCGTCCGACCCGGTGCCCGGCTCGGTCAGCCCGAACCCGGCCAGCGCCTCACCGCTGAGCAGCCTCGGCAGCCACTGCGCCTTCTGCTCCTCGGTGCCGAACCGGTAGATCGGCATCGCGCCGAGCGACACCGCCGCCTCCAGCGTGATGGCCACGCTGGAGTCGACCCGGGCCAGCTCCTCCAGGGCCAGGCAGAGCGCGAAGTAGTCGCCGCCCATGCCGCCGTGCTCCTCCGCGAAGGGCAGCCCGAACAGGCCCATCTTGCCCATCTGACGGACGATCTCGTACGGGAACGTGTGCTGCTCGTAGTGCTCGGCGATGGTGGGCGCGACCACCTCGCGGGCGAACTCCCGCACGCTTGAGCGCAGCGCCTCCTGGTCGTCGCTGAGCCGGAAGTCCATCTGATCCTCCTGGTGGGACGGCGGTACGGACGGGCCGGGCGCTCGTGACGCCGGGGCGTGTGTCGGTCAGACCGGGGTGGGCGTGGGCGGTCAGACCGGGGTGACACCGTGGCGGCGCCGGGAGAAGTGCCGCTCCTTGCCGCGCGCGGCGGCGAACCGGCGTACCAGCTCGGCGCGCAGCTCGTGCGGCTCGACGATCGCGTCCACCACCAGCTCGCTGGCAAGGCGGACCACGTCGATGTCGCGCTCGTACTCCTCGCGCTTCGCGGCCACGAACGCGGCCCGCTCGGCCTCGTCCTCGATGGCGGCGATCTTGTTGGCGTAGACCGCGTTCACAGCTGCCTCCGCGCCCATCACCGCGATCTTCGCGGTGGGCAGCGCGATGGTGGCGTCAGGCTCGAAGCCGGGGCCGGCCATCGCGTAGAGACCCGCGCCGTACGCCTTGCGGACCACCACGCAGATCTTGGGTACTGTCGCCTCGGAGATCGCCGTGATCATTTTCGCACCGTGCCTAATGATCCCCTGCCTTTCCACAGCGCTGCCGACCATGAAGCCGGGCACGTCGCTGAGGAACAGCAGCGGCACGTTGAACGCGTCGCAGAGCTGCACGAACCGGGTCGCCTTGTCGGCCGAGTCGACGAAGAGCACGCCGCCCTTGAACATCGAGTTGTTGCCGACCACGCCGACGACCTCGCCGTTGAGCCGGCCGAACCCGACGGTCAGCTCCTTGGCCCACAGCGCCTGGATCTCGAAGAAGCTGCCCTCGTCGAGCAGACCCTTCACGTACCGGCGCATGTCGAACGCCTGCCGCTCGCTGGCCGGGACCAGCGCGGCCAGGTCGGCCTTCTCCGGCGCGGCCACGGCTTCGGCGACCGGCGGGTCCTGCTTCCAGTTCGACGGCAGGTAGGACAGGTAGGTCCGCACCACGTCCAGCGCGTCGTTCTCGGTCTTGCAGAGGAAGTGACCGACGCCGGACTCGGCGCAGTGCACCTTCGCGCCGCCCATCGCCTCCAGCGTGGTCTTCTCGCCGGTGACCATCTCGACCATGCGGTCCGAGCCGAGGTACATGCTGGCGTTGCCGTCCACCATGGCGACCACGTCGCAGAACGCCGGGATGTACGCCCCGCCCGCCGCGCTCGGCCCGAACAGCGCGCAGACCTGCGGGATCGAGCCGGAGGCGCGGACCTGGTTCCAGAAGATCTTGCCGGCGCCGCGCCGCCCCGGGAACAGGTCGACCTGGTCGGTGATCCGGGCGCCGGCCGAGTCGACCAGGTAGACCATCGGGACGCCGGTCGCGTACGCCCGCTCGATGGTCCGGATGATCTTCTCGACGGTGCGCGCGCCCCAGCTGCCGGCCTTGACAGTGGAGTCGTTCGCCATCAGGCAGACCTGGCGGCCGTCGATGGTCGCGGTGCCGGTGACCACGCCGTCGGCGGGCAGCCCGTCGGCCATGGCGTTGGCGTAGAGCCCGTCCTCGACGAAGGAGCCCTCGTCGACCAGGTACGCCACCCGCTCGCGGGCGAACAGCTTCCCCTTGGCGGCGTTCGCCGCGTGGTACTTGTCCGCACCACCGGCGCGGGCGCGCTTGCGCAGCTGCTCCAGTGCCTCACCGTCGAGCGTCACGCCGACTCCCGTTGCCACCGCCCGCACAGGGCGCCACCGACCTGAACGATCGTTAGGCTACCCCACCCGCACCCCTCCCGGCACCCCGCCACACCCCCGTACCCCATCCACCCCCGTGATCAAGGGACGGAGGTCAGGACGGGAGGGGAGTCAGGCGGGTGCGAGGGCCGGCTCGGAGGACTCCGGAGGGGAGCTTCTTGCCCACCAGGGTCTCGGCCAGCTCGGCGGCAGCGATCAGGGCGTCCAGGTCGATGCCGGTGTCGATGCCCATGTCGTGCAGCATGTGCACCGCCTCCTCGGTGGCCAGGTTCCCGCTGGCGCCCGGCGCGTACGGGCAGCCGCCGAGGCCACCGACGCTCGCGTCGAACTCGGTGACGCCCAACTCCATCGCGGTGAGCATGTTCGCCAGGGCGGTACCCCGGGTGTTGTGGAAGTGCAGCAGCACCGGCAGGTGGGCGTTACGGTCCCGCACCGCGGTCACCAGCTCGCGGACGCGCCGGGGCGTACCCATGCCGGTGGTGTCGCCGAAGGCGACGCGGTCCGCGCCGTCGCGGGCGACGCGGTCCACGATCGCGGCGACCCGCCGGGGGTCCACGTCGCCCTCGTAGGGGCAGCCGAAGCTGGTCGCCACGATCACCTCGGCGGTGGCGCCCGCGCCGTGCAGCAGGTCGATCAGCTCGGCAATGTCGTCCAGCGACTCGTCGGTGGAACGGTTGACGTTGCGGCGGTTGTGCGTGTCGCTCGCCGAGACCACCACCTCGATCTCGGTGAAGCCCGCCGCCAGCGCCCGCTGCGCGCCGCGGGTGTTCGGCACCAGCGCGGAGTAGCGCACCCCGTCGGCCTTCTCCGCCCGCTGCCACACCTCGTCGGCGTCGGCCATCTGCGGGATCGCCCGGGGGTGCACGAAGGAGACGGCCTCGATGCGCCGCACCCCGGTGCGGGACAGCGCGTCGAGCAGCCGCACCTTGGCGTCGGTGGGGATGGGCTCCTCGTTCTGGAGCCCGTCCCGGGGACCGACCTCACGGATGCTCACGGAGTCTGGGAGTTCCGCCATCAGGTTCACCTCACTGGGTCGAAGATCAGCGCATCCGGGAGACGATGCCGGTGTCGTAGTCGCCGGAGAGGAACTCGGGGTTCTCCAGCAGCTCGGCGAAGAACGGCAGGTTGCACTTCGGGCCGACGATCTCGAACTGGGCGACCGCCGCCCGGGCCCGCTCGACCGCCTCCTCGCGGGTGTCCCCGCTGACGATCAGCTTGGCCATCAGGCTGTCGTAGAACGGCGTGACGGTGTTGCCGGCGACATAGCCGGAGTCCACCCGTACACCCGTGCCGGACGGCTCGTTCCAGGTGCTGATCGCGCCCGGGCCGGGCAGGAAGCGCTTCGGGTCCTCGGCGTTGATCCGCAGCTCGATGGCGTGGCCGCGCGGCGTGAGCGCGTCCGGGTCGAACGTCGGCGCCAGCCCGGCCGCCACCCGCAGCTGCTCCTCGACCAGGTCGACGCCGTACACGTACTCGGTGACCGGGTGCTCGACCTGCAGCCGCGTGTTCATCTCCAGGAAGAAGAACTCCTGCGTCGAGGGGTCGAGCAGACACTCGACCGTCCCGGCGTTGCGGTAGTTCACCGCCTCGCCCGCCCGCACCGCCGCGGCCAGGAAGCGCTCGCGCAGCTCCGCCGAGACCGCCGGGGACGGCGACTCCTCGACCAGCTTCTGGTTGCGCCGCTGCACCGAGCACTCCCGCTCGCCGAGCGCCACCACCCGGCCGTCGGCCAGGCCGAGGATCTGCACCTCGACGTGGCGCACCCGGGGGAAGTACCGCTCGATCAGCACCGAGCCGTCGCCGAACATCCGCTCCGCGAACGCGCGGACCTTGTCGTACTCGGTGCGCAGCGCCGCCTCGTCGGCGGCCACGCCCATGCCCATGCCACCGCCACCGGCGGCGGCCTTGACCATCACCGGGTAGCCGATCTCCGCGGCGGCCGCGACCGCCGCGTCCAGGTCGGCCGCCGGCTCGGTGGTGCCGGGCGCGACCGGCACCCCGGCCGCCGCCATCAGGTTCCGGGCGTTGATCTTGTCGCCCATCGCGGTGATCGCGTCCGCGCCGGGTCCGACCCAGATCAGGCCCGACCCCTCGACGGTACGGGCGAAGTCCGCGTTCTCCGACAGGAAGCCGTAGCCGGGGTGGATCGCCTGCGCGCCGGTGCTGCGGGCGGCGTCGAGGATCGCGTCGGCGTTCCGGTAGCTCTGCGCCGGGTTCGCCGGGCCGACGCAGACCGCCTCATCGGCCTCGGTCACGAACGGCAGCGCGCCGTCGGCCTCCGAGTGCACAGCGATCGTCCGGATCCCGAGTCGCCTGCCGGTACGGATGATCCGCCGCGCGATCTCCCCCCGATTCGCGACCAACAACGATTCGATCATCTTCTGCACGGACGTGACCCCTTCTCGACGCAAAGCCGGGGTCCCTTCTTAACATGCGTTAAGGTCCGGGCGGCGTGTCAGGTCGGATCGGTGGGCGCGAGCAGGGCCGCGAGCGTCGCGCCGCGCAGCAGCTCGGCCCGGCGCCGGCGATCGACCTCGCCACCGAGGAAGGGCGTCGAGTTCATCAGGCCGAACGCCGCGTGGGCGAGCACCCGCGCCGCGCCGTCCGGCAGGCCGGGGTGCAGCGCCGTCAGCACCGTCACCCACTCCTCGACGTACATCCGCTGGAGCCGGCGGATCCGCCGGCGCGGCTCGTCCGGCATGCGGTCCAGCTCGTGCAGGTGCAGGGCGATCACCGCCGGGTTGGCCAGCGCGAACTCGACGTGGAAGTCGATCAGCGACTCCAGCGCGCCACGCGGGTCGTCCGGGTGACCGGCGGCCCGCTCCCGCCCGCCCGCGAGCAGCCCCTCGCTGACCGGCACCAGCGCGGCGACGAGCATCGCCTCCTTGCCGGCGAAGTGGTGGTAGAGCGCCGGCCCGGTGACTCCGGCCGCCGCGCCGATGTCGTCCATCGACACGCCGTGGTAGCCGCGCGCCGCGAAGAGACCGACAGCGATCTCCAGGATCTCGTCCCGCCGGGACCGGCGCCGGGCCGCGCCCGCCGTCCCCCGTGCCTGCTGTTCCACCGCCACCGGGCCAGCCTAGACCTCGGGGTCGATCTAGAGCAGCCGCGGTTACCCGACGGTCGCCTCAGTCCTCCTCGATGCCGTGCTCGGCGCGGACCGACGCCGCCTCGGCGGGCCGGCCCTGGTCGTCGAGCGCGCGGGCCAGCAGCCAGGCGGCCTGCGCGGCGGGCCGGGAGCCGGTGGGCAGCCCGCCGAGGACCGGGCGCAGCAGCCCTTCGGCCTGCTCGGGCCGGCCGTCACGCAGCAGCAGCTCGCCGGTCAGCACCTCGACCTGCGCCGCCTCGCCGAATGCCTCGATCGACCGGAGCCGCCCCGGCACACCCTCCAGCCGGTCCAGCGCGGCGGTGAGCCGGTCCTCGCCGATCAGCACCCGGGCCACCGCGTCCGCGGCCATCGCCCGCTCGTACGTGACCACGGGCGGCTCGTCGGGCTGACCGGCGAGCGCGTTCGCGGCCTGGTCCACCCGCTCGATCGCGGCCACCGCCGCCGGCAGGTCACCTGACCAGTGCAGGGCGAGCAGCTCCCGCCGCCGGGCCCGCAGCTCGTCCACCGGATACCCGGCCAGCCGCCAGGCGGAGGCCGCCGACGCGAACCGCTGCGCGGCCAGGGCGTCCCGGTCGGCGTCGTAGAGCAGGCCGCCGGACTCCTCCAGCACCTGCGCCCGGCGGGGGAGATTGTCCGGCCCGTCCAGGTTCTCGACCAGCTGGTCGAGCACCGTGAGCGCCAGATCCGTCTCGCCGAGACCCGCGTAGATCCCGGACAGCATGTGCCGGCACCGGTCCGCCTCGGCCTGCGCGCCGGAGCGGTCCAGCCCGAGCACCGCTTCCTCGGCCACCTCGGCGGCCTCGGCCAGCCGGCCGGCCATCCGGTACGCCTCGGCCAGTTCCCAGCGCAGCAGCGCGTCACCCGGCAGCCCCTGCTCGACGCAGAGCGTGACCGCCTCGGCCAGGTCCTCCACCGCTTCGCCGGCCCGGTCGGCTGCGAGCAGCGCCCGCCCGCGCGTCACCCGCAGCGGCAGGTGGGCGCCGGCCGGGGCGACCGACAGGGCCTCGTCACAGACCGCCACCGCCTCGGCCGCGTCGTCCGCGGCACGCGCGCACGCCAGGCAGGCGCCGGTCAGCATCTCCGCGTCGCCCAGCTCGCCGGCCAGCCGGCGGGCCTGCGCCGCCGCGTCCTGGAACTCCTCGGCCCGCTCCAACTGCTCCAGCACGTGCGCCCGGTGCAGCGCGACCCGCCCGGCCAGCCACGCGTCGGCGTCGGCGTCCGCCCCGGCCCGGTCGAGCGCGTCCAGCGCGTCCGCCCACCGCTCCCGGTGCACGTGGGCAAGCGCGAGCCGATCCCAGCCGGCGGCACGATCCCGCGGTTCGCCGTGCGCGGCCAGATACGCGGCCGACTCCTGCGCCAGCGTCAGCCCCTCGTCCGCGCTCTCCTCAGCCATACTCAGCAGCACACCGAGCCGCCCGGCCACCACCTGCGCCCGCAGCTGGTCCGGCACCTCCCGCCACGCGGCGAGCGCCTCCCGGTTGACAGCGGTCGCCACCGCCACGCCGTCGTCGTCCTGGGACAGCTCGCCCGCCCGCAGCTCCAGCCGCCACGCCCGGGTGGCCGCCGGCAGGTCGGCGTCGCCGTACCGCTCGTCGTACGCCCGCAGCACGGTGCCCAGGCCGTCCCGGCGGTTGGTGCGCCAGCACTCCTCGGCCAGCGCCAGCAGCTCGTCGGCGCCGGCCTCGTCAGGCACTGTCACCGGCGGCGCGCTCGTCACCTGAGCGTCCGGTGCGGTACGCGGCGCGGGCACCACCGGGCGGCGCACGCTGGCGGAGAGCGGAAGGTGCTCACCCTCCGGCCCGGCCACCAGCTTCCGGGCGATCATCGCGGACTGGTGCGTGGTGCCGTTACGCGCGTCGAAGCGCCCGGCCAGCCCGGTGGCCGTACCGGCCAGCTCGTCGGCGAGCGCGCCCACCGGCACGTCGGCGGCCGGCCGGTCACCGGAGGCGCGGCGGTGCACTGTCAGCTCGGCCGGCACCTGACGCAGCGCCGCCGACGCGGCGGCCGCGAAGTGCATCGCGGCGGCCGGGGTGGGTGCCCGGTCCAGCCAGTCCAGGTGCCGCTCGACCAGCTCCAGCGCGCGGGCCTCGTTGCCGGTCGCGGTGCAGAACTCGATGTGCTCGGCGACGTCCCACAGGTTGGCCAGGTGCCCGCGCAGCCGCCGGTACGCCTCCCGGTGCGCGTCCCGCGCGGCGTCGCCCCGGCCGGTCTCGCGGTAGGGGGTGAGCAGCGCGGTGAGGATCCCCTGCGGCTGCTCGCTGCAGGTCAGCCGGCCGGCGAGCACCGGCTCGGCGAGCGCCACCGCCTCCTCGTGCCGGCCCAGCCGGACCAGGTGCGCGACCTGCGTGGTCGGGTCGCAGCCGGCGCAGTCGGAGAGCGCGTCGCGGGGCGTGGTCATCCACTTGCGGTACCACTGCTCCGCCGCGTCCTCCTCGCCCAGGTGCGCGGCCACCAGGTAACGGTGCTTGTGGACCGCCTGCAACGAGTGCCCGGCGTCGCGGTAGCGCCGCTCCATGTCGTCGAGCACCGCGTACGTGCGGTCCAGCGGCAGCTCCGGGAACTTCACCATGGCGTTGACCATGTACTTGAAGGCCCAGAGCAGCTGGTGCGTGTAGCCCTGGTGGTAGGGCTGCGGATCCTTGTCGTACTCCGACAGGCACCAGGAGAACGTGACGAACGACTTCGCCGGTTCGCCGCCGTAGACGTACGCGGTGGTGCCGGTGACCCGGGCCGCGAAGGCGAGGTGCCTGTCGTCGCCCGCGTCGGCGCGGCGCAGCAGCTGCTCCAGCGCGGCGATCTGCCCCGGGCCGTACGGCATGGTTTCGATCTCGTGGTGCATGCGCCAGAGGTCGTCGTCAGTCACGGGTCACTCCCGGTACGGCCCGGCCGAGCAGGCCGAGGAAGGAACTGTTCAGCAGCGCGGCGTCGGCCGCCCGGATCGGGTGGTGCCCGAGCAGCAGGGCCTGCCCGTAGAGCGCCTCGACGGCCAGCCCGACCAGCTCCGGGTCGGCGAGCGTGGTCACCCGGCGGACCAGCGGGTTGCGGTGGTTGAGCACGAGTTGCGGGCGGTCCGGCGGGGCGGAGGCGGCGAGCGCGTCGAGCACCCCGCCCCACAGCTCGTCGGCCTTGTCGCGGCTGGCGGCGAGCTGGTCGTGGAACGCGGCCGAGCGGGACACCAGGTAGAGCGCCGGCAGCGAGACCGGGTCGTACGCCCGGATCACGACCTCGCAGCCGAGCCGTTCCAGCGCCCGCTGCGCCCCGGTCAGGAACGGCCGCAGGGCCAGCTCCGTCGCCGGGTCGAGGATCTCGAACCGGGTGGTGAGGTCGCTCGGCTCCAGCCGTTCGATGAGCACCGAGCGATCCACTGTGGGCAGTCGCTCGATCAGCTCGGTGTCGTACGTGTAGCCGCCGTTCACGACTGCCACGTCCTGTGCGGCGGCCACGGCGGCGAGCTGGCGGAACTCGTCCAGGCTGGCGGCGTACCGGAGCACGCCGTGCCGCTGCCGGAACTCGGCGAGCGTCATCGTGCCGACGTTGGTGTCCATCGGCCACCACTGGTCGACAAGCCGCAGCATCTCGTCGTCGTGCATCGCGAGCGCCTTGACGCCCAGGTGGTGCACCTGGAGGAACTCGCCGAGCCGGCGCGGGTCGTGCTTGGCCAGCCGCACCAGCCAGCCCCGGATCTGGTCGCCGAGCGCGTCCCGGACCGTGGTGAGCAGCGCGTCCTCGTAGAGCGCCTCGCGGCTGGCGGTGGGGCGCAGCTCGCTCGCGTCGACCACGCAGTGGGCGAAGAAGGCCCACTCGGGCAGCAGCCCGTCGGCGTGCTCGCTGAGCAGCATCCGCTTGAGGTAGACCCGGTGCCCGGCGCGGGCGGCCGGGTTCACCGCGGTGGGCAGGATGAAGGCCACGCCGGTGAGGCCGGCCTCGGGCACCGACAGCGGCACCACGTCGAACGGGACGAACCCGAGCAGCTCCTGGGCGTACCGCTGGAGCGCGGCGCGGTCGACAGGTGCTCCGGGCGTGGTCGGCCACGGCGGCGGCCCGGCGGTGGTCGGCGTGTCACCGACCCGGACGTCGACCGGCAGCAGGCTGCCGTAGAGGCGGGCCAGCTCGGTGACTGTGGGTACGCCGAGCCACTGGTCGGCGTCGCGCCGGGGCACCAGCGTCACTGTGGTGCCGGGCTCGTCCCGGGCCTGCTCGGGCTCGGCGAGCCGCACCGCGTACCGGCCGTCGGACCAGCCCGTCCAGAGCACTGTGGGCTCGTCGGCGTGCCGGGTGACCACCCGGATCTCGTCCGCGACCAGGAAGCAGGAGAGCAGCCCGATGCCGAACTGGCCGAGGAACTCGTGCCGGGAGAAGCCCAGCTCGTCGCGCTTGGAGCTGCGGCCGATGGTGGCGAGCAGCTCGTGCACCTGCGCCTCGGTGAGGCCGATGCCGGTGTCGTGCACGCGCAGCGTGCCGTCGCCGGTCAGCTCCGGGGGCTCGATGCGTACCCGGGCCGGTGCGTTCGGCTCGGTGGACCGGCGCGCGGTGATCGCGTCGACGGCGTTCTGGAGCAGCTCGCGCACGTAGACGCGCGGGCTGCCGTACAGGTGGTGACTGAGCAGGTCGACCACGCCACGGAGGTCCACCTGGAAGGTGCGGTCCAATCGCGCTCCCGGTTCGGATTTCGGCGCTCACCGTACCGGTCAGCGCCGACAGTGTCCGTCCCGTTTCATCCCTCCCCCTCCCGCCCACCTCCTCGCCGATCTTGCACTTTCCGCCCGGGCGAAAACGCACAAAACAGACCCACCAAGGGCCACAACTGCAAGATCAGCGGGGTGGTGGTTCGAAGCCTGCGAGGCGAGTGGCGATGCGGTGACGGGCCGGGGGGAGGGTGGAGACGAGGCGGAGCAGCAGGTTGCGCAGGGGGCGCGCGAAAGGTGGGGCGGCGGCCAGGCGGGTCAGGTTGGCGGCGAAGCCGAGCACCTCCTCGGCGCGGGGGCGGCGGTCGGCCGCGTACCGGTCGAGGGCCTGCGGACCGGCGGCGAGCGCGTCACCGAGGGCGACCGCGTCCCGCAGGCCGAGATTCATCCCCTGCCCGCCGGCCGGGCTGTGCACGTGCGCCGCGTCCCCGGCGAGCAGCACCGGCCCGCAGCGGTAGGCGCTCGCGATCCGGTGGTGGATCCGGAACCGGGACGACCACGCCATCCCGGTGACCCGGTCCGGCCGCCGCGCCGGACCGCGCTCGTCGAGCAGCGCCTGGAAGTGGTGCGCCTGCGGCTCGCGCGGCGCGTCGGCCACCGTGGCGACCAGCCGGACCGTGCCGTCGGGCAGCGGCGCCCAGACCAGCGGGCCCCGCCGGGACAGGAAGAGGCTCACCTGGTCGCGCGGGAGCGCGCTGTCCACGCGCACGTCGGCGAGCAGGAACGACTCCCCGGGGTCGGCCGGGCCGCCGAAGCCGATGCCGGCGAGTTCGCGGACCCGGCTGTGCATCCCGTCCGCGCCGACGACCCAGCGCGCCCGGACCGCGCGGCCGCCGTCGAAGCGCGCGACGGCGCCGTCGCCGTCGAGGTCCAGGCCGGTCATCTCGTACGGCCGCAGCACGCGTCCGCCGAGCGCGGTGAGCCGGTCGGCGAGCACCGCCTCGGTCTCGGCCTGCGAGATCAGCAGCGCGTACGGGTAGCGCGACGGCAACCGGTCGAAGGGGACGGTGAGCAGCACCCGGTCCCGGTCGCGGACGCTGAACCGGGCCGAGCGCAGCCCTCGGGCGGCCAGCGGCGCGGCGACCCCGATCCGGTCCAGCACTTCGAGGGTGCCGGCGTGCACGACGGCGGCGCGCGACGTGACGGGCGGCTCGGCGAGCCGGTCGACGACAGTCGCGGCAACCCCGTGCCCGGCCAGCGTCACGGCCACCGCCAGGCCGGTCGGCCCGCCGCCCACCACGAGGACGTCGGTGCGTTCGGGGAGCATCGCTTCCACCTCCGGACTCGGTCAACAACTGTTTGCCAACACCTGTTGACTTCACTGTAGAACCGATGTCAACACGTGTTGGCCTACAGTCGTGGACGTGACCGAACCCGCCACCCGCACCCGCCGCTCGGACGCCACCCGGGCGGCCATCCTGCGCGCCGCCCGGGAACGCTTCGCCGCCGACGGCTACGACCGGGCCACCATCCGGGCCATCGCCGCCGACGCCCGCATCGACCCGTCGATGGTGATGCGCTACTACGGCAGCAAGGAGGGACTCTTCGCCGCGGCGGCCGAGTTCGACCTGCGCATGCCCGACCTGGCCGAGGTGCCGCCGGACCGGCTCGGCGAGACACTGATCCGGCACTTCGTACGCCGCTGGGAGGCGGACGGGACACTCGTCGCCCTGCTCCGGGCCGCCGCCACCAACCCCGGCGCGGCCGACCGGATGCGCGGCATCTTCGCCGGCCAGCTCGCCACCGCGGTGGCCCGGTCGAGCGCCGACCCGGCGACCGCCGAGCGACGGGCCGGGCTGGTGGCCAGCCAGATCCTCGGACTCGCGCTCACCCGGTACGTCGTCCGGCTGCCACCCGTGGTGGACCTCGACCCGGAGGAGCTGACCGCCTGGGTCGGCCCGACGATTCAGCGCTACCTGACCCAACCTTTACCCCCGTCCCGCGCGTCTGGCCGGTGACGGAGGAGGAGCCGGATGGGGCGTGACGCGGACGACGGGCGGGCGGACTACCTCGCCTTCGTCGAGTCGCACCAGCACCGGCTGCTGCGCGCCGCGTACCTGATCTGCGGCAACCGGCACCAGGCCGAGGACCTGCTCCAGGACGCGCTGCTCAAGCTGGCGCTGCGCTGGCCGTCGGTGCGCGACGGCGACCCGGCCGCGTACGTGCGCGCCATCCTCTACCGCGACGCCGTCTCCTGGTGGCGACGCCGGCGGCGGGAGTGGCTCAGCGCGTACCCGCCGGACCGGCCGGACGCGGACGGCGACCCCGCGTTGCGGCTCACCGTGCGCGCCGCGCTGGACCGGCTGCCGCCACGCCAGCGGGCCGTCGTGGTGCTGCGCTACTTCGAGGACCTGACCGAGGTCGCCACCGCCGAGGCGCTCGGCGTCACCGTCGGAACTGTCAAGGATCGTTAGAAGCTATGGTCGATGTTGCCGACACGAACGTCGATCTAGGGGGACGGTTCTGATGGTACGGCGGAAGGCCCGGTCGGGGAACCGGGGCCGGTTCGACAGCAAGGACGCGTTGCTGGCCGGTGGCGTAGAGGTGCGGGCGTTGCGGTATCAGCGCGCGAGTCAGGACAAGAAGGAGCAGGGCAAGAGCGTCCACGACCAGGGCGTGCTCAATCTGGCGGAGATCACGAAGCGGTCGTGGACGGACGCGGGGTCGTTTACTGACAACCACCGCTCGGCCAGCCGCCGCGCTACCAAGGAGCGCGAGCAGTTCGAGTTGCTGATCGAGCAGATCCGCGCGGGCAAGGGTGACGTGCTGGTGGTCTGGGAGATCTCCCGCAAGGAACGTGACCTCGCGGTGTTCGTGAAGATCCGCGACATGTGCCACGAGGTCGGTCTCAACTTCTGGCTGGTCGGCGGCGTTTTGTATGACCTGCGGGACAAGAACGACCGGATGATGCTCGGCTTCCAGGCGGTGCAGGCGGAGTGGATGGCCGACTCGATTCGCGACAACGTGCTGCGCGGCATCGTCGGCGCGGCCGAAGCGGGCCGCCCGCACGGGAAGATCACCTACGGGTACCGGCGAATCTACGACCAGCGCACCAAGGCCCTGCTGCGCCAGGAGCCGGACACCGAGATCCGCACCGCGGTCGCCGCGGACGGGACCGTCACGCAGTACTCGCACGCTCAGGTGGTGCGGGACAACTTCCGCAAAATCTCCGAAGGCATGCCCCTCACCGTCCGGGAGGCCGAACTCAACCGCCTCGGGATTCCTGCCTCGCAGGGCGGGATCTGGCGGCGGGGCATCTTGCGGAAGCAGTTGATGAACCCGGCGTACATCGGCAAGCGGGTGCTGCGCGGGGAGATCGTCGGCGACGGGATCTGGCCGCCGCTGGTGTCGGAGGAGACGTACTGGTCGGTGGTGCGGATGCTGGGCGACCCGTCCCGCACGACGACCCGTCCCGCCCGTGCGGTGCATCTGCTGTCGTACATCGTGCGCTGCGGGGTGTGCGACGGACCGTTGTCGTCGCAGCGGCTCAACCGACACGGCTGGACCGGGCAGGTGTACTCCTGCCTGCACAAGCGGTGCACGGCGGTGAAGGCCGAGTTCCTCGACGAGTACGTGCAGCGCACCGTGGTGGCGTGGCTGTCCCGCCCCGACGTGCACGACATCCTCACCGCCGCCAGCGCCACCGACGAGGAAGTCGCGCACGCCCGCGCCGAAGCACAACGGCTGCGCGGGGAGCTGGAGGACTGGCGCAAGCTCGGCGAGGAGGGCGAGGTCACCGCGATCGCCTACGCCCGCGCCGAGAAGGGCCTGATGGCGCAGATCGCCGAGTACGAGCAACGCGCCGCCGACGCCGGTATCCCCGCCGTGCTGCGCGGACGCATCGGCGACCAGGCCGTGGAGGCCTGGCGGGACCTCGGTGACGACATCGCGGTCAAGCGGGAGATCATCCGCCTCGTCGCCGACATCAAACTCCTGCGCGCCGGGTTCAAGGGCGAACGCCGCACCTTCGGCCGCCACCGCCTCGACTGGACCTGGAAGTTCGGCCCGCAAGACCAGTAAGCGACCTGATCCTGCGCGGCAGCCGCGAGGCGAGTCGCTGGACGACTTGACCTTTCGGCCGGGGGTGAGTGTCGGTCGTGTCCGCCGCCTGTCTCCTACCGGGCCGGCGGGTGCTGCGGCGGTTCGCCTTCGACGTCACCGCTGCTGACCAGCCGAAACGAGCAACTGCCGCAACCCGCAGGCGGCGTAGGTCTTTCCTACCCGTGCAGGCCCTCGACGCCCCGTCCAGCCTGCGGCGTATGCTTTTGCTTCCGGTCGCCAGAGGTCCGGCGACTTGCCGGCGATTTGCTCGCACAGCAGGTCAACAGGGGTCACACTCTCGGATCCGAGCCATCGGGTCGGGTCGAGGGATAGTAGCTGTCGCGACATCGCGACGTATGCCGCTGAATCACTCTGCTTCACCGGACTTTAGCCGTCTCGAAGGATCGCGTGGTGGCTGTTTCCTACGCTCATAAGGGCAAGGTCGTACTCCTCTTTCCTGGGCTGGCCTGGTCTGGCCGGAGAACCGCAGGACCGCTGCGCCTGCCGTCGGCCAACCGGATCCAGCTGCGCAACGTCTTCGGGTTCATGCCGAGGTCGTTCGCGATCGGAGCGACCGCGTCGGCCTTGGACTCGGGCGGGTAGTGTTTCGTCACCATCTGTCACAGACTCATGTCCACCTGGACCTAAAGATCACAAGTCTCAGTGTCCGAAGATCATGGGCAGGCTTCCGATGCGGCCTCCGCTCGACAGCGGTTTCTGGAACGGCCCGCTTTGGCACCGCGCCACCTTTTTCCGAAGGTCCCGCCGAGTAGGCATTGGACGCGCTCGGGGCTGGCTGGGCGGCTTCCTCACCGACGTGAGCGCCCAGCACGGAGTCACCAACGCTCGGTGCTGCTCACCGTCACGCGTTCCTTCAGATCGGCCGACGCGGGCTGAAGGGCTCTGCGGTAGGGATTCTGCGCACCGGGTGACCGTGCATGTATCCCGGGTGGTGGAGTGGCAACACTGCGCGGGATGCGGCCGGGGTGGGGCACGATGAGGAACGGGGGTTCGATGAGGGAAGCGGGAAGGTCGTGACGATGGGCCACAAGACGGCGGCTACCGGCCGCCCCCTGATCACCGCGCTGACCGAAGCCGCCGCCACCTCCGGTCGCGCCCCTTCGGTGCACAACAGCCAGCCGTGGCGCTGGAAGGTTCTGCCGACCGCGCTGGAGCTACGGGTGGTGCGGGACACGCGGCTCGCCGCCATCGACCCGCAGGGCCGGCTGGTGACGCTGAGCTGCGGCGCGGCGCTGCATCACGCCCGCGTGGCGTTAGCCGCTGAGGGCTGGACCGCGCTGGTGGAGCGGCTGCCCTACCCGAACGAACCGGAGCTGCTTGCCAGGCTCGCCGGGTTGCGGCACACCGGGGCGGACCCGGACGCGATGCGCCTCGTGCAGTGCATGCAGGTCCGGCGCACCGACCGCCGGCCAGTGAGCGAGGAGCCGGTGCCGGGCCCGGCCCTCGACGAGATCGTGCAGGCGGCCACCGCGGAGGGGGTGTGGCTGGAGGTGCTGGACTCCGAGCAGGTGATGGAACTGGCCGCCGCGGCGGGACGGGCCGCCGCCGCGGAGGCGGGGGACCCGGAGCTGCGGGGGGAGCTGGAGTACTGGACCAGCCGGGCCGGCACCGGCACCGGGCTGCCGCCCGAGGTGCTGCCCGAGCATGCCCCGCAGACCACCGTGCCGGCCCGGGACTTCGGCCGCCCCGGCACCCTGCCAGTCGGCCCCGGCCACGACCAGGCCGCCCGGTACGCCATCCTCTACGGCGACGAGGACGAGCAGGACAACTGGCTGCGGGCCGGCGAGGGGCTCTCCGCCGCCTGGCTGACCGCCACCCGCCTCGGGGTCTCCGTGGTGCCGCTCAGCGGCGTGGTGGAGGTGGACGGCACCCGGCAGACCCTACGCCGGCTGCTGGCCGGGCTCGGCTTTGCGTACCTCGCGCTGCGGCTGGGCATCGCGGACCCGGCGCACGCCGGGCCACCGCGCACCCCGCGGCTTCCCACCGAGCGGATCGTCGACACCTGCGCGGTGCGCGGCGGGAGCGCTCAGGGGGCTAATCCCGCCGCTTACCGGGCGGGAGGGCAAGGCAAGCGATAGACGAAACGCGCGCCTTCGTGCCGTGCCGTACGGCAGCCTGGGAGCATGGCACGGCAGTCACCACAGGATGCGCGTGACGGACCCCTGCCGGCGGGGCACGACCCCCATCAGCCGATCGGCCAACTTCTCGAAGATCTGGGGACGAGCCTGGATGGGCTGTCGAGCGCGCAGGCGGGGCAGCGCCTGGCCGACTGGGGGCCGAACGAGCTGCGTCGGCTGGGCGGGACTCGGTGGTGGCGGGATCTGGTTCGGCAGCTGGTCCACCCGCTCGCGCTGGTGTTGTGGGTGGCGGCTGGCTTGGCCTGGGTCGCCGGGACACCGGTGCTGGCGGCGGCGATCGTGGCTGTCATCCTGATCAACGCTGGGTTCGCGTTCGCTCAGGAGCGTCACGCCGAACACGCCGTTGAGGCGCTGAGCCGGTACCTGCCTCAGCGGGTCAGCGTGCTGCGGGATCAGCGGCGGCAGCGGGTCGACGCACGGCGGTTGGTGCCCGGTGACGTGATATTCATCGCCGAGGGTGAGCGGATCTCCGCTGACGCCCGGCTTGTGGACGGGTCGGTCGAGGCGGATTTGTCGGCCCTGACCGGCGAGTCGCAACCCGTATACCGCGCTGCCGGCGACTCCGGCACGCAGGAGCGGTTGGTCCAGGCGTCCAACCTCGTGTTCAGCGGGACGGTCTGTCTGGGTGGGCAGGCCCGGGCCCTGGTCTACGCCACGGGCATGCGCACCGAGTTGGGGCGCATCGCCGCGCTGTCCCAGCGCGTGGGGCGTGAGGAGAGCCCGCTGGAGAGGCAGGTCAAGCGGGTGGCATGGCTCATCGCGGTGGTCGCCTGCATCGCCGGGGCGGTCTTCTTTCCGATCGGAGTGTGGGCGGCCGGAATGCCGATCTCCGACGCGGTCGCCTTCGCGATCGGGCTCCTCGTCGCCAATGTCCCCGAAGGTTTGCTGCCCACGATCACCCTCGCCCTCGCCGTCGGCGTACGGGGACTCGCCCGGCGCGGGGCCGTTGTCAAGCGGCTCAGCGCGGTGGAGACTCTCGGGTCCACCGCGGTGATCTGTACCGACAAGACGGGGACGATAACCGAGAACAGGATGCGGGTGGTGGCGGCCTGGTCGGCCGGGGGCCTCATCGAGGAGGCCGACCTGACGCGTAGGGACCAGCCCGCGGGGGTCCGGGACCTCGCGCGGACCGGCGTGCTCTGCAGCAACGCGCAACTCGGATCCGGGCCGGGCGCGGAAGCGACCGGGGATCCCACGGAGATCGCTCTGCTGCGGTTCGCCGAGGGGCTCGGCGTCGACACGTCACCGGAGCAGCGCCCGCGGTGCCGGCGGGGGGAGTTTCACTTCGACCCCAAACTGCGGCTGATGTCCACCGTCGATGTCGACGAGCACGGTATGTGGCTACACACCAAGGGCGCCCCCGAAGCGATCATCGCCCGCTCCACCACGATCATCGAAGCAGACGGACGAGAGCAGCCTCTGGACGACACAACCCGACAGCATCTGACGGAGGCCGTGACAGCGCAGGCCGCCAAGGGTATGCGGCTCATCGCCGCGGCCCGCCGCCCCGTGTCGGAAGTCCCCGCCAGCCGTGACGAAGCCGAACGCGGCCTGTGTTTCCTCGGCTGGGTCGCCATGCTCGATCCCGCCCGCCCCGAGGTCGCGGATGCGGTGGCCTGCTGCCACACCGCCGGCATCCGCATCATTATGATCACCGGCGATCACGGGCGGACCGCTGCGGCCATAGCCACTCAGGTCGGCATCACGCAGCCCGACCCGACCGTCGTCAACGGCGACCGCGTCGACGCCATGCCCGACGGCGAACTCACCGATCTTCTCGCCCGCACCCCGAATCTCGTCTTCGCCCGATCCTCACCCGAGGCCAAACTCCGCATCGCCAAAGCGCTGCAGCACACCGGTCACGTCGTGGCCATGACCGGCGACGGCGTCAACGACGCCCCCGCCCTACGCCGCGCCGACATCGGCGTGGCCATGGGCCGCACCGGCACGGACGTCACCCGCGAAGCAGCCACCCTGGTCCTCACCGACGACAACTTCGCCACCATCGTCGCCGCCGTTCAATCCGGCCGACAGGTCTACGACAACGTCCGCAAGTTCATCCTCTACATCTTCGCCCACGCCACACCCGAGGTCGTGCCGTTCCTCGTCTTCGCCCTCTCCGGCGGGGCGGTCCCGCTACCGCTGACGGTCATGCAGATCCTCGCCATCGATCTTGGCACCGAAACCCTCCCCGCGCTGGCCCTCGGCCGCGAACCCGCCGAGCCGGGACTCATGAACCGGCCACCACGCAGGCGCGGCAGCACCATCATCGACCGGCACATGCTCATCCGAGCCTGGGGTTACCTCGGGGCCATCTCCGCCACCCTTGTTATGGCCGGCTTCTTCCTCACCCTCTACCGGGCCGGCTGGCGACCAGGCGACCCCACCGGCCCCGGAAGCCCCCTACACCACGCCTACCAGCAGGCGACCACCATGACCTTCCTCGGTATCGTCGCCTGCCAGATCGGTACCGCCCTCGCCGCCCGCACCGAGCGCACCTCGCTCCGCGCCGTCGGCCTGGTGACCAACCGCCTGCTGCTGTGGGGAATCGCCTTCGAACTCGCCTTCGCCGCCGCCATCGTCACCGTCCCCCCGCTACAGGCGATCTTCGGCACCGCCCCACCCGACCCCCTGATGCTCACCCTCCTGCTCGCCTTCCCGATACTCGTATGGGCACCCGACGAGATACGGCGAGCGGTACGCCGCGCCGGAAGTCGCTGACGTCCCCGCGTCGGTGGCCCATGACATCGGGCTCTTGGTTGACGACATCACGCGCGCGGTGCCGGGAGGCCCCCCTCTGATCCCCCCGATCCGTGCCGCCATGATGCCCGCGCCGATGGCGCTTCCGGCCGCCCCACGGCAGAACGCCGGCGTAGGGGTGGGGGACTCGGGCCGCCGTCGACCCGGCTGAGGACGACGGCGGCGCAGATGGCGTACGCGAGCACGCTGCCGGCCAGAGATCTCCTCGGCTTTATCCCGGCGGGTAGATCCAGCTTCGAGCGCGACTGCCCGCCGTCGTGGCTGGCGGCTACAGGTTCGGCGGTGCCGAGTAGATCCGGCCCGTGTACTGGGCCACTTTGTGTTCCCCGAGGTGGGTGGCGAGGTCCGCCTCGCTGATCATCCCGACCAGCTGCCGGTTCTCTATCACTGGCAGCCGCCGGATCTGGTGCTGTTCCATCAGCCGCAGCACCTCGTCCTCGGGGGCCTCGACGTCGACCCACACCGGCGTGCCCTGAGCCAGCTCGCGTGCCGTGGTCGTGCGCGGGTCGCCTCCTTCGGCGATGCACCGGATGACGATGTCCCGGTCGGTGACGATGCCGTGCAGGCGCTGATCGCCACCGCAGATCGGCAGGGACCCGACCCGCAGATCCCGCATCTTCCGCGCGGCCGTCTCGAGGGTCTCGTCCTCCCGAATGCACTCCGCGCCGCGGTGCATGATGTCTCCGGCCCTGGCCATCCTCATCCTCCTGATCACCGAACGATCTTGGGCAGTGTCGTGGGTGCCGCCATTCAGCAGCGGCAGCGCGGCATCCCCTAGGGGTTGGTCATCAAACATCCGGCGTGCCGCCCGACGGCTGGTTGACATCCGCCAACCCGGGCAAGGTGCCTGTTTCACTGCGAACCGTCGTGAAGAGTACGTAGGTTTGCCGCAGGGGCAGCGGGTGCGCGGGGGTTGGTGTGATGGGTGAGCCGCGGGAGGCGTTCGTCGAGTTGCAGGACCGTCTGCGCCGGCCGGGCACGGGGATGTTGGATCGGCTCCGGCAGGCGCAGGTCAAGGATGGCCGCATCGACGCCGAGGACCTAGAACGGGTCGCCGGCGGGTTCGGCTGGCCGGTGGCGGCCGTGACAGGTTCGGTGACGTACTACGCGGACTTCGCGGAGGGTCGCCGGGGCCGGCGGCACGTGCGGGTGTGCGAGGGAACCTCGTGCTTCGTGAGCGGCCGGGGCGAGCACATCGCGCGGCTGGAGCGGGCGCTGGGCGTGCGGCTGGGCGACCGTGCTGCGGACGGGTCGGTTTCGCTGCAAGGGACGCGCTGTCTCGGGTACTGCTACGACTCGCCCGCCGTACTCGACGGGGAGCTACCAGCCAGTGGGGAGACTCTGGGCGGGCTGTTCGGTGACCCATTGGCCGCGCAGCGGCGGACGAGGCCCGGTTGGGTCGAGCCGTTGAAGATGCGGGCGGCCGACATACCGTACGTGAGCGCGGTCGATCGGCCAGTGGTGCTGGCCGGGCTGGTCGGCGGCGAGGAACCCTGGGCGGTGTGGCCCAGCGTGGTGGCGACCGGTTCACCGAAGAAGGTGATATCCGAGGTCGCCGCCTCGGGCTTGCGTGGGCGGGGCGGGGCCGGTTTCCCGGTGGCGAAGAAGTGGTCGATGACCGCCGGCGAACCCGCGCCCCGGTACGTGGTGGGCAACGGCGACGAGGGTGATCCCGGCTCGTACGGGGATCGGCTGCTGATGGAACGGGATCCGCATCGGATCCTGGAGGGCCTGGCGCTGGCCGGTTTCGCGGTGGGCGCGCGGCACGGGCTGATCCTCGTGCGCTCGGAGTACCCGGCGGCCGCCGAACGGCTGCGTGCCGCGGTGGTCGAGGCGCGGGAGGCAGGTCACCTGGGCGAGCGGGTGCACGGCTCGCCGGTCGACTTCGACGTGGAGATCGTGGTGGGCGCCGGCTCGTACGTGGCCGGGGAGGAGACGGCGTTGCTGCACGCCCTCGCCGGGTTGCGGGCGGCGGTGCGGGCGCGCCCCCCGTACCCGACCAGCCACGGCTTCCTGGGACATCCGACCGCGGTCAACAACGTCGAGACGCTGGCGGCCGTACCGTGGATCGTCCGGCACGGCGGAGCCGCCTACGCACGGCTGGGCCACCCGGACGAGCCCGGCACCAAGCTGGTCTGCCTGAGCCAACGCTTCCGCCGACCCGGCGTGTACGAGGTGGAGTTCGGCGTGCCGCTGCGCCACCTGGTGGAGGAACTCGGTGGCGGGCTGCGGGAGCCGTACCGGCTGCGCGCGGTGCAGGTCGGTGGCCCGCTCGGCGGCTTCCTCACCCCCGACCAGCTCGACCTGCCGCTGCTGTCCGAACCGCTCGCGGAGGCCGGGGCCGCGTTGGGACATGCCAGCCTCGTCGCGGTCGACTCGACCGTGCCGGCGGTGGCGATCCTGCGACACGCGTGGGCGTTCGGGGCGGCGGAAAGTTGCGGAGCCTGCACACCCTGCCGGGTCGGTACCCGCCGCGGCCTCGAGCTGGTCGAGCGGATCCGGGAACCCGCGCAGGCCGCGGCGGCGCTCGCCGACCACGATCCCCTGCTCGAGGTCTTGGATGTGGCGAGCCTGTGCGCGTTCGGGCCTGGAGTGGCCTGCGCGGTGCGCAGCCTGCTGCGGGTGTACTCCGACGAACTGCACCACACGGCCCCCACCAGCAAGGAGGGCGAGTAGATGCGGTTGTCCGTCGACACCATCGGCGTCGAGGTGGCCTCGGGAGCCACCGTGCTGGACGCCGTACGGGCGGCCGGGGCCATGGTGCCGACCCTCTGCTACGACGAGCGGCTCACCCCGCAGGGATCGTGCCGGGTCTGCCTGGTCGGAATCCGGGGGCGGGCCATGCCGGCCTGCACCACACCCGCCACCGACGGCATGGACATCCGGACCGACGACGACACCGCCCGCAGGGCGGCACGGCTCACCCTGGAACTGCTCGTCTCCCAGCTGCCCGCGCGAGCGCTCGACATCCCCGCCGAGCGCAGCGAGCTGGTCCGCGCCTGCCAGCACTTCGGCCTGACCAGCTCCCGGTTCGACGGTGCGACCCGGAACGGGGGCGTCGACCACTCCCACCCGTACGTGAAACTCGACCGGGACCTGTGCATCGCCTGCAACCGCTGCGTACGCGTGTGCGCCGAGGTGCAGGGCACGTTCGCGCTCTCCCTGGCTGGGCGCGGGTTCGACACCGTCGTCGTGGCCGGCACCGGCGGGCCGTGGGTGACGTCTCCGTGCGTGGCCTGCGGCGGCTGCGTCGACACCTGCCCGAGCGGGGCGCTGTCCGAGCCGGGGCTGGCCGACCCGCGTCCCATCGGCAGGACGACCACCACCACCTGCGGCTACTGCGGAGTGGGCTGCACGCTGCGGGTGCACGTACGCGACGGGGCCGTCGCCGCGATCACCCCGGCGCACGACGGCCCGGTCAACCGCGGCCACGCCTGTGTCAAGGGCCGCTTCGCACACGCCTTCACGCGGTCCCGGGACCGGCTGACAACCCCACTGGTCCGCGACGGCGGCCGGGACTCGCCGCTGCGGCCCGCGTCCTGGCAGGAGGCTCTCACCTTCGCGGCGACCCGGCTGGCGGGCATCCGCGACCGCCACGGGCCCGACGCCATCGGCATGATCTCCTCCGCTCGGGCGACCAATGAGGAGAACTACCTCGCCCAGAAGTTCGCCCGCGCCGTGCTCGGCACCAACAACATCGACAACTGCTCCCGGCTGTGCCACGCCCCGTCCGCGGTCGGCCTTGCCGCCGCGTTCGGCCACGCCGGCGGCACCAACTCCGTCGACGACCTCGACGACACCGACTGCATCCTGATCGCCGGGGCGAACCCGACCGAGGCCCACCCGGTCATCGGGGCCCGGATCAAACAGCTGGTGCTGCGCGGCGCGCGGCTCATCGTCATCGACCCCCGGCGCATCGACCTCGCCGAGATGGCCGACGTGCACGTGAAGGCCAGACCGGGATCCAACGTCGCCGTGTTCAACGGCATCGCCCGGGTGCTGCTCGATGAGGGGTACGCCGACCAGGGCTTCCTCCGCACCCGTGCCAGCGGGCTCGCCGAACTCACCGCGCTGCTGGCCGACCATCCGCCCGACCGCGCGGCACAGCTGGCCGGCGTCACGCCGGAGACGCTGGTTGCGGCGGCCCGCCTCTTCGGGGCGGCACGCCGCCCGGCGATCGTCTACGGCCTCGGCATCACCGAACACGCCCACGGCACTGACGGCGTACGCACCCTGTCAAACCTGGCCATCCTCAAGGGCGCGGTCGGCACCCCCGGCTGTTGCGGCGTGCTGTCCATGCGTGGGCAGAACAACGTCCAAGGCGCCTCGGACATGGGCGCGCTGCCGGACATGCTGCCCGGCTACCAGCGCGTCACCGACGCGGGCGTGCGCGCCCGGTTCAACCGAGCCTGGCGGGCGGAGGTGCCGGCCCGGCCGGGGCTGCGCATCCTGGACATGTTCGCCTCAGCCATCGCCGGCCGCGTACGCGCGATGTACGTCATCGGCGAGGACATCGCGCAGACCGATCCGGACAGCGGCAACGTGCGCCGGGCACTGGCCGCCTGCGACCTCGTCGTCAACCACGACGTGTTCCTCTCCGCCACCGCCGAACACGCCGACGTGGTGTTCCCCGCGGTGCCCTTCCTCGAGAAGGACGGCACCTTCGTCAACTTCGACCGACGGGTCCAGCGGGTTCGCCCGGCGCTGGACCCACTCGGACAGGCCCGCAGCGACTTCGACATCCTGCACCTGCTCGCTCGCGCGATGGGCGCCGACCTCGGCTGCCCCACTCCCGCCGACGCGATGGCCGAATGCGCCGCGCTGACCCCCACGTTCGCCGGTATCTCACACGCCCGGCTCGACCGGGACGGGCCGCTGCACTGGCCGTGTCGCAGCCCCGACCAACCCGGCGAGGGGCGGCTCTACCTCGACTCGTTCGCCACGCCCGACGGCCGCGCCGCGCTCGCCGCCCGGCCGTACCTGCCGCCCGGCGAGCAAGCCGACACCACCTTCCCGTACGTCCTGATCACCGGCCGCCGGCTGGTGCACTACAACAGCGGATCGATGAGCCGCCGCACGCCCAACCACCAGCTCCGCCCGCACGAAGTGCTCGACCTGCACCCGGACGACGCCGCGCGGCTCGGACTGGGCGACGGCGACCTCGTCGAGGTGACCAGCCGCCGGGCAACCGTCACCTACCCGGTCCACCTGACCGACACAGTGACCCCGGGCCAGCTGTTCACCACCTTCAGCTTCCCCGACACCCTCACCAACGCCCTCACCTCCGACGCCACCGACACCGACACCGGCTGCCCCGAATACAAGATCACCGCGGTGTCCCTGAGCCCCGTCCCTCATCGAGCTGACAGCCGGGCGGCCGGCCGCTGACTTCTCCGACGCGGGGACCACGCGTACATGGGATGACCGATCTGGCATCCATGTCGCGGTGGTACGCCGATAACAACTGACCGATGTGGGCATGGCCACGACGGCCAGCCACTGGTACAGATCAGGGCCTGCCGTACGTGCGTGGCGGTCGGCACGCCCTGGCACAGCAGCCGCAGCGCATCGACGGTCACGAGGTTCAGATTCCCATCTGGTCAGTGCTGGCCTGACCGCGGCGAGCGCGGCGGCCGGGTCGGCGTGGAACCGGAGGATCTCGATCGCGTAGCCGATGCTGGTCATCCGGGCGAGGACGAACCGGTTGCGGATGGCGTCCGCGGCGACGCGGCTGGCCAGGACGGCGGAGCGGTCATCGGCAGTGCCCGGAACCGGTCGATGTGCCGGTGGCCGGGGCCGTCGGCGAGTGTTACCCCGGTCTGGGCGGTGCCGAACGCGATGGGGAGGTCCCGGATTTCCGGGCAGCGCGGCAAGGGCGACGCGCAAACAGGTTGTCTTCGTCAGCTCGCGTCGGGCGCCAGGCCTGCCCGTTGATTCGCCTGTGCCTTCGGCACTCCGGATGCTTGCAGCAGTTCGCTGATGGCAAGGCGTAGCCGCGAGGCGAGGCCCTTGCCGCAGAACCCGATATCGTCGGCGCATGCCTGGTTGACGTCGTCGATGGCCTGTTGTGCCCGCGCACGCGCACGGTCGGGCTTGCGGCCGGCGAGGAAATCACGATGCAGCAGCCGCACCGCCTGGCCGAGGTGCTCGATCGAGGCTGGAAGGCTCGCCGGTATCGGCTCACCCAGCCGTACCGTCGATATGACCCAGTGCGCCATCTCGCGGCTGTCGGAGTAGGCGAGTTGGAGGTGCTCGGCGGCGTGCTGGTAGCGGCGCAGGATTTTCAAGCGTCGCCACCGCCACGGTGAGAGAAGGGCGATCTCCCCCGCGGCGGCCACCATCTCGATGGTCTTGTTTTTGTGCTTTTCTGCCGCGACCAAGCTCCGCAGGGCGCCCTCAGCCTGGTGGACGTCACGCTGTCCCAAGGCGCGAGCGACCGCGGTGAGGTCACGGGCGACGATGTCCAACGTCGGACCGGCAGCGCGATGAACGACGCGCACGGGGTTGGCCGGCATGATCAGCAGCGCCACGGCGATGGCCGTCACCCCTCCGATCAGCCCGTTGGCGGCCCGCGCCGCGGCGAGGTTCTCCGTGGTCAGCGTTCCCAGCAGCACAGCGGTACTTCCGGCGTGCACCATGACGGCGCCGCTGCCCTGAATCACGGCTGCCGACGAGATCGCGAACGTCACGATCAGCGCGGTCTGAACCGGTCCCGTCCCGATAGCCTCGATGATCAACTGTCCGGTCACCGCGCCCAGGATCACCCCGGCGATGAGTTCCGCCGCTCGCCCGATCCGATTGCCGAGGGCAGCCGCGACCGTGCCGATCGACGCCGCGGGCGCGAACAACGGCTGCGGGATGTGCAGCACGTCGTCCGCGATGAACCAGGACAGACCGGCCGCCACACCTGCCTGGACCGCGATGATGAAGTAGCTGCGAAGCCGCTCGTAAGCCTCCCGGCTCTCTCGCTGCACCAACTGCTCTGGCCGCCCACCCTGGTATCGGCTGCGCACGTCTGACCTCCCGCAGGGGTGGTGCCACGGCCCGCGGGCAACCGATGCTGTGCGATCCCTTGCCGCTGGTGGCTGGGGATGCAACGACGCCGGGGGCCAGGCCGTCAATCCCCGCACGGTCTGGCCCCCCACGACCGCGTCCCGTTCGCAGGCCGAACTGCAGGGCGCCGTCGTCGTCAGGCGTCGGGCATGACAACGATCCGGTTCTCCACCGACATCACGCCCGGCGTTGACCAGGCGACCCGTGCGGCTTCTTCGCGTTCACGCCAGGACCGGACCACGCCGGTCAGGACGACCTTGTCGCCCTCGATGGTCACGCTCAGCCGTTCGCCGGGCGTGTCCACGGCGCGGATGAGAGCCTCCTCGATCCTGTCTCGCGCCGCCGCCACGTCCACCTTCACCCGGGGCCGCAGTGAGATCTGATTCGTGACTCCCCGTACTCCCGACAGGCGCCGTACCGCCCGCTTCGCGGAGCGCCGCTGGAACTCCCACTCGACCTCGCCGCTGAGGGTCACCCAGCCCTTGGTGACGGTGACGTGGATGTTCTGGCTCGGCACCAGCGCGTCCCACTCCAGGGCCCGGGTCGCCGCGGCCGCCAGGTCCGCGTCGGTGCGTTCCGCCGCGGTCGGTAGCCGCACTTCGAGGTCGTTGGCGACCGCCTTCACGCCCCGCACCCGGTGCGCCGCCTCCTCGGCCGCCCACTTCTTCACGTACGAGTCCACCCATCCGGTCAGGGTCACCACACCGTCCTTGGCGGACACGCCGATCTCGTTCGGGTGGACGCGGGCGTCCCAATGCATCTCGGCCAGCACATCCCGCTGCAGCTGCTCGTCCGTCCGGGCCATCGTGGTGGTGGTCATCGCGCTCCTTCCAAAGTTCGCGTCGTCGGCTTCACTGTGAACCACCCGCACTCGTAGGGGTGGACGCACATCGGGACGTCGCGCTAACGAGCGAATCACCACAGTTACGGGGACCAGAACCCGTACCTCTGTTATGGAGGTCCGGATCTTGCGCCGACGAGAGGCCGCATACGCCGCCTCGCTTCCGCCGGACGTTCCCGTTGACACCGGAGCCAACCAGCGGTGTTGTTGACGGGGCTGAGGCTGACGCCTCGTGTCGTGCGGGTTCGGCGTTCGCCGGGTGGTGGCTCGTGTCGCGCCTACGATGGGAGCATGCCGCCCTCGAGACGGGAACTCACGCGCGAGCGGGAGACGTTCTTCCGGTCTCTGTCGTCTCGGGCGGGGCCGGTGCTTCCCTGCTGGGCCGCCGGCGTGGTGTTGATCAAGGTGGAGGAGGGTGACGGCGGGGAGTTCTGGCGGGTGGCGATGCGTGACCGGGCTGTCGTCGTGGACAGGGGCAGCGAGCCGGCCGATGCCACGGTGGTGCTGTCGGCTGACCTGTTCCACGACTTGATCACCGGCGCTGATCAGTTGATCGCCGCGTTGCTGCGTAACGAGGCGACGGTGGTGGGGGAAGTCGCGCTGTTGTTGGTGTTCAGGCGGTTCTTCCCTTCCGCGCCAGGGTCGGGTGACCCGAGGGACGCGGTCGGTGGCAGTCGTTGGCGGGAGCGGATGAACGAGACCGTCACCCGCAGCACACCAGCGGAGCGGGCATGAAGCCGTTGGTCAACATTCTTGACGGCAACACGTTTCTGGTCAGCGACCGGCAGGGGGATGTCGATCCCTCGCCGGCCTTTCCCACGGGCCTGTTCTCCTACGACACCCGCTTCTTGTCCACCTGGCAGTTGACCATCAACGGTGGCCGGCTCACCGCGTTGTCAGTGGATGACCTGCAGTACTACGAGAGCCGGTTCTTCCTCGTGCCCGGTGAGCCGACCCACTACGTGGACACCGACATCTCCGTGATCCGTCACCGCACGATCGGCGGGAGCTTCGATGAGGATCTCGCGGTGCTCAACGAGGGCAACGAGCCGGCGGAACTGGTGGTCAGGGTCGAGATGGGCGCGGATTTCGCGGACCTGTTCGAGATCAAGAACCCGGCCCGCAAGATGGCGCCGGTCACCGTCACCGTCCGCGACGGCCTGCTGTGTTTCACCTACCGTCGGGGCAACTTCGAACGCCAGACGGTGGTGTCCAGCAGCGTGGCCGGCGATGTCGACGAGCACGGCATGACCTTCCGGATCCAGGTCCCCGCGCACGCGGAGTGGCGCACCCGCTTGCATGTGGCGACGAACATCCTGGGCGCGCAGGGGCGGGACTTCCGGGACAGCCTGCGTCTGCACCGCCCCCGGTCCGCGGCGCAGATCGCCGAGGCGCTGACCAGATGGCTGGACGCCACACCGCGGCTGGTCAGCGACAGCGACACGCTCACGTCCACCTACCGTCGAAGCCTCACGGACCTCGCCGCGTTGCGGTACACCTCGGTCAGCACCGCCACTCACCTGGTCGCCGCTGGCCTGCCGTGGTTCATGACCCTGTTCGGCCGCGACAGCATGTTCACCTGCCTGCAGTCCCTGCCCTTCCTGCCGCGTCTCACGCCGCCGACCATCACCGCGCTGGCACTGGCCCAAGGGTCCCGTTTCGATGACTTCCGCGACGAGGAACCCGGCAAGATCCTGCACGAACTGCGCTACGGAGAGTCAGCGGGCTTCGAAGAACAACCGCACTCGCCCTACTTCGGCTCCGCCGACTCCACCATGCTGTTCGTGATCCTCCTCGACGAGTACCACCGGTGGACCGGCGACGACACGCTTCCGAAACGGTTCGAGATGGAGGCCCGCGCGGCACTCGACTGGATCGACACCTACGGCGACCTGCTCGGCACCGGATACGTGTGGTACCAGACGCGCAACCCCGAGACAGGATTGCAGAATCAGTGCTGGAAGGACTCCTGGGACTCGATCTCCTACGCCGACGGCCGGCTGCCCGGCTTCCCGAGAGCCACCTGCGAGTTGCAGGGGTACGCCTACGACGCGAAGATACGCGGCGCCCGGCTCGCCCGGCTGCTGTGGGACGACCCCGCCTACGCGCAGCGGCTGGAACACGAGGCGGCCGAGCTCAAGGACCGGTTCAACCGCGACTTCTGGATCGGCGACGGACGGTACTACGCCCTGGCCCTGGACGCCGAGGGCGGGCAGGTCGATGCCCTGTCCTCCAACATTGGGCATCTGCTCTGGAGCGGCATCGTCGACCAGCAGCGGGCCGCCGACATCGTCGGCCACCTACTCGGGCCGCGGCTGTTCTCCGGCTGGGGAATCCGCACCCTCGCCACCGGCAACGGCCGCTACAACCACCTCGGATACCACGTCGGGACGGTGTGGCCGTTCGACAACTCGATCATCGCCTGGGGCCTGTGGCGCTACGGGTTCCGGGAGGAAGCCGCCATCGTCTGCCAGGCGATGCTCGACGCCGCCCGATACTTCCAAGGCCGCCTTCCGGAGGCGTTCGCCGGATACGATCGGAAACGAACGAAGTACCCCGTGCAGTACCCCACCGCCTGCAGCCCACAGGCATGGTCCGCCGGAACGCCGCTGCTGCTCATACGGGTGCTACTCGGCCTGCAACCCCACGGTGACCATCTCGTCGTCGACCCGGCGCTTCCCGACAGCATCAAACGCATCGAACTGCTGGACATCCCCGGCCGGTGGGGAGTCGTAGACGCCCTCGGCCGCCGCCGACCGGACACCAACCACAACGAACGAGACAGCAGCTCCCGCAGCTGACAAAACAGCCCGGAAACCCGTCGGAGGAGGGCCAAAAGGATGAAAACCGCCAACGAAATCTTCCTGTTCGAACTGGCGGCGATGCAGGACCTCGAACGGCAAGCTCGCTCCATCCTCGGCCTCCTGATCGGCACCCGCATCCACGACCCCACACTCAAACAAATCATCGAACAGATGGCCAGCGCCAGCGACCGGCACTCCGACAGGATCGACACCTGTCTACAGCACCTCGGCGCGGCGCCCCTGCAGACCCGATCCGGCCCCATACGAGGAGTCCAGGACGACTTCCAGGAATTCCTCCGCGGACCTCACAACGACGCGGTCCGCGACCTGTTCGCCCTCAACGCCGCCCAACGCATCACCAAGCTCGCCATCGCCGGCTACGAACACCTCACCGACTGGGCCACCACCATCGCCGCCGTGACCTGCACCCAGTGCCTCCTCAAGAACCTCGTCGAAAAGACAGAAACCTCCCAACAGCTGAGAAAGCTCAACCAAACCCTCAGCGAACAACTCCTCACCACCACCACCACCACCACCTGAACCCACCTGAACCGGCCCGTTACCTTTTTGATCGTCCCCAGCCGGGGACCCTCGGTCGCTCGGCCCGGTGCGACTTTCTGCCCTCCCCCGGCCGGCGCGGCAGGGGCCGAAACACGTCACGATCGATAGAATCACCGTCTCGACGGTACGGCCGCCGGGGTGCCGTTCCGGCTGCTGGCCAAGGACCGGGCGCTGGCGGTGTTCGAGGAACTCGATCCGGTGGATCAGCAGGCCATCCTTGCCGGGCCGCGGGATCAGGCGTTCCGTGAGCTGGTCGAGGGGATGGACCCGGACGACCGGGCGAGGATGCTGCGCGAGGCGCCGGCCAAGGTCGCCGAGCGGGTCCTGTCGGGGTGTCGGCGAACGAGCGGCAGATGACCGCCGCGCTGCTGGGTTATCCGGCCAGGTCGGTCGGGCAGGTGATGACACCGGAGGTGGTGGAGTTTCCCTGGCAGCCCACGGCCGGACAAGCGCTGCAAGCCGTGCGGTACAGGGGCGCGCAGGCGGAGACCGTCTACGCCCTGCCGGTGGTCGACACAGGTCGCCGCCTGGTCGGGTGACCGGGGTGCGCGACGTGGTGCTCAGCCCGCCCGGGCGGCCGGTGGCCGAGCTGGTCGACACCGGGTGCCGCGGTGATCTGGCGTGAGGCCCGGGTGGCACTGCTGCTCGGCGCGCTGCTGGCTCTGGTGGGCCTGACCGTCGGCGCTCTGGTCGTGGGTGGGAAGATCGCTCTGGTCGTCGGCATGTCCCTGGTGGTCATCTGCGCTCGGGCGGCCACCGTTGGCGCGACCATGCCGCTGCTGGCCAAACAGCTGCGTGTCGACCCGGCGGTGGTGTCCGCCCCGATGGTCACCACCCTCGTCGACGCCACTGGACTGATCATCTATCTCCTCGTCGCGCCCGCCGTGCTCAACCTGTGACGGCCCGCGCGCGACGCCACCGTACCGCGTCGGGCACACTGATCGGCTGTGAGCCCGACAGCGCCGCAACCGGTACCGGAGCACGCTGCCGCGGACCGGCGGTGGTTGACCCCCGGCGTGGCCGGGATCGGCGCGGCGAGCTGCCTGGCCGACGTCGGTCACGAGGTGCCCACCGCGCTGCTGCCGTCGCTGCTGACCTCGACGCTGGGTGCGCCGGCGGCGCTGGGCGTGATCGAGGGCGTGTCCGACGCGGCGCGGCCCGATTCGCCGGCGGCGCCCTCGCCGACGACCCGGCTCGCCGGCGGACGGTTGCCGTCGGCGGGTACACCGCCACGGCGGCGCTGGCGGCCGGCACAGGCGCGGCAACGTCGGTGTGGCAGGTCGGTGCGCTGCGCGCCGAAGCGTGGGCGGCGCGTGGGCTTCGGGTGCCGGCGCGTAACGCGCTGCTGGCCGACATCGTGCCCGCCTCCGCGTACGGGCGGGCCTACGGGTTCGAGCGGATGATGGACAACCTCGGCGCGATCGCCGGGCCGCTGCTGGCCCTGGGCCTGGTCGCCGCGGTCGGCACCCGCTGGGCGATCGGCCTGTCCGTCATCCCCGGCCTGCTGGCAGCAGCGGCGATCGTCTACGCGATCCGCCGTGCTCCGACGGCCGAGCCCCGCCCACGGGTACCGCTGCGGATCCGGGTGCGGCCGGTGCTACGCGGCGACCTGGGCCGGCTACTGGCGGCGGTGGCGGCATTCGAAGTCGGCAACGTCGCCGCGACCCTGCTGATTCTCCGGGCCACCGAACTGCTCAGCCCCGACCGCGGGCTGCGGGCCGCCACCACCGTGGTGCTGGGGATGTACGTCGCGTACAACGTGGCCGCGCGGCGGCCGCGTCAGTGCCCGCCGGTCGTGCCGCCGACCGGCTCGGCCAGCGCGGACCCGTCCTCGTTCTCACCGTCGGCGTAGCCGGGTTCGCCGCCGCGTACGCACTGCTCGCTATCCCCAGCCCGGGCCTGTGGGCGCTGGTGGTGCCGTTTCTGCTCGCCGGTGCCGGTATCGGCGCCGTGGAGACCGCGCAGCACGCGGCGATCGCCGCACTGGCCCCACCGCAACTGCGGGGGTCGGCGTTCGGGGTGTTGGCCACCGTGCAGTCGCTCGGCAACCTCGCGGCCTCCGCCGCCGGCGGCCTGCTGTGGACGGCCGTCTCGCCCACAGCCGCGTTTGGTTACCTGATCGGATGGATGCTGCTCGCGATGGCCGGGCTGCTGCTGGTGGCCCGCCCGCGGAGGCATGCGTAACCCCAACGACCACCGGTCACGCCAGGCGCCAGGAGGGCGGCCTCCCGGAGGGCACGCCGCAGCGTGTCCATCGGCGCTGCCCCCGGACATGCGCCTACCCAGCCGGTACAGCCGACAGGCCAACGCAGGCCCCTGGCCCGGCTGAGGGAACACATCCCGCCCTCAAAGAATATGCTGGGTGAGCGTCCAGGACGCCAGCGTTGTTCGTCTGCAGTCGGTAAGCGAGCGCCAGTCGCAGACGGAGTGTCGGCGGGGTCCGGAACCGGCGACGGTGGACGTACTCGGCCGCGGCGACCTCAGCCGGGGTGGGGTTGGGGCGGGCCGTGGCGATCATCCAGCGGCGAGGGTGCTGATCTTCACCAGGTTGTGGGCCAGGATGCCGTGTCCGCACCAGGTGCGGGTGCGGTCGAGCCCATCGACGTGGCTGCGGGCCCAGCCGTATCGGTGCTTGAGGTGGCTGATGCGTCCCTCGCTGCCGGTGCGCCACTTGACGAGTCGTCGGAAGGCGGGTGTGTGTTCCTGCTGTTGCCGGGCGGCGGGTGGTTTTCCTTTGCGGGGTATGGCGACGGTTCTCACGCCGAGATCGTGTAGGGCCTGGTCGACGGCGGCCTCGCCGTAGCCGCGGTCGGCAGTCGCGGCGCGGGGCGGGGCGGGCGACCGAGCCGCTGGGTGATGCGTTCGATCGCGGGCGCCAGCTGCGGGGCGGGGTTGCCTTGGTCCACCGTGTAGTCCACGACGACGCCGTCGTCATTGTCGACGACCTGGGCTTTGTAGCCGAACTCTACGCGCCGGTTGATGCGCCCCTTGGCGATCGGGCGGGCATCCGGGTCGTGCAGGCTGACCAGGCGGGTCGCGGGCGGGCATGTCACCGGACAGGCGGCGGCGAGTCTGCGTCACCACCTGCCCGGTGCGCGCCAACAGAACCGCCAACTCGTCGGTGGCCCGGCGCAGCCGACCGGCAGCGCGTCCGGTGACCCTGCCCAGGGCTCGCTTACCGTTGCGCAGCACCGCGTGGACGTCACGGGCGGCGTGTTCGGCCAGCCGGACCAGCTCACTGGTCACCCGCGTCACGGTCTGCTGGGCCTGCTCCCGGTTGACAGCGCCCCGCAGGTGCAGCTTCGAGGCCAGCTGCCGAACTTTCCGGCTGGCGCTGCGCCGGCGGTCGCGAAACCGAGTCCGGGTGGCGCCACCGGCGGCCTTGACCCGCGCGACGATCCGGCTCATCTTGCCGATCGCCTTGGCCAGGAGCCCGGAGTCGGTCGGGTACTCAACGTCGGCCGACACCACGGTGGTGTCGGCCCGCACTTTTCCCAACCGGATCAGTTTCTGCTCGTTCGCCTTGACCAGCAACGCCTCGTTCAGCTGCGCGACCACCTCCGCCCCGCACCGGCTGGTGGTCTTCATCAGGGTGGTCGGGTGCGGCACCACAACGTCGATGTCGATGCGGCAGAACCGCCGCCAGGAGATCGAGTCGGCCACCTCCCGGCACAGCGTCTCGTAGCCGAGCTGGTGGCGGTGCTTGAGGAACATCAGCCGCAGATAGGTCTCCACCGGCACGCTCGGGCGACCCAGCCGGGCGTCGAAGTGCTCCCGGAACGGGGCGAAGAACCGCTCGTCGTCCAGCAACTCATCAACCCGCTCCAACTCCGCCGGAAGCCGCAGGCACACCTCCGGCAGCACCGACTCCCACAACGACGGCTGCACGTTGCGCGTACGAAGCATCAGATCCCCTTGCGCCGCCCCGACCTCCCCACCGTGACCAACGACAACGAGGCCAGCGACGCAGCGCGCAACCAGCCTCGTCGATCTATTTTTTCGGGTCGAAGTAGCTAGACGGTGAAGGTGGAGAAGGTGGCCTCGGCGGCGTCGAAGCACGATCCGTCTCGGCCCATCGACTGGCGTACCTTACAGCGGGCGCAGGCGCGGGCGAAGTCGGCCAAAGTGCACTCGCCCTCACTGCTGCGGTCGCTGTGGAAGACCACGTCGGCGACAATGCCGCCACGGCGACGGCGGCCAGGGTTCAACGCCGCCACGAACAGGCCGGCGCCATGGCGCTCGCCCCTCGCTGCGGGTCATCGCCTTGGGCTTCCCCGCGCCCTCGCGGTGGCCGCAGGCGGGCGGAACCTGGAGGGGGCCCGAGGGGGTGCTGGTCCCACCTGCCTGCGGCGGAGCCGCGCGGCAACACGGCTCCTCTGAAGTGGCGTCACGGCTGCGGGATTCGTTACGGCCGCAGGGCCGCGGCCTGAATGGGGCACGTCCGCACTGGTGACAGAGGGGACGACGATCGCAGGATGGTCTCTGCAGTTCAACGCCCGTGACGGCGACGTGACCATCTCGGGGTGGACGGCTCGGCGGTGGTGCCGCGCCGCCGGGACCCCGACGACGGCCGGGGCTTGGCCATCATCGAGGCTGTGGGCCACGCGTGGGGTGTGGACAGCCTCGACGACGGCGGCAAACGCGTCTGGGTCCGCCTGGTGAGACCGCCCGTCCCGCCAGGTGAGTAGCGCTGCCAGGTTTTCCGCCGTGACCACGCGGACGCAGGAGGACTGGAGAGCACTGGGGCGGACCCGATAGCACCCCGGCGGACTGGTAGCAAGACCCGGTGACGATCCGTAGCGAATTGGGGGTTGACTCGACGGGGGTTGTCGAGGCGTACTGGATACACGTTCCCGCAGCGCCGGCCGGCGCGGTCGGCCACACAGCAGCGGGCAGGCACCCCCACAACCGGGGTGCCTGCCGTTGTTCGTATCGACGCCGCGGGGCGTGGAGAGATCGGAGGCCCCACATGAAGGATCGTCTGTCGGCGAGTTGAGCCGCCGCACCACCCCCGGCGCCTCTGCGCCGCTGCCGGTGGTGAGTCCTGATCTTTGTGGCTCGGCTTTGCCGTCCGCCCGATGTCCGCGCGTTGACCGCAGCCGGCTGTGCGGGTTGTGGCGACGCCTGCTTGTCCTGGTGCCTGCCCCTGCGCGGGGTCTGGCGTGTTCGTTGACTCGACCACAGTGACTTTTGTCGTCCCCTGCACACACGAGGGGTCCGCCCGGCCGGGCGTCACCCGGCAGGGTCGCGCCTGCCCGGGAACTGACCGGAGCCAGGCAGGCGCGACCTGGGACGGAACCCTAACCGCGTGAAGCCGAACCCTTCAACCACCTGTTTGGAGCAGAACGTGACCTCACACGACAACCCCCTGGATGCGGCGGCTGCAGTCGCGGCCCGCCTTCACACGACAACGCCGAACGCGGCCGTGCACGCGCCGCCTGAACCCAGGTGGTGGGCCGTTGGCGGCACCTGACCAACGTGACCCCGGCTCACCCGCCCGGGTGGGCGCGGGGCGGGAGCGGTGGGAGAACCGCGCCCAGGTGACGATCATGCTTTTGATCGGCGGCGCTGCCGGCGCGGCGTCGTTCACGCATGTGCATGACGTCGCCGCCGGGCACGGTCAGCCGGGCTGGCTGGCCTGGGCCGACGCGATCGTCCTCGAACTGACCTCGATCGCCGCCGGTCTGGAGTTGCGCCGCAAGCGGCGCCTGGGCAAGAGCGTCGCCTTCCCCGCCACGGTGCTCACTGTGGCGGTGCTGCTGTCCCTGGCAGCGCAGGTGGTGGAGGCGGAGGCGTCGGTGATCGGCTGGATCGCCGCCGCCCTGCCGGCGCTGGGCTTCCTGGCGATGGTGAAGATCGCCCTCGGCCGCGCCGACACCGCCCCACCCCACCCGACCGCCCAGCCCGCGCGTGGATCGGCGCTGACCGTCGACGCGTCGGTCCCGGATACCCGCCCGCCGGTCCCCGTCACCGCCGCCGAGGGCCGGGACTCCGCGACCGCGGTCCCCGTCGTCGCGGACCAGCCTCCGGCGGTCCCGGACCGCCGGGACGACGAGGCGTCGACCGGCGAGGGCGGTCCGGAGGTCGCCGCGCTGGTCCCGGCCGCCCGGACCGCCGCCCGCACCCTCACCGCCGCCGGGACACCGCTGTCCCGCAAGGCCCTCGCCCAACAGCTCCGCGCGGACGGGCACCAGTTGTCCAACGCCACCGCCTCCGCCCTCGTACGCGTCCTACGCGCCGAAACCACCCCGCCAGTACCAGACCTGTCACACCAAGAGGCCTGTCCTGTCTCAGTGAAGTTGCCCCGATGAGTCGGCGCTGGCCTGCGTCGGAGCAGGTTGAGTGAGACAGGTGGCTGAGATCTGTCTCATCGGGCTTGCCCCGGAATCGCGTTTTCCCCGGGGCGTCTCACTGAAGGTGCCCCGGATCGCGGTTTGCTCTGGTCGGGGATCGTGATGGTGCTTGGCTTGGCTCGAGGGCGGGGCTGGCGGCGTTCTCGGGCGACGTAGTCCCGGACGGTGGCGTAGGAGACCTCGGCGTGGTGCTGGTCGACGAGTCGTTCCCAGATGGTTGCGACGGTGACGTCGGGGTCGGAGTCGATCATCTTGTCGATGTGGTGGCGGAGGTCTTTTAGGACGGGGTTCTGTTTCGACTGCGAGCGTTTGCGGGGTGTGTCCTCGCCGGTGAGAGCTCGTATGACAGTGGCGCGGTCGGTGGAGAACTGCGCGGCGAGCCTGCTGGCCAAGACCCCGACGGCTTCGTCGCGGATCTTGGTGAAGAGATCTGCCCTGCTGACGAGGTGCCGGACGGACTTGGTGTCGGCTGGGTGGGCGCGGACGCGGTTGACGTAGTCGCGGACCGTTCCGTAGCCAGCCGTGGTTTGCCGTTCTTGGATGAGGTTCTTCCAGATCGACCAGATGGTGGCGCCGGGGTTGTCGGCGATGAGTTGATCCAGGTAGTCGGTGACGTCTTCGAGGATGGGGTGGTGGTGCGGCCGTCGGTGCCCGAACCGGGCGGTTGTGGGGTCTTGGCCGGTCAGGGCCTTGATGATGGTCGGACGTCGCAGCCCGAAGTGTTTGCTCAGTCGCTGGACGTCCACGTCCTGTTCGGCGGCCTGGCGGATGGCGGTGAATAGGCCAACCTGCTTCTTCACGCGCTGCCGTGATGGCTTGCTGGACGCGGTGGGTTCGAGTGCGGGCATGACGCGGATGAGTTCTTCTTCGGGCCGGCCGGTGACGGCGGCCAGGCGCCAGATCTGGATGGACGCGAGCGGTCCGGGTGGGTCAGCGAGGTAGGCGCGCAGATAGCTGGGACGTAGGTGGTTCGCGATGGCCAGCCGTCGGACGAACGAGTCCGGCATCTCGCTGGGGCGCAGGGAGACCTGGATGGGCAGCCGGCGCGGCCGGTCGATGCTGATGCCTCTGCTTTTCATCAGCCTGGGCGGTTTCCCGTCCGGGCGCTTTCGGCGGCCACGTCGATCTCGATGTCGTCGAGGCTGGCGCGGGTGATGCGTTCGCCGCCCTCGATGATGGCCTGGATGGCGGCGCTGCGGATGAGCCTCAGTAGGCTGCCGATCATCCCGTTGGTGCGTTGGTGCAGGTAGACGTCGAGGCCGGTCAGGGTGCCCTGGGTGTGGGCGTGTAACCGCAGGCTGTCCTCCAGGGTGGCGATCAGGGCCGTCCATTCGTCGCCTCTGGGGAATGCCCCGGTGCGGATCATGCTGAACCGGCCAGCGATCTGCTGCCCGCGGGTGCCGGACAGCAGGCCCTCCCGTTCGACGTTGAGGCCGGCATAGACGAAGGTGGCGGGGATGCGTTCGGAGAAGTACTTGAGGGTGTCGGAGGTTTCCGCGCCGTGGCGGGTGGTCAGGCTGATGTTGTGTATTTCGTCGACGCAGATCAGCCCGGTGCGGGCGTCCAGACAGACGCCGCAGACGGCCTCGATGACGTCGGTGATGTTGGCGCGGGTCGTGACGGGCAGTCCGAGGAAGCGAGCCAGTTCAACGGCCATCATCCGTGGTGTGGCGGCCGGTGGGGTGGCGATGTAGATGACCGGGATGTCCTCCGGTGACTCGGGGCGGCGCCGCCGGTGGATGACCTCCATCGTCTTGCCCAGCTGGGCGAGGCTGGTGGTCTTGCCGGTGCGGGCCACGCCGGACACGATCAGGCCGCAGCGCCCGGAGACGGCACACCGGTTCAGGTAGGACAGCCGCCGCCCTTCGGTGATCACCTTGCGAATGGTGGAGGTGGCCACGACCAGCAGCCGGGCGTGGTGGGCCAGCCTCGCCTCGTCGTAGGCGAACTGCTGGTCACCGTCCAGCCGCTTCCATGCCTGCCGGTCGAGCAGATCAGGGACCACGGGAACGCTGTCGACGTAGCGGCGCCAGCCCTCCAGCGTGGTCAACTGCCGGTGCTGGTCGTCGTCGGGCAGGCCGGCATACGAGCCCGTGGTGGCGGCGCCGGTCGTCGCGGTCACCATCGTTTGCTCGCTTCCTGATACGGGTCGAAGACCCCAGCGGAATCACCTTCGCGACCTGGCCATCGCTCTGGTCCTGGTCGGGTTCATCGGCGGGCGCCGAGGCCGGTGCGGCATCGGAGACGGGTTCGGGCCGAGGTGTGGTGGCCCGGGTGCGGGCGGCGACCCTGCGGTCGCGTTTGGAGGCTCGTGAACCGGTGGCGGGTTGCGGACCTTGGCTGGCGCGGCGTAGCAGGTCCTGCACCGCGGCGGCGATCTCGTCCTCGGTCGCCTTGGGCATCTGCGCGCGGACGTGATCCCAGGCCAGCTCGCCGAATGGGACGCCGTCGCGGCGCAGGTGCTTCCAGAACAGGGTGATCCAGCCCGCCTGCGGATCCCCGTGGTTGCGCAGCCAGACCCTCGACACGTCGTAGGGGTCGTAGTGGACCTCCCACAGGTCTTTGCGGGTGGCGATCCCGGAGGGCTGGCGGCGCAGCGGGTTGAGCGCCTCGGCGTCGTAGGTGCGGTGCTTGAGCTTGACGCCGTAGGCGTTGATCGCCTTCCAGCATGCCGGTAGCAGCTCGATGTAGTCGTCGGCGGACAGAGCGACCGGCACGTAGCCGGCCGATTCGACCAGCGCGGCGTACTTCTCGTTCGGGGTGAACATCCGCCCCGGGGCGGCTGGGTCGCGCAGCCCGTCGTGCGGCCGGTTCTGCCAGGCCGCGACGAGCCACTCGTCCAGCAGTTCCTGCAGCTCCAGCATCGACCACAGCGGCTGGGCTTCGACCTTGCGGCCCCGCCGTTCGGTGTTCGAGCCGGTGTAGCCGGACACGAACTGGGCGAACAGCGTCCCGACCGCCGACATCATCTTCTCGATGTGCGGCTTTTCAGCGGGCGAGCCGGGATGGGTGGGCTGGAAGTTGATGCCCAGCGCCGCGCAGGAGGCCCGGAAGTTGCGGGAGATGAACACCTTGCCCTGGTCGACCACGATCGTGGCCGGCACGATCACCGGCCGCGCCGCGGCGTGTTCCAGGCGTTCGTCGATGGCCAGCAACCGCCGGTGCGGCAGCACCGACCGCGACATCGTCAACGCGTCCGCCCAGCCGGGACGCATCGGCTCCGGGGTCAACGCGCGGGCCAGCAACACGCTGGCGTCCACCGACTTGGTCGTCGGGCGCAGCACCGCCGCGGGCACTGTCCGGGTGGCCACGTCGATCATGCCGGTCAGCTCCACCCGTCTCGGTGTGCCGTCATCCAGCAGCACCAGCACGTCCAGCGGGGTGGAATCGATCTGCACCAGCTCGCCTGGCGCGGCAGCGCTCACCGTGCGAAACGGCCCGTCCGGGCGGCTGTCCTGCGATCGGCGGGTGCGTGCCGAACCCGTGGTGTGCAGCCCGGCGGTCAGCTTGCCCAACAGCCGGTAGAGCGTCGCCCGCGACGGCACCACGACCTGGTCGGCGTCGGGCCGCTGGGCCAGGATTTGGCCGGTGCGCCAGACCAGGAAGCTGGCCGTGCGCGTGGACGCGTCCGTGGCCTCGGCGATCGCCGTCTGCATCGCCTCCACCACCCGCGCATCGGCCCGACCGAACCGCGAGGGCCGCCGCAGCGGACGCTGATCCACCAGCGCCGCCAGGCCGCCTGCCTCGTAACGCTGACGCTGCCGCTTGACCTTGCTGGCGTTCACGGCATGGCCGGCCGCGACCAACTCCTCAGCCTTGGCCCGTTCCCGCTGCGTCAGCGTCGTGACCGCCGGGTCGTAACCGGCCCGCGGACGTGACCCCGCTGGCGCGTCCGGCGCCAGCCCATGGATCACCTCCTGCAGGTGCCGCTCCCACCACAACGCCTCGTCAACCACCTGTTGCGGCAACCGGTGCACGACCGCCGTCGCCGACAGCGCCGGGGCGCGTGACCGCTCACCGAGTACCTCGAAGTCCGCTCTGGCCTGTAGGTCAGCCAGCCGGATCGCCGTCACCTCGGCCTGCTCGTCCGCGACCAGCACCAGCGTCCCGGACACCCCCACCACCGTGTGCACGATCTTGTCGAAGCGCACCCGGTCGCCCGGCCGTAGCACCCCCGGCCGCCGTGCCAGCATCACGACCTCCTCCGTTGTCCCTGCGATACCAGCGTCAACGGACCCAGCAGCGCCGAGCGCAGGTCAACGACCAGCACCTGACGCCACAGCAGGTGATAGAGCACCGGCAACACCAGCAGCCGGTCGCCGACCTGTTCCACCCCGGCAAACAGCGGTGTCGGCTGCGCGAACACCTCCAACAACCGCACGATCAGATCCTCCCGACGCCCGCACCGCGGATGCCGATACCGCGACAACCAGCGCACATTCGCGGCGAACACCCCGTCCAGCGTCCCCACCCGGCGAAACCGCCACCCCACCGCCCCGCACGCGACGGCCGTCGCGGCGAACGCCTCCGCGTCGGCCGGTTCGATCCGGTCATCCGCCCGCACGTCGAGCACCACCCCGACGCCGTCGACCTGACGGGCGAAGTAGTCCGGCAGATGGCGACGAGCCCGTCCAGCGGCGGGCCAGTGCAGCCAGAACGGCTGTGACGAGAACGCTGTCACCTGCGGATCGAAGTCCAGCAACATCACATGGTCGCGTTCCAGCCACGACTCGTACCCGACGTGACGGCCCATCGTGGACGACCACCACCAGCCCGGGAAGTTGCGCTGCCCCCGGTACGACGGAAACGACCTCGCCGGTGCCACGTCCTCGAACCGCACGTTCAAACACTGCGCCAGCGGCCTGCGCCGTACGCCGCCGTCAGCAACCGCGAACTCAAGTTCGACGCCGATCCCGTCCCAGCCGGCAACCGCAACGCCACCGCCCACCAACCCCTCCCCACAACAGGCCGGGGCAACTCTAATGAGACAAACAGCCGGGTCGGAGCAACTTTATTGCGACACGCGCAACTTCATTGAGACGGGACAAGGCCGCATGACCGAACCCCGAGTGTCGGCTTCGGTCAGACCGAGCCGCCGCTGTCAGACCAGCGTCAGCGCCTGTCAGCAGGCCCGCGAGCTGACAGATGCTGACCGGGCCTGCCAATCGCTCCCGCCCGCTGCGGCGGCGGGCGCACCGACCTCACACCCACTCGCACCTGCGACCTTGGAGCAACAACGATGATCACCCCGCACCGGGAACCTCACCAGCGTCACCGGCCCGACTCACACCCACTCTCACCGCACCGTCACGCCGAACCCGGTATGCCCGACGGTGTAGGAGTCAGCGTCGATCTCCGTTCTACCGTCCGTCTTGATCCTGACCCCCAACCTGACCCCCCACAGCCGCTCACAGCCCAGGTCAACCCCGCTGTCACCGGTCTGGGACCGCTCCAGACAGACCCTCCAGTCTCGGGTCTCCCCCCAGGGGCTTGCGCTCATGGGTAAACACCTACCGACCGCCGATCCACTGCTGCGCCTGCAGGCCAGCATCACCGCCCGCGACGACCGCCTCCTGGGCTGGCTCTACGACCACGGCGTGCTCACCACCGACCAGATCGCCGCCGCCCTGTTCCCATCGCTGGACTTCACCCAACGCCGGCTGCGCCGCCTCACCGCCCTGCGGGCAGTCGACCGGTTCCGACCCAACAAGCCTGATGGAGGCTCGCACCCCTACCACTACGTCCTGGACCAGCTCGGCTACGACCACGTCCACGCCCAACGCGGACTCGGCCGGCCACGCCGGGACCAGGCTCGCCGCCGCAAACAGTCCCTGACCTCGCGGCCGGACCTGCCGCACCTGCTCGGCGGCAACCAGGTCTTCATCGACCTCGCCGCCCACGCCCGCACCCACCCCGACACCAGCCTGGTCCGCTGGCAACCCGCATCCGCCTACCACGAACCCGGCACCCTCTACCGCGAAGGCGGCGACCCGCAGATCATCATCGCCGGAGCGACCGGCTTCCCCCGCCCCGACGGCGCCGGGGTGTGGACCGAGCGGGGACGGTCCGTGCCGTTCTTCCTCGAGTACGACACCGGGCTCGAACACCTGCACGTCCTCATCGACAAGGTCATCAAGTACGAGCGGCTGTACACGATGAGCACCTGGGCATGGCCGGTGCTGTTCCACCTCCCCTCCGCACGACGGGAGGCGAACCTGCACCACCGCATCGCCGGCATCGGCCTGGAAACGGTCCTCGCCACCACCACCGCCGAACTGCGCGCCGCACTGCACGCAAGCCCCGCCGAGCAGGTCTGGCAACTGGTCGACCGCAGCGGCCGTCACCGCCTCATCGACATGCCATACACCGACACGCGCCACGACAACGAGTTCCCCACCCACACCGCGCCCGACCAGGAAGACCGGGCCGCCTGATGGGGGCGCGGCGGAGCACACGGCCCGCGCGTACGGGCGGCTCACTCGCGCACACGCCGCCGAACCCGCCCCCGCCCGCCCCAACCCGGGGCAGCCGTCACCGCCCGCCCTGCGGCCCTCACCGAGGCGACCAGGCCGGGTTACGCGCCGGGCGGCAGCGCAGCGGCAGTGCCCGCAAGCTGTCACCGTCTGTCACCGGACGCGATGTTCCGCACCGGGTTTGATGGAACATCAATTCGGCGACAGACCCCGCGACCGCCCTGCCCACCCACACCAGCCGCTTACCGCTGTGAGTCGCTGTGAGTGGCGCACGTCTTCACTTCCGCGGCAACCGGAGTTACAGTCCGCGGCCCTTCACCGACGCCGACCCGCCGCCGTCCGCAGGCTGGGCGATCCGGCGATCGATCGTCAACGAGTTCCTACCACCGCGAAGGAGACGCCCATGGCCCGACACGTCGACCTCACGCCACGAGCCGTCCTGGGAGGGACATGGCCACACGCCGTGACCAGACATCACGCGCGAACGCACCACATCCGTCGCCGCCGACCCCGCCCACGCGGACAACCGACGGAGAGGCCCCGACCGCACACCCCGACACCGAACCTCCGGCTCTGCCGGGAACGCTGTCGATGGCCCGCTACCTGACCGACCCCGACACCGAAACCGAGATCCAAGCCCTCGCCGCCGAAGCCGGCCTCCCCACCGTCGACCAAGCCGCCACCCTCGCCCGCCTGCTCCGCCTGCACCAACCCGCACCGCCACGCGCCGCGTGACCTGCGCCCGCCCGCACCGGGGCGGGCGCAGCCTCCTTCACCCGAACGTCGGCCGAGTGAGCATCCATCGCTGGGGCAACCTGCGCCGTGCGGCGACACTACGATGCGGGTCGTGGACACCCCACGCCGACGCGAGCACGCCTCCTGCCTGCCGCCTGAGCTGCGTGACCAGGAGATCGCGCCCGAGCAGATGTTCGCCGAGCCGTGCTCCGGTTACGGGACCGTCTACGTGCACAAAGGCCGCGACCTGCACCGCCGTATTGTCTGGTTCGCCACATGGGTCGACGAGATCACCGCCGACACCGCCGGCATCGATCAAGTCGAGGGCACCCGCGAGACCGTCCTCGCCTGGGCCCGCTCCCGGCCCGCCGCCGCGCACCTGATGCCCGCCGCCGGCGGGCCGGGGTGGGTGCCGCTGCCCGACACCGACGACGACATCGATCTGCCACCCCTCGCCGATTGACACCGCCGGCTCATTGCTTTCAGACGCCACGCCGACGCGCAGAGTAACCTTCAGGTGTCACCCAGCACCTCGCCGCGCTCGCAACCCCCTCTCCTGCCGGCGGCGGGGTGCGGAGCGAGGGATCATGGACCTGACGATCATCACCAGCGGCGAGGGCCCGCTCGTGCGCCTGAGTCTGACCGGTCGCCTCGGCGCAGACGCCAGCGGACTCGTGTACGACGCCGTGCTCGCCGCGCTGCGCGCCGACACCGTCCGGGACGTCGACCTCGACCTCACCGGCCTCGGCCGCTTCGATGCCGCCGCCACCAGCACGCTGGTGGCCTGCCATCGGCCGTGCACGTGCGCGGCGGCATCGTGCGGCTGGTCAACATCCCGCCCGCCGTGCGGCGGCAACTGTTCACCGCTGGACTGCTCGGTCTGCTCGACGGAGACAGCGGCACCGTGCAGGTCCCGGCCCGGCCTGCGTAGCCGGCGGGGCCGGGACCTGCTGGCGAGGGTCGCGCACTGGGTCCTACGAGATTGTGGGTGGCCGCCACATGGGCCAGAGGGTGGGGCCGTCGGGCAGGGTGATGGGTGTTTGGAGTGTGTAGCCGAGGCGTAGGTACAGGTCGCGGTTGCGTGCGTTGCTGGCTTCGAGGTAGGCGGGTGTGCCGGTGTGGTCGAGCAGGTCGTGGTGGGCGGTGAGCAGGGCGGTGCCGATGCCGGTGCGGTGGCGGGTGGGGTCGACCGCGACGAAGGCGAGGTAGTGGTGGGGTTCGCGGGGGTGGGCGGCTTCGAAGGTGGCGTCGAGCAGGGCGAATCGGTGTGTGTAGATGTCGGTGGCCTGTGCGAGGTCGTAGTCGGCGGATGATGGTGGCTGCGGTTGGGCGCGGTCGTACCAGATGGCGACGGCGGACAGGTCGGTGGTGGTGTCGACGTGGCCGTGTTGCAGGCCGCGGTGCAGCATCAGGGCGAAGTAGCGGTGGTGGACGGTCCGACGGTGGGCGAGGTTGGGGATGAGCCAGTCGCCGACCGGTCCGGGCATGAACGCCTCGGCGAGCACGGTGGTGAGCGCGGCGGCGTCGTCGTGGGTGGCGCGGCGGACGGTCACCGCCGGTGTGGTGGGTGGCACGAGGGACTCCCTGCGCTGGGGCTAGACGGGTTGACGGAGGGCGGGGTCGCGCAGCGGCGCGGCGACGCTGGCCGCGCCGAGGCCGATCGCGGCGTACGCGTCGGGTCGGAGGGTGCGCAGGAGCATTGCCCAGAGCAGGCCGGCGAGGCCGGCGGCGGCGTAGGCGGCGGGGAACGCCCAGCGCAACGGGTTGGTGGCGTCGACGCCGAGGAGGGTGTCGAACTCCTGCAGGGTGACGGCGAGGATCGCGCCGAGGGCGAGGGTAGCGGCGAGCGGGGCGATCCAGGTGCGCCACGGGCTTTCGCTGTGGGCGGTGGTGGCGAAGAATCCGATGACGGCGGCGGAGGTGACGGTCATGAGGATGAGCACGCCGAGTCCGCCGGTGACGGTGATCCAGAAGAACAGGTGCACGATCGGGTCCGCCCCGGCCAGGGCGTATCCGCCGATCACCGCGAGGGCGAGGAGGCTCTGGGTGAGCGAGCCGGCCTTCGGCGCGCCGGTGCGGCGGCTGGTGCGGGCCAGCGCGGTGGGCAGGACGCGTTCGCGGCCGAGGGCGAACAGGTAGCGGGCCACCGTGTGGTGGAAGGAGAGCAGGGCAGCGAAGAGGCTGGTGATGAACAGCAGCCGGCCGATGGTGACGACGGTGTCGCCGAGGTGCGGGGACACGAGGTTGAAGATGAGGTCGGTGCCCTCGGTGCGGGCGGCGGCGACGATCTGGTCGGGTCCGGTGGCGACCGACATGGCCCAGGCGGACAGGCCGTAGAGCAGGCCGGTGACCGCGACAGCGATGTAGGTGGCTCGGGCAACCGTGCGACGGGGGTCCTTGGTCTCCTCGGAGAACACGACGGTGCCTTCGAAGCCGACGAATCCGGTGATCGCGGTGACCAGCGCCGCTCCGATACCGGCGGCGACGATGTGCGACGGGGCGAGCGTGTTGAACGTGAGGCTGCCGTCGGCGGGGCGGGTGAGCATGACGGTGTCGAAGAGCAGGGCGACGGCGCACTCGCCGATGAGCATGACGGCCAGGACCTTGCCGTTGAGGTCGATGCGCAGCACACCGAGCACCGCGACCACGGCCCAGCCCGCCAGGGCGCACACCCACCAGTCGATGTTCAGGCCGTAGCGGGCTTGCAGGAACTGGGCCAAGACCGCGCCGAAGCCGCCGTACAGACCGATCTGCATCGCGTTGTACGCCAGCAGCGCCACGAACGCTGCAGCCACGCCGCTGGGCCGGCCGAGTCCCCGGGCGACATAGGTGTAGAACGCTCCCGCGTTGACGATCCGCCGCGACATCGCCACGTAGCCGACCGCGAACAACGCCAGCACCACGGCCACGAGCAGGTAGGCCACGGGAATGCCGGTCACGCCGGTGACCGCGTAGCCCGTGGTCGCGCCGCCCGCGACCACCGTCAGCGGTGCGGCGGCGGCGATGACGAAGAACACCACAGAGGGAATGCCGAGCCGGCCACGCGCCAGTACGGCTGACACGGTGTCCGGCGGGTTGTGAGTCATGAGGTCTCTTTTCCATCGGGGGTGGAGGGGTGCGTTAGCCGCGCGGGTCGGGCGCGGCGGTTCAGGTGCGATGGGTCAAAACGCTATTCCCGATCGCGGTGCCAAGATCGGCCAGCAGGTCCCGCAGGGCCGGCCAAGCCCCGTCCAGCAGCGCGCGCAGGTGCGCACCGGCGGCGTAGGGGGCGCCGTCGAGGACGTACCGGTCCAAGCCGGTGTGCGCCACCAGCCCGGCGAGGGCCAGGTCGAACGGGTCGAGTTGCTCGTAGCGGCGCAGCTTGAACGACAGGCGCGCGGACGGCCACGCGGCGGTGTTGATGTCGGTGGGCAGGTAGACGACACCGTTGCGCCACAGCCGCCGCGTCTGCTCTGGCCGCACCTTGCCGGCCTGCCACATCCGCTGCGCGACCTGCTCGGCAGCGGTATCCGCGACGAAGGCCAGCCACACCTGGGTGGCGGAGTGCTGCGTCTCCGCCACCAGCCGGTCCAGGATCAGGTGCTGCAAGGCGTCCGCGGGTGGCCGGGCGTCCAGGACCCGCACCTGCCCGCGGTCGAAGGTCACTCGGCCTGCCTCATGCAGCTCCAGCAGCAGCGCGGCGGCCAACCCCAGACCCACACCGGCGGCGTGCAGGCGTGGCCGACCCGTCTGGTCGTCATGGGTGACGAAGAAGAACTCGTCCGCCAGGCGCGCCGGACGCGCCGGTGCCGTCCCGACGACCCGGGCGGGCCGCTCGCCCTCGTCAGGCTGCACATGGCGAGGGAAGTGCTGGTAGGTGGTGTCGTCGGGAGGGTTCACCGGAGGCCGCCTTCGGTGCTCGACTGGTTCTCGACGGCGAGGAGGGTGGCCCAGACGACCGGGTTGCCTGCGGCTGCTTGATCGGCCGGTGCGCCGGCGTCACCAGCTGGGCCGGCGAGGAACCCGCCGCTGTTGTCGGGGCTGGCAGGACCGCGCCCGATGGGGTCGAACGGTTCGTCACCCACCGGTAAGAACCACTTCACTCGTCTCGTCGGCCGCCCTCGGCGGGCGGCGGAGATGGTGCAGCAGGTGTGCGGTGCGGTAGCCGGCGGGTTCGGGAAGGCCGGGGTCCGGCTGGCGGGCAGCGGCTCAGGCATCGGATGCTCCAACGGACTTTTGTGCGTGGACGAGGAGGCAGCAGGTGCCGTCGCCGCCGGTCGGCGCGTTGATTGCCTCGATGTGCAGGCATCGCAGCCCGGCCGCGCGGACGGCGGCCTTCCAGCCCTGCGGGCCGGACAGCCATCGGGCGACGGGCACGTGGCTTCCGTCAGCCAGTCGCATCACGGCTCGGCGTGGGCCGAGCCAAGGCGGGTCGGGCACGGAGAACAACAGCCGGCCGCCGGGACGCAAATGCTGGGCGATCAGCGGCAGGAGCTGCTCGGGCGGGCAGAGGCCGACCGCTCCGAAGATGGAGAAGCAGATGTCCAGCGGACGGGTGCGGGTGAGGAAGGCACGCGCGTCGCCGCAGTGCAACCGGATCGGCAGGTGTCCCCAGCGGGTGCGCGCTCGACTGATCTGTGCGGGTGCGAGGTCCACGCCGATGCAGTGGGCGCCGCGCACGGCCAGTGGGGCGAGGTTGTCGCCGTTGCCGCAGCCGAGTTCGGCAATGGTCAGTCCGCGGATGTCGCCGAACAGCTCGGTGCCGGGGCCGTGGCCGGGGTACTGCGTCCACTCGACCCGGCCGGGTGTCATCGGTCGGTCGTGCGGCAACGCGAGGCGCGCCTGCCGGTCCCACGCCTGCCGGTTGATCGTCGTGGAGATGCTCGCGCGCATGAGGGCTACGACTTGGTCACGTCGAGGCAGGCTTGCACGTTGCGCATCTTCTTGCCGAGGTTGACCAGGCTGCGGGCGGCGGCCTTGAGGTCCTTGGAGGCGGCGCGCATCGCGGCCAGGTTCGCCGCGTCGGCGTGGGGGTTGGCCTTGACCCAGCGGTCGATGGCGCGGGCGACGTGCTCGGCGAGTTCGGCTTCCTTGGTCATCACGCTGCGGAAGTGGCCGACGGATTCGGTCCAGTTCCACGGGTGGGGCTCGTGACCGACGCCGGCCGTGTCGAGCTGATAGTTGGTGTACTTCAGCGACGTGCTGATGCCGTCGAGCATGTCCCGGACCGTCACGACCCGGCCGCTGGTGTCCCTGGCAATCGCCACGACCACTCCTCAGATGGTTCCCGGGGTGGCCGCGCACGGCGCGGGAGACGCCGCGCGCGGCCACCGGTTCGGATGAAGGTGGCCCGCACGGGCAGGATGAAGCGGCTTCAGGTGCCGCGCGGCCACCGGTTCGTCTCAGCGCAGCGGGGCCAGGGTCCGCTCGATCCAGGGCACGCGCATGCCGGCCAACTCGCGGCGCATGACTTCGACGTCGGTGCCGAAGGGCACGACGCAGCCGCCGGACATGTTGGGCGCGCCCTGGCAGGCGTGGACCAGCCTGCCGCCGAGAGCCGCGTGCGCGAGGATGCTCTCGCGTCGCCGCAACTCGTTGAACCAGGTGCCGTGATACAGCTCGTCGAGCACTTCAGCGGTCGCCTTGTCCAGATCGTAGACCACCCGGGCAGCGGCGCACAGCATCCAGGCAGGGGAAACGTTGCTGATATGCCCGTCCAGCTCGACCCGGTTCAGCGCCATCAGGGTGCCGCACTCGCGCAGCATCCGCAGCGTCCCGTCGGGCACAAAGTCCAGCCCGGGGTCCTGCAGGTGCTCCTCGCGGAACATGTAGGCGTACACGTCGTGCGCGGTGCGCAGCACCTGCGCCGGGTCGCTGGTGGAGTAGCCGTGCTCCTTGACGAAGTCCAGCACGAGCTGCTCAATGGTCAGGTCTTCGCTCTCCACCGCCGGGAGCAGCTCGTCGCGGACCCGCTGCCAGTCGCACAGCAGCCAGCTCGGGTTCTCGTAGCGGAAGAAGAACTCCTCCGGCCTGATCGTCAGTGTCGGTCCGTCGATGGTGATGCCCGGGATGCGCTCCCAGGTCTTGGTGAACGGCGTGGGCAGGTCGACCTTGATAAGGTCGGCAGTGGCTACCGTCATCGCGGCAATTCCTCTCCAAGTGGGATGTGGCCGTCTGCGGTGGTCGGGCGGTCCTGCGGAGCTAGCCGGCTGGCAGGGCCGCCACTACGAGCAGTGGTGTCCGTCGCGGCGTTTCTCACCTCCTTCTCCCGGCCTTGACTCGGCGTCTGCTGCGGGCAGCCGTGCCGTCGTCAGCACGCCGATCGACCTGTGTCGCCCTTCGCTGGCCGACGTGGCCGAGGTGGAGGCCGCGCCGACAAATAGACCGGGCGTCGGGTCACCCAGCCGTGCTGGCGGCGCGGCCACCTCATCACCCGGCAGCGCGGAGCCGCAGTCACGCACCGCCGGGGAAACTCCGAACACAGTGAGCGTGGCCGGTGAGGGTGACGAGCGCACGACACGCTCCGCGAGCAACGCAGCTCGGTGGCACATCTGCCTCACCCCATTCGACGTGCGCTTTTACGCGGCGCTGCTCGCCCCTGGGGGCCGAGAGCTTGTCCCAACGCTGCTGTCGGTGGATGCAACGGTGCGTGGCCGCGTAGATGCGTTTGGTCTTGCATCGGAGTCTGGCGATGAGCACCATGCCGTTAGAAGCGCACAGCCGGGCCGGATCACTGCCGTTGAGCTGTCATAAGGGGGACATCGACCGGCCTTATCGCCAGCCGGGGCCCGCAGGACTGGTTGCCGCACGGCGAACGGTCCTACCGTCATGGCTAGATCCGTCCGGAAAGGGGCCGGGGATGTCGGAACAGAGACTCACGCTGCTCGCGGTCCTCATCGACCGCGACGAGCGCACCCACAGCGAGATCGTGGCGAGGTTCGAACGGTGCGCACGCGACAACGACGAAGACGCCACCCTCAGCGTGCGCACGCTGAGGCGGTGGATCGCCGGTGACGTGCAGACCGCTCCGCGCCCGTCGCAACGCCGCGTGGCCCGCCTGTTCTGGGGCTACCCGATGGCCGACCTGCTCGCACCCGCCCCCGCCGGGCTGGTGCCGGCGCCGCCGACAAGCGGAGCGGTCACCGCTGCGCCTGTCGGCCCCACCTCGCCTACTCCGCTGGCGGAACCACTCACACCAACGGACGAGCCTGGCCGCTCGTCGGACCCCCTAGAAAGGCAGGTTGCGATGGCAACGCGGCGCGCAGCACGATTCGCCACATTCGCTGAAATCGACAACGTCGGCCCGGAGACGATCGCCCAACTCCGCGACGACGTCGTCCACCTCGCCAACGCCTACATCCACGACCCGCTCGCCTCAATCATGAGCGACCTCCTCGCAGAACAGGAAGCCGTCTTCCAACTCCTGGAAGGCCGGCAGAAGCCGACCCTGAGCCGGGACCTCTACCTGCTGGCCGGAGTCGTGTCCGGCCTGATCGCCAAAGCAAGCCAAGACCTCGGCCGCTTCCACGAAGCCATGACCCACGCCCGCACCCTGTACGTGTGCGCCGACAACGCCGACCACCAGGGACTTCGAGCCTGGGCACGCGGCCTGCAAAGCCTCATCGCCTACTGGGCCGGCCGCCCCCAAGAAGCAGTGCGCTACGCACAAAGCGGCGCCGAGTACGCCGCCAACGTCACCGGCTCCGTCACGTCGTGGCTACCCGCCCTGGAGGCCCGCGCCTGGGCGCTCATGAACTCCCCCGACGACGCCAACCACGCACTCGGACGAGCCGCAGACCAACGAGCCGCCCACCGACCCGACGACCTTGACGCCATCGGCGGCCTGCTCGCCTTCCCGCAGGCCAAGCAGAGCTACTACGCCGCGGGAACGTACGTCTACCTCGACGGCGAACACGACCGGGCCCAGTCCGAGGCGCTGGCCGCCCTTAACCTGTTCGAGCACGGCCGCCCAGAAGACCGCTCCTTCAGCGACGAGGCAGGCGCCCGCGCCGAACTCGCCCTCGCCCGCGTCAACGCCGGCCACGTCGACGGCGCCAAAGAAGCACTCGCTCCCGTCCTCGAACTCGAACCCGACCGGCGCATCGGCGGCATCCTCACCAGCGCCACCCGCGTCCACCAGGCGCTACGCGGCCGGCACCACGCCCAATCCCCGGTAGCACGACACCTGCGCGAGGAGATCGAAGCGTTCTGCCGCGTCCCCGCCGCCGCCCTCCCCGCCTGACCGACACACACCAACCCGACTACCGTCATCGTCGTGTTCCCCGTAACGATCACCGGTCCCCGCCTGACCCTGCGCGAGTTCCGGACCAACGACCTGGACGCCTCGATGGCGGTAGTCGGCGACCCCGAAGTCACCCGCACCCTCAGCTTCGAGCCCCGTAGCCGGGCAGAACAGACCGAACGCCTGGCACAAGACATCGAGCGGGCGCAGGCAGAACCTCGGCCGGACTACTACCTCGCCGTGGCCAACAACGCCGACCTGCTCATCGGGTTCATCCGCATAGGGCTCGGACGCGACCACAGCGGCGAACTCGGCTACGCCATCCGTCGCCGAGACTGGGGCAGAGGCTACGCCACGGAGGCCGCCACCCTCATGCTCGACTTCGGCTTCAACACCCTGCGGCTCCACCGCATCCAAGCAGCATGCGGCCCGGACAACCACGCCTCCCAGCGCCTGCTCGCCCGACTCGCCTTCACTCCCGAAGGCCGCATCCGAGACCACGTCTTCACCAACGGCGCCTGGAGGGACTCCCTCCTGTACTCGATCCTCGATCACGAGTGGAAGAGCCTCTTGTCGTCTGATGACGCAATGCCTCGGACTGCCGCTGGGTAGATCCCCGGCACAGCGGCGAACCTCTCGGAAGAACCCGACAAACTCCAACGGCCTACATGTCAGGCGTCAGCCTTACCCTCCATGCCATGACGACTTGGCTGTACGCCTACGACGGCGGGAAGCCATTCGCGTGGACATCAGATGGCCGCGACTACTGGATCGTCGGTGGCAGTACCTGGTGGGCGCGGCGGGATGGCAAGTGGCTTTACTCCCCGCGCGGCCGCGTCGTGGGGTACTTCGACGGCCAGACGGTGTACGACAGTGACACGCACCGACCTGCCTACTTCGTGGGCTAAACCCGACGTCCGCCGCGATCCCTGGAAACCGACCCCGCTGGCTTTTATAGGTCCTTGACTACCGTCAAGAGCCAGTGCCACGACGCGCTGCGCCGGCTGCGCGACGTGGTGCCCGCACCCGGTGGATCCGGCGACGGCCTGGCCGCCGGAAGGGAGGTGAACCCGTGAACGAGACGGAGCTGACCCGGCTGCTGACCCGGGCCACCGAGGAGATCCGCCCGAGCCGGCCGGCCGCCGCCGGATGGGAACGGGCCGGCCAGGTCCGTCGTGCCCGCCGCGCCGCCGCGGCCGCCGCCGTCGCCGTGGTCCTGGTCGGCGGCGGTACGACGGCGCTCCTGCACCACTCCGGCCCGCCCCCCGCGGCACCGCCCAGCCCGGCCGTGACCTCCGCCCCGAACGCGCCGGTCGTGCAGCGGCCCCCGGACCGGCTCGGCGAGGCGGGCGACCCGCTCGGCCGGCTCGGCGACCGGGTCCGCGCCGCTCTCTCCGCCCGCCCGGTGAGCCGGGCGCTGGCGCTGTACCAGCCGGTCGACCCGGCCACCGGCGAGGCGGGCCCGGTCCGGGTGCTGGGTGACGACGGCATCGTCCGGGAACTCGACGTGGTCACGCTCGCGCCCACTCGCGACGCCGGGGGCAACGAGGCGACGGCCCTCAAGCCGGGCAGCCTGTCGCCGGACGGCCGGACCGCCGCGTTCGCGCAGACCGGCGAGGTGGTGGTGGTCGACCTGACCGACGTCGGGGTCCGCCGCTATCCGCTCGCGGGCTATCTGGAGCACGTGGTCTGGGTCGGTGACCGGCTGATCGTCGGGGACAACGACACCGCGTACGAGCTGGACCGGCGCACCGGAGCGACGCGGAAGCTGGCTGTCGATCCGTGGACGCTCGTCGTACCCGAGCCGGACCGGTCCGGCGACCTGCTCACTGTGGGCGGCTGGTCCGGGGACGGCGGCCTGGCCGTACGCCGGTTCCCCGCCGCCGGCGGCACACCGGAGCGGCGGCCGGTGACCACCGGGGCGCTTCCCCCCGGCTACCGCCTGGACGAGGTCTACGGGCGGGGCTGGCAGCGCGGCGACCGGATCGGCCAGGCCGGATGGACCACCACCGCCAGTGGCGCCGGCACCTCCAGCGGGGGCGAGGGCGTGGCGGTGCTGGACGCCCGCACCGGCGCGGTGACCCGCCTGCTCGACCTGGGCCGGGAGGGCCGAGCCAAGGGGTGCTGCGAGGTGTACGGCTGGACCGCCGACGGCGAACTGCTGTTCCGCTACGACGCCGGTCTGGCCCGGTGGCGACCCGAGACCGGCGCTGTCGACCGGGTGGCGGACAACGTGCCCGGCAGCCTGTCGATCGCCGCCCGCTGACCGGCCGGCCCCACCGTCGGCACGGCGGGACCGGCCGGGACGCTCAGCGCGTCAGGCCGCCGGGCTGGTCGCCCTTCACGACGGGGGCCCGCACCAGGTTGCCCCACTCGGTCCACGAGCCGTCGTAGTTGCGCACCTGCGGGAAGCCGAGCAGGTGGTGCAGCACGAACCAGGTGTGGCTTGACCGCTCACCGATCCGGCAGTACGCCACCACGTCGTCCGACGGGCTCAGCCCGAGCTGGTCGGCATAGATCGCGCGCAGCTCGTCGGCGGACTTGAACGTGCCGTCGTCGTTCGCGGCGGACTTCCACGGCTTGCTCACCGCTCCCGGGATGTGCCCGCCACGCAGCGCGCCCTCCTGCGGGTAGTCCGGCATGTGCAGCATCTCGCCGGTGTACTCACCGGGCGAACGCACGTCCACCAGCGGCCGCCCCGCCTCCACGTGCGCCATGACCTGCTCCCGGTACGCGCGGATCGGCGCGTCGTCGCGCTCCGGCACCGGGTACGAGGCGCGGGGCCGGCTCACCTTGTCCCGGGTCAGCTCCCGTCCCTCGGCGACCCACTTCTGCCGACCGCCGTCGAGCAGCCGCACGTCCGGGTGACCGAAGAGGGAGAAGACCCAGAGGGCGTACGCGGCCCACCAGTTGAAGTTGTCGCCGTAGAAGACGACCGTGTCGTCCCGCCCGATGCCCTTTGCCGCGCACATCTCGGCGAAGCTCGCGGCGTCCAGGTAGTCGCGGGTGACCTGGTCGTTGAGTTCGGTGTGCCAGTCGACCTTGACGGCGCCGGGGATGTGGCCGGTGTCGTAGAGGAGCACGTCCTCGTCGGACTCGACAACCACGAGCCCTTCGTCGCCCAGGTGCTCGGCCAGCCATTCGGTGGTGACCAGGCGCTGCGGGTCGGCGTACGACTGGAGGTGGGGATGCGGATCGCTCGGCACAGGCATGATCCCCAAGGTACGCCGGATCCGGAGCCACGGATGTGACACCGGCCCCACCGCCTCGGAAAAGTGGTGGGGCCGGTGCGGTCAGGCCGCTGCTGCTCTGCGGCTACTCCGCCGACTGGACCTGCGGCTCGTCGTTCACCAGGAACGTCCAGACCTGCTCGGGCGAGCGGGTGCCGTCCGCGGTGACCCCGACGACAGTGAGCGTGTGCGTCCCGCCCTCGGTGGGCGTCCAGCTCACCGTCGCCCGGTTACCCGTCTCGACGCGCTGCTCGACGCCGTCGTCGAACCGGTAGAGGAACGCCACCGTCGTGGTGAGTTGCGACGTGAACCGGAACTCGCCCGGCTGGCCCGGACCGCCGGTGGGCACGTCCGTCCGGTACGGGTCAGCGGTGACGGCGGGGCGCAGGTCCCGCACCCGGAAGGACAAGGTCGCCGCCTCCGACTCGGTGCCGTCCCGGCTCACGCTCCGCACGACCAGGTTGACCACGCCCGCCTCGGTCGGCGCCCAGGTGACCGACGCGGTGCCGTCGGCCTGCGCGGCCACCACCTTCTGGTCCTCGCCGGTGAACTGGTAGCGGTAGCTGACCGTGTCGGGCAGGCGGGGGGTGAAGGTGAAGACGCCCGGAATACCCTGCCCTCCGCTGGGGATGGGCAGGTAGACGGTGGCCGAGACCTTCGGCGCGGTCGGCAGGGTGAACTGCCGGCTGCTGGTGGCCTCCACGCCGCCGGCCGTGACGCTGGTGACGGTCAGGGTGCGGGAGCCACCCCGGGTCGCGGTGACGGTGATCGCGGCAGAGCCGTCCGCCGCGGCGTCCACCGTCTGCTCGGGGTCGCCGTCGAGGGCGTAGCGGTAGCGCACCACGCCGTCCATCTGCGGACGCAGCTGGAACGTGGCAGGCACCCCGATCTCGCTCAGCCGTCCCTCCACGACCGGCGACACGTCCGAGGCGCGGAACGTGTACTCGGTGGTCGCCGAGCGGTTGCCGACCGCGTCGAGGCTCCACACCCGCAGGGTGTTCGGGCCGCTGTCCGGGGTGAGCGTGACGGTGGCCGTGCCGCCCGTCCGGTCCGCGTCGATCGTCTTCTCGACGCCGGAGTCCAGCGAGTAGCTGTACCGCACCACGTCGGCGGCGCCGTTGGCGGTGAAGGTGAACTCGCCGGGCAGAGCCGGGTACCACCCGTCGTCGTCGGGGAAGTCGGTCGACGTCACGACGGGCGGCGTGGCCGGCCCCTGGACGTCGAGGCGGAAGTAGCAGACCGGGCTCCACTCACCGGCGGCCCGGCTGTCCGCCGCCCGCATCTGCCAGGCGTACGTCCGGTCGTGCTCGAACGGCGACGGATAGATGGTGTCGTAGCGGCCGACGGCCCGCTCGCCGTCGCGCGCGTAGTCGGTCTGCTCGATCCGCGCCTCCGGCTGGTCGACCGGCCAGGCCGCGAAGGAGACGGTGAGCTGGTCCGTGCCGCCGCTGTCGTTGCGGTCCCGGTCGTGCACCACTCCGGAGGGGACGGGGTAGCGGATGACCTGGTACGGCTCGGTGGTGGTGCACGCCGTGCCGGTCTCGCTCCGCAGGTCGGTCGGCACGCCGGGGCGGAAGTTGTAGTCGATCGAGATGCCGACCTTGCTGGCGTACTTCCGGGCCAGTGCCGGGTCCCGCTCGGCGTCGGCGGGCAGCCGCAGCGAGAGGGTCAGCGTCGACCGGCCCTCGGCGAGCGCCTGGCGCAGCCCGTCGATCGCGTCGAACTCCACCCGGGGCGCCGGGCAGACGGTCTGGTCGGTGAGCTGGCGGCTGTCGACCAGCCCCAGGTCGGCCGGGGGGTTCCGCCAGCTCGACCGGGTGGTGTAGGCGGCGGTACGCCGCAGCTCCACCACGGGACGTCTGGTGCAGTCGCCGCCCGCCGTCTCCTTCACGTCGAGGACGGCCGACTGGATGTCCGCTCCCCGGTAACGGGAGATGTCGAACGTGAAGTAGGCGCGCGAGGTGTGCGGGCGGCCCTTCTCGTCCTTCCAGGTGCCGACCGGCACGTCGCCGGGACGGTCGACGGTGATCGTGGTGGGCGAGTGCGAGTCGGTCCAGGCCCACGAGGTGTTCGTCTCGTAGCGGATGTCGTACGCGGCTGCCGGCGCCGCGGTAGCGGCCACCGCTCCGGCCGCGACCACTATCGACAGCGCGGCGGCGAGCACGCTTCGCCGGCCGGTTCGACGTGGATTTCTGTCAGGCATGAGGGTCATCCCTCATCCACCTTTCCCCGATTTCGCCCCGTACTCGATCGACGGGGGTAGCGGATGCTATCCAGTGGGGCGGACATCGGGCGATCCCGATAAGCGGATGACCGGACACATCGGACGATCCGGCGGTGAAGGTCCAGCCGTCCGGCGGGGGTCAGGCGCGGCGGTGCACCAGGCGCCCGGCGACCACTGTGGCCAGGCAGGAGCCGTCCGGGCCGAACACGGCGAGGTCGGCCCGCCCGCCGGCCACCAGCGCGGGCGGCCGCACGCCGGGCAGCACCGCCACGTCGTTGCGGGCGGCGGCGGCCCGCAGCGCCGGATCGGCCACGTGCTCCTCGACCACCGCCGCGACGCCGAGCCGGAACAGCGCGTGCACCCGCTCGCGCGGCGTGGGCGCCGGAGGCAGCGGGCCGTCGTGCACGAGCGCCGGCCCGAGCGTTCCGGCCCACCGCCGCACCCGCACCCCGGGGTACGCGCCGGGAAGCTCGTCCGTCGGCACGATCGCCTCGACCCGGTCACCGGCGACCACGACCGCCCACCCGGCTCGGGGTGGGTCGTCGGGTGTCAGCCGCAGCAGGTCGGCGGCGTGGACGGTACGCACGCTCAGTCGAAGTCGACCGGCCTGAGCACCGGACGCTTCGCGGTGATGAAGTCGCCGGACGAGCGCCCGGTCAACCGGCGCCTGATCCACGGTGCCAGGTGCTTGCCGGCCCAGCGCAGGTCGGCGGCGCGCGCGGCCAGCCACGGGCTGGGCGCCGGGTGCGGCGGCACCAGCAGCCACTCCTCGTCGCAGCCGACGCCGAGCGCGGTGAGCACCTGCGCGGCGACCCGGCGGTGGCCCTCCGCGGAGAGGTGAATCCGGTCGGTGCTCCAGAGCAGCGGGTTGAGGTAGGTGTCGTCGGCGTACAGGTCGACCAGGATCGCGCCGTGCCGCTCGGCCACCTCGCCGACCACCCGGTTGAGCAGCGCCACGCGCGGGGCCATCATCCGCTGGCCGGGCAGCCGGGACATCACGTCGGCGAACCGGAACAGCACCACGTCGCTGCCGACGGACCGCAGCCGCTGCACGACCGCGTCGAAGCGGGGGACGAAGGCGTCCGGGTCGAAGCTGCGGCGCAGCACGTCGTTGCCGCCGGCCGCGAAGCTGATCAGGTCGGGCTTCATGGCCAACGCGGACGGCACCTGCTCGGCCACCACGTTCGGGAACAGCCGACCGCGGATGGCCAGGTTGGCGTAGCCGAAGTCGGGCCCGGCCTCGACAGCCAGACGGGTGGCGACCAGATCGGCCCAGCCTCGATAGCTGCCGTCCGGATACGCGTCGTCCATGCCCTCGGTGAAGCTGTCGCCCACCGCCACGTAGCTGCGCCAGCGCACGGCGCCTCCCTCAGACGTCCCGGCAGAAGTGCGTCGCACAGTCTGTCACCGCACGGACCGGTCCCGCTGGCCCTGGACGCCGGACGTGGCGGATGTCTCGACGTCCTGTGCGCGACAGCCACCCCGGGGACAAAAGCCCCGACACGTCCGGGCGGGGCAGAATCCGTCGTCCGGACCGGGGATGATGTTTGCCGTCATCCCGCCGGGCGGAACCGTCCGGCTGGTCCCGCACCCGGCACGAGTGAGGAACCACATGACGCAGGGGCACCCACCGGCGGCAGGTTGGCCGTCGCCCGGCAACGCCGACCCCCGGTACGGCGCACCACTGCCGCCCGCGCAGCCGGTGCCGTGGGGGCCGCCGCCCCCGGCCCCGAAGTCCCGCCGTGGGCTCTGGATCGGGCTCGCGGCGGGTGCGCTCGCGCTGGCGGTCTGCGCCGGCACAGCGGTGGGCGTCGGGCTGAGCCTGCGCGGCGACGACGAGGACGGCCCGGCGCCGAAGGCCGCAGCCGGCGCGAACGGCGTCACCGTCACGGACGCCGAGCTGACCGCCCTGCTCGACCGGCACAGCCAGGCGCTGGCGGCGAAGGACCTGGACGGCTACCTGGCCGCGTTCGACCCGGCCCGCAGGGAGCTGATCGCCGGGCAGACCCAGCTGTTCCGCAACCTGGGCAAGTTGCCGCTGTCGGTGGCCCGCTACGAGACGATCGAGAAGCAGGGCCGCGTCAGCGACGCCTTCGGGCAGGGCGTCACGTTCCAGCTCGACGTCTCCTTCGTGCACCAGCTGGACGGCTTCGACCTGGCGCCGGTCGCCGAGTGGTACCGCTGGACGATCGTCCGCGACGGCAAGGACGCGCCGATCCGGGTCACCGCGGTGACCGGCGCGCCGGCCGGCGGCAACGGCGACTCGAAGACCGTCTACTACCCCGGGCCGTGGGACAAGTGGCAGGAGATCCATGTCGAGCGGACCCCGTTCGCCCTGATCATCACCGACGCGGCCCGGGCCGACGTGGCGAAGCGGTACGCCCCGGCCGTCGACAAGTCGGTGACGAGCAACCTGGCCGTGTGGCGGGCCAACGCGCCGCCCGAGCCGGTGTCGGACAAGTTCGTCGTCACGCTCGCCGCCGGCAAGGAAGAGATGACCTCGCTCTACCGGATCGGCACCGAGAAGGCCACCGAGGCGGGCTACTCGGTGGGCATGGTCGCGGCCGAGCGCAAGGACGGCAAGACCACGATCGGCGGCACCCGCATCGTGGTGGACACCAGAGATCGTTACTTCACCCGCTCCGGCGGCGACAACGACGCCCACATGGTGTTGCGGCACGAGATCGCGCACTCGCTGATGACGCCCCGCACCGACCCGGCCGCCATGGACGAGTTCAGCAAGCTCGACGAGTGGGTGGTCGAGGGCTTCGCCGAGTACATCGCCTTCCACGGCCGCCCGCTGTCCGCCAGCGACCGCACGGCGCAGGCCCTGCAGTTGGTCCGCAACGGCTGGAACGGCACGCTGCCCAGCAACGGCGACTGGGAGAAGAGCGGCCTGCTGACCTTCCACTACTGGCTCGGGCACACCGCGATGAACCACCTCGCCGAGAAGCACGGCGAACCGAAGCTGTTCCGCTTCGTCGAGGCGGTCTACGCCGGCACCCCGACCGACCGCGCCGCCCGGGACGTGCTCGGCGTGTCGCTCGACGAGTTCCAGGCCGGCTGGGCCGACTACGTCCGCGAACTGGCGGGCTGACCGAAACGGGAGACGACCGATGACGTATCAGCACCAGCAGTACCCGCCGCCCGCGTACCCGCCGGTGGGCCGCCCGGGTCCGGGGGGTGCGCCGCCTGCGGCGCCGAAGCGGCGCGGGCGCGTGGCGTTGCTGGTGGCCGGTGGACTGGTGGCCGTGCTCGCGGTCGCGGCCGGCACCGCCTACGGCGTGTCCCGGCTGGTCGGCGGCGGTGACGACGACGGGAAGAAGCTGCGTACCGCGTGGGTGCTCGACTTCCCGGAGTTGCAGCGCAACGGACTGAAGACGTACGACGGGCAGGACATGTTCGGCGCCTGGCTGGTCGGCGACGCGGTGGTCCGGGCCCAGCCGGACGGGATCATCGCCTACCGGCTCGGCGACGGCGGCCAGGCGTGGGGCGTGCCCGCGCCGCAGGCGGCCTCGCTGTGCGCTGCCGCGCAGACCCTCGCCGAAGGGCGGGGTGTGGTGGCGCTCGGTCCGGCCGACTCGTGCGACACGCTCGTCGGGTTCGACGCGGCCGGTGGCACGCAGACGTGGCGGGTGACGTTCCCTGTCGAACGCCGGGCGGGCCGGTCCGAGACCGTCGCCCCCGACCTGTCGGTGGCCGCCGGGCAGGTGGTCGTCCGCAGCGGCGAGAGCGTCCTCGGCTACTCGCTGGCCGACGGCAAGCGGCTGTGGCAGACCGACGCCGACCGGCTGCTGCCCGGCCGTGACTGCCGCCTGACCGACGCGCAGGCCGCCGGGGACCAGGCGGTGGTCACCGCGCGCTGCGACGGCGACCAGGGCGCGCTGCTCGGCCTGGACCCGGCCACCGGCAAGCCACGCTGGCAGCAGAAACTGCCCGCCGCGCAGCAGAGCGACGGGGTGCTCAGCGTCGACCCGCTGGTCAGCCGGCCCGGCCTGAGCACCGAGACGTTCGTCGCGCGCGACGCCACCGGCAAGGAGCGGGCCACGTTCGGCAACCCCGTCGACGGTACGCGGTTCAGCGACCTGCCGGTCAACCGCTCCAACACGGTCAGCGGGCCGGAGATCCGGCCGTACCTGACCGACGCGGACACGCTCTACCTGCCGACCGAGTCCTCTCCGGTGGGCGACAAGATGCGCCAGGCCAACCAGGTGGTGGCGATCGACCTGGCCACCGGGAAGCGGCGCTGGGTGTCGGCCGGGCACACCGACAGCGAGGTGGAACTCGTCCGCCTCGACGAGCAGGGCCTGCTGGCGTGGGAGGTGGGCGACCGGAGGGATCTCGCTCCGCGGCTGGTCCGGATCGATCCGGCCACCGGGAAGGTGAGCGTGGTGGCCGAGGCGCCGCTGTCGGCCGGCACCGAGGGCAGCGACGCGAAGGTGCTGGAGCGCGACGGCACTGTGGTGCTGGTGCCGTGGAAGCACGTCACCGCGGACGCGGCGATCACGGTCCTGCGGTGATGATCTGCATGTCCCGCAGAGCCGAGGGCTCCGTCCGCTCGGTGATCTTCCTGCCGGTCGCGTCCACCAGTACCACCACGTAGCGGTCACCGCTGCGGACCCGGACCACCATCGACCCGTCCGGCTGGAAGAAGACCTGCCGCAGTTGACGTCCCTCCAGCGGCAGCGACACCTCCTCGCCGGTCCGGGTGTCGAGCACGGCGTTGACGAGAAGCTCCCGTGCGGCGTCCCCGTACGTGCCGTTCCGGTCGATCCGCAGGAGCGCGAGCCGCCGTCCGTCGGGGGAGAGACTGGACAGGTCGAAGGAGACGTACCGGCTGCCCTTGGCGCCCAGGCCCGGCACCGTCCGTCGGTTCCTGCCGTTCCGGTCGGTGAGGACGATCGTGCCGTCGGAGCCGTCGGCGAACGCCAGTGTCCCGTCCGCCGCGAACACGGCGTGACAGCCGTCGAGGCCCGTCACCCTGGTGAACTTCCCGGACGAGACGTCGAGCACGCCGGTGGCCGGGTCGTCGCCGGCAGCGTTCAGACGCACGACGAGCTGCTGCGATTTCGGCAGCCAGACGGGTGACCAGCAGATGTCGTCGACGCCGTCCCGGAGCTTGCGCCGCCCCGAGCCGTCGAGGGCCGACACCCACACCGCACCGGTCGTCTCGACCCAGGCCACCCTCTTTCCGTCGGGTGACACCGAGACGTTTACCTGCGCCGGCCCGTACGGGAGCCCGAGCAGGCGGACCGGATCGTCGCCCGGTCGCCAGGACTGAAGCCGGACGGTGCTCGTCGGGGACGGGGCGTTCGCCAGGTCGGACGGGCCGTAGACGAGCCGCCCGAAGGTCGCGTCACCGTTCGGCCCCTCGCCGGTGGTTTCGCTGGACCCGGCCGACGGCGTGCTCGACGGCTCGACGGACGGGGTCGCAGTGGGCTCGACCGGCGGGGCGGTGACGGTGACCGACGGCCCGGCCGGCACGGGCGTCTGACTGTTCGGCCGGATCGCCAGTGCCGTTCCGGTCGCGGCGGCCAGCACCACCAGCACGGCGGCGGAGGTGGCGGCGGCCCGCCGGATGCCGAGCCGCCGCGAGGTACGCAGTGCCCGGTCCCGCAGGTCGACCGGGGTGACCTCCTCGGCCAGGTCGGCCAGGTCGAAACGCAGTCGGTCCTGGTTCATCGGGCGGTTCCTTCCGTGACGTACAGCTCGGCGAGCTCCGGTGCCACGCTGCGCAGCTTCGTCAGCGCCTTCGAGGTCTGGCTCTTGACGGTGCCGACTGTCACGCCGAGCAGCTCGGCGGCCTCGGTTTCGGTGCGGTCCTCGAAGAACCGCAGAACCAGCACGGCCCGCTGTTTGGGAGAGAGCCGGGACAGCGCGGCCCGAAGGGTCAGCCGGAGCGTGGTCTGCTGGGCGTGGTCGAGTGCCGAGTCGCCTCCGCGCGGCTCGGGCACGTCGCCCGGCATCGACTCGGCCACCCGGCGACGTCGCCACCAGGAGACCTGCAGGTGGTACATGACCTTCCGGGTGTACGCCTCCGCGTTGCCGGTCTCGTGCAACCGGTTCCAGGCACGGTGCGTACGGGCCAGGGCGGACTGGACGAGATCCTCGGCCAGATGCTGGTCGCCGGTCAGCAGGTAGGCGGAGCGCAGCAGCGCGGGCGTACGAGTTCGCACGAACAGGTCGAACTCAGTCAGGAGAAGATCCACACGAGCCGGTCCTTGGGGTCAGGTGGTGCACCAGCGTGACGCCTTCCGAGACGCCACCCGCCCACGCCATGGTTGCCGCCGCCCGTGGCACTTTCCCGACAGGACCCGGCCGGCGTCAGCAGTCGAAGACCGACCAGCAGATGTCGTTGCGCAGCCGCTGGTCGTCCAAGACCAGCTCGCGGATCTCGGCCGGGAGCTGGTCGCGCTGCCACCGGCACTCGGCCCGCCCGGCCACGTCGCCGCGACCGGCGGGCGCCGCAGCGCGTACCGCCTTGATCGCGTACGCGGCGGCGCCGAGTTCGTGCGCGGCGACGTGGGCCACGACGGCGGCCTGTCCGGCGGCGTACGCGGCGTTGCGGGCCGCCCCGCGCAGGTCCCGGGCCCCGCCCATGGCGTGACCCCCGGCCGCGCGCGCCTCCATCATCCTGACCTCGCCCCGCACCCAGGCCCGGGCGTACGCGATCGCCTCGCGCGGACGGCTGTCGTCCGGCCGGACCGCCTCGAACAGGCCGAGGACGTGCTCGGCGCAGGTGGCGGCCCAGAGCGCCAGCAGGTGGTGGTGCTCGTCGGTGAGCGTCCCGCCCCGGCGGATCGTGGTGAACCGGGGATCGCGGACCTTCGGCAGGATCACGACGCGGCCTCGCGGTGGCGCAGGTCGTGGTCCAGTTTGCTCATCAGCCGGGCCACACGGCTGCCGCCGCCGGTCAGGGGCGGATAGCGGCGGAGCACGTCGACGAGTGCGGGCGTGGCGAGCTGCCGGTACCGGACCAGCATCGCCTGCCCGACGGTCTCGTCGCCGCCGGCTTCCAGTTCGGCGACGCGCGCCGCGTTCGCGGCGGCCCGCAGGATGTGGCCGACCTGGGTGGCCTTCGCGATCGGGTGCAGGTACGCGGCCGCCGCGGCGTCACCGGCGGCCCGCGCGGCCAGGCGCGCGGACTCGGTGGGCGCGGACCGGGCGGCCCGGTGCGCGTCGAGGGACGTGACCCGCTGGAGTTTCGTCCGGGCCGCACCGCGCGCGAACGTCCAGGCCGCGTCGATCGCCGCGCGGGGACGCGGGTCGTCCGGAACCGCCCGCTCGTAGACCGGGAGGACGTCCTCCGCGTGCCGGACCGCGTACCGCGCCACCTCGCGCAACTCGTCCACCGTCAGGTCGAAGTCCCCGGGCGCTGTCATGTCGCGGGCATCGTATCGGCGATGCCCCGCCGGTACGGGCCCCAGCCAACGAACCTCTCGAACAGGTCGCGCGGGGTCGGCCCGTCGTGCGGGTTGAGACGGAACAGGTCGTGGGTGGCCTCGTGGTAGAGCCCGGACAGGTAGACGGCCAGATCGACCGGGTGGTCCGCGTACTCGGCCTTGAGCAGCAGGCGGGCCGGCGCGCAGGGCCACGGTCCGCCGCAGGCGCGGCAGAGCCAGAGCGGCCGGATCGGCAGGTGGGCCTGGTGGTCCGGCGGGTAGGGGCGCGGCCGATCGGGGTACGGCCCGAGCCGCGGTACGGGAAGGTTCACGCGTGACAGTCTGCTGATCAGGGCACTACTCTCGGAAGTCGTCGCGGCCGGTCCGGGGAGAGGCCGGGAGACCGGCCGCAGTCTGAGGAGAGCGTGTGGAGAACGAGCCGACCGCCGAGCTGATCCGCGCGCAACTGCGGCGGCTTCGGCTGCGGGCCGAGCTGAGCCAGGAGGAGTTCGGGAGGCTGGTGCACTTCTCCGGCTCCCAGGTGTCGGCCGTCGAGCTGGGCCACCGGCCGCTCGACCGGTTCTTCCTCGCCCGGGCCGACGAGGTGCTGGGCACCGGCGGGCTGTTGATGTCGCTGCTCAAGCTCGCCGAGCGCGACGGCCAGCCGAGCTGGTTCCGCCCCTGGCTGGAAGCCGAACGCCAGGCGCAGCAGTTGCGTACCTACCAGCCGACCCTGGTGCCCGGACTGCTCCAGACCGAGAACTACGCCCGCGCGATGATCCGCACAGATGACCTGATCACCGATGACGAGGTGGAGCGGCGCCTCGGAGTGCGGCTGGACCGGCAGTCGATCCTCTCCGACCCGGGCCGCCCGAGGTACATCGCCGTGATCGAGGAGTCCGTCCTGCGCCGCGCCGACGAGGGCTACCGCGGGCTCATGGCCGAGCAGATCGCGCACCTCATCGAGTGCGCCGAGCACCCGCACATCGGCATCCACATCGTGCCGACCTCGGTCACCATGCACGTCGGCCTGGTCGGACCATTCGCGCTCGCACGGGCAGCGGACGGCGGCTGGGTGGGGCATCTGGAGAACCAACTCGGCGGCGTCGTGATCGACAAGGACGAGGACGTGGCTATCCTGCTGTCCAGATGGGAGAGTGTCCGCAGCGAGGCACTACCGCGCCGGCAGTCGGTCGAGCTGATGAAGGACGTGATGACCTCATGGAGCTGACCGGAGCGATCTGGCGGAAGTCCACCCGCAGCGGCACCCAGGGCGACTGCGTCGAGGTGGCGGACAACCTGGCCGGGGTGGTCGGGGTGCGGGACAGCAAGGACCCGGCCGGACCGGTGCTCACCTTCACGCCCGACGCCTGGCGTGCCTTCGTCCGGGTCGGTTGGGGCCGCGCGTCGCGCTGATCAGCACCGTGTGCTTGCGCACCCGGAAGGCGCCTTCGGCGTCGATGCGAGCCTCGACCGCCGCACGCCCGGCCGACTCCTGCGCGGCGGTGAGCGGCCCGATCATGCTAGTGATGTACGCCAGGATCGGCTCCGCGGCGGGCACCGCCAGCTCGTCCGGGTAGCGCTCGACTGTCACGTCGGTGAAGTGGGCGGCGACCCGGGCCGGTGTGGTCTCGGCGGTGACGTCGTTCTGGTGCAATCCGACCGCCAGGCCGGGGCGCCCGATCGCCGGGCCGAGCGCGTCCAGCTCGACCATGTGGTCGCGGCCGTTCACGGCGACGGCGAGTCGCCCGCCGGGACGTAGCACCCGCGCGAACTCGCGCAGCGCGGCGTCCGGGTCGTCCAGGTGGTAGAGCATGCAGTTGGCGATCACCGCGTCCGTGACGCCGGCACGGAACGGCAGGTGCGTGGCGTCGCAGCGCAGCACCCGGGCATCGGGCACCTCGCGCAGCCGCTCGCACATGGCGGGCGAGAAGTCGGTGAGGGTGAGCCGGCCACGATGGCTCACGCGGTGCCACAGCTCGCCGGTGCCGGCCCCGACCTCCAACACGTCCCCGCCCAGCGGCAGCCGCTCGCCGAGCCACGCGAACCAGCTCTGCGGGTTCGTGCCGTACGAGTGCAGCGCCATGCGAGCGGTCAGGTTATCGGTCGTCGTCGCGTACTGGCTGGTCGCGCGTGCCGACGCGGTGGCGCCCGTCATGAGAGGTAGAAGCAGAACGGGTGACCGGCCGGGTCGAGGAGCACCCGGACGTCGTCCTGCGGCTGGAAGTCGGGCAGCGTCGCGCCGACCGACACCGCGTATTCCACCGCCGCCTCCAGGTCGTCGACCTTGATGTCCAGGTGGACAGACATCTGCTGGTCGCCGGGACCGGCCGGCCACACCGGCCGCACGTAGGCCGGCTCGTCCTGGAACGCCAGCCAGTGGCCGCCCTCCGGCGGGGCGAGGAGGACCCAATCGGGTTCCTTCTCGCGCCGGGTCCAGCCGAGCAGCCGCTCGTAGAACGCGGCCAGGTCCTCTGCGGACGGCGCGTCCAGCACCGTGGTCGTCAGCTTCATCAGCGGTCGCTCAGCCATGCCGCATTCCTACCCGGCACCCGCGACATTTGCTGGCCCGTCCGCACCATCTCGGCGAGGTGGCGGCATCCGACTGGTGTCGATGCCGCCACCTCGCCGAGCCGGCGACGATCGGTCCGCACGGACACCGAAAGGGGTCGCCCGGCCCTCCGCTCGCGCCGTACGCTGCGGCAATGCTGCTGCGCATGTCGACCCTGCTGCTCCGGACCCTGCGCGAGGACCCGGCCGACGCGGAGGTGCCGAGCCACCGGCTGCTGCTGCGCGCCGGATACGTCCGCCGGGCCGCGCCGGGCGGCTACACCTGGCTGCCGCTGGGCAAGCTCGTGCTGGACCGGATCACCGCGATCGTGCGGGACGAGATGACCGCGATCGGCGACCAGGAGGTGCACTTCCCGGCGCTGCTCCCGGCCGAGCCGTACCGGACCAGCGGGCGGTGGACCGAGTACGGGGACGACATCTTCACGCTCGCCGACCGCAAGGGCGCCGACCACCTGCTCGCGCCGACCCACGAGGAGCTGGCCGCGCTGCTGGTGAAGGACCTGTTCACCTCGTATCGGGACTTCCCGGTGACGCTGTTCCAGATCCAGACGAAGTTCCGCGACGAGGCCCGTCCCCGGGCCGGTCTGCTGCGCGGGCGCGAGTTCCTGATGAAGGACGCCTACTCGTTCGACCTGGACGACACCGGGCTCCAGGCGGCGTACGACCGGCACCGGGCCGCCTACGAGCGCGTCTTCACCCGGCTCGGGCTGGACTTCACCACTGTCCACGCGATGTCCGGCGCGATGGGTGGGTCCGCGTCGGAGGAGTTCCTGGCCGCCACACCGGTCGGTGAGGACACGTTCGTCGGCTGCACCGCCTGCGACTACGCGGCGAACACCGAGGCGGTGGTGACCCGCGCCCCGGCCGCCGGTGACCCGGACGCGCACCCGCCCGCCGAGGCGCACGACACCCCGGAGACGCCCACCATCGCGGCTCTGGTCGAGCTGGCCGAGGCCCGGAAGCTGGGCGGGTGCGCCGACTGGACCGCTGCCGACACGTTGAAGAACGTGGTCCTCAGCGTCCGCCGGCCCGGCGCCGAGCGGGCCGAACCGCTGGTGATCGGTCTGCCCGGTGACCGGGAGGTGGACCTCAAGCGGGTCGAGGCGGTGCTGGCCCCGGCCACCGTGGCGGTCTTCGAGGACTGGGACGCCCACCCGGAGCTGGTCCGCGGCTACATCGGGCCGCAGATCCTGGCGAAGCACGGCATCCGCTATCTGGTCGACCCCCGCGTGGTGCCCGGCACCGCCTGGCTGACCGGCGCGAACGAGCCGGGCCGGCACGCCACCGACGTGGTGTGCGGGCGCGACTTCGTACCGGACGGCACGATCGAAGCGGCCGAGGTGCGCCCCGGTGACCCCTGCCCGGCCTGTGACGGGGGCGAGCTGACCATCCGGCGGGGCATCGAGGTCGGGCACATCTTCCAGCTCGGACGCCGGTACACCGACGCGTTCGCGGTCGACGTCCTCGGCCCGGAGGGCAAGCCGGTCCGGCCCACGATGGGCTGCTACGGCATCGGCGTGTCCCGGGCGGTCGCCGCGGTGGCCGAGCAGCACCACGACGACCGAGGGCTGGTCTGGCCCGCGGCTGTCGCGCCGTGCGACGTACACCTGGTCGCCGCCGGGAAGGGGCCGCAGCTCGACGCGGCGCTCGACCTCGGCGGGCGCCTCGCCGCCGCCGGCCTGCGCGTGCTCGTCGACGACCGCACCCACGTCTCCGCCGGGGTGAAGTTCACCGACGCCGAGCTGATCGGCGTCCCGCGCGCCGTCGTGGTCGGCCGCCGCCTCGCCGACGGGTACGTGGAGCTGCGCGACCGGGCCAGCGGCGAACGGATCGAGGTGCCGGTGGAGGACATCGTGGAGCGTCTGCGCGACGAGGTCGGCGCGACGCGCCACAACGGGGTGTAGCGAACGCGGCACCGGGTACCGCAGACGGATCGACCGAAGTGTTCGGAGGCTCTCATGTACCGCGTCAGTGACGTGATGACCAGGCAGGTGATCTACCTCCCGGCAGAAACCCCGCTGGACGAGGCGGCCCGGGTGATGAAGGAGTCGGACATCGGCGACGTGGTGGTGACCGACGGCGCCACGCTCGCCGGCATGCTCACCGACCGCGACATCGTGGTGCGGGCGGTGGCCGAACGCGCCGACCCGGGCACCACCACGATCGGCTCGATCATCACCCGTGAGGTGGTCATGATCGAGCAGCACTGCACGGCGAACGAGGCTGCGGCGCTGATGCGCGAGCGCAACATCCGGCGCGTGCTGGTCTGCGACAACGACCGCAAGCTCGTCGGCATCGTCTCCCTCGGTGACCTCGCCATGCAGCTCGACCCCCAGTCGGCGCTCAGCGACATCAGCGAAGCCCCGCCGAACGCGTGAGGGCGGTGCCCCGCTCGCGTGACGTGGGGCACCGCCACCACCGTCGCGTGACGGCGCGCGGCGGCGGATAGCCTCGACTCATGCCCGAGATGCCGACCAAGCTGGCCGAGATCGTGGACGAGTTCGCCGCCGCACCGCGCGACGTCGTGCTGGAAATGCTGCTGGAGTTCGCCGACGTGATCCCGCCCCTGCCCGAGGGGGTGGACCGGGCCGAACTGGAGCAGGTCCCCGAGTGTCAGACCGCGTTCTTCCTGCGTGCCGAGGTGAACGCGGACAAGACGGTGAGCACTGTCTTCGACTGCCCGCCGGAGGCGCCCACCACCCGCGCGTTCGCCGGCATCCTCGCCGAAGGGCTGGCCGGGGCGAGCGCCGAGGAGGTGCTGGCCGTACCGGATGACCTCTACCAGCGGATGGGCCTGGCCCAGGCGATCAGCCCGCTGCGGGTACGCGGCGGCACCGCCATCCTGGCCCGGCTCAAGCGCCAGGTCCGGGAACAGATCGCCTGACCGGCGGGTTGTCGCTGGTCATGGACATCGAGATCTACGCCGACGTGGTCTGCCCCTGGTGCTGGATCGGCAAGCGCCGACTCGAACAGGCCCTGGAGGCGTACGACGGCGACGTGACGGTCCGGTTCCGGCCGTTCCAGCTCGACCCGACGCCGGTCACCGAGCCGAAGCCGCTGCTGGAGGCGCTGGGCGACAAGTTCGGCGGGCGGGACAAGGCCGAGGGAATGGCCGCGCACGTCACGGGCGTCGCCGCGGGCGCGGGTCTGGACCTGCGGTTCGACCGGGCGGTGGCGGCGAACACGTTCGACGCGCACCGGCTGGTGCGTTTCGCCACCGAGCGCGGCCGCTCCGCCGAGATGGTCGAGCGGCTCTACCGGGCGCACTTCCACGACGGCGTCGACGTCGGATCGATCGACGCGCTCGTCACGCTGGCCGGCGAGGCCGGTCTGGACGAGACCGAGGCGCGGCAGTACCTGGAGTCGAACCTCGGCCGCCGGGAGGTCGCGGCCGACCTGAGCGACGCGCACCAGCTCGGCGTCTCCAGCGTGCCGACGTTCGTGCTGGCCGGAAAGTACGCGGTCACCGGCGCCCAGGAGCCGGAGACGCTGCTCGCCGCGTTGCGCGAGGTGGCGCAGCGCGAAGCGGCAGCCTGATGTTTCACGTGGAACAAGATCGATGCGGATGAGGACCTAGGCCGGCTTGGCCAGGTCCTCCACCACCCTCGCCCCGGGCAGCGCGCCGAGCGCCGGCCCGGGCAGGGCGATCTTGCTGTGCCGTACGCCCGATCCGATGATCACGTGCGGGGTGGCGATCACCCGCGAGTCGACGAGGATCGGCCAGTCCGCCGGCAGCCCGATCGGCGTGATGCCGCCGTACTCCATTCCGCTCAACTCGACCGCCTCGGCCATCGGCGCGAAGCTCGCCTTGCGCACGTCGAGCAGCTTGCGGACCACACCGTTCACGTCGGCGCGGGTGGTGGCGAGCACGACGCAGGCCGCGTACCGGGTCTCGCCGCCGCGCTTGCCGGCGACCACCACGCAGTTGGCCGACTCCGCCAGTCCCACCTGGTACGCCTCGCAGAACGCGGCGGTGTCGGCCAGGTCGGCGTCGATCGGGGCGACGAGCACGTCGTCCACGTCCACCGGGGCCCCGGCCGGCCACTCCTGCAGCGCCGCGGCGACCGGCGGGGCCAGCAGGTCGAGCCGTGCCCGGGCCGGCTCCGTCTTCAGCGTCCCCATCATGTCGCGATCCTCGCACCCGCCCCGCGGATCGACCCTCCGGGCCCCGCCGCCGCCCCTCAGTTGGGATTGCTGAGGAACGCGTTCTCCTGCGCGAAGTCCCGGTTCTCGGCGGTGGTGAGCTGCCGACGGCGCAGCACCTCGGGACGGTTCGCCTCGGCGTCCTCGATGCCGTGCCGGACGCCGACCCGGATCACGCCGTAGAGGAAGACGAAACCGAAGACGTAGAGGAGCACTGTGGCGACGAAGACCAGCATGCGGTCACCGTAGGCCGGTGCGGATCCGACCGGATCTCATCTTCCGCCGGTTCCCCCGTACGTGTCCGCGAGGTAGTCGGCCCAGGTGCGGGTGCCGGTCGGCGTGGCCGTCGTGGTGAGTCCGCCGCCGCGCAGTTCCCGCCCGAGCCGGCCGGGAATCCGGACCGGCAGCAGCGGCCGGCGCACCCGCCGGGCCGCGAGCCAGGTGCGGGCCGCCTCGTCGAAGCGCAGCACCTGCGGCCCGGCGAAGTCCTCGACCCGGTGCGACGGCCCGGCGAGCAACATCACCGCCAGCCGGTCCGCCACGTCGATCGGGTCGACCGGCTGGGCGAGTACCGCCCGGTCCCCGATCACCGGCCCGAGACGGCTCGCGCCTTTCAGCAGCTCCGCCAGGAACTCCGGGAACTGGGTCGCGCGCAGCACGCTCCACGGCACCGACCCGGCGGCCACCACCTGTTCGGCCGCGAGCTTGTGCCGGTAGTAGGCGATCGGCACCCGGTCGACGCCGACGATCGAGACGTACACCAGGTGACGGACCCCGGCGTGGTCGGCGGCCACTGCCAGCCGGCGGGTGCCGAGCACGTCGACCTCGTGGGTACGCCGCTGCGGCGACGAGGCCAGGTGCAGCACCGCGTCCACCCCGGCGACCGCCTCCGCCAACCCGGCGCCGGTGGCCAGGTCGGCGGTCACCCACTCGACCCCGTCTCCGGTACGGGGCCGGCGGCTGACCGCCCGGAGCGTGAAGCCCTCGTCCCGCAGCCGGGGCACCGCCACCCGCCCGAGCCGTCCGGTCGCCCCGGTCACCAGCACCCGCATCGCCACTCCTTCCAACCGCGTGCAGCCGCCACACCGCGGCTCCACTGTGGGACGGGACGCCGACCCGGATCGTGACAGCGACCCGCTCGACGGCACTCCACCCGATCCTGCGCCACCCGACGGCCCTCCCGACCCGGATCGCCCCACCCCAGCCCGCGCACCGGCCTTCCGCTCCCCATCGATGCTGACCAAGGAGTTCGGGTCGGATCACGTCGCCTGACACAAACTCCTTGATCAACCAGCAGAGGCGGGGGTAGAGGGCCGGGCGGCGACACCTCAGCCCGCCGGGCGAGGCACCACGCGGCCGGCAAGCGCCAGGCCGAGCAGGCCGCAGCCCGCTGCCACCGCCAGTGTGGTCGCGTAGCTGGCCGGGCCGGGTGACGAGCCGGCGGCCAGGACCGCGCCGGTCAACGCCAGCACGGTGGCCGCGGCGAGCGAGTCGCCCAGTTGCAGCGCCGAACTGTTGCGGCCCTGTTCGGCCGGGGCGGACTGCGCCAGGGTGAGCACCGACAACGACGGGTAGAGCAGGCCCATGCCGAGCCCGGCCACGGCCCAGGAGAACACCGCCGGCAGCACCGGCAGCCCGGGCAGCAGCGCCGACGCGACGCCCGCCGTGCCGAGCGCGATGCAGGCCAGGCCCGCCCGGGGCAGGCTGGCGGCCGAGCGGGGTGAGCCGATCCGGCCCTGGATCCACGAGCCCACCGACCAGGACAGCGCCCCGACCGTCAGCACCAGCCCGGCGCCGGTGGGCGAGAAGCCGCGCTCCCGCGACAGCATCAGCGGGATCACCACCTCGGCCGCGACGAACGCCGCCGAGGCCAGCGCGCGCAGGCCGATCACCGTCGGCAGGCCACGTGCCGCGCGCAGGAACCCGGACGGCAGCAGACGCGGCGCGCAGGCGAACAGCCCGGCCAGCGCCGTCCCGATCAGGGCGGCGGCGAGCACGCCGCGCTGCTGCCCCCCGTAGTGCAGCAGTGCGGCGCTCGCCCCCGCCCCGCAGGCCCAGCCGATGCGGGCCAACGCGCCCGCGGGTGGCCGGGTCGGCACGGTGCCGGCCAGCGCCTTCAACCCCGGCTGGATCAGCAGCGCCGCCGGAATGGCCACCGCCGGTACCGCGAGGAACACCCATCGCCAGCCCAGGTGTTCCACGATCAGGCCGGCCAGCGCCGGGCCGACGAGCGACGGCACCACCCAGGCCGCGGCGAACGCGGCGAAGATCCGCCGCCGCAACTGCTCCGGGTACGCCTGACCGACCACCACGTAGAGCGCCACCGAGACCAGTCCGGAGCCGAAGCCCTGCACCACCCGCCCGACGACCAGCACCTCCATGGTCGTCGCGGAGCCGGCCACGACCAGCCCGGCGACGAACCAGGCGACGCCGTGCCACATCGCCGGCCGCGGCCCGCGCGCGTCGCACCAGATGCCGGAGGCGACCATCGCCACCACGCCGGAGGCGAACGAGCCGCCGAACGCCAGCGCGTACAGGCCGAGCCCGTCCAGGGCGCGGGCCACTGTCGGCATGGCGGTGCCCACCGCGAGCGCCTCGAAGGCGAGCAGGGACACCAGGGCGACGCTGCCCACCGTCATCGCCCGCAGGCGCGGCGACCACAGGTCGACGGGTGGATCAGCCGGGACGGCGGTGGTGCTGGTCATGGGTCACAGCCTCGGACCTCACCCCGGGTTGAGGTCAACTGTGGTCCCCGTCTCGTCCGGCGGGAACGACGGGAGCGCGAACTTCTGCCGTCCGGGTGGCATAACGGACGCCGCGCCGGGAAGTCGGGCCGCCGGGACGAGACCGGGAGGCTAGATGGCGCTGGGACGCTTCGCCGGCCTCCTGCTGTCCCCGACGGTCGTGCCGGAGGCCGCCGCGCGCGTCGCGCGTACCGTCGGGTCGGCCCTGCCCACCGACGCCGTGCCCACCAGGGTCACCGAGGTCGCGGGAAGCGTGGGTACGGCCGCTGCCCGGCTGGCCCGGCTCACCGGGCTGACCAGCCGCCGGGTGTGGTCCCAGGACAACCGCCACCACATCGAGGTGCACGGCGTCTGCCAGGACGGCGGCGACCGGCTGGCCCGGCAGGTCGAGGCGGCGCTGGAGTCGACGCCGGGGGTGGACTGGGCGCGGGTGAACGCGCCGTCCGGCCGGGTGGTGGTGGCCACCGGGGAACCGGCGCCGAAACTGCGCGACCTGATCGCCACGGTGGCCCGAGTCGAGCGGACCTGCCCGTACGAGCCGGACCCGGAGATCGAGCCGCCGCAGCCGCCCGAGGACGGCCCGCGCACCGCCCGTACCTTCGGCGCGCTGCTGTCCGACGTGCTCGGGCTGGGCATCTCCGCCGCCACCCGGGTGCTGCCGCTCACCCCCGTTCCGGCCGAGGTGGCCGGTCTGCTGGGCGCTGTCGACCTGCACCCGAAGCTGCACGCGCTGGCCGGGCTCGGCATCCGCGCCGACCCCCGCGCCGAGGTGCTGTTCCCGCTGGCCGAGGCGGTAGTGCAGGGTCTGACCGGCGGCTGGGCCGGGATCGTGCTGGACGGCGCGCAGCGCGTGGTGCAGTGGGGCGAGGGCGCCGCTCAACTGGCCGCGTGGCGGCGGGCCGAGCCGCACCTGACCGGTGATCCGGAGCGGGCGGTGGCCCGGGTGCCGGACGGTGAGCGGCCGTGCCCGGTGCCGGACGGGCAGCCGGAGCGCTACGCCAAGCGGATGCTTCCTGCCGGCGCGGTAGCCGGGGCGGCGGCGCTGCCGGTGCTGGGACCCAAGCGGGCCGCCGCGCTGGCGCTCTCCTCGCTACCCAAGGCGCCCGGCTCCGGCCGTGAAGGGTACGGCGCACAGCTGGGCCGGATGCTCGCCCGGCGCGGTGTGATCGCGATGGACCGCAGCGTGCTGCGTGAACTGGACCGGATCGACACGGTGGTGCTGGACGCGGCGGTGCTCGGCTCGGACCGGGGCGTGCTGGCCGACCTGGCGCCGCTGGCCGACGCCGACACGGGTCAGGTCGCCGGCCGGGCGTTCACGCTGTTCGACCCGGCCGAGCCGGACGCGGTACGCGCCGCCGACGGCTGGCGGATCGGCCCGCTGGACCGTCTCGGCCCCGACGATCCCGGGGACACCGCGGACAGCGCGCGGCTGCGCGCCGACGGTGGTCAGCTGCTCGGGCTGGCCGAGAACGGCCGGCTCGCCGCCGTACTGCGGGTCGAGCCGGAACCCGCGCCGGGGGTGGACGCGCTCGCGTCGGCCGCCCGGCAGGCGGGCCTGCGGCTCGTGGTGGCGGGTGCCGACGACGGCCGGTACGACTTCGCCGACCTGCTCGTCCCGGGTGGCCCCCGGCTCGCCGACGCGGTGCACGACCTGCAACGCGAGGGCGCGGTGGTGATGGTGGTCTCCGGCGAGCGGTCGGCGCTCGCCGCGTCGGACTGCGGCCTCGGCGTGTACGGCCCGGACGACCTGCCCCCGTGGGGCGCGCACCTGCTGGTCGGCGACGACCTGCGAGTGCCGGCCCTGCTCGTCGACGCCGCCGGGGTGGCCCGCCGGATGACCGAGCAGAACATCCGGATCGCCATGGCCGGCACCGGGCTCGGCGCGCTCGGCGCGTTCACCGCCGACCGCCGGCGCCTGCCCCGCCCGACGCTCGCCGCCGTGAACGGCGCCGCTGCTGCCGCGTTCGCGCACGGCGTGTTCCGGGCGCACCGCCTGCCGGACCGCGCCGGCGCTCCGACGCCCGCGCTCAGCGCGTGGCATCTCATGCCGGTGGAGACCGTCCTCGACCAGCTCGACACCGATCCGTCCGGGCTGACCGAGGGCGAGGCGACCCGGCGGCGGCGCGTCGAGGTCGGGGACGACCACGGTCCGGCCGGGTTGCTCCGCTCGTTCGTCGAGGAGTTGTCCAACCCGCTCACCCCGGTGCTGGCCGCCGGGGCGGTGCTCTCCGCCGCGTTCGGCTCGCTTGTCGACGCCGCACTGGTCGGCGGCGTGGTGGGCGGTTCCGCGCTGGTCGGCGCGGTGCACCAGCGCAACACCGAACGGTCGCTGGCCGAGTTGCTGTCCCGCTCGGCGATCACCGCCCGGGTGCTGCGCGACGGCGCGGAACGGGTGGTGCCCGCCGAGGAGCTGGTACGCGGCGACGTGATCACGATCAGCTCGGGGGACGCCGTACCGGCCGACTGCCGGGTGCTGACGAGTGACGGGCTGGAGGCGGACGAGTCGTCCCTGACCGGTGAGTCGCTGCCGGTGGCGAAGAACCCCGACCCGGTGGTCGCGGCGGCCATCGCCGAACGGCACTCGATGCTCTTCGAGGGCACCACTGTCGCCGCCGGCCACGGCACCGCTGTGGTGGTCGCCACCGGCGCGGAGACCGAGGCCGGTCGGAGCCTCGCCATGGCCCGGGAGGCCCCGCCCGCCAGCGGTGTGGAGGCACGACTGGGCAAGCTGACCAGCAGCGCCGTACCGCTGGCGGCCGCCTCGGCGATCGCTGTCGCAGGTGCGGGGCTGCTTCGGGGCGTACCCCTGGCCGAGACGGCGGCGACCGCCGCGAACCTGGCCGTCGCGTCGGTGCCGGAGGGGCTGCCGTTCCTGGTCAGCGCCGCGCAGCTGGCGGCGGCGCGGCGGCTGGCCGAGCACGGCGCCCTGGTCCGCAACCCGCGGACGATCGAGGCGCTGGGCCGCGTCGACGTGCTCTGCTTCGACAAGACCGGCACGCTGACCGAGGGCAAGCTGCTGCTGGCCGGGGTCGGCGCGGGCGACGACAGGTACGCCCCGGTGGACCAGCTCGACGACGCGTTGCGGATGACGCTCGCCGCCGCGTTGCGGGCCACCCCGTCCGCCGCCGACCCGGAAGAGTTGCCGCAGCAGACCGACAGGGCGGTACGCCGCGGCGCGAACGCCGCCGGGGTGGTCGAGCGGACCGGCGCGGCGGACTGGACCGCCACGGCCGGACTGCCGTTCGAGCCGTCCCGGGGCTACAGCGCCGCTGTCGGCCGTGCCGCCGACGGGCTGCTGCTCAGCGTCAAGGGCGCACCCGAGTCGGTGCTGCCGCGCTGCGCGTCCCGGCGTACCGCCGAGGGTGACCGGCCGCTGGACGCGGCCGGACGCGAGGAGGTGCAGGCCATGCTGGCCGGACGGGCCGGCGCCGGGCACCGTGTCCTCGCCGTGGCCGAGTGCCCGGTCTCCACCGAGCAGGTCAGCGACGAACAGGTCGACGGGCTGGTCTTCGTGGGTTTCCTGACGCTGGCCGACGGGGTGCGGGACAGCGCCCGGCCGGCGGTGGCCCGGATCCGGGCGGCGGGCGTGCACACCGTCATGATCACCGGCGACCATCCGGCCACGGCCGAGGCCATCGCCGCCGCCATCAGCCCGGACGACGGCGGGCAGCGCGTGGTCACCGCCACCGACCTGGACCGGCTCGACGACGCCGCGCTCGCCGAGCGCCTGATGGCCACCGACGTGGTGGCGCGCTGCACGCCCGCCCACAAGGTACGGATCATCCAGGCGTTGCAGCGCCAGGACCGGACCGTCGCGATGACTGGTGACGGCGCCAACGACGCCCCGGCGATCCGGCTCGCCGACGTCGGCATCGCGCTCGGTCAACGTGGCACACCCGCCGCCCGCGCGGCCGCCGATCTGGTGGTCACCGACGACCGGCTGGAGACGATCATCGCCACGCTGGTCGAGGGACGGGCCATGTGGTCGTCCGTGCGGCACGCGCTCAGCATCCTGGTCGGCGGCAACCTCGGCGAGATCGCGTTCAGCGTCCTGACCGCCGCCGCGACCGGCCGGTCCGCCCTGAACGGCCGGCAACTACTGCTGGTCAACCTGCTCACCGACCTCGCGCCGGCGCTCGCCATCGCGGTACGACCGCCGGCCGACGACCGCGCCGACCACCTGCTGCGCGAGGGCCCGGACTCCTCGCTGGGCGTCACCATGACCCGGGAGATCGGGCTGCGCGCGGCGTCGACCACGCTGGGCGCGACGGCCGGCTGGACGATCGCCAGGTGGACCGGCACCCGGCGGCGGGCCGGCACCGTCGCGCTGGCGTCCCTGATCGGCACGCAGCTCGGCCAGACCGTGCTGGCCGGCGGCACCAGCCCCAGCGTGCTCGCCGCCACCGCCGCGTCGGTGGGCGCGCTGGTCGTGGTGGTGCAGACGCCTGGTGTCAGCCAGTTCTTCGGCTGCACCCCGATGGGACCCGTCGGCTGGGCCATCGCCACCGGCTCGGCGCTCGGCGCGACGTTCGCCAACGGCACGCTCACCAAGCTGGTGGACCGCATGCCGCAGCCCGGCTCGCCCGGGCGTCCCGACGCGGAATAGTTCTAGTGCCAGGTGGCGGCGGCGCGGCGCAGCCGGTCGTTTATCGCCCGGCCCACGCCGGTGTCCGGCACCGGCTCGGCGACGATCTCGGTCACCCCTGCCGCGTCGAGCCGGTGCAGCGCGTCGAACAGGCGTGCCGCCGCCGCTGTCACGTCGCCGTCGGGCGACAGCACCTCCACGGCCGTCCAGTCGCCGTCCGCCGGTGGCTCCCGGAAGGCCAGGAATCCCCGCCGGCCGCCGCCGGGCTCGGCCGCCGCGCCCAACCGCAACGGTGTACGCGGGGCGTAGTGCGCGGCCAGCGTCCCGGGCGCGACCGGCTGGCCCGAGCTGCCCTGGCGCACCTCGACCGGGCCGACCGCCTCGACCAGCGCCTCGACCGGCAGCGCGCCCAGCCGCAGCACCACCGGCCGGTCGCCCCGGGCGTCCACGATCGTCGACTCGATCCCGCACCGGGTGGGCCCGCCGTCGAGCACCACGTCCACCGCCCCGCCCAGCCCGGCCACCACGTGCTCGGCCCGGGTGGGGCTGAGCTGGCCGAACCGGTTGGCGCTCGGTGCGGCCACCGGCACGCCCGCAGCCGCGATCAGCGCCCGCGCCGACGGCTCGTCCGGTACGCGTACCGCCATGGTGTCCAGGCCGGAGGTGACGATCGGCGGGATGATCTGCGGCCGGTCCACGATCAGGGTGAGCGGGCCGGGCCAGAACCGCTTCGCCAGCTCGGCCACCGCCGCTGGCACCTCGCCCACCAGGGCGGTCAGATCGGCGGCGTCGGCCAGGTGGCTGATCAGCGGGTCGAAGCTGGGCCGCGCCTTGGCCTGGAAGATCCGCGCCGCCGCCCGCGCGTCGAGCGCGTTGGCGCCCAGCCCGTAGACGGTCTCGGTGGGGAAGGCGACCAGACCGCCGGCGCGCAGGACGGCGGCGGCCTCGTCGATGCCGTGCTCGGCCGGCAGGACGCGCGGGGATCCGGTGCTCACGCTTCCGACGCTAGCCTGCCCGCTTCGGTGCCCCGGCAAGACCCCGTCGACGGGGCGGGGTCCGTGTCCGGGAGCGTGGGCGCGTCCGTGGGGTAGAGACCGGCGGCGAAGCCGTACACCTGGTCCCCGGCCCGGGGGATCTGCGCGAACCGCCGGGCCAGCGCCTGCACCTCCGCCCAGAACTCGCGGACGTCCTCGATCGGGATGCGCGCGTGCACGAGCGTGCACCGCAGTTCGTCGGCGGCGTGCGCGGCGGCCGCTTCAGCTGCCGCCTCGGCGAGGCCGTTGATCCGGGACACGACCTGCTTGTCCTCTGTCCGGGTGAGCGTGCCGACGTAGAAGGTGCGGGCGACACGCCCGTAGAACCGCTCTTCGATGGCGCGTACCCGCCGGGTCCGCACCACGCGCAGCAGCCCGGCGTCCACCAGTTGGTTCACGTGGTACGCGACGCTGCTCTTCGGCCGGTCGACCGCGCGGGCCAGCTCGTTCACCGTGGCGGCGCGTTCCAGGAGCAGTTCCAGGAGCGTGCTGCGCAGCGGGTCGGCGAGCGCGCGCAACTGCTCCGGGGCGGTGACCACGAGCAGGTCCTCGAGGTCGTAGTCCGGGATCCGCTGATTGACCGACATTTCTCGACCGTTCTAAGATTCTGGTTCGTTCGATAACTCTGGTCTGACAACTCAGGAGTGTAGTGATGGCCGAAATCGTGCTCTTCCACCACATTCAAGGGCTCACCGACGGCGTACGCGCCCTCGCCGACTCCCTGCGCGCCGGCGGACACACCGTGCACACCCCGGACTTATTCGACGGCGAACGGCCGGCCACCATCTCCGACGGCGCCGCGCTGGTCAAGCGCATCGGCGGCGACGTCCTCGACCAGCGCGCCGACGCGGTCGTCGCCGACCTGCCCGCCGACCTCGTCCACGCGGGTGTCTCCTGGGGCGCCGCCATCGCCCAGCGGCTCGCCCAGACCCGGCCCGGCGCCCGGGCCGCCCTGCTCTACGAAGCCTGCCTGCCGGTGACCGGTGAGTGGGCGATCGGCCCCTGGCCCGACGACGTGGCGGTACAGGTGCACGGCATGGAGCAGGACCCGTTCTTCGGGCTGGAAGGCGACGTGGACGCCGCCCGCGAGCTGGTGTCGATCGTCGGCCCCGAACGCGGCGCGCTGTACGTCTACCCCGGCGACCGGCACCTGTTCACCGACAGCTCGCTGCCCTCGTACGACGCCGAGGCGACCGCGCTCGTGGTGAGCCGCAGCCGCGAACTGCTCGACCGGCTCGCCTGACGCCTACTCGTCACCCCGCAGCCGCGCCAACTCGGCCGCGTACTCGGCGTCGGTCAGCACCCCGCGCTCGTACTGCCGGGTCAGCGCGTGGATGTCACGCCGCCGCCCGGCGCTCGGCGCAGGCGGCCGGGTCCGGTCCGGACGGTCGGCGCGGACCGGATCCGGCGCCGGGTTCGCCGCCGCGCGCTGCTCCGGCGGCCGGGCGTTGCGGTGGCACTCCCGCAGGGTCGCGAGGATCTCGTCGTAGTGCTCCGGCCAGGTGACCAGCCGGAACAGCTCCAGGCGGATCGGCCGGACGATGGCGCCGGACTGGATCGGCGTCTGGACCGGCTCGCCGTCGGTCCGCTCGATGACGATCGCGTCGCGTCCCATGTCCAGGCCCACTATCGAAGCCGTACCGCTGTGGATCTCCACGACCGACGCCCACGGCACTGTGGTCGTGCGGAGCAGCGAGCGGGAACGTATGCCGACAGGGCTCACCCAGGCGCCGAGCATCGCGCGGCGGACCCAGACGACCAGGCCGACGGCGGTCCAAGCCACGGCGAACGCCGCCATCGGGCCCGGGTAAACGCCGCGAACGCCCGCGAACACGAGGAACACCAGGAAAGCGGCCGTCCCCACCACCGCGCACATCGCGCCGCCGGTGGCCAGGTCCAGCGAGTACGGGCGCCGCCACACCGTCATGCCGTCAGGGTGACCGATCGTGTCCAGCAATTCCGCGCGGAGTCAGCGCCCCACTACCGGTACTGTGCGATCTGGATCAGGTTGCCGCAGGTGTCGTCGAACACCGCTGTGGTCACCGGGCCCATGTCGACCGGCTCCTGGGTGAACAGCACGCCGAGGCTGCGCAGCCGGTCATGCTCGGCGGCCACGTCGTCCACCGCGAACTGCGTCAGCGGAATGCCGTCGGCCGCGAGCGCCTCCTTGAACGCCTTGGCGGCCGGGTGGGCGTCGGGTTCCAGCAGCAGCTCCACGCCGTCCGGGGCGTCCGGCGAGACCACAGTCAGCCAGCGGTACTCCCCGGTCGGCACGTCGGTCTTCGGCACGAAGCCCAGCACCTCGGTGTAGAAGCGCAGGGCCTTGTCCTGGTCGTCGACGTACACGCTGGTGAGGTTGATTCTCATGGGTTCTCCTGAGTGGGTGCGGCGGACCTGAGCCATCGCTCGGTGACGACCCGCAGCGGCCGGGTGTCGAGGTGGTGGAACTTGTAGCGACCCTGCCGCCGCGTGACGACCAGGCCGGCGGCCTCCAGGACGTCGAGGTGCTGCGAGATCGCCTGCCGGGACGAGCCGACCTGGTGCTTCGTGGCCAGGCGACCGCAGATCTCGAACAGCGTCTGACCGTCGCGCTCGGTCAGCTCGTCGAGGATCAGGCGGCGGGTGTGGTCGGCCAGCGCCTGGTACAGATCGCCCACCTCACCCACCATATGCAAGCGACGGCTTGCCTATCAAGCGCATTGCTCGCGACTTGGAGGACGTCATGCCCGGATACATCCTCACCGGCGCCCCCGGCTCCGGTAAGACAGCGATCCTCCGACACCTGGAGATCGACGGATATCCCGTCGTGGAGGAGGCCGCGACCGACGTGATCGCGCTTCACCAGGCGCTCGGACGACCGAAGCCGTGGCGTGAGCCGGGCTTCGCCGACCTGGTGCTGGACCTTCAGCGGGAGCGCCGTCGCCGAGCCGTGACAAGCGCGGGCGAGGTCGTCTTTCACGACCGTTCGCCCGTCTGCACGCTGGCGTTGTGCCGCTATCTGGGCCTGGCCGCACCGCCCGCGCTGCTCGACGAAATCAAGGACATGACAGCGAATCGCCACTACGAGCGGACCGTTTTCTTCGTACGCCATCAGGGTTTCGTCGAGGCGACAGCCGCTCGCCGGATCACGTTCGAGGAATCACTCGTCTTCGAGCGAATCCACGAGCTGACCTATCGCGAGGCCGGATTCGACCTCGCCGACGTGCCGGCCGGCCCGCTGGTGAGCCGGGTCGCGGCGATAAAAGAGGCGGTTGATCGACTGCGCCGTTAGCGCAATTCTGCGCACGCCCGACCACATCAATGCCCCTTGCGTTTCGGACAGACGCCGGTAACATCTCCATGTTTTGATCTACACGGGGAGGAAAGTCCACATGCAATGGAAGATTCCGGCCGGTGCCCTGGTGGCGCTGGCCTTTGTGATTCCGGCGGCGCCTGCGGTGGCGCAGACCGCAGCGCCCGGGCTCAACGAGTCCTGCCAGACGGTCGAGCGCAAGGTGTACAAGGATTTCCGCGAGCTTGTCACCATCGACCTGGACACGGCCACCGTTTCCGAACTGCGGCTGCTGGCGTACCGGCTGCTGGCCGAGGCGCAGGCCGAATCGTTGCCCGTTCTGCCGGGCGAGATCGAGGAGCGACTGAAGGGCACCTCGGACGACCTTCGCGCATACCTCAAGAACGTGGAGAATCGCTGGGCGACGGCTCTGCGCGTCTCGATCGGCCAGACGATGACGCGCGCCGGCACCAACGTGCGGGCCGCCGCACAGAAGGTGCTCGACAGCCCGTCCGTCGAGGCCTACCTCGCCTACCTGAACAACGGCCTGTACGAGGCTCGTGCGCTCGACTGCGCGTCCCAGCCGACGGCGACTCCGACGCCGTCTCAGCCCACGACCACGCCGACCGCGACGCCCAGCGCCACGTCGACAGTCGTTCCGCCCGTCACCCCCTCCGCCAGCGCGGGCGCGCCCGGCGGCGACGGTGGTGGCGAGGGCGGCGGGCTGCCCGTGACCGGCGCCGACACCGCGACCGTGGCCGGCATCGGCGGGGCGCTGCTGCTCCTCGGCGGCGCGAGCTACGTCATCGGACGCCGGCGTCGTTCCCGCTTCGTCGCATAGTTCCCTGGGCGCGCCCAGCTCGATGCCTCATCGGGCTGGGCGCGCCGCGTTTTCCGGATTCCCCCGTCAGCCGGCGAGCTGCCGCCGCACCGAGTCGGTGTCCATCAGGTACGACATGTACTTGAACTTGCCATCCTGGAGCCGGTAGAAGGCGGTCTCGACGAACGAGACCGAGGCGCCGGTAGGGGCCAGGCCGTTCCACTCCTTGACGGGCGTGCCGGTGTCGACGAGGCGGGCGGCGATCCGGTCGCCCTCGACGACGACATCCTGGATCTCCCAGTGGAGATCCGGCACCGCCTCGACGTGCTTGTAGAACTCGGCCACCATGTCCGCCATCCGGACCGGCGTGCCGTTCATGATCACCTCTTCGTGGGCGAAGTCGGCCATGCGGTCGAACTCCCGCTTGTTCGCCAGGTCGACGTACCGCAGGTAGAAGTCGCGGACTTCCTGGGTGGACATGCCCGCTTCGGTGTTGGTGGCAGTGGCGCTCATGATCGTTCGTTCCCATCTGCTGGTGCCGGACCGTGTGCACGGGCCGACCGTGGCCGAACGGACCCACGTTCGAATTTTGTACCGCTCGGTTCTGAGCCAACCGTAGCAGGGTTCTGTACCGATCGGTTCATGATCAGGGTCACGTCGGGGCGACCGCCGATCGACGACGCGGGCGGCTCCGAATTCGATTGACCGGGTGATCCGGCGGGTCCTACGGTCGCGCCGATGCGCCCTGGAGAAATCGTCGTCACCGTGGAGCACGTACGCGCCCTGATCGGCGAGCAGTTCCCCGAATGGTCGGACCTGCCGATCGTGCCGCAGCCGCTGAACGGCACCGACAACGCGCTGTTCCGGCTGGGCGATTCCCTGACGGCACGGCTGCCACGGGCGCCGTGGGCGGTCGACCAGGTGGCGACCGACGCGACCTGGCTGCCGCGACTCGCGCCCCATCTCCCGGTGCCCGTGCCGGTGCCGGTCGCGGTGGGCCGACCGGGCGGGGACTATCAGTGGCCGTGGACCGTCGTCCCGTGGCTCGACGGGGACAACCCGCAAGCCGGGCAGGATCACGTCGACCTCGCCGTCGACCTCGCCGGCTTCGTACGGGCAATGATCGCGATCGACCCGATGGACGGGCCGGTCAAAGAGGGGATCCAACGCGGCGTACCCCTGGTGCAGCGCGACGAACTGACCCGCCGGTCGATCGCGGCGCTGGGCGACCGGATCGACGGCCGGGCCGTGACCGCGGCGTGGGACGAGGCGATGACGGCGGACGAGTGGCCCGGCCCGCCGGTGTGGCTGCACGGTGATCTCCTGGCGGGCAACCTGCTGGTCGACCGGGGCCGGCTCACCGGGGTGATCGACTTCGGCGGGCTGGGCCGCGGCGATCCGGCCGTCGAGACGCGACCCGGCTGGAGCCTGTTCGACGCCCGCGCGCGAGCCGCCTACCGTGAGGCGCTCGGGTTCGACGAGGCGACCTGGGTACGCGGATGGGCGTGGATGCTGTCCGTATCGCTCTACTGGCTGGCGGACCTGTGGGACTCGATCAGCGAGCACGACCGCCGGGACACCATCCGCCACATCGACTACATCGTGCGTCACCGCCACGACTGACCTGCGGTGTGCACCGATCAGTTCCCGTCGCCCGGCTGGTCTGGTGTTGCGGGACCGACCGACGGAGGCATGCGCAGTGCGGAAACTGATCTACGGCATGAACCTGACAGTGGACGGCTACGTGTCCGCGCCCGGCGACGACATCGGCTGGGGCGAATCGAGCGACGAACTGTTCCAGTGGTGGCTCGATCAGGAGCGGGCAATCGGCCTGTTCCTGTACGGGCGACGCCTGTGGGAGAACATGAGCGGCTACTGGCCGACCGGCGACCAGCAGCCGGGCGCCACGCCGGCGCAGATCGAGTTCGCCCGGAACTGGCGGGACACGCCGAAGGTGGTGTTCTCCTCCACGATCGACAAGGTCGACTGGAACGCCCGCCTGTTCACCGGCGACGCCGTCGCCGAGATCGCCCGACTCAGGGCCGAGGACGGCGGCCCGATGAGGGTCGGTGGCGCGACGCTCGCAAGGGCAGCCATGCGGGCCGGGCTGATCGACGAGTACGAGATCGTCACCCACCCGGTCCTCGTGGGCGCCGGCACACCGTTCTTCGGTGCGCTGGACGGCTGGTCGAAGCTCGACCTGGTGGAGACGCGGACGTTCCCCGGCGGCGTGACCCTGAGCAGGTACGAGACGAGGCGCTGAGCGCGTCACGCCGGCCGAGCGGGAGTGATGGTGGGAATGTAGACCAGCGCGTCGAAGCTCTGACGGAGCGACGGCAGCTCGACGTAGTGCTCGGCGTCCTCGGCGGGGTCGTACAGGCCGGAGATGATCCGGGTGGGCCAGGAACGGTCCAGCTCTCCGGCAGCCGCTGCCGACGACGGCGTACGCAGGTGCAGGCTGCGCCCGCCGCCGGCGCCGGCGAGTTGGGCCTCGATGGAGTCCGGCCGTGGTTCGGGGATGGCGGCCCTCGCGATCTCGCCGTGGCCGAAGGCGATGTGCACGGCGACGTACCGATCTCCCAGCTCGGTTCGCAGGCGGGAGCCGAGCATGGCACTGGAATGCGCGGCGACGTGGGTGCTGCCCTCCCACAGCACGATCCGTTCCCCGGTGCGTCGGTGGTGGTCCAGGAGCCGACCGGCGGCGGCGTGTTCCTCCCGGACCATGTCGTGTCCGACGCCGATCGCGCGTGCGTGGAAATCCACCACGGCGTCGAGGAGTTCCAGCGCGGCGTCCTGCCCGTCGCCGGGCGGCAGTTCGGCCGCGTGGGCCCGGGCGGCGCGTGCCAATTCGACGAACGGGGTGCCCGGGTGGGTGCCACGGGCGCGCAGCACGTGTTCGCCGCTGCTGTGGGCGACACGGATGACGTCAAGGAGCGCTTCGACTCTCGCAGCGGTGCTCCCGTCGATGGCCGCGAGCAGGTCGACGATGCGGGGGTAGTCCGCGGACAGGACACGTGAGCCGGCGACACCGATGATCCGGACCGGCGCTTCGGCCCGGGCCCGGTTGTGCTCACGCAACCAGACCAGCGCATCGCGCATCTCGCCGACCTGCCACGGCCCCCAGGCCTGGGCGAGCGCGTGGTCGATGTCGACGTCCTGACCGGACACGTACCTGTCGTAGAGGTCGGCAACGCGCTGGTTGTCCAGCACGGCGACGGTCGTGAACCCGCGCTCGACCAGGAGCCAGGTGGTGTCGGTGACGAAGTCGAGCACCTCGTGCGCCTCGCGGGTGCTCACGCCGAGACCCACGATCGCCGCCTCGGCGGCGGCGTCGGCGATCAGGTCCGGCCGCAGGCCGGCCGGAGTCGTGGCGAGCCACTCGGCGAGGGCTTGGGCCGGGGCTGGTGCGGCTGGTCGAATGCTCATACCGGCAGCCTCGACCTTCAACATATGGTGAAGTCAAGGGTGGCGCCTGCCGGCGGCGTCAGGAGTCCAGTGCCGCTCCCAGATCGCAGAGCCTGGCACCCGAACCGAGCAGTTCGAGCCGGGTCTTGAGGTCGGCCACGCGCTGCTCGGCCTCGGTGACGATGCGCTCGGCGACCCGGCCCCAATCCTCGGGCCCTGGGTCGGCGGGAAGCGCGGAGAACAGCTCGGCGATCTCGCGCACCGTCAACCCGACCCGCTGGGCGAGCTTGGCGACATGGATGCGGCAGGCAGCGGACTCGTCGAACCGGCGCTGGTTGCCCGCGGTCCGCACCGCGTTGATCACGCCGTGCTTCTCGTAGAACCGCACCGCCGAGGGCGCGACTCCACTGTCCGCGGCGACCTCGCTGACGGTGGCGTATGCCAGGCGCGGGCTCGTGAGCGTCATGTCCTCACCGTACGCCCGCGAGGGGTTGCTTCCCCCGACGATGCGCGTCGATCCGGCTTGACTTCAACATATGTTCAACCCGCAGCGTGGTGGACATGACCGCTCCGACAGCACACGCGCATCGCCACTCCACCACCGCCGCGTCGGCCACGACGCGAATCGCGGTGATCGCCTCCAGCCTTCGCGACGGGCGGATGAGCCCGACCATCGCCGAATGGGTCGTCGCCGCGCTCAAGCAGAGCAGCGGCGTGCACGTCGACCTGATCGACCTCGCCGAGATCACGTTGCCCGACGACGCCCAGCTTTCTCCCGGCGGCGGCCCGAAGACCGAGGTTGCCGACCGGATCGATGCCGCCGACGCGTTCGTGTTCGTCACCCCGGAGTACAACCACTCCTACCCCGCATCGCTGAAGCGGCTCATCGACTGGCACTACACCGCGTGGATGCTCAAGCCCGCCGCCGTCGTCGCCTACGGAGTCCAGGGCGGGTACGCGGCGATCGAACACCTGCGCGGCGTACTGGCCGAACTGAACATGGTCACCACGCGACGCTGCCTCGGACTGGCTGCCCCGTGGGAGGCCCTGGACGACGGCAACCGCTTCTCACCCGCCGACGGCACGAACAAGGCGCTGTCCAGTGCGCTGGCCGAGCTGGCCTGGTGGACCGCCGTCCTCACCGACGCACGCGCCAACCGTCCGTTCCCGGCCTGAGAGAGTGTTGGGTAACCCGGTGAGCGGCGAACGCGGCCTCCAGCCGGTCCAGCTCGGCGAGCAGGCCCGGTTCGGGCTTCGGCGGGGCGGCGTCGACCAGCAGGAAGTCGGCGAGGGCGGCGGGGGGGGGGCAGTCG